>NZ_JBRKLZ010000001.1:0-1280000 GCF_052978165.1 Aquamicrobium terrae
GCCAACATGTTCAAGTACGTCGACAGCCTGCGCTCGATGTCTCAGGGCCGCGCCCAGTACACGATGCAGTTCGACCATTATGAGCCGGTGCCGACCGCCGTGGCTCAGGAAGTCCAGAAGAAATACGCTTAAATCCCGTAGGGTTGCGACAGTAACTTGGTTCAATGCCCGAACGGGCTAGCAGGAATGGAGACCTCACATGGCAAAAGGTAAATTCGAGCGCACGAAGCCTCATGTGAACATTGGCACGATTGGTCACGTTGACCATGGCAAGACGTCTTTGACGGCGGCGATCACGAAGTTCTTCGGCGATTTCCGGGCGTATGACCAGATTGACAACGCGCCTGAGGAGAAGGCGCGCGGCATCACGATCTCGACCTCGCATGTGGAGTACGAGACGGAGAACCGTCACTATGCGCATGTCGACTGCCCCGGCCACGCCGACTATGTGAAGAACATGATCACGGGTGCGGCGCAGATGGACGGCGCGATCCTGGTTGTTTCGGCGGCTGACGGCCCGATGCCGCAGACGCGCGAGCACATCCTTCTGGCCCGCCAGGTTGGCGTTCCGGCGATCGTTGTGTTCCTGAACAAGTGCGACCAGGTTGACGATCCGGAGCTTCTGGAGCTGGTCGAGCTGGAGGTTCGCGAGCTTCTGTCGAAGTACGAGTTCCCGGGCGACGACACGCCGATCGTCAAGGGTTCGGCGCTGGCGGCGCTTGAGGATTCCTCGAAGGAGCTGGGCGAGGACGCGATCCGCAAGCTGATGGCCGAGGTCGACGCCTACATCCCGACGCCGGAGCGTCCGATCGACAAGCCGTTCCTGATGCCGATCGAGGACGTGTTCTCGATCTCGGGCCGCGGCACGGTTGTGACCGGCCGCGTCGAGCGCGGCGTGGTCAAGGTGGGTGAGGAACTGGAGATCGTGGGCATCCGCCCGACGACCAAGACGACCTGCACGGGCGTGGAGATGTTCCGCAAGCTGCTCGACCAGGGCCAGGCTGGCGACAACATCGGCGCGCTGCTGCGCGGCGTTGACCGTGACGGCGTCGAGCGCGGCCAGGTTCTGGCCAAGCCGGGTTCGGTGAAGCCGCACAAGAAGTTCAAGGCCGAGGCCTACATTCTGACGAAGGAGGAGGGTGGCCGTCACACGCCGTTCTTCACCAACTACCGTCCGCAGTTCTACTTCCGCACGACGGACGTGACGGGCATCGTGACGCTTCCGGCCGGCACCGAGATGGTGATGCCGGGCGACAACGTGACGGTGGACGTGGAACTGATCGTGCCGATCGCCATGGAAGAGCGCCTGCGCTTCGCCATCCGCGAGGGCGGCCGCACCGTCGGCGCCGGCATCGTCGCCGCAATCGTCGAATAAGAACAAGCAATCGATCTGTCGCGGGCGGGTAAACGCCCGCGCCGCGCCAGAACAAGGAATAGACGAATGAACGGACAGAATATCCGCATACGCCTGAAAGCGTTCGACCACCGCGTGCTCGATGCTTCGACGCGTGAGATCGTTTCGACGGCCAAGCGCACCGGCGCCAATGTCCGCGGCCCGATCCCGCTGCCGACCCGCATCGAGAAGTTCACGGTCAACCGTTCGCCGCATGTGGACAAGAAGAGCCGCGAGCAGTTCGAGATGCGCACCCACAAGCGTCTCCTCGACATCGTGGACCCGACCCCGCAGACGGTCGACGCGCTGATGAAGCTCGATCTGGCCGCCGGCGTGGACGTCGAAATCAAGCTCTAAGAGCTGAACCATGAGCTCCCAGGGGCAACCCGGAGCTCCTCTGAAGGAAAATGAACCGATGCGTTCAGGTGTAATTGCACAGAAGCTGGGAATGACCCGCATCTATAATGATGCGGGCGAGCATGTCCCCGTCACGGTTCTCCGCATGGAGAGCTGCCAGGTCGTCGCGCAGCGCACGCAGGAGAAGAACGGCTACACCGCCGTGCAGCTCGGCGTCGGGCTCGCCAAGGTGAAGAACACGTCGAAGGCGATGCGTGGCCATTTTGCCAGCGCTTCCGTGGAGCCCAAGGCCAAGCTGGCCGAGTTCCGCGTTTCCGACGACAACCTGCTCGATATCGGTGTCGAGATCACCGCCGATCACTTCGTCGCCGGCCAGAAGGTCGACGTGACCGGCACTTCGACCGGTAAGGGTTTCCAGGGTGTCATGAAGCGCCACAATTTCGGCGGCGGTCGTGCCACGCACGGTAACTCGGTGTCGCACCGCTCGCACGGTTCGACCGGCCAGCGCCAGGACCCCGGTAAGGTGTTCAAGGGCAAGAAGATGGCCGGCCACATGGGCGCCACCCGCGTCACCACGCAGAACGTCGAAGTGGTTTCCACCGATGTCGAGCGCGGCCTGATCCTCATCCGCGGCGCCGTGCCCGGCACCAAGGGTGCCTGGATCCTGGTGCGCGACGCCGTGAAGTCGGCGCTGCCCGAGAATGCGCCGAAGCCGGCGGCCTTCCGTGCCTCTGCCAAGGCGGCTGAAAAGAACGAAGCTCCGGCCACTGAGGGAGCGGAATAATGGACATCAAGATCACAACGCTCGCCGGCAAGGATGCCGGCAAGGTCGAGCTCTCCGACGAGATCTTCGGTCTTGATCCCCGCGAGGACATCCTGCAGCGCGTCGTGCGCTGGCAGCTTGCCAAGAAGCAGCAGGGCACCCATCAGGCCAAGGGCCGCGCCGACATCGCGCGCACCGGCGCCAAGATGTACAAGCAGAAGGGTACGGGCCGCGCCCGTCACCATTCGGCTCGCGCTCCGCAGTTCCGCGGCGGCGGCAAGGCCCACGGCCCGGTTTCCCGCAGCCATGAGCACGACCTGCCCAAGAAGGTCCGTGCGCTCGGCCTGAAGCACGCCCTGTCCGCCAAGGCGAAGGCGGCGTCGATCATCGTCGTCGACGAGCTGAAGCTGGAAGAGGCCAAGACCAAGTCGCTGCTGGCCAGCCTGAAGTCGCTCGGCCTGACCAATGCGCTGGTCATCGGCGGTGCGGAACTGGACGCCAACTTCAAGCTGGCTGCCACCAACATCCCGAACATCGACGTGCTGCCGGTTCAGGGCATCAACGTCTACGACATTCTGCGCCGCGGCACGCTGGTCCTTTCGAAGGCCGCCGTCGAGGCTCTCGAGGAGCGCTTCAAATGACCGACCTTCGTCATTACGATGTGATCGTCTCGCCGGCGATCACCGAAAAGTCGACCATCGCTTCCGAGCAGAACCAGGTCGTGTTCAACGTTGCCAAGAAGGCGACGAAGCCGGAAATCAAGGCTGCTGTCGAGGCGCTGTTCGGCGTCAAGGTTTCGGCTGTGAACACGCTTGTCCGCAAGGGCAAGGTCAAGCGCTTCCGCGGCACGGTTGGCCGCCAGGGCGACGTCAAGAAGGCGATCGTGACCCTGGTCGACGGTCACTCGATCGACGTCGCGACGGGCCTGTGAGCGAAGCGGCGAGGATAAGAAAATGGCATTGAAACATTACAATCCGATCACGCCGGGCACACGCCAGCTGGTCATCGTGGACCGTTCGGGCCTGCACAAGGGCAAGCCGGTCAAGGGCCTGACCGAGGGCCTGACCAAGTCGGGCGGCCGCAACAACTACGGCCGCGTCACCGCCCGCTTCATCGGCGGCGGTCACAAGCGCACCTACCGCATCATCGACTTCAAGCGTCGCAAGCTTGACGTCGTCGGCACGGTCGAGCGCCTGGAATACGACCCGAACCGCACGGCCTTCATCGCTCTGGTGAAGTACGAGGACGGCGAGCTGAGCTACATCCTGGCCCCGCAGCGCCTCGCTGCCGGCGACAAGGTGGTGGCCGGCGAAACCGCCGACGTGAAGCCGGGCAACGCGATGCCGCTGTCGGCCATGCCGGTCGGCACCATCGTGCACAACATCGAGCTGAAGCCGGGCAAGGGCGGTCAGATCGCCCGTTCGGCCGGTGCCTATGGCCAGCTCGTCGGCCGCGACCAGGGCATGGCGATCCTGCGCCTGAACTCTGGCGAGCAGCGCATCGTGCACGGTTCGTGCTTCGCGACCGTGGGCGCCGTCTCCAATCCGGAGCACGCCAACATCAAGGACGGCAAGGCTGGCCGCACGCGCTGGAGGGGCAAGCGTCCCCACAACCGCGGCGTGACGATGAACCCTGTCGACCACCCGCACGGCGGTGGTGAAGGCCGCACTTCCGGTGGTCGCCATCCGGTGACCCCGTGGGGCAAGCCGACCAAGGGCAAGAAGACGCGGTCCAACAAGGCGACCGACAAGTTCATCGTGCGCTCGCGCCATCAGCGCAAGAGCTAATAAGAGGTAAGCCTGTGACTCGTTCTGTTTGGAAAGGCCCCTTCGTTGATGGCTACCTTCTGAAGAAGGCAGACAAGGTTCGCGAAGGTGGTCGCAATGAGGTGATCAAGATGTGGAGCCGCCGCTCCACCATCCTGCCGCAGTTCGTCGGCCTCACCTTCGGTGTTTACAATGGCCAGAAGCATGTTCCCGTTTCGGTGAACGAAGACATGGTCGGCCACAAGTTCGGTGAATTTGCCCCGACCCGTACCTACTACGGTCACGGTGCGGACAAGAAGGCGAAGAGGAAGTAACGATGGGCAAGGCCAAAGCTCCGCGCAGGCTTGCTGACAACGAGGCGCGCGCCGTTCTGCGCACGATCCGTGTCAGCCCGCAGAAGCTCAATCTGGTTGCCGCGCTCATCCGTGGCAAGAAGGTCCAGACTGCGCTCAACGATCTGGAATTCTCGCGCAAGCGTATTTCCGAGACGGTGAAGAAAACGCTGGAATCGGCGATCGCAAACGCAGAGAACAACCACGACCTCGACGTTGATTCGCTGATTGTCGCGGAAGCCTATGTCGGCAAGTCGATCGTCATGAAGCGTTTCCACGCCCGTGGCCGCGGTCGCGCCAGCCGGATCGAAAAGCCGTTTTCGCACCTCACGATCGTCGTTCGTGAAGTGGAAGAGAAAGGGGAGGCCGCGTAATGGGCCAGAAAATCAATCCGATCGGTCTCCGTCTCGGCATCAACCGGACCTGGGATTCGCGCTGGTACGCGAACACCGGGGAATACGGCAAGCTGCTGCACGAGGACCTGAAGATCCGTGAATACCTGGAGAAGGAGCTGAAGCAGGCTGCCATCTCCAAGGTGGTGATCGAGCGTCCGCACAAGAAGTGCCGCGTGACCATTCACGCCGCGCGTCCGGGTCTGATCATCGGCAAGAAGGGTGCCGACATCGAGAAGCTGCGCAAGAAGCTGACCGAGATGACCCAGTCGGAGACGCACCTGAACATCGTCGAGGTGCGGAAGCCCGAGACCGACGCCACGCTGATCGCGCAGTCCATCGCGCAGCAGCTCGAGCGCCGCATCGCCTTCCGCCGCGCCATGAAGCGCGCTGTGCAGTCGGCCATGCGTCTTGGCGCCGAAGGCATCCGCATCAACTGCGCCGGCCGTCTCGGCGGCGCCGAGATCGCGCGCATGGAGTGGTACCGCGAAGGTCGCGTTCCGCTGCACACGCTGCGCGCCGATGTGGACTACGGCACTGCCGAGGCTCAGACCGCTTATGGCATCTGCGGCGTCAAGGTGTGGGTGTTCAAGGGCGAGATTCTCGAGCACGACCCGATGGCTTCCGAGCGCCGGGCGACCGAGGGCGAAGCCAATACCGGCGATCGTGGCGGCCAGCGTCGTCGCGAGCACGCCTGATAATTGAGAATTTGGAGCAAGTAAGATGCTGCAGCCAAAGCGCACAAAGTTCCGCAAGCAGTTCAAGGGCCGTATCCACGGCACCGCCAAGGGCGGCACCGATCTGAATTTCGGTGGTTTCGGACTGAAGGCGCTGGAGCCGAACCGCGTCACCGCGCGTGAGATCGAGGCGGCCCGCCGCGCGATTACCCGCGAAATGAAGCGCGCCGGCCGCGTGTGGATCCGTATTTTCCCGGATCTGCCCGTGACGAGCAAGCCCACCGAAGTCCGTATGGGCAAGGGCAAGGGCTCGGTCGATTACTGGGCGGCCCGCGTGAAGCCCGGCCGCATCATGTTCGAGATCGACGGCGTCCCGGAGGATGTCGCGCGTGAGGCGCTGCGTCTGGGTGCTGCCAAGCTTTCGGTGCGCACGCGTTTCGTGCAGCGCATCGCTGAATAAGGAAGAGCAGAGATGAAAGCTTCAGATATCCGCTCGAAGACGCAGGATCAGCTCTCTGACGAACTGGCTTCCCTGAAGAAGGAACAGTTCAACCTGCGCTTCCAGAAGGCCACCGGCCAGCTTGAGAAGACCGACCGCGTCAAGCAGGTCCGCAAGGACATCGCGCGCATCAAGACCATTGCTGCGGAAAAAGCCGCGGCCAAGAAGGCATAAGGAAAAAACCATGCCGAAGCGTATTCTGCAGGGCGTCGTCGTCAGCGACAAGAACGACAAGACCGTCGTGGTGAAGGTGGAGCGCCGCTTCACGCATCCGGTGATGAAGAAGGTCGTGCGCATGTCGAAGAAGTACAAGGCGCACGATGAGAACAACGCCCACAAGGTTGGCGACACCGTCCTGATCCAGGAATCGGCGCCGATCTCCAAGGACAAGCGCTGGGTCGTCGTGGCCCAGGACCAGGCTTGATCGGGCGTAGAGCGAATTTTGGACAGACCGGGGAGGGCAGGGCCTCTCCCAATAGAGAAGAAAAAGGCGGCCAGTCATGATTCAGATGCAAACAAACCTCGACGTGGCGGATAATTCCGGCGCACGTCGTGTCATGTGCATCAAGGTGCTGGGCGGTTCGAAGCGGAAGTACGCCTCCGTCGGCGACATCATCGTGGTGTCGATCAAGGAAGCCATTCCGCGCGGCCGCGTCAAGAAGGGCGATGTGATGAAGGCGGTCGTGGTTCGCACGGCCAAGGACATCCGCCGTCCCGACGGCAGCGTGATCCGGTTCGACAAGAACGCAGCGGTTCTGGTCGACAACAAGAAGGAGCCGGTCGGCACGCGCATCTTCGGGCCGGTTCCGCGCGAGCTTCGCGCGAAGAACCACATGAAGATCATTTCGCTCGCGCCTGAAGTGCTGTAAGGAGCCGCAACCATGCAGAAAATCCGTAAAGGCGACAAGGTTGTCGTCCTGGCCGGCAAGGACAAGGGCCGCTCCGGCGAGGTCCTCTCCGTACAGCCGAAGGAAGACACCGCCATCGTGCGTGGCGTGAACCTCATCCGCCGCCACCAGAAGCAGTCCGCTTCCCAGGAAGGCGGCATCATCACCAAGGAAGCGCCGATTCAACTCTCGAATCTCGCGCTGGCCGACCCCAAGGATGGCAAGCCGACCCGCGTCGGTTTCCGCGTCGAGAAGGACGGCAAGAAAGTGCGCTTTGCCAAGCGCTCGGGAGAAACGATCAATGGCTAAGGCAGCAGCACAGGCAGAAGCCAAGAACACGCCGCGCCTGAAGAAGGTCTACAACGAGACCATCCGCCAGGCGCTGAAGGACCAGTTCAAGTACTCCAACGAGATGCAGGTTCCGCGCATCGAGAAGATCGTGCTGAACATGGGCGTCGGCGAGGCGACCGCGGATTCCAAGAAGCCGTCCGTTGCGGCCGAGGACCTGGCCCTGATCACCGGCCAGAAGGCCGTGGTGACCCGCGCCCGCAAGTCGATCGCCGGCTTCAAGGTGCGTGAGAACATGCCGATCGGCGCGAAGGTCACCCTTCGCAATGAGAAGATGTATGAGTTCCTGGATCGTCTCGTGAACATCGCGCTGCCGCGCGTTCGCGACTTCCGGGGCCTCAACCCGAAGAGCTTTGACGGTCGTGGCAACTATGCCATGGGCCTCAAGGAGCACATCGTGTTCCCGGAGATCAACTACGACAAGGTTGATCAGATGTGGGGCATGGACATCATCGTTTGTACGACTGCGAAGACGGACGACGAAGCCCGGGCGCTGCTCAAGGCTTTCAACTTCCCCTTCCGCCAGTAACGGCAGCGAGCAAAGGAAAAATCTGAAATGGCAAAGACCAGCTCAGTCGAGAAGAACAACCGGCGCCGCAAGCTCGTCCAGCAGTATGCCGCGAAGCGCAAGGCGCTGAAGGACATCGTGATGGACCAGTCGCTGCCGCTTGAGGAGCGCTTCCGCGCCCAGCTCAAGCTGTCGGCCCTGCCGCGCAACTCGGCGAAGATCCGCATCCGCAACCGTTGTGAAGTCACCGGCCGTCCGCGCGCCTTCTATCGGAAGCTCAAGCTTTCGCGTGTCGCGCTGCGCGACCTGGGCAACACGGGCAAGATCCCGGGCCTGGTCAAGTCGAGCTGGTAAGGAGTAGACGAGATGTCCCTGAGCGATCCTCTCGGCGATATGCTGACCCGTATCCGTAACGCCTACGGCCGCAAGAAGACGACCGTGTCGACGCCGGCTTCCCGCCTGCGCGCCCGCGTCCTCGAAGTGCTGAAGGCGGAAGGTTATATTCGCGATTACAGCCAGACCGACTTCGACAACGGCAAGTCCGAGATCGAGATCGAGCTGAAGTATTTCGACGGTTCCCCGGTGGTGCGCGAGATTTCGCGCGTTTCGAAGCCCGGACGCCGCGTCTATGTTTCGGCCAAGTCGATCCCGCAGGTTGCCAACGGCCTTGGCATCGCCATCCTTTCGACGCCCAAGGGCGTGATGGCCGACCACGAGGCGCGTGAACAGAATGTCGGCGGGGAAGTTCTCTGCCAGGTCTTCTGATCCGGTAACCGTTCCCGATAGGAATTGCCGGTGAGACCCGCGTCTCCCGGCAGGACCTGAAACAATAAGAGTGACGAGGACAACACAATGTCTCGTATTGGTAAGAAGCCCCTAGCCGTGCCGCAGGGCGTGACCGCCACCGTTGACGGTCAGACCGTTACGGCCAAGGGTCCGAAGGGCGAACTGAAGTTCGTCGTCAACGACGAGGTTCTGGTCAAGCTGGAAAACGGCGAGATCAGCGTCGAGCCGCGCGACGCCTCCAAGGATGCGCGTTCCAAGTGGGGCATGTCCCGTTCGCAGATCGAGAACATCCTGGTCGGCGTCAAGGACGGTTTCGAGCGCAAGCTCGAGATCCAGGGCGTCGGCTATCGTGCCGCCATGCAGGGCAAGAACATCCAGCTTTCGCTGGGTTTCAGCCATGAAGTGATCTACGAGGCTCCGGAAGGCATCACGCTCGCCTGCCCGAAGCCGACCGAGATCAGCATCACCGGCATCGACAAGCAGAAGGTTGGCCAGGTGGCCGCCGAGATCCGCGAATACCGCCAGCCGGAGCCCTACAAGGGCAAGGGCGTGCGCTACGCGGGCGAGAAGATCTTCCGCAAGGAAGGCAAGAAGAAGTAAGAACGTCAACGCCACGGGAAGGTGTCGCGGGAGGCGCTTCGGCCTACCGCATAAGGCAGCTCCCGTTTTACAAGGCAGGAAATACACATGGCTTCCAAGGAATCCACCCAGCGCCGCGCCGCGCGCGTCCGTCGTCAGATCAAGGCCGTTGCCAACGGTCGCCCGCGTCTGTCGGTTCATCGCACGTCGAAGAACATCTATGTGCAGGTGATCGACGATGCCCAGGGCCGCACCCTGGCCGCCGCTTCGACCCTGGAAAAGGAATTCAAGTCTTCCAAGAAGACCGGCGCTGACAGCGCTGCGGCTGCCGAAGTCGGCAAGCTGATCGCCGAGCGCGCGATCAAGGCGGGCGTGAAGGAAGTGGTCTTCGACCGCGGCGCCTACATCTATCATGGCCGCGTCAAGGCCCTGGCCGAGGCTGCTCGCGAGGGCGGGCTGAGCTTCTAAGGCGGTCCGGAAAGGGCCAGCGACAAAAAAGTTGCTGACTTTTTCCTCTGGATCGTTCACAGGAGACGTGAATTTCGCCGCCGGCATCCCGAAACAGGGCTGCCGGCATTTCAGCAATCCGTGCTTCCGGAAAAAAATAAGGATCAGGATATGGCACAGGAACGTAGGGAAGGCGGCCGCGAGCGTGGCCGTGACCGCGAAGAGCGCGACGACGGCATCGTCGACAAGCTCGTTCACATCAACCGCGTCGCCAAGGTGGTGAAGGGCGGCCGTCGCTTCGGCTTCGCCGCGCTCGTCGTCGTCGGCGACCAGAAGGGCCGCGTCGGCTTCGGTCACGGCAAGGCGCGCGAAGTGCCGGAAGCCATCCGCAAGGCGACCGAATCGGCCAAGCGCGACATGATCTTCGTGCCGCTGCGCTCGGGCCGTACGCTGCACCACGACGTCGAGGGCCGTCACGGCGCCGGCCGCGTTCTGCTGCGCACCGCCAAACAGGGTACCGGTATCATCGCCGGTGGTCCGATGCGCGCTGTGTTTGAGACGCTCGGCATGCATGACGTCGTTGCCAAGTCGATGGGGTCTTCCAACCCCTACAACATGGTTCGCGCCACCTTCGATGCGCTGAAGAAGCAGATGCACCCGAAGGATGTCGCTGCCGCTCGTGGCATCAAGTACTCGACCCTCCAGGCTCGTCGCGGCACCGCCGTGGCCGCCGAGGAATAGTCGGCGCTGACGAGGGACCATCATCATGGCAAAGAAAGCTACCAAGACCATCACCGTTGAGCAGATCGGCTCGCCGATCCGCCGTCCGAAGGAGCAGCGCGCGACGCTGGTCGGCCTCGGCCTCAACAAGATGCACAAGCAGCGCACGCTGGAGGACACCCCTTCGGTGCGCGGCATGATCGCCTCCGTCTCGCATCTCGTCCGCGTCGTGGACGAGGGCTGAGCCACAGCGCAGGAGACAGAATATGAAACTCAACGAACTGCGTGACAACGAAGGCGCAACGCATTCGAAGAAGCGCGTGGGCCGTGGTATCGGCTCGGGCCTCGGCAAGACCGGCGGCCGCGGCGTGAAGGGCCAGAAGTCGCGTTCCGGCGTGGCCATCAACGGCTTCGAGGGTGGCCAGATGCCGCTCTATCGCCGTCTGCCCAAGCGCGGCTTCAAGAACCTCTTCTCGAAGAGCTACAATGCCGTGTCGCTGGCTCGCATCCAGGCTGCTATCGACGCCAAGAAGCTCGACGCCAAGGAGACGGTGACGGCCGAAGCGCTGGTCAAGGCCGGCGTCGTGCGCCGCCTCAAGGACGGCGTCCGTATCCTGTCCGACGGCGAGCTGAAGGCCAAGGTTGCCTTCGACGTTGCCGGGGCCTCCAAGGCCGCGATCGAGAAGATCGAGAAGGCTGGCGGATCGGTGAAGCTGCCCGAAGCTGCGGCGGCTGAATAATACCGGAATAACAAAGCGGCCGCGTCAATGCGGCCGCTTGCATCTTGGCCGCGCCGGGCCTATCTCGGGTCTTCGGTGATACGCGCCGCCCGAAGCGGGCCCCCGCGTCGTCCAGCGGAGAAATTTGCATGGCTTCGGCTGCTGAACAACTGGCATCCAATCTCAATTTTGCGGCCTTCGCCAAGGCCGAGGATCTGAAGAAGCGCATCTGGTTCACGCTCGGTGCGCTCTTTGTGTATCGGCTTGGCACCTATATCCCGCTGCCGGGAATCAATCCTGAAGCCTTCGCGCAGGCTTTCCAGCAGCAGAGCGGCGGCGTGCTGGGCATGTTCAACATGTTCGCCGGCGGCGCCGTCGAGCGCATGGCGATCTTCGCGCTGGGCATCATGCCCTACATCTCCGCCTCGATCATCATGCAGCTGATGACCTCGGTGATTCCCACGCTCGAAGCCTTGAAGAAGGAAGGCGAGCAGGGCCGCAAGATCATCAACCAGTACACCCGCTACGGCACGGTCCTGCTTGCGCTGGTCCAGTCCTACGGCATCGCCGTGGGCCTCCAGAGCGGCAACAACATCGTTTCCAGCCCCGGCTTGTTCTTCCAGATCTCCACGGTGATCACGCTCACGGGCGGCACCATGTTCCTGATGTGGCTGGGCGAGCAGATCACCGCCCGCGGCATCGGCAACGGCATCTCGCTGATCATCTTCGCGGGCATCGTCGCCGGCATGCCGCGCGCCATCAGCGGAACGCTGGAGCTGAGCCGCACCGGCGCACTGTCGACCGGCCTCGTGCTGGCCATCATGGCGCTCGCGGTGGTGGTCATCGCCATCATCGTTTTCGTGGAGCGCGCCCAGCGCCGCCTGCTGATCCAGTATCCGAAGCGCCAGGTCGGCAACCGCATGTTCCAGGGCGATACCTCGCACCTGCCGCTCAAGCTGAACACGTCGGGCGTCATTCCGCCGATCTTCGCGTCGTCGCTGCTCCTGCTGCCGGCCACGCTTGCCGGCTTCTCGAATACCCAGAACATGCCGGCCTGGGCTTCCAGCATCCTGTCGGCCCTCGGCCACGGCCAGCCGATCTACATGTTCCTGTACGGCGCGATGATCGTGTTCTTCGCGTTCTTCTACACGGCTATCGTCTTCAATCCGAAGGATACGGCCGACCAGCTCAAGAAGCATTCGGGCTTCATTCCCGGCTATCGCCCCGGCGAGCGCACGGCGGAATATATCGACTATGTGCTCACCCGCATCACGGTTCTGGGCGCGGTCTACCTGGTTGCCGTCTGTCTGCTGCCGGAATATCTGATTGCGGCGACGGGCGTTCCTTTCTATCTCGGCGGCACCTCGCTTCTGATCGTTGTCAGTGTGACGCTGGATACGGTCGCGCAGATCCAGGGACACCTGATCGCGCACCAGTATGAGGGATTGATCAAGAAGTCGAAGCTGCGTGGAGGAAAGAGGGGACGATGAGGCTTATACTGCTGGGCCCGCCTGGGGCGGGCAAGGGCACCCAGGCCCAGAGGCTCGTAAGCAAATACGGCATTCCGCAACTGTCCACCGGTGACATGCTGCGCGCCGCGGTGGCGGCGCAGACGCCGGTCGGCCAGCAGGCCAAGGCGATCATGGATGCCGGCGAGCTGGTCTCGGATGCCGTGGTCAATGCCATCGTCGCCGAACGCATCGACCAGCCCGATTGCGCCAAGGGCTTCATCCTTGACGGTTACCCGCGCACGCTGGCGCAGGCCGACGCTGTCGAGGCCATGCTCAAGGAGCGTGGCAAGAAGCTGGACGGCGTGATCGAGCTGGTGGTGGACGACCGTGCGCTGGTCGGCCGCATCGTCAAGCGGGCCGAGGAAGCCAAGGCTGCCGGCCAGCCGGTGCGCAAGGACGACAACCCCGTAGTGTTCGAGGAGCGTCTGCGCGAATATTACAAGAAGACCGCCCCGCTGATCGGCTATTACCATGCCAAGGGCATGCTCAAGGGCGTCGACGGCATGGCCTCGATGGACGAGGTGACGGCGCAGATCGAGGCGCTGCTGCCGGAGGCCGTCGGCTGAAACTTTTCGCCTTCACTTGACGGCAGCGGTCATGTGGAGTATGGCGACCCCTCATTCCCACAAGGCGTGAGGTGGGCGTGCCGTTTTGGCATGCTTGCTGCAACTTGAAGAAACACCTGCAAGGGCCGGCCTCCACCGGACGCGGGTAAAAGCAACAGCGTCGGCATGGCCGGCCCACATGGAGAACGAAGATGGCCCGTATAGCCGGCGTCAACATCCCGACCAACAAGCGCGTCGTTATCGCGCTGCAATATATTCACGGCATCGGCAAGAAGTTTGCCCAGGAGATCATCGACAAGGTCGGCATTCCGGCCGAGCGTCGAGTGAACCAGCTCACCGATGCCGAGGTGCTGGCGATCCGCGAGGCCATCGACCGCGATTATCAGGTCGAGGGCGACCTGCGCCGCGAAGTTTCGATGAACATCAAGCGCCTGATGGACCTTGGCTGCTACCGCGGCCTGCGCCATCGCCGCTCGCTGCCGGTTCGCGGTCAGCGCACGCACACCAACGCGCGTACCCGCAAGGGCCCGGCCAAGGCGATCGCCGGCAAGAAGAAGTAATTTCAGGGAATGGGGGAGTAGGGGAGTAGGGAAGTATGTAAAGACGCTGCGGCCTGCCGCGACGGAAACATACTCCCTTATTCCCCTACTGCCCTACTCCCCAACAGGTGTAGCCGCTGGCATTACGGCGGTGTAGAGATCAACTGAAAGGAAAAACATGGCCAAGGAAGCCGCTCGCGTTCGTCGTCGCGAACGTAAAAACATCTCGTCGGGCGTTGCCCACGTGAATTCGACCTTCAACAACACCATGATCACCATTTCCGACGCGCAGGGCAATGCGATTGCCTGGTCGTCGGCCGGTGCCCAGGGCTTCAAGGGTTCGCGCAAGTCGACCCCGTTCGCTGCCCAGATGGCTGCCGAAGACGCCGCCAAGAAGGCGCAGGAACACGGCATGCGCACGCTCGAGGTCGAGGTTTGCGGCCCCGGTTCCGGCCGTGAATCGGCTCTCCGCGCGCTTCAGGCTGCCGGCTTCACCATCACCTCGATCCGTGATGTGACGCCGATCCCGCACAATGGCTGCCGTCCGCGCAAGAAGCGCCGCGTCTGACATTTCATTTTTCGCCGCTTGAGCGCCCACGGGCGCTTTTGCGGTTTTCCAGGTCGCCCGCCACGATTGGATGGTGGTGGGGAAACGGAAGGAAGGCAATATGATCCAGAAAAACTGGCAGGAACTGATCAAGCCGAACAAGGTCGAGTTCTCGTCAAAGAACAAGACGGTGACCACGCTGGTTGCCGAGCCTCTGGAGCGTGGTTTCGGTCTCACGCTGGGCAACGCGCTTCGCCGGGTTCTGCTGTCGTCGCTGCGCGGCGCTGCCGTCACGGCTGTCCAGATCGACGGCGTGCTGCACGAGTTCTCCTCGATTGCAGGCGTGCGCGAGGACGTCACCGACATCGTCCTCAACATCAAGGAAATCGCCATCAAGATGGAAGGCGAGGGTCCCAAGCGCATGGTTGTGCGCAAGCAGGGTCCCGGTGCCGTCACCGCCGGTGACATCCAGACCGTTGGCGATGTCGAGATCCTCAACCCCGACCACGTCATCTGCACGCTGGACGAGGGTGCGGAGATCCGCATGGAGTTCACGGTCGACACCGGCAAGGGCTATGTCCCGGCCGAGCGCAACCGCGCCGAGGATGCTCCGATCGGGCTGATCCCCGTCGACAGCCTCTACTCGCCGGTCAAGAAGGTGTCCTACAAGGTCGAAAACACCCGCGAGGGCCAGGTTCTCGACTACGACAAGCTCACCATGACCATCGAGACCGACGGTTCGGTGACGGGCGAGGACGCGGTGGCTTTCGCTGCCCGCATCCTGCAGGACCAGCTCAGCCTGTTCGTCAACTTCGAGGAGCCGCAGAAGGAAACCGCCGCCGAGCAGGTGACGGAACTCGCCTTCAACCCGGCACTGTTGAAGAAGGTGGACGAGCTGGAGCTTTCGGTCCGTTCGGCCAACTGCCTCAAGAACGACAACATCGTCTACATCGGCGACCTGATCCAGAAGACCGAGGCGGAAATGCTCCGCACTC
Organism: Aquamicrobium terrae; assembly: GCF_052978165.1. Classification (NCBI taxonomy): domain Bacteria; kingdom Pseudomonadati; phylum Pseudomonadota; class Alphaproteobacteria; order Hyphomicrobiales; family Phyllobacteriaceae; genus Aquamicrobium; species Aquamicrobium terrae. The sequence goes on from NZ_JBRKLZ010000001.1 coordinate 15,332, forward strand.
CGAATTTTGGCCGCAAGTCGCTGAACGAGATCAAGGAAGTTCTGGCTTCCATGGGCCTGCACCTCGGAATGGAGGTTCAGGACTGGCCGCCGGAGAACATCGAAGATCTCGCGAAGCGTTACGAAGACCAGTACTGAGCCTGAATAGAGCATGGTACCGAGGACCGGCTCGTCCGGTCCGACGGCCATGCGGAAAACCATCGGAGGCCGTGGCCTCCTGAATAGCTGAAGAAGGAAAAGAGCCATGCGCCACGGTTTCAAAGGCCGTCGTTTCTCACGCAGTGCAAGCCACCGCAAGGCGATGTTCGCCAACCTCGCCGTCTCGCTCATCGAGCATGAGCAGATCGTCACCACCCTGCCGAAGGCGAAGGACCTGCGTCCGATCGTCGAGAAGCTCGTCACCCTCGGCAAGCGCGGCGACCTGCACGCCCGCCGCCAGGTGATCGCGCAGATCGGCAATGAGGATGTCGTCAAGCGTCTGTTCGACACCATCGCACCGCGCTATGCGACCCGCAATGGCGGCTACCTGCGCATCATGAAGGCCGGCTTCCGCCGCGGCGACAACGCCCCGCTGGCCGTGATCGAGTTCGTCGATCGCGACACCTCGGCCAAGGGCGCCGGCGACCGCGCCCGCGTCGAGGCCGAAGGCGTTGACGAGGCCGAAGCCGCCTGATCTTTCGGGCAGCATATTCAATCGAAGGCCGGGAGATCGCTCTCCCGGCCTTTTTGCTTTTCTGCCTTTCCGTTTTTCTCAGGCACGCTCGATTGTAACGCGGTGTCGTGGGGCGCGTTTGCGACGGTTGAAATATGGCCGCAGCGGTCGCCAGGCCAGCAGCAGGGCGATGATCGCGATGTAGACCCACTGTTCCGGCCCGACCACCTTCACCGACAGGGCGTAGTGCAGCACGCCCGCCGCGGCGATGACATAGGCTAGCCGGTGCAGTTTTCCCCAGCGCGCGCCCAGCCTGCGGATCGACCAGCTGTTGGAGGTCAGCGCCAGCGGAACGAGCATCGCCAGCCCCGCCATGCCGATGGTGATGAAGGGACGCTTGGCGATATCCTCGACGATGGCAGCGAAGTTCAGGAACTGGTCGAGCACCATATAGGTGGTGAAGTGCATCAGCACATACCAGAAGGCGAGCAGCCCGAGCGCCCGGCGGTAGCGCAGCCCGTTCAGCCCGAAGATGTCGCGCAGCGGCGTGATGGCGAGCGTGGCAATGAGGAAGCGCAGCGCCCACAGGCCCAGCAGATGCTCGAATTCCTTGACCGGGTTGCCCGGCAGCCGGCCGGTGGCGCCAAGCCAGAAGCCCCAGGCGGCGGGAACGAGCCCGATGGCATAGAGTGCCCAGACGGAGGCTTTACGCAAGCGTGGCGAAAGCGGCATCAGAAGTTGGCCTTCAGGTCCAGCCCGGCATAGAGTTTGGCGACTTCTTCCTCATAGCCGTTGAAGGGCAGGGTCGGCCTCCGGTTGGCGCCGAAAAAGCCGCCTTCGCCGATGCGGGTTTCGCTGGCCTGGCTCCAGCGCGGATGATCGACCGCCGGATTGACGTTGGCATAGAAGCCGTATTCGTTCGGCGCCGCGATGTTCCAGGTGGTCGGCGGCTGCTTGTCGGTAAGCGTGATGCGTACGATCGACTTGATGCCCTTGAAGCCGTATTTCCACGGCACCACGAGCCGCACCGGCGCGCCGTTCTGGTTGGGCAAGGTCTTGCCGTAAAGGCCGAGCGCGAGGATGGTGAGCGGGTGGCGGGCCTCGTCAAGCCGCAGGCCCTCGACATAGGGCCATGCCAGGGACTGGAAGAAACCGCCCTGGCCGGGCATCTCGTCCGGCCGCACGACGGTTTCGAAAGCCACGTATTTTGCCGAGCCGAGCGGTTCGACCTTGTCGAGAAGCGCGGCCAGCGGGAAGCCCGTCCACGGGATCACCATGGACCATGCCTCGACACAACGCATCCGGTAGATGCGTTCCTCGAGCGGGAAGGCGAGCAGTTCTTCAAGGCCGAATTCGCGTGGCTTGCTAACCATGCCGTCGACCTTGACGGTCCATGGGGTCGGCTTGAATTTGCCCGACTTGGCTTTCGGGTCGCCCTTGCCGAGGCCGAACTCGTAGAAATTGTTGTAGGCGGTGACGTCGTCCTCCGATGTCAGCTTCTCATCCGTCGAGAAGCGGCTTTCCGATGCCTTCAATGCCGCGGCTCCGGCCGGAACGCTGCTTCCGAAGGCAAGCAGGCCGGCAGCACCGGCTCCGGCGAGGAAACCCCGTCTGTTCAGGAAAATCGATTCGGGCGTGATTTCCCCGGCGGCGATCCGGGGTGGGTGATAGGCAGGCATGACGGTCGCCTCGCTGGCATTGTGATGGTTGCGACATCGACTATATAACGGGCGTGGAATGCTGTTTCGACTGCCATCGGGATCACGCTTGGCCACATTTTCGTGTAGTCGGCCCAGGGCCATGCCGTGGTCGCACGCCGGCGTCGGAACCCGCAGGCCCAGGGAAGCCGCAACGCTTGGGAAGTGCCTTGAAGCGCCGCGCCAATCGGGCTTAACAAGCCTTTCATTTTGCACAATCGTCGCGACAATGGACGGCGACATTGCTCGGAGGATTCGTTCATGGCTCCCAAGCGTCTGACCGTCGCCGTTATCGGCGTCCTGTCCATGCTTCTTGCCGCGCCGTTTGCGCCACAGGCGCTTTCCCAGGAAAGGAAGGGCGAGTCGCCCGGCCTCAGCGAGGTGCTGACCGATCTGCTGCAAGGTTCCGGCGATGCGGACACGACGTCCGGCCCCGACCGCCGCGTGCCGTTCGGCCGTGAGGAGGTGCAGCTTTCCTTTGCCCCGCTGGTCAAGGAAACGGCGCCGGCCGTGGTCAATGTCTATGCTTCCAAGACGGCCCGCGTGCGCTCGCCCTTCGAGGGCGACCCGTTCTTCGAGCAGTTCTTCGGGCGTTCGATGCCGCGGGCGCAGTCCTCGCTGGGGTCGGGGGTAGTGGTCGACGAGGCCGGCTTCGTCGTTACCAATTTCCACGTCATCAAGGATGCGGACGAGGTGAAGGTGGCCATGTCCGATGGCCGCGAGTTTGCCAGCAAGGTGCTGCTGAAGGACGAGTCGCTCGACCTGGCCGTGCTGAAGATCGAGTCCGACAAGCCGTTCCCGACCATCGCCATCGGCGATTCCGACGCCTTGCAGGTGGGTGACCTCGTTCTGGCCATCGGCAATCCGTTCGGCGTCGGCCAGACGACCACCTCCGGCATCGTCTCGGCGCTGGCCCGCAGCCATATCGGCATTTCCGATTCCGGCTTCTTCATCCAGACCGACGCCGCCATCAATCCCGGCAATTCCGGCGGCGGGCTCATCAACATGGCGGGACAGTTGGTCGGCATCAACACCGCGATCTACAGCCGCAGCGGCGGCTCCATCGGCATCGGCTTCGCCATTCCCGCCAACATGGTGCGTGCCTTCGTCGAGGCCGCCAAGTCCGGCCGCGACTTCTTCGAGCGGCCCTATATCGGCGCGACCTTCGAGCCGGTGACCCCGCAGATCGCGGAATCGCTCGGCATGGAACTGCCGTACGGCGCGCTGGTTTCGGCCGTCGAGGCGGGCGGCCCGTCCGATCAGGCCGGGTTACGGCCGGGTGATGTGGTGCTGAGCTTCAACGGCGCCCGCATCGAGGGCGTGGACGCGCTCGGCTATCGGCTGGCGACGCAACCGATCGGGACGCAGGCCGCGCTCGATGTGCTGAGCAAGGGCGAGGAAAAGAAGGTCGATATCGCCTTGCAGCGGGCGCCGGAGGGCGCCGCCGACGCGCAGGTGCAACTGCGCGGACGCAGCCCCTTTGCCGGCGCCAAGGTGGCGGAACTCTCGCCCCGGCTGGCCCAGCGCCTCGGAATGAATGCCGATACGAAGGGTGTTGCCGTGGTCGAGGTGGACCGCAATTCACCTGCCGGCGATTTCGGCTTGCGGCCGGGCGACATCGTGCGCGAGGTCAATGGCCAGACCATCGACAGCGCCCGCAAGCTGGCCGACGCATCGCAGCAGAACTCGCGCTGGTGGCGTTTCACCATCGAACGCGACGGGCAGTTGATGCGCCAGGTTCTGCGCTACTGAGATCGGAAGAACATGGCGGACCTGTTCAGCCCCGATAAGCCGCTGGCGGCGCCCGTGGGACAGCCGCTCGCAGACCGGCTGCGGCCGAAGAGCCTTGCCGAGGTCGTCGGGCAGGAGCACCTGACCGGCCCGGACGGGGCGTTGACGCGCATGATCCGTTCCGGCTCGCTCGGTTCCATGATCTTCTGGGGACCACCGGGAACGGGCAAGACCACGGTGGCGCGGCTGCTGGCGGGCGAAACCAGCCTTGCCTTCGAGCAGGTTTCGGCGATCTTCACCGGTGTCGCGGACCTCAAGAAGGTGTTCGAGACGGCCCGTCTGCGCCGTGCCAACGGCCGCCAGACCTTGCTGTTCGTGGACGAGATCCATCGTTTCAACCGCGCCCAGCAGGACAGTTTCCTGCCGGTGATGGAGGATGGCACGGTCATTCTCGTCGGTGCCACGACGGAAAACCCGTCCTTCGAGCTGAACGCGGCGTTGCTGTCGCGTACCCGCGTGCTCACCTTCCGTTCGCTCGACGAGGAAAGCATCGCCAAGCTTCTGGCCCGCGCCGAGGAGGCCGAAGGCAAGCCCTTGCCGCTCGACGAGGAGGCGAGGGCGGCATTGGTGCGGATGGCGGACGGTGATGGCCGCGCTTCGCTCACGCTTTCCGAAGAGGTGTGGCGCGCGGCGGGGCCGGGCGAGGTGTTCGGTGCCGAGGGCCTGCTTGCCGTGGTTCAGCGGCGCGCGCCGATCTACGACAAGGGACAGGACGGCCATTACAATCTGATTTCGGCCCTGCACAAATCCGTGCGCGGCTCCGATCCGGACGCGGCGCTCTACTACCTTGCGCGCATGTTCGACGCGGGCGAGGACCCGCTTTATCTCGGCCGGCGGCTGGTGCGCATGGCGGTGGAGGATATCGGCCTTGCCGATCCGCAGGCGCTCGTCGTCGCCAATGCCGCCAAGGATGCCTATGATTATCTCGGCTCGCCAGAGGGTGAACTGGCCTTTGCGCAGGCCTGCGTCTACCTCGCCACGGCGCCGAAATCGAACGCCGTCTACACCGCTTTCAAGGGGGCCATGCGGGCGGCGAAGGAACATGGCTCGCTGCTGCCGCCCAAGCATATCCTCAATGCGCCGACCAAGCTGATGAAGGAAGAAAGCTACGGCGCCGGCTATCGCTACGATCACGACGAGCCGGATGCTTTTTCCGGGCAGGACTACTTCCCCGAAAAGATGGGCCGGCAGACGTTCTATGATCCGCCAGAGCGCGGTTTCGAGCGCGAAATCAGGAAGCGCCTTGAATATTGGGCCAAGCTGCGCAAGGAACGCGGCTGACATAACAACTTTCCCATGTCGCAACCCGGCTCGCAAAGGCGGGCGCTTGATGCTATCTGGCGGCCGGGATCAATGGACAGGCTCATGGCAGGCGTAGAACAGATAACGGTTGAGGCCGGCGAGGCCGGCATGCGGCTCGACCGCTGGTTCAAGGCCCATTATCCGGGCCTCGGTTTCGGCCATCTGCAGAAGCTGCTGCGGTCGGGGCAGGTCCGGGTCAATGGCGGCCGCGCCAAGGCCGACACGCGAGTCGAGCCCGGCCATGTCATCCGCATTCCGCCGCTCGACGTGGACCGCAAGGCCAGCGACCAGATGACCGGCTATTCGATCCGCAACCAGGACGATGGCGATGTGCTGGCGCGCATGCTGCTGCACGAGGACCCGAAGGTCTATGTCTTCAACAAGCCGGCCGGGCTGGCGGTGCAGGGCGGCTCGGGCGTGACCCGCAATGTCGATGACATGCTGGAAGCCCTGCGCAACAAGAAGGGCGAGAAGCCGCGTCTGGTCCACCGGCTCGACCGCGACACCTCGGGCGTGCTGGTGGTTGCGCGCACGCGGCTGGCGGCGATGAAGCTGTCGGAATCGTTCCGTCATCGCGAGACGAAGAAGACCTATTGGGCGCTGGTGAAGGGTGTTCCGCCGAAGCGCGAGGACAAGATTTCCACCTGGCTGGTCAAGGAGCAGACGCCCGATGGCGACCGCATGCGGGTGGCCAGGCACGGCGAGAAGGGCTCGGACCATGCCGTTTCCTTTTACCGCGTGGTCGAGCAGGCGGCGCAGTCGCTGTCCTGGCTGGAGATGGAGCCCTATACGGGGCGCACGCACCAGCTTCGTGTCCACGCCGCCCATATCGGCTGCCCGATCATCGGCGATCCGAAATATTTCGAAGCCGACACCAATTGGGATTTTCCAGGCGGCATGCAGAACCGCCTGCATCTGCATGCGCGCCGCATCGTTATCCCGCATCCCGACGGCGGCAGGATCGACGTGACCGCGCCCATGCCCCCGCACATGCGCCAGAGCTGGAATTTGCTCGGTTTTGACGAACAGAGCGCCGAGAACGACGCGTGAATACGGCAACGGGCGCAATCGATCGCCGCGATGCGATCGACCTGACGGCGACCGCCTTGATGATCGGGCTGACGCTGTCATGGGGCCTCAACTATGTGGCGGCCAAGATTTCCTATACGGGCTTCGATCCGCTTTTCGTATCGTTCGTCCGTGCCGCGCTCGGTGGCGCGCTGGTCTTCCTGTGGTGCCTGTGGCGGCGCATTCCACTGTTCGAGAAGGACGGCACGCTGCTGGCCGGCATGGCGGCCGGGTTGCTGTTCGGCATCGAGTTCCTGCTGTTGCTGGTCGGTCTCGAGCATACGACGGTGGCCCGCAACACGCTGCTGGTCAACGCCATGCCTTTCTGGATGCTGCTGGGCGGCCACTTCCTGCTTGGCGAGCATTTCACCGCGCGCAAGCTGTTCGGCCTGCTGCTCGCCTTCGCCGGCATGGTCGTGGTGTTTTCCGACCGGCTCGATGGGTCGGGCACCCTGGTCGGCGATGTGCTGAGCCTCGGCGCGGGAGTTGTCTGGGCCGCCACCAACCTGACCATCAAGCGCTCGCGCCTGACCAGTGTGAGCGCCGAGAAGGTGCTGCTTTACCAGCTTGCCGGCGCGTTCGTGGTCAGTGCCGTCGCGCTGCCGTTCGCGGCCGAGCCGATCCGTTCGGTGACGCCGGTGGCGACCGCCGCACTGCTGTTTCAGGCAAGCTATATCGTGGGCTTTACTTTCGTGCTGTGGTTCTGGCTGCTCAGGCGCTATCCTGCATCGGGCCTGTCCAGTTTCGCCTTCCTGACCCCGGTGTTCGGGGTTCTGTGCGGCGCGCTGCTTCTGGATGAGCCGTTGAGCTGGCGCATCGCGGCGGCGTTGTTGCTGATCGGCGTCGGGCTTATCATCGTCAACAGGCCGGTACGAAAACAGATCATCGGGTGAGGGCAGGAAGGTCGATATGCGCGACATGCTGAACGATATCGAGCAAGGCATCCACCTGTCGGACCCCGACCCTGTCCGCCGCGCCCAGATCCAGATGCGCGCGCCCCTGCCCAAGCGCTTCTACAGCCATGCAGCGGTGGCGCGTCGCGACGGGGGCTTTGCCGTAGAGCTTGACGGCAAGCCGGTGCGCACGCCGGGCAGGAACCTGCTGGCGCTGCCGACAGAGGCGGCGGCGGAACTGGTCGCAGCCGAGTTCGAGGCCCAGAAGGACGTGATCGACCCGGTGGCCATGCCGGTGCTGCGGCTGGTCAACACGGCGATCGACGGTGTCGCTTCCGATCCGCAAGCCGTGCTGGAAGACATCTTGCGCTTCGCCTCGTCCGACATGCTCTGCTACCGGGCTGATGGGCCGCAGGGCCTGGTCGAGCGCCAGAACAGGCATTGGGACAAGGTTCTGGACTGGGCGCAGGCCGCCATCGGCGCCCGCCTCAACTTGGCCGAGGGCGTCATGCATGTCGAGCAGCCGCGCGAGTCGATCGCCGTGCTCGGCGCCTGGCTTGCCCGCCGCAACGATCCGTTCCGGCTCGCCTCGCTGCACGTCATGACGTCGCTCACCGGCTCGGCGCTGTTGGCGCTGGCGGTCGAGGCCGCCGAGCTGGATGCCGAAAACGCATGGCTGGCCGCTCATGTCGATGAGGATTGGCAGATCGAGCAATGGGGGCAGGATGCCGAGGCGGTCGCGCGCCGTTCCCAGCGCCACAGGGATTTCGTCGCGGCGGTAAATCTGCTCGACGCGCTGGCCGGCTGAGCCCGCGGCCGCCGGCCGGCTCAGGCTTGCGGCTACATTAGACCAAAGTCATAATTCCAAAGCACTGGTGCCGTTTGCTGCGGCTTTCTGTCACTTTTTGCCCGATGGCGCTCATTTGAGTCCGCGCCCCATTTGCCTCTCGCCGGCGACAGGAGGGTCGCCACGGAGGCAGCAAAAAGGAGGAACCACCATGGCAATGGCATCCACCGCCGGCGGTTCGAGCCGCGGCATGACGCGTGAGGAGAAGAAGGTCATCTTCGCCTCGTCGCTTGGTACCGTGTTCGAATGGTACGATTTCTATCTCTACGGTTCACTGGCCGCATTCATCGGCTCGACCTTCTTCAGCTCGGCCATCCCGGAAGCGACCCGCAACATCTTCGCGCTGCTCGCCTTCGCCGCCGGCTTCCTTGTGCGGCCCTTCGGTGCGCTGGTCTTCGGCCGCATCGGCGATCTCGTCGGCCGCAAATACACCTTCCTCGTCACCATGACGATCATGGGCCTGTCGACGTTCCTCGTCGGTATCCTGCCCGGCTATGCGAGCTGGGGCATCGCCGCGCCGATCATCCTCATCCTGCTGCGCCTGTTGCAGGGCCTGGCGCTGGGCGGCGAATATGGCGGTGCCGCGACCTATGTCGCCGAGCATGCGCCGGACGACCGCCGTGGCTTCTACACGTCGTGGATCCAGACCACCGCCACATTGGGTCTTTTCCTCTCGCTGGCCGTCATCCTGATCGTGCAGGCTTCGCTGAGCGCTGAAGCCTATGCTTCCTGGGGCTGGCGCATTCCGTTCATCATCTCGTTCGTCCTGCTTGGCATCTCCATCTGGATTCGTCTGTCGCTGTCGGAATCGCCGGCATTCAAGCGCATGAAGGCGGAGGGCAAGACGTCCAAGGCGCCGCTTTCCGAGGCCTTCGGCCAGTGGAAGAACGCCAAGATCGCGCTCCTGGCGCTGTTCGGCCTCACCGCCGGCCAGGCCGTCGTGTGGTACAACGGCCAGTTCTACGCGCTGTTCTTCCTCACCAACGTGCTCAAGGTCGACGCCTGGTCGGTGAACATCATGATCGCCACCGCGCTCGCCGTGGGCTCGATCTTCTTCGTCGTGTTCGGCTGGCTGTCCGACAAGATCGGCCGCAAGCCGATCATCATGGCGGGTTTCGTCTTGGCGATCCTGACGACCTTCCCGCTGTTCAAGGCGCTGACATGGGCCGCCAACCCGACACTGGCGGCGGCACAGCAGAATGTGCGCGCCACGGTGACCGCCGCGCCGGGCGACTGCAAGTTCCAGTTCAACCCGGTCGGCACGGCGAAGTTCACGACATCCTGCGATATCGCCACGTCCTTCCTGACCCGCAGCTCGGTGCCTTACGACGTGGTGGCGACCGCCGCGCCCGGCACGCCGGCAACGGTCACCATCGGCAACGAGACGGTGGAGTCCTATGACGCCATCGCCGCCGGCGACGACGCCAAGGCGAAGGAAGCTGCCTTCAGCAAGGGCATCAATATCGCCCTGATGGACGGCGGCTATCCGATCCATCGCGCCACCAGCATGGTGGCCGATCAGAAGCTGGATGCCTTCGTCGCTGCCAATCCGGAACTGAACCTCGACGCGGCGGCGATCCGCGCCGGCGAGAAGAAGACGATCCCGGTCGATAAGGCCATCGCCGACAAGGTCGTCACGGCCGAAGAGGCGGCGGGCGCCACCGAGATCACCGCCTACTCGATCCCGGATTCCGGTGCGTTCTCGATGTTCGCCGATCCGCAGAAGGTGAACTGGCCGCTGACCATCGGCATCCTGTTCATCCTGGTGCTCTACGTGACCATGGTCTACGGGCCGATCGCCGCCATTCTGGTGGAGATGTTCCCGACCCGCATCCGCTATACCGGCATGTCGCTGCCCTATCACATCGGCAATGGCTGGTTCGGCGGACTGCTGCCGGCAACCGTGTTCGCGCTCAGCGCCTACAAGGGCGACTTCTACTTCGGCCTCTGGTACCCGGTGGCGATCGCGGCGATGTCGCTGATCATCGGCATGCTGTTCGTCAAGGATACGCTGGGCACCAATCTGGACGCCAAGGAATAGCGTAACCTTCGTGTGAAACTTGGGCCGCCCCGCCTGACCGGCGGGGCGGTCCTTTTTTTGGGTTACCGGCTGGAGCCGATCACGGCTCCAAGTGCTGCGCCGCCGAGGCCGCCCACCACCGCGCCGCCTGTTCCTGCCACCGCCGCACCCGCCAGAGCGCCGGAGCCGGCGCCGATGGCCGCGCCGCTCGCTGTCCTCATGGCCTGGGAAGAACCGCAGGCGGATAGCGACAGAGCGGCAAAAGAGATGATCAGAATCCTGCTCATATCGTTTCTCCTGAATTGGTGATCGAAGGAGAAACTCCGCATTCAGGGTTAAGAATTCGCTTCGCGCCGCTTGCCGGGCTTGGGTTTTCCGTCTCTGCGTCAGCCCGCGATCAGCGCCTTGACGCCGTCGGCCACGAACTGGACGGCGAGGGCCGCCAGGATCACGCCGAGCAGTCGGGTCAGGATCGACCGGCCGGTCTGGCCCAGTATGTGGTCGATGCGCTCGGCCAGCAGGAAAACCAGATAGGTAAGGGCAAGGCACAGGAAGATGATGCCGACCAGCGCAATCTGGCCCGTGATGCCCTGGAAGGAGCCGGACAGGAGAACGGTCGCGGAAATGGCGCCGGGCCCGGCGATCAGCGGGATCGCCAGCGGGAAGGCCGCGATGTTGTGGATATGGTCGCGGGTGATGGCGACGTCGGAAATCTTCTCCTTGCGGTCGTTGCGCCGCTCGAAAACCATCTCGAAGGCGATGAAGAAGAGCAAGAATCCGCCAGCCACGCGGAAGGCTGCCAGCGTGATGCCGAAGACGGACAGGATCGCGGCTCCGGCCACGGCGAACAGTGCCAGCACGACAAAGCCGATGATGCTTGCCCGGACCGACACCTGCCCCCGCTCGCCCCGGTTCATGTTGCGGGTGACGGCGAGGAATATCGGCGCCAGGCCCGGCGGGTCTATGGTCACCAGTAAGGTAACGAAGGCGTTGAAAAGACTGTCGAAATTCGGCATCGGCAACTGTCCCCTGAATTTTCAGGCTAGCGCAATGCCGCAACCGGCGCCAGCCGCAAGGCGGCCTGTGGCGGCCGGCGGATAAAGACAAGCGTGCACACGTTGTCGCGATTTCCCCAAAAATCGCATATCCATTTGAAATAACGTCGAAAATCAGTTCTGGAAAAGATCGTTCATTGTTGGAGAATCCGGTGCCGTTCCTATATAAGACAGGAATGATTCCAAACACGTGTGACCTGATTTGACCGACCACAAAACACCGAGCGGTGCCGACGGCGATCCGAACGGCATCGAACCGATTTCCATCGTCGAGGAGATGCAGCGCTCCTATCTCGATTACGCCATGAGCGTGATCGTCAGCCGCGCTCTGCCTGACGTTCGCGACGGCCTCAAGCCGGTCCACCGGCGCATTCTGTACGCCTCGCATGAGAGCGGCTACCACTGGAACCGCAAATATGTGAAGTCGGCCCGCCCTGTTGCCGACGTGATGGGTAAATACCATCCGCATGGCGACGCCTCGATCTACGACGCCTTGGTGCGCATGGCGCAGGACTGGTCGATGCGCGTGCCGCTTATCGACGGGCAGGGCAATTTCGGCTCCATCGACGGCGATCCGCCGGCGGCGATGCGCTACACAGAGGCGCGCCTCGCCAAGGTCGCGCACGAACTGCTCGAGGACATCGACAAGGATACGGTCGATTTCCAGGATACCTACGACGCCTCGGGAGCGGAGCCCCGCGTCATCCCGGCGCGGTTCCCGAACCTCCTGGTCAATGGCTCGGGCGGTATCGCGGTCGGCATGGCCACCAACATCCCGCCGCACAATCTGGCCGAGGTGTGCAACGGCGCTATCGCCATCATCGACAACCCGGCCATCGAACTGACCGATCTCATGGAGATCATTCCCGGCCCGGATTTCCCGACCGGCGGCATCGTTCTCGGCCGTTCGGGCATCTACAATGCCTATTCGACCGGACGCGGCTCCATCGTCATGCGTGGCAAGGTCGAGATCGAGCCGATCCGCGGCGACCGCGAGGCCATCGTCATCACCGAGGTTCCCTTCCAGGTGAACAAGGCCTCGATGATCGAGAAGATGGCCGAACTGGTGCGAGACAAGCGCATCGAGGGCATCTCCGACATTCGCGACGAGAGCGACCGCCAGGGTTACCGCGTCGTCGTCGAGCTGAAGCGCGACGCCAATGCCGAGGTGATCCTCAACCAGCTCTACCGCTACACGCCGCTGCAAACCTCGTTCGGGGCCAATGTGGTGGCGCTGAACGGCGGCAAGCCGGAAGTGCTGACCCTCATCGACATGCTGAAGGCCTTCGTGAGCTTCCGCGAGGAGGTCATCAGCCGGCGCACCAAATATCTGCTGCGCAAGGCGCGCGATCGCGCCCATGTGTTGGTCGGCCTTGCCATCGCGGTGGCCAATATCGACGAGGTCATCAAGCTCATCCGCCACGCGCCCGATCCGCAGACGGCGCGCGAGCAGTTGATGGAGCGCCGCTGGCCGGCTGCCGACGTGGAATCGCTGATCCGCCTGATCGACGATCCGCGCCATCGCATCAACGAGGACGGCACCTACAATCTCTCCGAGGAACAGGCGCGCGCCATCCTCGAACTGCGCCTGCAGCGCCTGACCGCGCTCGGCCGTGATGAGATCGCCGACGAGTTGAACACCATCGGCGAGGAAATCCGCGACTATCTGGACATCCTGTCGTCCCGCGCGCGCATCCAGCAGATCGTCAAGGACGAACTGGCGGCGGTGCGCGACGAGTTCGGCACGCCGCGCCGCACCGAGCTTGCCGATGGCGGCGCCGACATGGATGACGAGGATCTGATCCAGCGCGAGGACATGGTCGTCACCGTCAGCCACTCCGGCTACATCAAGCGCGTGCCGCTGTCGCTCTACCGGGCGCAGCGTCGCGGCGGCAAGGGCCGTTCGGGCATGTCGACCAAGGATGAGGATTTCGTCACCCGGCTGTTCGTGGCCAACACCCACACGCCGGTGCTGTTCTTCTCCTCGCGCGGCATCGTCTACAAGGAGAAGGTGTGGCGCCTGCCGGTCGGCAGTCCGCAGTCGCGCGGCAAGGCGCTCATCAACATGCTGCCCTTGCAGCAGGGCGAGCGCATCACCACCATCATGCCGCTGCCCGAGGACGAGGCGAGCTGGAGCGAACTGGACGTGATGTTCGCCACCACGCGCGGCACCGTTCGCCGCAACAAGCTGTCCGACTTCGTCGACGTCAAGCGCAACGGCAAGATCGCCATGAAGCTGGACGAGGGCGACGAGATTCTCGGCGTCGAGACCTGCACGGAGAACGACGACGTGCTGCTCACCGTGGCGTCGGGCCAGTGCATCCGCTTCTCCGTTTCGGACGTGCGCGTGTTTGCCGGCCGCAATTCGGTCGGCGTGCGCGGCATCTCGATGGCGGAGGGCGACCGCGCCATTTCCATGACCATCATCGAGCATGTCGATGCCGATCCGTCGGAGCGTGCCGCCTATCTCAAGCGCGCCGCGGCCGAGAGGCGCCTGCTGTCCGGCAATGGCGAGGACGAGGAAATCGCTCTTACCAACGAGGAGATCGGCGAGGAGGCGCAGCTTTCCGACGAACGCTACGAATTCCTCAAGACGCACGAGCAGTTCGTGCTCACGGTCACGGAACTGGGTTACGGCAAGCGCTCGTCATCTTACGATTTCCGGTTGACTAATCGCGGCGGCAAAGGCATCCGCGCCACCGACGTGTCGAAGGTCGATGAGATCGGCAGGCTGGTGGCGACGTTCCCGGTCGGCAATGACGATCAGATCATGCTGGTGTCCGACGGCGGCACCGTCATCCGCGTGCCGGTCCACGGAATCCGTTTCGCCAGCCGCGCCACCAAGGGCGTCACCATCTTCAACACGGCGGAAGGCGAGAAGGTCGTTTCGGTCGAGCGCATTTCCGAGCCGGGCTCCGACGAGGATGAGAACGACGACGTCGATGCTGCCGGAAATGAAACCGTCACCGATGGGACGGGGATTGAGGCCGGGAGCACGACTGGCGAGGAGCCGCAGGCGGAGTGATCCGCCGCGGCTTCAGCCCGTTTTCGTCACCGCCGGCACCTTGTTGAATTAAAGGTGGTAGGGGTTGCGCGAGCGCAAGGGGAAGCCGCCGGTGCGGCGCGGTGCGCGGCTGCGCTCTGCCTCCTGATGCAGCCCGAAAGCCGTGGCGATCAGCATGGCGATGGTCATAGCGGCGGCGAGCATGTAGATGATCATGAACGTACCTCCTGTGTTTGAAAAACGCACGGGCGTGCGTTTGGTTTCATCCGGTTGGCGTACAACTTCCGCGATTCGGCTTGAACGGGTTCTGACCCGGCCGTTCATCCGGCGTTCATGCGTTGCGTTTGGCTTCGGCTGTCTCTAGAAGCGAAGGCCATGACCGAACGCATCGCCATCTACGCAGGGTCGTTCGACCCCCTCACCAACGGCCATCTGGACGTGCTGAAGGCGTCGCTCGCCATCGCCGACCGGATTTACGCCGCCATTGGCATTCACCCCGGCAAGAAGCCGCTGTTTTCCTTCGAGGAGCGCGTCGGCCTGATCGAGACCGTGGCCGCGCAGGAATTCGGCTCCGATGCCAGGCGGCTCGCGGTGGTTGCCTTCGACGGACTGGTCGTAGATGCGGCGCGCAAGCACGGCGCTTCGATCATGATCCGTGGCCTGCGCGACGGCACCGACCTCGACTATGAGATGCAGATGGCGGGCATGAACGAGGTGATGGCGCCGGAATTGCAGACCATCTTCCTGCCGGCCAGCCCGTCGGTGCGAACCATTACCGCCACACTCGTGCGCCAGATCGCTTCCATGGGCGGCAATATCGAGCCGTTCGTGCCCGCTGCGGTCGTCGAGCCGCTGACCGCCAAATTCGCGAAATAGCTGGAGACACCCCCAATGACGCTCAAGAAGCTCGCGGCCTTTGCCATCGTGGTCGGCGGTCTTGCCGCTGCCGCGTTGCCGGCCTTCGCCGCCGAACCGGAGGATACGCTGGTCCTCACCCTCAAGGACGGCGACGTGACCATCGCGCTGCGCCCGGATATCGCGCCCAAGCATGTCGAGCAGATCAAGAAGCTGGTGCGCGACGGCGCCTATGACAATGTTGCCTTCCATCGCGTGATCGACGGTTTCATGGCGCAGACCGGCGACGTACAGTATGGCGACATGGAAGACGGCTACAATCCGCGCGCCGTCGGCACCGGCGGTTCGGACCTGCCGGACCTGCCGGCCGAGTTCTCTAGCGAGAAGTTCGAGCGCGGCGTGGTCGGCATGGCCCGCGCGCAGGACCCGGACTCCGCAAATTCGCAGTTCTTCATCATGTTCGCGCCGGCGGCGTCGCTGAACGGCGGATATACCGTGATCGGCAAGGTCGAGAGCGGTATGGAAAAGGTGGATAACATCAAGAAGGGTTCGGCTGCCGAGAATGGCTCGGTGGCCGAGCCGGACCGCATCGTCAAGGCGCGCATCGCCGCCGACAACTGATCATTTCCAGAAAGGATTTTTGACATGGCCGAGATCAAGGACCGCGAAAACGCGCTCATCATGGATACCACTCAGGGGCAGGTGGTGATCGAACTTTATCCCGACCTGGCTCCGGGCCACGTCGCCCGCATCAAGGAACTGGCGCGCGAAGGCGCCTATGACGGCGTTGTCTTCCACCGCGTCATCGACGGCTTCATGGCCCAGACCGGCGACGTGAAGTTCGGCAAGACCGGCTCCAAGGATTTCAACCCGGGCCGCGCCGGCATGGGCGGCTCCGACAAGCCGGACCTGAAGGCCGAGTTCTCGAACGCCAACCACGGCCGTGGCGCCTGCTCCATGGCGCGCGCCCAGAACCCCAATTCCGCCAACTCGCAGTTCTTCATCTGCTTCGATGACGCCTCGTTCCTGAACCGCCAGTACACGGTCTGGGGCCAGGTCATTGAGGGCATGGAGAATGTCGACAAGATCAAGCGCGGCGAGCCGGTTCAGGACCCCGACAAGATCGTGTCGCTGAAGGTCGCGGCCGACGTCGCCGCCTGACGCTGAAGGAGCGAGAGATGGCGGGGCTTTTGTGGGCATTGCTCGGCATGATGGCCGGTGCGTTCGTCGCCATCCAGGCGCCGATCAATGCTGATCTGGCGCGCGGCCTGGGTTCCACGCTGGCCGCCGCCGCCATCTCTTTCCTGTCCGGCGCCTTGGTGCTTGGCCTGCTCACCTTCGTGATCGGCCGCATGCAAGGCGTCGTCATCGGCTGGCGCGAGCCGGAACCGTGGCTTTTCGTGGCCGGGGGCTTGCTCGGCGCCGTCTATGTCACCACCAACATCATGCTCATTCCGCGCATCGGCGCGGCGGCGCTGATCGCTTTCCTGATCACCGGCCAGCTCATTGCCGGCATGGTGGTGGACCGGATCGGCTTCCTCGGCGTGGCGGTGCGCGAGATCACCCTCGGCCGCTTTGCCGGCGCCTGCCTGCTGCTCGTCGGCGCGGTGATGGTCCGCTATCTCTGATGCGCGTCGATCTGTTCGATTTCGACCTTCCCGAGGAGCGCATCGCCTTGCGCCCGGCCGAGCCGCGCGACAGCGCGCGGCTGCTGAAGGTTGTCCCCGGCGCGCCGCCCGAGGACCTGACCGTGCGCGACCTGCCGTCGCTGCTTCGGTCAGGCGACGTTCTGGTCTTCAACGACACCAAGGTCATCCCCGCGCAGCTTAAAGGCGTGCGCCGG
Source organism: Aquamicrobium terrae (assembly GCF_052978165.1). NCBI lineage: Bacteria > Pseudomonadati > Pseudomonadota > Alphaproteobacteria > Hyphomicrobiales > Phyllobacteriaceae > Aquamicrobium > Aquamicrobium terrae. The sequence goes on from NZ_JBRKLZ010000001.1 coordinate 32,358, forward strand.
CGCGGCGAAGCGACCGCTCAGGTCGAGGCGACGCTGCATATGCGCATAGGGCCGGACCGCTGGCTCGCTTTCATGCGGCCCGGCAAGCGCATCGCCGAGGGCGACCGCATCCATTTCGGCCATGACGGCAATTCCTGCTTCCTCGGCCAGCTCGACGCCATGGTGCTGGAAAAGCGCGAGGGCGGCGAGGTGCTGCTGGGCTTCGACGTATCGGGACCGTTCCTGGATGAGGCGCTGCACAGCGTCGGCCATATCCCGCTGCCGCCCTACATCGCCTCCAAGCGAGAAGACGACGAGCGCGACCGCCGCGACTACCAGACCATCTATGCGCGCGAGGAAGGCGCGGTTGCCGCGCCCACGGCCGGCCTGCATTTCACGCCGGACCTGTTCGCCGCACTCGATGCCATGGGTGTCGAGCGCCGTTTCGTCACCCTGCATGTCGGTGCCGGCACCTTCCTGCCGGTGAAGGCCGACGATACCGACGAGCACAGGATGCATGCCGAGAGCGGCACCGTATCAGCCGAAACGGCCGCTGCCCTGAATGCGGCGCGGGTAAGGGGCCGGCGCATCGTCGCGGTCGGCACGACCTCGCTGCGCCTGCTCGAAAGTGCTGCGGCGCAGGACGGCACCGTGAAGGAATGGTCCGGCGCCACGGATATCTTCATCACGCCCGGCTACCGCTTCAAAACGGCGGACATGCTGATGACCAATTTCCACCTGCCGCGCTCCACGCTGTTCATGCTGGTTTCCGCCTTTGCGGGGCTGGACACGATGCGGGCAGCCTACGCGCACGCGATTTCGACAGGCTACCGCTTCTATTCCTATGGCGACGCCAGCCTCCTCTTCAGGCAGCAGACATGAACACGAATTTTTCCTTCCGGCTGATCGCCACCGATGGCGGTGCGCGGCGCGGCGAAGTCGCCATGCCGCGCGGGACGGTGCGCACCCCGGCATTCATGCCGGTCGGCACCGGCGGCACGGTCAAGGCCATGTACATGGATCAGGTGCGCGGCACGGGGGCCGACATCATCCTTGGCAACACCTATCACCTCATGCTGCGGCCGGGCGCGGAGCGCGTGGCGCGGCTGGGCGGCCTGCATGAGATGGCGCGCTGGCCGTGGCCGATCCTCACCGATTCCGGCGGGTTTCAGGTCATGTCGCTGTCGAAGCTGAGGAAGCTGACCGACCACGGCGTCACCTTCCGCTCGCATATCGATGGCGCGCCCTATGAGATGACGCCCGAGCGCTCGATCGAGATTCAGGGGCTGCTCGATTCCGATATCCAGATGCAGCTCGACGAATGCACGGCGCTGCCGGCCAAGCCGGCCGAGATCGAGCGCGCCATGGAGCTGTCGCTGCGCTGGGCGGAGCGCTGCAAGGCGGCGTTCGGCGACCAGCCCGGCAAGGCGATGTTCGGCATCGTGCAGGGCGGCGACAATGCCGGATTGCGCGTGCGTTCCGCACAGGCGCTGAAGGCCATGGAACTCAAAGGCTATGCGGTGGGCGGCCTCGCCGTCGGCGAACCGCAGGCGGTGATGCTCGAGATGCTGGAAATCACCTGTCCCGAGCTGCCGGCGGACAGGCCGCGCTATCTGATGGGCGTCGGCACGCCGGACGACATATTGAAGTCCGTGGCCCGTGGCATCGACATGTTCGATTGCGTGATGCCGACGCGGGCAGGCCGCCACGGCCTTGCCTATACGAGGCGCGGCAAGGTCAACCTGCGCAATGCCCGCCATGCCGATGACCACCGTCCACTGGACGAGGAGAGCTATTGCCCCGCCGCGCGTGACTATTCCAGGGCCTATCTGCACCATCTGGTGCGCTCGCAGGAGGCGCTGGGCGCCATGCTGCTGACGTGGAACAACCTGGCCTATTACCAGCGGCTGATGCAGGACATCCGCGACGCCATCGAGGCCGGGCGGTTTGCCGACCGCGCCGCCGAGATCTCGGAAGGCTGGGCGAGGGGCGATATCCCGGCCCTGTAGGCCGGCTACCGGCGGGTCGGCTTGAAACCTGCCCGCCAAACTGCGACAACAGACCATCTCAACGCTATTGGGACTGGACAGGCGATGAAGACGTTTTTCGTGCAGATCAAGTGCGACCTCGGCAAGGCCTATGAGGTTGCCAGCGAACTGGCGGATGCCGAGATCGCCTCGGAGATCTATTCCACCGCCGGCCAATATGATCTGCTGGCGAAATTCTACGTCGATGATGACGAGGACATCGGCCACTTCGTGAACCAGCGGGTGCAGATCGTCCCAGGTATCAAGGACACTTTCACCACGGTGACCTTCCGCGCCTTCTGATCCGGCCGGGTGAGCATATCGTAAGGTAAGCTTTTTGCTGGTCTTCATTTTCGTTTTCGTTTAAAAGCGAAAAAAGCGAAAATGGAGCCAGAGTAGCATGCCCGATCTGTACCTGCCGCTGCGCCATGCCGAAATCCTGCAAATGGCGAAGGACAAGGGCAGGGTGCTGGTCGATGACCTTGCCACCCATTTCGCCGTCACGCCGCAGACCATCCGCAAGGACCTGAATGATCTGTGCGAGCAGCGCCTGCTCAGCCGCATCCATGGCGGCGCGCTGTTCCCTTCCGGTATCGAGAACATGGAATATGAGGCGCGGCGCAAGATCGCCGCCGACGAGAAGGATGCGATCGGCAAGGCCGCCGCCGATCTCATTCCCGACAGCGCCTCCCTGTTCATCAATATCGGCACCACCACGGAAGCGGTGAGCAAGGCGTTGCTCGATCATTCCGGGTTGATGGTCATCACCAATAACATCAATGTTGCCAATAGGATGCGGGTATATCCTTCCATCGAGGTGGTCATCGCCGGCGGTGTGGTGCGCGGCTCCGACGGCGGCGTTGTGGGCGAGGCGGCGGTTGATTTTATCCGCCAGTTCAAGGTCGACTACGCGGTAATCGGGGCCTCGGCCATCGACCATGACGGTGCCTTGCTCGACTTCGACTTTCGCGAGGTGAAGGTGGCGCAGGCCATCATCGCCAATGCCCGCCATGTCATCCTGGTCTCGGATCGCACCAAGTTCGAACGCACGGCGCCGGTACGCATCGGCCATCTGTCGCAGGTCAACACCTTCATCACGGACCGCTGCGATATCGAGTCCGTGCGGCAGATCTGCGCGGAAACGGACGTCAGGCTGATCGAAACTTCGGCGGCTGTGGGATAGCAAAATCACCTTCGTTATATTTCGTTTGACATTCGTATCTATTTCGAAATAATCCCCTCACGGTTTCGGCGGTGGGCCATTTGCTGCATTGCGAAGCCGTGGGAGGCATTTCGTGGAAGATTCTCCGATCCATGACATTTTTGTCGTCGGCGGCGGCATAAATGGCTGCGGCATTGCCCGCGACGCGGCCGGGCGGGGTTATTCCGTCTTCCTGGCCGAAATGAACGATCTCGCCAGCGGCACCTCCTCGGGTTCCACCAAGCTGATCCATGGCGGCCTGCGCTACCTCGAACATTATGAATTCCGGCTGGTGCGTGAAGCGCTGATGGAGCGCGAGGTGCTGTGGCGCAACGCGCCGCACATCATCTGGCCGCTGCGGTTCGTGCTGCCCTATGTCAAGGGATTGCGCCCGGCATGGATGCTGCGGCTCGGCCTGTTCATCTACGACCACATCGGCGGCCGTAAGCTGCTGCCGCCCACCCGCACGCTGGACATGCGCCGCGACCCGACCGGCCGGCCCCTGAAGCCCATATTCGCCAAGGCTTTCGAATATTCCGACGGTTGGGTGAACGATGCCCGCCTCGTCGCTCTCAACGCCCGCGATGCCGCCGACCGCGGCGCCCGCATCCATACCCGCACCGAGGTGGAGGATGCGCGCTATGAAGATGGAACATGGACCGTTCTTGTGCATGACCACGTCAAGGACAGCCATTATGAGGTGAAAGCGCGCCTCATCGTCAATGCGGCTGGGCCATGGGTGGATCACGTGCTGTCGCAGGCGCTCGGCCGCAGCAATGTCCACAATGTGCGGCTGGTGCAGGGCAGTCACATTGTGGTGCGCAGGAAGTTCGACGATCCGCGCGCCTATTTCTTCCAGAACGCGGATGGGCGCATCATCTTCGCCATTCCCTATGAGGAAGAATTCACGCTGATTGGAACCACCGATCAGGATTATTCCGGCGATCCCCACGACGTGAAGATCTCCGATGCCGAGGTCGACTATCTGTGTGCGGCGGCCAGCGAATATTTCGTCCAGCCGGTGAAGCGCTCCGACATTGTCTGGACCTATTCCGCCGTGCGGCCGCTCTATGACGACGGCGCTTCCAAGGCGCAGGAGGCGACGCGCGACTATGTGTTGCGGATGGAGTCGGGCACTGGACCGCTCATCAACGCCTTCGGCGGCAAGATCACCACTTACCGCCGCCTGTCGGAGGCGATGCTGGAAAAGATCGGCGAGGTGCTGGGCGAGAAGGGCAAGCCGTGGACGGCGAATGCGCCGCTTCCGGGCGGCGATTTCCCGGCCACAGGCTATGAGGCGCAGGTTGAGAAGCTGAAGGAAGCATACCCGTTCCTCGATCTTCGCCATGCGCGCCGGCTGGTGCGCCTCTACGGCACGCGCGCGCAGAACCTGCTTGGCCTGGCCAAGTCGGTTGCCGATCTGGGTCGTCATTTCGGTGCCGATCTCTACGAGGCCGAAGTGCGTTATCTGATCGCCAGTGAATGGGCGATGACGGCCGAGGACGTGCTGTGGCGCCGGACCAAGCGCGGCCTGCGGCTCTCGCCGGCCGAGGCCCAGACGCTCGATGAATTCATGAAGGGCCTGGGCCGCCGGCACTCGGCCGCGGCGGAATAGCGGGAGAGGCCTGTGCTCGAATTACGAAATGTTTCCAAGGTAGTAGGCGGCGAAACTCACATAGATGACGTGTCGCTTACACTGGCCCACGGCTCGCTGAACGTGCTGCTCGGGCCGACGCTTTCCGGCAAGACCAGCCTGATGCGGCTGATGGCGGGGCTGGACGTTCCCAGCTCCGGTTCCATCTGGTTCGACGGCAAGGATGTGACCGGCGTGGCGGTGCAGAAGCGCAATGTCGCCATGGTCTACCAGCAGTTCATCAACTATCCGGCCATGACGGTGTATGAGAACATCGCCTCGCCGCTGCGCGTGGCCGGCAGGGACAGGGCCACCATCGACAGGGAGGTGCGCCGGGCCGCCGAACTGCTCAAGCTGACGCCCTATCTCGACCGCACCCCGCTCAACCTTTCCGGCGGTCAGCAGCAGCGCACGGCGCTTGCCCGCGCCATCGTCAAGAATGCCAGCCTCGTGCTGCTCGACGAGCCGCTGGCCAATCTCGACTACAAGCTGCGCGAGGAACTGCGGCTGGAACTGCCGCGCATCTTCGCTGAATCCGGCACCATCTTCGTCTACGCCACCACCGAGCCGCATGAAGCGCTGCTGCTGGGCGGCAATACCGCAACGCTATCGCAAGGGCGCGTCACCCAGTTCGGCCCGACCGTCGAGGTGTTCCGCAAGCCGGTCGACCTGTTGACGGCACGCACCTTCGCGGACCCGCCGCTGAACACCATCGTCCTGGTCAAGAAGGGGCCGAATTTCCTGCTGGATGGCGGCATCAGCCTGCCGGTTCCGGCCGGCATCGCCGCCATCGCCGATGGCAATTACACGATCGGCTTCCAGCCGCATCATCTGTCTCTGGAGCGGGAGGATGCGGCATCGGTGCCGGTGCGCGCCAAGGTGTCGGTCACCGAGATCACCGGTTCGGAAAGCTTCGTGCATCTCGATTTCGCCGATGTGCGCTGGGTCATGCTCGCCCACGGCATCCACCAGTTCGAGCCGGACGAGGAGATCGAGGTGTTCATCGACTCGCGCCATCTTCTCGTTTTCGACGCTGCCGGCCGCTCGGTCTCGGCAGCGCGGCAGGCGGCATAGGAGCCGAACATGGCCCGCATCGATCTCGACCATATCCGCCATTCCTACCTGCCCAATGCCAGGCGGGAGGAGGATTTCGCCCTGCGCGAAGTGCACCACACATTCGAGGACGGCGGCGCCTATGCGCTGCTCGGCCCCTCCGGCTGTGGCAAGACCACGCTGCTCAACATCATTTCGGGCCTGCTGAAACCGTCGCACGGCAGGCTGCTGTTTGACGGCAAGGACGTCACCGCCCTGTCGACGCAGGAGCGAAACATCGCGCAGGTGTTCCAGTTCCCGGTCATCTACGACACCATGACCGTCTACGACAATCTGGCCTTTCCGCTGCGCAACCGCGGCGTGCCGGAAGCAGAGGTCGATCGCAAGGTGCGCGAGACGCTGGCCATGATCGACCTGGCCGACTGGGCCAAGCGCAAGGCGCGGCGGCTCACGGCCGACCAGAAGCAGAAGATTTCGCTGGGACGGGGGCTGGTCCGCTCGGATGTCAACGCCATCCTGTTCGACGAGCCGCTGACCGTCATCGACCCGCATATGAAATGGGTGCTGCGCTCGCAGCTCAAGCAGCTTCACCGCCGCTACGGCTACACCATGGTCTACGTCACCCACGACCAGACCGAGGCGCTGACCTTCGCCGAGCGGGTGGTGGTGATGTATGACGGCCAGATCGTGCAGATCGGCACGCCGGCCGAACTGTTCGAGCGGCCGCGCCACACCTTCGTCGGCTATTTCATCGGTTCGCCCGGCATGAATTTCCTGCCCACCGAAATCGAGGGCAGGGCGGCGCGGCTGGGCACGCAGGTCATCGAATTGCCCGGTTCGCCTTCGGTGAACGGCGGCAAGGTGGAGCTTGGCATCCGGCCCGAATATGTGCGCGTCGGCACCGAGGGCATGCCGGTTTCGGTCACGCGCGTCGACGATGTCGGCCGCCACAAGGTGGTGCGCGCCAAACTGGAAGGGCAGGAGATCGCCGCTGTCCTCGGAGAGGATGCCGCGATCCCGGCCGAGCCGAAAGTCCGCTTCGAGCCCGACGCCATCAACATCTACGCCGATTCATGGCGGGTGGAGATGGGGCGGGCCGACGCGGGCCATTCGGAAAAGGAGGCCTGAGATGGAAAGAACCTGGAACAACAAGGCATGGTTCCTGGTGCTGCCGGTTCTGGTGCTGGTGGCCTTCTCGGCCGTAATCCCGCTGATGACGGTGGTGAACTATTCGGTTCAGGACACGTTCGGCAACAACCAGTTCTTCTGGGCCGGAACCGAATGGTTCGAGGAACTGCTGCATTCCAGCCGTTTCTGGCAGGCCATGGGCCGCAACCTCATCTTTTCCTTCATCATCCTCGCCATCCAGGTGCCGCTCGGTATCTTCATCGCCCTCAACATGCCCCGCAAGGGCTGGGGCGTGCCGGTCTGCCTGGTGCTGATGGCGCTGCCGCTGCTCATTCCGTGGAACGTCGTCGGCACCATCTGGCAGGTGTTCGGCCGCACCGACATCGGCCTGCTGGGCTACGGGCTGAACTGGCTGGGTTTCGACTACAACTATGTGCAGGACCCGTTCGATGCCTGGGTGACCGTCATCGTCATGGATGTGTGGCACTGGACGAGCCTCGTCGTGCTTTTGTGCTATGCCGGCCTCGTCTCCATTCCCGACGCCTTCTATCAGGCCGCCAAGATCGACGGCGCCTCGCGCTGGTCCGTGTTCCGCTATATCCAGTTGCCGAAGATGCAGCGCGTGCTGCTGATCGCCGTGCTGCTGCGCTTCATGGACTCGTTCATGATCTATACCGAGCCCTTCGTCGTCACCGGCGGTGGCCCGGGCAATTCTACGACCTTCCTGTCCATCGACCTCGTCAAGATGGCGCTCGGCCAGTTCGATCTCGGCCCCGCCGCGGCGATGTCGCTGGTCTACTTCCTCATCATCCTTCTGCTGTCATGGGTGTTCTACACCGTCATGACCAACTACGACGCGGAGCGCTGACATGGCTGGCGTGAACGAACGGACGGGGCAGGCGGCATCGGCGCGCGCCGATGCCGGACAATCGTCGGCAGGCATGTCGCAGGAGGCGATCGCGCGGCTGATGAAGCGTCGCGGCGAGGAATCGAAATGGTGGTGGCTGGTCCTCACCCTCTACATCGTGTTCCTGATGCTGCCGATCTACTGGCTCATCAATATGAGCTTCAAGACCAACACCGAGATCATTTCGTCGCTGACGCTCTATCCGCACCAGCCGACGCTGCGCAACTACCGCATCATCTTCACCGACGCCTCCTGGTATTCGGGTTACATCAACTCGATCATCTATGTCGTTATGAACATGGTGATTTCGGTGGCCGTGGCTTTGCCGGCCGCCTACGCCTTCTCGCGTTACCGCTTCCTCGGCGACAAGCACCTGTTCTTCTGGCTGCTCACCAACCGCATGGCGCCGCCGGCCGTGTTCGCGCTGCCGTTCTTCCAACTCTATTCGGCCTTCGGGCTGATCGACACCCACATTGCCGTGGCGCTGGCGCACTGCCTGTTCAACGTGCCGCTGGCGGTGTGGATCCTCGAAGGCTTCATGTCGGGCGTGCCGAAGGAGATTGACGAGACCGCCTATATCGACGGCTATTCCTTCCCGCGCTTCTTCGTGAAGATCTTCATGCCGCTGATCGCCTCCGGCATCGGCGTCGCCGCCTTCTTCTGCTTCATGTTCTCGTGGGTGGAACTGCTGATCGCCCGCACGCTCACCACGACCGATGCAAAGCCCATTGCTGCGGTCATGACCCGCACCGTCTCGGCCTCGGGCATGGACTGGGGCCTGCTCGCCGCCGCCGGCGTGTTGACGCTGATTCCCGGCGCGCTCGTCATCTGGTTCGTCCGCAACTACATCGCCAAGGGCTTCGCCCTGGGAAGGGTCTGACCATGCACCTCGATCTGTCCTGGATGGCGTGGACCTGGCCGACGGCCACCTTCTTCATCGTCATCGCCCTGCTGCTCGTCGGCATGAGCGTGTGGGAATATGTCTCGCCGGGAGGAAATCCGCGCGTGGGCGTGCTGCGCTTCGAGACGACGCGCGGCGACCGCCTCTTCATATCGCTGCTCGGCAGCGCATTTATCCATCTCGCTTGGCTGGGCCTCGTCGGCCCCAGCCTGTGGTGGGCTCTCGCTCTCTCCGTGGCCTACGCCATAGCGGTGTTCCGCTACGTATAGAGGGAGAAACTGTTGGCGCGGCCGCATGCCAACGGCCGCGCCGGGCGTACGCATACACAAACTTTAACAGTGGAGGAATCTCATGCGACGGCAGCTTTTGACATCGACAACGGCTCTCGTCCTCCTGCTCGGCGCCGGCAGCGCCTATGCGGGCATGGACGAGGCGAAGGCGTTCCTGGACAAGGAGATCGGCGATGTATCGTCGCTCTCGCGCGCCGATCAGGAAGCCGAGATGCAGTGGTTCATCGACGCCGCCAAGCCCTTTGCGGGCATGGATATCAAGGTCGTCTCCGAAACCATCACCACCCACTCCTACGAATCGGAAGTGCTGGCACCGGCTTTCTCCGCCATCACCGGCATCAAGGTGACGCACGACCTGATCCAGGAAGGTGACGTGGTCGAGAAGATCCAGACCCAGATGCAGACGGGGCAGAACCTCTATGACGCCTGGGTGAACGACTCCGACCTGATCGGCACGCACTGGCGCTACCAGCAGGTGCGCAACCTGACCGACTTCATGGCCAACGAGGGCAAGGACGTCACCAATCCGAACCTCGACCTCGACGACTTCATCGGCCTGTCGTTCACCACCGCGCCGGACAAGAAGCTCTACCAGCTTCCCGACCAGCAGTTCGCCAATGTCTACTGGTTCCGCTACGACTGGTTCAACGACGAGAAGAACAAGGCCGACTTCAAGGAGAAGTATGGCTACGACCTCGGCGTGCCGGTCAACTGGTCGGCCTACGAGGACATCGCCGAGTTCTTCACCGGCCGCGAGATCGACGGCAAGAAGGTCTATGGTCACATGGACTACGGCAAGAAGGACCCGTCGCTCGGCTGGCGCTTCACCGATGCCTGGCTGTCCATGGCCGGCAATGGCGACAAGGGCATCCCGAACGGCCTGCCGGTCGACGAATGGGGCATCAAGGTCGATGAGAACAGCCGCCCGGTCGGTTCCTGCGTGGCGCGCGGCGGCGACACCAACGGCCCGGCCGCCGTCTATGCCATCCAGAAATACCTGGACTGGCTGAAGGCCTACGCACCCGCTTCCGCGCAAGGCATGACCTTCTCCGAATCCGGCCCGGTGCCGGCCCAGGGCGAGATCGCGCAGCAGATCTTCATGTACACCGCCTTCACCGCCGACATGGTCAAGGAGGGCCTGCCGGTGATGAACGAGGACGGCACGCCGAAGTGGCGTTTCGCCCCGTCGCCGCATGGCGTTTACTGGAAGGAAGGCATGAAGCTCGGCTATCAGGACGTTGGTTCGTGGACGCTGATGAAGTCGACGCCCGACGACCGCGCCAAGGCCGCATGGCTTTACGCGCAGTTCGTCACCTCCAAGACGGTGGACGTGAAGAAGGCCCATGTCGGCCTCACCTTCATCCGCGAAAGCACCATCCGGCATGAGAGCTTCACGGAGCGTGCGCCGCAGCTCGGCGGCCTGGTCGAGTTCTACCGCTCGCCGGCCCGCGTGCAGTGGTCGCCGACGGGCACCAACGTGCCGGACTATCCGAAGCTGGCGCAGCTCTGGTGGCAGGCGATTGGCGATGCCTCTTCGGGCGCCAAGACCGCTCAGGAAGCCATGGACTCGCTCTGCGCCGAGCAGGAGAGGGTGATGGAGCGCCTCGAGCGGTCCGGCGTGCAGGGTGACTTCGGCCCCAAGATGGCCGAGGAGCACGACCTCGAATACTGGAACAAGGACGCCGTGGCGAAGGGCAATCTCGCGCCACAGCTCAAGATCGAGAACGAGAAGGAAAAGCCGATCACCGTCAATTACGACGAGCTGGTCAAGAGCTGGCAGGAATAGTCCTCCACGCGACAAGCAACGGGGGCGGCATCTGTCGCCCCCGTCCTTTGTGTCGATGACACCTGCCTGAGTCTTGCATCCCGCCCGCCAAATGCAGGAGGATGCAATTTCCCTGAGCATGACGCCCGACAGCGGAAACCGGTTTCGGGATGACGACATGCGCCAAATCAAGTTGCATTAAGGACAAGAGACACCGTGGACGGCTTCATCCTTGCCATCGACCAGGGCACAACGTCGAGCCGGGCGATCCTGTTCGACAGGAACAGACGGGTGGTCGGTGTCGGCCAGCAGGAATTCACCCAGCATTATCCGGCTTCCGGCTGGGTCGAGCACGACCCGGAGGAAATCTGGGCGAGCGTCGTCGCGACCGTCAAGCAAGCGCTGAAAAAGGCCAAATGCCGGGCCGGGGATGTCGCCGCCATCGGCATCACCAACCAGCGCGAAACCGTCGTCATCTGGGACAAGGCCACCGGCAGGCCGATCCACAACGCCATCGTCTGGCAGGACCGCCGCACCGCGCCGCTGTGCGCAAAGCTGAAGAAGCAGGGGCTGGAGCCGAAGTTCACACGCAAGACCGGCCTGCTGCTCGATCCCTATTTCTCCGGCACCAAGATCGCCTGGATGCTGGACAAGGTGAAGGGGGCAAGGAAGCGCGCCGAACAGGGCGAGCTGCTTGCCGGCACCATCGACAGTTTCCTGATCTGGCGGCTGACCGGCGGCAAGGTGCACGCCACCGACGCGACCAATGCCTCCCGCACGCTGGTCTACAATATCGAGAGGAACCAGTGGGATGCGGAGCTTCTGCGCATCCTAGACATCCCGGCCGCGCTGCTGCCCGAGGTGAAGGATTGCGCCGACGACTTCGGCGCGACCGAGGAAAATCTGTTCGGCGCGGCGATTCCTATTCTCGGCGTCGCCGGCGACCAGCAGGCGGCCACCATCGGTCAGGCCTGCTTTCAGCCCGGCATGATGAAATCCACCTACGGCACCGGCTGCTTCGCGCTGCTCAATACCGGCGGCGATCTGGTGCGCTCGAAGAACCGGCTGCTGACCACCATTGCCTATCGGCTGGATGGCAAGACGACCTATGCGCTGGAGGGGTCGATTTTCATTGCCGGGGCGGCGGTGCAATGGTTGCGCGACGGGCTGAAGATCGTTAGTCGCGCCGACGAAACCGGGCCGCTGGCACGGCAGGCCGATCCGTCGCAAGCCGTTTATCTGGTGCCGGCCTTCGTCGGGCTCGGCGCGCCGCATTGGGACGCGGAGGCGAGGGGCGCGATCTATGGCCTGACCCGCAACACCGGCCCGGCCGAGTTCGCACGCGCGGCGCTCGAATCGGTCGCCTACCAGACCCGCGATCTGCTCGACGCCATGCACAGGGACTGGAGGGCGAACGGCGCCGACACGGTGCTGAGGGTCGATGGCGGTATGGTGGCGTCGGACTGGACCATGCAGCGGCTGGCCGACATCCTTGACGCGCCGGTGGATCGCCCGACCATTCTGGAGACGACTGCTCTGGGTGCCGCATGGCTGGCTGGTTCGAAGGCCGGCGTATGGCCTGCGATGGAGGAGTTCGCCAAGGGTTGGGCGCTGGACCGGCGTTTTACCCCGGAGATGGACAAGGCGACCCGTGCGGCAAGCCTGAAGGGATGGCGGGACGCCGTACAGCGCACCCTGACGACCCAGTCGACTTCAATCCGCCGCTGATATCGTTCACCCGGACAATCAGGTGATGTTCGCAACGCATTGAAATAAAAAGAAAGCCCGCGAGATTCGCGGGCTTTCTTCTGTCTTGTGCCTGCCTCAGTAGTACGGCGAGACACACTGGCGGCGCGGCCCGTTATAGGGCTGGAACGTGTTGTCCGACGCGCGATAGCTGCGATAGCGGTTGTAGCACCAGCTCACATGTGAATTCCCGCCGCTGTAGACCGGAGGTGGCGGTGGAGCGCTGTTGGCGATGGCGCCGCTTATGATCGCGCCGGCGGCAAAGGCCGCGAGCGGGAACCAGTAGTCGCCATGCCGGCGATAGCCGGGGCGATAGTCGCGGTAACCCCGGTGACCTCGCCAATACACGCTGCGGTCACGACGGAAATCACGACGGAAATCGCGGCGGTCCCGGAAATCGCGCCGGTCTATGCGCCGGAAGTCGCGCCTATCAACCCCACGGTGGTCGCGTCTGATGATGCGATGGCCGGGGCGATGGTCGACCTGTTGCACATCAGCGGCTAAGGGTTGTGTCGCCGGTGCAATAGGCGCGATATAGGTCGGTGCCGCATTGGCCACAGCTATATCCGCTGCCATGAACGACAGCGAGAGGGCCGATGCGAGCAGGCCTGCAACAATGCGTTTCATCATGTTCTCCTGAACTGCGATGGCGTCCCTTTGCGGGTAGAACAGCTTTAAGGCGAAATTGTTCCCTCCGAAACGAGATTCAGCCTGGCATGAGCTGGCGTCCGGCTGTCACCCCGTCCCGTTTTTACCGAGCGGGCGGATCAAGCGGGAAAGGCCGCGAAGAGCCGCTTTTTCCGGTTGACCGGCCCCGCGGCGCTCCCTATGTTCCGGCCCAATTCGCGGCGGGCAACTCTGCGAAAACGCGGTCGGAAAGACCGTTGGCGGGCAGGCTTCCGGCACATGCCGACAGCCTCGTACAAAATGCCCGCACAGCAATGATGGGCCGGTAGCTCAGCGGTAGAGCACGTGACTTTTAATCATGTGGTCGAGGGTTCGATCCCCTCCCGGCTCACCATCGAACGGCTGAAATGAGGGGAGAACGCGCCGTGTCCCCGCAGCAATTTCCGCTAGGTGGCCAGCAGCGACACATGTCCCCCGGCGTGGCGTTCGAGGCGCCCGGCCAGGTCGAGTTCCAGAAGGATCATCTGCACCTGGGCCGGGTTCAGCGCAGTGTGGCGGATGATCTCGTCGACCTCGACGGGCGTCGGCCCGAGGGCGTTCACCACCAGCAGGCGTTGATCTTCGTGAGGGGTGGCGGCGGCGGACAGGTCGGCCGGTTCCTCAAGCGGCAGCTCGATCGTGCGGGAGGTGCCGCCTAACGGCGCGATGGCATCGAGCACGTCGTTTGCCTCGGTCGTCAGGGTCGCACCATCCTTGAGCAGGCCGTTGGTGCCGCCGGCGCGCGGATCGAGTGGGGAACCGGGCACAGCAAAGACCAGGCGGCCCATTTCCCCGGCGAGCCTGGCGGTGATCAGGGAGCCGGAGCGTTTCGCCGCTTCGACCACCAGCAGACCGAGCGCCATGCCGGCCACGATGCGGTTGCGCCGTGGAAAGTCCTGCGCCCGCGGCTGCCAACCGAACGGCATTTCCGAAACGATGGCGCCACCACGGTCGACGATCTCGCGGCATAGCGTTTCGTTTTCCGGCGGGTAGGGCTTGTCGAGCCCGCCGGCCAGAACGCCGATGGTGCCGGTGGCGATGCTGCCGCGGTGGGCGGCGGTATCGATGCCACGCGCCAGGCCGGACACGATGGCATAGCCGGCCTGCCCGATCTGCATGGACAGCGCGGCCGCCAGTCTCGTACCGGCAACGGAAGCATTGCGGGCGCCGACGACCGAAACGGCGGAAAGACGCAGGACAGGCCCGTCCCCCAGGACAGCCAGGACCGGCGGCGGGTGCTCGATTCGTTTCAGCAGCGGCGGATAGTCCGGCTCGCCGATGCATACGAATCGCGCGCCGATGCGCGCCGCATGGTCCATTTCCCGGATGATTTCCGATTCGGCGGGAATGCGCAGCGGTCTGCGCGAACCGGCTGACTGCACAAGTTCCGGCAACATCTCGAGCGCCGTCTGGGCCGAGCCGAAGCGGTTGATCAGATCGCGGAAGGAAGCCGGCCCGACATTGGGCGTCCGGATCAGCCGCAGCCAGGCCAGCCGCTGCCGGTCGCTCAGCCGGAGGGACGGCTGGCTCACCCCTTGGCCCCGATCCTGCCTTCTGTACCGGCGCCCAGGCGCTGGATATTGGCGCGATGCTTGACGAAGAGGATGACGCTCATCAGCGCGAACAGCCCCGCTATCTGCGGCGTGGAGAGGAACCAAAGCGCGACCGGCACGGCGATCGCGGCGCACAGTGCCGCCAGCGACGAATAGCGGAACAGGATGGCGACCAGCAGCCAGACGGCGGCGAAGATCAGCGCCACCTGCCAGGCAAGCCCGATCAGCACGCCGAGATAGGTGGCCACGCCCTTGCCGCCCTTGAAGCCGAGCCAGACAGGAAACAGATGGCCGAGGAACGCGCCGAAGGCGGCCCATGGCGCCAGCTCGGGTGCATAGCGGCCGGCAAGCAGGACGGCCGCCGTGCCTTTCAGCGCATCGAGCACCAGGGTCGCCGCGGCGAGCTTCCTGTTGCCGGTGCGCAGCACGTTGGTCGCGCCGATGTTGCCGGAGCCGATGGAACGCACGTCGCCGAGCCCGGCGGCACGCGTCAACAGCAGGCCGAAGGGGATCGACCCCAGCAGATAGCCGAAGATCAACGCTGCGACGGTCGTGAAGGTCATGTTTCCCCCTGCTGGCCGGTTCCGGACGCAAAACCGGTTCGCACTTTTGCTGGAACTGCTTTATGCCCCGAACACTGTGTGGCCGCCGACCATGGTTTGCAAGACCCTGCCTTGCAACCGGGCGCCCTCGAAGCAGGTGTTCTTGGAGCGGGAGCGGATGCCGGCCTCGTTCACCACCCACGGCTCGTCGAGGTCGACCACGGCGAGGTCCGCCGGTGCGCCGGGCGCAAGCCGGCCGCCCGGCAGTCCGAAGAGGCGGGCAGGGGCGGTGGAGAGCGCTTCCACGATGCGGATAAGCGGAACCTCCCCGTTGTGATGAAGGCGAAGCGCCACGGCGAGCAGCGTCTCCAGCCCGATGGCGCCGGCGGCGGCATCGGAAAAGGGCAGGCGCTTTGTGTCGACATCCTGCGGATCGTGCGAGGAGACGATCAGGTCGACCGTGCCGTCCTTCAGCGCCTCGATCATGGCGAGACGATCGTCCTCGGCGCGCAGCGGCGGCGTGAGCCGGAAGAAAGTGCGGTATTCGCCGACATCGTGCTCGTTGAGCGCCAGATTGTAGATCGCCACGCCGGCGCCCACATTGGCGCCGTCGCCCTTGGCGCGGCGGATGGCGTCGGCGGCCATTCCCGTCGATATCTTGGCGGCGTGGTAATTGCCGCGCGTCAGGCGGGCCAGCGCCAAGTCGCGTTCCAGCGGGATCGTCTCTGCCTCGCGCGGAATGCCGGAAAGGCCGAGCCAGCTCGCATAGAGCCCTTCGTTCATGACGCCGGAGGAGGCGAGGTCGGCATCCAGGGTCTCGTGAACGACGGTCGCGCCGAAATCGCGGGCATAGGTCAGCGCGCGCCGCATCACCAGCGAATTGGCGATGGTATGGCGCCCGTCGGTGAAGGCGACCGCGCCGGCTTCGCGCAGCAGCCCGAATTCGGTCATCTCCCGGCCTTCGAGGCCCTTGGTGATGGCGGCGGCCGGGAAGACATTGACGCAGGCCGTGTCGCGCGCGGTGCGCAACACGAACTCCACCAATGCGACATTGTCGATGGCCGGATCGGTATCGGGCATCATGACGACGGAGGTGACGCCGCCGGCGGCGGCTGCCTGGCTGGCCGAGGCGATCGTCTCGCGATACTCGCCCCCCGGTTCGCCGATGAACACGCGGCTGTCGACCAGCCCGGGAATGATCGCCTTGCCCGTGCAGTCGATGACGGTGGCGCCTTCCGGCGCGCCCTGGTTCAGCGCGTCCTTGCCGGCCGCGGCGATCTTGCCGTTCCGGATGACGACGCTGCCGGTTTCGTCCAGCCCGCGCGAAGGATCGACGATGCGGGCGTGGCTGAAGATCGTGGTCGTCATGCGCTGCGCCCTTCCGGATTGCGGCGCGGGTCGAGCAGCGCCTCCATCACCGCCATGCGCACGGCAACGCCCATTTCCACCTGTTCCTGGATCACGCTTTGCGGTCCGTCGGCGATCTCCGATGCGATCTCGACGCCCCGGTTCATCGGGCCGGGATGCATGACCAGCGCATCCTCCTTCGCCGCCTTCAGCTTCTCGGCATCGAGGCCGAAATAACGGAAATATTCGCGCACCGAGGGCACGAAGCTGCCGGCCATGCGCTCGCGCTGCAGGCGCAGCATCATGACCACATCGGCACCCTTCAGCCCTTCCTCCATGTTGCGGAAGACGTTGACGCTCATCTGCTCGATCCCCGACGGCATCAGCGTCGAGGGGGCGACCACCCGGACCTGCGCGCCGAGCGCGTTGAGCAGGATGATGTTGGAGCGGGCGACGCGCGAATGCAGGATGTCGCCGCAGATCGCCACCACGAGCCCGGCCAGCCGTCCCTTGGCGCGGCGTATGGTCAGCGCGTCGAGCAGCGCCTGCGTCGGGTGCTCATGCGTGCCGTCGCCGGCATTCACCACCGAGCAGCCGACCTTCTGGGCCAGAAGTGCGGCCGCGCCCGCCGACTGGTGGCGGATGATGAGGATGTCGGGGCGCATGGCGTTGAGCGTCATGGCCGTGTCGATCAGCGTCTCGCCCTTCTTCACTGAAGAACTGGCCACCGACATGTTCATGACATCGGCGCCGAGGCGCTTTCCGGCCAGCTCGAAGGACGATTGCGTCCGGGTCGAGGCCTCGAAGAACAGGTTGATCTGCGTGCGCCCGCGCAGCGTGGACGTCTTCTTCTCGGATTGCCGCGAGATGGAGACGGCGCGGTCGGCGCGGTCGAGCAGGATTTCAATGTCGGGTGGAGAAAGATCCTTATGCCAAGCAGATGGCGGTGGGGAAAGAGCGGCAGGGGCGCGTCTGTTTTGGTCATCTCAGGGCGCTGCTATAGGGCGAGGCGGGGTGCGCCGCAAGCGCCAGCTTTGCATTCGCGGGCCATCTTCCCCTATTTTCATCGCCGCATATGCGGCCATGGGCTATAAAGCCGCCACTGTTGCGGATTCGACAGGCCGCCAAGATACAAGCCGCCCAAGATTCAAGCCGCCAAGACATACAGGGACATTGCGTGACAGACGACGTGACGAACCAGCCGCCGCCGCTCACCGGCGCCAACGCCTGGAGAGGCGATCCGCTGCTGATCCAGCTTGCCGAGCAGTTTTCCGAACCCGTGCGCCGCGACCTCGACGGGCTCGGCCGCTTCGTGCTGACGCATGAGGCGCAGGACCTCGCGCGCCTGGCCAATACCGAGACGCCGCGCCTACGCACCCATGACCGGCAAGGCCGGCGCATCGATCTGGTCGAATACCATCCGGCCTACCATGCGCTGATGCGCCGTTCCGTGGCCAATGGCCTGCATTCGTCCATCTGGGAAAACGGCGATGCCGAGATCGGTCGCCGCCATCAGGTGCGGGCCGCGCGCTTCTACCTAACGGCCCAACTCGAGGTCGGCCATCTGTGCCCGATCACCATGACCAGCGCCTCGCTGGCGGCGTTGATGGGCAGCCCGAAGATTTTCCGCGAATGGGCACCGCGCGTCACCACCCGCAAATATGACCAGACGCAGAAGCCGCCGGTCGAGAAAACGGGCCTTACCCTCGGCATGGGCATGACCGAGAAGCAGGGCGGCACCGATGTGCGCGCCAACATCACCCGGGCCGAGCGGGCCGGCTCGACGGGGTTCTTCCGGCTGACCGGCCACAAATGGTTCATGTCGGCGCCGATGTCGGATGCTTTTCTGGTTCTGGCGCAGGCAACGGAAGGGCTGTCCTGCTTCCTGGTGCCGCGCATTCTGGGCGACGGCAGCGGCAACGGCTTCCGCTTCCAGCGGCTGAAGGACAAGCTCGGCAACCGCTCCAACGCCTCGTCCGAGGTGGAGTTCGAAAATGCCATCGGCGAGATGGTGGGCGAGCCCGGGGCGGGCGTGCGCACCATCATGGACATGGTGACGCTGACACGGCTCGATTGCGCCATCGCGTCGGCGGCTCTCATGCGCGCCGGCCTTGCCGAGGCGGTGCATCATTCCCGTCATCGCCAGGTTTTCGGCAAGAAGCTGTTCGACCAGCCGCTGATGCAGCGCGTGCTGGCCGACATGGCGCTCGACGTGGCGGCGGCGACCGCGCTTTCGTTCCGGCTGGCGCGGTCCTTCGACGAGGCGGCCGGTGATCGCGGCGAGGCAGCCTTCGCCCGTGCGATGACCCCGGTGGTAAAATACTGGGTCTGCAAGCTCGCGCCGGCGCTGCTCTATGAAGCGATGGAGTGTCTGGGCGGCAATGGCTATGTCGAGGAGGCGCCGCTGGCCCGCTACTATCGCGAGGCTCCGGTCAATGCGATCTGGGAAGGCTCCGGCAACGTCATGGCGCTCGACGTGCTGCGCGTGCTTGGCCGAGGACCGGGCCTGTTCGACGAGGTGCTGGCCGGCATCGACCGCGACCTCGGCGCCAGCGGCCACGGCACGGTCGGCGTGCTCAAGGCCGCCATGCAGGTGGCATCGAGCGACGAGGGCTCGGCCCGCATCCTCACCGAACAGCTTGCACTTGCCGCGGCGGCAGCCGAACTGCGCCGGCTCGGGGCAGGGCGCATTGCCGACGCCTTCGTGGAAACGCGTCTGGCCGGGCAATGGCGCACGACCTACGGCCTGCTCGATTCGCGGCATGATGCACGGCTGATCGTCGACACGCTCTATCCACAGGCAAGCTGATCCTTCCCGAGGCGTGAGAACCCCGAGAAGCAGCCTATTGCTGCGGTCGTTAACCATAGTTAACGGAATCCGTTGCGATGCATGCCGGTCGGCGTCACATTTATGGTTAGCAAGTCGTTAACCAGCGGGGTCGCCGGGGCGTGCCGATGAGAAGACCGGAAACAACCGGCACCGCCTGCAAGGTGGGGGGCTTCCGCTGATGCGCTATATATTCGCGCTGTGGGCCGCTCCGCTTATCCTGTTCTGGGGCTGGTTCTTCCTGTCCCTGAACGACATCAATTTCGGCTATGTGATGCTGAGCCGGCAGTTGCACGATTTCGTGTTCCAGCTTTACGGCGAAACCCTGGGTATCGATCCGGCCGTCATTCCGGGGCTGGTGGCCCGGGCCTGCATCATCGACACCGGCCTTCTGCTTGCCTTCTGGGCGTTCCGGCGGCGGCGCGAAATCGCGGCCTGGGTGAGGAAGAAGCGCGGCCTGGAGACGGAATCAGCCGGCGCGCAGCCGGCGCAACCGGTCGAGAACGCCTTGCAGGATGAAGGAAGCGGCGGCCGAATCGATCTTCCCGCTGCGCTTGGCGCGCGAGAAGTCCATTTCGATCAGGGTGCGCTCGGCAGCCACGGTCGATAGGCGCTCATCCCAGAACAGGAACGGCAGGTCGGTCAGAGGCGCCATGTTGCGCACGAAGGCACGCGACTTCTGGGCGCGGGGTCCATGCGTCCCGTCCATGTTGACCGGCAGGCCGATGGCGATGGCGCCGACATTCTCCTTCGCCAGAAGGGCGAGCAGGGCGGTGGCGTCCTGCGTGAACTTCTTGCGCATGATGACGGGACGGGGATGGGCGAAGGACAGGCCGGCATCCGAAACGGCAACGCCGATGGTCTTGTCGCCGAGATCGATCCCGGCCACGGTCCGGCCCGGCCTGAGACGTTCAGCCAGTTCTTCCACCTCGATGACGTTCTGCACCGGCTTTCCTTTGACATGCCTTTTCAGGCTTCTATCCTTGCGAGAAGCATGTCGCCCGAAAGTGGAAACCGGTTTCGGGATAACGACATGCGTAAAAACAACAACTTAAAGCGTAAGGAGCGAATCTGGAAGATCGCCACGCGCTTTAGGGAAAAAATCGAGGACGCGCGACATGAAACTGATCTGGTACGGCCATTCCGCATTCCGCATCGAGACCGGTGATGCCAGGATCCTCATCGATCCCTATCTGATCGGCAATCCGGTGTGGCAGGGCGGCTGGGAGGAGCCGGCCGAGGGCGTCACGCACGTTCTGCTGACACACGGCCATGACGATCACATCAGCGGCGCGGCCGAAATCCTCAAGAAGTCGGGCGCCATGCTGGTCGCCAATTTCGAGATCTGCATGTATCTGGTCGGCAAGGGCGTCAGCGATGCCAGGATCAATCCCGGTAACATCGGCGGCACCGTCGATTGCGGGGGCTTCACCACCACATTCGTGCAGGCGCTGCATTCGTCCTCGGCTTCCGGGGAAGGGGGCGGCAACACCTATCTCGGCAATCCGGGCGGGCTGGTGCTGCATTTCCCGGACGCGCCGACGCTCTACCACATGGGCGACACCGATATCTTCTCCGACATGGCGCTGATCAATGAACTGCACGAGCCGAAGGTCGGCATCGTGCCGGTGGGCGACCGCTTCACCATGGGTGGCGCGGTGGCCGCCCTTGCCTGCCGGCGCTTCTTCAATTTCGAGACGGTGGTCCCCTGCCATTTCGGCACCTTCCCGCTGATCGACCAGACGCCCGACAAGTTCGTGGAGGGTATGGAAGGCGCCGGCGTGAAGATTGCGCTGCCGAAGATCGGCGAGCCGATCGAGATCTGATCGGCGGTTGATGTTGCACCTGCCTGCCTGCACCGCTATAGCGCAGGCAGGTTCCAAACAGGCTTTGAAGCAGGCTTTCACATGTCGGTCGATCTACAGACGGTCAAGCGCGTCGCGCGCCTTGCACGCATTGCGGTGAGCGAGGAGGAGGCGGCGGCCATGACCGGCAAGCTCAATTCCATACTGGGCTTCGTCGAGCAACTGGGCGAGGTCGATGTCACCGGCGTCGAGCCGATGACCTCGGTCATCCCGATGGAGATGAAGAAGCGCGGGGACGAGGTCACCGACGGCAACAAGGCCGCCGACATCGTCGCCAACGCGCCCGCCACGGAGGAGAATTTCTTCCTTGTGCCGAAGGTTGTCGAATAGCGGTATACGCCGCGTGTCATACCTTTCCTGCCAGGTTTTCCAGAAGAAGCTATTTCGATGACCGATCTGACCAGACTGACGATTTCGCAGGCGCGCGAGAAGCTGCGCGGCAAGGAAATTTCTGCCGTGGAACTCACGGACGCCTATCTTGCCGCCATCGACGCGGCCAATCCGGCCCTGAATGCCTATGTCGCCGTCACCCACGACAAGGCGCGCGACATGGCCAAGGCATCCGATGCGCGGCTTGCCTCGGGGCAGGCGGGAGCGCTGGAGGGCATTCCGCTCGGCATCAAGGACCTGTTCGCCACCGAAGGCGTACACACGCAGGCATGCAGCCATGTGCTGGATGGCTTCAAGCCGCATTATGAATTGACGGTGACTGCCAATCTGTGGGCGGACGGCGCGGTGATGCTCGGCAAGCTCAACATGGATGAGTTCGCCATGGGCTCCTCCAACGAGACCTCCTATTACGGCCCGGTGAAGAACCCGTGGCGAGCGAAGGGATCGAACGCCGATCTCGTTCCCGGCGGCTCCTCGGGCGGCTCCGCCGCCGCCGTTTCGGCCTTCCTGTGCGCCGGCGCGACGGCCACCGATACCGGCGGCTCCATCCGCCAGCCGGCCGCGTTCACCGGCACCGTCGGCATCAAGCCGACCTATGGCCGCTGCTCGCGCTGGGGCATCGTCGCCTATGCGTCTTCGCTCGATCAGGCCGGGCCGATCGCGCGCGACGTGCGCGATGCCGCCATCCTGCTGAAGTCGATGGCCTCGGTCGACGCCAAGGACACGACGTCGGTCGACCGTCCGGTGCCGGACTACGAAGCCGCGCTCGGCCAGTCGGTGAAGGGCCTGAAGGTCGGCATCCCGAAGGAATACCGTGTCGAGGGCATGCCGCAGGAAGTCGAGGCGCTGTGGCAGCAGGGCATCGCCTGGTTGAAGGAAGCGGGCGCCGAGATCGTCGACATCTCGCTGCCGCACACCAGATACGCGCTGCCGACCTACTACATCATCTCGCCGGCCGAGGCTTCCTCGAACCTCGCCCGTTATGACGGCGTGCGCTATGGCCTGCGCGTGCCCGGCAAGGACATCGTCGAGATGTACGAAAAGACCCGCGCCGCCGGCTTCGGCGACGAGGTCAAGCGCCGCATCATGATCGGCACCTATGTGCTGTCGGCAGGCTATTACGACGCCTATTACCTGCAGGCGCAGAAGGTGCGCACGCTGATCAAGAAGGATTTCGAGGATGCCTTCGCGGCGGGCGTCGACGTCATCCTGACCCCGGCCACGCCATCGGCTCCGTTCGGCATCGCCGATCAGGACATGGCGAGCGATCCGGTGAAGATGTACCTCAACGACATTTTCACCGTGACCGTGAACATGGCCGGCCTTCCCGGCATCGCCGTTCCGGCAGGCCTCGACGGTCGGGGCCTGCCGCTCGGCCTCCAGCTTATCGGCCGCCCGTTCGATGAGGAAACCCTGTTCCGCACCGCGCACGCCGTCGAGCAGGCCGCCGGCACCTTCCAGCCCGAGAAGTGGTGGTAGGCTTCCAGATGGAGAGATAGGCCGTGTTTTTCTATCTCTCCAAGCTGTTCTGGTTCGTCGCCCAGCCGGTCAACCTGATCGGGCTGCTGATAGTGGCGGGCATTTTGCTGGCCATCGCCGGCTGGCGTCGCCTGTCGCTCTTGCTGTCGTTCTGCGCCTTCCTGATCCTCGCCATCGGCGCATGGACGTCTACCGGCGCGCTGCTCCTGCATCCGCTTGAGGATCGTTTCACGCGGCCCGATCCTGCGCCTGCACAGGTTGCCGGCATCATCGTCCTCGGCGGCGGCTTCGAGGGCGGCGTGAACCTCGTTCGCGGCGGCTATGAGCTGAATTCCAGCGGCGACCGCTTCGTCGAGGCTGCCGTGCTGGCGCGGCGCTACCCGCAGGCGCGCGTGGTGGTGACCGGCGGAAGCGGCAGCCTGATGCTGGAAGGCGAGGGCGATGGCGACACCGCCCCGCGCCTGCTGACGGCGCTCGGCGTCGAGCCCGGCCGGCTGGTGTTGGAGAACCGCTCGCGCAACACCTATGAAAACGCTGTTTTCACACGCGAAATGGTTGATCCGAAGGCAGGAGAAACCTGGCTGCTGGTAACGTCGGCCTTCCACATGCCGCGCTCGGTCGCCCTGTTTCGCAAGGCCGGCTTCGATGTGGTGCCGTGGCCGGCCGATTATCGCACCGCCGGCAACGAACATGTCGGCCTGACCCAGGACAATGTGGCGGATTCGTTGCAGAACCTGACCGTCGCGATGCGCGAATGGATCGGCCTTCTCGCCTACTGGCTGTCCGGCCGGATCGATTCGCCGCTGCCGGGACCGGCTGATTGACCCGTTTCCTCGTCTACCGCCAGCACCGCCGCACGTGCATTCGAGAAGAACTGCCGGCGCAGCAGCACCACCGTCAGCAGCGCGCTGGAGAGCACGAAGGCGATCGGACCGACAAACCAGCCCAGATAGCCTATTGAAAAGAAGACGGCGCGCAGGCCGGAATTGAAATGCTTGCCGGCGAGCTTGTTCATCTTCGCTGCACGCTGGACAGCCGCGCGTGTGACCGGGTTATGCGCCTGCTCGCCATAGGCCACCGGCACCGCCCCGATCAGGATCGAGCAGTAGTTGAACAGCCGGTAGGACCAGCCAAACTTGAAGAAGGCGAACGCCAGGATGATGACCAGCCCGACGACCTTGAGCTGGAATGCCGTGCGGGTGGCCGTACCTTGCAGATGCAGGTCGGCAAGCACGCCGACCACCTGATCCGAAGCGCCAAGCAGGGCGAAACAGCCGCCGATGGCGATCAGCGCGCTTGAGGCGAAGAAGGCCGTGCCCTGCTGAAGCCCGCTCATGATCGCCGTGTCGACGATGCGGATCTCGCGTTCGGCCATGCGCTCCATCCAGATTTCGCGCTGGCGGCTCATGGCCGTGGTGAGGGACGGACGATGAAATATCCGCCCGTCCGAGGCGAGCGTGTGCAGGCCCCACGCCAGCAGGAAGAAGCCCAGCGCGGCGAAATCGGCCGTGGAGAGATGGAAGGAATCGCCCATGTTCCCCTTCTATCACACGTGATGTCGCGCAAGGAGCAGGCGAGGTCGGTCACATCCATGAATTGGGTGTGGCCCTATGGAAAAGTGCAGAAAACCATCGCTGGAACCACTATATAGGCGTCGGGCGCAAAGATGCGTTGGTTGGCCTCGGGAGGTAGCGGGCGTTGTTTCTTTCGGTTTTCGACCTGTTCAAGATCGGTATCGGGCCGTCGAGTTCCCATACGATGGGGCCGATGACGGCTGCGGCGCGGTTCTTGTCGGAAATCCTGTCGGACGACTGGCCGCGCCCCGCAGACGCGAAGGTGGATCGGGTCAGGGCCAGCCTGCATGGTTCGCTGGCCTATACGGGTGTCGGCCATGGCAGCGACCGCGCCGTCATCCTCGGCTTCACCGGTCTGGTACCGGTCAAGGTCGACCCGGACAAGGCCGATGCCATTGTCGACAAGGTAGCCGCCGAGAAGCGTGTTTCCCCGCCCGGTCATCCCGCCTATCGGTTCGATCCGGCGCGCGATCTCGTCCTCGACAAGAAGACGCCGCTCACCGGCCACGCCAACGGCATGGCCTTCTACGCCTATGATGCGGGCGACAGGCTGCTCCTGAAGCGCATCTACTACTCCATCGGCGGCGGTTTCGTCGTTTCGGACGAGGAACTGCAGCGCATGAAGCAGCGCGGTTCGATCACCACCGAAGGCAAGAAGGTGCCCTATCCTTTCAAGAACGCCGTCGAGATGCTGGCCATGGCCGCCAAGAGCGGGCTGTCCATCGCCGAGATGAAGCGGATCAACGAAGAAACCCATATGTCGCGCGAGAAGCTCGATGCCGGACTCGACGAAATCTGGGGGGCGATGAAGGGTTGCATCGATCGCGGCCTGTCGCAGGAAGGCATCATGCCGGGCGGGCTCAAGGTGCGCCGCCGCGCGCGCCAGCTTCATGAGAAGTTGCAGGAGGAGTGGAGCCGCAACAGGCCCAATCCGCTGCTCGCCAATGACTGGCTGTCGATCTACGCCATGGCGGTCAACGAGGAAAACGCCGCCGGCGGCCGTGTGGTCACCGCGCCCACCAATGGCGCGGCCGGGACCTTGCCGGCGGTGCTGCGCTATTGGCTGCATTTCCACCCCGAGGCCGACCCGGCCTCGATCCGGGATTTCCTGCTGACCGCTGCCGCCATCGGCGGCATTATCAAGACCAACGCTTCCATCTCCGGTGCGGAGGTCGGCTGCCAGGGCGAGGTGGGCTCCGCTTCCGCCATGGCCGCCGCCGGCCTGTGTGCGGTGATGGGCGGAACGCCGGAGCAGGTCGAGAACGCAGCCGAGATCGCGCTGGAGCATCACCTTGGCATGACCTGCGATCCGGTCGCCGGACTTGTGCAGGTGCCGTGCATCGAGCGCAACGCGCTCGGCGCGGTCAAGGCGGTGACGGCGGCTTCGCTGGCCATCAAGGGCGACGGCAAGCACTTCGTGCCGCTGGATGCCGCCATCGAGACGATGCGCCAGACCGGCGCCGACATGAACGAGCGTTACAAGGAGACGAGCCTTGGCGGTCTCGCCGTCAATGTTGTGGAGTGTTGATCCACAAGCCGGCCCCTGTGGAAAACCCGCTGATGCAGAACACGATGTCGCGTTGAACGCGAAACGGCCAGACGCTAGTTTCTCGCCATGGCATTGAACATTCTCAAACTGTGCGTCGGCTGCGACAGCGTCGAGGAACTTGAGGCGTGGGTCGCCCAGAAACTGGCCGAGCGCCGCCGCAATGGCGAGCCGGTCGAGCACTGGCACACCACGCGCATGGTGCCGGCCCGGGGCCCGGAGATCACCGATGGCGGCTCGCTTTACTGGGTGATCAAGGGCAATGTGCAGTGCCGCCAGCTCATCACCGAGATACGACCCTTCACCGACGACCAGGGGATTGGGCGGTGCCGGCTCATCCTCGATCCGGTGATCGTCCGCACCGACTGGCAGCCGCGCCGGCCGTTTCAGGGCTGGCGCTATCTGAAGGCAGAAGATGCCCCCGCCGACCTCGGCAAGGGCAGGGCAGGGATGGCGGAAATGCCGCCCAAGCTGCGCCAGGAACTGGCCGAACTGGGGCTTCTTTAAGCCGGGATTCAGCGGTTCTGGAATTTCAGCCTGATGGCCGGCTGGCCGTTCGGCGCGAAGGCCTTGAGGCGTATCTGCACCACCGGCTGGGTGTTGCGCCAGGTGCGCGCGCCGTGGCTGAGAAGCAGCCCCACCAGATCCTTGGTCTTGAAGCGGGAGTTGCCGGGGCGGATGTTCTTCAGTCGCGTCGCGGCCTGGTAGAGGGCCTGCGTTCCGATGTCACTGGCCGGGTCCTTCTGCTGGCGAAGCGGGTTGATGAAGCCGGCAACCTGCTGATCTCCGATCACGACTGAAACTCCTTCGACACTGAACTCTTCCGGGAGTCGTTCGCCGCGCTGCTATTGCTGCACGGCGAAGCATTCGATGCGCTGCTTCTTCAGGGCGCTGCACGCCTTGAGCGCGGCGGTCTGCGTCTCGAAGCCGCCGAAGCGGGCGCGGAAATAGGTCACGCCGCCTTTCCTGAACGGAACGGTGTAGCCCGAGGCGCTGGCGAGGATGGCGCGCGCCTGGGTGGCGGTCTTGCCGAGAGCGGCTTCCGCTTCCGATTTGCTCGGCGACGACGCCACCTGAACCACCCAGCCAGTGGGCAGGGATGCAGTGTTGACCGGGTCGATCTGCTGCGACGGTTCCGGGCCGGCATAGGCCTGGGCGAACGGAATGTCCGCAGGCTCGGCCGAGTCGGCGCCGACCGCCAGCTTGGGCGTCGGTGCCCGAGACGGAACCGGTGCCGCGCTGGCGGCGACCGGCGCCGCGCTGGCGACGATGGCTTCGACCGTGCTCGGCTTGGCGTCCGGCGTCGGGGCATCATGCTTGGGCAGCACGACCTTGGCGATCGCCTGCGAGGCGCTGTCGTTGTCCGTCCTGGCGATGAGGGCGCCGCCGCCCCGCCGCGAGGCCTTGGGCAGGTAGGCGTTGATCAGGCGCGCCATCTCGTTGTCGCGGCTGGCGCCGGACTTGCCACCCATGACGACGGCGACGAGCTTGCGTCCGTCCACCGCCACCGAGGAGACGAGGTTGAAGCCGGAGGCGCGCGTATAGCCGGTCTTGATGCCGTCCACGCCCTTGATGCGGCCGAGCAGACGGTTGTGGCCGTTGATGCGCTGGCGCCCGTACATGAAGGAGCGCTGCGCGAAATAGTCATAATATTGCGGGTAATGCTCGCGCAGCGCGATGCCGAGCGTGGCCATGTCCCGCGCGGTGGTGAACTGGCCCGGATTGGGCAGGCCGTGGGCGTTGCGGAACACCGTGTTGGACATGCCCAGCGAGCGCGCCTTCGCCGTCATCATCTTGGCGAAATTCGCCTCGCTGCCGCCGAGCAGTTCGGCAAGCGCGGTCGATGAATCGTTGGCGGACTTCGTGACCATCGACAGGATGGCCGTTTCGACGGTGATGGAGCCACCCTTGCGAACACCCAGCTTGGTCGGAGGCTCCGCCGCCGCATTGGCGGAGAAGCGAACCTGCGTCGACTTGGCTATCTTGCCCTTCGAAAGCGCCTCGAAGGTCAGGTAGAGCGTCATCATCTTGGTGAGGGACGCCGGATAGCGCCGCGCATTGGCATTGGAGGAATAGAGCGTCTTGCCGGTATTGGCATCGATGACGATGGCGGCATCCTTGGCAGCCGCCTGCGATGCCGCCGTGGCTCCGACGAGAAAGGCGGCCGTTGCCGCAACGGTGGCCACTGCCCGGAAAGAACGCGCGGAAAGGGAAACGATACCGGAGAACGCCTTACGCACTGTTACTTCCTTTGGGTTTCATTGCGGTGGGGATGGCAAAGGTCCTATCCCAGCCTGATTTTTCCGAGCCTATCCACCCACCGTTACCAATCCGTTTATGGTAACCGCCGCGTTCACCAATTCCGGCACAGTCGAGGCAAATTTTATGGGTTTCTTAGCAATTGCCGGCCGACAACCTCGCGATTGACATTTTGTGCATCGCACAATATTTATACGGCATTGCACAAGTGCCGGCATCCGGTTTTGCGTCCGGCCATTTGGATCCACGAAGGAGGACAGCACATGTCCGATACCACCTACGAAGAGTTCAGCAAGTACGGCAAGGAATTTGCCGATTCGGGTCTCAAGAGCATTGCCTCCCTGTCCAAGGGCGCGCAGGCAATCGCCGTCGAGGCCAGCGAATACACCAAGAAGAGCCTCGAAGCCGGCAGCGCCACTTTCGAGAAGCTGCTTTCGGCCAAGTCGTTCGAGGACGCGCTCGGCATCCAGACCGACTACGTCAAGCAGGCCTACGAGTCCTTCGTGGCCGAGGCGACGAAGTTCGGCGACCTCTATTCGGAACTCGCCAAGGAAGCCTACAAGCCGTTCGAAGGCATCGTCGCCAAGGCCCGCTAAGGTTCCCGACATTCTTTTGCCGGCCTATCCGCCCAGAACCCGGCTGCGTTCCCGCGCAGCCGGGTTTTTGCTTTTGGGAGCGGCTGGCGGAAACGTTATTTGGCGTTGACGCATTATTGGTCTTACGACCGTATTGTCAGGGACACAGAAGGGCTTAAAATTCGACAAGAACGACCTACATGTCGATTTGCTCAATGGGGCTGGCCCGGGGACTGGCCCTGGGGCTGGATCGAGAGGCAGGGATAAAAGTGACTGGCAGTCTGGTTGCCGTGGCAAATGCGGCGCGAATGCAGAAGGATCAAGGCGGCAATGGCGGCGGCCGCGGCACGGCCGTCATCACGCGCACCCAGACGAAGACCAAGCGTCCCAATCTTTATCGCGTGCTCATTCTCAACGACGACTACACGCCGATGGAGTTCGTCGTCCACGTTCTGGAGCGTTTCTTCCAGAAGGACCGGGAGGCGGCCACGCGTATCATGCTCCATGTGCACAACCATGGTGTGGGAGAATGTGGCGTTTACACATTCGAGGTGGCCGAGACCAAAGTATCTCAGGTCATGGATTTCGCCCGACAAAATCAGCATCCGCTGCAATGCGTGATGGAGAAGAAGTGAGGTAACATGCCAGCTTTCTCCCAAGGCTTGGAAAAGGCACTTCACCAGGCGCTGACGATCGCCAATGAGCGTCATCATGAATATGCGACCCTGGAACACCTGCTGTTGGCACTGATCGACGACGCCGAGGCGGCCGCGGTAATGCGTGCATGCAACGTCGACCTCGATGAGTTGCGGCAGACGGTGATGAACTATATCGACACCGAACTCGACAACCTGATCACCGGCTATGACGAGGATTCGAAGCCGACCGCCGGCTTTCAGCGCGTCATCCAGCGTGCGGTGATCCATGTGCAATCGTCCGGCCGCGAGGAAGTGTCGGGCGCCAATGTGCTCGTCGCCATCTTCGCCGAGCGCGAGAGCCATGCCGCCTATTTCCTGCAGGAACAGCAGATGACCCGTTACGACGCGGTCAACTACATTTCCCACGGCATCGCCAAGCGTCCCGGCGCCTCGGAATCCCGCACCCCGCGCGGTGCCGAGGACGAGCAGCCCGGCGGCGGCCCCGGCGAGCAGCACGAGGACGGCAAGAAGAAGGCGCAGGACGCGCTCACCGCCTATTGCGTCAACCTCAATGCGAAGGCCCGTGCCGGCAAGATCGATCCGCTGATCGGCCGGGCGGCCGAGATCAACCGCACTATCCAGGTGCTGTGCCGCCGCTCCAAGAACAACCCGCTCTATGTGGGCGATCCCGGCGTCGGCAAGACGGCCATCGCCGAGGGACTGGCAAAGCGCATCGTCGAGGGCGACGTGCCGGAAGTCCTGGCCGATGCCACCATCTTCGCGCTCGACATGGGCACGCTGCTGGCCGGCACCCGCTATCGCGGCGACTTCGAGGAGCGTCTGAAGCAGGTCGTCAAGGAGCTTGAGGACTATCCGGGCGCGGTCCTGTTCATCGACGAGATCCATACCGTGATCGGTGCCGGGGCGACGTCCGGCGGGGCCATGGATGCGTCCAACCTGCTGAAGCCGGCGCTTTCCTCTGGTGCAATTCGTTGCATTGGATCAACGACTTACAAGGAATTCCGCCAGTTCTTCGAGAAGGACAGGGCACTTGTGCGCCGGTTCCAGAAGATCGATGTCAACGAACCGACGGTCGAGGACGCCATCGAGATCATGAAGGGGCTGAAGCCCTATTTCGAGGAGTTCCACAAGGTCAAGTACACCAACGACGCCATCAAGGGCGCGGTGGAGCTGTCGGCCCGCTACATCAGCGACCGCAAGCTGCCGGACAAGGCGATCGACGTGATCGACGAAACCGGCGCCTCGCAGATGCTGGTGCCGGAGAACAAGCGCAAGAAGACCATCGGCATCCGGGAAATCGAGGCCACCATCGCCACCATGGCGCGCATCCCGCCCAAGACGGTGTCCGCCGATGACGAGAAGGTGCTGGCCGGTCTCGAGAACGAGTTGAAGCGCGTGGTCTATGGTCAGGACACCGCCATCACCGCGCTCAGCTCGGCCATCAAGCTGGCCCGCGCGGGCCTGCGCGAGCCCGACAAGCCGATCGGTTCCTATCTGTTCTCAGGTCCTACCGGCGTCGGCAAGACCGAGGTGGCGAAGCAGCTTGCTGCGTCGCTCGGCGTCGAATTGCTGCGCTTCGACATGTCGGAATATATGGAACGCCACACCGTTTCGCGGTTAATCGGCGCGCCTCCCGGCTATGTCGGCTTCGACCAGGGCGGCCTGCTGACCGATGGCGTCGACCAGCATCCGCACTGCGTGCTGCTGCTTGACGAGATCGAGAAGGCGCATCCGGACCTGTTCAACATCCTGTTGCAGGTGATGGACCACGGCAAGCTGACCGACCACAACGGCAAGCAGATCGACTTCCGCAACGTGATCCTCATCATGACCACGAATGCGGGTGCACAGGATCTCGCCAGGGCGGCCATCGGCTTCGGCTCGTCGAAGCGCGAAGGCGACGACATGGAGGCCATCAACCGGCTGTTCACGCCGGAGTTCCGCAACCGTCTCGATGCGATCATCCCGTTCGGCTCGCTGCCGGTGCCGGTCATCCATCAGGTGGTGCAGAAGTTCGTCATGCAGCTCGAAGCCCAGCTTTCCGAGCGTGGCGTCACCTTCGACCTGTCGGAGGAGGCGGTCGCGTGGCTGGCCGACAAGGGCTATGACGAAAAGATGGGCGCCCGTCCGCTCGGCCGCGTCATCCAGGAGCACATCAAGAAGCCGCTGGCCGAGGAAGTGCTGTTCGGCAAGCTCAAGAAGGGCGGCACGGTGCGGGTGACCGTCGAGAAGAAGGAAACCGGGGAAACCGGCCTGAAGCTGGAAACCGTGCCAGACGAAGCGAAGGTGCAGCCGAAGAAGGAGCCGGAGGAGCGGCCGAAAGCCCGCAAACCCGCCGCCAAGAAGACCGTGGCCAAGAAGGCCTCGCCTCCGAAGGCCCAGCCGAAATCCAGGGAAGGAGGCAAGCGCAGCCTGGTGCCCCAGCTACCCCGCAAGTAGCGGCACTCCATGCCCGCTTCGGGCAACGGCGGCGCGATTGGCCAGCCCGATCATCGATGAGGCCGGAACATCATGACCGATGTTCCGGCCTCATAATGTATGGGCCGGACTTGACTTGGCGGGCCTCAATGCGCGACACGCGGGGGCAGAGCGGCGCGCATTCCGACGAATGCCGGTCACCGTTTTGATTTTTTCGCATGCGCGGCTCCAGGCGATTCCGGCCTGACTGCCGCCTGTTCCTGGCGCTAACCGAGGCGGATCATGGCAATCGCATTCACCTTTCCGGGGCAGGGAAGTCAAACCGTGGGCATGGGCAAGGAATTGGCCGATGCCTATCCGGAGGCGCGCCGGGTGTTCGAGGAAGTCGACGAGGCGCTCGGCGAGAAGCTTTCCACCCTAATCTTCGAGGGGCCGGAAGAGACGCTGACCCTCACCGCCAACGCCCAGCCGGCGCTGATGGCGGTGTCGCTGGCTGCCATGCGCGCACTGGAAGCGCGGGGCTTCTCCCTGAAGGACAAGGTCGCCTATGTCGCCGGCCATTCGCTCGGCGAATACTCGGCGCTTGCTGCGGCCGGTTTCGTCTCGATTGCCGATGCGGCGCGGCTGTTGCGCATTCGCGGCAACGCCATGCAGGCGGCGGTTCCGCCGGGCGAGGGCGCCATGGCTGCCATCATCGGTCTCGAACAGGCGGACGTGGACGCCGCCTGCGCCGAAGCCGCGCAAGGTGAGGTCTGCCAGATCGCCAACGACAATGGCGGCGGTCAGCTCGTCATCTCGGGCAGCAAGGCTGCGGTCGAGCGGGCGGCGGCGCTGTGCACCGAAAAGGGCGCCAAGCGGGCGCTGATGCTGCAGGTTTCCGCACCCTTCCACAGCGCCTTGATGGCGCCGGCGGCGGACGCCATGCGCGAGGCGCTGGCCGGCGTGCAGCGCAATGCTCCGGTGGTGCCCGTGGTTTCGAACGTGTCCGTGGAGCCGGCGACCGATCCCGAGCTGATCACCAGCCGGCTGGTGGAGCAGGTGACGGGCCGCGTGCGCTGGCGCGAGACGGTCGAGTGGTTCGGCGCCAACGGCGTCACCACGCTTTATGAAATTGGCGCTGGAAAGGTGCTCTCCGGGCTTGCGCGCCGTATAAATCGCGATATCGCTGTCAGTTCCGTCGGAACGCCGGCCGATGTGGATGCGGCACTCGCCGCTCTCGGCTGATTTCGGACAAGCCGCCTTGTGGGGCGTTGAAGGAGGCAGAAATGTTTGATCTGACTGGCCGCAAGGCGCTGGTGACGGGCGCGACCGGCGGAATAGGCGAGGCCATCGCCCGCGTGCTTCATGCGAATGGCGCCATCGTCGGCCTGCACGGCACGCGCGTTGAAAAGCTCGAGACGCTGGCCGGCGAACTTGGCGAGCGGGTGAAGCTGTTTCCGGCCAACCTGTCGGATGCCGCCGAGGTCAAGGCACTCGGCCAGAAGGCGGAAGCCGAGCTCGAAGGCGTGGACATCCTCGTCAACAATGCCGGCATCACCCGCGACGGCCTGTTCGTGCGCATGAGCGACGCCGACTGGGACGACGTCATCAACGTCAACCTGTCGGCCGTGTTCCGGCTGACGCGGGAACTGACGCATCCGATGATGCGCCGCCGCCACGGCCGCATCATCAACATCAGCTCCGTCGTGGGCGTGACCGGCAATCCGGGCCAGGCGAACTACTGCGCCTCCAAGGCCGGCATCATCGGCTTCTCCAAGTCGCTGGCGCAGGAGATCGCCACCCGCAACATCACCGTCAACTGCGTGGCGCCGGGCTTCATCGAATCGGCCATGACCGACAAGCTCAACGACAAGCAGAAGGAAACCATCATGGCGGCCATTCCGGCCAGGCGCATGGGCACCGGCGACGAAGTCGCCGCCGCGGTCGCCTATCTCGCCTCGAACGAAGCCGCCTATGTGACCGGCCAGACCATTCATGTGAATGGCGGCATGGCGATGATCTAGGTCGATGATCTAGGTATAGTCGGCTTTTCGCCTTGGACGCGCGGGAATTTTCGTGTAATGCGGCCCGCAATTCCAAGGCTCTCGCCGGAAGCGGCCTGCTTTGTAGCGTTTGTTGCAGGACCATCTTTTCAACTTGATTAGCGGCATTGCGACCGCTAACGAAGACAGACCTAACCTGAAGACGAGGATGCCCAAATGAGTGACACCGCAGAGCGCGTCAAGAAGATCGTTATCGAGCATCTCGGCGTCGACGCCGACAAGGTGACCGAGCAGGCCAGCTTTATCGACGATCTGGGCGCAGACAGCCTCGACACGGTCGAGCTCGTCATGGCATTCGAGGAAGAATTCGGCGTCGAGATCCCCGATGATGCCGCCGAGACCATCCTGACCGTCGGTGACGCCGTCAAGTTCATCGACAAGGCTTCCGCCTGATCTCTTCCGGCGGACATGATTTCTGACATGCGGCGCGTTGTCGTTACGGGTCTCGGCCTGCTTTCGCCTTTCGGTATGGGTTACGAGCACGGATGGAAGGAGCTTCTGTCCGGCCGCAGCGCAGCACGCCGTGTGACCGAGTTCGAGGTGGACGATCTTGCCTGCAAGATCGCCCACGTCATTCCCCGTGGCGACGGGACGAACGGCACCTTCAACCCGGAGGCCGTGCTCGAAGCCAAGGAACTGCGCAAGATCGGCGAGTTCATCCTGTACGGGATTGCTGCCGCCGACGAAGCGATCAGGGATTCCGGGTGGGAGCCGAAGACGGAGGAGGAGCGTTGCGCCTCCGGCGTCCTCATCGGTTCGGGTATCGGCGGCATCGAGGGCATTGCCGAAAACGCCCTCACGCTCAAGGAGCGTGGCCCGCGCCGCATCAGCCCCTTCTTCATTCCCGGCCAGATCATCAATCTGGTCTCGGGCCAGGTTTCCATCCGCCACGGCCTCAAGGGTCCCAATCACGCAGTCGTGACGGCGTGCTCGACCGGCGCGCACGCCATCGGCGATGCGGCGCGGCTGATCATGTGGGGCGATGCGGACGTGATGCTGGCTGGCGGCGCCGAGGCCCCGGTGACACGGCTTTCACTGGCCGGCTTTGCTGCCTGCCGCGCGCTTTCCACCGAGCGCAACGACACGCCCGAAAAGGCATCGCGGCCCTATGACCGCGACCGCGACGGCTTCGTCATGGGCGAGGGTGCCGGCGTCGTGGTTCTGGAGGAACTGGAACACGCCAAGGCCCGCGGCGCGCACATCTACGCCGAAGTGACCGGCTATGGCCTCACCGGCGATGCCTACCATATCACTGCCCCTTCCGAGGATGGCGACGGTGCTTTCCGCTGCATGACCGCGGCGTTGAAGCGCGCCAATCTCAAGCCGTCCGACATCGACTACATCAATGCCCATGGCACTTCGACCATGGCCGACACGATCGAGCTCGGCGCCGTCGAGCGCCTGGTCGGTGATGCGGCGTCGAAGATTTCGATGTCGTCGACCAAGTCGTCGATCGGCCACCTGCTTGGCGCCGCCGGCGCGGCGGAAGCGATCTTCTCCATCCTCGCCATCCGCGACAACATCGCGCCGGCGACGATCAATCTGGACAATCCCGAACGCGAGACCGCGATCGATCTCGTGCCGAACAAGCCGCGCCAGCGCCAGATCGACGTGGCGCTGTCCAATTCCTTCGGCTTCGGCGGCACCAACGCTTCGCTGATCTTCCAGCGCTTTAATGG
This sequence comes from Aquamicrobium terrae, assembly GCF_052978165.1. Classification (NCBI taxonomy): domain Bacteria; kingdom Pseudomonadati; phylum Pseudomonadota; class Alphaproteobacteria; order Hyphomicrobiales; family Phyllobacteriaceae; genus Aquamicrobium; species Aquamicrobium terrae. The sequence goes on from NZ_JBRKLZ010000001.1 coordinate 68,409, forward strand.
CTGACAAGCCGTCGCGTACGGCGTCCGGTCGTGCCGGGCGCCGCGAATTTTGCCATATTCGCTCCTACTCTGCCGGAGGGGAATCGATACGACATCAGATCGGGGTGCCATGAACACCAATCCTGGGGGCAACGAGTTCGGCCAGCGCCCGGTACCGCCGGGCGGTCCCATTGTGCCGAAGACGGCAAACGAAGCACTGCGCCCGGAAAAGGGAACGCCGCCGCCGGCCAAGCGGTCGCGTCGTTCCCGCAGCCAGATCATCGTCTTCATGAATTTCATGCTCTCGCTGATCCTGCTGGTGATGGTGGGCGCGGGCCTTGCCGTCTATTTCGGCAAGAAGGCGTTCGTGGAGCCTGGCCCGTCGGCAACGGGCGAAACCTTCCTGGTCAAGCCCAGCACCGGCGTGGCGCAGATCGCGGAGCAGCTCGAGCGCCGCGGCCTGATCAGTGATTCGCGAATCTTCCGTCTTGGCGTGCGCGCCTATGACAACGACCAGGCGCTGAAGGCCGGCGAGTACGAAATCAAGCCGCATGCGTCCATGCGCGACATCATGGAATTGCTGAAGAGCGGCAAGTCGGTGACCTATGCGCTCACCATTCCCGAGGGCCTGACCGTGCATCAGGCGTTCGACCGTATTGCCGCGCACGAGGCGTTGAGCGGCGACATGCCGAAGGACCTGCCGCCCGAGGGCAGCATCGCCACCGATACGCTGCGCTTTACCCGTGGCGCCACCCGCCAGCAGATGGTCGACAAGCTGTTGGCCGACCAGAAGGCGATGGTCACCGAGATCTGGGCTCGCCGCGTTTCCGACCTGCCGCTGGCCGATGAGAACGAGTTCGTCACGCTTGCCTCCATCGTGGAGAAGGAGACTTCGCGCGGTGATGAGCGCTCGCGCATCGCCGCGGTGTTCCTGAACCGGCTGCGCAAGGGCATGCGCCTGCAATCGGACCCCACGATCATCTACGGCCTGTTCGGCGGCAAGGGAAAGCCGAGCGACCGGCCGATCTACCAGTCCGACATCGAGAAGCCGACACCTTACAACACGTACACGATCAACGGTCTGCCCCCGACGCCGATCGCCAATCCCGGTCGCGCTTCGCTTGAGGCTGTCGCCAACCCCTCCCGAACCGAGGAACTCTACTTCGTGGCGGATGGCACCGGCGGCCACGCTTTTGCGACGACGTTGAAAGAGCACAACGACAACGTCGCCCGCTATCGCGCCTGGCAGCGCAAGCAGGCGGAAGAGGCGGCCAAGGCTGCTCCCGGGCAAACCGGCACCGATGCAAGCGGTGACGCGGCCGCACCCAGCTCCACACAGTAGAACGGAAGGCCGTGCCGGTTTCCGGGCAGAACGGGTGTGCCGGGGATTTCCGATGGCGGGCCGGGGGAGGATCATATGACCCTGCAAAGCATGACGGGATTTGCCCGGGTGGCGGCCGAACACGAAGGGGCGGCCATCGCCTGGGAACTGAAATCGGTCAACGGCAAGAGCGCCGAGGTGCGGCTGCGCCTGCCGCCCGGTTTCGACAGGCTGGAACTGCCGGTACGCCAGTCGATCCAGAAGCGCTTCGCGCGCGGCAGCTTTCAGGCGACGCTGACCGTGACCCGGCCGGCCGGGACGCTGGCGCAGCCGGTGGTCAACGAAGCCTTCCTCAGGGACGTTGCCGGGCTGGCGCAGCGTCTGCAGGAGCAGTTCGGCGTGGCCCCGCCCAGTGCCGACGGCCTGCTTGCTCTTCGCGGCGTTCTGGAAATCCCGGAGGTGGTGGAAACACCGGAAATGCGCGCCGCACTCGATTCCTCCATCCAGCAGGCGCTCGAAGCAGCGCTTGCACAACTGGAGCAGGCGCGGCTCGATGAGGGAGGAGCGCTGGGCAGCCTTCTTCTCGGCCATCTGGACAGGATCGAGGAACTGACTTTGCGGGCCGAAGCCGACCCGTCCCGCGAGGTGACGGCCATTCGGGAGCGGCTGGCGGAGCAGGTGAAGCTTTTGCTCGACGCCGGCGGGGAACTGGATGAAACACGGCTCCATCAGGAAGCCGCCTTCCTTGCCACCAAGGCCGATATCCGCGAGGAGATCGACCGGCTGAAGACCCATGTGGCCTCGGGGCGTGCCTTGCTGGCCACGGGTGGAGCGGTCGGCCGCAAGCTCGACTTTCTTGCGCAGGAATTCAATCGCGAATCGAATACCTTATGCTCTAAATCGAACGCCGCCTCGATCACCGCCATCGGGCTTGACCTGAAGGCCGTCGTCGATCAGTTCCGCGAGCAGGTTCAGAATCTGGAGTAGCAGATGCCGCCAAGAGATGTCGGTTCCCAAATCCGTCGCCGGGGTTTGATGCTGGTCCTGTCCTCGCCCTCCGGCGCGGGCAAGTCGACGATTGCGCGCAATCTGCTGGAAAGCGACAACCAGTTCGAACTCTCCGTCAGCGTCACCACGCGCCCGCGCCGGGGCAGTGAAATCGACGGCCGCCACTATCATTTCCGCAGCCGCCGCGAGTTCGAGATCCTGCGCGACAACGATGAACTGCTGGAATGGGCCGAAGTGCACGGCAATTTCTACGCCACGCCGCGTGGTCCCGCCGAAAAGGCCATGGCCGAAGGGCGCGACATGCTGTTCGACATCGACTGGCAGGGTGCCCAGCAATTGCGCGAGAAGATGCGGGGCGACATCGTTTCGATCTTCATCCTGCCGCCGTCCATGACCGAGCTGAAGGCGCGACTGATGCGCCGTGCCGAAGATCAGGAAGCGGTGATCGAGACCCGCCTGAACAACGCCCGTGACGAGATCGAGCACTGGACGGAATATGATTTCGTCGTCGTCAATGACGACCTCGACCGTGCCTTCACCGAGGTGGTATCGATCGTCACGGCCGAACGCCTGCGCCGCGACCGCCGTCCGGGCCTGTTCGATTTCGTTTCCGGGCTGATGGACGAAGCCGTCGCCTGAGGCCGCTCTCAGGTTGCGTTGGCGAGGCGGACGAACTCTTCGACGCTGAGCGTCTCGGCCCTGCGCGTCGGGTCGATGCCGACGCTTTCCAGAAGTCTCTCGCCGCCCAGTCCTTTCAAGCTCTGGCGCAGCATCTTGCGGCGCTGGCCGAAGGCCGCTTCGGTCAGCTTTCCGAGCTTTCCGACATCGGCAGGCAGGGGCTCTTCACGCGGCACCACATGCACCACGGACGAGGTGACTTTGGGCGGCGGCGTGAAGGCCTGCGGCGGCACGTCGAAGGCTATGCGCGCCTGCGTGCGCCAGCCGGCCAGAACGCCCAGCCGGCCATAGGCCTCGCTGCCCGGCTCCGCCACGATGCGCTGCGCGACCTCGCGCTGGAACATCAGCGTCATCGACTGGTAGAAGGGCGGCCATTGCCTGACCGTGAGCCAGCGCACCAGCAATTCGGTGCCGACATTGTAAGGCAGGTTGGCGGCGATCCTGACCGGCTCGCCGGTGCTGGCGAGCTGCGCGAAATCGGTCTTCAGCGCATCGCCCGGCACCACTTGCAGGCGGCCGGGGTAGTGCCGGGAAATCTCGTCGAGCGCGGCCAGGCAACGCTCGTCCTTCTCGATGGCGATGACACGCTTGGCGCCATGGGCGAGCAGGGCGCGCGTCAGCCCTCCCGGCCCGGGGCCGACCTCGATGACGGTTGCATGCGTCAGATCGCCGGCGGCGCGGGCGATCTTGCCGGTCAAGTTGAGGTCGAGCAGGAAATTCTGCCCGAGCGCCTTCTTCGCCCGCAATTCATGGCGGTCGATGACGTCGCGCAGCGGGGGCAGACCGTCGAAGCTCAAGCGGTTTCCGCCGTTCTGCCGGTGAGCGCCAGTCGGCCCGCAAGCTTGAGCGCCGCGATGAGGCTGTCTGGGCGCGCAATCCCCTTGCCCGCTATGTCGAAGGCGGTGCCATGGTCCGGTGATGTACGGATGAAGGGCAAGCCGAGCGTCACATTCACCGCGTCGTCGAAGGCGAGCGCCTTGGCGGGGATAAGGGCCTGGTCATGATACATGCACAGCGCGACATCGTAGCGGGCCCGAGCGCTGGCATGGAACATGGTGTCGGCCGGCAGCGGGCCGAAGGCGTTGATCCCTTCTGCCCGCAAGGTCGAGATGGCGGGCGCGACGATATCGCGGTCCTCAGTACCCATTGCGCCATCCTCGCCGGCATGCGGATTCAACCCTGAAATGGCGAGCCTCGGATCGGCCAATCCGAAACGGTCGCGCAGGTCCGCAGCGGTGATGCGGGCCGTCTCGACGACAAGTTCGGTGTTTAGCGCCTTCGGCACCTCGGCGAGCGCGATATGGATGGTGACAGGCACCGTCCGCAATTCCGGGCCGGCCAGCATCATGACCGGCATGACGGCTCTGCCCGCGCGCCCGGAAGCGAGATGGGCGAGATACTCGGTATGTCCGGGAAAGCTGAAGCCGGCATCGTAAAGCGGCTTCTTGGCGATGGGACAGGTCACCACTGCAGCGGCGGCGCCCGAAAAACAATCCGCCACCGCACGGTCGATGGCCTCGACAATACCGGCGGCGTTGGCCTTGTCGGGCCGGCCGGGCGTGTCGATGAAGCGATTCTCAAGCGGAACAATGGGCAAGACATCGGAAAAGCTCGCCACGGCCTGTGCCGGGTTCACCTCTGCAAGGGGAATATCCTCGCCGAGCAACCGGGCGCGCGCGGTGACGAGTGCCGGATCAGCAAGCATATAAAAGGGCGGAAGGCTGGCTTCATGCCGCCGCTGCCAGGCGGCCATGGCGATTTCCGGGCCTATGCCGGACGGATCGCCGATGCTGAGGGCAAGCGGAGCGCCTTGGCTATGCATCTCAGCGCCGAACGATGTTGGCTTTCTTCTTCAGCTCTTCCATGTATTTCTTGCCGAGTTCGTCGGCATCGGCATTGGCGTTCTCTTCCTGAAGGACAAGCTGCGCCACCCGGTCGTCGGAGACCTCGCGGGCGCTGCACACGCCGATGAACTCCACGCCGCGATCCGTTTCGCGCACGCCGGTGGCGCCGCCGGCCTTGGTCTTCTTGATCTGGTCGGCCCATTCCGGGGGCAGTTGAGGCGCCAGGATACGGCCGAGGTCGCGCACGGTCACGTCAAGCAGGCCCTTGGCGAACTGATGCGTGTTGGCGCAACCGTTGAAGCGCGCGCGCAACGCCTCCGCCTCGCGCTTGCGCTTGCCCAGCGTCGATTTGCGTTCGGCCGGGGGAATGACGAAGATCACCTGCTGGAGCATGTATTCTGTGGCGGAAGGCTTGCTGCCGCCCTTCTTCAGCATGTTGCGCACCGCTTCCTGCTGGCTGGAGAGGCCGGTGCTCGACTGTTCGGCCCGGTAGCGCGCCCCGATCGCCTGGTTCCACGCCATTTGCGAGCGGATGAAATCCTTGAAATGCTGCTTGGTGACGCCGGCCTGCGCCAGGATGGAATCGAGCTGGGCGACCTGCATCTTGTTGCTGGAGGCAAAGCGCGCATAGGCGTCGTTGACCTGCTTGTCGCTGATGCGGATGCCCAGGCGCTGGGCCTCGGCAAGGCGCAGGGTCTGCTCGATCATTTCGTTGCCCGCGTCGCCCTTGCGCCGCTGGAGGCGGAAGAAGGCGTTGCGGTGCTGGATGTCGGTCGTGGTGATCGGCACGTTGTTGACGACATACTTGATCTCGGCGGCCGCGGCCGGGGTCGGGACAGCCACCGCCGAAACGGCCGTTGCCGCGACGAACAGCGCAAGGCTCGCTGACAGGAAGTATTTCCTCATTCCAGGCATCCAGCTTTCAGTTCACGTCGGGTGATAACTTGGAAAAGACGTTTCTGCCCGCGTTATGCGGCAAAACCGTGTCGAGCGCCATATCCGTTACTGGATGAAGTTGCTTGTCGCGGAACCGAAGTCGCCAAGCGTACGGAAGGAAATGTTGAAGCCGATGCTTTGCGACACTTCCTTGTCGTCACGGTCTCGCGTCTGCGAATAGGTCATCAGGTAGGTGAAGCACTCGTCGGCATAGCCGAAGCCGATGCCGTTCCTGACCATGACGTTCTCCTCAAGGTCATAGGTGCCGGACCCGAAGACACGCCAGTTTTCCGCGAACTGGGCCGAGCCGCCGAAGGACACTTCATGACGATCCTCGGTGAAGCCATAATCCGGCTGTGCCTGGATGAAGGCATAGCGTGCCGACAAGGAAATCGGGCTGCCGGAGTAGCCGAGCTTCACTTCCGAGCGGCGAACCTCGAAGGTCTGCTCGTCGAAGCGGCCGCTGAGCGAGGCGGAAATGCCGTTCGGGCTGCTCAGGCCAACCAGGCCGACATAGTCGGAGCGGTCGGTTTCAAGGCCGGAATTGGCGCCGACATTGACGAGGTCGGGAGCCGCGAAGGAGTTTTCGCCATTCAGGTGGTAGGATTGGCCGAACATGGCGTTCGTTGTCCAGCCGTTGTCGTAGCTGCTGACATAGCGGAAGCCGACATTGGCGCGGGTGCCGCCCTCGATGCGGTCGTAGCCGGAGAACTTGTCGCGCTCGAACAGGGTCGAGGCGTCGAAGACGAAGCTTTGCGCGTCCTCGTTGGGAACCGCGAGCCCGCCGACATAGGATTCGTTGGGGCGCAGAAAAAGCTGCGCCATCGGCTCCAGCACATGCGACGAGCCCGTGGCCGAGAACAGGATCGGCCAGCGCCATTCGAGGCCCAGCGTCGCCATCCCCCGAAAGAAGGACGAGCGCATGTCGGCGGTGGTGCCGCTGTTTCGCGCCATGTTGTCAATCGCCGCCAGCGATTCGGACGACGCATTCAGATAGCTTCCATCAGCCTGGAACGCGAGCAGCGGGGTGAACACCATGCCGCCATCGGTGACGAAAGAACGCTTCCATTCCGCCTCGGCTGTCAGGCGGCCGCTATTGCCATCAATGCCGCGAACACGCTGATAGATCGGATCGTTGGTTATGGGTTCGCGGATGATAGCGTTAGTGTTGGAATCCCGCAGGTATGAACCGTCAAACCGGCTGCGGTGGAGCGCGCGTGCATTGACGTTGAATGAAAGCTGACCGCCAGCCAACGGCGTGTCGGGAATATAGGCATAGTCGAACGACGGCAGCACCCAGGGCTGCTTCTCGCTACGGCCATTATCATTGCTTTCCAGAATATCTTCCTGAATCTGGAACTTCATGCCCCGCAGGTCGAAGTAGTTCCGGTCGTTCAGGCCGGTCAGATAGACCTCGGAGCGATGGACATATTCCTCGAAGCCGTCGATGCCGTAGGTTCGGGAAAAGTTCTTGTCCGTCTGCAGCAGGATGTTCCAGCCGAAATCCCAGCGCGAATTGATCGCGAACTGGCCTTCCGTTCCCATCATGCCGCGGAATCTGTTCGGCTTGTCATCAGGGCCGCTGTTTTCGGTGTTCGCATCGAAGGCACCGGGATCCTGCTGGCGGATGCCGGCGATCTTCAGGTTGTACTGGCCGTTGTTGAAGCGCTGGCGCCACTCGGCCTCGCCGAGGAAACCTTGCTTGGAATAGTAGTTGCCCTTCACCGTCAGGTCGTAGGTGGGCGACAGGGCCAAATAATAGGGAATGCCGACGCCGACGCCGAGGTCGGATTTGTAGGAGATCGACGGGAACAGGAAGCCGCTCTTGCGCTTCACCGTCGGGTCGGCGATCTCGAACACCGGCAGATAGGCGATCGGCATGCCGAAGAACTCGAAATTGGAGTTCTGGAAGCGGATCGTCTTCTTCTGGCTGTTCCAGATGATCTTCTGCGATTTCACCCGCCAGATGGCTGGCTTGTCGGGCTTGTCCTCGCACGGTTCGCAGGCGGTGTAGACGCCGTTGTGGAATGTGGTCAGCACGCCACCCATGCGCTCGGCGCTTTCGGCGGCGAAATAGGTCTTATCCACAGTTTCGACGCGCAGCGCGTTGACGAAACCGTCCGCGAAGTCGTCGGTGATGTCGATGTGCTCGGAATTGATCTTGGTTCCGTCGCTGTTGATGATCTCGACATCGCCGCTGGCGACGAGGCGCTGCGTCTTGCGGTCGTATTCGACACGCTGCGCGACAAGCCGGTTGCCGGCATAGTCGATCTGCACGCCGCCGACGGCGGTCACGGTCTGCGAATCGTTATCGTAGACGAGGGTCTCGGATTCCAGCAGCATCTGGGCATTGGAGGGAACGTCCGAAGCCAGATCCTCCACGGATTGCGCGAAGGCAGGAGCAGTCGCCAAGCCGCTTGCCAGCAGGCACGCAAGCCCGCTGACGCCGCACAGGAGCGACAATCGGCTGAACCGACCGCGTTGCAAAACCGCCCCCCTCACTAGCCATCTTCCTTATACAAAAGGAATGTTACTCCGAAAAACATGGCAACGACAACCGGGAACCATGCCGCCACAACCGTGGGCACGAACCCCGCCACACCGAACGCCTTGACGAGAACCGAGACGACATAAAGCAGAAAGCCTGCGACAACACCACCCAGAATCATCGTCGCGGATTGCCCCATGCGGGCGAAGCGCATCGACACCGTCGCGGCGATCAGCGTCATGGCCACCAGCAGGAAGGGCAGGGCGATCAGCGAATCGAATTGCATCGCGAAGGCATTTGCCCCGAGGCCGAAGGAGCGGGCAACCTCGATTTTCTTCGGCAACTCAAAAAATGGGATCGTTTCGGGCTGCGCCAGCCGTTCCTGGACGAATTCCGGCTTCAGGTCGGTGGGAACCCGGTCGATATCCTTCTTCTCGCCGGGACCGTTGGATGGCCGAACGGTGACGTTTTGCAGCTCCCAATAGCCGTCGCGCAGGAACACCCGCTTTGCATCCCTGCGTTCGAATATGTCGCCGTCGCTGTCGAGCATGAAGAACGTGGCGTCGGCCATCTCTAGCCCCTGGCTGAGGATGGCGCGGGCGCCGATGATGGTGTCGCCGGAGGCGGTCTTCTGGCGCAGCCACGGCACCGAACTGCTGTCGACCGTATTCGAATTGCCGGAGCGCAGAAGATTTTCCACCTGCTGCGAATGCACCAGCCCGCTGGCGGCCAGAGGGTTCAGCACGACGACGGCGAGCACGCCGAAAAGAAACGCGCCAAGGCAGACCGGCAGCAGGAATTGCCAGGCGGAGATGCCGGCTGCCCGCGCCACCACCAGCTCATATTTGCGGTTCAGCGAAACCAGCGTCGCCATCGCCGCAAACAGGCCGACGAAAGGCACCGTCTGCAGCACCAGCATCGGCACCCGCAGGGCCGATATGGTGGCGCCGATCCAGTAGGTGAAGCCGGGGATGCGGGCGGTGCGGCTGGTCAGTTCCGTGAAATCGATCAGGAAGACCAGCGCGAAAATGCCCAGGAAGAACCATGTTGCGATGGTCGCGTAGCGGAAGAAGAAGTAGCGGCCCAGCGTCCAGCCCATCAGACGGACCCCCGGCCGATCCGGCTGTTGGAAATGCGCAGCCTGAGATCCGTGAGGAAGCGCGACACGCGGCCGGAAAACGCGTTGATCGCATCCACCCAGCCGATCGGAAGCTCCATTGCACGCTGCGTCCTGATGCACCACACCGATACCAGCGCCATGCCGATCGGCACGGCATAGAGCACATAGTTGAACAGCGGCTGGGTCTTTGTCTGGCCCTCGGCGAAATAGCCCATCCAGCGGACGAACAGGGCAATGCAGATCGTCGTCACCAGGGGGTGGATACGTGCTTCGCGATGCGACTTGGCATCACCCGCCACGGCAAGCGCGATGAGCGCGAAGGCGATGGGATAAAGCCATTCCGAGAAGCGCTTGTTGAGCTCGTTTTTGTAGAGATGCGGCGACTTCTTGTAGACCTCGTCGTTGCGGTTCGGGTTGAGCAGATAGGCGGTCGTCTGGTCCTTGGGCATGCGCACCGCGCTGCCCGTGTCCGCGTCGAAGGCCGAAAGGTCGAAGGCGTATGAGGTGAAGTGGACGATGGAGATGTCGCCGCCGACCGCCTTGCGCTGGACGACGCCGTCATTCATCAGCAAGGCCTTGGTGTCGCTCCGGTCCACCACCGCGCCGGTCTTGGCGTAATAGATGAGATCGATGCCCTCCTCACGGCTGTCGGCCACGAAAATGCCGGCCAGGCGATTGCCGGGCAGCCGCTCGCCGACCTGGACGAACAGGCCGTCCTCGATCTTGCGGAAGGTGCCTTCCTGGATGACCAGCGACAGGAAATCGGCGCGCGCCTCGGCGATGAGGTCGCGGTTGCGTTGGCGCGCATAGGGCTCGACGCCGTTCTGGATCACGAAGCAGAATATGCTGGCCGCCACCGCCAGGAGCAGCACCGGTTTCGCCACGGTCATGCGTGATGCGCCGGCGGCGTTGATGACCACGAGTTCGGAATCGGCATTCATTCCCGACAGCGTCTGGGCGACGGCACCGGCCACCGCGAAGGGAACGACGATGGGAATGACCGTCGGGATGATCAGGGCCGCGACCTCGAAGAAGGTGAAGGCGGACTGGCCGCCGTCGGTGACGAGATCGATGCGCGCCAGAACCTGCGTTGTCCACACGATAGCCAGCGTCCATGCCAGCGCTCCAAGAAAGAGCGTCAGCATGCGGCGCAGTATATAGCGTTCGATGACCTTCATGCGGATGGCGTCTCGAGCGGTTTATCTGGCATCGTGCCTCACAAAGAGGGATGTCGGCCCTGGTGCCGCCCGCACACTCACGCGACCCGAAACCATGGCCCGGATCGCGCTTCCCATGGGCGCAATGTCGTTCCGAATGGATAAAAAAGCGCGAAGGCTCATGGTTAACAACAGGTTTCGAAAAAGGATGGTTTAAAAATGCGACCGACGATGCGCAACCGAATCGCGCGATCTGCTATCCATGGCATTCACCATAGCTTGCCAAGACACGCAAAACGACCAACTCTCGCGATCTTCCACGATACCGAAAGCACAGTTTGATGACATCGACCCCTGCCATAAGCTTCGCCAAGTTCTCCGTGCCCACGAAGGGCAGCGCCTGCCTCCTGTTTGCCGAGCAGGCCGGCTTCGGGGAGGCGGTCGCCGGCATCGATCCGGCCGGCGTACTTGAGCGCATTCTGGGGATCGCGGACTTTTCCGGCAAATTCGGGGCCAAGCTCGATCTTCTGGCACCGCAGGGCACGCAGCTCGACAAGCTGACCGTCATCGGAGCCGGCAAGACCGACGATCTGGACGAGCATGCATGGCTGCGTCTCGGCGGCACGATCGCGGCTGCTACGGCGAAGGCGAAGGATGCGACCATCGTGCTCGACTTGCCCGCAAATGCAGCGGCCGAGGCCGCCGATGCGGCGAATGTCGCGGCAGGGATATTGCTGCGCTCCTACGCCTTCGACAAATACAAGACCCGCAAGTCCGAGAAGGACGACGAGAGCGCAGGGGCGCGCCGCAAGGCGGCCCGCATCACGATTATGTGTGCGGACCCGGCCGGCGCCCGCAAGGCATTTGCCGGCCTGAAAGCCATGGTCGACGGCGTCAACCTGGCTCGCGATCTGGTCAATGAGCCGGCCAATGTCCTTGGCCCGGTCGAGTTCGCCTCCCGTATCAAGGATATGGAAGCGCTCGGCGTGCAGGTCGATATCCTGACCGAAAAGGAGATGAAGAAGGCCGGCATGGGCGCGCTGCTGGGCGTGGCGCAAGGCTCGCCGCGGGGCGCGCGCCTGGCGGTCATGCGCTGGGAAGGCGGCCGCAAGGGCGCAAAGCCGCTGGCCGTGGTCGGCAAGGGCGTGACCTTCGATACCGGCGGCAATTCCATGAAGTCGCCGTCCGGCATGGAGGACATGAAGGGCGACATGGGCGGCGCGGCGGCGGTCACCGGGCTCATGCACGCGCTTGCCTCGCGCAAGGCCAAGGCCAATGTGGTCGGCATCGTCGGTCTGGTGGAGAACGCCGTCGATGGTTATGCGCAGCGCCCCGGCGACATCGTCACCTCCATGTCCGGGCAGACCATCGAGGTGATGAACACCGACGCGGAAGGCCGGCTCGTTCTGGCGGATGCGCTGTGGTACTGCTGCGATCGCTTCCAGCCCACGGCCGTGATCGATCTTGCCACGCTCACCGGCGCCATCATGGTGGCGCTGGGCCAGCATCACGCCGGCCTGTTCGCTAACAATGACGATCTGGCGAACCGGCTGACGCAGGCTGGTCTCGCCACGCAGGAGCGGCTCTGGCGCATGCCGCTCGGCCCGGAATACGACAAGCTCATCGATTCCAAGAACGCCGACATGAAAAACACCGGCGGCCGCTATGGCGGCGCGATCTCCGCCGCGCAATTCCTGCAGCGCTTCATAAAGGACAATGTGCCCTGGGCGCATCTCGACATCGCGGGCACGGCCATGGGCGCGCCGTCCACGGACGTCAACCACTCGTGGGGCTCGGGTTTCGGCGTCAGGCTGCTCGACCGGCTGGTGCACGATCATTATGAGAAATAACGAAGACCGCTGATCCGCGCCGGACCGACTGCGATGCCATGACCGAGATATTGTTCTACCACCTGACCGAATCGACGCTGGAGGATGCGCTGCCCGGCCTGCTGGAGCGCAGCCTGCAGCGCGGCTGGCGGGTGGTCGTGCAAACCGGCTCGGAAGATCGCCGCGATGCGCTCGACCAGCATCTGTGGACATTTCGCGACGATTCGTTCCTCGCCCATGGCACCGATCGCGAGGCATTTCCTGGCGAGCAGCCGGTCCTGCTGACGACCGGAACGGACAATGCGAACGGCGCCCAGATCCGCTTTCTCGTCGATGGGGCCGAACCGCCCGATCTCGCGGCCTATGAACGGGCCGTGTTCCTGTTCGATGGCCATGACGCGGTGCAGCTCGAGGCCGCGCGCAACCACTGGAAGGCGATGAAGGCCGCCGGACACGAGGTGACCTACTGGCAGCAGACGCCGGATCGCCGCTGGGAGCGCAAGGCATGACGTGGTGCGGGCGGGACTGGTGATGCGTTTCCTGTTCTTGCTGGTCCTGCTGGCGGGGGCCGCGCTTGGTCTTTATCCCTGGGCCATTGCGAATTTCTCCGGCTCGGAAATCGGCACATGGAGCGTCTACGAGGCGGGCCGCTTCGTGCCGGCGGAAATTTCGTTGCGGCCTTTCGATGCGCCCGTTCGGGTGCTGGTCGATCTGACCGTCTGGCGCCCGCATGCCGTCCAGAGCGGCAGGGCGCAGCTTGGTATCACTGCCGCGCATGACGGCCGCAGGGTGCTGGAGGAGACGCTGGATTTCCGTGCCGGCCCAACGCCGCGTCAGAAGAGCCCGCAGATCACCGAGCGTGTGTTCCGTGACGATGCCGGATTGATCGAAGCCGTGGATGCGGGGACATACCGCTTCGACTTGAGCAGGGGCAACGTGGTGGATGCCGACATCAAGGCCGTGGAACTGGTGTTGCGGCGCGAGTCAGGCGCGGTCGATTCGCGCATGCAGCCGGTCGGCCTGTCCTTGATGGGGGTCGGGGTCGTCGGACTGGTGCTGGCGTTCCGGCGCCGCAGGAACCGGCCGGACAACCCGAATTCCCAACCGCCGCGCTGGGGCAGGGGGAACGGGCCGTGAATTATCGTCACGCCTATCATGCCGGCAACTTCGCCGATGTCGTGAAGCACGCGGTGCTCGCGCGCATCGTCGAATATCTCAAGCGCAAGGAAAAGCCTTTCCGCGTCATCGATACCCATGCGGGCATCGGCTTCTACGATCTGGCATCGGAGGAAGCCGGCAAGACCGGGGAGTGGCGCGATGGCATCGGCAAGGTCACCGGGACGAAGCTCGGTCCCGAGGCGCAGGCGTTGCTGGCACCTTATCTCGATGCCGTTCGTGCGGTGAATGACGCAGAGGATCTTGCGCATTATCCCGGCTCCCCGCTGATCGTTCGTCATCTCCTGCGCCGGCAGGACAGGCTGACGGCCATCGAACTGCATCCCAGGGATGCGGCGTCGCTCAAAGCCCGATTCGAAGGCGATATTCAGACCCGGGTGATCGAGCTGGATGGCTGGCTGGCGCTTGGGGGCCATCTTCCGCCGAAGGAAAAGCGCGGGCTTGTGCTGGTCGACCCGCCCTTCGAGGAAGGCGGCGAGTTCCAGCGGCTGGTGGACGGGCTGGTGCGCGCGCATCGCCGCTGGCCGGGCGGCATCTATGCGCTGTGGTATCCGATCAAGGACCGCCGGGCCGTTGCGGCCTTTCACGCCGCATTGTCGGAAGCGGGGATTCCGCGCGTGCTCGATATCGCCTTCGATATACGGCCGGCAGCCTCCGTTCCCCGGCTGGACGGCAGCGGCATGGTGGTGGTCAATCCGCCGTTCACGCTGGAGGCGGAACTGAAGGTCCTGTTGCCGGAGCTTCATCGCCTGCTGGCGCTGGAACCCGGCTCGAAATGGTCCCTGCGCTGGCTTGCGGGAGAGAAGGCAGACGCTTGACCGCGCCTCGCGAAATCCTCACAGTGCCGCCAAATCACCTTGAGAGGTTGAAATGATCCGCGCCGCCAAGTCCGCCCTTCTTGCCATTGCCGGCATCTGTTCTCCGCTGCTCATGCAGCCCGTTGCGCATGCGGCGGATCTTGCTCCCTATGTTGAGGAGAGCGTGCCCAGCGTTTGCAGCACGCCTTCGGTGCTGAACCGGATCACCAGCAAGTTCTCGCATCAGGTGCGCAACGTGCCGAACCTGCCGCAGGTCGCCATTTCCGATTTCCATCGCATCCACCTGCGCCGGAGCGAGCCCGCAAGCGAGCGCTGGCCGATCGCGCGCCACTATTGCGGAGCGAAGGTGACGCTCTCGGACGGCTATGACCGCGACATCTGGTATCTGATCGAGGAGGGGCAGGGATTTGCCTCGGTCGGAAACAATGTCGAATTCTGCGTGTCGGGCTTTGACCGCTGGCTGGTCTACAACGCGCATTGCCGGGTTCTGCGCTAACACGCTGACCAGATTGGAATGACCTCCAGCCCCGAAGGTGGACGCCCCGGGGCAGGCTTTCGTTCGCATGCAACCAGGATTGGAAGAGAATATGCCGAAGCTGCTTTATGCCCCAGCCTCACCCTATAGCGCCAAGGTGCGCATGGCGGCGGCCTATGCGGGCATTGCCATCGAGGGAGCGCTTACCCAGACCGCGGACCAGCCGGCCGAGCTGATCGGCGCCAATCCGCTGGGCAAGATCCCGACGCTGCTGCTCGATGACGGGCGCGTGATCTTCGACAGTCGTGCCATTACCCAATATCTGAACCGCGAATCGAAGAACGCGCTGTTCCCGCGCAATCCGGACAGGCGCACCGAAGCGGAGGTGATGGAAGCTCTGGCGGACGGCATCTGTGATTGTGCGCTGGCGATCGTCTATGAGCGCCGCATGCGTCCGGAGGAAAAGGTGCATCAAGAGTGGATCGATGGCCAGTGGCGCAAGATCGCGCGGGCGCTCGACCATCTCAACGCCAATCCGCCGAAGCTGCCGAAGAAGATCACGGCAGGCCAGATCGCGGTTCGCGCCATGCTGGGATACCTGTCGCTGCGATTCGCCGGACAATGGGAGCGGGGTCGCGGTCGCCTGACCCGCTGGGCGGCACGTTTCGACGAGAAGTTCCCTGAGCTGAAGTCCTCTCTTCCGTCCTGATTTGCATCAAGGCATGAACCGATTTCGCAGCCGGGAACAAGGCCAACAAAAAAAAGCCGGGGCGATTGCCCCGGCTTTTTCATGCGATCCGGTGTCTGGATCAGAACTTCATACCAACACCGAAGTTGATGCGGTGGTCGCGCGAGTCGAAGTCGGCCGTACCGGCAGCGCCAAGGTTGAAGCTTTCCTTGCCGTAGTCGGTGTAGCGATACTCGACGCGGCCGAACACGTTGTCGGTGAACTTGATGTCCGTACCGGCACCGGCGGTCCAGCCGAGCATGGTGTTGCGGTCGCGGTCGCCGGTCGTCTGATCGGTAACCTTCAGGCTCTGGGCCGCGCCACCGGCGGTACCATAAAGCAGGATGTCGGGGCTGATCGCGTAACCGAGACGGGCACGCAGCGAGCCTTCGACGCCAGCCTTGGCTTCGACGCCGGCATTGCTGCCCTTGACGCCGCTATAGCCGATGTCGCCTTCCGCACCGAGGACGAAGTTGTTGTCCATCTGGTAGTTGTAGCCGACAAAGGCGCCGCCGAGGAAACCGTCGGTGCTGATCGAATTGCCCGGCTCCCTCACGCGGCCGCTGAAGCCGTAGCCGAGGTTCACACCGGCATAGGGACCAGTCCACGAAGCCACCGGAAGTTCGGCGATCGGCGCGGGTGCCGGCGGCTCTTCCATCACCACATCGGCGGCGAATGCCGGAGCGGATGCGGCGAAGGCAATGATACCGAGCGCTGCCGCTGCGGGCCTTGCGAATTTGAGTTTGGTTGTCATGGTCGTTACTCCTTCAGCCACAGACACTGGCTTCTCTGACGTGAGAACGGGAATGTTTTGGGAGGAAAACGATCCCGCCGCTCATCGGTTCCGAAATCTCGTCGGCAAATGCGGCGGAAGCGAACCTGAATTTAGGTGATTCTCCGGCACGAATAAGGCCGAAACAGGGCGTTGCAATCATGCAACAGGATTTGTCAGGAGACTGCCGGTCTATCGGGCGAAACGCGCTTGGTACAAGGCGTTGGCGGACCTATATTGCCCGTGTCACGGTTCCATGAACCCGTGAATCGGATAGAACCTTGGGCGTTTCTGCCACAATCCTGCCGTAGGCACAAACGGAGTCTGAACGCCGACCGGCGATCGCGGGCAGGTGCGCCGCCTTTGTTCGGGCCGCATGGACGAGAATGGGAATCGATAGATGGGCGAGGCGGCCGCAACAGCGCTGGTAACCGGGGGGGCGAAACGAATCGGTCGCGCCATTGTGGAGGACCTGTGCGCCCATGGCTTTGCCGTCGCCATCCACGGCCACAATTCCTCGCCCGAAGCTTTCGAACTGGCGGCGCAGATCAATGCCCAGGGCGGTACAGCGGAAGTCTTCGATGGCGATCTGACCGACATGGGCGAATCCGGATTCCTGATGGAGCGCGTGGCGAAGGCGCTTGGGCCGGTGAGGCTGCTGGTCAACAACGCCTCGCTGTTCGAGGATGATTCGGTCCTCGACTTCGACTGGCAGGGCTGGGATGCGCATTTCTCGATCCACCTGAAGGCGCCCGTGCTCCTGGCGCGCGATATGGCGGAAGGATTGCCCGCAGGAGCCGACGGGCTGGTGGTCAACATTATCGACCAGCGGGTGTGGCGGCTTTCGCCGCGCTACTTCTCCTATACGCTTTCCAAATCTGCCCTGTGGACCGCCACGCGCACCATGGCGCAGGCCCTTGCGCCGCGCATCCGCGTCAATGCCATCGGCCCGGGCCCGACGCTGCGCAATGCCCGTCAGGACGAGGCTGATTTCCGCAAGCAGGTGGATGCCCTGCTGCTGCAAAGGGGGCCGGAACTCTCCGAATTCGGCGCCACGATCCGCTATCTGTGGCAGGCGCGTTCCGTCACCGGCCAGATGATCGCGCTTGACGGCGGCCAGCACCTGGCGTGGCAGACGCCCGACATCGCGGGTGTCGTGGAATGAACGCGGTGAGGCGAAACGGAAGGCCGGGCGGCAGCCTCGAAGACATGCCAGACACGGAACTGGAAGAGGTGGCGGAGGAGTCGGCGGCCCCTGTGCCGGAGGTTTCGTTCACCGGCATCGATCTCGATCGTGACGGCGAGGAAGGTGAAAGCAAAACCGGGGCGCAGGTGATCCAGGCGCTGGTCAAACGCCTGCCAAATGCGCCCGGCGTCTACCGCATGATGAATGCGGCCGGCGATGTGCTCTATGTCGGCAAGGCCCGCAGCCTGAAGAAGCGCGTGACACAGTATGCGCAAGGCCGTTTCCACACCAACCGCATCGGCCGCATGGTGCGCGAAACGGCGCGCATGGAATTCGTCGTCACCCGCACGGAGACAGAAGCTCTGCTTCTTGAAGCAAACCTTATCAAGAGGTTGCGCCCACGCTTTAACGTGTTGATGCGGGACGACAAGTCGTTTCCCTACATTCTGCTGACGGCGGATCATCCCTCTCCGGGGATCTACAAGCACCGTGGCGCGCGCTCGCGAAAGGGCGATTATTACGGCCCCTTTGCCTCGGCACAGGCGGTCGGCCGCACCATCAACTCGTTGCAGCGGGCGTTTTTGCTCAGAAGCTGTACCGATTCCTTCTACGAGAATCGCACGCGCCCCTGCCTGCTTTTCCAGATCAAGCGCTGTGCCGCCCCCTGTACCGGCGAGATTTCGCACGAGGACTATGCGGCGCTGGTTGCCGAGGCGAAGGATTTCCTCTCCGGCCGCAGCCAGAAGGTTAAGGAGGAGATATCGCAGGCGATGCAGCGCGCCTCCGACAATCTCGATTTCGAGCATGCCGCCATCTATCGGGACAGGCTTGCCGCGCTTTCCCACGTCCAGAGCCATCAGGGCATCAATCCGCAGTCGGTGGAGGAGGCGGACGTCTTCGCCATCCATCAGGAGGGCGGGCAGAACTGCATCCAGGTGTTCTTCTTCCGCACCGGTCAGAACTGGGGCAACCGCGCCTACTTCCCCAAGGCCGACCCGGCGCTGGAGGCGGGTGAGGTGCTGGGCTCGTTCCTTGCCCAGTTCTATGACGACAAGCCGACGCCGCGCGCCGTCCTGCTTTCCCACGATATCGAGGAGAGAGAACTTCTGGCCGAGGCGCTCAGCGCGCGGGCGGGGCGCAAGATCGCCGTTTCCGTGCCGGCGCGCGGCGAAAAGAAGGACCTGACCGACCACGCCCTGCAGAATGCGCGCGAGGCGCTGGGGCGGCGTCTTGCCGAAACCTCGACGCAGGCGCGGCTGTTGGAGGGTTTTGCGGCCACTTTCGGGCTCGACAAGGCGCCGGCGCGCATCGAGGTCTACGACAATTCCCACATCATGGGCACCAATGCGGTGGGCGCCATGATCGTGGCCGGGCCGGAAGGCTTCGTGAAGAACCAGTACCGCAAGTTCAACATCCGCTCGACCACCATCACGCCGGGCGACGATTTCGGCATGATGCGCGAGGTGATGGAGCGGCGGTTCTCACGCCTGCTCAAGGAGCATGGCGAGGAGGACGCCGCCGAGGTCGAGGATACGCACGGCTTTCCAGCCTGGCCGGATGTCATCCTGATCGACGGCGGGCAGGGGCAGATGACGGCGGTGCGCCAGATCCTCGCCGATCTCGGGATCGAGGATCGTGTCGTTGCCATCGGCGTCGCCAAGGGGCAGGATCGCGAGGCAGGCCGCGAGCGCTTCTTTGCACAGGGCAGGAACCCGTTCACTCTGCCGGTGCGCGACCCGGTGCTCTATTTCGTGCAGCGATTGCGCGACGAGGCCCATCGCTTCGCCATCGGTTCGCACCGGGCGCGGCGCAAGAAGGAGATGGTGCGCAACCCTCTGGACGAGATTGGCGGCATCGGGCCTACGCGCAAGCGGGCATTGCTTCACCATTTCGGCACAGCCAAGGCGGTGAGCCGCGCCGCCATGGACGACCTGATGGAAGTAGAGGGCATTTCCGAGCGGGTCGCGCGGCTGGTTTATGACCACTTCCACGATAATGGCTGAGCCACAGTGCCGGAATCGTCATTGTTTTGCCGCGTTGACGGCTTTCGACAGTTGCCCCGATGACCGCCTTCTGATTTGACTATGGTCAATCCGATCCGATTTGCCTGCGACGAGTACTTTTCAAAAATGGCCAGCCCAGCTTTCAACCTGCCGAACATGCTGACCTATGCCCGCATATTGGCGGTGCCGCTGGTCGTCCTGTGCTTCTATCTCGAGGGGCATCTCAAATCGAGCGACTTCGCCCGCTGGTCGGCGCTGGCGGTTTTCCTCGCCGCCAGCATCACCGACTATTTCGACGGCTACTTCGCCCGCGCCTGGAAGCAGACTTCCAATATCGGCCGCATGCTCGATCCGATCGCCGACAAGCTGCTGGTGGCGACCTGCCTTCTGCTTCTTGCCGCCGATACGGATCACCGCGGTGGCATCGCCGGCTGGTCGCTGTGGGCGGCCATCATCATCCTGTGCCGCGAGATCCTGGTTTCGGGCCTGCGCGAATATCTGGCTGCGCTGAAGGTGAGCGTGCCGGTGACACAGCTCGCAAAGTGGAAAACCACCATCCAGATGGTATCCATCGCCTTCCTGCTGGCGGGGCCGGCGGGCGACAAGATCTTCCCCTACACGACGCTGACCGGGCTGGTGCTCCTTTGGATCGCGGCCATCGTGACCCTATATACGGGCTATGATTACTTCAGGGCCGGCCTGAAGCACATTGTCGACGAGTAGGGCGATGAAGCTCATCTATTTCGCCTGGGTGCGCGAACGCATCGGCAAGCCGCAGGAAGACCTCGATCTGCCGGCCGATGTGGTGACCGTCTCGGATCTGCTGAAATGGCTGAGGCAGCGCGGCGAGGAATATGAAAACGCCTT
This sequence comes from Aquamicrobium terrae, assembly GCF_052978165.1. Lineage (NCBI taxonomy): Bacteria > Pseudomonadati > Pseudomonadota > Alphaproteobacteria > Hyphomicrobiales > Phyllobacteriaceae > Aquamicrobium > Aquamicrobium terrae. The sequence continues at coordinate 88,793 of NZ_JBRKLZ010000001.1, forward strand.
GCAGCATCCCGAAGTGATCCGCGTGGCGATCAATCAGGAACATGTCGGCCATGGCGAGAAGATCGCCGGTGCCAGCGAGATCGCCCTGTTTCCGCCGATGACCGGCGGTTGACGGCCATGGCCGACGTCGAGCCGGACATCCGCATCCAGGCCGCCGATTTCGACGTGGCCGAAGAGATCGCCCGGTTGACGAAGGGGCGCAAGGACATCGGTGCGGTCGTCACCTTCACCGGCCTGTGCCGCGACGAGGCCGGGCGGCTGTCGGCGCTGGAACTCGAGCACTATCCCGGCATGGCCGAGGCCGAGATCAGGCGCATCGCCGCCGAGGCCTGTACCCGCTGGCCACTGCAGGGCCTCACCGCCATTCATCGCCATGGCAAACTGAACCCCGGCGACAACATCGTGCTGGTCGTCACCGCCTCCAGCCACCGGCAGGCCGCGTTCGAGGCTGCCACCTTCGTCATGGATTTCCTGAAATCGCGCGCGCCTTTCTGGAAGAAGGAGCATGGCGCGGACGGCTCCGAAGGCGATTGGGTCGAGGCCAAGGAGGCCGACGAACTGGCAATCTCCGGTTGGAAGAGATAACCTTGGGTCAACCGCAGATTTTGCGCTGCGTCATGGTTTTTCCTCAATCCTGCTGCGCTGTGGGACATCGAAACGAGGACAGAAGATGCTGAAAAAACTGATTTTGTTGGGTCTGGTGCCTGTTGCCGGCCTTCTGGCCATGAACGGGCCGTCTCTCGCGGCGGAGATGGTGCTCAAAGGCGAGGTCACCTATCGCGAGCGCATGGCGCTGCCCGACAATGCGGTGGTGTCGGTCGAACTGGCGGATGTGTCGCTTGCCGACGCGCCGGCGGCCGTGATCGGCAAGCAGGAGATTTCGCCTTCGGGACAGGTGCCGGTGCACTTTGAAATCAAGTTCGACGATTCGGTCATCAAGCCGAACATGACCTATGCGCTTCAGGCGCGCATCACCGTCGACAACCAGCTTTGGTTCATCAACGACACGCGCCATGAAGTCGATCCGCGGACGACAGAGGCCCAGACCGTGCTGGTGAAGCGTGTTGCCCAGGAAAGCACCGATGCGCTCCACGACATCGAGTGGAAGCTGACCTTCATGGACGGGTTTGACGACTTGCCGGAAAACCCTGCGACCTTGACCCTCGGTCAGGATGGCCGCGCCCACGGCAAGGGGCCGTGCAACGGCTATTTCGCCGGCGTGAAGATCGAAGGCGAAGCCATTTCCTTCAGCCAGGTCGGCGCGACCCAGATGGCCTGTGAGCAAAAGCGGATGGAAGCCGAGCACGCCTTCTTCCAGGCGTTGGGCAAGGTCGCCAGCCACGCTACGGCCGAGGACAAGCTGGTGCTGAGCGACACAGACGGCAAGGAATTGCTGCATTTTACCAGATAAAGCAGATAACGCATTGATCAGACAATAAAAAAGCCGGGGACATGCCCCGGCTTTTTTTCGTTGCGGCAGCTTTCGCTCAGCCGACGATCTCGGTGTCGGAGAACCAGTACCTGATTTCCTGCGCCGCGGTTTCCGGGGCGTCGGAGCCGTGCACGGAATTCTCGCCGATCGACAGGGCGAAGGTCTTGCGGATGGTGCCCTCGGCGGCGTCGGCCGGGTTGGTCGCGCCCATCACTTCGCGGTTCTTGGCGATGGCGTTGTCACCTTCCAGAACCTGCACCACGGTCGGGCCGGAGGACATGGATTCGACCAGCTCGCCGAAGAAGGGGCGCTCCTTGTGCACGGCATAGAAGCCCTCGGCTTCGCGGCGGCTCATCCACACGCGGCGGGAAGCGACGACGCGCAGGCCGGCATCCTCGAGCATCTTGGTGATGGCGCCGGTCAGGTTGCGGCGGGTGGCATCCGGCTTGATCATGGAAAAGGTGCGTTCGAGCGCCATGGGTGGTCCTTTTGATTTTGGGATTGCTGTGTGGCGCGCTCTATACAGGCCGCCCGGCCTATTGCCAAGGGGAGGCCGCAACAGGGGTTGGCGATGGGAAGCCGCAGCGCTAGACCTCTTTCGGCAAAGGGGCGGGAGAAAGCGGATGAAGCGCCATTTCATGATGTTTGCAGCCTACAACCGGTGGGCCAATACGCGCATCTATGATGCGGCGGCCGATCTCACCGATGACGAGTTCCGCCGTGATGTCGGCGCCGCGTTCGGCTCGATGATGGGTACGCTCAACCATGTGCTCGTCGCCGACCGCATCTGGATGAAGCGCTTTACGGGCGAGGGCGATGCACCCACGCAACTGGATACGATCCTCCACAAGGACCTGCCGGAACTGCGGGCGGCGCGCGAAGCCGAGGACAGGCGCATTTCCGGCTGGGTTGAAAACCTGGGGGCCGAGGACCTGGCGGGCCGTTTCACCTACATTACCGTGACCGACATGCGCACCATTTCGCAGCGGCTTTCGCCGGCGCTCGGCCATTTCTTCAATCACCAGACCCACCATCGCGGACAGGCGCACACGATCCTGACGATGCTCGGGCGGCAATCGGTAGTGCTGGACCTCGTCTATTTCCAGCGCACGGAAGAGGGCAGGGCCTACGCCTGATCGCTTGGCCCATGCTTTCGGCCTTGCCTTCGGCGTGCCGGCAGGCCAAAACGCGCGACCATGTTGATCATAAACGACCTTTCGCTGCGGATTGCCGGGCGCCTGCTGCTCGACCATGCCTCGCTCACCCTCCCGGCCGGGACCAAGGCCGGCCTTGTCGGGCGCAACGGTACCGGCAAGACCACGCTGTTTCGCGCCATCACCGGCGACATGCCTTCGGAAACGGGATCGATCAGCCTGCCCAAGGGGCTGCGCATCGGACAGGTGGCACAGGAGGCGCCGGGCACCGAGGAGCCGCTGATCGATATCGTGCTCAAGGCCGACAAGGAGCGCGCCGCCCTGCTGGAGGAAGAGAAGACGGCGACCGATCCGCATCGCATCGCCGAAATCCATATCCGCCTGGCAGATATCGACGCTCATTCCGCCGAAGCGCGCGCCGCCACCATCCTGTCGGGCCTCGGCTTCGACGAGGAGGCGCAGAAGCGTCCCGCCTCGTCCTTCTCCGGCGGCTGGCGCATGCGCGTGGCGCTGGCGGCGGTGCTGTTCTCGGAGCCCGATCTGCTGCTTCTGGACGAACCGACCAACTATCTCGACCTCGAAGGCACGCTGTGGCTCGAAACCTATGTGGCGAAATATCCCCACACCGTGCTGCTCATCAGCCACGACCGTGACCTGCTCAACCGCGCCGTCAATTCCATCGTGCATCTCGACGGCAAGAAGCTCACCTTCTGGCGCGGCGGCTACGACCAGTTCGAGCGCCAGCTTGCCGAGCAGCGGGAGTTGCAGGAAAAGAGCCGAACCAAGCAGGAGGCGCATCGCAAGCACCTGCAATCCTTCATCGACCGTTTTCGCGCCAAGGCATCCAAGGCCAGGCAGGCGCAGTCGCGCATCAAGGCGCTGGAGCGCATGAAGCCGATCGGCGCGGTTCTGGACGAAAGCGTGCGGCCGTTCTCCTTCCCCGAGCCGCAAAAGACCGTGGCGTCGCCCATCGTGGCGCTGTCGGGCGTCGATGTCGGCTACCAACCCGGCAAGCCGGTGCTGAAGCGCATGACCCTGCGCATCGACAACGATGACCGCATCGCACTGCTGGGCGCCAACGGCAACGGCAAGTCCACCTTCGCCAAGCTGCTGGCCGGGCGCCTCACCGCGGAAACCGGGACGATCACCGTTGCGCCGGGCCTGAAGACCTCGATCTTCGCCCAGCACCAGCTCGACGATCTGCGGCCGGAAGAGAATGCCTATGAGCATGTGCGGCGGCTGATGCCGGACGCGCCGGAATCGAAGGTGCGGGCGCGTGTCGCCCAGTTCGGCCTCTCGACCGAGAAGATGAACACCGCTGCCAAGGACCTTTCGGGCGGCGAGAAGGCGCGGCTGCTGATGGGGCTTGCCGCCTTCGAGGGCCCCAATCTGTTCATTCTCGACGAGCCGACCAACCACCTCGACATCGACAGCCGCGAAGCGCTGATCCATGCGCTGAACGACTTTCCGGGCGCGGTGATCCTCATCAGCCACGACCGCCACCTGCTTGAAGCGACAGCCGATCGCCTGTGGCTGGTCAAGGACGGGGCGGTTCATCCCTATGACGGCGACCTTGACGACTACAAGACGCTGGTGACGGGCCAGCCGGCGGACCGCCGCGACAGGCGCGAGGCGGAGAAGGCGTCCAAGGCGGATCGCCGGCGCGAGGCCGCCCAGCGGCGCGCCGCGCTGGAACCTCTGGCCAAGCAGATCAGGGCCACTGAAGGCCTGATGGACCGGCTGCGCAAGCGCATCGACCTGATCGAGGACGAATTGGGAGATCCCGCGCTTTACGAAAAGGACGCCGCCAAGGCCACGAAACTGGCCAAGGAGCGCTCCGACCTCGTCACGCAACTAAGCGGGCAGGAAGAGCGCTGGCTGGAAATGTCAGCCGAATATGAGGAGGGCATCGCCGAGTAAGGCGTCAGCCCAGATCGCGCGGCCGGATGAAATCCGAGAGGCGGGCCGAGCCGGCGCAAAGCTCCGGCCAGCCCGTCACGACCTCGAATCGGGCCAGCGCGGCGGTCGGGAACTTGGCCTTGAGGCGTTCAAGGGCGGCAGGGTCGGTTCCCGGTCCCGCAAGGTCGCGGGCAAGCGTTTCGAGGCCCGGATTGTGGCCGACGACGAGCAGGCAGCGCACATCGGCGGAAACCTGCCGGATCTCACCCAGAATGTCGCGGGGCGCCGCTTCATAGATCGCTTCGGTGAATGCCATAGCAGGGGTTCCGGCGGGCCATTGCCCACAAACCAGTTCGTACGTCTGGCGTGTCCGGACTGCAGCTGATACCAGTGCGAAATCGGGAAGCCAGTCGCGCTGTGCCATTTCCCTGCCGATCAGCGGGGCGGCTTGCCTGCCGCGCGGCGCAAGAGGGCGCTCGAAATTGGCAAGCGCAGGATCGTCCCAGCTCGATTTGGCGTGACGCAGCAACAGGAGCTGGCGCATTGCCGCCACCGGCCGGTCAGGGGGTAAAGCGGGCCAGGGCTTCGAGGTCGACCTCGTCGCGCAGGTCGGCAGGCGAGAACAGGGTCGTGTCCGGGTTCTCGACCAGTCCGTTGCCGGTGGCGAAGCGGACCTTTCCGCCGGCCATGGTCACCTTGTTCTCGGCCAGCAGCTTGAGCGCCAGCACGTAAAGGGGATGCTCGGCCTTGAGCACGCGCGCGGCAAGCGTGGCCTCGTCGTCGCCCACCAGAACCGGCACGGCAGCCTGTGCGATGATCGGCCCGTCGTCCATTTCCGGCGTGACGAAATGGACGGTGCAGCCATGCACCTTGATGCCGGCCTCCAGCGCGCGCTTGTGCGTGTCCAGCCCCTTGAAGGCCGGCAGCAGGGCAGGGTGGATGTTGATCATGCGCCCCGACCACTTTTCCACGAAACTCGTGGTCAGCAGGCGCATGTAACCGGCCAGCGCCACGATATCGGCCTTGAAGCCGGCAAGCGCGGCGTCGATGGCCTTGTCGTGGTCGGCCTTGCTGGCGTGGTCGCTGCGGGCAATGGTGTGTGTCGGGATGCCGCGCGCGGCGGCGACACGCAGTCCGTGGGCATCGGCCTTGTCCGAGATGACGCCGACGATCTCCGCCGGATAGGCCGGATCGGATGCCGCCTCGATCAGCGCTGTCATGTTCGAGCCGCGCCCGGAAATCAGCACCACCGTGCGCTTGCGTGCAGTTCTCATAGGCCGATGGTCCCCCGATAGATCACGCCGGCATCGCGGCGCGGTACGATGCGGCCGATCGACGTCACCGTCTCGCCCGCTTCCTGAAGCACGGCCGCGACCTGTGCGGCCTGCCCGGACGCGACCACGATCACCATGCCGATGCCGCAATTGAAGGTGCGCATCATTTCCGTGGCTTCCACGCCGCCGGCCTCGGCTAGCCACGAGAAGACGGGCGGCACCTCGATGGTGTCGAGGTCCAGTTCGGCCGAGAAGTCCTTGGACAGCACACGCGGAATGTTTTCGGGGAAGCCGCCACCGGTGATGTGGGCCAGCGCCTTGATGCCATGGGTGCCGCGGATCGCCTTCAGCACCGGCTTCACATAGATGCGGGTCGGCTCCAGCAGCGCTTCGGCCAGCGTCTGGCCCTTGTCGAAGGGCGCGCGGTCGCTCCAGCCGAGGCCGGCCGCCGTCACGATGCGGCGCACGAGCGAGTAGCCGTTGGAATGCACGCCGGAGGAGGCAAGGCCGAGGATCACGTCGCCTTCGGCGATGTCGTTCGTCGGCAGCAACTGGTCGCGCTCGGCCGCGCCCACGGCGAAGCCGGCAAGGTCGTAGTCGTCGCCGTGATACATGCCCGGCATTTCCGCCGTCTCGCCGCCGATCAGCGCGCAGCCGGCTTCCCGGCAGCCCTTGGCGATGCCGCCGACGATGGCGGCGCCCTGGTCCGGATCGAGCTTGCCGGTGGCGAGGTAATCGAGGAAGAACAGCGGTTCGGCGCCCTGCACGACGAGATCGTTCACGCACATGGCGACCAGATCGATGCCGATGGTGTCATGCTTGCCGGCATCGATGGCGATCTTGAGCTTGGTGCCGACGCCGTCATTGGCAGCCACCAGAACCGGATCGGTGAAGCCTGCGGCCTTGAGGTCGAACAACCCGCCGAATCCGCCGATCTCGCCATCGGCGCCCGGCCGGCGGGTGGCGCGCACCAGCGGCTTGATCTTTTCCACCATCAGATTGCCGGCATCGATATCGACGCCTGCTTCGGCATAAGTCAGCCCGGTCTTGCGTTCGGCCATCGCTTTCCCCTTGCTATGGCGGGCTCTTCGCATGAACGGCCCTGTCCCGCAAGGTAGCGCAGATGTGCAGGCGGATGGAACTGGGGAAAGGCATGCGCCGCGAGCTTGCGGAACCTTGTCTTCCCTTGCCGCGCCGGCCTTGCTGATCCATCTATTGCCGGTTGAATGTCGAGACCGAAGTGACCGTACCGAACCTGATCACCATATTGCGTCTCCTGCTTGTCCCTGGCGTGGTGCTGGCCATGCTGCAGGCACGCTGGGAGTGGGCGTTCGCGGGGTTCCTGGTGGCCGGCGTTTCGGACGCAGTGGACGGCTTCATCGCGCGCCAGTTCAACCAGCGCTCGCAGCTCGGCGCCTATCTCGATCCCATCGCCGACAAGACCTTGCTGGTCAGCGTGTTCGTGGTTCTGGGCTATATCGGCGAACTGCCGCTTTGGCTGGTCATTGCCGCGGTGTCGCGCGATGGGTTGATCGTCTGTGCCGTGCTTTTGTCCACGATCATCGGCAATCCGGTCGAGATGAAGCCGCTATTGGTGTCCAAGGTCAACACGGCGGTTCAGATCCTGCTGGCCTGCATCGTTCTGGCGGAACTCGCCTTCGGCATGGGCTTCGGCCCCCTCCGCCTTCTCCTGATAATCCTGTCGGGCCTCTTGACCGTGGCTTCGGCGGCAGCCTATCTCCTCGGCTGGCTTAAGCATATGAGCTGCAATGGCAAAGGCACGATCCAGAACTGATGAGGGCGCCGCCAGGGCCGAGATGTCCGTTGCGTGGCGACGGCAGGCGCTATTCTGGGGCGCCGCTGCCCTTGTGCTGGTGGCTTTCCTCTATGTGTTTTCCAGCATCCTGCTGCCGTTCGTGGCCGGCATGGCGCTGGCCTATTTCCTCGATCCGGTGGCCGACCGCTTGCAGCGGCTCGGCCTTTCGCGGCTGATGGCCACCATCGTCATCCTGTTCGCATTCATCATTGTGCTGGTGCTTGCGCTTGTGGTTCTGGTGCCGGTCCTTGCCTCGCAGATGGCGGATTTCGCCGCGAGGCTGCCCGACTACATGACCCGCTTGCAGGCGCTGGTCACCAATTTCGACCCGGAATGGCTGGAACGCCGTTTCGGGGTCGATGCGGCGGGGCTGAAGGAAGGGCTGAATTCGCTGCTGACCTCCGGCTTTGGGCTGCTGACGACGCTGTTCCAGTCGATCTGGAGCTCCGGCATGGCGCTGGTTTCCGTGGTCAGCCTGCTGGTGGTCACGCCGGTAGTGGCCTTCTACATGCTGCTCGACTGGGATCGCATGATCACCGTGGTCGATAGCTGGGTGCCGCGCGACCATGTGCAGACAGTGCGGACCATCTTTGCCGACATCAACACGGCGACGGCCGGGTTCGTGCGCGGGCAGGGCACGTTGTGCCTGGTGCTGGGCGCCATGTACGCGTTCGGCCTGACGCTAACCGGCCTCAACTTCGCCATCCTGATCGGCCTGTTCGCCGGGCTGATCAGCTTCATTCCCTATGTCGGCTCGCTGACCGGGCTGGTTCTGGCCGTCGGCGTCGCCTTCGTGCAGTTCTGGCCGGACTGGATCATGGTGGTGGCGGTGGCCTGCGTGTTCTTCGTCGGCCAGTTCATCGAGGGCAACATCCTCCAGCCCAAGCTTGTCGGCAAAAGCGTGGGCCTGCATCCGGTGTGGCTGATGTTCGCCCTGTTCGCCTTCGGCGCCCTGTTCGGCTTCGTCGGCCTGCTCATTGCCGTGCCGGCGGCAGCGGCCATCGCCGTCCTGGTGCGGTTTGCCTTGTCCCGCTATCTGGACTCCCCGCTCTATCGGGGAAACGGGGATGAAGACGCGCCCGCGGTTGCGCGCACCGGCACTTCCGGCAAGAACGACTGACGCCTTATATGGTGCAGGAAATGGACAGGCCCCGACAGTTACCGCTGGATTTCAGCCATGCTCCCGGCTACTCGCGCGACGATCTCGTCGTGTCGCCGGCCAATGAGGAGGCGGTGGCGCTGATCGACCGCTGGCCGGAATGGCCGGCGCCGGTGATGGTGCTTTCCGGTCCGACGGGAGCCGGCAAGACGCATCTGGCCGCAATCTGGCGATCCCTTTCGGGCGCGGTTTCGCTGCGCGCGGACGATCTTTCGCAGACGGTCGGTTCGCTGGACGCCCGGCCGGTGCTGCTTGACGATGTCGACGGCGCGGTCATCGATGAAAACGGCCTGTTCCATCTCATCAACCACGTGCGCGCCAATGGCAGCCATCTGCTGATGACGGCCCGGCGCTTTCCCTCGGCCTGGGGCGTGCGGCTGCCTGATCTCGTTTCGCGCCTGACGGCCGCCCCGACCGTGGAGATTCACGAGCCGGACGACATGCTGCTGGCCGGCGTCATCACCAAGCTGTTCGCCGACCGCCAGATCGAAGTGGACCTTGCGGTCGTGCAATATCTGGTACGCCGTATCGAGCGCTCGCTGGCGACCGCCATTCGTGTCGTCGAAAAGCTCGACCGTATGGCGCTGGAAGAGCACAGCCGCATCACCCGTGCGCTCGCGGCCGAGGCCGTCAGCGCCATGGATGAAGGTCAGGGCGAACTGGGCTTCTGACCCTTTCTCGACTGCCGGTCGGCAGCCTTTCCCGGACATTCAGGAATATGAAGCGGAAGCCTCGACAGGCTTGTTTGCTGTTTGAAGTTCTATGGGAAATACAACCTGAAGGGGAGGGGCCGATACCGCCAACGTGGAAAATTTTCTATAGTACAAAAGTCGAATTCCGGGCAGTGAAGAAAGTGGAAATCCGTTCTGGCCCAATCTCCGGCTGCTTGACATTGCGGGGCAAACTTGCTGACCCATCCCGCAAATTGGAATGTAGGCGGAGGATTCTGCATATGAATTTGGATGGGCTCGAACAGTTTCTGGGAGATATAGGCAGCATTGTCTGGGGGCCGTACCTGCTGATACCGCTGCTGCTCGGTACCGGTCTTTATCTGACCGTGCGCCTGAGGGGCATCCAGCTCCTGCGGCTGGGAGCTGCGTTGCGGCTTGGGCTGATCAAGCGCAAGGACGATGATGCCGAGGGCGACATTTCCCAGTTCCAGGCATTGACCACCGCCATGGCTGCCACGGTTGGCACCGGCAACATCGTCGGCGTGGCGACCGCCATCGGCATCGGCGGCCCGGGCGCGCTGTTCTGGATGTGGGTGACGGCGCTGCTGGGCATGGCCTCGAAATATTCGGAAGCCTTCCTTGGCGTTCGCTTCCGGGCGACCGACGCAGCCGGCGAGAAGTCTGGCGGCCCGCAATATTATCTGGAGCGGGGCATCCCCAACGGTTTCGGCAAGTTCCTCGCCCTGGCTTTCGCGATCTTCACCGTCTGCGCCTGCTTCGGCATCGGCAACATGACCCAGGGCAACTCCATCGCCTCCAATCTGGAGCGCAGCTTCCATGTTCCCACCTGGACGACGGGGGCGGTGCTTGCGGCAATGACGATGCTCGTGCTGGTTGGCGGCATCAAGTCGATCGGCAAGGTCACCGCCGGGCTGGTGCCGGTGATGATCCTGTTCTACGTGCTGGGCGCGCTGTATATCCTTATGGTCAACATCGCCTCGGTTCCGGCCGCCTTTGTCGAGATTTTCACCTCGGCTTTCAGCGGTTCGTCGGCGGTGGGCGGCTTTGTCGGCTCGACCATCATGATCGCCGTTCAATATGGCGTGGCTCGCGGCATCTTCTCCAACGAATCCGGCATGGGTTCGGCGGCCATCGCCGCTGCCTCGGCGCAGACCACCCATCCGGTCCGGCAGGGGCTGGTGTCGATGACGCAGACCTTCATCGATACCATCATCGTGGTTTCCTGCACCGGCCTGGTCATCATCACCACCGGTGTGTGGAATTCGGTCGATCCCGAAACCGGCAAGCAGATCTCGGCGGCCATCATGACCGGCCAGGCCTTCAGCCATGGCCTGCCTGGCCAGTGGGGCCACTGGATCGTGACCATCGGCCTGGTGCTGTTCGCCTATTCGACCATTCTGGGCTGGGCCTACTATGGTGAACGCAATGTCGAGCGCCTTGTCGGCCGTGGCGGCGTGATGCCGTTCCGCGTGCTGTTCTCGCTGGTCGTGTTCTTCGGCTGCACGGTGCAGCTCGGCGTGGTCTGGAACTTCTCGGACGTCATGAACGGCCTGATGGCGATCCCCAATCTGATCGGCCTGCTGATCCTCTCGGGACTGATCGTGCGCGAGACCAGGTATTACCTGAAGCACGATCCCAAGCTTGAAGCCAGCCGTGCCGAAATCGAGGCTTTCATGAAGGGTGAGCCCGGCTGGGCCGAATGGAAAGCCAGCGAAAGCGCACCCTCCGGCGAAACGCCGCCGGCTGCGGTCCGGGTCGGATAGCACTGGCTGACATGCTCGAAACTAGAAACGGGGCCTCGATCGAGACCCCGTTTCGCTTGTATGGCGGGAGGAGACGGGCACCCCGAGGCGACAAAGCCGAAGATTGAGCGAGTTTATGTGTCGGCTCGTCTTGAAACCTGACCAACGGCTATTCTAAACACGCGGGTGGAATGAAAGGGCATCAAGTGACGAAGCTATCCCTCTTGCAGCGAATCAACGCCAATCTGCCACCACGCCTGTCCTACTCGCTTCGGAAAAGCTTCAATCACAGCACCGTTGCGAACTTTGCCACATACGACGAGTATTATATTCGTCGGTTCGGTGAACGGCGCCATGCTGGTAACGCCGATTATGCTTACGGTCTTGCCGTCGATGATTCACGAGCGGGTCAGGCGGAGCCTTCCGAAGCTCAACGCTATCGGCGATTTGCAAAAGAGTGTCTGGAAACCGGCGAGCCTGAAGCGCTCCTTGCCGCATCGTCACAGATCCCAACGCGTCTTTGGTTACATCCCACATTCCGGTTAGACTATTTCATTGCCTTGCTCTCGCTCGCAAAGTTCAAGGAAGCGAATGAATTCGCTCGGGATACCCTGATTTTGGGTGCTTTCGATCAGCGTTCGCTCCTCAGGATGCTGGGTGAGGCATATCTTCTTGAAGACAAACATCTGCTGGGATCAATTTTCGATCAAATTGCTGGCGAAACGAAGTTCAAGATGACATTGAAGGAAGAGATATTTGCCAATAATACGGCATTGAATTATCTTGGCGAGGAGGCGTGCCTCAGGCATGGCCTAAGATCACGAGGCTCCTCGGCTTCATCAGATTTGTTCCTGTTCTGGTCGAATCTGAGATTGCGGCGCGGCGATTTTGTTGGGCAGGTGACAGAGTTCAATAGGGCTCTGGCCATGCTTCAGTTGTCGGAGGTAAGCCTGAAAAATGATGACAAGGGCATCTCGGTAAAAAATCTGACCTCTGCCACGGACAAGGGATTCTGGGCTGATCCGTTGGTGAGTATAGCCATGTCGACCTTCAATTCAGAGGCAACCCTGGGGCCGGTGCTCGAAAGCCTTCTGCGCCAGACTTACAAGAACATCGAAGTGCTGGTGGTCGATGACTGCAGCAGCGATGCCACGGTCGAAATTGCAACGCTGTTTTCAAAGCGCGACCCTCGGGTGCGCGTATTCAGCCAACCGCAGAATGGTGGCACATACCGAGCCAGGAACAGGGCACTACATGAATCCAAGGGTGAATTCTTCACCTGCAACGACTCCGACGATTGGGCGCACCCAGTCAAGATCGAGGAACTGGTCGCGCCTTTGATGGCAAACCAAGAGTCTGTAGCGACAATCGGCAGCCTGCTCCGCATCAACAAGGATATCGGCATCAAGCCGCGGCAGCGCGGCTATGTCCAGGAGGATCAGTCCTCTTTATGCTACAGGCGGAGTTGGGTAGCGCAGAATCTGGGTTTCTACGAAACAGTCCCGTTCGGAGCAGATTCAGAATTCCTATCGAGATTGCGAGCGGTCGCCGGAGATGCGGTCGTAAAAATATCGAAGCCACTTCTGTTCGCCGACTGGTCCAAATCCTCGTTGACGGGTTCTCTGCGAACCGGAATAACGGATGGAGGAACAATGGCGTCGGCGCGCTGCAGATACCGCACGATGTACCGTCAACGTCACGATGCCGGCCAATTCTTTGTCACCGCGGGCGAGTCGTACGAGTAATTTACTACCGCTCTATGTCGTCGCTTGGCCAGCTTCTGAACATTTTTGGTTGCTTAAAAATGGGGAAATTCAAGGGCAACCAGCATTGCGACTATTCCCCGCTCTAACTCCCAGCAAGACTGAAACGGGAGGTGCAACACGGACTCCATCGAATAATGGCATTAGGATGATTTGCGTGCAAAGGCGATATCGTAGGCTGCCTCATATGAGTTCTTCATGACCTCGAATGAGGCGTTCTCGACGCAGTAGTCGCGACTCATGCGACCTTCCTGTTCGAGGAGTTCAGGATCGCCCAGGAGTTTGAGGATTTCATCGCGATAAGCTTCAGCGGTATAGGGAACTTGTATGCGGCCATCCGGGAAGCGGTCGTTATGAAGTTTTTGCCGGTATATTGTTGGTACGCCCTTGGCCTTCGCCTCGAATATGGCTGCACAAAAACTCTCATACTTGCTAGTGTTTATAAGTATCACTGTGTCATTAAGAGTATTCCAGTAATCCTCAACCTGGTATCCCGACATGACCTTGAATTCATAAGGCTCGGGCAGCACCGTTATGGATATAATTTCTTCTATAAGAGCATAGTTTTTGGCGGGACGATTGGCGTCACCCGCCCATAGAACATAGCGCCTCTCCCTAGGATTGGTCTCCGGACGTAGCTTTTCCGTGTCAACGCCTTGTGAAATTCTAAGATATTTATCCTTATAGTAGGGTGCGCGCTCCTCGTTGGCGTTCAGGCGGATCACAACAGCCTGATAAAACCATTCCGGAGTGTAAATCGATTCCCAGAGCTCGCCTCCGATCTTATACTCCTTCACGCCGTTGGGAGCGCGGGAGATAGGGCCAATGACATCGGGCAGAACGCCGGCTGAATAGCATATCTGAAGCCCGCTCCCGGCATCATCCACGTGGAGCACATCGTAATTTGTCGATCTCAATGTGTCGTACAATTCCCGAGGGCCTTTTATGTGCCTCCGATCAATGTGTTGCACTTCATATCGCTTGGAAAGCTCCATGCTTCGAAGGAAATTGTACGAGGTCGCAATGGAGCCGCCCCAGACCTGGTTAGTCGCCTTCACCCCGGGGCCGATAAAAAGCACCTTGCGCCTAGCCGCCATTATTCCACTCCGGTTCTATATCGACGGAAAGGTTTCCTAGTCCACCTTCGTATGCACAGTCAACGTTGCGCTTTCCTTTGCCGGTCTTCATTGGATTGAAATGCGGGACGGGCCTTTCCCGTTCCATTGCATTCGGAGCAGACGACCGTTTTTCCCGGGCAATCGTCATCGATAGTCCCATCCGGACAACTGCAGTCCGGCCAACGCGGACAATCAAAAACGCACCCGAGTCCGACGCATTTTCCGCACATAAGCATGGTGCGGTCCCCCAAACAATAGGGTCCGGACTCACTACAGCCACCATATGACGGCGGCGGCGAGGCTGATAGCGCCCATGAAGTTTTTGACGTTGCGGTCGAAACGGGTTGCGATGCGTCGCCAGTCTTTGAAGCGGCAGAACATGCGCTCGACAATGTTGCGCTGCTTGTAGACAGCGCGGTCATAGTCGTACTGGACCTTACGGTTCTTGCGGGGCGGAATGACGGGCTCGGTGCCACGCTCGACCAGCCATTCCCGTAGCGCCTGGCTATCATATCCTTTGTCAGCGACGAGTTCGGCGGACGGCGGCATCGCCTCGATACAAAGCTGTGCGACCTTGCAATCGTGCACGTTTGCGGGCGTCAGGAGCAGGACGCAGGGGCGGCCCTTCTCGTCACAGACGGCATGGAGCTTGGTGTTTCGTCCGCCTTTCGTGCGGCCGATACCATGGGCCAAGGCCCCCCTTTTCCGCCACCCGCACAGCGGTGGACCTTGATGCAGGAGCTATCGATAAACAACCGGTCCGGCGCATCTGCTGCTCCCGCCAGCGCGCTGAATATGCCCTCCCATATGCCGCGTTCGGACCAGCGAACGAACCGGTTATAAAGCGTCTTCTTCGGTCCATAGACATCGGCGCAGTCGGCCCAACGGCCGCCGCAGCGCAGAGCATGGACGATGCCACTCAGCACACGGCGATCATCTACGCGAGGCTTGCCGCGCACGTCGGTCGGAAGCAGCGGCTCGATCCGAGCCCACTGCGTATCGGAAAACCAAAAGAAATCACCCATATAACCGCCTCCTCGATGAGGCAGTGAATCACGATCTGGCTGGCAGGGGGAACCCCGTTATTGGGTCCGGACCCTAATAACCCCAACTACTGCTTAGGCCAGAAGAAACCGTGCAGCAAGATTTCTGCAAGGATTTAAATTTTTAAGTGAAGCGGGAATTTTTGGCGGCTCAAATAATATTGGAGCAAAGGGTTTCTAAGAACAACTGCAAGAAAAATCCTGACAACGAAAAAAATTGCGGATACTGGCGATCCCGGCAGGATTCGAACCTGCGACCATCGGCTTAGAAGGCCATCCGATATTCATTACTTACTGCGATAGTTCCAACTTTCATCTCGCCGAAACGACGTGAACAGATCGCGAAACTTGGAACTCATTTCTTGGATGTTTCCCGTATCCTGCGGCGGCCTACTCGACGCGCTTCGTCGGCCTGTCGAACAGTGGTGATGTCGACGGGCTGATAGGTTCGATGGATGGCATTGGCAGAACCGATTGAGTTGGCCATCTTGGCCGAGGTGATGGCCGGCGCCGCGCCCCCTGCCTGTAGCTCGATGGCACCAGATCTCCGCATGTCGGCCAATGTGCGCTTGTCTGCGGGAAAGACCAAGTCGCGCACCGCTGCGAAGTCGTCAGGCATGGTGAACCGTGAGTAGGGTGCCCCCGACCTGTTGCGTAGTATCGCACCGACCTCGCAGGGATGCTTTTCCAGATATGCATCCAGCAAAGCGAGCGCGCGCCGGCCGAGCGTGCCGATGCCTGCGCGTCCCGTTTTTGTGCGGTTTATCGGGAAGTGCCGATTGCTGTCTTCCCCCGCGATCATCGCGACGGTAAGGGCGCGCAGATCAACGGGCGAAAACTGTGTGTCCCATGCAAACGCTATGGCGACTGCGAGTCCGTGATAGCCCTCGCGCCATGCTCTCTTTGCGAGCCGCACAGCCTCGCCTTCGGTCCATGCGGCGGATCGGGGCGGCGGCGCGGAATTGGTGATGCCGAGAGACGGGTCTTCCTTGCCACCGCAATAGCCAAGAGCAATGAGCACATTCCAGAGCGCACGCCAGATCTTGATCGTACGCCAGGCCTCGCGAAGCGACACCGTGTTGGCGATGATCGTCCGGAACTGGGACAGCGATTCCAGATTAATTTCTGGGCTGGTGGGTGGCAGGTCGCCAAATATCGGGGATATCCGCGCCCAGGCACGCTCCCATTCTTCGCGGGTCCGCGGCCGCTTGTTGATCAACCATTCATCGGTCTTGCGGAAGCGCTCGAACCCTTCGCCGACAGAACGTGGTGGCCACTTGGCTGTCTCGTCTTGCGCGCGGCCCTGCCTGTGGCGCTGCCAGCGCTCGTTCCACGTTGCCGCGATCTTCCATGCATCGGGCCCGTCAAGCCCACAGCGGATGGCAGAAAAACCGGCATCACGCATGGTCTTTGTGGGCTGCCAGTATCCGTATTTCCCCTTTTTTACTACGTAATAGGGGATATCCACCTTAGCCACCCATCCGCTCCAGCCTTGCAGCGACAAGGCCGAGATTATGTTCCTGCGGCGCAGGCGATTGCAAGAGTCGACGGTGGCGAGAGCTGCGCCACGCGTCGATAGCGTCGAGGTCGTAATTCCCGGTGTCGGGATCGGATGGCGGGAAGCCTCGGCCAAGCAGCCGTGGAAGCGCGGCCTCGAACTGCTCCATGGTCAAGCCGAGGCGACGGGCGGCCATAATAGGCGGCACGTCCCGCGGATCGACCTTGAAGCGGATGGATGTCATCGCGCCACCTCGTCGATGTTGCCGAGGACCGGCCGGAACGTGTAGGCAGCGACAAACGGGTTGGTTTCCCAACCGTGCCCCCTTGCGCCGTTGATCTGGTCCCACAGATTGGCATAGCTCTCGATGGGGTCTTGAAGCCAGGGAAGGAAATCGGCCCCACGGTAGTGTTTCGCGACGCTGCGTCGGCCGCAGCTATCGAGATGTCCTACCAGATCGTCTTCGAGACCTTCCGCGATCGCATCCTCTGCGCTGATCTCTTTCAGCCGCTCCACGCGGACATCGGTGACGATCAGTGTGATGCGACTGGCCCAGCGAGGAAGATGCATTCCGGGGCGCTTACGACCCTCATAGAGATTGGGATCGGTGGTGAGCCATTCCGGCATCGTTGAGCGGTCGAGATCGCTCGGGGCGAGTTCATCAAGCGCCTTTGTGACCCGCCATGCCTCGCGGACCCAGAGGCGGTCACCGACCTGATACGGCACTACAGTCAGCAATTCCGAGTGGCGAAGATCGTGCCAGCGCATCGCCTTGTCGCGAAAATGCCAGTTGTAGCCGCGAGTGTCGCTGCGCTCGAATTCCAGAATGGGGCCGAATTTACGCAGCTTACGCAGAACCCGCCGCGTCTGCGTCTTGCCGGTGCCGGGCTGCTCAATTTCGCGCAGGATGGCGCGGACCATGCTGCCGGAAAACAATATCGGTAGGTCGCGGCCGGTCATGGAACAACCCTCCAGGTGATTCGTTGCGGATCGGAAAGGAGGCCTGCATGGCCGACACATCTGCCTGGTGGGACAAGCCCACGTACGTTTTCATCAACAGCCACACAACCGTGGCGGTGACTCGCCTCGGCCGCGCGGTCGAACTGTTGTTGGGGGATTGGCCTGGCAAGGGGCCTGCCTATCTCAAGGCACGACAAGCTGCGCTGGCGGCCTATTCCAATCCGTCCGACGATCGAGCGCAGGCAAAAGCCCAGAGGGCTTTCGAGGAAGCCGCGCGCGAAGCCGAGATTTTGGCTGAAACGGCTCATTGACCAGCCCCGGGCATTGCATCGTGCAGGAGGCCGTCTAGCAACCGGCCTGCTCGGCGTTTCCCGATCCGCGAGACACAGTGGTGGGGATCGTAATTGCCATCGGCCCAGTCGCACCACATGGGATAAAAAGGCTCGCTCCAGCGGCCGTCTTCCCATTCGCGATGCTCGAAACGGCTGATCTCGGGATCGTCGTCGAGGGCCCAGCCGTCGACCGCGCCGACGTTTGGCGCCCAGGCGCCCCATTGCTTGAAGAAAAACGCCGTGCCCGCGGCTGCGCATTGATTGCGGATCGTGCGCGCCCAATCCCCGTGCATGGGCCTGGCGTCCTTGCCGCTCTCGCCGCCAACGATGATCCAATCGAGCGCGGCATAACCATCCCGCGCATCCTTGTCGTCCATCGGCTGCGTCGCCGCTTCGTCACTGAACCAGCCACCGCGCCCTACCTTGAGGGCGTCCAGCCACCATTCTCCACCGCCCATGTTGGGTTGGCGCAGGAAAGAGAAGTCGATAGGCCCCAGCAGAGGCTCGGCCGAGACGAATCGGATCGCTGCCGGCGTGGCGAGTAGCTCGGGAACGCGTTCGTCGGCGCGCTGCTGATCCTCGGCCGAGACGCCAAGCCAGACATTGGGCAGCGGCCTCCGGATCGCCTCCTCGACAGGATAGTAAGCTTCGTCGCTGTCTTCGCCGGGCCAAATGCAGGCGGCTGCGCGGGCCACAGATTCGACCCGAGCAGGGAGTGACGACAAATATGTACGCATGCGGGCCGCGCGCTTGGTCAGCACCTGGAATGTGTGTTGCGGCGCCAGCGCCATGACGGCGAAAACCTTGTCGATCCACTCGTCAGGCACGTTCTCTGCGAACAGATCCGCGTGAGCGCAGACGAAAATCATGCGGGGGCGCTTCCAGCGCAGCGGCTGGTCGAGCCATTCGGTATTGAGGCGGGATTCTCCGGTCCAAACTGGGCCGGCCTTCGTCTCGCGCGTGAGGCCAGCGCGGCTCGGATGATGCTTGAGGCGCGTCCCGGCCAGCCGCATCGCATAGCAGTTCGTGCAGCCGGGCGAGACGACAGAGCAGCCGGTGATCGGGTTCCACGTCGCATCAGTCCATTCGATTGAGGAGTGATCAGCCATGGCTTTCACCCTCAGCCGGGCGATCCGCGCTCCGGTCGTGCTCGATCGCCTTGTCTGGATCGGCCGTTCGCCAGTCCGGCCAGCGGCGCTTTTCGTTCTTGGCCTGCTTGGCCACGATCGCCTTAACGATCTGGGCCGGCTCATAGCCTGCGCGCCATGCCCCGTCGAAGGCGAGGATGATGACATCGATCCATTCCTCGACCTCGGTCGGGTCAGCCTCGATCTCGCGCAACTCCTTGCGGATGTGGTCGACAACGCCGGCGGCGCGGGTGCCGGGGCCGAAAGTCTTCAAAGAGAATTCTCGCTGGCGCTCCAGGTGAGTGACCAGATCGAAGCGCGTCTTGAGTGTCGTGCGCGCGTCACGGGCCAGTTGCTGGTAGCAGTTGTTCGCTTCCAGCAGGTCGACCACACGCTGAACGCGCAGGCGTTCGTTCTCATCCCGGCAATCGAGAAGGTGCAAGATCCATCTGGCCAGATCATCCTTGCTCTTGTTCATGAGCGACTTGTGGGAAACGCTTGATACCACAGTGAAAGTGCCCATCGCTCAAACCCTCATCGGCATCAGGACGAAATAAGGCGGGTTGTCGCCGGCATCCTGCGGCAGCAGCCTGGCCGGGGCGCCGGCGTCGCCGAGCTCGACCAGCAGGTTCTCGGCCTGGGTGGCGTTGAGCAGGTCGAGGCAATAGCGGCCGTTGAACCCGATCTCCACCGGCTGCCCGGCCTCCATGACGACGGGGATGGCGTCCTCGCCGGTGCCGGCGTCGGGATTGTGTGCGGTGAGCGCTAGCTCGCCGTCGCCGAAGTTGAATCGGATGGCCCGGCCTGTTGTGGAAATGGTGGAGACGCGATCTACGGCGGCCAGCAGAGCGGCGCGGTCGACGATGTACCTGTTCTGGTTGCCCTGCGGCACGACCCGCTGATAGTCGGGATAAGTGCCGTCGATCAGCTTGGAAACCAGCACGGTGCCGTCCTCCAGGGTCACGACGATCCGCGTCGGTGCGATGCCGACGGTCACGCTGCCCTTTTCCGGCAGCATCTTAAGGATCGAATCGACCGTCTTGCGCGGCACGATGATGCCGGGGAAATCGGCGGCCTCGGGCAGCACGGACACGTGCCGGGCGAGGCGGTGCCCATCGGTTGCGACAGCGATCAGCGTGCCGTTTTCGCCGACATGCCAGTGGATGCCGTTGAGATAATATCGCGTCTCCTCGGTCGAAATCGCGAAGCGCACTGTCTCGATCATATGCTTGAGCACCTCCACCGGCAGGGTGAAGGTGGCGGTGAGGTCGGCCCGCGTCATGGCCGGGAAATCGGAAGCCGGCAGGCAGGAAATCTGGAAACGCGAACGGCCGCCGGAAATCGTCCATGCCTGTTCGTCGCCGGAAAGCTGGACCTCGCAGCCCTCGGGCAGCTTGCGCACGATGTCGTGCAGGTGCGCGGCCGGCAGAGTGGTGGAGATCGCCTTGCCGGCAAGCTGGCATGGCCGCGCCGTGGTCATCTCCATGTCGAGATCGGTTGTCGTCAGCGTCAGCGTGCCCATATCGGCCGCCAGCAGGATGTTGGAGAGGATCGGGATCGTGTTGCGCCGCTCTACAACACGGCTGACCAGAGCCAGAGCGGGAAGCAATGCCTCCCGCCCGATCACGATGGTTGAGGCCGCCTTCGTCATGCCCCGTTCTCCGGGGTGCCGCTGTAGGTCGGCAGGCCGGTCTTGTCGGCCGCCTCGAACAGCGTGTCGCGGATATGCTGTGTCACGAACTGGTCCGGCCGGAAGATGTTGTAGAACCAGACGATCTTGCCATTGACCGGGCGGTAGCGCAGGCGCACTGGAATACGCACCTTCTCACCCATGAAGAAGGGCGCGATGTAGAGCATGAACAGGCCCGGCACCTTGAGCGGCTTGCCGTCATCGCCCTTGTGGGTTTCCTCGAATGCGATCTGGCCTTCGCCGGTCTGCAGCGTCGTGGTCGCTTTCACGGTCGCATCGACGCGCACGGAAAGCCCGCGCGAAAGCTCGACCAACTGGCTGGCCAGCGCGATCTTCGTGTTGAACTGGCTCTCGTAAAGGGCCTTGTCTTCCTCGGTCGGGCTCGAAACCTCGACGATGCGATCCTCGAGAAACCAGGCGAACTCGTTCTGCTGCATCGGCTCGCCGTCTTTCTCCACCCACTTCCTCCACTCCTCGGAAAGCGGGAAGGCGTAGTGGATGCGATGCTTGGCGAAGTCGGCTTTGCCGCCGTTTGTCGCCTCATGGTAGTCGATGACGGTGGTGAGCGTCGGCTTGCGCCAGTCGATGTTCGCGAAGATGGCACTGTTTTCGGTCTTGTGGCGGTTGGTCAGGTCGCAGAAACTTTCGAAGGTCTGTGCCTGCGCCGTGCCGGTTTTGCGAGTTGGGTGGAGGCGGTAGGGCTCGAACAGCCTTTCGAGGCCCTCGACGGTCGGCGTTTCGCCGCGGCGCAGCGCGACCGGCACTTCGCCCGGCAGGCCCGGCATATTGGACATATTCTTCAGGGCGGCGATCTCGACGCCATTAGCCTTGGTGCCGAGCTGTGCGGCGATGTCGAGATCGAAGCCCAGGCAGCCTGGCAGGCTGAGGGTAGTGGCTTCGGCGTTCGTTGTCTTGTCGGTCATTGACGGTTCCTTTCAGGTTTGGAGGGTCAGACGCTTTCGCGCTGGCGCGCTTCGCGCGGGCCGGCGAACATGTCGGTTTGCTGGGGGTGCTCCGTCGACAGCGAGCCGTCATCGACCACCCAGTAGAAGGACGAGCCGCGCTGCGGCTTGGGCCGCTTCGAATCGATATCGCAATTGATGGTGACGGCGCCGGCCTCGACCTCGAGGTTGATCTTGAGCGTCACCGAGCCCTTGGCCTTGTTCTTGGGCCGGTCGCCCGCAAGCTCCTTGAGCTTGGCCAACGTCTCGGTAATTTCGGTGCCGAGCGCTGCGGCAAGCTCGCCGCCCTCCAGCATGCCGATGATGGTTTGCCCGTCGCGGATCTTCTTCATTTCCTTGTCCTCTCGGCCGTTTCGCCCGCCGGTTGGTGGAGCGGAACCGAAGGCGCCGGCGGGCTGGCCTCCGGACGGGGCGGCGAACTATCGCCGGCCCGCGAATCGCGGGCTAGAAGGGGATATCTGCGTAGGGTTCGGGAGCGACCAGTTTGCCGGTCGCTTCGGAGGCCAGAACGCCGACTGCGGTCAGCGCAGCCTCAAGGTGCCTGATCCGCGCCTCCTGCTTGTCGCGGTGGGACCGCTCTTCGTGCCACCAGCGCCGGAATTGATCGCACTCGGCACGGACCTTCGCGATCGTGGTGGCCGCCTTTTTCAACTCTTCCTGCAGGTCGGCCCGTGAGGCGGTCGCGGGGCTGGCCTTGCGCTTTGCGGCGCGGTTCGAACCTGTAGGAGTGGCCATGTCGTGCACCTCAAAATGGGATTTCGTCATCGCCGAGATCGGTCATCCCGGGCGATTGCTGTTGCTGGCTGGCGGTGCGCTGCTGGGTGCCGCTCTCGCGGCCGTAATCGTCCTGGCTTTCAGCCCCGGGACGGCCGCCCTGACCGTTCGGCATCAGCACCAGGTCGCCGTTGAAGGCTTTCAGCACGACCTCGACCGCGTAGCGGGTCTGGCCCTGCTGGTCCTCCCACTTGCGGGTGCACAGCATGCCCTCGACATAGACTAGGTGGCCCTTCTTCAAATACTGCTCGGCCACCTTGGCGAGGTTCTGGTTGAAGATGACGACCGTGTGCCACTCGGTGCGCTCCTTGCGCTCGCCGGTGCTCTTGTCGCGCCACGTCTCGGATGTGGCGAGGCGCATGGAAACCACCCGGTCGCCATTGTTGAGGGCGCGCCCTTCGGGATCGGCGCCGAGACGCCCCATGAGTTGGACCTTGTTGAGGGAGGACATCAGTCGAGGTCTCCCTTGACGATGTAGCGGCCGGCGCCGAGCACGGAAAAGCCGGCCACCATGAGCATGACTGCCTTGGCGATCACGATCATGGCGCGCAGCGCGGGCTGCGTATGGTCGCCGGTTTCCGGCATGAGAAAGAACAGGAACGCAGCCAGCCAGGCGAGCGCGACCAGCAGCGTCGCGACCGACAGGCGGATTATGGTTTCAGAAAGTGTCATGCGGACCTCACGACGATGCCGAGATAGCGTTCGAGCCGGTCGAGAAAGGCTTCGCGGGCCTTTTCCGCCGGCCATGGCTTGAGAAAATTGCCGGTGACGCGCGGCGGCGGACGATCCGCGGCGGGAAGATTGGCGGCGGCCTTCGGGCCGAACAGCGCCAGCCCCTCGGCCCGCAACATGCGGGCGTCCATGTCCTTCACCTGCCGGGCATAGAGTGGCATGCGGTGGATCGGGGCGATGCCGGCGGCCTCCCAGATCGCGTGGTCGAGAGCGCTCTTCTGTGCGGCGATGGCGAGCCGTATGCCTGCGGCGGCCTGCGGCAGGAGCCGCTCGGCATGCCAGATGACGGCATCGACCGAAGGAGAGGGCCAGTCGCCGAACCTGTATTCGTGCCCGTCATGGAGGAGGAAATAGCCCGCGAGGATCTTGTCGCCGGTCTCATGGTCCAGCGCGTCGGCCCCCATGACCGAGTGCTGTGCCACCGAATAGGCCGGACCCCGGCAGATGCCATTGAACCGGGCGATCTTGCCTAGTGCGCCGGCCATGTCGGAAAAATCGATATCGGCGGCCTGCGGGCAGGTAAGGTCCATCACGGACCCGTCCGAATTGAACGATGGCACGGCGATGCCGGGTGTGCGCGCCGCTCTCCGGACAGCAGCATTCATTGCGCCACCTGCGGCAGAGTGTCGGCCACCCTTGCGACGACCACGTTCTTGGACGGCGCGAACATCTCGGAACGGTCGAGATAGACGCGCAGAAGATTGAGGCAGCGTTCGCGCTGGCCGGACCATGGATCGAGCGTCAGGGAGGCACGCGCCTGGCAGTAGAGGCTCCAGCGCACGAGCGTGTCCTGCGTCTCCTCGATGCCGCGCGGCAGCGGTGGACGACTGGCCACGGCATCGCGCGCCTTGCGGATCACGTCTTCCAACGTGTCGGCGCGGCAGGCGACCTGGCGCACGCTGCGGTCAAGCGCCAGATCGTGGGCGCGGTGATAGTGCAGGTTGATCTCGGCCGGGCTGTAACCTGCGGCCAGCAGTGCCTTCCACGTATCGGCGCCCTCGCGCATGCTTTCGGCCATTTCGGCGCAGCGCGGGTGCACCTCGGCCCCGGCCTCGGGGTGAATCGGCCGCGTCTGGGGTGAGCTGCGACGGTGGGCAATCTCGGAGTGAGGTGAGTGGGTCATCAGAAATGTGCCTCCAAGGCTTTGTCGCAGACAGAAAGGGCCTGCCGCAGCCGCTCGAACGCAGACTTCCAGTTTTGACCGGCGGCGCTGTCAGGGAATTCAAGTTCGGGATGTGCGATGTTGAAGGCGTCCGCGGCCTTAACTGCATTGCGGATAGCATCGACAAGTTCGGAAATTTCGGGAAGTTCGCGTTGCTCGATCCTGCTGATCGTGAAGGCGGGGCTCGCACCGCCCCCGCCGCGGTAGGTTTCACCGCGGGAAAGAGCCTCGCACGCTGCTTCGACCATTTCGGGAAACAGTTCGTTGGCCTCGCGGAACTCGTCGATCGACATCTCCACGCTGTTGCCGTCATCGAAAGCGACATTGATGCGTTCAGCAGGAGCCATCACAGCGCTCCCGTGACGACGGCGACGACAAGAAGGGAAAGGGAGACTGCAACCAGCGAGAGCAGCGCCTTGGCCGTGCTCGTCTCGTCGTGGTAGCCTCGGCAGTGCCGCAGGCGTTCACCTTCGATGACGCCCAGATTGCGGGGGAGGCTGATTTGATCAGAAGATTGAACATTGCGGCGGCGCTCGTAGCGGCCTGGACCGTCGAGGGGCTCGCAGTGGATATGCAAAGTTCCGTCAGCTTTTTCGCTGACTTGTTCGCGGTAGCGGCGCTGTGCCCAGACCTTGAGGTTAACGACAGAGCCCTTGCAGCCGGGGCGATGCCCACCGGCTTCACCCGCCAGCAATGGACGCTGGTTATTGAGGAAGGCCGGAGAACTAGCCCCGAGAAGATCAGGGAATTGGTTGCCGCGCCGCAGACTACTGTGTGTGATTACGGGCGAAAGGCTTTCGGGCCTGCGAACGGCGGGTATCTTCTTGAGCGAAGGCTGCACTGATCACTCCATCGGCTGATGCGATGCACCAATAAAATGCACGAAATTACGTTCATGGCAAGTGACATGAACGAAATATCGTGCGATTTGGTTCTGGCATAAACCATACCCGGTTTAAACGACTCGCATTTGTTTCCGGTTTGTTCTATCTCGATATCAGGGTAGGGAGGCGGCCATGATAAGGTACGCACAGCGCGATTGGATTGAAGCCGCCGCAGACGAACTCGGAAGCGACCTTGCCGAGTTCGCCATAACCCTTGTTCTGGCTTCGCCTGAAACGCGTAAGGAAATTATTGCTGCGCTCTATCAGACTTGCGAACGCGCTGGGATGCGGCCTCCATATTGGAGTCCACCTCATCTAAAACTCGTTGCTGAAAGCGGCCCAGAAGCTTCCGAAAGTCAGCCCATGCCTCCGGATCGTGTTGCTTGAGCGCGGAGAAGGCCGCCACTGCTTCTTGAATTTCCGGGTCCCATCGGACGCCAGTGAGAACGTGAAGCACATCGATGTCCAAGACTTCACAAATGGCAATCAGCTTCTCTATGCGAGCGTCGGTTTCCTGACCGGCCACCAACTGTGAAATATAGTTGGGGCCGACTTTCGCTGCGGTCGAGGCCTGCCGCATGGACGGCCGGGTGTCCGACTTGTCCTTGCTATCTCGCGGCCTTGTTGCCTTCTCGATTTCATCGACAAGGCGCCTTCGCCAACCCTTGATGGACGTTACACTCATAGCCACGGTTTACCCTTGAACGTCAAAAAGTGCACGGACGTTGTTTCGTGTACTTGACGCACGAAATAACGTGCATCATAGTGTGCCGCATGCAACCGCCTCTCTTGGATGACATTCTCGAATTTTTGGCTGAAACCGGCATGGGCGAATACCGCTTTGGCCTGTTGGCGGCGCGGAATGGTCGTCTTCTCGTTCAGCTCCGAAAGGTGAGAAAGAACGGACAGCCGGCAAGGGTGTGGCCCGAAACCGAGGCAAAAATTCGAGCGTTTATGGAGGCAGAGAGGCTGCGGCGCTCTGCGTGTGTAGCTTCCGAAAAACTGGAGGCCGCTGAGTAATGAGCCGGTCGCTTCTTCGCCGCCTGGATGACGCATTCTGTGCCTTTCGCACCGGCCATTCCCGCCGTGACCTGGATCGGGTTCGCGTCCGGCGGCTGACACTGCTGGGCCGCCGTTGGGTCGAGAGGCAGGAACGTATCGCGGCTGAGAATGAGTTCTTCCAAGAGTACTTCCGTGGATCAGCGCAGTCGTCTCGCGATCTTTTCGAGAAGTATGCCCAAAGCCGTGGTCGCGTCGGGTCCGCAGCGCTGCTTCAAAGTCTCGAAGTCGAGAGACTCTGCCTGCGTTCCCGCCGTATAGGATTGTGGGCGCAGGTCGGCTCTCTCGATGGCCCGGATGAATATACGCTCCATCAATTGAAGGCGGCTCCTGTCTTTTCCGACGAATTCTATGGCAAGCTCTATGAGGGCCTTCGTGAAGAGTTCGTGCTCGACCCGCTCCAGAACAAGTTGCGTTGCGGCATTCGGCACGGACGCCGATTTCTCCGAGCCGTGAAAGTGCGCTGGCTTTTTTGCATTCATGGCAAACTTCCTGTTGGTGAGCTTTCGAAGGGGCGGTACCGGCCAGAACCTCAATTTGGAATGGCACTGGATTACCAGACTGCGGGAGACCGCGGCCATGGATAATTCCTTCTTTCTGCAGGGTAGGGAAGCGGCATCCCGCCTGGTTCATACCCAGGATGTCACCGGTTCGAGTCCGGTCCCTGCAACCAGTTTCTACACCATACCCCCCGAGAGAGAGGGCGGTCAGGTACGGCTCGCAAGGCCCCCTGTACCCGCTGGGAACGGTGGCCACCCGGCCGCCGTAAAGGACCACAGGTCCGCCGCCCGCCATGACCGCAGGGCCGGAAGGGCGTGCCATCGGGCGCCCTTCCGGTGCCGATCCGGGCAGGGGCCACCTTGATGTCGTGATGTGTGCGCGGGTTTTCATGCCTGCGATCTGACCAGTTCCGAACCTTTCCCGCCACGGGAAAACACGCCGGGATTTCCCGGCGCGGGAAACCTTTTGTCCATTTGAAAGGGCAGGCCATGCCTGAATTCACCGACCGCTGGTTCTACCGCCTCCGCGGTGCCCAGCGCGATCTCATCGAAGCCTGCGGCACGATCGAGCGGGTGACCGAACTCACCAGCATGTCGAAAAGCCAGGTGGGCCGCTGGCGCAGCCCGACAGATTCGGACCTGATGCCGGTCAATTGCGTCATGATCCTCGAGGAGGACTGCGGCCGGCCGCTTGTCAGCAAGATCATGGCCGATTTCAGCGGCTATTCGCTCACGGCACCAGACCAGCGCGAGGCGCAGATCGCCTGCCTGTCGACACAGGTCGCGGATTTGGTCGGGCAGGTGTCGTCGCTGATGGCGCGCACCGCGCAGGCCGGAAGCGATGGCTTCTATTCGGTGGGCGAGG
Source organism: Aquamicrobium terrae (assembly GCF_052978165.1). Classification (NCBI taxonomy): domain Bacteria; kingdom Pseudomonadati; phylum Pseudomonadota; class Alphaproteobacteria; order Hyphomicrobiales; family Phyllobacteriaceae; genus Aquamicrobium; species Aquamicrobium terrae. The sequence goes on from NZ_JBRKLZ010000001.1 coordinate 116,430, forward strand.
TCAACGAACTTCTCAAGATCAATTCCGAGGTCCGCAGCGTCGCCGACAAGCTCGACGACGTGCTCGCGTCCGTGAAGGCTTCCGGCGGCGTTTCCGTGTTGCAGGCCCGGAAAGGCGGTGCGGCATGAAGGTGAAGCACCTGGCAGCCCTGGCCGCCGCGCTCGGCGCATCGGTTTCGCGCCAATATCAGCGCATGCGGCCTGTCACCTCCAAGAACATCGGCCGCAACCGGCTCAAGGGCACGTCCCGCTACAGATCGCATCAGGGCAAGCAGGAATGCGCGCGGCGTGTGCGCCAGCGTGAGGCGATCGAAGCGCGTCGGGGTGGTGCGGTATGAAGTTGACGCGCTCCCAGCAAGATGCGCTGACCTGGTTGAAGGACCATGGCGGCGACGGTGTGTTCGCCGACAAGTCACACCAGGTGCTCTATGCGCAAGGCGAAAAAGCGCCTTTCACCCGATCCACATGGAACGGGCTGCGCGATCAGGGCGCCGTTGAATTCTATGGGGTGCGCCGGGCGCGGGTTGTCGAGGCCTCGGCATGAACCTCGCGGCCTATCAGCAATTCCTTGAAGCCAAGGCCAAGCCAGCGCCGTCCCTCGGTTTCGACGTCGACCCGGCGACCATCAATCCGCTGTTGAAACCGATGACGCAGGCGATTGTGCCGTGGGCCTGCCGGGGAGGGCGCCGTGCCCTCTTCCTGCGTTTCGGCCTGCACAAGACCTCGACGCAGCTCGAAATCCTGCGCCAGTGCATGATGGAGGCCGGTGGCCACGCCCTGCAGGTGGTGCCCCTCGGCGTGCGCCATGAATTCTTTCTGGAGCAGGCGCGCTACCACCCCGATGTCGAACTGAAGTTCGTCAACCGCCCGGAGCAGATGGAAGAGGCCAATGAGGCCGGGCCGGGCAAAAAACTCATCCACGTCACCAATTACGAGACGGTGCGCGACGGCAAGCTCGACCAGCTGCTGTTCACCGCCGCTTCGCTCGACGAGGCTGCCTGCTTGCGCGGCTTCGGCGGCACCAAGACCTTCCGCAACTTCATGGCGACCTTCGCCGGCGATGACCGGCAGGCGGGCGTGAAGCACGAGGGTGTGCGCTGGCGCTTCGTCGCCACCGCCATTCCGGACCCCAACGAATATGTCGAGCTTCTGGCCTATGCGGCCTTCCTCGGCATCATGGATGTGGGCGAGGCCAAGACCCGGTTCTTCAAGCGGGATTCGACCAAGGCAGACCGGCTGACGCTGCACCCGCACAAGGAGGAGGAGTTCTGGCTGTGGGTGTCGAGCTGGGCGCTGTTCGTGCAGATGCCGTCCGACCTCGGCTTTTCCGACGAGGGCTACGACCTGCCGCCGATCGACATCCGCTGGCACGAGATCCCTTCCGACCACAGCACGGCCGGCGAGGAACGCAGCGGGCAGGGGCGACTGCTGGCCAATGCCGCCCATGGCGTGGTCGAGGCCAGCCGCGAGAAAAAGCGTTCGCTCGAAGCCCGCATCGCCAAGATGCAGGAAATCCGGGCCGAAGAACCAGAGGCGCACCGCATCATCTGGCACGATCTGGAGGATGAGCGGCGCGCCATCGAGAAGGCGGTTCCCGCCATCCGCTCCGTCTATGGCTCGCTTCACGACTTCGGGCCGGACGGCAAGGAAGAGCGGATCGTCGGCTTTGCCAGGGGCGAGTTCGCCGAACTGGCCACCAAGCCGATCCTCAACGGCTCCGGCTGCAATTTTCAGGAGCATTGCTGGTGGGCCGTCTATCTCGGCATCGGCTTCAAGTTCCACGATTTCTATCAATCGCTGTTTCGCATCCAGCGTTACGGCCAGAAGCATCCGGTGCGCATCGACCTGATCTACACCGAGGCCGAGCGCGAGACGCGGCGCGAACTTGAACGCCGCTGGCGGCAATTCGAGCGCCAGGCCGAGAAGATGGCGGCGATCATCCGCCGCTACGGGCTGGCCGAGCAGGCCTTCGCCCAGGCGCTCAAGCGCTCCCTCGGCGTCGAACGCCGCGAGGTGCGGGGTGAGAACTACCTTCTGGTGAACAACGACACGGTGCTGGAAACCGCGTCGATGGAGGCCGACAGCGTCGACCTGATCGTCACCTCGATCCCGTTCTCCACCCAGTACGAATACACGCCGTCCTATCACGACCTCGGCCATTCCGACGACGACGCGCATTTCTGGGAACAGATGGATTTCCTGACGCCCGAGCTGCTGCGCGTGCTGAAGCCCGGCCGCAGGGCCGTCATCCACGTCAAGGACCGGATCGTGCCGGGCGGCATCAACGGACTTGGCTTCCAGACCGTGTCGCCGTTTTCCGACGATTGCGTCGCCCATTTCCGCAAGCACGGTTTCGCCTTCCTGTCGCGGGTCACCATCGGCACCGATGTCGTGCGCGAGAACAACCAGACCTACCGGCTCGGCTGGAGCGAGCAATGCAAGGATGGCACCCGCATGGGCCACGGCATGCCGGAATATCTGCTGGAATTCCGCAAGCCGCAGACCGATCGCAGCCGCGGCTATGCCGATGTGCCGGTGGTCAAGCCCAAGCCTGATTTCGTCAGCGTCATCGACGGGCGGCCGGTCGAGCCGGGCGATGACGACTTCGACGACAAGCGCATCCGCCCGGTGGCCGGCACCGGCTATTCGCGCGGCCGCTGGCAACTCGATGCTCATGGCGTCTATCGGTCGGACGGCAACCGGCCGCTTCTGCCCGACGAACTGGCCCGGCTGGTGCGGCTGGATGGCAAGTCGATCTATCGCGGCTGGAAGGAATGGTGCCGCAGCCACGTCTATAACCACGAGCTTCACGTCGCGTTCTGCGAGGAGCTGGACGAGGCGGGGCGCCTGCCGCCGACCTTCATGATCGCGCCGCCGCACATGGACCATCCGGCGATCCGCACCGATGTCGCCCGCATGCGCACGCTCAACATGCACCAGCAGCGCAAGGGCCGGGAAATGCATCTTTGCCCGCTGCAGTTCGACATCGTCGAGCGGGCGATCGAGGATTACACCATGCCGGGCGAGACGGTGTTCGACCCGTTCGGTGGCATCATGACGGTGCCCTATTGCGCGCTGCGCATGGGCCGCAAGGCCATCGCCACGGAGCTTAGCCCAGACTATTTCGCCGATGGCGTGATGTATGCGCAGGAGGCCTCGGCCGGGCGCAAGGGGCCGACGCTGTTCGACCTGATGGAGGCCGAGATCTCTGCCGCAGAAGAGGCGGCGACCGATGCCATGGTGATGACGCTGCGCGACCTTCGCGACCGGCTGATGGCCATGAGCGAAGATGATCTCGACCGCGAGTGCTCGGCCGACATCATCGCCTTTCCGGGCCAGCATGTGGAGGCCGCGGAATAATGCTCGCCGCCCTAGACCGAACGATCGCCAGCCTTGAGGCCGACCTGGCAGCCGAGCAATCCGCCATCGATGCGGCGGTCGCTGCGCGCCAGATCGGCGCCGGCTACTGGCAGCGGCGCCATGACCTGGTGCGGCGCCTGCGCATTGTCCGCGCGCTGCGCGAAGCCGTGGCGGAGGCAGTTCAATGACGGGCTGCCACACCACCGATTTCACGGTGTTCGGCATGTATGTGGACCGCAAGCGCATCCTGCTTGGCTGGAGCGAGGCCGATGTCGCCCGGACCTGCGACATCATGGTGGACGATGTCCGCATGGCCATCGCCGGCCGTCGCGTTGGGCCGGATGCGGTGGACGCGCTGTGCGAATGGCTCGGCCGCGACGCTTCCTTTTTCGACCTTCCTTCCAATCGCGACCGCATGGAGGCCGCCCGATGATCTGCATTGCGACGACGCAACCCGTTGGCGGTTTCGGCCGGCCGGAAGGAATGCGGGCCGGCTGCCTGGAGGGGCTGCCGGTGCAGATGCAGTGGGAGGCCGTCGCGCTGTTGCGCGAGATGGGTCTGTCCCGTCCGCAGGCTGCCGCCCATCTCGGCATCTCGCGGGCATGCCTCCAGCGCATCGAGCATGCGGGGTTCTCGCCATATCGGCGAGAGGGCGAGATGGTCCAGCCGGCGGGGGACGAGTGAAAGGTGTGGCTACACGTTCCCAACGTCTCGACATGCTCTCCATCTGCACAGGCGGCGGCGGGCTCGATCTCGGAATCGGACTGGCGGTTCCCGGCGCTCGAAGCGTCTGTATGGTGGAGAGGGAAGCCTTTTCCGTCGCGCACCTGGTTTCAGCGATGGAACAGGGTCTCCTTCATCCGGCTCCTGTGTGGAGCGATGTGCGAACCTTCGACGGCCGCCGCTGGCGTGGATGCGTGGACGGCCTCATTGGCGGTATTCCGTGCCAGCCGCACAGCCTCGCCGGCCGCAAACGCGGCAGCCTCGACGAGCGCGACCTCTGGTCGCCGGCGCGGCGCATCGTCGTCCAGTCTCGCGTCTGGTGGGTCCTCATCGAAAATGTCGCAGGCATGCTCGCGGCGGGGGCTGACGAAGTCGCTGGAGCCGAGCGGGTATGGCGAGACCTTCGCAAGCTTGGTTTCGCGGTTGAGATCGGATTGTTCACGGCGGCGGAAGCTGGCGCGAGCCATGAACGCGAGCGGGTGTTCATCCTCGGCGTGGCCGACGCCCTCGGTGAGGGACGAGAAGGGCGCGAACGGTCCCGAGCATCTGAAGAATGGCACGGGCCGTCTGCATCTCGATCAGCTACCGAACTTTGTCCAATACCTATGGTCGACGCCGACCGCGCACGACGAGCGGCGGCCGGGAGCAGACATCCATTCAACACAGGGCGCCAATTTGAGCAGAGACGCGGCGTTGTGGACAACACCATCGGCGGGCGACGGCCTGCGCGGAGGGGTGATCACGGAAGCGATGTCGGGGTCGAGCCTGACGCAGCAGGTGAACACACTTTGGGCGTCGCCACGCGCCATCGAGGGCGAGAAGGGCGGCAAGTGGCAGAAGTCGGGCAGCTCTCCGGCGGTGAAGACATTGACCGGGCAGGCGCTCGATCTGGAGGCTTACACCTCGGCGAACATCTGGCCGACGCCAACAGCAATGAACCGGCCACGCTCCGACGAGACGCTGGAGAAGTGCAGGGCGATTCGGAAGGCGAAGGCCGGCCAAAACACGGTGCCGCTATATCTGGAGGACCTAGCCTCCCGGATTTCCCTCCCGGTCCCGGAGACCTCGAAGGATGGCGCGCAGTTCTCGGACGAGCGCCGGAGCTTGAACCCGCTTTTCGTCGAATGGCTGATGGGCTGGCCTCCCGGCTGGACACTGCTCGTGTGGACCGACTTCGCATGCTCGGCAACGGAGTTGTCCCGCTACAGGCAGCGTATGCGTTCCGCACTCTCGCAACTCGCCTTGCCGGCCGAGGCTCCACCGGCGCAGCTCGCCTTGTTCGGATGATGGGGGTGGGAGGATGAGTGACTTTTCACCCCGTTTCACTGCCGTTGATGCCGACCGCGCCTATGACGAGTGGGGCGCGAATTGCGGGCCGGGCGCGATAGCCGCGATCTGCGGACTAACGCTCGACGAGCTGCGGCCGCACATGGGTGATTTTGAGGACAAGCGCTACACCAACCCGACGCTCATGTGGCAGGTGCTGCACAGCGTTGGAGCACGTTTCAAGGCTCGGGCTGGCCAATTCGGCTCGGCCGATCTGCCTGCCTACGGATTGGCACGGGTGCAATGGGAAGGGCCCTGGACGCAGGCCGGCGTGCCTATGCGGGCCCGATACCGGCATACCCACTGGATCGGCGCCGCGCAACGCGCGAACTGCGGCGGCGGTGTGTCGATCGGCATCTTCGACATCAATGCGATTGGCAACGGCTCGGGTTGGTGCGCCCTTCAGGACTGGGAAAGCATCCTCGTGCCGTGGATTTTGGAGGAATGTGTTCCCCGCGCCAACGGCCGCTGGCACTTCACCCATATCGTTGAGGTGGAGCGATGACGGCGAGTATTGCGCGGATGCAGCGCTCCTGCCCATGCTGCGGCCAGCCTATGCACGCCGGCCGGGCGCCTATTGAGGCGCTGGAGGCTGCACCGCTCACGCCGTCGGAACGGCTGATCGTGCAGGCGCTTGCCCGGATCTATCCACGCGGCACCACGAAGGCGCATCTGGTTGATGCCCTCTATGCGGCGGACCCGAACGGTGGGCCTGAAACGGCCAGCATGGTCATCGGGGTGCACCTGGCGCACTTGCGAAAGAGTTTGTTGGCCTACGGCTGGACGATTCCTCGTTGTTCTGCTGGGCGCGGCGCACAATCCCGCTACAGACTGGAACCGCTGCCATGAGTTCGGTTCTGAAAGCCTTCGTCGAGGAGGCCCGCGGCGTCTCCATCAAGGAAGCGGCCGAGCGGCTGAACCTTGCCTTCAGCCCGAAGGGCGACGAGCATCCGCAGCCATGCCCGGTGTCGGGCGGCACCGATCGCTTTTCCTTCAACACCTCGAAAAACAACTGGATTTGCCGCCACTGCGATGTCGGCGGCAAGGATGCGATCGGAATGGCGGCGCACTGCCTGGAACTCGACCTGAAGGACAAGGCCGGCTTTCTGGAGGCCTGCAAGGCCGTGACCGGCCGTGATATACCCGAGGGCGGGGAACGGGAAACCGAAGAGGCGCGTGCCGAACGGCTCGCTCGCATCGAGGATCAACGGCGGCGCAATGCCGAGGCCGAGGCGAAGCGCGCCGAGGATCAGGCCGGATTTCGCGAAAGGGAGCGGAACAAGGCGCGCGGCATCTATCACGCCGGCTCCGTGCTCGTTTCCGCCGCCCTGCCGAACGGCCGCTTCTACCTGATGAATCGGGGTTGCGGCGTGCCCGACGATCGATGGCTGCGCGTATCGGCCGAGGTGCCTTATTGGCATGGGCAGGATGCCAACGGCCGCCCGGTCGAGATCTATTCCGGCCCCGCCATGATCGCGCCGTTCCTCGATCCGGCCGGCGAGATTGTCGGCTGCCACATCACCTGGATTGATCTTCAGTGTCCGCCGAAGTTCCGGCCGCTGCTAGTCGATCCTGACACCAGTGAAGTGTTGCCGACCAAGAAGATGCGCGGCACCAAGAAGGGCGGGCTCATCCCGTTGTGTGGCCAGCCATCGTCCCGTCGCTGGCTTGGCGCCGAAGGCATTGAGAACACATTGGCCTTCGGACGCTATGAGGCTTTTCGCGAGGACACTTTCTATTTCGCCGCCGGTGACCTCGGCAACATGGTCGGCCCGGCCGATCCCAAATCGCGTTTTGCGCATCCGAGCCTGACGAAGCCGGACAAGAACGGGCGCGAGCGGCCGATCTCGGTCGCGGGGCCGGTGCCGCTGATGCGGGATCGCCGCGACGCCGCAGGTGCGCAAACCGGAAATGTCGAGCCCGATGCCATGGTGGTTGCCGATCATGTCGACGAGCTGGTGTTGCTGGCCGATGGCGATTCGGAACGGGTGATGACCGCCGCCGCGATGGCGCGGGCGCGTGCCCGTCATGCGCGTGTCGGCCGGCGCATACCGGTGGTTTGGCCCCGGCCGGGAACCGATTGGGCGGGCCTGCTCGCCGGAACAGCATTCGAGAAAGACGGGGTCTGTGCGTGACGGACAGGAAAACCAGTGGTGTGCCCGATGCCGTCGCCGCCATGCTCGAGGAGGCCAACAGACAGGCGGCGCTGGCGGCCGGTGAGGCCGTCGCGGACGATAGCCCGCAGCGCGAAGCCGAGCCTCGCGTTGGGGGCGCGAACCTTCTCGCTACATTCGCACCCGAAGCGCCAGAAATGGCTGCGGACCCCGCAACCCCCGAAGACCATGTCGTGCAATGGTGCGCCAGGCTGGATCACTCTGACACCGATAATGCCGCGCGTCTGCTTTCGCACTTCGGCCGCGACTTGCTGGTCGTCACCCAGACCAAGGCTCGCGCGCCCTTGTGGGCTGCGTGGACAGGGCGGAACTGGGATGCCGACACGGGCGGCCCTCGCGCCTTCGCAATAGCGCAGAAGGTGGGCAGCCGCATTGCCATGGAAATCCCGCTGATCGGGCCGACCGAGGCGGAAGCCAAGGTGCTGGCGATGGCCGAGGCGCTGGCCGACAAGGCGCCGGATGAACTGAAAGCCTCCGAAAAGGCTACGCTCGATCTGGCAGGGAAGATCGGGGAGCGGGTGCGCAAGCGCAAAGATAGCCGCATGAAGCACGCCGTCACCTCCAAGAACAAAGGCCGCATCGAGGCGATGCTCGCCTGCGGCGGACCGCACGTCATGCGCGATCCGAACGCCTTCAACGCCGACAAGCTCAAGGTTGCCGTCAACGGGCATACGCTGGTTTTCCGGAAGTTTGTCCGCGACGAGGTTATCCATCGTGGCGATCCGGACAATGAGCGGGAGATCGAGGTTCCGGATGCCGAGATGATCGTTCATCAGGGTCACCGGCGCGAGGATCTGATCACCCAGGTGGTGCCGGTCGATTACGACAAGGATGCGGACTGCCCCCGATGGCGCGCCTTCATGAGCCAGATGCTGCCGATTGCGGATGTGCGCCGCATGGTGCAGGTGGCGTCCGGTCTCGGACTGGTCGGTATCACCGTGCAGAAGCTTTTTTTCCACTACGGTGCCGGCGCCAACGGCAAATCGGTCTACATGGAAACACTGTGCCGGCTGCTCGGTGACGCGGCGGTGACCTTGCCTGCATCGTCGTTCATCGGTGAGGGCGCATCGGGCGGGCAGGCGACGCCGGATATCGCCCGCCTGTACGGGCGAAGGATGCTTCGCGTGAAGGAATTGCCCGAAGGCGAGGAATTGCGAGAGAATTTCGTGAAGGAGGCGACGGGCGGCGAAGCCTTGAGCGCGCGTGATCTCTTTCTCGGCTATTTCGATTTCGAGCCGCTGTTCACTGCGCACATGTCCGGTAACGGGTTCCCACGCATCACCGGCACCGACGAGGGTATATGGCGACGCATGGCCGTGGTGCACTGGCCGGTACAAGTGCCTGTCGAGGCCCGACTACCATTCGAGGAAATGGTCGCGCGCTTCGAACCGGAATATCCAGGCATTCTCAACTGGCTGATCGAGGGCGTCCTGATCTATCTGCGTGACGGCCTCAAAATCCCTGATGAGGTGACGGCTGCCACCGCCGAAATGCGCTTCGAGATGGACCCGACGGCGCAGTTCTGTCGCGATTGCGTGGTTGCCGACGAGCAGGGCGAGGTGCGCGGCAGTGCCTTGTACGACGCCTATGTGCGGCATGGGGAGGAACAGGCCGGCGGCAAGCAGCACGCCAACCTGATCAAGATCCAGCGCTTCGGACGCATCATGAAACGAAAATATGGCTGGCGTGACGATCGCGGAACCATTTACCGTGTCCGCCTCCATGACGTGCCGGCCAAAGAGCCGCCCCACACCTATCCCGATGGCTATGGAGGCCCCGGAAGCTGACCCCGCAACCCCATCGGCATGTCGCCGGATTGGTGCGGGGAGGCGGAAATTGCAGGGATTTGCAGGGATATGCACCATGTGGTGCACCATTCCTGAAAGAGGGGAACGGGGAATGAAATCAAAGACTTGCACCGTTATGCACCATTTTCCCCGCGCATATACTCGAGAACAAAAAGGGGCGAGGGGAGCCTTGAAAATTATCTCTCATACGTAAGCGCTAGGGAAAAATACTGCATAATGCTGCAAGCCATTGAATAATAACAGAAAATATTGGTGCTTAATGCTGTCAATATTGGTGCTGGAATGGTGCGAAATGGTGCAGAGACTGGAAAAGGTGGCCTGACATGAAGACAAAAACCGTTGAGGAGTTGCTGGCGTGGGCTTTTGTTCATGAATTACCGAAAGGCGGGGGCGTGGACGGGCTGGACAGCATGAATTCGGCCTGGCGCATGTTGCAGGCGTCTTCCTGGGGCAAGGTCACCGCTTTTGCCGAACTGATGGCGAAGGTGGATGTTGACCGGGGCGACGGCGGCACATGGCTGGAGCAGGGCGAGCCGCATGACGACGCCATCGTGATCGGGCAGGCGGTCAGCGATCTAGCCCATTGCGACACCTTCATCCCGCCCGGCTGGAATGCCTTGGCTGACTGGTCAGACGATGATGGGTTGGTGATGACGGCGGTGAGCAGGGCGGTGGAGCGCTACCGGTTGCGCTCGGCCCAGCGCCGCGGTGCAGGCATCGTCAGCCTGATCGTCGGCACCGCCATCCTCGGGCGCGAGCCGAACTGGCAGTCGGAGCCGTCGAATGTCAGGATGGTCGAGCGGGCAGGGCGCCCGGCTTGGTTCATGATCCGCAAGGCGACGGACGAACTGGGGCGCGAGTTCGAGATCGAGGTTGATGGCTTCAACCGCAGGGCCGGGCGTCCCCATCGTGGTGCCTATCGCCGTTATGAGTTTTCGGTCGACCCGACCGGCGATATTCTGGCGCGTCTCGACTACCAGATATGGGTCGCGGCGTTGCGGCATCTGGAGCAGGAGCTTTCCGGCAGACTGGGGAGCCACCGTGTTGCGCATTCCGACCGGTCCATGACGCCATGGCTCGAGCGGGATCGTGGTGGTGTTCGGCTCTTTGTGCGGACCGCCTCGAAAAAATCCGCCGTTGCCTGTTGACCTGCGGCAGAAACTTGACCTATACCTTGTCACGGATAAAAAGATCACCCGCCCGGGCAACCGCGGCGGGTTTTTCTATGGGTGACCGGATGTCTGTCGTCATTGCGAAATGGGCGGACAACCATATCAACCTGTTCGGCAGTCGCGTTGAAAAGCTGCATCGGCAGTTTCCGGTGGTGCTGCCACGTATTGTCAATCAGGTCGGCGACCGTTCGAAGACGCAGGTTATCCGCGCGTTGACGAAACAGACCGGCCTGCCGCGCCGGACCATCGTCAAGGCTGTCGGCGATCCGCGCCGGGCGAATGGGCGGCAACTGTCCTATGAGATGGTCACGCGGGGCGGAAACATCCGCTTGAAATATCTCGCGCCGAGGGAGACGCGGCCCGGCGTCACGGCTGCCCCATGGGGAAAGCGAACGCTGTTTGGCGGGACGTTCATGAAGGGTGGCCGCTTCCCGAACCGGAAGACGGTGGCGAAGTTCGATGGCCATGTTTTCCGCCGACTGAATACATCGGGCACGAAGATAACCCAGGCACGATCCGGCATGTTCATCCCGGTGGAGATGACGCGGGATGCGACGCGCGCGGCTTTCGAGCGGACGGCGGCGCCATTGCTGCAGGTGAGGATCGACGCGGCGCTGCGCAAGCTGCTGCCCTGACCCCCCGGTCTAGGGACCGTATTCCGGCAAAAACCCGGCACGGAGCGGGGCTACTGCGGGAATTTGCCAGTCGCACCATCGAAAAAATTGGGTTGTCACGGTTGTCAGCGGCATAACGGAAGTTGTCAGGATGGCTGCCGGTGAAGATGTGATGACGACGCCGGCCGAGGTGGCGGCGCGCGATGGTGTGACCAAGCAGGCCGTGACGAAACTGGTGCGGCGTCTGGTCGAGGAACACGACCTGCCGGTCGAGCGCGATGGCCGCGACAGGATCGTGCGATTTTCGCTGGCGCACTACGACCACTATCGCGGTGAATTCGCGAGTTCGGAGAAGGTCGCCGCGGCTCGTAAAGACGCGCCGTCCATTCAGCCGGCGAATTCGAGCACATCGCGCGATGAAGCGCTCCGGCAGGAGGCCTGGCTGAAGGTCGGGCGCGAGAAGCTGCGCAGGCAGGAACATATAGGCCAGTTGGTGCGCGCCGACAGGATGCGGGACGCCTTGACTGTCTGCGGCCGGGAAATCCAGTCGAGCATCGCCCGCCTTCAGAACAAGGCCGACGACATGGCGCTGGCCGTTTCGCGCGAGGGCTCGCACGGACTGAGGGTCCTGTTGCGGCAGATAGCGTTCGATCTGAACATGGAAATCGCCGGACGGCTCGCGGCCATCGTGGAGACGGCGGCCGAACATGATGACGTGCTTGAGGACGAAGAGCTTTGAGCATCCATGTCGGTCCAGGCCATCCCGGCGCGCTTCGGCTTGCCAGCCTTGCCCTCGCAGAGGCGATCAGGCCGCGACCACCAGCTCGCTTCCGAGACTGGTTGCCTCAAAACATCGTGCTCGTGGACGGGCCGAAAAAGGGAGAGTTCTGGGCGCTGGAAGACGCGCCCTATCTCGGCGAGATCGCCGATTGCCTGTCGATCGAGCATTCGTGCAATCTTGTCACGGTGCGCAAGTCGCAGCAGACCGGCGTCTCGATCCTTGCCTTGGCCTGGTCGCTCTACATCGCCGACACCGCGCCGGACAATACGATCTACGGCTTGCCGTCGATCGATTTCTTGCAGGACATGAACAGCCAGAAGCTCCAGCCTCTCATCGAGGCCTGGCAGAAGGAGACCGGCAAGCGGGTGATTTTTCCTGCGGTCAGCCGTTCCGGGGCGGGTTCGACGATCTACGAGAAGCGCTTTGCCGGCGGCTCGCTGATGCTGGCCAATGCCAATGTGGCCACCGACCTGTCGGGCAAGACCACGCGCTACGGCGTCAAGGACGAGGTGTCCAAGTGGCAGACCCACATCAACGGCGACGATCCGGAGACGCTGTTCTTCGGCCGCTTCACCGCGTTCCGGCGGACGAAATCGTTCAAAATCTTCGAACTGTCTACGCCGGAAATCGACACGGGTGACGAGCTGGGAGATGCGCCGGGGCATTGCCGGATTGATCGTTCGTTCAAGCGATCCGACCAGCGCTTCTGGAACATCGAGTGCCCGGAATGCGGAGCATGGCAGAAGCAGTTCTACGAGAACTTCATTCTCGACCGGGACCATCCGCACCGATCCCGCTATCTGTGCGAGAACTGCTCTCACGAGATTTCGGAGACCGAGCGCGTGATCGGCGTCCGCAACGGACGGTATATCGCGACCGCATCGGGGCCTGACAGGCACCCTGGTTTTCACGTCGACGCTTTCGATTCGCTCATGATGAGCTACGAGGCGATCGCGGAGGACGTGCTCAACCACGCCAAAGCCGGAGGGCTCGGCGAGAAGGGCATCTACAACCTTGTGCTGGGTTTGCCGGCCAAGGTGAAGGGCAACGCGCCCGAATACGAGCGCCTGATGGAACGGCGCGAGCCGTTCGCCGAAATGACGGTGCCGGCCGATGGCCTTATCCTCGTCGCGGGCGCCGACGTGCAGCACAACGGCATCTGGTGCGTGGTCGTCGCGTTCGGCGAGGATCGGCAGAGTTGGGTGCTGGGTGTCCGCTTTTTCGAGGGAGCCACGGACAATCCGGGCGAGGGCGCCTGGGAGAAGCTCGACGCATTCCTGATCGCACCGCTCGACGATGCATTTGGGGGCCAGCGCAATATCGAGGCGCTGGCGGTCGACGGCGGCGACGGCGGCCGCACCAACCAGGTGCTCGAATGGTGTCGCCGGCGGGCGAACGCCTATGCGATCAAAGGCGTCGGCGGGCGCGGCGTGCCGGCGATCAGTGTGCCGGCGAAAAAGTCGGTCACCAAGCGCGGCAAGCGCAAGCGCTTCGGCAGTGCGATGCTGTGGCCGGTTGGCACGTGGGGGCTCAAGTCGGAATTCTTCGCCAATCTGCACAAGCCCGGCCTGCGTTCCGGTGAGCCTGCTGACCCGCCAGGCTATGTGCATTTCGGAGAATTCCTGCCGAAGGAATACTTTTTGCAGATCACGGCCGAGACCTTCGTGGCCGAGGTCGTACGCGGCAAGATTCGTGAGGACTGGAAGGTCCTGCGCCGCGACAATCACTGCCTCGACGCCCAGGTGTATGCCATGGCCATGGCCGAACTGCTCGGCCTGTCGACGATGAAGGCTGACGACTGGGCGGCCTTGCGTGAGCGGTGGAAGCCCTCGTCTGAGCCGGATTTGCTCGACGGGTTGCGCCGCATGGCAAAGGCAGCGGAAGCACCGGCCGAGCCGGTGGAAACAACAGGTGACGAGGCCTCGAAAGCCCGTCGACAGAAGTGGAAACGGCGAACATGAAGCTGCTCGACCGGATATTCGGCAGGGGAGGCGCGTCCGCTCCGCGTCCGTCGCCCAAATCCGGATATCTGCGCGACAGCCGGTCAAAGATCCTTTCGACCCGCGGCGCCTCGTTGCGCCATCATCGCGACGATGTTCGGATCGCATGGCGACGCGCGGCCGGTCTTGCCATGGACATTATCCAGAATTCGGGGCGGCTGCGGGGGGCGGTCGACCAGGTCATCGCCGACACTGTCGGCGTCGAGTTGATCCTCAACCCGGTTCCGGACCTTTCGAAGCTCGGCTACGACAAGAAGGAGACGGATGACTTTGTCAGGCTCCTGAAGGCGGAGTGGAAGCACTGGGCGTGGAACCAGCGGGAATGCGACCTCAAGGGTAAGTTCATCGCGCCGCAGATGGTCGACGTCGCCCTGCGCCATGACGTTGTCTATGGTGAGGCGCTGATGCTCATGGACTATATGCCCGCTGGGCTGCGCCGACGCTATGGTATCGGATCGGGCGCCAAGATGTGCCTGACCACGCCGACCTCTCTGGTGCAGGACACCAATGCCTTCGAGAACATCTATCAGGGCGTGATCCATGACGAAATCGGTCGCCCGAGCGCCTACCGCCTCGCCGAGAAGGAAGACGGTCTCACCGTGAAGCGAGACTATCGCGCTTACGACGCGGCTGGGCGGCAGATGGTTGCGCATGTCTTCGACCCGGTAGACAGCAATGACGTGCGCGGTATTTCCCGGCTCGTACCAGCCTTTCGTGAGTACCTGCAATGGGAAGTGCTGGTCGATGCCACGGTGCAAGCGCAAATCTTGCAAACCGTGTTCGCGCAGGTGCTGACCAGCGAGAAATTCTCGGCCGAGGCCTTTGAGGCCATAGAAGCCCTAGGCGAGGGGCAGGACGAGAGGAAGCTGCGCGATGAGTACCGCGACTATTTCCTCGCGACGCTGGAACAGGCGTCGGAAAGCGAAATCTCGGTTGGCAGCGACCCCAAGATTTCACACTTGGGTCCGGGCGAAAAGCTGGAGCTGATGTCTACGGGCATTCCGGGACCGCAGTTTCTGCCGGTTTCGACAGAATTGCAGCGCGGCATGGCGCGAGCCATCGGCATCAGCCATGCCAGCTATACGATGAACTACGAGGGCGCGACCTATTCGTCGACGCGTATGGAGGGCGCTTCGCTGCATCCGGTGGTGACGCGCCGGCGCGAGCGTATCGCGGCGCCGATCTGCCAGTTAGCCTACGAGCACCGCGTCGATGAGCTGATAGGAACGGGGAAACTGCCGTTCAAGGGTGGTTACGAAGCCTTCTTGGCCAATCGTGACAAGATCCTGTGGGCTCAATGGCAGGGGCCGGCAAAGGCGACCGCCGACGACCAGAAGAGCGCCAAGGCAGCGAGCGAGCGCCTGCTCAATGGCACCTCGACGCTGGACATGGAATGCGCCGAGATCGGCGCCGACGCAGAAGAGGTCTTCGAGCGGCGGGCTTACTGGCACAATCGTTATGTCGCAGCCGGCATGCCTTCGCCGTTCGTGCGCAATCCCGGCTCGGGCGAGCAGAAGGAAGATCTCATCCCGGCCGACAAGTCGCAAAAGAAGGAAGATGCGTGATGGCTGCCGGGGATGTGGTCATCAACGGTGTCACCGTCGATATCGACGATCCGTGCGCGCTGGTGAAGGAACTGCGGAAGGCCGAACTGATGCTCGCCACCGGTGGCGGCATCGTGCGGGCACGTTTTGGGGATGATGACGTCCAGTTTTCGAGCGCCAGCCTGTCGGCGCTGCGCGAGCTGATCAACCGCTACGAGGTCTTGTGCGCCGCAAAATGCGGCACGCGCCTGCGCTATGCAAAGAGGATGCGGTTCGTCCGCTAAATCGCCATGACATCGTTGATACATATTGCCGACCGGGTGTTGAACCGGCCGCTTCTTGTCACGCGCGACAAGGCGCAGGTGGTGCTTTCGGTGCTGGCTGGCCGCATCGGCGTCAACGCGCCGGAGGCGAGCCGTTTCGAAGGCTCATCTATCGTCGAGGACGATAATGGCGCGCGCCGATCCGTGCCTTATCGCGTCACGCGCGAGGGCGTCGGCATCGTCACCATTACCGGTTCGCTGGTCAATCGCGGCGCGTGGGTTGGCGCGTCATCGGGCCTGACCTCCTATGAGGGGATCGGTTACCAGTTGAAAACGGCGCTGGCTGATCCATCGGTCCAGTCTGTTATCCTCGACCTGCATTCGCCTGGCGGTGAGGCTGTCGGTGCTTTCGAAGTTGCCGCCCTGGTGCGCGATCTTGCCGCCCGCAAGCGCACGGTCGCCATCGTCAACGGCATGGCGGCATCAGCCGCCTACGCCATCGCATCTGGTGCGACCGAGATCGTCACGACCGAGACCGGCGTTTCCGGGTCAATCGGGGTCGTCCTGCTGCATGCGGATTTCAGCCGGCAACTCGACCGTGAGGGCATCACGCCGACACTGATCCATGCCGGGGCGCACAAGGTGGACGGCAATCCGTTCGAACCGCTCTCGGACGATGTGCGCGAGGACCTGCAAGCTGAGGTTAACGCCTTCTACGACGCGTTTCTCGCCACCGTCGCCAAGGGCCGAGGCAACAGGCTTACCGCTGCCGCAGCCCGGAAGACCGAGGCTCGTACTTTCATCGGACAGGATGCCGTCTCAGCCGGAATTGCCGATCGCGTCGGCAGTTTTGAGACCGTGCTTTCCGAACTTTCCCGCGCCACCACGCCGAAGGGCGGGCGCTCAACCTCGCACAACGGGAGATCATCGATGAGCGAGACCAGCGGCGCGCCCGCCGCCGAAGTTGCGGGCATTACACAGGCCGAACACGACGCGGCCGTCAAGGCGGCGGCTGACACGGCGCGTGCCGAAGGCAGCAAGGCGGCCACCGATCGTCTCGTTGCCGCGCTCGGTGCCGAGGGCGTCAAGGGCGACGCCGGCCGCATGGCCGCTGCGCTCGACCTCGCGGTCAAGTCGCCCGGCATGTCGGGCGAAGATGTGGCGACGTTCGTCGCCGCAAATGTGGCCAGTTCCGGCAAGGCGGATGCCCACGCGGACTATGAGGCTGCGCGCCTCGCCGCTTCCGGCCAGTCGCAGCCTGCGCCACGCGCGGGCAAGAAGGCCTCCATCGACACCA
Source organism: Aquamicrobium terrae (assembly GCF_052978165.1). Classification (NCBI taxonomy): domain Bacteria; kingdom Pseudomonadati; phylum Pseudomonadota; class Alphaproteobacteria; order Hyphomicrobiales; family Phyllobacteriaceae; genus Aquamicrobium; species Aquamicrobium terrae. Next base: position 133,491 of record NZ_JBRKLZ010000001.1, read on the forward strand.
GCGGCATCTATGCCGCCCGTCGCAAGCAGAGCCAGGAGGGCTGATCGATGCTTGATATCAAAACCATGGGGCCGCGCGCTCTGGCCTTTGTTCTTTCCGAAGGCAACGGGATGATCTCGCGCGACGTTGTCACCATCGCTTCGGGTGCAGGTAAGTTGGAGCCCGGTACGGTGCTCGGCCAGATCACGGCCAGCAAAAAATTCGTCGCCTCTCCGAACGCCAGCGTGGAAGGTTCGGAGGGTGCCGAAACGGCCAGGGCCGTTCTGGCCTATGGCGTGGACGCCACCGATGCCGATGTCGAGGCTGTCGTCGTCAGCCGTCATGCGGAGGTCAAGGACCCGATGCTGGTTTTCCACGCGTCGGTCGACAACGACACCAAACGCGGTGCGAAGCTTCAGCAGCTCGCGTCCGCCACCATCATCGCTCGATAGGAGGGCTTCATGTCCGGCATGGTAGACATCTGGGATGGTGAGGGCTTCACCATCGAATCGCTGACGGCGGCGATCAACAACGAGCCGTATCGACCGGGGCAGATTTCGGCCAGCGGCATCTTCGAGGAAGAGGGCGTGACCACCACGCGCATCTCGATCGAAGAGCGCAATGGCAAGCTCGGGCTGGTCGAGCCCAGCAAGCGCGGTGGGCCCGGCGAGACTACCGATGACGAAGATCGCAACCTGATCCCCTTCGACATCGATCACTTCCAGCGCGATGACTCCGTGCTGGCCGACGAAGTGCAGGGAGTGCGCGCTTTCGGCACCACAGACCAGCTCGAAACGATCCAGGACCGGGTGGAACGCAAGGGCAAGCGTCACGCGCAGGACTTGACGATGACGCTGGAGCATCTGCGGGTCGGCGCCATCAAGGGCATCGTCACCTCGAAAAGCGGCAAGACGCTGATCGATCTCTACAACCGTTTCGGTATTGCCGTTCCCGCTGCCGTGTCTCTGGAGCTGGATGTCGAGGCGACCAAGGTGGCTTCTCTCTGGCAGGATGTCATCTATTCGATCGAGGACGATCTCGATGAGCCGTATGACGGCATCCATGTCTTCACCGGCCGCGATTTCCACAAGTCCCTGTGGACCCACAAGTCGGTGACGGAAACGTTCCTCTACCATGGCGGTGCCGCAGTTCTGCGACAGGACGTTCCAGATGTCTTCCAGTTCGGTGGCGCCACCTGGGAGCGTTACAGGACCGGTGCGAAGGCGACTTCCGACCTTGGCTCGCCTTACATCGCCGCCAACGAGGCCCGCGTCATCGTCAAGGGTGTCCCCGATCTGTTCATCACCCGGTTCGCTCCCGCCGATTACGAAGAGACTGTGAACACGATCGGGCTGCCGTTCTACATGAAGCAGTATCCCAAGCCGAACGGAAAGGGCCGGAACATCGAGATCCAGATGAACCCGATCAACCTGTGTACCAAGCCCAAGACGCTGCGCAAGTTGACGCTCACCTGATCGGCTTCAGTTCGCCATATGGACCCCGCGCCCCAAGCGCGGGGTCATTCATCTCCGGCAAACTCTCGGCGTGGAGAGCTTGTCCGACCTGAAAGGAGAAATCCGATGAGCAAATCCAGCACCATGTATATCGCATTCCCCAATGGCGGCATTATTCCTGCGAAACTCGTGGATGAGACGGAACGCAGAGTGGGGCCGCACGAGGCGGTGAAGGTGCCGAGAGACTATGGCGAGAGCCTGGTGACCGATCGCTTCGCCTATGAGGCCGATGCTGCAGCGGCAAAGCCCGCACGCAGTGCGCGTCAGTCGGAACCGGATGCTCATTCCGTCCGTGAAGCGGCTTTGAAGAAGGCCGAGGCTGACATCGCCGCACGCGAAACCGCCGTGAAAACGGCCGAGGCCGCATTGGCCGAGCGGGAAGCCGCGGTTGCGAAGGCCGAGGCTGACATCGCCGCCCGTGAGGCCGAGGCGAAGACGGCCGAGGGCGCGTTGGCCGAGCGTGAAAGCGCAATTGCCAAGGTGGAGGCCGATCTGAAGAAGTCGGACAAGTCTCTGTTCGGGGCCAAGGACTGATCGTCGATGATCCCCGCGCGTTTTCATGCCCTCCGCAACCGGGTGCTGGCGGTGACGGATCACGTCTTCGCCGAGCCCGTGCGGCTGCACCCGATGAAAAAGGGCGTGGTCGATCCTGATCGGCCGGTGGTCGAGATCGAGGCGATCTTGCGCGTCGGGGGCGGCAAGGAAACGCTGGTTTCCGGGCTTCGGACGGACAAGGCGTGGCGATCGAAGATTCAGGCGCAGCGCGCGGAACTGCATGTCGATCGTACGAAGTATCCTGATCTCAATTGCCGTCACGGGGACAAGGCGCGTGGTCTCGCGCGCCCGGGCGAGCCGTGGTTCGAGATTCTTGGCGTCGACGATCGCGGTGAGACCCGCCTCATCCTGCAGCTCGGGGAAGCCTGATGCTGACCCGCATTGCCCTCCGTATCGCGGCTGTCGAGGCGCTCAAGGGAGCGACACTGGTCGGGAATAATGTGCTCGACAGCGAAATCGGTGCCATCGACATTGCGGCGGATGGCAGCGTCCGGACCGACGCGGACAAGCCGTTCATCGCGGCCTATACCGATGCCAGCAAGGTCGAGGTCGATCTGGCTGGCCGAGCCCTGCAGAAGTCCGGCCCGCTCGATATGGTGCTGGAATATGGCGTGACAGCCGCCATGACGGTGACCGATGAGGAGACCGGCGAAAGTACGGTGATGGCCGGCATTCCGGCGACCGATGCCGGATTGGAATTCACCCTCGATCTGATCGGCTACCAAATCTCGGCCGCGTTGGCCGACCCGGACAATGAGTGGGCCGATATCTGGCGCTCTATCGCTGGCAATGTCCAGAAGATCGAGCGGAAGCGGACGGCCGATGCAGCGGGCGGCACTCGGGTCGCAGCGCAACAAATGACGATCACCGTCGACCTGATGGCCGATCCGATCAAAGGCGAGACGTTGCGCTCGACGGCTACCATGACGAAATTTTTTGCGAGGGCCCTGTCATCGCCCGATCCTGTGCTGGTCAAAAAGGCCCAGGCGATGCAGGCGGCGCTTGCCGGAGCCGACCCCGACTGGAAGCTTGACATGCGCCGCTATGGCCTCACCGACGATGAGGCCTGCAAGATGCAGATCAAACCGGTCGAGGGTGCCCCGGAGACAATCAGCGAGGTGATCATCCGATGATCCCGCGAACGCTCCATGAGCAGATGGCCGATCTTTATCGGCGGGTTGCCGAGGTTGAGCGGCGGAACCGCAACCGCAAGCGTACCGGCAAGGTTGCCGAGGTGGACTATGGCAAGGGTGTCGCCCGTGTCGAACTGTCGACCCAGGAAGGCAAGACTTACCTGACGCCATGGATGCCCTGGAAAGAGGTGGCCTCGGGTGGCATCAAGAGCCACATTCCGCCGACCAAGGGAGAGCAGGTGGACGTTGTGTCGGAAAGTGGCGACCTGACCGATGCCGTCATTGACATGTCGGTGCCATCGTCGGCCAATCCACGGCCGCACGATGGACCGGAGGCGGTGATCACCAAAGGAAAATCTCGCATTACGATCGCGGATGGATCGGTCGAAATCGTCGCGGACGTGACGATCAGGGGGGCGCTCGCTATCGAAGGGGCGAGCGTTACCCACAATGGCAAGAACATCGGTGATACCCATCGGCACAAGGGTGTGCAGCCCGGGCCGGCGCTGACAGGCGAGCCGGCCTGAACCGGAGGCATCCAATGAAGAAAATCTACGAGGTGTCGGCCGCCGGTGAGGTGGCCGGACGCTGGCATGTGGCCGGTGAGCGGATCGAGATGACCGAGGCGGAGGCGAAATATCTCGCGCCGCCACTCGGCACGATCCTGATCCCCGTGGTTGAAAAAAGGAAAGTCGACCATGGCAAGTTCGACGGGCGTCAACGCAAGCGCCGGCACCGTGCTGACCGACTGGTCGCACGTCCAGCAGTCGATAGCGACGATCCTGACCACGCCGATTGGTAGCCGCATCATGCGGCGCGATTTCGGGTCGAACCTGTTCGACCTGATCGACGCCAAGATGGTGCAGAAAAATGTGCTGGCGGTTTATTCGGCAACGGCGCTCGCCATCGCCAGGTGGGAGCCGAGGTTCAGGGTGACCAAAGCCAGCATCGACGAGCTTTCCGCCGCCGGCCGGCTCGTCCTCAACATTTTCGGAACATATTTCCCGCGCGGGCACCTCGGCGATTATTCGATTGCCGAGGATGGCGTGGTGCGGGTGGTGCTTGGTGGTCGCAATGGCTGATCCGCTTGCTCTGCCGTCGCCCTCGATCATCGAGGGCCTCGACTATGAGGCTATCCTTGGCGCGCTTATGGCGGATGTGCGCGATCGGTTCGCGGGGGCCGGGATCGACTACGATGTCGGGCACCTGGAAACCGATCCCGTCAAGATCGTCCTCGAGGCGGCAGCCTATCGGGAAATGCTTTTGCGCGCCCGGGTAAACGACGCGGCGAAGGCCAATCTGGTCGCGTTCTCCGAGGGAACAGATCTCGATCATCTGGCCGCATTCTATGATGTTGCTCGCTTACAGGGTGAACTGGACGAGGCGCTGCGAGAGCGCGTCATTCTCGCAATCTCCGGGCGCTCAACTGCCGGGCCGCGTGACTGGTATCGAGCCGCCGCTCGTCGCGCCAGCGATCGGGTCAAAGATGCGGCCGTCTATCGCATCGGGCTCGGCCCTGACATTCGCGTGGCGGTGCTGGCTACCGACAACTACGGCGAGCCGGATGCCGCTCTGCTCGCGGCCGTGCGGAATGTGGTGACCAGCGATGCTGTTCGGGTGATCTCGGATCGAATCGAGGTTATCGCCGCTACCAGCACCACGGTCGACCTGGCCGCCGATGCCTGGTTGCTGCCGGATGCGCCCCAGACTGTGTTTGATGGGTTGGAGGATGGCTTGCGCGCGGCCCTCGCCGCGCAGGGTGGTCTCGGCTTTGACGTGACCCGTTCTTGGCTTGTCGCCACCCTGCATCAGCCGGGTGTGCAAAAAGTTGTCCTGCACACTCCCGCATCCGATGCCGTTGTCGGCGACAATGCAGCGGCGACGCTTGGAACGGTGGCTTTGACCTACAAGGGGCGCGGTCGATGACGGATCGCCTGCACCTTCTGCCCAGCAATTCGACGCTGCTGGAACGGGCGATTTCCGAGGCGATCGATCGCACCCCGGAACTCGGCCCGGGTGTCAACGCTCTGCACAGCTTCAAGCTGCGCTTGCCGGTGCCCGAAAGCGTGCTGCCGTGGTTGGTGATCGAATATGGCCTCGGCCCGATCACGCCCTATCTGCCGGACCTCGCAACCGTCATCGAATATGGCGTGAGATGGAACCGGGTCAAAGGCACGCCACAGGGCATCCGCGAGGCGCTGTCATGGCTCGGTTACACTTACGACACGCTCTACGAGGCTCCGACGCACCGCACGCGCTGGCATCTGTTCGAGCTCGAGCTTGATCGCTTCTGGGATGGCGAGGCTGACCTTGATGTGATCGAGGCGGTGGTGCGGCTTTCGGAGCCGGCCCGCTCGCCGTTCTGGCGCGGCTGGCGCGAGTACAACGTGCGCGAAATCGAATGGAGCAAGAGGCGTTGGAGCCAGGCGATCTGGGGTGATAGCTCGGGCGTGCGCCTGCATGATGGCGGGGTGAAGTGGTCGTTCGGCCGGACGCATGAGCCGGAGGGCGGCAGCTACGACCTGACCTACAGCCAGCTTGCGGCCCTTGGCGTCTGGTCGATGCCATCGGTGTCGGGCAGCGTGTCATGGGGGGCGTTCCCGTGGACCACGCCGGGCCTGTCGTGGTCCTCGGGTGGTGATAAGGCCTGGTACACCGTCCTGTCGGCGGGCCTGTTGCCGAAATCGTGCTGGGTCGGCCTGCTTCGCGCCGACGGATCGGTGATCGGCTATCGCCGTGCACGCGCCTGGCATTCCGTGGCGTCGGAATTTGGCGGCATCTACGAGGTCGGCGGCAGTCGGTACAATCTTGCCGGCGGCAATACGCCGCGCCTCTATGTCGAGGCTCTGACCGGCTTCGGCGAAGGCATTGGCGACGAGGCGACCGCATGGACTGTCGTGCTCGATGGCGATCTGCCGGCCGACGTCAAGCCGGGCGTCATGTGGCTCGACGGGGACTCGTTGGTGGGCGGCGTGCGGCTTGGCACCTTCGACATGGATGGCAGCGTCGTGCTCGGCCAGACCTCGCGAGAGCGGCTGCGCTGCATCGTGCACATGGACAGTTCGACGGTGTTCCGCAGCGAGCCAGCAGCCTTGATGCTGGGCGACGAGGACGGCTTTGCAGTCGACTTTGCCGCCGATCAGGTCTTTGTCCGTGATCGCGTGGATACCGCAAAGAACTTCATCGGCCGTGCGGCTGAAAAGGTCACTGTTGCCCGTGCGTCCGGTGCAGGTCGGTGGAATGCCGACCGCAAGTTTGAATGGCTCGGCAACGAATTGCCGCGCCTCGATCATGATCCGGTGACCGGCGAGCCCCGCGGCCTTTTGAGTGAGATCACGGCAACAAACTGGGTCACCAGATCGAACGACTTCGAAACCGGGCGTACCAAAGTTGGTCTGACGGTGGTGGCAAACGCGGCCGTGGCCCCCGACGGATCAATGGCTGCTACCCGCCTTATCGAGACCACGGCCAACGGAGCGCAGAGATATGTCAGGCTGAATGCGATTATTGTTCAGGAGGGCACGCAGTTCACCGCATCGGTGTTTGTGCGGCCCGACGCCAATCGCAAAGGCGTCACGCTGTACCCATACAACGTTGCGAATTCGGGCCACGGCAGCGTTGTCGACTTCAATCTTGAAACCATGACGGCGGTGCCGTCAGGCGGCTTCGGTAGGGCGGAAATCGTACCTCTGGCGGACGGATGGTTCCGACTGACAGTCGCATTGGACCTTCCTGAACCGGCAACAGAATTTAGCTTCGCGGTGTACTTTTCCAATGACCCGACCAACGGTAATGCCATCTACGATGGTGACGGCGTGTCCGGCATCGCGATATGGGGCTCGCAGGTGGAAGCCGGGTTGCGGGCTACGACGTACGTACCGACCGAGGCCGCTCCTGCCACCCGGGCAACTGAAATGCCCTTGGTGCCGATCGAGGCCGTGCCGTATGACGCGGAAGCTGGAACTTTGCTGGTTGAGGGGTGGTGCGACCGGCTACCGGAGACGCATGGATTTGTCGCCGCACTTCGGCTTGCGACCAGCTACAGCCATCGGGCTGGCCTGGTTCTCCGTCCTGATAGAGGCTTGCTCATCACAAGCCGCGACGGTGCAGGAACTTATACGGCATTGATCGGGTCACTCCCCGTCGAGCTTGGGCGATATCGGGCGGCGGTCGCTATCGATACTGGCTTGCGAGGCGTGTTGAACGGAGGCCCGATCGCACAGATCGCCACGGTTGCCGATGTCGAGCCCACCAGAATTGGCATTGCCTATGGTTCCTACGGTGGCGGCAACAATGTCAATCTCGGGTCGCATGTCCGGTCGTTGCGGTATCTGCCGCGCGCCATGAGCAATGCCGAATTGCAGGCATGGAGCGCATTGTGATGGATAGGGTCGATATCTATCTGCGCGCGACCGGTGAGGCCGAACTGATTGCTGCCCTCCCATGGGCACGCGAGCAGGATGGCGACGCCGAACCGCATTGGTACACCTGCGGCGATGGCTGGGCTCTCGACATAATCGGGCCGGTGATGATTGCCGCCGGCGCCTATGATGATGATGGCGACGAGCTTGTAGCTCCCGTCATCGATCAGCGTTTTCACGCAAACCTGCGCTGCACGCCAGAACTTGCAGATGCGATCCCGACCGGTGTCAGGATCGCCCCACCTGAAACACCCGCCCGCATCTGGGCAGGCACGCCACAGGAATAGTCATGTCGCACGAACATAAGAGCGGGCTCTCCGGGGCCTACGACCGCGCGCGTGCGCATCCCGAGTGGGATGAGGTCATCACGCGCGAGCAGCATGTCGCGCAGGCTGCGGAACTGGTCGAGGCGCAGACCATCCTGCGCCGCAAGATCAGGGCCATCGGCGACCTGACGGCACGCGACGGCGACCGCATCGAGGGTGGTGAGATCATGATCGACGCCGATGCCGGCACGGTTACGCTCACCGCCGGGCGCGTCTACGTCGCCGGCCGGGTGCTGCCGGTGGCCGGCGTGACCCTCTCGGGCGTGCCGATGATCGGCGCGGTGACGGTCGGCGTACGCCTGGTCGAGACGTGGATCACCGAGGAGGATGACCCGTCGCTGATGGGACTGCATCCCGGTTCGGATGCCGAGGGTGAGGCCGGCGCGGCGCGTGGGATCGTGTCGTTGGATTGGGGCTTTGCCGACGACGGCAAGCCTGGCGATCTCTATTCCGTTTATCTGCTCAAGGATGGTGTGGCGATCGACCAGTCGCCACCTCCGAACCTCTCGGGCATCAACGCGCAGATCGCGATCTACGACTACGACGCCAACGGCAATTATGTCGTGTCCGGCTGCAAGGTGACGGCGCTGGGCAAGGATGCCGGTGACCAGGTGTTTTCGATCAGCGCGGGCACGGCTAACATCAATGGCTTCAAGCGTGTGCGTCACGCCGCCATCCGTCATCGTGAGCCCGAAGCATCCGACCAGATGCGTATCCCGACGGAGGTGCATACCTTCGGCAGCAACCCGACCACCATCACGCTCAATCACGGCCCGATCGCAACCATCAATCAGGTGATGGTCGAGAAAGAGATCACCGAGACGGTGACGCGCGGCGGCACGCCGAACGGGAAGGACAATCTTGCCAACACCGGTGTGCTGTCCATCGTCGAGGTCAAAGCTGGCGGCACCACTTATGTTGAGGGCACAAGCTTTGTCCGCACTGGCGACACGGTGGACTGGTCGCCGGGCGGTCCGGAACCAACTTCGGGTACCAGCTACACGGTCAAGTATCGGTTTCTGGGCGTCGTAGCGCCTTCGGTGGTCACGGCGACCGCGATTACCGTCGCGGGCGGTGTCAATGGCGGTCAGGTGCATGTCGACTATGACTTCCATTTGCCGCGAGTCGATATCCTTGGCCTCGATGAGGACGGTCTGCCGATCTACATCAAGGGGATTTCCAACCGGGCCAACCCGCTTCCGCCGCAGGTTCCCAGCGACGTGCTGCCGCTGGCGATGATCGACAACAAATGGGGTGGTAAACCCGACATCGCCTGGGTCGGTATTCCGGCGATGACGATGGAAGACAACTACAAGCTCAAGATGCGCCTGATCGACACGCTCAATCTGGTTGCCCTTGAGCGATTGCAACGCGACATCGACAGTCGTGAACCGGTGGCGAAGGCTGGCCTCTTTGTCGACCCTTTCACCTCCGATCGCTATCGCGACGCGGGCGCGCCGCAGACAGCCGCGGTGTTCGACGGTCTGATCCGCCTGCCGATCACGGTGACGCACCATGCGCTCAACCAGCCGGGCGTGACCTTGCTGGACTGGACCGAGCGCGTTGCGGTCGAACAGCCACTTGCCACGTCCTGCCGGCTGATCAACCCCTACATGAATTTCGAGCCGATGCCCGGGCAGATGAGCCTGACGCCGGCATTCGATTTCTGGACGGAGACGGCAACAGAATGGACCTCGGACAGCACGCAGGCGATCGCTGTGCCCGTCACCACGTCGACACGCGGCAACACGATCACCACGACCCGGCAGGTCGAGGACACCCGCGTTGTCGACGAGCGTGAAGAACTGCTCGACTTCCTGCGCCAGATCAATGTGGCTTTCGAAATCAAGGGTTTTTTTGCAGGCGAAATCCTTGATGAACTGACCTTCGACGGAATCGACATCACGCCGACGCCAAAACTGGCGGCCGATGGCACCGGCAAGATCACCGGCACCTTCACGATCCCGGCGGATGTCCCGGCCGGTTCGAAGGCCGTGGTCGCGACCGGGCAGGGTGGCAGCGAGGCGGCGTCCGTATTTGTCGGGCAAGGCGTCATCGATATCACCACGATGCGCCGCACCATCACGACAACGGTTTCGGAGCAGGTGATCCAGCAGGCGAAGCGGAAAGAGCGCCCGCCGGGCGGCTGGGCCGATCCGCTGGCGCAAACTTTCACGCTCTTGCAGGGCCGCCATCTTGCCGGCGTCGACATCAAAATTTGCGCTATCGGCAATCCCGAGAACGCGATCGTTCTGGAGATCGTAACTGTCGAAAACGGCATCCCCACAGCTGATATCGTGGCGCAAGCCTATTACGACATGCATGCGGCGGTGATCGGTGACTGGACTGCCATCCGCTTCGCTTATCCGATCTGGCTGTCAGGAGGTGTCGAGTATGCCTTCGTCGTCAAGACCGATGATAGCCAGCATTCGATCCACACCGCGAAGCTTGGCGATTTCGATGCCGTCAATCAGCGCCCTGTGGCCAGCCAGCCCTATTCGATTGGTACCATGCTCTCGTCGGCCAATGCGCGGACATGGACCCCGCATCAGGAGGAAGACATCACCTTCCGCCTGATCGAGGCCCATTTCGCGCCGGTCACCAAGACGGTGCCGCTCGGGACGTTCAACGCCGGCGCCATGTCGGACCTCCTGATTATGGCCGAGGTCGAGCTGCCGACCGCCGCCGCCTCGCTGCATTTCGAGGTGGAACTTTTGGACGGTTCGGTCACCTTGCTGCGGCCGGGGCAGGCATGGGAGCGACAGGACCATTATAACGGGCAGGTCAAGGTCAGGGCGGTACTGTCGGGCTCGGCGACGGTCTCGCCAGTGCTGTTTCCCGTCATTTTGGCGGTGGCAGGAAAGCTCGAGGCAACCGGAACCTACATCAGCCGGGCCTTCGACATAGGCACTGCGGTCGATCTGATCGCCTGGCTCAAGACGTACATCCCCACCGGCTCATCGATCGCTCTGGCGGTGGATAACGGAGCGGGCTCGTTCAGTAGCGTCGCTCAAACGGCACAATCGCCACTGCAAGACCCCGGCTGGGTCGAGCGGCGTTATGCGAAATCCGGTCACACCGCCAACCCAACCGGCAGAGTCCGCCTGATGCTTTCGGGAACCCCGGCGGCGCGCCCTATGGCCTACGACTTCCGCGTCATCTCGGCACCTTAAGAGGACCACGATGCCTATCGAAAACGTGACGCCCAACCGGGGCTATCAGTTGCCGCACGCGGCGAACGATCTGATCGATGACGTGTCCCGGCTCATCGCCGGGCTGCTGGGCGTCGATCTGGATGTTGCCAATATTCTGGCGGCGCTGCTCACCAAGGCCGACAAAGACCATGAGCATGTCATCGCCGACATCGTCGGGCTGGCGGCTGCGCTTTCAGCGCGGCAGGAGACTGCCGCCAAGGGGCAGGCCAATGGCTACGCCTCCCTCGGCAGCGACGGCAAGGTGCCGGCCGCGCAGCTTCCGTCGACGGTCTTCGGCGCGCTTTCCTACCAGGGCGCATGGAATGCCAGCACGAACAGCCCGACGATCCCGGCGGCGAATGCCGGGAACAAAGGGCACTACTATAAGGTGTCGGCGACCGGCACCACGACGATCAGCGGCATCAACGACTGGGAGGTCGGCGACTGGATCGTTTCGAACGGCACCACATGGGACAAGATCGACAATACCGACCAGGTGCTTTCGGTCGCCGGGTTGCGCGGAGCCATATCCGCGGAGGCTCTCAAGGGCGCGCTCTCGATCGGCGTGGCCGATGTTGCAGGTCTCGGAGGCGCGGCCACCCTCAATATCGGAAAACAAACCGGAACGGTTGCTGATGGCGGGGCCGCACTCCAATACCAAAAGGCCCTTGGTGGGGGCGAAGACCTGAATACGATCAGAGAGCCGGGTGCCTATTCCCAAAACCAGAACGCGGGAGCGGCAAGCGGATCAAACTACCCTGCGCCCACTGCGGGTTTGTTGGAGGTCATCGATGGCGTAGCCACGAACGTCAAGACAGTCCAGCGTTACACCCTATATTCCACCGGGCGGCTGTACTGGCGCATCGGGACAACCTCGGCATGGTCGGCTTGGAAAGAGGCCGTCACGCCTGACACGCTGCCGCCGCCCCCAGCGTCAGCCAACAAACGCATCTATACTTCGTCGGCCACGTGGACCAAGCCAGCCGGCCTCTCCAAGGTTGTTGTGCATGTGCTCGGTGGTGGTGGCGGTGGTGGCGGCAGCGGCCACTCCTCATCGGGCGCGGGCAACCAGAACCTTGGGGGCCGGGGAGGTGGTGGCGGCTATGCCATGAAGGAAATCGCGGCGGCGCTTCTCCCCGCAACAGTTGGCGTTCAGGTAGGTGCTGGTGGAAACGCCGGGACCGCTGGAGGTAGCTCCGGGGGTTCTCCGGGGGGTAAAGGTGGCACAGGCGGAACGTCCTCCTTTGGTACTTTCTGTAGTGCTTCTGGAGGGGACGGAGGCACTGGGGGCTCTGGGACCACTAACGGAACTGCTGGAACCGGAGGCGACGGTACGGAGGGCATGATCCGCTGGTCTGGAAACCCAGACGGGGCCAGCGCCTTCTCGCCAGGACAGAAGACGCCCAATCCCACGCTATCTGCGGGCAGACCCGCTAGCGCCGCTGGCGTGGATGCTTCCAGCTATATACCGGGAACAGGAGGTTCCGGGGGGTGGAGTGTCGCCGGCACTGGTAGTGCCGTTGCAGGGCGCGAAGGTGGCGGTGGGTCGGATGGCTTCGTCATTGTCGAGGAGTATTTCTGATGGCTCGCTACGCCGTGATCGACGGCACGACCGTCGAAAACATCATCGAGGCCGAGGAAGGCTTTGAACTCCCCCGCAAGCTGCTTGTCCTTGCGGCAGAGGGCGCAGATATTGGCGGCACCTATGAGGATGGCGTGTTCACGCCTCCTCCGCCTCCACCGACACAGCCGGCGCCGGTCCCCGATCTGATTTCTCGTCGCCAGTTCTATCAGGGTTTGGCGGTTGCCGAGAAAATCAGCACGGCCGATGCCCTTGCCGCGATCAAGACCGGCACTGTCCCGACGGCCTTGCAGGCTATGTTGGACGCAATGACAGACCCGGGTGAACAGTTCGCGGTGGACATGCTCCTATCCGGCGCCGGAGAATTCAGCCGCAGCCATCCGCTCGTGATGGTTTTTGCGATTGCGCAGTCGATGTCCGAACAGGACGTGGACGATTTCTGGCGCCTCTGTGCTGCCCTGTAGGCTGACGCGCCGTCTCGTTTCCTGCCGGATAGCGCGCCAGCCTTTGCGGCCAGTTAGAACCGCCGGGCGGCTATAGCAGATCGGCATCAACAGACAATCGAATGAAATTCACCTCGCTGCGATGCGCCGCGAGGCAAATCTTGTCGCAACCATAGGAGACAGCCGAAATGGCAGACCTGTCCTACTTCCACGGCGTGAAACTCGCCGAGAGCGCCGACACGCCGCAGTTGCTGCGCGTGCAGAATTTCGGCGTCACCTTCGTCAACGGGACTGCGCCGGATGCCGATCCGGCCGCGTTCCCGGTCAACACCCCGACGCTGGTGACCTCGCTGGCGCAGGCCGATGCGCTGGGCGGGGACGGCACGCTGCGCGACGATGTCGTGTCGGTGCTGGGCGAGGGCGGCTCCTACGTCATCGTCAATCGCGTCGAACACGACGACGATCCGGCCGTGCTGGAGGCCAATCTCATCGGCGATGCGACTGCCCGCACCGGCCTCTATGCCGCGCTGCGTGCCAAGGCACTACTGGGATACCAGCCGCGCGTCATCGTCACCGCCGGCAATACGGGCGCCTTCATCGATGACGGTCTTGTCTCGGTGACGCTCGCCACGCAGGGCGAGAAAATGACCGAGGCGCCGACTGTGACGGCAACCGGCGGCGGCGCCGACCCGGGCAAGGTGCTGCCCACGCTGGAGGCGGTGATGGGCACCGGCGCCAATGCCGATAAGGTCGTTTCGGTGCGGGTGGTGACGCCCGGCAAGAAGATGACCGTTGCCCCGACCGTTGTCTTCGCGGGGGGCGGCACGGATGAGGACAAGGTGTTGCCCGCAGCCACCGGCAATCTGGGTGACGTCGCCAACGCCTATGTTTCGGCGCTTAACACCATCTGCCCGAAGATCCGCGCCCGGGCCTATATCAGCGGCCCCAACACCAGCAATTCCGAGGCGGTTCGCTGGCGCAACACCATCAATGGCGGGCGTATCCTTCCGATCGATCCGCTGGCGATCAAAAATGTTGCCGGGGTTCCCGTGGTGCGGCCCATGGCGGCGGTGTGGGCCGGCGTGCGCGCCCGCGTCGTCGGCTCGGCCGAGGGCGTGTCCGGCTCCGTGTCGAACAAGATCATCCGCACGATCGACGGCGTTGCCCGCACGATCCTCTATCCGGAGGACGCGAACTATCTCAATGAGCAGCACGTCAACACAGTGATCAACGAGCGCGGGGGCTTCCGCACCTGGGGCTCGCGTCTTGCCACTGACGATCTTGCCTGGGCCTTCGACAGCGTGCGCGCCACGGCTGACATGGTCAACGAGGCGCTGGAAGACATCTATTTCGGCTGGGTGGACAAGAAGTTCACCAAGTCCAACCTGAAGATGATGATCGAGGACGGCAACGCCGCCCTGCGCACCTTCGTGCTCAACAACGACATCCTCGGCGGTCGCGTTTGGCTGTCCGATGTCAACACGCCGACGCTCAACGCCGGCGGCAAGGTGTTCCTCGAGGTCGAGTTCGAACCGGTCGGCATCATGGAACAAATCAACATCACCACGCACCGCAACATCCTCTACTACCAGCTCCTGCTGGATGATGTCCGGGGCGCCATCGAAAACGGCCCGCTGTCGCTGGCGGCCTAAGAGGAGATCGCAGACATGGCGAGCAATATGCCCGGATTTATTCTTCGCAACTGCACGGCCTGGATCGACCGAGTTTCCAAACTCGGCCAGATCGGAGACGTGACCCTGCCGGTGCCGCAGGCGAAGGTCGAGGAGATGCGCAACGCCGGCATGGTGATGCCGATCGAGGTGTCGCTCGGCTACGAAAAGCTCGAAGCGAGCTTCAAAATGCCGGGCCTCGACCCGCAAGTGCTCAAACTGTTCGGCTTGGCGCCGGGGGCGGAAACGCCGCTGATGATCACTGGGGCGACGGTCGACGAAGATGGCACCACGCACAGCGCGGTCGCTAATCTGCGCGGCTTCATCAAGCAGGCCGATCCGGGCAACTGGAAGCCCGGCGAGATGGCCGAGAACGACTACCAGTTCTCCGTGCGCCACTACAAGCTGGAGATCGACGGCAACCCGATCTTCGAGATGGATGCCTTCGACGTGAAGATCGGCGGCGTCAGCCAGAATGCCGGCATCCGCAACGCGCTCCTGCTCGAATAGCAGGAAACCAACCCATCAACCCATCAATGAATCGGAGGCGGCCCGCTGTGCCGGGCCGCAAAGGAGAACTCATGTCCGGAAAAATCACCGTCACCCTGTCGAAGCCGATCACCGTCGAAGGTAAGGAAGTGACTGCGCTTAGCCTGCGCGAGCCGACGCTTGGCGATCTCATCAC
Organism: Aquamicrobium terrae; assembly: GCF_052978165.1. NCBI lineage: Bacteria > Pseudomonadati > Pseudomonadota > Alphaproteobacteria > Hyphomicrobiales > Phyllobacteriaceae > Aquamicrobium > Aquamicrobium terrae. The sequence continues at coordinate 148,993 of NZ_JBRKLZ010000001.1, forward strand.
CGCCGAGTCCGTTGGCAAGGGCAACAATCTGGCCAAGGTTGCCGCGACACTCGCCGCCATGGCCGACATTCCGCTGCCGGCCTTCCATTCGCTTTCGGCCCGCGATTTCGCCAAGATCAACGAGGAGGCCGCCCCTTTGTTGGGCCGCGAGGAATAGGCTGGCACGAACTGGCCATCTTCCTCGCGCGCGAAACCTGCACGCCGCGCAACGTCATCGACACCTATAGCCCGGACTTCGCGCTTGCAGAGCGCGATGCCCTGATCCGCGTGATCAAGATGCAATCGGAAAAATAACCATGGCAACGCTGACCAGCCGCCTGATCCTGCAGTTGACGGACGGCATCACCGGCAAGGCGCGCGGCATCGCCGGCGCGCTAGCAGGCATCGACCGAGGCGTGAATCGCTTCAACCGCAGCCAGGCGGCCGGCGTTGCCATGGCGCGCGGTTTTGCCGGGCGGCTTGTTGCCATGGGCGCCGGCTATATCGGCGTGGATCAGGGCATTCGCCGCACGGTCGGCGCCTCAATGAAATTCGAGGAAGCCTTTGCCGATGTGCGCAAGGTCGTCGATGGCACCGACGAGCAGCTCGGCAACATCCGCAACCAGATCCTCGACCTGTCGCGGGCGCTGCCCACCAGCGCCGAAGGCATCGCCGCGATCTTTGCCGCGGCCGGCCAGTCGAACATCCCGATCGAGGAACTGGGCAAGTTTTCGGAGATGGTCGCCAAGGTGGCCGTCGCCTGGGATACGACCGAGGGTGAGACCTCGGAGGCGCTGGCCAAGATCAAAACGCAATTGTCGCTCAATGTCAGTCAGATCGGGTTGTTCGCGGATGCGATCAACCATCTGTCGAACAACACGGCCGCGAAGGCGCCCGATCTGGTCGATTTCTCGAAGCGCGTTGCGGCCAACGGCGAGATGTTCGGCTTCACGGCCACGCAGACGCTCGCGTTCGGCGGCGCGATGGTGGCCATGGGCGCGCAGACGGAGGTTGCCGCGACCTCCTTCCGCAATATGGGCCGCGCGCTCACCATGGGTGAGCGGGCCACGAAACAGCAGCGTATCGCCTTTCAGAAACTCGGCATCGACAGCGTCAAGACGGCGCAGAACATGCAGAAAAACGCGCTCGGCACCACGCTGGACGTGATCGAGCGCATTCAGAAGTTGCCGGAATGGCAGCGAATCAGCATCGCCTCGGCCCTGTTCGGCGACGAGGCGCGCGCGTTGATGCCGGTGATCAGCAACACCACCGAGCTGCGCCGCCAGCTTGCCATGGTGGGCGACGAGGCGAACTATGCCGGCAGCGCCTATCGGGAATACATGGTGCGCGCCGACACGGCGGCCAACGCGCTGGCCATCATCGGCAACAAGGTCAAGGCGACCTTCATCGGCATTGGCGATTCGATGCTGCCGACGATCAAGGAGGCAGGCCTCGGCCTTGGCGATGTGCTGGACACACTCGGCGAGCGCGCCAGCATCTTCGACAGGATCGACGCTTCGGTGCGCGGTTTCGTCAAGGGCCTCGGCTACGAGGGCGGCGTCCGCGAAACGATCGGCATGATCGGCGATCTGCTGTTCGGCAAGGCGGATGCCAGCGGTGCCGCCGACCAGCTTGGCCGCCTGTTTGAGCAGTTCCGGCAGGGCGGCGTCGCCGTCAGGGAATTCTGGGATGTGGCAAAGGACAGCCCGGTTCTTGAATTTATCGAGTCGGTGTCAGGCTATGGTTTCTCGCTCGCCATGGCATCTGTCGGCTTCGGGCTGTTCGCCGGCGCGATTACTAAGCTGGCGCGTGCGCTGTTCTTCCTCACCGGCGCCAAAGCCGCGGTCGGCATTATCGCCGGGCTGGCGAAAGCTGGGGCATGGCTGACGGGAGCGAGCAGCATCGGCGGTGCCGCAGCGGGGACTGCGGCAGGGTCTGCTGCGGGCGCGGGTGTTGCGGCGGGCGGGTTCATCGCCACCTGGGGCAAATGGTTCAAGTCTTTGGGTGTTTCCGGTGCGCTGGGTTCGCTCGGCTCACTCGTGCAAGGCATGGGCGACACTCCGGGCGATACATTCGATAAGCAGGTCGAAAACCAGCGCAAGGCCCGCGAGGGATTGCAGCGGATGCTCGGCATTGGAGACGAAAGCTTTAGCTGGAAGAGATTCTTCCTCGGCAAGGCGGCTGATCCAAATTTCAGTTTTCGTGACCACATGCGCATGGCCCCCGGGTCGAAAGCGTTGAATGAACAAGGCAATGGGACAGATGTCACGGAAGCTTTGCGCAATACCATTTTCCAAACCAAGCCAACGGGCACGCAGGACGTGAACATCATCAACCCTGTTCGCCCAAATGTTAACGTCAGCGTCACGGTACACGCCACAAGCAGCGATCCCGATGCTGTTGGTGGCGCTACGGGATCTGCAGTTCGGGCAGAGGTCGAGGGACTTCTGTCGGATGGAGGGTATTAATGCCCGGCCGTACTTCAATGATGCTCGGTCCGCACGCCTTCGAGGCCACGGGTTTCAGCTATACCGAGGTCCAGCGGCGCGTGCAGACGCCATGGGCCGATATTGCAGTGGCGCAGGATATCAACCAGCAGCAATGGACGGGGCCGACCAGCGAGGACATTACAATTCGCGGCGTGCTGTTCCCGGCCGAGTTTCCGGCGAGCCTGCAAGGGTTGATCGGCGCGGCGCAGGCTGGCACGCCTCTGATGTTCGTTTCCGGCGACGCCCTGGCGGGGGCGGTGCACGGCATGTTCACGATCCAGTCGATTGATGAGGATCGCTCGCACCATGATCGGGGCGGGCGCCCATGGCGCAACGCCTACACCATCACGCTCAAACGCTACGGCTCGGCCGGCGGCGGCATTTCGGCTCCGACCTTCCTCGCGAATTTGATCTCGCTGTTTTGAGGTACCCCATGGACAGCTACACCACAAAAGCCGGCGAGACCGTCGATCTTGCCTGTCACCGTTTTTACGGGCGCACGGCGCAGGTATCCGAGGCTGTTCTCGCGGCCAACCGCGGTGTCGCAGCCCTCGGCCCGATCCTGCCGGTCGGCACTGTGCTGCTGATGCCGCCGGCGCCCGTCAGCAAGGCACGGCCCCTGGTCAAGTTATACGAGTGACGTCATGCAGGTTCGCATTGAAATCACGGTCGACGGCCAGCCCGTCGCCGGGGCGTTCTATGAGCGCCTCATTTCCCTGTCTGTCACTGACAAGGAAGGGTTCACCTCCGATTCTTTCTCGGCCGAATTGAACGATGGTCCGCCAGCGTTTCTCGCTCTGCCGCGCACCGGCGCGATCGTCGACATCCGCCTCGGCTATGGCGGAGGCGCATTGCGCTCTGTCGGCCGATTTACGGTCGACAAAGTCTCGGTCAAATGCCTGCCCTACAGCGTCTCGATGAGCGGCAAATCTGTCGACCTTTCGAACGGAAAGCTGAAAAAGAAGCAGGAACGCCATTGGGACGACAAGACGATTAAGGAGATCGTCGAGGAAATCGCTGGCGAAAGTGGCCTGCAAGCTGCCGTGGACGATGAGGTTGGTGCGCATCGCTATTCGTGGGTCGGGCAGCAAGACGAAAGCTCGATGCATTTCCTTTCGCGTCTGGCCGAAAAGCACAATGCCGTCTTCACGGTTAAAGAGGGTCGCCTTGTGTTTCTGAAGCGCGGATCGGGCCTCTCTGCCAGTGGATCGTTTTTGGGATCGGTGATCGTGACGCCCGCCATTATCCTGCAAGGATCCTGCGCATTCGAGGCTAACGACCGGGCAAAATACAAGAAGGTTGTTGCCTACTATCAAGACAAGGAAAAGGCCCAGCGCGTCGAGGTCGAGGCAGACGCCGATGCTGATGGTGATAGTATCTATCGAATTCCGGAGCCCTTTGCGGATGTGGCCGAGGCCGACAAGGCGGCGCAGGCCAAATCCAAGCAGCTCAAGCGAGATGAAGGCGCGGCGAGCGTCACGGTTGTCGGCGACACCGGCATCGTCGCCGGTGCACCCCTGCTGTTCCAGGGTGTGCGCCCCGGCCTCAATGGCGTGCCCTATCTGATCGATACTGTCACCCACGAGGTTTCCAAGCGCGGCGGCTTTACCACGAAGATCTCGGCCAAGCTCTATGATGGCAAGTCCGGCAAAACGGGCGGCAAAACCGGTGGCGCGGGCGGGCAGGAAGCGGCGGCCGGTGAGGATGAGGCTGAAGGGACAATTGCGCCGAACAGCCCGGCCGGAACACCCGCGACGCCCGATGCGTGGACCGGCAGCCGCCGCAACGGGTCGACCGACGCATCCTGACAAGACCTGGCCTTCCGGTGCCCACAAGGAATCGGGCCGACGCAATCACTTTGGGGGTGAGGGTGCGCCGGCCCTAGCCATCTCACCGGTGAGCTAGCACCGGCATCTTACCCGGCAAAAATCTTGTGACAATCTGAAAGGAACTGGCCATGAGTGGACCTCGCTGGCTCGATCGCGCGCGCGCCCATATCGGGCAGCGTGAGATAAAAGGCCCCCGCCACAACCCGCTGATCGTCCGCTGGTGGGAGGCGATCAAGGCTCCGTTCCGTGACGACGAAACGGCGTGGTGCGGCGCCTTCGTCGGCGGCGTGCTGGCCGAATGCGGTATGGCCAGCCAGATCGTCAAGGGCCCCGCCGGCGCGCGCAACTGGCTGAAATGCGGCGTGCCGCTGGATCGGCCGGCGGTCGGGTGCATCGTGGTGTTCTGGCGCGGCAGTCCGAGCGGATGGTCCGGTCATGTCGGCTTCGTCGTCGGTCAGGACAAACATGGCAACCTGATGGTTCTGGGCGGCAACCAGGGCGATGCCGTGAGCATCAAGCCCTTCAGTCGGTCCCGTGTGCTGGGCTACCGCTGGCCCTCCATTTGGCCGACCGAGGAACGTTTCGCGCTGCCGGTGCTTGCGAGCGACGGCAAGGTCTCCACCGACGAGGCCTGACGATGGACAAGCCATCCTGGCGCATGCGTCGGCGCATCATCGTCGCAACACTGATCTTCTGCGCGGGCGAAGTGATCTATCTCACCGGCTGGGGGGATGACACGGATCTCGCGTCGACGATCGCCAACGGCGTGCTGATCCTCGCGGGATCGGTGATCGGCAGTTATGTTTTCGGCGCGGTCTGGGATGACCGTAACGTCATGGCCATGCGCCGGCGCCGCCGACCCGACGTCCCCTATCCAACGGAGCCCGAAGAATGAGCTTACGACTCGCGGTCGCAGGCGTGATCCTGCTTGCTTTCCTCGGACTGGCCGGCGTGGCGGCATGGTATCGGGGCGACGCCATCGCTGCCCAGGCGGAAGCAGCGGAGGCGCGCAGGAACCTCGATGCCGCCGTGGCCGCAAACGAGGCGCAGCAGGCCGCCATCTCGCGCATGCAGGCAACGGCCGCCGCCAATGAGCGGATTATCTCGCAGATGGCGGACCAGGTGGCCGCCATCAACGAAACCATGAATGAAACCAGCCAGCAAATAGGGGAATTGAAAGATGCGAATGAAGATGTGCGGGCCTATCTGGCTGGCCGCGTGCCTGCCGATCTTGACCGGGTGCTTAACAGGTAGGCCGGCAGTGGTGACCGCACCGACGGTTGTTCGCGAGCAGGTGCCGGCCGTGCTCCTGCGCCCCTGTCCGGGCAAGCAGCGCAAGCCGCTGGTCACCACCGCCGATATCGTCAACCGCCTGACCTACACGGAGGTGGCTCTGGCGACCTGCAGCGCACAGGTCGAAGGCATCAGGCAGTGGAGCGAGGGGGCGAAATGACTGATCTGTCTTTGATCTTCGGCATCGAGCTGCTCTTTGCCATCGTGATCTATGTCGTAGTGAGGCCACTCTGATGGCGGTTTCCCTCAATGAGATCAACCGCACCATCGGGGAACTGATCGGAGCCGTGAAGGCCATTGAAAACAAGGTCGATGACCAGACGCGCCGCTTCGAAGTCTCGGAGCGCACAGCCTCCGAGAGCCGCGCCAATGTCCATCGCCGGCTGGACGATATCGTCGAGCGCACCGGCGACATGGAAAGCGAGGTTAGCGCCATCAAGAAGGACGTTGAATCGGTCCGGAGAAAGGTCAATGAGCACGAGCAGGTGACGATCCAGATCAAGACCATGCGCGACCAGGCAGCGGGGGCAGGAACGCTCGGCCGCTGGCTGATCAAGTTCGGTGGCTGGATTATCGCGGCGGCGAGCACTATCGGCATGGCTTACACGTGGCTGACCGGACGGCCTCCGCCTTAGCGAATCGTGCTAACCTTCCGGTCTCCTCCCGTAAATTGCCCGCTCGGCTTCGGCTGGGCGGGCTTTTTCGCGTTTGGGGAGGGAACTTTCCGCCCCAACTGCCGTTTGTAGCTGTTGCCTACCATCGATAGCTGTTGCCTACCATCGATAAGGGCCTGCCACCGCATCCTCAGGCCCCAAGCGCCCGCCGGCAGTTGTCCCCCTCTGCCGGTGGGCCCTTTTATATGTGAGCCGGATCGTTCGCCTGAAGGACAAACTTGGCGTCCCGTTCGAGGATGGCGCCCATGACTTCCACCACCTCGCGCAAGAGCGACTGGATCTGGTTGGGGTCGAGTTCTTCCACGTGATCGGCGGCGTCCATGACCTTCAGCAAAAGGTCGACGCCTCTTTGATGTAGTTGCATGCTCCCTCCAACTTGCCGCTACGCTGCTTTGCTTTTCGATTTTCCCTTTGCCGCCTGCTTCTTCTTCGGGGCCGTGACGCCTTCCTTTTCGAGGCTCTTGCGCAGCACCTCGGCCAGGTTGACGACATTCTCCTTCGGTGCCGGCGGTGCCTTCGTCGGCACCTTCTTGCCCTTGCGCTTGGCGTCGATCAGTTCGGCGAGGGCCTCCTCGTACCGGTCCTCGAAGTGTGAAGGGTCGAATTTGGTGAGTTTCTTGTCGATCAACAAACTGGCGATTTCCAGCAACTCGGGGTCCTGCTTGCCGGTCGGGATGCCGTCGAAGACGTCTCCGGCCTCGGCCACCTCCGTGTGCGGCCGCATCCACGTCATGAGCATGCCCTTGCCATACGGCTGGATGATCACCTCATGGCCGCGCTGGTACATGACCACGCAGGATTGAGCGGCCATCTTGGCGCGCTCCATGGCATCCCGCAGCACCGCAAAGGCCTCGATCGACGGCGCGTCGGCGGGGACGAGGTAAAAGGGCTTTTCCAGATAGCGGGTATCGATTTCCTTGACCGGCACAAAGTCCTCGATGTCGAGGGTGTGCTCCGAGGTCAGCTTCAAGCTCTTGATCTCTTCCGAATCGATGGGGATGAAATCGCCCTTGTCGGCTTCCCAGCCCTTGGTCTGTTCCTCTGCCGGAACCTCGTCGCCGGTTTCCTCATCGACATAGATGCTGCGCACCCGGTTGCCGGTCTTGCGATTGAGGACGTTGAACCGGATTTTCTCTGCCTCGGTAACGGCGCCGATGATCTTGACCGCGCAGGTGACCGATCCCACTCTCAAAAAGCCCTTCCAGGCTGCACGCGGCGCTGCCATATCGACCTCCATCGACGAAAAAGCCTCAACGCCGGGTGAGAGAGATTGGTTCCGCTACTGGCGAGCAATGCCGCCGAGCAACGCCTCGCCATCGTCCCGGTGCTCCCAGCAAAACCAGCGCGGCGGGGTGTGCTTGTTGATGCTGTAGCCCCAACCGCCCCATTTCGTGCACCCGGGATGCTCGCACCAGTGCTCGTAGATGCCGGCCGGTGCTGCAACGGCTTCGCCGGGCATGCGGATTGGATCGTCGCTCATCCGTAAACCTTGGTCATGTCGTCATAGGTGTACTGGGTCGGCACCCACGCGATCGGCTCGAATGGATCGTCGGTGGACATCAGCGCCCAATATTCCTCATGCTCTTCAGCGGTCGGGTAGTCTGAGTCTGGCCATTTGCGCCAGCGGATATGGGCATACTCGCCGTTGGCATCCTTGGCGGCGATCATCCATTGCTCTTTTGCCTCGTCGTTCATCGGGAAAACGACATCCGCCGCGGCGAATTCTTCCTCGGCTGTCGGGCGAGGGTTCTCATTGCGCCTTGCTGGTTGTCGCCCAAGCGCCTCCTTGCGCTGGTAGTCGTCTCCCAGCGCCAGTTCGGCATCGAGATAACCATTGCCGGTCAGCCAATCCCGCAGGGCCAAAAGGCTGGCTTCCTCGGCCGTGAGCCGGTCCTGCAAGGCAAAGCGGTGGAGCGCCTTGTAGACGTCGGTAGGGACGTCGATTGTGATCTTGTGCATCTCAAAACTCATAGCGGGTTGAGCGGACCGATCAGCCCCGGGTGGTCGGCACCGCCTTTGTTGGTCGAATTGACCTCGCGGCCGACCCGGTAAAATTGCAGGTCGCCGTCGAGATCCTGTTGCAGCAAGCCCTTGGCGTCGGCGACCGAGGTGGCCGGATCAATCCAGGCATCATATGCGGCCGGATCGAGGATGATGGGCTGTCGGGTGTGAAGCTGCCGCATCGGATCTCGCGCCGCGGCGGTCAGGATCGTGCAACTGGTAATATCGAGTGTGGGGTTGTAGGCCCACAGGCCGGCAAACGAAAATGGCCGCCTGTCTGGCAGGTGGATGAACCAAGGGTCTTTGCCGGCATCCTCCTCGCTCTTGGTCCATTCGTAGAACCCATCGGCGGGGATCAGGCAGCGTTTGCCCCTGAAGCTATCCCGAAAGGCTGGCTTGTCGGCTGCTTCTTCCGAGCGGGCATTGAACATCGCAAATTTCGGGATTTCTTTGGCCCACCCCGGCACGAGCCACCAGCGGCCCTCGCGGACCTTCTGAAAGCCGCCATCGCCAGCAGTGACGAAAAGCACGTCCCGCGTTGGCGCGATGTTGTAGCGCGCCTCGGTGTTCCGGCCGGCTTCCGAATCGGTCAACCGGTACATCTCGTGAATTTCGCGCCAGGTATGGCAGCAGGTGAAGCGTCCGCACATGTGATCGATCCTGCCACCGGCCGGGCTTGACGGCAATGGGCATTTGTTCCTATTTCGTTCACGTTATGCCGGAGTCATACCGACGCCACGATTTTCCGCTGTCCCGCCTTAACGAGCACTTGCAACTGGTGCGCGTCACCTGCCGCTATTGCAAAAGATCGCATGTCTACCGCCCGGACGATTTAATCCAAATTTTCGGGGATGTTGACGTGGATTCGCTAATGCATCGGATGAAATGCGAGGGCGGCGCAGGCCACGGTCAACTGGATGTGAAAGGGTTCCTGCCGAGCGGCTCCGAGCTCGTCGGTCTGCGTATCAGGCGCCTGGCGGCGATCAAGTTCCAGCGGGTTCCGGTCTGGAAGGATGATTGATGTGGCCGAGTGGACGTTTCGCAGCTTGATCGAGGAAGGGATGAACCTGCACGCATATTGCTATGCCTACGGCTGCGACCACCACGCCGAATTGCCGATAACGCTGCTGGCCGATCACTACGGCCTCGACGCACCCGCCATGAACAAGGATCTTGTCCCGAAACTTGTATGCACGAAGTGTGGCAGCAAGAATTGCGGCCTGCGTTACACGCCTGATCCAGCTCGGCACAAAGGCATGTGGGATGGGCGTTGATGAGAACCGCTGAAGAACAAAAGTTGGAACTCGGCGTTCTTGCGAGTTGGAACTTTTGTAGGGTGAGCCTCTTAAGCAATTGATTTTATGGCGATCCCGGCAGGATTCGAACCTGCGACCATCGGCTTAGAAGGCCGGTGCTCTATCCAGCTGAGCTACGGGACCGTCCAGCCGCCGCGCTTCATTGCGCGGGCGGCGGGAAACTCGGCTGTCGTCAGTGCGTCCAGGGCGTGCGGCGGTCATACCGGAAATTGTCGGCATAGGAGATCTGCCGGCGCTTGGGCGGATTGGGTTCTTGCACGCGGTAGGCCAGCCCTTCGCGCTCGGCATAGGCGATCGCCTCTTCCTTGCTCTGGAACCTGATCCTGATCTGGCTCTTCATGTCGCCGGACGAGGTGTAGCCCATCAAGGGGTCGATCTTGCGCGGCTGCTCTGGCTCGAACTCCAGAATCCAGTAGCCGGTCTTGGCGGTACCCGATTGCATGGCCGTCTTGGCGGGGCTGAAGATGCGCGCGGACATGGAAACCTCTTTGCTGCTCGGCTCGTCAGCCGTTGCCGACTGCTTACTGCGCAAAGCGCGCGGCGGCAAGGCCGCAAACGCCGCAGTCGGGCTTTCCATGGCTGGTGAAGATGGTCGGAGTGGCGTGATTCGAACACGCGACCCCCTGATCCCAAATCAGGTGCGCTACCAGGCTGCGCTACACTCCGAAACCATGCTGCTGCCTATTGGTTTCGGCCTTTGATGGCAAGGGCAAAAAGTGGGCTATGCAGCGGAAGCGGCGGCTTCAAGCCCGCGCTGGATATCGGCTTTCAGGTCTTCCACATCCTCCAGCCCGATCTGGAGGCGGATGACGGGCCCTTCATAGGGACCCTTGGCGATCGTGCGGTCTCCAAGGGACACCGGGACGGCCAGGCTTTCATATCCGCCCCACGAAAAGCCAAGCCCGAAAATCTGCAACGCATCGAGGAAGGCATGGGCCTGTTTCTGGCCGCCGCCGGCCAGCACCACGGAAAAGATGCCGGACGAGCCGGAGAAATCGCGCTTCCACAGGGCATGGTCCGGGTGGCTGGGCAGGGCAGGGTGCAGCACGCGGGCAACCCCGGGTCGGCCTTCCAGCCACTGTGCGATGTCGAGCGCGCTCTTGCGATGATGCTCCAGCCTGACGCCCATGGTGCGCAATCCGCGCAGCACCTGGTAGACATCGTCCGGCGCGGCACAGCAGCCCAGCGTGATGAGCCCGTCATGCAGGCGCGGCCAGTGCTCCTCATTGGCCGAAACCGTGCCGAGCAGCACGTCGGAATGGCCGGCGGGATATTTGGTGGCGGCGTGGATGGAAATGTCGACGCCGTGGTCGAGCGGCCGGAAATAAAGGGGAGTGGCCCAGGTGTTGTCCATCATCACCACCGCGCCGGCTTGCTTCGCGGCCTTGGCGATGGCCGGGATGTCCTGCATCTCGAAGGTGTTCGAGGCTGGTGATTCGGTGAACACGACGCGTGTGTTGGGTCGCATCAGGGCCGAGATGCAGGCGCCGATCCGCGGATCGTAATACTCCACCTCGACACCCAGCCGCTTCAGCATGGTGTCGGCGAAATGCCGGGTGGGATGGTACACGGAATCGACGATCAGCACGTGGCTGCCGGCGTCCGAAAAGGCCAGCAGCGGAACGGTGACGGCCGCCAGGCCGGAGGGAACGACGATGGTGCCGGCAGAGCCTTCCAGTTGATCGATGGCCGTCGCCAGGGCGTCGGTGGTCGGGGTGCCGCGGGTACCGTAGGTGTACTTCTGGGCGCGGTTGACCAGCGTGGCCGAGTCCGGAAAAAGCACGGTGGAGGCATGGACGACCGGCGGATTGACGAAGCCGTGAAAATCGCGCGGATCGTTGCCGCAATGCGCAAGCCGCGTGTTGACGCCCAGTTCCATGCTGTTCTTGACCATGTGAGATCGCCCTAGAAGAAGATGAAAGAGCTTTAGAGCCGAGTGCGCCAAGGTGCAATCTTGGCGAGCCCGCCAGCCCGGGAAGTTGCGATGATCCACAGGTGTCGGCGGCGCTTCGGGCCTATGTCGTCTACCGATGGGTCGGCGGCAGTTTGTGTCGCTTTCAGGCTATTGTCGAGGCTGCCGCAAGGGAACTTTGGCGCCCGCTTTCGGGCGATTCAGCCTGAAATATCAACCCCTTCTTTCGCAGGGTGGTGAAACGCTGGCCCAATCATTCATTTTTCTTGACCTCACGAAGATTATCGCCTTCGATGAGGTTCGTGAATGGGAGCGGGTTATGGGTCGAAGGCGACATCACATCCCGGGATGCGTGGCTGCGGACGGCCACGGAGGCACGACGAAAACCGGGTCGTATCCCGGATAACAGAAAAGGGTCAGTGGGTTATGAAGAAATTGGCAATTGGTATCCTGAGCGCGGCCGCGATCAGCATCACTGCCGGTGCGGCGAGCGCGGATACGCTGAGCGATGTGAAAGCCAAGGGCTTTCTGCAATGCGGCGTGAACACGGCGCTTGCCGGGTTTTCGGCACCGAACGACAAGGGCGAATGGACCGGCCTCGACGTCGACTACTGCCGTGCCGTTGCCGCCGCGATCTTCGGCGACGGCACCAAGGTGAAGTTCACCGGCCTCAGCGCCAAGGACCGTTTCACCGCGCTGCAGTCGGGCGAGGTGGACATCCTCTCGCGCAACACCACCTGGACGGTCAACCGCGATACGGCGCTCGGCCTCAACTTCGCGGGCGTCACCTACTATGACGGCCAGGGGTTCATGATCAACGCCAAGAAGCTGCCGGGCGTGAATTCCGCGCTGCAGCTTTCGGGCGCGTCGGTCTGCGTGCAGGCCGGCACGACGACCGAACTCAACCTCGCCGACTATTTCAGCGCCAACAAGATGGAATACAATCCTGTGGTGTTCGAGAAGTTCGAAGAGGCCAATGCGGCCTATGATGCGGGCCGTTGCGACGCCTACACCACCGATCAGTCGGGCCTCTATGCGGTGCGCTTGCAGATGTCGGCGCCGGACGACCACGTCGTTCTGCCGGAAATCATCTCCAAGGAGCCGCTGGGGCCTTCGGTGCGTCAGGGTGACGACAAGTGGTTCGATATCGCCAAGTGGACCTACTTCGCGCTGCTGAATGCCGAGGAAGCCGGCATCACACAGGCCAATGTCGATGAGATGAAGAACAGCTCCAACCCCGACATTCGCCGTCTGCTCGGCACCGAGGCGGAAACCAAGATCGGCACCGATCTGGGCCTCAGCAATGACTGGGTGGTGAATATCATCAAGGCTACAGGCAATTACGGCGAAATCTTCGAGCGCAATGTCGGCGCCGAAAGCCCGCTCAAGATCGCCCGCGGCATCAATGCGCTGTGGACGAAGGGCGGCCTGCAATACGGCATGCCGATCCGCTAAGCATAAAAGGGCCGGGGAGCCAGTCTCCCCGGCCTTCGTTCTCGCCGGGACAACAACACAAGAGCCGGCGGGATCCGACACCAGGTTAAGGGGAACCATGTGTCACAAGATGTCATCAGAGACGAGTCCGCGCGGGTCCCGCTGATCTACGACCCGAGGGTTCGCAGTATCTTCTTCCAGGTCCTTCTGGTCGTTCTGCTTGCGCTCGGCGTGTGGTGGATCGTCGACAACACCATCGAGAACTTGCGCCGCTCCAATATTTCCACCGGCTTTGCCTTCCTGCGCGGTCGGGCGGGCTTCGATATTTCCGATCGCCTGATCGACTATACATCCGATTCGTCCTACGGCCGGGCGCTGCTGGTCGGTATCGCCAACACGCTGGCCGTTGCGGCGGCAGGCATCGTGACCGCGACCATACTGGGCTTCCTCGTCGGCATCGGGCGGCTGTCCAACAACTGGCTGATCCGCAAGCTGGCGATGGTTTACGTGGAGATATTCCGCAACATTCCCCCGCTGCTCGTCATCCTGTTCTGGTATCAGGGTGTGCTGGCGGTGCTGCCAAGCGTGCGCGACAGCCTGTCGCTTCCCCTCGGCTCCTATCTCAACAATCGCGGCTTCTATTTCCCGCGGCTGGTGTGGGAACCGGGATCAGGCCTGATCCTGGCCGGTTTCATCGCCGCGATCGTGCTGTCGTGGTATGTGGCGCGGCGCGCCAGGGCGCGTCAGATGGCTACCGGCGAGCGGTTCCCGGTGTTCCTGACCAGCGTCGCGCTGATCGTCGGCCTGCCTCTTCTCGCCTATGTGGTCTCGGGCATGCCGATTTCTGTCGACTATCCGCAGAAAGGCACCTTCAACCTGACCGGCGGCACCAATGTGCGGCCGGAATTCCTGTCGCTCTATCTTGCGCTCTCGTTCTATACGGCGTCGTTCATCGCCGAGATCGTGCGGGCCGGCATCATGGGTGTGCCGAAGGGACAGACGGAGGCCTATTCCGCGCTCGGCCTGCGGTCGAATGACGGGCTGCGGCTGGTCGTGATCCCGCAGGCCATGCGCATCATCATTCCCCCGCTTACCAGCCAGTATCTGAACCTGACCAAGAACTCGTCGCTCGCCGTGGCCATCGGCTACCCGGACCTCTATGCGGTTGGCGGCACGATCCTCAATCAGACAGGGCAGGCGATCGAGGTGGTGGTCATCTTCATGACCGTCTATCTCAGCATCAGCATCATTACCTCGCTGTTCATGAACTGGTTCAACACCAAGATGGCGCTGAAGGAGAGGTGAGCGATGCAGGAACATGACATGTCCTGGGTGCGCACTGAAATGGTCCTTGCCGAGACGGCGCCGCGCTCGCAGGTCGGCCTGACGGCATGGGTGCGCAAGAACCTGTTCGCGACGCCGTTCGACTCGGTATTGACGGTCATCGCGCTTCTGGCCATCGCGTCGTTCCTGCCGCGCATATTGGATTGGCTTTTCTTCGGCGCCGTATGGACGGGCACCGACCGCACCGCCTGCCTGACGACGGAGCAGGGCGGGCAGCTTCCCGCCGGCTGGTCCGGGGCCTGCTGGCCCTTCGTCAGCGGCCGCTTCGGCCAGTTCATGTTCGGCCGCTATCCGATGGACGAGCGCTGGCGCGTGGTTTTGACGGGGGTGCTTTTCATCGCGCTGCTCGCGCCGCTGCTCATTCCGCGCGTTCCCTACAAGCGGCTCAATGCCATCCTGTTCTTCGGCGTTTTCCCGTTCGTCGCCTTCTTCCTTCTCGTCGGCGGAGCATTCGGCCTGCGCTATGTCGAAACGCCGCTGTGGGGCGGCCTCATGGTCACGCTGGTGATCTCCTATGTCGGCATCGTGGTTTCGCTGCCGCTGGGTATCCTTCTGGCGCTCGGACGACGCTCCCACATGCCCATCGTCAAGCTGTTGTCGGTGGTCTTCATCGAGACGGTGCGCGGCGTGCCGCTGGTGACCGTGCTGTTCATGGCCAGCTTCATGCTGCCGCTGTTCGTGCCTCCAGGGGTGAGCTTCGACAAGCTGCTGCGGGCGCTGATCGGCGTGGCGCTGTTCGCATCGGCCTATATGGCGGAAGTGGTGCGTGGCGGCCTGCAGGCAATTCCCAAGGGCCAATACGAGGGCGCGGATTCGCTCGGCCTGGGCTACTGGCCCAAGATGGGCCTCATCATCATGCCGCAGGCCCTGAAGCTGGTCATCCCGGGCATCGTCAACACCTTCATCGGCATGTTCAAGGACACGACGCTGGTGCTCATCATCTCGATGTTCGACCTGCTCGGCGTGGTCAAGCAGAACATCTCGGGCGATCCGACCTGGGCGACGCCGCAGACCGCCAAGACGGGCTATATCTTCGCCGCCGCCATCTTCTGGATATTCTGCTTCGGCATGTCACGCTATTCGCAATATATGGAGCGCCGGCTCGATACCGGGCATAAACGCTAGAAACAAGGGAACCGCACATGGCCACCGAAAACGCAGTCGGCGCGGAAGAAATCCAGGTCAATACCGGCAAGATGCAGGTTTCGAAGACCGATGTTGCGATCGAGATCATCGGCATGCACAAATGGTATGGCGAGTTTCACGTCCTCAAGGACATCAACCTGAAGGTGATGCGAGGCGAACGCATCGTCGTCTGCGGGCCTTCGGGTTCGGGCAAGTCGACCATGATCCGCTGCATCAACCGGCTGGAAGAGCACCAGAAGGGCAAGATCATCGTCGACGGCAAGGAACTGACCAACGACCTGAAGAAGATCGACGAGGTGCGCCGCGAGGTCGGCATGGTGTTCCAGCACTTCAACCTGTTCCCGCACCTGACCATCCTGGAGAACTGCACGCTGGCGCCGATCTGGGTGCGCAAGGTTCCTAAGAAGGAAGCCGAGGCGACGGCCATGCACTATCTGGAGCGGGTCAAGATTCCCGAGCAGGCCCACAAATATCCGGGCCAGCTTTCGGGCGGCCAGCAGCAGCGCGTGGCGATCGCGCGTTCGCTGTGCATGAAGCCGAAGATCATGCTGTTCGACGAGCCGACCTCGGCGCTGGACCCTGAGATGGTCAAGGAAGTGCTGGAGACGATGGTGAGCCTTGCCGAAGAGGGCATGACCATGCTGTGCGTGACGCACGAGATGGGCTTCGCACGCAAGGTCGCGAACCGAGTGATCTTCATGGATCAGGGTCAGATCGTGGAGCAGAACACGCCGGCCGAGTTCTTCGACAATCCCCAGCACGAGCGCACCAGGCTATTCCTCAGCCAGATTCTGCACTGAGGATTTGCAGGCACTCGCCGCAGGCGGATCGCTGTCAGATCTCAAGTTCGGCTTGCGGCAGGCGCCAGCCGTAGAGCCAGTCGAGGTCGGCTGCGAGCCGTTCCGGCGAGCGCAGGCCGAGCACGACATTGCGGGCCAGCGCGACCGGCCCGGCAGCGTTCCAGGCCAGCTTGTTCAGCGCCCCACGCTTGGCGACCCTGCTGACGCGCGCCTTGCGCCCCTCTTCCCAGCGGGAAAGCTCTTCCCGCGTGTTCGAGGCCGTTGCCAATGAATGGGCGAGGGTGACCGCGTCCTCGATCGCCATGGCGGCACCTTGCGCCGCAAAGGGCGTCACCGCATGGGCGGCATCGCCGATCAGGGCGATGCCCGGCGCGGTCCACCTGCCTTTGGGGTCGACGGTATGCAGTGGCCACGCCGTCCATGGCCCTGCGATCTCGACGAGCCTTGCCAATTGGGGCGCGCTCCGGCCAACGGCCTGCAGCAGGATCGATGGGTCGGCATGTATGGCCCAGCCTTCCGCAATGCGTTCGGCGGGTGTGAAAGCAACCAGATTGATCTCGGCTCCCGCCCGCAAGGGATAGGCGACGAGATGGAAATCGCCATGCAGGAAGGCGGTGACGCAGTCAGTGTCGGCCAGCCCGCAAAAGGCCGATCCTGCCTCGCTGTCGATCTTGATCGTCGTGCGCCAGGCAATCTGCCCGCTGAAACGGCTCTGCGCCGAACCGGGGACGTTTCGGCGCACCTTCGACCAGACACCGTCCGCGCCGACCAACAAGGCGCCCTGGACTTCCCGGGTTTTTCCGCCTTGATCAAGGAAACGGGCGTCGATGCCGCCGCCGGCATCGGCCGCCAGGGCGGTGAACTGCATTCCCTTCGTCAGCTCGATCTCGGCCCATGTGGCTGCCTCGGCCAGAAGCGCCTGCTGCAAGTCCGCCCGATGCACCACCAGATAGGGTGCCCTCCAGCGCCGCTCGGCTTCTTGCCCAAGGGGAACGCTGGTCAGCAGGCGCAGCGTCGAGGCATCCCGCAGGCGGACGGCTTGCGGCTGCACGGCCTGCGGGCGCAGGCCCGACAGCACGCCGAGCCGTGCCAGCACATGCGAGGCATTGGGAGAAAGTTGCAGGCCCGCACCGAAGGCTTCCAGTTGCGGCGCCTGCTCGTAGAGATGACTTGAGATACCACGCCGGGCCAGCGCGATCGCCAGGGTAAGGCCGGCGATGCCGGCCCCGGCGATCAATACGGGGCTCTTGCCCTCTTTCGTCATCCGGGGGAACGGACCAGCTGCGGGTCAGGCGACGCGTTGGATATAGGCGCAACCGGCAGGAATGGTCTCGGCCGGCCCGAGCTCTGCGTTGAAACGGTAAAGGGTCGAGCAATAGGGGCAGACCTTTTCGTCGTCCGCGCCCATGTCCAGGAACACATGCGGGTGGTCGAACGGCGGGTTGGCTCCGACGCACATGAATTCCTTGACGCCGATCTCGATCGCCGCGTGACCCTGATCGTTCTGGAAGTGGGGAATGATACCGCCAGCCATGATCATCTCCTTCGAGCTGTTATCCAGCGTTTGGAACATAAGACCGTTCTTTGCAAGCGCGCTGAAATCAAACTGTCGCAAAACCCTGCCAGAGGATAATGTGAAACGTGTAGCCGGCTGGCAGGCCGGGGAGTATCGACCTTGCCGGCGGTGGAGAAAGCGGGGATATGAGCGAATTGAGGCCGATACAGGCAGAATTCACCACTTCGGATGTGGCCGCGACCGAAAGCGGCAACCCTGACCGTTTCGTCAACCGCGAATTCTCCTGGTTGCAGTTCAACAGGCGGGTGCTTGAGGAGGCGCGCAACGAACGCCATCCGCTGCTCGAGCGCGTCCGCTTCCTGTCGATCTCGGCCGGCAACCTCGACGAGTTCTTCATGGTGCGCGTGGCCGGCCTTGCCGGGCAGGTGCGCCAGCGCATCACCTTGAAAAGCCCGGACGGGCGCACGCCGGAACAGCAGCTCGAACAGGTATTGCGCGAAGTGGAGAGGTTGCAGGAGGACCAGCAGAAGGTGCTGGCCGAATTGATGGCCCTGCTCAACGGCGAGGGCATCGAGACCGTCAGCGTCTCCGCGCTCACCAAGGATGAAAAGGTCTGGCTGGAGGAGCATTTCCGCGAACAGGTCTTCCCCGTCCTGACGCCGCTGTCGATCGACCCGGCGCACCCGTTCCCCTTCATTCCCAACCTCGGCTTCTCGATGGCGTTGCAGTTGCGCCATCTGCGCGAGGGCGAGGACATGAGCGCGCTGTTGCGCCTGCCGCCGGCGCTCAAGCGCTATATCCGCCTGCCGGATCGCAAGGGGCGTGTCCGCTTCGTCACGCTCGAGGACGTGGTGGGACTCTATATCGGACGGCTGTTTCCCGGCTACGAGGTCAAGGGTTCGGGCACGTTCCAGATCATCCGCGACAGCGATATCGAGGTCGAGGAAGAATCGGAGGACCTGGTGCGCCTGTTCGAGACGGCGTTGAAGCGACGGCGGCGCGGTTCGGTCATCCGCATCGAGTTCGACAGCCGCATGCCGGAGGAACTGCGCGACTTCGTGGCCAGCGAGCTCGGTGTCGCGGGCAATCGCATCAGCGTCATCGACGGGCCGCTGGCTCTCAGCCAGATTTCGGAAATTGTCGCCGTTGCCCGTGACGACCTGAAGTTCACGCCGTTCAACCCGCGCTTTCCCGAGCGTATCCGCGAGCATGGCGGCGACTGTTTCGCGGCCATCCGCGAGAAGGATATCGTCGTCCATCACCCTTACGAATCCTTCGACGTGGTGGTGCAGTTCCTGCGCCAGGCGGCGGTCGATCCGGAGGTCGTGGCCATCAAGCAGACGCTTTACCGGACCTCGAACGACAGCCCCATCGTGCGCGCTTTGATCGATGCCGCGGAAACCGGCAAATCGGTGACGGCGCTGGTCGAGCTCAAGGCGCGCTTCGATGAAGAAGCCAACATCCGCTGGGCGCGCGACCTCGAAAGGGCGGGCGTGCAGGTGGTCTTCGGCTTCCTGGAATTGAAGACGCACGCCAAGATGTCCCTGGTGGTGCGGCGCGAGGACGGCAGGCTGCGCAATTATGTGCATCTTGGCACCGGCAACTACCACCCGATCACGGCGCGCATCTATACGGATTTGTCCTTCTTCACCACCGATCCGCAGATCGCGCGCGACGTGGCGCAGATCTTCAACTTCATCACCGGCTACGCGGAGCCGGCGGATGAAATGACAATCGCCTTGTCGCCCTACACGCTGCGCAGCCGCATCCTCGGCCATATCGAAGGAGAGATCGCCCACATCCGCGAGGGCAGGCCGGGGCGCATCTGGATGAAGATGAACTCGCTGGTCGACCCGCAGGTCATCGATGCGCTTTACGAAGCGAGCCGCGCCGGCGTGGAGATCGATCTGGTGGTGCGCGGCATATGCTGTCTCAGGCCGCAGGTGCCGGGCCTTTCGGAGAACATCCGGGTCAAGTCGATCGTCGGCCGGTTCCTCGAGCACAGCCGCATCTATTGCTTCGGCAACGGCCACGGCCTGCCCTCCGACGACGCCATCGTCTACATCAGTTCGGCCGACCTGATGCCGCGCAATCTCGACCGGCGTGTCGAAACCATGGTGCCGATCACCAATTCCACCGTGCACGAGCAGATATTGGAGCAGATCATGCTCGGCAATCTGGTGGACAACCAGCAAAGTTTCGAAGTATTGCCGGATGGCACGTCGCGGCGCGTCGTGCCCGAAGATGGCGAGGAGCCGTTCAATGCGCAGGAATATTTCATGACCAATCCCAGCCTGTCGGGACGGGGTGATGCCTTGAAGTCGCATGCGCCGAAGCGGATCGCTCAATTCAAGCGCCGCAAGAAAATCGATTCGACGATCGGCGGATGATGGCCGCATCGCAAGGCCGGCTTCAGGACCGGCGACCGGTTTCCATCATCGACATCGGCTCGAACTCGATCCGGCTGGTCGTCTATGAGGGGTTGGCCCGTTCTCCGACCGTGCTGTTCAACGAAAAGATGCTGGCCGGCCTTGGCCGGGGCATCGTGTCGACCGGCAGGCTTGATCCCGAGGCGGTGACGCGGGCGATGGAGGAGTTTCGGCGTTTCCGCAGCCTGTCCGACCAGGCCGGCGCCGTGCACATGCATGTTCTGGCGACGGCGGCGGCGCGCGAGGCGGAAAACGGCCCGGATTTCATCCACCGTGCCGAGGAGGTGCTGGGTACCGAAATCCATGTGCTGAGCGGTCGCCAGGAAGCTTATTATTCGGCGCTGGGCGTGATCTCGGGCTTCCAGCCCGCCAACGGCATTGCCGGCGATCTCGGCGGCGGCAGCCTGGAACTGGTCGATATCGACGGCGAGGCGATCGGCGAGGGCATCACGCTGCCGCTGGGTGGCCTGCGCCTCCAGGACATGGCCGGAAACTCGCTGGAGCAGGCGGCGAAGATCGCGCGCAGCGAAGTCGCCAAGGCCACGCTGCTGAAGGCAGGACAGGGACGCACCTTCTATGCCGTGGGCGGCACATGGCGAAACCTTGCCCGGCTGCACATGGAAAAGACCG
Organism: Aquamicrobium terrae; assembly: GCF_052978165.1. Taxonomy (NCBI): domain Bacteria; kingdom Pseudomonadati; phylum Pseudomonadota; class Alphaproteobacteria; order Hyphomicrobiales; family Phyllobacteriaceae; genus Aquamicrobium; species Aquamicrobium terrae. Next base: position 169,785 of record NZ_JBRKLZ010000001.1, read on the forward strand.
GCTACCCGCTCGGCGTCATGCATCACTACGAGATCGACACGGCCAGCGCGCTGTCGTTCCTCAAGCAGGTGGCCAAGGGCAGTATCGAGCGCATCAAAGGCATCGAGGGTGTCTCGAAGGCGCGCCGCGCGCTGCTGCCCTATGGCGCGATCGTCCAGCGCGAAATCATCAACGCCATGAACCCGGCGCGCATCGTGGTGTCGGCGGTGGGCGTGCGCGAAGGCTATCTTTATTCGCTGCTGACGTCGGCGGAACAGGAGACCGACCCGCTGCTTTCCACCTGCGAGGAACTGGCGCGGCTGCGGTCCCGCTCCTATACCCACGCGCAGGAGCTGGCGGACTGGACCGGCCGGGCGTTCGACATGTTCGGCGTCGAGGAAACGGTGGACGAGGCGCGCTACCGCAAGGCCGCCTGCCTGCTGGCTGACATCGGCTGGCGCGCGCATCCCGAATATCGGGGCACCCAGTCGCTCAACATCATTGCGCATGCGGCTTTTCTCGGGGTCGACCATCCCGGGCGCGCCTATCTGGCGCTGACAAACCTGTTCCGGCACGAAGGGCTGTTCAGCGAATCGGCTGCCGAGATACGGTCGCTGGCCACGCCGCGCTATCTGGAGCGTGCCCGCATTCTCGCCGGCACGATGCGGGTGGTTTATCTGCTCTCGGCCGCGATGCCCGGCGTCATCCCGCAACTCAAATGGGAACTGCGCGACGACGGCGTTCTGGCGCTCATCATCCCGTCGAACCTTGCCGGGCTCTATGGCGAACGGCCCGCCGGCCGGCTGGCTCAGCTCGGCAAGGTGCTGGGGCGCCGCATGGCGTTGGCTGTCGAAGGACAGCCGGCAGTGGTCGCCGCCAAGTAGCGGGCATCAAAAACCGGCAATGACCGGTTCAGGCCATTTCCGGCTTCATGCCGAGGGCCGTGCGGTCGACCACCTCGCGCAACGCGAAGGACGAGTTGATGCGGGTGACGTGCGGCATGGCCGACAACCATTCCTTGTGGATGCGCTCATAGTCGGCCAGATCGCGCGCAGCGATGCGCAATATGTAGTCGTATTCGCCGGACATCAGATGGCAGGAGAGCACATTCGGGCAGCGCTTGATGGCGGCCTCGAAGTCGGACAGCGTCTTTTCGAACTGGCCGGACAGCGAAATATGGACGATGACCGTGGTGTGATGGCCAAGCGCGGCATTGGACAGCCGCGCATGGTAACCCCTGATGGTTCCCGAACGCTCCAGATTGTCGAGCCGGCGCGAACAGGCCGATTGCGACAGGCCGACTTTTTCCGCCAGCGCGGCGTTCGGAATGCGGCCGTCCTTCTGCAACGTATCGAGAATGGCGATATCGATACGGTCGAGGGTCATTTTGCGTTGTTCTTGCGATGCGCTGGCCATGGGATGCAATGATTATCGGATTGAAGGGTGTGAGCAAGCAAGAATGCTGCTCCGTTACAGGGGGGGGCGAGAGTTCAGCGTTCGAGGCGGGCCAGAAGCGAGGATGTATCCCAGCGGCCGCCGCCCATCGCCTGCACATCCTTGTAGAACTGGTCGACCAGCGCCGTAACCGGAAGTGCCGCCCCGTTGCGGTCGGCCTCGGCAAGGCAGATGCCGAGATCCTTGCGCATCCAGTCGATGGCGAAGCCGAAATCGTATTTGCCCTCGTTCATGGTCTTGTGGCGGTTTTCCATCTGCCAGGAGCCGGCAGCGCCCTTGGAAATGACCTCGACGACCTTTTCGATGTCCAGGCCGGCCTTCTTGCCGAAATGGATGCCCTCGGCGAGGCCCTGCACCAGTCCGGCAATGGTGATCTGGTTGATCATCTTGGTGAGCTGGCCGGCCCCTGCCGGTCCCATCAGCCCCACCATGCGGGCGAAGGAATCGATGACCGGACGCGCACGCTCGAACGCCGCCTGATCGCCGCCGACCATGACGGTCAGCACGCCGTTCTCGGCTCCGGCCTGGCCGCCCGAAACGGGAGCGTCAAGGAACGAAAACCCGGCTGCATCGGCCTTTGCCGCCAGCTCGCGGGCCACTTCGGCGGAGGCGGTGGTGTTGTCGATGAAGACGGAGCCCTTTTTCATGCTCTTGAAGGCGCCGTCCGGCCCGATCGTTACGGAGCGCAGGTCGTCGTCATTGCCAACGCAGGCGAACACGAAGTCCTGGCCTTCGGCGGCTTCGGCCGGTGTCTTTGCCAGCCGTCCGCCATGTTCCGCCACCCAGCGCTCGGCCTTTGCCGTGGTGCGGTTGTAGACGGTGACGTCATGGCCGCCCCTGTTCTTGAGGTGAGCCGCCATCGGATAGCCCATAACGCCCAGTCCGAGGAATGCCACTGTCGCCATCGTTCGCGTCCTTTCAAGCCTGCTTCGGTGGCGTCTTAAAGCATTGCGGCGGGTTAGGGGAGTCAGCGCTTGAGATGGCGGGTGATGCGTCTTTCGATCCAGTCGATGCCGTGGCGCAGCGTTTCGACGATCAGCAGGTAGATGATGGCCGCCCACAGGTAGGACTGGAAGTCGAAGGTGCGCGAATAGGTGAGGCGGGTGATGCCCATCAGGTCGTAGACGGTGATGATGGCGACGATGGCGGAGCCCTTCACCATCAGGATCAGTTCGTTGCCGTAGGGCCGCAGCGCCACGATGAGCGCCTGCGGGAGGATGACCTTGCGCAGCGTGACCAGGCGCTGCAGCCCGAGCGACGCGGCACCCTCCCACTGGCCCTTGGGCACGCTTTCTATGGCGCCGCGCAGGATTTCAGCCTGATAGGCGGCCGTGTTGAGGGAAAAGGCGAACAGGGCGCAATTGAAGGCGTCGCGGAAGAAGCTCCACAGGCCGATGGCGTCGAGCTGCGGGCGGAACGAGCCGAAGCCGTAGTAGACCAGAAAGGCCTGCGCCAGCAGCGGCGTTCCGCGGAAGAAATAGACATAGGCGTAGGCAAGGGCTGAGATGACCGGATTGTGCGACATGCGCCCATAGGCGACGGGCACGGACAGGAGCGCTCCGATCACCACCGAGATGGCCACCAGCTTGATGGTTACCCAGACGCCGGAAACGTAGCCGGGGGCGTATCTCCAGAACATGTCCGGCTTCCACGCCGAGACGAGATAGGCGACGAGGCCGAGCAGAGCGAGCGTCCACAGCGCCACCAATATGTAGCCGATGATGCGCTGGCGTGGCCATCCGCGCTCCGGCAGGGGCGGGCGCATCACTTCGCCGGCGGTCGGGTCGATGCTGCTCATCGCTGCGCCTCCTGCTTGCCGACACGGCGCTCGATGAGGCCGATGCCGATCGACGACAGGATCGCCAGTGCGAGATAGATCAGGGTCGCAAGGCCGAAGAACAGGAAGGCCTGCTTCGTAACGCGCGCCGCCACGCCCGATTGCCGCAATATGTCCGTCAGGCCGATGGCGGACACCAGCGACGTGTCCTTGAGCAGGATCAGCCACAGATTGGCGAGGCCGGGCAGGGCGATGCGCACCAGTTGCGGCAGCACGACGAGGCGCATGGTCTGGAATTTGGACAGGCCGATGGCATAGCCGCCCTCATATTGCCCCTGCGGAATGGCCCTGAAGGCGGAAAGGAAGACCTCGCTGGCATAGGAGGAAAAGACCACGCCCAGCGCGATCATGCCGGAGACGAAGCTGTTGACCTCGATAGCGGCGCTGGGGTTGAACAGTCGCACCACCTGCTGGATGCCGATCTGCGCGCCATAAAACACCAGAAACAGCGTCAGAAGCTCGGGCAGGCCGCGGAAAATGGTGGTGTAGATGTCGGCCGCAAGTCTTAGCGAGCGCTCCGGCGATTGCTTGCCAAGCGCGATCAGGAAGCCGATGAACAGGCCGACGGGCAGGGTCGCCAGGGCCAGGCTGACGGTGACGAAAACGCCATAGGCGATCTCGTCCATCCAGCCCTCAGGTCCCCAACTGAGCAGCGTCCACACGCCTTGCATCACCCCCCGCTTGTTTGTCGTTCGATTTTGGTGTCACGAATGCCTGAACGGCATTCGCAGGCGGTTCTCCCGGGCCGCTGATGGGTCGATACTCCCATTGTTTCCATTTGAAAATCAACCGCAAAAACCGCTTTGTGACAGGCTCGCGGTGACGCTGCGGCAAGGCTGTTTTCCGTTCAATCTGCGACGAAAAGGCGTTCTCAGGCACTCAACCCGGTGGCGACCTCGATGAAATCGGCGATGGCCGCGACATCGTCGATGTCGAATACGGGCAGCACCTCGCCGGGTTGGGGGAAATCGGCGGCCACGGCCACGATATTGGCGTCGTTGCGCGCCAGCGGCGTGTGATCTCGCGCACCGCGCCGCCGGGCCTCGATCTTGAGATGCGATTCGCGCTTGTAGCCTTCCACCAGCACGAGGTCGCAAGGCGCGAGCCGGGCAAGGATATCGCCAAGGGCGGGTTCATCCTCGCCGTCGAGTTCGTGCATCAGGGCCCAGCGGCGGCCGGAAACAATGGCCACCTCGCGGGCACCGGCCTGGCGGTGGCGGTGGCTGTCGGTGCCTTCCTTGTCGATGTCGAAGTCGTGATGCGCATGCTTGACGGTGGAGACCTTCCAGCCGCGTGCCACCAGTTCCGACACCAGCCGCGCGGTCAGGGTCGTCTTGCCGGAATTCTTCCATCCGGTGATTCCGAAAATACGCCGGCTCATTGGCTGTCGCCCTCCATCATGCGTTCCGCCTCGGCCAGATCCTGCTTGGTGTTGATGTTGAAGAAGGGGGCGAGGCCCGTCGCGGCCGGGAAATCGACACAGACGAAAGGCCGGGAATGGATGAAATCGAAAACCTTGCGACCGCCTTCGGCCAGATAGGCGCGCAGGGGCGCGGCCATGCCGGCGGGCCACAGGGCGAAAACCGGATGTTCGCGGCCGGCCGCTCTGGCGATGGTTATCGCGTTCGGGGCCTCATCCGCTGCCGATGCGAGCCGGACAACGAGATCGTGCGGGAAAAAGGGAGTGTCGCCGGCGACCGTCACCAGACGGCGGAACGAGGTTTGCGCCTCCATCCATTCGAGGCCGGCCAGAACGCCGGCCAATGGACCCGGAAAGCCCGGCACCGTGTCCGGCAGGATCGGCAGGCCGAAGGCGGCAAAGCGGTGCGGGTCGCCGTTGGCATTGAGCGCCAGCGCATCGAGTTGCGGTTCGATACGGTCGATGACATGGCGCAGCAGGGGTTTGCCGGCCAGGTTCAGCAGGCATTTGTCACCGCCGCCCATCCGGCTCGAGAGCCCGCCGGCCAGTATCAATCCTGCAATCGCCTCGCGCATTCCGTCATTTCCTATATGCCGTCCGGCCCCATGCTGGGGCCGGTGCTTGCGGCGGCGGTCTTGTACCTGCCGACGGCGCGTTCACGATAGAGCGTATAGAGGCCCGAGGCGACAATGATCGTCGAACCGATGGTCATCGGCAGGTCCGGCACCTCGGCAAACATGATGAGGCCGAACAGGATCGAGGCCAGAAGCGACGTGTACCGAAAGGGGGAGATGAACGATATCTCGCCGGTTCGCATCGCCATGATGATGAAATGATAGCCGAGCAGCAGCAGCATGGCACTGAGTGCCAGGAGCATCGCGCCTGAGGGAGCCATGGCGCTCCAGCCGCCCATGGGCGCGAGCAGGATCGCGCCGGTCAGGGTGACCGATACCGAAGTGACGGCGGACACCAGTTGCGTGGGGATATTGTCGGGCAGGCGGCTCGTAGCAAGGTCGCGCATCGTGCAGAAGCCGACGCTGGCGAGGGCGAACAGGGAATAGGCGCTGAAGCCTTCATAGCCCGGCCTGACCGTGATGAGCACCCCGATGAAGCCGGCGCAGATGGCCAGCCACCGCCGCCACCCCACGCTTTGCCCGAAAGCCAGCGCCGCTCCCATGGTGACGGCGAGAGGCAGGGCTTGCAGCACGGCAGAGACATTGGCGATCGGCAGATGAGCGAGGGCAAGCAGGAAGGTGACGGTCGCGGCGACCTCGTTGACGGCGCGAAAGGCCACCAGGGGCTGCAACAGCAAGCGCATGCGGGAAAAGGCGCCGCTGCGCCAGCCGATCAGAACGATGACCGTGGAAGCGAAAACGCCCCTCACCAGCATGACTTGCGCGACATTCATGGACTCCGACATCAGTTTGGTGATGGCGTCGTTGCTCGCAAAGCTGACCATGGCGACGGCCATGTAAAGGGCCCCGCGCATATTGTGGGAGATATCCAAGAATGTGTCCCCTCCGGCTGGCTCCGGAATCTGTATCAGCCGGGAGGGAAACGGCAATGGCCCATGGGCCGCAAATGGCCCGGTCAGCCGCCGGTGACGCTCATGTGGCGCGATACGGAGGGGCGGTTGGTGCGGCGGTCGATGACGAAGTCGTGCCCCTTGGGCTTGCGGCCGATGGCCTCGTCGATGGCGGCCGACAAAAGCTCGTTGCCTTCCGAGGCGCGCAACGGCGCGCGCAGATCGGCCGCGTCCTCCTGTCCGAGGCACATATAGAGCGTTCCGGTGCAGGTGAGGCGCACCCGGTTGCAGCTTTCGCAGAAATTGTGGGTCATCGGCGTGATGAAGCCGAGGCGTCCTCCGGTTTCCGCGACCTCGACATAGCGGGCCGGGCCGCCGGTCTTGAACGGAATGTCGGTCAGGGTGAACTGCCGTTCAAGCTGCGCGCGCAGCACCGAAAGCGGCAGGTACTGGTCCGTGCGGTCGGCGTCGATCTCGCCCATCGGCATGGTTTCGATCACCGTCATGTCCATGCCGCGGCCGTGGGCCCAGCGCAACATCTCGGGCAGTTCCAGATCGTTGAAACCACGCAGCGCGACGGCGTTGATCTTGATGTCGAGCCCGGCCGCCTGGGCGGCATCGATGCCGGCCATGACCTTGTCCAGATGGCCCCAGCGGGTAATGGCATGGAACTTGTCGGGGTCGAGGGTGTCGAGCGAAACATTGATGCGCCGCACGCCTGCGTCCGCGAGTTCTCCGGCAAAGCGCCAGAGCTGGGAGCCGTTGGTGGTCAGCGTCAGTTCGTCGAGCGCGCCGCTCCTGAGATGGCGCGAGAGTTCGCGCACGAGGTGCATGATATTCTTGCGCACCAGCGGCTCTCCGCCGGTCAGGCGCAGCTTGCGCACGCCCTTTTCGATGAACACGCTGCACAGCCGGTCCAGCTCTTCCAGCGACAGAAGATCCTTCTTGGGCAGGAAGGCCATGTCTTCCGCCATGCAATAGACACAGCGAAAGTCGCAGCGGTCGGTGACCGAAACCCTCAGATAGGTGATGGCGCGACCGAAGGGGTCGATCATGTCCATTGGGCGTTCCCACAGTTCCCGGTGCTCGGCATGTGCAAGCGTTATATACTACTATGTGATACGAAGCGCGGCCCTGTTCAAGACGAATTGCCGTGTCGTTCGCGACATATCGTCATCTGTAGCGGCCGGCATGCGGGTGCTGTAACGATAGCCGACGCATGTCGAAAAGGATGCCGCCATGACCGCGCCGAGCGAATTGCGGGTTTCGAAGGACCGCAGGCTGTTGACCGTCACGTTCCCGGGGAGCGAGCCGTTCGAACTGCCGGCGGAAATGCTGCGCGTGCTCTCGCCCTCGGCGGAGGTGCAGGGGCATTCGCCCGAGCAGCGGGTGACTGTGCCGGGCAAGCGCGATGTCGCCATCACCCGCATCGATCCGGTCGGCAATTACGCGGTGCGCATCACGTTCGACGATTTCCACGACACGGGCATCTTCACCTGGACCTATCTCGCCGAACTCGGCACGGAGAAGGATAGCCGCTGGCAGGCCTATCTGGATGAGTTGGCCGAAAAGGGATTGAGCCGGGACAGGAACCGCTGATTCTGTATTTTACAGCAGGTTGCAAGCTATCTCGAATCTGTAGGATCATCCTTCGCGGGCCTTGTCGAGCACTTCGGCAACCCGTCGCATCTGGTCCCCGACCAGATCGCACTGGTCCGGTGTCGATTCGGCCATCGCGATCTCGATCAGCCCATTATAGACCTTCAGTGCGTCCATCAGCAGCGCGGTGCCGGAAGCCGTCAACGCCAGCCGCAGGATGCGCTTGTCCTTGGGGTCGCCTTCACGCCGAACCAGCTTGCGCTTTTCGAGCTGCGGCAAAAGCATGGTGATGTTCGAGCGCCCCACCAGCAGTTTCCGGGCAAGGTCGTGCTGCGACATGCCGGGATGGCGATAGAGGTTCATCAGCACATCGAGTTGCGCCGGCTTCAGGTCCAGGGGAGCCAACCGCACGGCCAGCGTGCGTTCGAGCGCGTGGCAGGCGCGCGCCACCGACACCCAGTTGCGAAAGCGGGGGTTGTCCCAGGGAAGCTCTTGTTTATTGTTCATTATTGAACTAATAATGTTCACTGTTGAACCAGTTTTGGATTTCACACTATGGCACCATTTCGGCAGAAGGTCATCCGGTGCATGTTCGGCGTCGGCGAAAGGCTGGCTCCCGGTGTCACGGGTCGCGCCGCTTTCGCCCTGTTTTGCCGCACGCCCGATCCCCGCAAGCTGACGCCGGGAGAGCGCAAGGCGGTGCAGGGTGCGGCAGACTTCATGGAGGGTGCCCGCCGGCACTGCCTGACGACGCGCCACGGGCGCGTGACGGCGCATGAATTCCGTCCGGAACCGTCGCGGCGCAAGCCCGGCACGGTCCTCGTGCTGCATGGCTGGCGCTCGCGCACCGAATATATGCGGTTCCTGATCGCCGGCTATCGCGATGCCGGCTACCGGGTGGTTTCGCTCGATCTGCCAGGGCACGGCCAGTCGGGCGGCCGCAAGCTTACCATGGTCAATGCGGTCGAGGCCGCGAGCGCCGTGGGCGACTGGTTCGGACCTTTCGAGGCGGTGGTGGGCCATTCCTTCGGCGGCGCGGTGGCGGTGAACACCGCAGCCGGCGCGATTGCCGGGATCGCCCCCTTGCAGACGAAGCGGCTGGTGCTGATCGCGGCGCCCAGTTCGCTGCCGCTGGTGTTCGAGGGCTACAGCCGCATGCTCAATGTCGGCCCCCGCTCGCAGGACATCATGGCGGATCGCGTGCGGCAGATTTCGGGAAGGCCGCTCGGCGACTTCCTCGGCGACCGCCAGCTTGCAGGGCTTCCCCTGCCGACGCTGGTGATCCACGCGCCGGACGATCGCGAAGTGTCGGCCGAGCAGGCGCGAGCCTATGGCCGTGCCGGACCTCACGTCGAAGTGCACTGGGCGGAAGGGCTTGGCCATCGCCGTATCCTCGCCGACAAGACCGTCGTCGGGCGGGCAGTGGATTTTGTCACCCGCGACCGTCAGGTGCGGATGCTGCTGCATTGAAGAAAATCTCTCGAAACAGGAACTGTTTCCGAGGTAAAATATGTGTGAAAACAACAACCTAAAGCGGCAAGCGAACCTGAATTGTTATGGCGCTTTTGGTTTCACGACTTCTTCACTGCGGGCTCGACCGGCAGGCCCGCCTTTTTCCAGGCGCCGAAGCCGCCCTCGATATGCTTGACGGGCTCCAGGCCCATGTCCTGCGCGGTCTTGGCCGCGAGCGCCGAGCGCCAGCCGCCGGCGCAGAAGAACACGAAGGTGTTGCCGGTGGCGAAGAAGGGCTTGTGGTAGGGGCTTTCCGGATCGATCCAGAACTCCAGCATGCCGCGCGTGCAGTGCCGGGCGCCGGGCATGTTGCCCTCGCGCTCGATCTCGCGCGGGTCGCGCAGGTCCACGAAGGTGACGCTTTCGTCGCCCAGAAGCGCGGCGGCCTCGTCAGGCGAAATGGCATCGACCTCGGCGTTGGCCTCGTCCAGCAAGGCACGGAATCCCTTCTTCATGCGCCATTCCTCCACTCAATGTCTGCTGGCGGGAATTGATGGCACAGCGAGCCGCTGGTGGCCACCCGGGCCGAAAAATTCAGACAAATTTAACCAAACAGGGGTGAATCAATATAATTGCCCTTGGAAGGTCGGGTGGACCGATGCGCTCGACAAGCCGGGGTCGCTTCCAGAGCAGGTGGTCGTTGATGCAGCTATTGGGGAAGAGGATACGGCTCGTTTCGCTGGCCGTGCTTGGCGCGAGCCTTGCAATGGGCGCGCAGCCCTCGAATGCCCAGACCCTGATGGACATGCTGTTCGGCGGGCAGTCGAGACGGCAATCGGCACCTCTGAAAGGCGAGTTCCCGCCACCGCCGGCGCCCAGGAAAGCAGCGCCGATCACCAGGATTTCGAGCCCGGGCTACAACACCTACAAGCCTGACAAGCTGACGCAGGTGGATTTCACGGCGCTGATGGCTGTGCCGCAGAAGGCGGCTTTCACACCTGCGGATAATGCCGATGCGTTCCGCCAGGCGCTGGGCGAGCTGGAAGGGTTCCAGTTGCTGGCCGAGCCGGCCATCGCCAAGGCGCTGGTCGATCACTACACCGCCAATCCGGAATTCGTCTGGATTTCGAACGGCGCCATCGACGACAAGGCCCGCGAAGCCGTACGCGTGCTTGGCGACGCGGCAAGTCACGGTTTCTTGCCGGCCGATTATGCGGTTGACGTGCCGGCCACGGGGCCGGGCGCCGACGATCTCATGCGCTTCGAGATGGCCTTGTCGGCAAAGGTGCTTCGATATGTTCGCGATGCGCGCCAGGGCCGCGTGCAGCCCAACCGAATCTCGGGCTACTATGACTTCCCAGCCAAGTCTATCAACCTGCCCGGTGTCCTCGGCATTCTCGCCCATACCCGCGAGGTTCGCGCCTATCTGGAATCGCGCCATCCGCAAAATCCGGAATACGAGGCCTTGCGCGTCGAGCTCGAAGCCCTGGAGGCGAGTGCGGAAAACGAGATCGTCGTCGATCCAAAGCTGTTGCTGAAACCGGGCCAGTCGAGCCCTGAGTTGCCGAAGCTGCTGACGCTGATCCAGCGCGGCCTCGATGACGAGATGCGCACCCGGCATGGCGAGACGCTGGCGCGCCTGGCAGGCAGCGAGACCTACGACCCCGAACTGGTGCCGGTATTCGAGGAAGTGCAGAAAAAGGCCGGCCTCAAGCCGGACGGCATTATCGGCCCGCGCACCGTTTCCGTGGTGGCCGGCGAATCCAAGGCCGACCGGCTGGAAAAAGTGCGGATCGCCATGGAGCAGATCCGCTGGCTGCCTTCCGACCTTGGCAGTCCGCGCGTGTTCATCAACCAGCCGGCCTTCACCGCCAGCTATATCGAGGGCGGCGAGGAAAAGCTGAAGACGCGCACCGTCATCGGCAAGACCACCAACCAGACCAGCTTCTTCTACGACGAGATCGAGCAGGTGGACTACAATCCCTATTGGGGCGTACCGCAATCGATCATCGTCAACGAGATGCTGCCGCGGCTGCGTAGCGATCCGGGCTATCTCGACCGGTCGGGCTACGAGGTGACGGATGCGAAGGGGCGCCGCATCCCGTCGTCCTCCATCAACTGGTCGCAATATGGCGGCAAGGTGCCGTTCAACGTGCGCCAGGCGCCGAGCGAGGCGAATGCGCTGGGAGAACTGAAGATCCTGTTCCCCAACAAGCATGCCATCTACATGCACGACACGCCGCAGAAATCGTTCTTCCAGCGCGATATGCGTGCGCTGAGCCATGGCTGTGTGCGCTTGCAGGACCCGCGCGGCATGGCGGCCGCCGTGCTCGGCACCTCGGTCGACCACATTGCCGACAAGCTCAAAAAAGGACATTCGACCGAAAAGGTGACGCGCCGGATTCCGGTCTACGTGGCCTATTTCACCGCTTGGCCGGATATGTCGGGCAAGGTGGAGTATTTCGGCGATGTCTATGGCCGGGATGCAAGGCTGCGGCAGGCGATCGACGCGACCGAAGCGGTGCGTACACCGTCGAGTTAAGAGCAATTCCAGCAAAGCTGCGAAGCGGTTTTGCGTCCGGAATTGCGTGAAAACAAATGGTTAGAGAAATTCTCTAACCATTGCGCGCCGGTTTGCGCGGCTTCGGTTCGCGCACCATCCATTTGATGATGAGCATTGCCGGCAGGATCCACACCAGCCCCCCGATCAGGAAGAACAGCAGGTGGACGACCGGCCCCGATTGCGAAAGCTGGGCCACGGCGATCAGTGTGGCGACGATGGAATAGACCACCACGAGCAGCACCAGCAGGATCGTTCCGATCAGCTTTTTGAGACGAACTGGCATCTGGCGGTCCTTTCCGTTTCCTTCGCATAGGGCCTGTCCATCCCTGGCGCAAGCCAAAGCGGCGCGACGGCGTGCCGCGCTGTGCGGCCTTGCCAGCAACCGCGCCATGGTCCACCTATCCGCCGCTTCCTTCGAGTTGCTGGAGACACGCAATGGCTGCCAATGCCGATTACGCATCGTCCGTGCCCGATCGGGACCGTCTGTTGAGGAATCGCGCGCAGGTCCGCTTCTGGCTCTATTGCGTGCTGGTCGTCCTGTTTGCCCTCATCCTCGTCGGCGGTGCGACGCGCATGACCGGCTCCGGCCTGTCGATCACCGAATGGAAGCCCATTCATGGCGTCATCCCGCCGCTGAACGAGGCGGAGTGGCAGGAAGAATTCCTGAAGTACCAGCAGATTCCCCAGTACGAGAAGATCAACCACGGCATGAGCCTGGACGAGTTCAAGGGCATCTTCTGGTGGGAATGGGCGCATCGCCTGCTGGCGCGGGGCGTAGGCTTCCTCTTCGCCATTCCGCTGGTCTTCTTCTGGGTGACGCGGCGTGTCGAGCGCGGCCTGACGCCCAAGCTGATCGGCATTCTCGCGCTCGGCGGCTTGCAGGGCGCCATCGGCTGGTGGATGGTGGCGTCGGGGCTGGTCGAGCGTGTCTCGGTCAGCCAGTATCGGCTCGCCACCCATCTCACCATCGCCTCCCTGATCTTCATGGCCACCATGGTGGTGGCCCGCGGTCTGGCACCGCATTCGCAAGCCCCGGCCGGGCGCCGGACGCAAAGACTGGCCGGCATTCTTACGCTGCTGGTCATGGTGCAGATCTATCTTGGCGGTCTGGTCGCCGGGCTGCACGCCGGCCTCAGCTACACGACATGGCCGTTGATGGACGGCAAGGTCATTCCCGGCGACCTGCTGCTGCTTGAGCCGGTCTGGCGTAATTTCTTCGAAAACCCAAAGACGGTGCAGTTCGTCCACCGCATCGGCGCCTACACGCTGTTCGTGGTGGCGCTGTGGCACATGGTCGCCACCGGCCGCAGCCTGCCGGGCAGCACCCACGCCCGCCGCGCCGTGCTCCTGTTCATTCTGGTGCTGATACAGGCGATCGTCGGCATCGCCACGCTGGTGATGCAGGTGCCCATGCACCTTGCGCTGACGCATCAGGGCTTCGCGCTGGTGGTGCTGGGCTTCGCCGCCGCGCATTGGCGCGGCACCAAGGGCGCTTATCCGTTGCCCGGCGAGATCAGAAACCCGGCCTGACCGCACGTATGGCGCCGGCCACGGCCAGTTCCCGGCCCTCGTCGGCGGCATTGCCGTCGCCATGATGCCAGGCCGCCGAGAGGCAGCCATAGGCGAAGGCGTGGTCGAGAAGCCGGCGCGGATCCTGGCCCATGGAGCGCGAAAGCTGCGCCGCCATGCGGGCGATACGCTCGGCATCCATGCACAGATCGTCCCGCTCCAGCGGATTGTAGAACAGGTTGGCCGCATCGAAGCCCGGGTCGCCAAGCACGCCCTTGGGGTCGATGGCCAGCCAGCCGCGCGGGCTTTCGAGAATGTTTTCGTGGTGAATATCGCCATGCAGCGGACATATGCCACGCGCATCGTCGAGCAGTTGCTGCGCCAGCGCGGCGGCCTCCACATAGGAAGAGGCAATATCGGCAGCGCGATCCTGATCGGCCTTTGCGAACAGGGCCTCATAGCGCTCGGACAGCGGCTGCAAGCCGGATGGGGCAGGGTTCTCGCCCGGCGCATGCAATCGCTGCATCACCTCGGCGGCGATCTCCGTGGCGGCTGCGTCGCCCTCGGTTTCCAGCACTTGCGTGAGATGCCGCTCGCCGGCGAACTCCAGCAGCATGCGATTGCCGTCCCGGGCGAGCAGGCGCACCAGCCCATGGCCGTCACGCCATGCCAGCAGGTGCGCGCCGCGCAGCTCGTCCTCGACGTCGTCGAACGGTTTCAGGTCCTTGACCACGGCGTGGGAGCCGTCTTCGAGGGCAACCTTCCAGACCCGGCTGCTGAATGTGTCCGCAATCAGCCGCGCCCCGATTATTTTCCAGTGGGGAGGAAAGTCCGGCCTTGTCGTCAAAGATCCTTGCCGATCATGAGGTCCAGATTTTGTACAGCCGCGCCCGACGCACCCTTGCCGAGATTGTCATAGACGGCAATGAGCAGCGCCTGCGCGCGATCGTCATTGGCGAACACATAGACCTTCATGCGGTTGGTGCCGTTGTAGCGTTGGGGGTCGATATCCGGCACGCGCTCGACCTGCTCGTAGGGCGCGACCTCCACCACGGAACCCGGAATGGCGGCGTAGTGGTCGGCAATGGCTGCATGCAGATCGGCGCCGCTCGGGATGTAGTCGAGCGTTCCCAGCTGTAGCGGCACGATGGTGATCATGCCCTGCGCGAAATTGCCGATTGCCGGCTGCATGATCGGATCGCGGGTGAGCCGGCCATAGGCCTTGATTTCGGGAATGTGCTTGTGCTGGAGCGAGAGGCCATAGGGGAAGAACTCGCAGGCATTCCCGCCCTTTGCCTCGTAATCCTCGATCATGGTGCGGCCGCCGCCGGAATAGCCGGTGATGCCGTTGATGGTCACAGGGAAGTCGGCCGGCAGCAGGCCGGCATCGACCAGCGGGCGCAACGTGGCGATCGGCCCCTGCGGCCAGCAGCCGGGGTTGGCCACGCGCATGGCGGCGGCGATCCGTGCCGGCTGCTCCTTGTCCATTTCGGCAAAGCCGTAGTCCCAGCCTTCGGCGACGCGGTGCGCCGTGGAGGCGTCGATGACGCGCGTCGTATCGTTCTCGATCAGCGACACGCTCTCGCGGGCGGCATCGTCCGGCAGGCACAGAATGGCGACATCGGCGGCGTTGAGATATTCGGCCCGCGCCGCCTTCTCCTTGCGGCGCTCGACCGGCACCGAGATGATGTCGAGGTCGTCGCGCCCGGCCAGCAGCGTGCGGATCTGGAGCCCGGTGGTGCCGTGTTCGCCGTCGATGAAGATTTTCGGTTTCATTCCTGTCTGCCTGAAAGCCGGGAGGGACTCAGATGTCCTGCCCGTAATGGGTGTTGTTGGCGCCGTCTTCCTGCTTGGCCTTCCGTTCCGCCAGAAGTCCGAGATAATGCATGGCGATCATCGAGCCGGCGATTGCGGTAATATCGGCATGGTCGTAGGCTGGCGCAACCTCTACGACATCGGCGCCCACGATGTCGACCTGTCCAAGCTGGCGCAGCGTCGAAAGCATCCGGGCCGAGGAAGGCCCGCCGGCCACCGGGGTGCCGGTACCGGGCGCGAAGGCAGGGTCGAGGCAATCTATGTCGAAGGTGAGGTAGGTCTTGCGGCCGCCGGTGCGCTCCACGATGGCATAGGCGATGTCGGCGGCGCGCATTTCCTCCACCTCATGGCCATGCAGAATCTTGATGCCGAATGTTTCCGGCGCGTGGGTGCGGATGCCGATCTGGATCGAACGGTCGGGGTCGATGATGCCTTCCTTGACGGCCCGGCCGACGAAGGAGCCATGGTCGATGCGCTTGCCGTCGTCCGGCCATGTATCCTGATGGGCGTCGAACTGCATCAGCGCCAGCGGGCCATGGATGGCGGCATGGGCCTTGAGCAGGGGCCAGGTAATGAAGTGATCGCCGCCCAGCGTTAGCAGGAAGGCGCCGGATTTCAGAATTTTCGTCGCTTCGCGCTCGATGGTGGCGGGGGTCTTCTGGTGATTGCCGCTGTCCAGCAGGCAGTCGCCATAGTCGACCACGGAAAGATTTTCGAACAGGTCGCGTGAGAACGGATATTGCGGATCGTTGTCGAGGATCGCCGAGGCGCGGCGGATCGCCTGCGGCCCAAAGCGCGCACCCGGCCGGTTGGTGACCGCCGCGTCGAACGGCACGCCCCAGACGACCGCATCGGCGTTGGATACGTCCTTGGTGAACTTGCGACGCATGAAGGACAGCGCGCCGGCATAGGTGGGATCGGCGGCCGCGCCGCGCTGGCTCCGCGCGGTGAAGGCATGGTCGATGGTCCTCGAAGGCATGCTCGCTCCTTGAACGCCAGGGACGGGGTGCAACAAGTACAGAAGTGACGGGCAACTTGCCAGCGCCTCGGCGGTTTAATGCTGGGAGGGGCGGCGCTAGCTGCATGACATCGCCGGGCCGATAATGGCCGGGAGAATCGAACGGGCCGATGCAATGGAAAATTCGACAGCATATGTCGCGCATGGCGATGCCGCCTTGCAGGACCAAGCCAAGATCGCCGCGCTTCGGCGCACCAAATTTGCTGCGGCGGCGGCGCTGCTGGGCTGCGTTGCCCTGTTCGCCGCGGCCAAGATGCTGGAGCCGAGCTACCCGGCCATGGGGCTGGTCGCGGCCTTCGCCGAAGCCGCGACCATCGGCGGGCTGGCCGACTGGTATGCGGTGGTGGCGCTGTTCAGGCGGCCGCTCGGCCTGCCGATCCCGCACACCGCGATCATCCCCGCCAACCAGCATCGCATCGCCGATAATCTCGGCCGTTTCATCGAAGTGAATTTCCTGGCGCCCGGGCCGGTGCGCGAAAAGCTCAGGCAGGTGGATTTCGCGGCCCTTGTGGCCGACTGGCTGGCGGACGAGAAACGCGCCGCCGGCCTGTCGCGCTTCGTCGGACGGCTGGTGCCGCAGATGCTGGCGGCTGTCGAGCAGTCCGGGTTGCGCGAATTCGTCGGACGCCGGTTGATGGACGAGCTGGAGAAGGTGCAGGTGGCACCGCTTGCCGCCGATCTTCTGTCGGCCTTCACCCATGACCGAGGGCATCAGAAGCTGTTCGACGAGCTGGTGCGCGGCGTCTCCGGTTTCCTGGCCGACGAGAAGGCCTTGCAGGCCATGCGGGAAAAGATCCGCGCCGAACTGCCGACGCTGTTCAACCTTTTCCGGGCCGACGCCTATCTCCTCAAGAAGATCGTCGCTTCGGCGGCAACATTGCTGGACGACGTCATGGCCGACCCCGACCATCCGCTGCGCGAGGAATTCGACCGTTTCGTGCAGGGCTTCATCGTCCAGCTCAAGACGTCGGAAGACTACGCCAAACGTGCCGACAAGCTGAAGCGCGACCTGCTGGCGCGACCGGAGATGCGCGATCTGGTCGGCACCATGTGGGGCAGCTTGCGCAGCTTCATCGAACAGGGGGCGACGGGCAAGGATACGGCGATCCAGTCGCATCTGACCAACATGTTCGTGGAGATCGGCCGTCATCTGGCACAGGACCCGAAAGTGAAGGCCGACATGAACGCCGGCTTCATCGTGGCGCTGGCCGCTTTCGTCGAAAGCCAGAAAAGCGGCGTGTCGAGCTTCATCGCCGATCAGGTCAAGCGGTGGGATCTTGCGCAGCTTACCCGGCTGATCGAAATCAATATCGGCAAGGACCTGCAATATATCCGCTTCAACGGCATGATCGTGGGTGGAATTGCCGGCGTGGTGCTCTATGTCTTCGAGAGGATATTCCTTACCTGAACAGGAATCGGAATGGTCTCCGGATTTCACCGAGCTCGGTTGATCTTTTCGATGAAGCCGGTTCCTGGGAAATGTCTGGCCAGTCTTCGGGAAACATTGCCCTCGGTGCCAGGTTGTCGTAACCGGGGGTGAAACAGGCGTGCGGCATGTGCCGGAAAGGCGAAATGGAAAAGCGACCACCGACATTCGATGAACTGAAGACCATGATCGGGCAGGAGCTTGGCGTTTCGGCGTGGACGCTGGTCGACCAGTCGCGGATCGACCAGTTCGCCGAATGCACCGGTGACCGTCAGTGGCTGCATGTCGACCCCGAGCGCGCGAAGCGTGAAAGCCCGCTGCGCGTCACCATTGCCCATGGGTATCTCACGCTGTCGATCATCGGGGCGCTCTGCCAGGAAATCGACGCCATTCCGGAGAACACGCAAGCCGCGTTCAACTACGGGCTCGACAAGGTGCGCTTCCTGTCGCCGGTTCGTGTCGGCTCCCGGGTACGCCTGCGCGCCACCTTGCTGTCGATGCAGGAGAAGGCGCCCGGCCAGTATCTGATGAAATTCCTCAACACCATTGATATCGAGGGCGAGGAGAAGCCGGCGCTGATCGCGGAGACCCTGGTGATGTTCTACGAAAGACGCCGGAAGGCCGGCCCACGCACCTCGGCCTCCTAGGGTATTTGCGTCCGGCGAACTGGAGCCGCAGGGGCGCGTTCGCCAGAATGCCCCTGTTTAACGTGGCGGTCCGATTTCCAGTTCGACCGTGCCGACGCCTTCAACCTCGCCGCTGAGGCGGTCGCCGACGGCGACGGGTCCGACGCCGGAAGGCGTGCCGGTGAAGATCAGGTCGCCCGGCTGCAACTCCACCGCTTCGCTGCAGATCGCCACGATGTCCGGCACCGGCCAGATCATGTCGGCGAGATCGCCCTGCTGGCGCACCTCACCGTTGACGGCAAGCCGGATGCGCCCCTTCTGTGGATGGCCGCTGGCCTGTGCAGGCACAAGCGGCCCGCACGGCGCGGACTGGTCGAACGCCTTGGCCCAATCCCATGGCCGGCCCATCTTCTTGGCCACATCCTGAAGGTCGCGCCGGGTAAGGTCGATGCCGACGCCGTAGCCCCAGACATGGTCGAGCGCCGCGTCGCGGCTGATCAGTACGCCGCCCTTGCCGATGGCGACCACCAGTTCGATCTCGTGATGAAGGTTCTGGGTCAGTGCGGCGTAAGGAATGGTGCTGCCCGAATCCACGAGGGCGTCGGCCGGCTTGGTGAAAAAGAAGGGCGGCTCGCGCTCGTCATTGCCCATCTCGCGGGCATGGGCGGCATAATTGCGCCCCACGCAGAAGATGCGCCGCACCGCGAAGCGCTGCCTGCTGTCGTGAACGGCGACGGAAGGGACGGGCGGCGGCGGCAGGACGAAATCGGTCATCGGCTCTTGGACTTTCGCGCTTGCTGTGATTCTGTTTTGCCGTGCGCGGCGAAGCGCACATTCCTCCCAATTCCCCGGATCGGCAAGAAGCGACATCGAGAAACGGGCCAATCGGTGAAAAATTGCGGTCCCTGCATGGCCCAAGCTTGAAACGTCTTGGGATGCGGTTTAGGCCCATGACACTTCACCAGGGAACAGGCCTGCCATGCTTGACATCAAGTGGATTCGCGAGAACCCCAACGCTCTTGTCGGTGCACTGACGAAGCGTTCGTGGTCGCAGGCCGAGGCGAAGTCGACGGTAGATGACCTTGTCGCCCGCGATGAGGCGCGCCGCGCCCATGTGCTGAAGCTCCAGCAGGCGCAGGAGCGCCGCAATGCCGCCTCCAGGGAGATCGGCAAGGCCATGGCCGCCAAGGACATGGAACTGGCCGAGAAGCTGAAGGCCGAGGTCGGTGACATCAAATCCTTCATCCAGGACGGGGAGGCGGAAGAGCGCCGTCTGGACAAGGCGTTGAACGACGCGCTCGCCGTGATTCCCAACCTGCCGCTGGACAATGTTCCGGTGGGCAAGGACGAGAACGACAATGTCGAGTTGCGCAAGGTCGGCAAGGTCACGCCGCCTCCCAACTGGGCGCGCGAGCATTTCGACCTTGGCGAGGCGCTCGGGCTCATGGACTTCGAGCGCGCGGCGCGGCTGTCCGGCTCGCGCTTCACGGTGCTGAAGGGCCAGCTCGCGCGGCTGGAACGGGCGCTCGGCCAGTTCATGCTCGACCTGCACACGACCGAGCATGGCTACACGGAGGTGCAGGTGCCCTTGCTGGTGCGCGACGATGCGCTGTTCGGCACCGGCAATCTGCCGAAATTCGAGGAAGACCTGTTCTTCGTGCCCCACGGCGAGAACAGGCTGGGCCTCATTCCCACCGCCGAAGTGCCGCTCACCAATCTGGTGCGCGAGGAGATCACGGCGCACGAAAAGCTGCCGATGCGCTTCACCGCACTGACCCCGTGCTTCCGTTCGGAGGCCGGTTCCGCCGGCCGCGACACGCGGGGCATGCTGCGCCAGCACCAGTTCTACAAGGTCGAGATGGTGTCGATCACCGACGCCGAAAGCTCGATCGAGGAGCACGAGCGCATGACGGCCTGCGCCGAAGAGGTGTTGAAGCGCCTGAGCCTGCCGTTCCGCACCGTCGTGCTGTGCACCGGCGACATGGGCTTCGGCGCGCGCCGAACCCACGACATCGAAGTGTGGCTGCCGGGGCAGAAGACCTATCGCGAAATCTCCTCCTGCTCGGTCTGCGGCGATTTCCAGGCCCGGCGCATGAATGCCCGTTACAAGGACAAGGACGGCCGGGGCAACCTGTTCGTCCATACCCTGAACGGTTCTGGCGTGGCCGTCGGCCGCGCGCTGATCGCGGTGATGGAGAATTACCAGAACGAGGACGGCTCCATCGCTGTTCCCGATGCCCTGCGGCCCTATATGGGCGGTCTCGAAAAGATCGAAGTGAAATAATGCGCATCCTGCTCACGAACGACGACGGCATCCATGCCGAAGGCCTTGAATCGCTTGAACGTATCGCCCGGACGCTGTCGGACGATGTGTGGGTCGTGGCCCCCGAGAACGACCAGTCCGGCTATGCGCACTCGCTGTCGATCTCGGAGCCGCTGCGCCTGCGCAAGATCGGCGAGAAGCGCTATGCCGTGCGCGGCACGCCGACCGACTGCGTGATCATGGGCGCCCGCAAGGTCCTGCCCGGCATGCCGGACCTCGTTCTGTCGGGTATCAACTCCGGCTCCAACATCGCCGACGACGTGACCTATTCGGGAACGGTGGCCGGCGCCATGGAAGGTACGCTGCTCGGCATTCGCTCGATCGCCTTGAGCCAGGCCAGCCATGACGGCGAGGAGCGCGTCGTGCCTTACGAGACGGCGGAAGCGCTTGCGCCTGCCCTGTTGAAGAAGCTTCTGGCCATGCCGCAGCAGGAAGGCGTGCTCATCAACATCAACTTCCCCAATTGCGCGCCGCAGGACGTGAAGGGAACGCAGGTGACATCGCAGGGCAAGGTCGTTCATCGCCTGTGGATCGACGAACGCCGCGACGGGCGCGGCCTGCCATATTACTGGATGCGGTTCGGCCGGGGCGAAAGCAACGGCAAGGCCGGCACCGACATTCATGCGATCGAGAACGGCCATGTCTCGGTCACGCCGCTGCAACTCGACTTCACCGCCTACGAAATCCGCGATCAGTTGACCAAGGCTCTGGCATGACGGACGACGATCGCGAGGGGTTTGCCGCCTTCCTGCTGCGCCTGCGCGGCAAGGGAACCGTTCCCAAGGCGCTCATCGCCGCGATCGAGGCCACGCCGCGGCGCGGTTTTCTGGCGCCACAGTTCAGTGCGGTCGCCTGGTCGGAGCGCATGCTGCCGATCGAGTGCGGCGAGGCCATCGAGGGCGCTGACATCCAGGCGGCCATCCTCGCCGCCATGGCGTTGGAATCGGGCATGCGGGTCATGGAGATCGGCACCGGCTCGGGCTACACGGCCGCCGTCATGTCCCGGGTGGCCGGGCGGGTGGTGACCGTCGAGCGCTACAGGACGCTGGCCGATCAGGCGCGCCAGCGCTTCGAGGCGCTCGGCATCTCCAACGTCATCGTCCGCCATGCCGACGGGTCCAACGGCCTGCCCAACGAAGGGCCTTTCGACCGCATCGTGGTTTGGGCAGCCTTCGAGAGCCTGCCGCGTTTCCTGCTCGAGCAACTGTCCAGCGGCGGCGTGGTGATCGCGCCGATCGGGCCGGAGGAGGGCGAGCAGGTGGTGGCCAAGCTGACCAAGGTGGGTAGCCGTTTCGAACGCGAAGACATCGGCATCGTGCGCCTTCAGCCGATCCTTCACGGCATCGCAGCCGTCATTTGACCACAGCTTTTAAGAAAATTTCCGCTGAATTTAATGGTTTAACCGACCAGTAACATTAACGCGCTTTAATCGTACCCAGTTCGTTCCGGGTCAGCGCGGGTAGTGTCATGCAGTTCAGCGTTTTGAAGGCAAAAGGGCGCAATCTGGCGCGAGGCTGTGCCGTCCTCGTGATTGCCGCCGCAGCATCGGGTTGCAGTTCGGGCGCAATGCGCTTCGCCGATGGGTTGGATGGCATCACCACGGCCTCGACGCCGCAGGCCAATGTCGGCAACTACGGGCAGGCTTCCCAGCCATACCCCGGCGATGTCGCTGCCCAGCCTGTGTCGACGGGCGGTGGCTACAGCTCCGGTTCGGTCGGACGCTCTTCGCTGCCGCCGCCTTCGCAGCCTTCCGTCGCACAGGCCCAGCCGGCTCCTGCGCCGGCCCCGGTTCAGGTGGCTTCCGCTCCGGCGGTCGATACCACGACAACCGGGACCGTCCGTCAGGCGCAGCCCGCGCCGACACCGTCCAACAAGCCGTTCCAGTCCGCCGGCGAAGAGACAAAGCGACTCGCGAATGCGCCGACACTCACCCAGCCCCAGCAGGTGGCGGCCCAGCCGCAGCCGGCCAAGCCGGCCGCTGGCGGCAGCTACACGGTGCAGCAGGGCGATACGCTGTCGGCAATCTCGCGCAAGACCGGAGTGAGCGTGGCTGCGTTGCAGCAGGCCAACGGACTTGCCGACGGCAATATTCGCAGCGGCCAGACCCTCAAGCTCCCGGGTGCGGCAGGTGCGGCGGCGACCACGCCCACGGTGGCGGCTGCAAAGCCGGCCAATGTCGATCCGGTCAAGACAGCCTCCACGCCGCCGGTCGCCCAGCAGCAGACACCGAGCGAGAAGCTTGCCTCCTACACGCCGCCCAAGCAGGCGACCAAGGCTGTCGAGCAGGTCGAGGACGACGGCGCGGCCGCTCCCGATTCGACCGGCATCGGCAAGATGCGCTGGCCGGTGCGGGGCAGGGTGATTTCCGGCTTCGGACAGGGCGGCGACGGCATCGATATCTCGGTGCCGAAGGGCACGCCGGTCAAGGCGGCCGAAAACGGCGTCGTCATCTATGCCGGCGATGGCCTCAAGGAGTTTGGCAATACCGTTCTGGTGCGGCACGAAAACGGGCTGGTGACGGTCTACGGCAATGCCAGCGAGTTGAACGTCAAGCGCGGCCAGACGGTCAAGCGCGGTGAGCAGATCGCGCTTTCGGGCATGAGCGGCAACGCCACGTCGCCCAAGCTGCACTTCGAGGTCCGCAAGAATTCGGCGCCGGTCGATCCGTCGACCCTCCTGGAATAACAGGAACGACCCGACCCGTAGCGGGCCGCCTGACCTCCAGTCCGGCCCGCCCGCTCGACCCGCCCTTGAAAAGGGCGGGTTTTTCAGTTGGCAGGAAAGGAGGGACGGAAAGGCGGTGGTCGCTTCTCCGTCCGATGTTCGATCAAACCGCCGGATCGGCTGCGCGCGATTTGCCGGTCGCATGGGGATCCAGCGGCTTGCCCAACCGGCCGGCCAGGTCCTGGATGAATTGCCAGGCGACGCGGCCCGAGCGGCTGCCGCGCGTGGTCGCCCATTCCAAGGCCTCGGCACGCAGGTTTTCTTCCTCCACGTCCAGCCCGTAATGGCCGGCATAGCCGCTCACCATGGCCAGATAGTCGTCCTGCGAGCATTTGTGGAACCCGAGCCACAGGCCGAAGCGATCCGACAGCGACACCTTTTCCTCCACGGCTTCCGACGGATTGATGGCGGTCGAACGCTCGTTGTCGATCATGTCGCGCGGCAACAGGTGCCGACGGTTCGACGTCGCATAGAAGATCACGTTGTGAGGACGCCCCTCGACACCACCCTCCAGCGCCGCTTTCAGGGACTTGTAGGAGGTGTCGTCGTGGTCGAACGAGAGATCGTCGCAAAAGAGGATGAAGCGATAGGACGCGGCCTTCAGGATGGACATCAGCTTCGGCAGCGTGTCGATGTCCTCGCGGTGAATCTCGATCAGCTTCAGGGGCTTGTCGGTTTTGGCCGAAGCGTTGACTGTCGCGTGGGCAGCCTTGACCAGCGACGATTTGCCCATGCCCCGCGTGCCCCACAGAAGCACGTTGTTGGCGGGCAGGCCCGCGGCGAAGCGCTCGGTGTTGTCCACCAATATGTCGCGCACCCGATCCACGCCCTTGATCAGGTCGATGTCGACGCGGTTGACGCTGTGCACCGGCTCCAGAAACGACATTTCGGCCTGCCATACGAAGCAATCGGCCGCTTCGAGGTCGCTCGGCGGCGCCTGCGGCGGCGCCAGGCGGTTCACGGCCTCGATCAGGCGGTCGAGCTTGCGGGTGAGGATGTCGATGTTGTTATCGGTCATGGGTAATATTGTTTCGTATCTGTCAATTGAGGAACGAACAGGCTGTAGCACGCACGGAATGGAGCGAAAAGCGCGGGATTGGCCGCCGAGCGCGGTTGCAATGGCTGCTTGAGCGACTATATTCCGGCCGGATTTTCTGGCCGGATTGCGGCTTTCCTTACAATCCAGGAGTTGTTCATGTTCGTGACCCCGGCATACGCGCAGGCCGCAGGCGGCGCACCCGATATGTTCGTCAGCATACTGCCTTTCATCCTCATTTTCGTGGTAATGTATTTCCTCATCATCCGCCCGCAGCGCGCGCAGATGAAAAAGCGCGGCGAGATGCTTGCGGCCATTCGTCGGGGCGATACGGTGGTTACCGGCGGCGGTTTCGTCGGCAAGGTGACCAAGGTCATCGACGACAACGAGCTCGAGATCGACCTGGGCGGGATGAAGGTGACTGCGCTGCGCTCGACCATCGCCGACGTCCGCGTCAAGGGCGAGCCGGTGGCGAACCAGAACGCCAAGAAATAACCGTAATGCGGGCCGATGGCCCCATTGCATAGCCTACGGGCACGCCAACAGGTTCTCGACTTATGCTTTATTTCTCGCGCTGGAAGACGTTTTCGATCTGGGCCGTCGTCCTGCTGGGCGTGCTGCTTTCCCTGCCCAATATCTATCCGCAGTCGCTGATCTCCTCGCTGCCGAGTTGGTTCCCGACCAAGCAGATGACGCTCGGCCTCGATTTGCAGGGCGGGTCGCACATCCTGCTCAAGATCGATACCAACGACCTGATCAAGGCCCAGTTGGAAAGTGCGCGAGACGAAATCCGGACACAGCTTCGTGATGCGCGTATCGGCTATACGGGCCTATCGGGCACCGGCAAGGTCGTGCAGGTGCGCATCCGCGATGCCGGCCAGGTAGCGGCCGCCAAGGCGGCGCTGACATCGCTGACCACGCCGGTTTCCTCCGGCCTGTTCGGCTCCGGCAGCGTAACGGAAATGTCCATGGACGAACCGGAGCCCGGCGTGCTCCGCTTCACCATGACGGATGCGGGCATCCAGTATCGCACCGCCACGGCGTTGAACCAGTCGATCGAGGTGGTGGGCCGCCGCGTCAACGAGCTCGGCACCACCGAGCCGATCGTCCAGCGTCAGGGCGACGACCGCATCCTGGTCCAGGTGCCCGGCCTGCAGGACCCGCAGCGCCTGAAGGATATTCTGGGCCAGACCGCGAAGCTGACATTCCAGATGGTCGATCAGACGGTGCCGGTGCAGGAAGCCATGGAAGGGCGTCCGCCGGCAGGCTCCACCGTCATGTTCTCGCGCGATGATCCGCCGATCCCCTATCTCATCGAGAACCGGGTGATCGTTTCGGGCGAGAATCTGGTGGACGCACAGGCGACCTTCGACCAGCGCACCAATGAGCCGGTGGTTTCGTTCCGCTTCGATTCGAAGGGCGCCTCGCGCTTCGGCCAGGCGACGCAGCAGAACACCGGCAAGCTGTTCGCCATCATCCTCGACAACCAGGTCATCTCGGCGCCGCGCATCAATGAGCCGATCCTCGGCGGGTCGGGCCAGATTTCCGGCTCATTCACGCCGCAGAGCGCCAACGACCTCGCCGTTCTGCTGCGCGCCGGCGCGCTTCCGGCCACCTTGACCATCGTGGAAGAGCGCACGGTCGGCCCGAGCCTCGGCGCGGATTCGATCAGCGCCGGCAAGTTCGCCTCTGCCGTCGGTGCCATTCTGGTCATCGTCTGCATGCTGCTGGTCTATGGCAGGCTCGGCCTCATCGCCAATCTGGCGCTGGCCGCCAACGTGGCCATGATGATCGCCATCCTGACGGCGCTCGGCTCGACGCTCACGCTGCCCGGCATCGCGGGTATCGTGCTGACGATGGGCATGGCGGTCGATTCCAACATCATCATCTTCGAGCGCGTCCGCGAGGAGCGATCCTACGGGAAATCCATAGTCCAGTCCTTCGACCAGGGCTTCAAGCAGGCGCTTGCCACGGTGGTGGACGCGAACCTGACAACCTTCATCGTGGCGGTGATCCTGTTCTACATCGGCACCGGCCCGGTGCGCGGCTTCGCGGTCACGCTCGGCATCGGCATCGTCACCACCGTGTTCACCGCCTTCACCCTGACGCGCTGGATGGTGGCATTCTGGATCAAGCGCGCACGGCCCACCGAATTCCCCAAGGGCCTCGTGCACTATCTGCCGCTGGAACCGTCGCTGCCGTTCATGCGCTTCCGCAACTGGGCCTTTGCTCTGTCGGGTGCCGTCTCCGTCGCCATCGTTGCCATGATGTTCGTCACGGACTTCAACTACGGCGTCGATTTCAAGGGCGGGTCGATGATCGAGATCCAGGCGAAGTCGCAGCAGGCGGACGCCGCCGATGTGCGCTCGCGCCTGGAGGAACTGAATCTCGGCGATGTGCAGGTGCAGGAATTCGGCAACCAAGGCGAACTGATGGTGCGCGTCGCCGCACAGGATGCCGGCGACAATGCCGAGCAATCCGCCGTGGAGAAGATCAAGAGCGAATTCGCGGAGGATTATGATTTCCGCCGGGTCGAAACCGTCGGCCCGACCGTCTCCAGCGAACTGGCCAAGACCGGCACCATCGGTATCCTGGTCTCGATGCTGGCGCTGCTGATCTACATCTGGTTCCGCTTCGAATGGCAGTTCGGCGTCGGCGCGGTGGTTTCGACCGCCCATGACGTGATCGTCATCGTCGGCATCTATGTGTTCTTCGGGCTGGAGTTCAATCTTTCCAGTGTTGCAGCCATCCTGACAGTGGTCGGTTATTCGATCAACGACACCGTCGTGATCTATGACCGCATTCGCGAAATGCTGCGAAAATACAAGAAGATGCCGATCGAAGAAGTCATCAATCTGGCACTCAACCATACGCTGTCGCGTACGATCCTGACGGGCCTGACCGTGTTGCTGGCGTTGCTGTCGCTGTATCTCTACGGCGGCGAGGTGATATCGTCCTTTGTCTTCGCCATTATCGTCGGCGTCTTCGTGGGCACCTATTCGTCGGTGTTCATTGCCGGCCCGATGCTGATCCTGTTCAAGCTGCGTCCGGGTTTGTTCGAGAAGGAAGACACGTCCAAGAAGGGACCGTCGTCCACGATAGCTCCCGCCTCGGGCGGCTGAGCGAATGGCTGCGGAAGGCAAGGGCCGGCGGTGATTGCAGATGGGGCAGGGCATCGTCATACGCGAAGCGCATTTCCCCGGTCGTGCGCCCATTGAGGCATATGGCAACGGCGGATTCCGCTTTGCCGATATGTCGCACAAAGGGTCGATCCTGTGCCTTCCCTCCGGCATCTATGGCTGGGAGCCGCAGGATCCGGCCAGGCTGACCGCCGATGATTTCAGCCGCCTCCTCGCGGAGGCGGCCGATGTCGAGATTTTCCTGGTCGGCACCGGCCCGGATCTGCGCCCCATCCCGCGAGACTTGCGCGCGACGTTGAAGGAAGCGGGCATCACCTCCGACCCGATGTCGACCGGTGCGGCCGTGCGCACCTACAACGTGCTGCTTGCCGACGACCGCGCCGTTGCGGCCGCACTCATCGCCGTCGACTGATTCCATGGAAAACGCTTCGTCACTGGTCACGCAGGCCGTGCGCGAGGCCGATCACGACCGCTATCTGACCACTCTCTACGCTCCGCCCGGGAAACGCGCGCCGCTGATGGCGCTTTATGCCTTCAACGCCGAGATTGCCGGGGTGCGCGACCGTATCAGGGAGGCCCTGCCGGGCGAGGTTCGGCTGCAATGGTGGCGCGATATGCTAGCCGCCCCTTATCCAGGCGAAGAGACCGGGCAACCGGTTGCCGACGCTCTTCGCGCGACAATCAAGGACTACAGCCTGCCGCTGCCTGCCTTCGAAAACTATCTCGAAGCCCGGATTTTCGACCTTTACGACGATCCGATGCCCTCGCGCACCGATCTAGAAGGCTATTGCGGCGAAACGGCGTGCACTCTCATACAGTTGGCGTCCGTGGTGCTCGACCCGGACAAGGCGTCCGGCTTTTCCGAACTGGCGGGGCACGCCGGCTGCGCGCAGGCCATGACCGGTCTGCTTCTGCTTTTGCCGCTGCATCGGGCGCGAGGCCAGTGCTACATCCCGGCAGATCTCCTCCGGGCGGTCGGTACTTCACCGCAGGATTTCATCAAGGGCGAGAACGCCGAAACGGCGAAGCGCGCCGTGGCGGCCATGGTCGCGCTGGCGAGGGAGCATCTGTCGGCTTTCGAGAAGAATGCAGCATCGCTTCCCGAGACATTGCGCCCGGCCTATCTGCCGCTGGCCATGGCATCCGCCTGGCTGCGGCGCATGGAGGGCAGGGAGAGCGCCGTTCTCGACGGCGGCATCTCACTTTCGCATCTGCGCCGTCATTGGCTTTTGTGGCGCCATGCCATGCGGGGCTGGCGGTAGCCGCCGGAAGGTTATTCGGCGGCCTTTGTAACTTCGCCCGTGGCCAGCCATGCGCCGCAATCCTGCAAGGCGCGCGCGGTCATGGCTCGCTTCTTGGCCAAGGTCTTTTCCTTGCCGCGCAGGCGCTTGCCTTCGACTTTCGGCACCTCGACGGGCGGGAACAGGCCGAAATTGACATTCATGGGCTGGAACGAGCGCTTGCCGGGCTCGTCGTCCGAGACGATGTGGCCGCCGGTGATGTGGTTGAGCAGCGCACCGAAGGCGGTGGTGACCGGCGGAGCCGAAAGCGGACGGCCCTGCCGCGCGGCAGCGGCGAAGCGTCCGGCCAGCAGGCCGATGGCGGCGCTTTCGACATAGCCTTCGCAGCCGGTGATCTGGCCGGCAAAACGCAGGCCCGGCCGTGCCTTCAGTTGAAGCGTACCGTCCAGCAGTTCCGGCGAATTGATATAGGTGTTGCGGTGCAGCCCGCCCAGCCGGGCGAACTCGGCATTCTCCAGCCCCGGGATGGTGCGGAAGATGGCGACCTGCTCGCCATGCTTCAGCTTGGTCTGGAAGCCGACCATGTTGTAGAGCGTGCCGAGCGCGTTGTCCTGGCGCAATTGCACGACGGCATAGGGCTTCACGGTCGGGTTATGGGCATTGGTGAGCCCCATGGGCTTCATGGGGCCGTAGCGCAGGGTTTCCGGGCCACGCTCCGCCATCACCTCGATCGGCAGGCAGCCGTCGAAATAGGGGGTGCCTTCCCACTGCTTGAACTCGGTCTTGGCGCCGGCGAGAAGCGCCTCAATAAAGGCATCGTACTGGGCCTTGTCCATCGGGCAGTTGATGTAGTCCTTGCCGGTTCCGCCGGGGCCGACCTTGTCGTAGCGCGACTGGAACCAGGCAACATTCATGTCGATGCTGTCGAAATGGATGATCGGAGCGATCGCATCGAAGAACGCCAGCGCGTCGGCGCCCGTTTTCGCGGCAATGGCCGCAGCAAGGTCCGGGGCCGTCAGCGGGCCGGTCGCGATGATCGCCTGGTCCCATTCCTCGGGCGGCAGCGACGACACCTCTTCCCGCACGATGGTGATGAGCGGATGTGATTCCAGCTTCGCCGTCACAGCTTCCGAGAAGCCGTCGCGGTCGACCGCCAGCGCGCCGCCGGCCGGGACCTGATGGGTATCTCCCGATTCCATGATGAGTGAGCCGGCGAGACGCATCTCGGCATGCAGGAGCCCGACCGCATTGGTCTCGGCATCGTCCGAGCGAAACGAGTTGGAGCAGACGAGTTCGGCCAGGCCCTCGGTCTTGTGGGCGTCGGTGCCGCGCAAGGGCCGCATTTCGTGGAGGATGACGGGGACGCCGGCCTGCGCCGCCTGCCAGGCGGCCTCCGATCCGGCAAGGCCGCCGCCGATGATGTGAACGGGCTTGATGCTCATGCCGCGCACTTAATCCTTTGGCTGGTGGAATGCAATGTGCGGCACGCTTGGCCGTGGGGTCCCGAAACGACAACACCCGCCGGGGGAGGAGGTCCGGCGGGTGTCGTTTGGGTGGTCGATCCTAGGGAGGAGGAGAAGATCGACCGATCGTCGTTGCCGGGGAGGAGGTCGGCTTCGACGAAACTCTTTGCTCCAGGGGGAGCTAAATCTCGGGTTTTAACAGCGCCCGCCGGGGGAGGAGGTCCGGCGGGCGCCGTTTGGGTGGTCAGCCTTTATTGGGAGGAGGAGGGGCTGACCTTATCCATCGGGGCGGGGAGGAGGTCGCCTCGATGAAATCTCGTTCCTAGAACACCCGGCGCACGACCTGTTCGATCTCGTGGCGCGATATTCCAAGATCATCGAGCTGGCGGTTAGACAGACGATCCAGCTCATGTACCGTGTTGCGGTAAGCACGCCAATTGCGATAGCTGCGGATCAGGTTCATCGTCTTTTACCAGCGAAACTGTTCGGGGTGATGGCCACCCCGAAGGGGTTAGACCGACTTGCGGGCTACGAAGTGAATGTCGCCGCGGCTGATGCCGAGGTCGTTCAGTTCACGGTTGCTCAGGCGGCTCAGCTCGGAAACGGTTTCCCGATAGCGGCGCCAGTTGCGGTAATTGCGGATCAGGTTCATGGTCTTGCTCGTCTTATTGTTCTTGCGGTTTCTGTCGTCTTCGTACGCAGCTTAGATACGACCGACCGGCGGGCTTTGAAAGAGCGGATGATGCATGGCAGCAATGCGTTTTGTGCAATGCAATATCCTGACGGTTTCACACCCGTGACATAAAAAGGCCAAATTCGAAAAAGGACGCTTGAACAACGGCTTGGAAATGATGCTTTCTAAATCGACTAATTTAATGGAAAAGGCATGATGGCGCGCTACGTTGTGCGGCTTCGGCAAGACGTCGAGCGCTGGACCAAGGCCGGGCTGATTGACCGTTCGACGGCAGCGAAACTGGTCGCCGATGCAGAGCGGCGGGACCGCAATTCCTTCGGGTCCGGCACCGTGCTGGCCATGATGGCGGCGCTGCTGCTTGGTGCGGCGATCCTCATCTTCGTCGCCGCCAATTGGGAAGCGTTTCCCCGGCTCTTGCGGGTCGCTGTGTTGTTTGCGCTGATAATCGGCGGTTACGTCGGTGGCGCGGTTCTGAAAAGCAGGGATCACGACGCATTCGGCGAGGCGGCCTGGATCGTCGCGGCGGCGGCCTTCGGTGCATCCATGGCCTTGATCGGGCAGATGTATCACATGTCCGGCGACGAGTCGGCCGCCATGCTGACCTGGTGCGCCGCCACCGCTGTCGCGGCCCTTGTCCTGCGCTCCGGCCCGCTCACCGTGGCGGCGGTCGGCATTGCCGATGCATGGCTCGCCGGTTCGCTCCTGGGCGGCCTGCGCACGCTCTCCAACCTGGAGACGCCCCTTCTGTTCCTGCCGATTGCGGCGGCCCTCTTCGCCATTTCC
Source organism: Aquamicrobium terrae (assembly GCF_052978165.1). Taxonomy (NCBI): domain Bacteria; kingdom Pseudomonadati; phylum Pseudomonadota; class Alphaproteobacteria; order Hyphomicrobiales; family Phyllobacteriaceae; genus Aquamicrobium; species Aquamicrobium terrae. Next base: position 201,413 of record NZ_JBRKLZ010000001.1, read on the forward strand.
TATTGGACGCGCAGCCAGGCCGCGCGCCATCTGATCCTGTTGTCGCTCGTCGCCTATGTCACATGGCTGGCGGCGGATGGCGATGCCTTCGAGGTCGGCTTCCTGATGGCCTGCGTTTCGGCGGGCATTTTTGCGGTTGCGCATATCGCGCCGCGCGAAACCGACAACATCGTGCGCATCAACGGCCGCTTGCCGCTGCATGCCCTGGTCGCCTTCCTGGTGGCCATGGCGCTGATCCAGGTCGAACTGGAAGGGGGACCCGGCTTTATAATAGCGGCCGCCGTAACCCTGGCCGGAATTGTCGCAGCCCTTCTTCTGCAAGGACCGCAGAGCCGCGGGCTGCGCGGGCTTGCCTATCTGGCCTTCGCCATCGAGCTGTGCCTGATCTATGGCATCACCATGGGCACGATGCTGGGGACTGCCGGCTTCTTCCTGTTCGCCGCCGTGCTGCTGGGCATTCTTGCCGCGCTTATCATTCGGCTTGAAGGCCGGATGGGCCGGTCGCAGGCCGAAAGGAGCGGGGCATGAACAACGGCAAGAAGCTTGTCCTGTCCGCGCTGTTGCTGGCGCTCGTCCAGGTGGGGTTCCTCGGCTGGATGATTGTCGGCCGGGCCGCCGTCCTGCGCGACGGCCGCGAGGTGTTGCTGAAGGTCGAGCCTGTCGACCCAAGGAATCTGCTGCGCGGAGACTATGTCATCCTGAACTACGACATCTCGCGCCTGCCGCTCTCCATGATCGCCGACATCGGCGAGGTCCGGCACGATCTGGTCCCGATGCACAGCGTCACCGTGCGCCTGCGCAGGGAAGAGGATGGCTATTGGCGTGCCGGCGGCGCCTGGCTCAAGACACCGCCCAATCCGGCAGGAGCCGATGAAGTGGATATTGTCGGCCAGGTTCCGCCTCTGAACCTCGCGCATGTGGATGGAGAGGTCCGTGTTACCTATGGCATCGAGCGCTTCTATGTGCCCGAGGGCGAGGGCCGCGCCATCGAGCGCGACATGCGCGTGCGGCCCTTCGGCGTCCGGGCCGCTGTCTCGTCATCCGGTACGGCGCAGGTCAAGGCGCTGATGGATGGCGAAAACATGCTGTTCGAGGAGCCGCTCTACTGAGTTGGCCGTCTGGCGGCCGCGCGGCGGCGACGGGGCGTTATTCGTCCTCGCCGGCCTCGAGCGCCTTGCGGAACTCGTTGCGGTGATGGTCGGAGGCGAAATGCCGGCTCCAGGGATCATAAAGTTCCACGTCGGGACGGAATGGCTTGTCGGCGTTGCGCGGTGAAAGGCCTTCACCCTTGTCGGATCGTGTCATCTTGATGCTCTGCTCTATCAGACCTGGGACAACGCCCTGTCGGCCTCCTGAAGACGATGCCTGCCGAATGGTCCGCGGGTGACGGCACGTTTCGCAGGCATCTTTGGATGCTGGTGCGCATGGAGGGACTCGAACCCCCACGCCTTTCGGCACCGGAACCTAAATCCGGGGCGTCTACCAGTTCCGCCACATGCGCGCGGCCTCGCCAATCCCATGAAGGCCGGTCGCTGTCAATGTGTTCAGTGACGGGAACGAGACCGCCCGGTGGCCGTTTTACATGCGCCCGCAACGGCGCGAAGATGGTTGAAAATTGGCCTCGCCTGTGACAAAAGGCGGATCGAATGTGACGGGATGCGACGATCCGCTTCTGCAAAATGTGAAAAGAAGTAGGAACAACAAAGACTTATTCACATTTTGGAGCGTTACCCGGATGATTGGGTCAAGCCTTGACCGGTTCATCCGGCTTCGCCCCGAAGCCAACCCCGGAAGAATGCACCGGCAGGCTGTGAACGGCAGGGGCCGTTTTGCAGTCTTATGGGTCAAGATAAAGGTTTGATGATGCAGGTCACCGAAACGCTCAACTCCGGCCTCAAGCGCGAGATCAAGGTCGTCGTGCCGGCTACCGACATGGAAGCCAGGCTCATGACGCGCCTGACCGATGCCCGGGGCAAGGTCCGCATCAACGGCTTCCGCCCGGGCAAGGTGCCAGTGCAGCATCTGCGCAAGGTCTACGGCAAGTCCTTCATGGCCGAAGTGGTCAATGAGATCCTCAACGACGCGCGCTCCATCATCACCGAGCGCGGCGAGAAGGCCGCCATGCAGCCCGAGGTCATCATGACCGAGGATGAGAAGGAAGCCGAGAAGATCCTTGAAGGCGGCGCCGATTTCGAATTCAGCCTCAACTACGAGGTCATCCCGCCGATCGAGATCAAGGACTTCGCCGACATCAAGGTGAACCGTCCGGTCTATGACGTGCCGGAGGCGGAGATCGACGAGCAGGTGCAGCGCGTGGCCGAATCCACCCGCAGCTACGAGCCGAAGGATGGCAAGGCCGCCGAAGGCGACCGCCTGACCATCGACTATGTCGGCAAGATCGACGGCGAAGCCTTCGCCGGCGGCACCGGCTCCGACCAGCCGCTGGTTCTGGGTTCCAAGGAATTCATTCCGGGCTTCGAGGACCAGCTCGTCGGCACCAAGGCCGGCGATGAAAAGCAGGTCGTCGTCACCTTCCCGGAGAACTACCAGGCTGCCAATCTGGCCGGCAAGGAAGCCACCTTCGACGTCACCGTCAAGGAAGTTGCCAAGCCGGGCGAACTGAAGATCGATGATGAGACCGCCAAGGCGCTGGGCCTCGAATTGCTTGATCGCCTGCGCGAGATCGTGCGCAGCCAGATCGAGAGCCAGTTCGGTTCGATCACCCGCCAGAAGGTGAAGCGCCAGCTTCTGGACCAGCTCGACGCCGCCTACGCATTCGAGGCGCCGTCCAAGCTGGTGGAAGCTGAATTCACCAACATCTGGAATCAGGTCAACCGCGACCTGGAGGCGGCCGGTCGCACCTTCGCGGATGAAGAGACCACCGAGGAAGAGGCCCGCGCCGAGTATCAGCGCCTGGCCGAGCGCCGCGTGCGCCTTGGCCTGGTTCTGGCCGAGATCGGCGAGAAGGCCGGCGTCACGGTTTCGGACGAGGAACTGCAGCGCGGCCTGTTCGAGCAGGTCCGTCGCTTCCCCGGCAACCAGCAGCAGGAAGTGTTCGAGTTCTACCGCAGCAACCCCGAGGCGCTGAACACGCTGCGCGCCCCGATCTTCGAGGAGAAGGTGGTGGACCACCTGCTCGGCGAGATTTCCGTGACCGACCAGAAGGTGAGCAAGGAAGAACTTCTGGCCGAGGACGAGGACGGCGAAGCTGAAGCCAAGCCGGCCAAGAAGAAGGCCGCGCCGAAGAAGGCTGCCGCCAAGGCCGAGGAAGGCGAGGCCGAAGCTCCGAAGAAAAAGGCTGCGCCGAAGAAGAAGGCTGAGAAGGACGCCGAGTAACGGCTCCCTTTCCCGGAAAACAGGAAGGCCGCCTTTCGGGCGGCCTTTTTTGTATCTGGGAACGGCGGAATTCAGACCGCTGCGTAGAGATGCCGGTTGGCGCAGAAGTGGCCGATGATCTCGGCGAGATCCGGTTCCGCGACCTGGCTCTGCGCCTTTTCACCGGTCATCCAGCAACGGGTGCGCTGGCGCTTTTCCTTCCAGCGTTCCGTCATGTTCTCGACCAGCAGGGGAAAGACCAGCACCTCGCACGGCACGTCGTGACCGCCGGACATTGTCTTGGCATAGAAATAGCGGCCGGCCTCGACGGGAGATATGCGGCCGGAAATGCCGGCTTCCTCATCGGCTTCGCGCGCCGCTGCATCGCACAGCGGCTCGCGCGCTTCCGGCCATCCCTTCGGCAGCACCCAGCGGCCGGTGTCGCGGCTGGTGATGAGCATGACCTCGACCACGCCGCCCACCTCGTGCCAGGGCAGGGCAGCCACTTGCAAACGGCATGGCACCGTGCCGAACAGCTTGCGCACCCTTTCGGCGAGATGTGCGTGAGATTGTGGCCCCGTCAGCATCGAAGCAGCGCCCGGATGGAATCATTTTGCCAGCTTGGTAAGCCTACGCCATTCATGGTGTAGGAAAAGTAAATCCGCTCACATTGGCCTTCCGGGCGCAGGCTGGGGTTTTCAGCCCACCTGATCGTCGGCGATCGGCTTCTGGTAGGTGAAACCCATGTCCCAGGGGAAATAAATCCAGGTATCCTGACTGACCTCGGTCACGAAGGTATCGACCAGCGGGCGGCCCTTCGGCTTGGCATACATCGTGGCGAAATGGGCCTTTGGCAGCATGGCGCGCACGATTCCGGCGGTCTTTCCGGTATCGGTCAGGTCGTCGACGATCAGGATCGACTCGCCGTCATTCTCGAGGAGAACCGGGCTGATCTCCTTCAGCACCTGCAACTGCCCCTGCGAGCTGTAGTCGTGATAGGAGGCGACGCAGACCGTCTCGATGACACGGATGCCCAATTCGCGTGAAATGACCGCCGCCGGCACCAGTCCGCCGCGAGTGATGCACACGATGGCCTTCCATTGCTGGCCGGCACCGGACAGCCGCCACGCCAGGGCGCGGGCATCGCGGTGGAACTGATCCCAGGATACCGGGAAAGCTTTGTCGGGAAGGGACATTTCGGGCACACTCCGCAGGCGCGCTGGAGCGCGCAGATGATATGGAATGCGGGCGGAATTAGCCGGAAATCCACATGCTTGGCAAGGGCCGGCTGCAACCGACCCCTGCTATTCAGCGCGACAGGAAGACGGTGACCGGTGCGGAACGCAGAATGGAGCGTGTGACTCCGCCAAAAAGCAGTTCCCGCAGCCATGAATGACTGTAGGCACCGAGCACCAGAAGGTCGGCGCCGCTGGCGGCCAGCCTATCCTGGATAAGGGTTTCCACCGACTGCCCTTGGGAATTGCGAACCGACACGCCCACCGATACGCCATGCCGCCCCAGGGAAGCCGCGATGCGGGAGCCTGCGGCATCCGGGGTGTCGTCGGAGCTTTCCGGCGGATCGATGATCAGTATGTCCGTCTGATCCGCCTCGATCAGGAGGGGCAGGGCGTCGAACGTCGCCCGCGCCGCTTCACGGCTGCCGTTCCATGCCAGCAGGACACGCCGGAAGGAGGAAAGGATCGGCCCGGAATGCGGCACCATCAGAACCGGCCGTCCGGCATCGTAGACGAGGCTTTCGACATCGGTTCCGTCGTCGCTTTCCACGTCGCGCTGGGCAGCGACGATCAGGTCCGCGGCGCGGACATTGGGCAGGCCCGCAAGCGTTCCGTCGCCGGAGAAGCTTTCAAGCGTTCGCCATTCGAAGGAAAGCCCTGCATCCTCGACGCGTTCGTGGAAGGTGCCGCGCAGCTTCAGCGTGGCTTCCTTGTTCAGTTCGGTAGAAACCTGGATGAAGTCGGTGTCAGGAAAGCCCGCCGCCGCCGTGTAGGGCACAGGCAGAACCTCGGCATGGATGCCGACGAGGTGAGCTTCGAGACGGGAAGCCAGCGGAATGGCGCAATCGAGTACGCGCTGAAATTCCTGCTCGCCCTGCAATATGGCTGCAATGGTCTTGAACGACATGGCCGGCCCCTTTTCGATAGAAAAATGGCCAAGCTAAACGCGCCGGAACGCTTCCGGTTCCGTGTCGCCTCAACTTGCTTCGCCAAGGTCCCTCACCATGGCCTCGACATCCTTGCGGGCTGCCTCCAGCGCATCCTCGGAGCGGGCGCGCACCACCAGCTCGGTCCAGAACTTGCCTTCGCCGAATTTCGGGTACGAACCAATGATGGTGAGCGGGTGCGCCTTCTGGATTTCCGACAGCGGGCCGCCGATGACGCCTTCGCCCAGGGGGCAGGGGACCGTAGCGGTCAGCATCTTCACGCCGGTCTTCAGCGTGGGGACGACCTTGTCCAGCATGGCCTGGAAGACGGACGGCACGCCGGCCATGACGTGGACGTTACCGATGCGGAAACCGGGGGCGACCGAGACGGGGTTTTCGATATGGGCGGCCCCGCGCGGCATCCTCGCCATGCGCTTGCGCGCCTCGGTGAACTCCATGCCGCGTTTCGCATAATGCGCTTCCAGCATGGCGTAGGCAGCGGTATCGTATTCACAGGGAACGTCGAAGGCCTTTGCTACCGAATCGGCGGTGATGTCGTCATGCGTCGGCCCGATGCCGCCGGATGTGAACACATAGGTATAGCGCTGGCGCACGGCATTGAGGGCCGCGACGATGTCGTCCTCGTCGTCCGGAACGATGCGAACCTCCTTCAGGTCGATCCCCACGGCAGTCATGATATCGGCAAGATGCCCGATGTTCTTGTCCTTGGTGCGCCCGGACAGGATTTCGTCACCAATGACGAGCATGGCGGCGGTGACAATCTCGGTCATGAACGACTCCTCGAACATTTTATCGCCTTCCCATAACCCGTTGGCGCGAACTGCGCAAAGATGCAGGATTTGTGAACGGTGTGTCGGCGCCGGGGTACTTTTCCATGAACATGCACCGCCCTAGATTGCCCCGGTATTCGAAGCGGACGTGGCGTCCGCGGCCGCAACCGTGGAGATGGAAATGGCGAAGGTGCTTGTCCTTTATTATTCGAGCTGGGGTCACATGGAGCAGATGGCGAAGGCCGCGGCCGAAGGCGCGCGCGAGGCCGGCGCCGACGTGACCGTCAAGCGGGTTCCCGAACTGGTGCCGCTGGAAGTAGCCAAGGCCGCCCACTACAAACTCGATCAGGAAGCACCGATCGCCGAGCCGCTCGAACTGGCGGATTATGACGCCATCATATTCGGCGCCTCCACCCGCTTCGGCGCCATGGCTTCCCAGTTGAAGAACTTCCTCGACCAGACCGGCCCGCTGTGGGCCAAAGGCGCGCTGGTGAACAAGGTCGCTTCGGTGATGGCGTCCACCGCAACCCAGCATGGCGGCGCGGAGGTGGCCCTGATCAGCACGCAGGCCTCGCTCCAGCATCACGGCATGATCATCGTGCCGCTGTCCTATGCCTATCAGGGCCAGATGGGCAACGATGTGGTGCGCGGCGGCGCGCCCTACGGCATGACCACGACCACGGAAGGCGACGGTTCGCGCCAGCCTTCGGCGCAGGAGCTGGAAGGCGCGCGCTTCCAAGGCAAGCGGGTGGCCGAGATCGCGGCCAAGCTCCACGGCTAAGGCTCAAACGGCTTTGCCATGCAAGGGGGCGGCCACTGGCCGCCCTTTTTGCTTGGAATTGAGCCATCGAACAGAAATTGAACGGGACGGCTACTCCGAAACCTCCGTCTCCGGCCGGTCGCGGCCGTCGGAGAGTTCCTCGTGCCAGTTGCCGGAACTGTCCTCGTACTGGATGCCATCCGAGGTTCCGGAAATCTGCTGTTCCTGCGCTGCCTGTTCGGCAGCCCGAACCGCGGCCTCGCGGCTTGGAAAAGTCTCCGAATAGGTCGAGCCGACCTGATAGGCCCAGCCCCCGTCATGCTCGACGATTTTATAGACGACCTTCGCCATCCTCGTTCTCCGCTCATCACCTGTTATAGAGGTGATTGCAGAACGCGGCGGCCCGTCATTGGTTGCCTGACGTTTGTCAAGCCTGCTCCACCCAATGCCGCATGGTGGTGACCGAGCGCAGCAATTGCGGGGCTGCCTGGATCTCTTCGCCAAGAGCGGCTGCCGCACGCCAGCCCCAGCGCGGATCGGCAAGGAAGGCACGGCCGAGGGCGACCATATCCGCTCTGCCTTCGGCAACCACTGCTTCCGCCTGTCTCGGCTCGGTGATCAGGCCCACAGCGCGGACGGGAATGTGGGCGCCCTTGCGTACCGCTTCGGCCAGATCGACCTGGTAGCCGGGCCCGGAGGGAAGTTTCTGTAGCGGGGAATTGCCGCCGCTGGAGCAGCAGATATAGGAAATGCCTTCGCCCTTGAGCACCTTTGCGACTTCGATGGCATCATAGACGTCGAAGCCGCCTTGCACCCATTCCTTCACGGAAAGGCGGATGCCCAGCATGAGGGAAGGGGCGGCCTTGCGCACCGCGCGCGCAACCTCCACGGCAAAGCGCATCCGGTTTTCAAGCGAGCCGCCCCAACGGTCCGCCCGCCTGTTGGAGAGGGGCGACAGGAACTGGAAGATCAGGTAGCCATGCGCGCCGTGCAATTCGATGAAGTCGAATCCGGCATGTTCCGCCCTTCGGGCGGCCTGCGCGAAGTGATCGACCTCCTGCCAGATCTCGTCCTCGCTCAGGGCGTGTGGCGTCTGCCAGCCTTCGTCATAGGGGATCGCCGAGGCAGAGACGATCCGCCACGGGTCCTCGCCGGGCTGCAAGGGCCCGCCACCCTCCCAAGGCCGCCGGCAGGAGGCCTTTCGGCCAGCGTGGGCGAGCTGGGTGCCGAATCTGGTGCCGGGCGCCGCCACGCGCCTTGCCGCATCGAGGGCACGCTTGGCCGCTGCCTCGTTGGCTTCGCTATAGAGCCCGAGGCAGCCATGGCTGATGCGGCCGCGACGCTCGACATTGGTCATCTCCACGGTGACCATGCCGGCGCCGGACATGGCGAGGTTCATCCAGTGCTGGAGATGCCAATCGCTGGCCGAACCGTCATCGGCGGAATACTGGCACATGGGCGCCACGGCTATGCGATTTGGGAAGGCGAGATTTCCGAGCGTGATCGGCTGGAAAAGAGCTGCAGTCATGAATGGCTCCGTACAAGTCCTGGCTATTTAGGTTGAATGCCGCTTCGTTGCCACCCGCTGGGTTGTCCGGAAGCTCCGAAATCGATTGGGACAGGTGACCCTCCAGCGCGGTTGCCTATCTCCATCCGATGGCCCCATTCGCCAAAAGGAGACGCTGGCCGCCTGCCTCGGTTGGGCTACAGTTTCAGGTCGGAAGGTTCCCGGATCCAGCCAAAGGCCGGTTATGACGTTGGCGTCAACAAGCACAGGGCAGCGGTCGCAAGCGCTCGATATGGCCAAGGGTATCGCCATTATCCTGGTGGTCTATGGCCACTGCCTGCGCGGATTGTTGAGCGCGAACATCGTGCCGCCGGACTCCGGGTTGGTTCTTACGGACTATGTTATCTACACATTCCATATGCCGGTCTTCTTCTTCATATCCGGCCTCTTCTTCGCTGGTTCCAGAGACAAGCCGGCCGGAAGTTTCTGGCTGGGCCGTCTCAGGATGATCGTCTATCCATACTTCCTTTGGTCACTGGTGCAGGGCACCATTCAGGTCGCCCTGTCCGGTTCGAGCGCCGTCAACGCGACCGTCGGTGCCGACCGGTTGCTGGAAATCCTGTGGGTGCCTATCTCGCCCTTCTGGTTCCTCTACGCCCTGTTCTTTTGCAATGTCCTGGCTTACGTGCTTGCCATGTTGCGCACCGACATGCTGGCGGCGGGCGCATTCATCGCCTTTGTGGCCTTGCATTTCGCAGGCGCCGGCGTCGTTGGAGATATCGCCTACGGCTTCTTTTACTTCACGCTCGGCATGCTGGCTCGCGAACGCATCTGGCTGACTTTGCTGCCGGTTTCCCGGATGGCGACAGGTGCGCTTTGTGCCTTGTTCTTGCTGGCGGCAGTTGGCGCTTATTACGCCGGCATTCCGGAACGCCTGCCGATTCTGGCTGCAATTCTTGGAATCGCCGCAATGCTGGCGTTGTGCGCAAGGCTCGAACAGTCGAAGTCCTTTGAGGGGTTATGCGGTCTTCTGGCTCTGCTCGGCCAGTTTTCGATGTCGATCTATGTCCTGCATATTCTCGTGCTTGGCTTCGTCCGGACCATGTTGCTGCGGTTCATGGGAATAGATGACCCGGCCATTCTGATCCCGACCGCGACGGTTGCGGCGATAGCTATCCCGGTGCTCATCCAGATGGCGGCCATTCGGCTCCATCTCAACGACCTGCTTGGCCTGCCGAGTTCGGTGAAAATCAAGCCTATCAGGCGACAGGCGGTAAATTCCTGAAAGCAGACCAGATGGCCGGCAGCCTTGGGAATGCGACGATGGCTGCAAACATCTGTTGACGAATCCGCTCAAACCTCTGACAAACAGCCCGCGCGGACGTGGCGGAACTGGTAGACGCAAGGGACTTAAAATCCCTCAGCCTTCGGCTATGCGGGTTCGATCCCCGCCGTCCGCACCAGCCTGGGGCAGTCCCGTCAATCCTCCTCGACAAAGACCTCGTCGCGCTTTTTCCTGATGCTGGGCAGGAAGACCACGACCAGCACCAGCGCCGAAATGCCGAGCAGGGTGGCGCTGATCGGGCGGGTGAGGAAGGTTGTCGGATCGCCGCGCGAAAGGATCATGGCCCTGCGCAGATTCTCCTCCAGCAGCGGCCCCAGCACGAAACCGAGCAGCAGCGGCGCCGGCTCGCAGCGCAGCTTGAGCAGCACATAGCCGAGCAGACCGAAGAAAGCGACGGCATAGAGGTCATAGACGTTGGAGTTCACGCTGTAGACGCCGATCGAGCAGAACGCCATGATGATCGGGAACAGCACGTAGTAGGGGATCGTCAGCAGCTTCACCCACAACCCGATCAGCGGCAGGTTGAGCACGATCAGCATCAGGTTGCCGATCCACATCGAGGCGATGATGCCCCAGAACAGCGCCGGCTGTTCTGTCGCGACATTGGGGCCGGGCACGATGCCCTGAATGATCATGGCGCCGATCATCAGCGCCATCACCGGATTGGCCGGAATGCCGAGGGTGAGCATGGGGATGAAGGAGGTCTGCGCGCCGGCATTGTTGGCCGATTCCGGGCCCGCGACGCCTTCGATGGCGCCATGGCCGAATTCCTCCGGGGTCTTGGAGACGCGTTTCTCGACCGTATAGGAGGCGAAGGAGGCAAGGATGGCGCCGCCGCCCGGCAGGATGCCGAGCGCCGACCCCAGGACAGTGCCGCGCAGGATGGGGGCGACCATGCGCCGGACGTCGTCACGCGTGGGCAGCAGGCCCGTCACGCGGGCCATCAGCACGTCGCGCGATTTTTCGTTCTCCAGGTTGCGCAGGATTTCGGCGATACCGAACACGCCGACCGCCACCGCGACGAAATTCAGCCCGTCCGCATATTCGCGGATGCCCAGGGTAAAGCGCGGCGTGCCGGTGTAGATGTCGGTTCCCACAAGGCCGAGCAGCAAGCCCAGCACCACCATGGCGATGGCCTTGATGACCGAGCCATGGGCAAGCGCGATGGAAGAGACAAGGCCGAGCACCATCAGCGAGAAATACTCCGCCGCGCCGAATTTCAGGGCGATGACGGTGAGTGGCGGGGCAAACAGGGCGACGAGAAAGGTCGATACAGTGCCGGCGAAGAAGGAGCCGATCGCCGCGACGGCGAGGGCGGCCCCGGCGCGGCCCTTGCGCGCCATCTGATAGCCGTCGATGGCGGTCACGGCGGAGGACGATTCACCCGGCATGTTGATGAGGATCGCCGTGGTCGAGCCGCCATATTGCGCGCCGTAATAGATGCCGGAGAGCATGATCAGGGCAGAGACCGGATCGCCGATCTGGAAGGTGATGGGCAGCAGCATGGCGATGGTGGCCGTCGCGCCGATGCCGGGGAGTACGCCGATGAGCGTGCCGAGCAGCACCCCGATCAGGCAGAACAGGAGGTTCCACAGCGTGGATGCGGTGGCAAAGCCGAGGGCAAGATTGCTGAACAGATCCATGAGCTTGCCTTTAGAAGCGGAGCCAAGGCCCGAAGCGCACGAAAGGCAGCCCGAGCGCATAGCTGAAGACGATCAGTGCAAACAGCGTAAGCCCGGCCGACAGGATCAGGGCCGTCAGCGGTTTCATCTTCTGGCTGGCGAAGGAGGCGATCAGGCAGGTGTGGAAGATCGAGAGAACGAAGCCCAGCCCGCGCACCGTGAGGCCGAAGAAGATCGGCGCGGGAAGGATGAGCACCAGCCCGCGCCACGCGATGTGGCCGATCGGCTCGCTCTCGACCCGTATGGCATCGATCAGCACGACGACGCCGAGGAGGATGAGGATACCGGCCAGAACAAGGGGAAAGTAGCCGGGGCCCATCCGCAGCGCTGTGCCGAGTTCGAGATCAAGCGATTCGAAGGCGAAGAAGACACCGAGCCCGATGAAAAATACGGCGCACAGGCCGTTCGTCCTGTCGACAGACAAGGATTTCATGGAAATTCTCTACGGCGGTTGACGGGAAAGATCGTGGCAGGGCGGGAGGCCTTGCAGCCGCCCGCCCATGCTCGCCTCAGTCCGCGTATTGGCCGGCGGCTTCGATCACCGGCTTCCAGCGCGTGATTTCGCTTTCGACTTTTTCCTTCAATGCCGCAGGGGTCGCATCTTCCTGAGGCGAAGGCGCGGTGCCCAGTTCGGCGAAGCGGGCGACCACATTTTCATCCTTCAGGGCGAGTTGCAGGGATTTCGACAGCCGATCGACGATCTCGGCCGGTGTTCCCTTCGGCGCATAGAGGCCGTGCCAGATGGAGACTTCCATGCCGTCGACGCCAGCTTCCTTGGTCGTGGGCAGGTCCGGCAGCACCTCCAGCCGCTCGGGCGTGGTGACAGCATAGGCCTTGATGGTGCCGGCCTGGATCTGCTTGGTGGTGTTGGTGGTCTGGTCGCACATGATGTCGACCTGGCTGCCGAGCAGGTCGGTCATCGCCGGGCCGGTGCCCTTGTAGGGAACGGTGACCAGCGGCGTGTCGATGGCGCTCATGAACAGCATGCCGCACAGATGCGAAGCCGCGCCGATGCCGGCATTGGCCACGGTGACCGAATCCTTGTTGGCCTTGGCGTATTCCACCAGCGCCTTGAAGTCGGTCGGCTCGAGATCCTTTCGGGCCACGATGGTCATCGGCACTTCGGTGACGAGCCCGACATATTCGAAGGCGTTGAGCGTATCGTAGGGCAGCTTGCGATAAAGCGTTGCGCTGGTCGCCATGCCGATATGATGGAGAAGCAGCGTGTAGCCGTCCGGTTCGGCCTGCGCCACGCGCGCCGCGCCCAGCGTACCGCCGGCGCCACCGACATTCTCGACCAGAACCTGTTGCCCGAGATCCTTCGACATGGCTTCCGCGACGAGGCGCGTGACGGTATCCGTCGGCCCCCCGGCGGAGAACGGCACGATGACGGTGATGGGACGTTCCGGATAATCGGCCGCGTAGCTGTATGCGGCGGTCATAGAAAGCATTGCACCCATCGCCAGGGCGCCAACCAGTTTCTTCACGTTTTCCTCCCGGGTATCGTTTGCGTCTTGTATCTGCGATCCCATTGTCGTCTCGCGCAGACCCCAGTGCAGGAAACACGACATCCGGGCACCAGCGCAACACAACTATCGGACTATATACCGAGAAATAGAAACGTAAAATAGAAAGTCAAATCAAGAGATTAGGGCGGGCTCTCCGACATGACGCAGGGGCAGGCGGGGCGCTGGCGTCGACCTTTTCCCGCCTTGCGGGTGTCCCGCGATCCTTTTCTAGCCCCCGGCGGCGATCGACAGAACCTTGAACGGCGTGGTGATGACGATGTCGGCGACCGAGCCGACCGCTTGTCCGATGTCCTTGCCGATCGTGCTCATCGGGCTGCCGAAATCGCCATCTTCGGCCGCCGCCAGGCCCGCATGGGTCCTCAGGCTGTCGCCCAGCAATTGCACGAGGACCGGATTGTCGGCGAACTTGGCATGGTTGAGCCTGTCGCCGGAGCTGGCCTGCGTCAGATCGGCCACGATGACCCCGTAGCTGGCCAGATCGGCCGCATCGGAATAGTCGCCGACGCGCGGCTTGTCGCCCGAAATGAACGTGGAGAGCTGGAGGGCGCGGTCGTCGTCCGAGAGCAGCACGACGAAAGGCTTGTCGGGCTTGCCGTAACGCAGCATCTGCTTCTTGAACACATCGACGTCGATGTCCGGCGAAGCAAGCACGACATTGCCGAGCTTGCCGCCAAGGTCGCGGTCGCCGGCTATGGCGAGCTGGCGCAGGGTTTCCATCGTTACCCACGTGCCCATCGAATGGGCGATGATGTCGATGCTTTTGGCCTTGCTCCTGGCCAGCATGCGCAGCGTCGCCTCGAGATCGTCGCGCGCGGCGTTGGCGCTTTCCTTGTCGTAGAGATAACCCGTCGTCCTTGCGTTGGAAGCCCAGGAAAACAGGATGGGCGTCCCGTCATATTTCGTATCGTTCACGATCTGGGTGATGCGGTAGACGCCGTCATCGAAACCGTTGTTGAAGCCATGCACGAAGACCAGCACGCGCCGGTCCTTATGCCGGGCCACGTTGGCATCGATGGCTCGCGCGAACTGCGACGGTTCCTTGTAGAAGCTCACGCTTCGTGCCGTGAAATGCTTGGCCGGGTCGGCCTGAGCGCGGCCCTTGGTGCGCTCGATCCTGCCGGTTTCATGGATACGGGGAACGGTCATGTCGACGCTGGCATAGGCCACGTTGGGGGAGCGGTCGCCACCGAACACGATGCGCGGCTGGTCGATCGACTGGCGTCTTGTGGTGGCCACGAAGATTTCGTGCTCGGCCGAAATATCGGAAGGATTGGCCGGAAAGGACGAGATATTGAGCAGTTCATGGCGGCTGGATGCCATGCATCCAGCCAGCAGTGCAGCAAAAGCGACAACGAACAAGGCTTTCAAGCGCACAGCACCGCTGCTCCCAATATGGCGCCCTATACTTGCGGCGCCGCCTGGACCTGCATCCGCAATATAGGCAGAAACCTGCCTGGTCCAGCCCTGCTTGGATCTGTTCAGGCTTTAGAATGCGCTGGCGGCGGCCTGCTGCGTGACAAGCCGGATGCGGTCCGTGATTTCCCGGTCGCTGGCGAACCCGTCATCCTCGCGCAGGCGCTGGCCCAGCATGCGCACCAGAACCGGATTGTCGGCGAACTTGGTGTGGTTGAAGGAATCCGCGCCCTTCGCCTTGGACAGGTCGACGACCGTCACGCCATAATCGGCCAGTTCCTTGTCGGCACCGGCATAGTCGCCGACGCGCGGGCGCGAACCGGCCAGCATGCCGGACAGCCGCAGCGCCCTGTCGTCCTGCGACAGAAGCAGGATGAACGGCTTTTCCGGTTTGCCGTAGCGGCGCATCTGGCTCTTGAACACGTCGACATCGATGTCGGGCGAGGCCAGCACCACGTCACCCAGCTTGCCGCGCAGGTTGCGGTCGCCGGTGATGGCGAGCTGGCGCAGCGCCTCCATCGTCACCCAGGTGCCCATCGAGTGGGCAACGATATCGATGCGGCGCGCACCGGTTTGCGACAGAAGGCGCAGCGTCACCTCGAGCTGGTCGCGCGCCACGCTGGCGCTCTCCTTGTCGTAGACATAGCTGGTGGTCGAGCCGCCCGAAGCCCAGGAGAACAGGACAGGCGTGCCCGGGTAGCCGGAATCGTGGGCGATCTGGGCCGCACGGTACACGCCGGCATCGAAGCCGGTGTTGTAGCCATGCACGAAAACCATGACGCGGCCGCCGCGCGCGGCAATATCGGCATCCAGTGCCTGGGAGAACTGCGGCCCCGTCTCATACCCGGCGGCATCGGAGGCCATGAAATATTTCGACGGATCGTCGGATCTGCCGCGCTTGCGGCGTTCGATCTGGCCGACCTTGTGCTCGCGTGGCACGGTGACGTTGACGCGGGCGAAGTTGAGCGTGGCCGAGCGTTCACCCTCGAACACCTTGGAACGGTCGGTGGAGCGCTTGCGCGTCGTGGCGATGAAGATCGAGTGGTTCCCGGCAATATCGGTCACTGCGGCGGGCACGAGGACGCTGCCGAGGATTTCTTCCGATCTGTTGGTGGTGCAGCCGGCGACCACCAGGGAAAGCGCGATTGCAAGCAGGGTCTTCAAGGGCACTTCGATGTCCGTCGGTTTCGCCGTGGGCAAGGCATGATGCCAGAGCCCCGCTTCCTCCACCCGCAGAACACGGCGGAAGTAAGTCAAAGCGTCGCTTAGATGAGGCTGGTCCGTTTGCGACAGGTTCGGTGTTGCGCAAATGCCAAAATCGCGGCAGGAACGGATGCTCATTCACGCCACAGGACCGCGCCATGACAAGCTTCGCCGACAGGGTTGGAACTGCCGCCCAGGCGATACGGGAGATTTTTCCCGAAACGCCTTTGCAGGAAAACGACTACCTGTCGCAGAAATATGGGGCGCGCATCCTGCTGAAGCGCGAGGACCTGACGCCGGTGCGCTCCTACAAGATCCGCGGCGCGCTGAATTTCTTCCGCAAGACGCTTGCCGCAGGCAACAAGGCCAGCCTGTTCGTTTGCGCTTCCGCCGGCAACCATGCGCAGGGCTTCGCCTTCGTGTGCCGCCATTTCGGCCGCAAGGGCGTGGTGTTCATGCCGGTGACGACGCCGCAGCAGAAGATCGACAAGACCCGCATGTTCGGCGGGGAGTTCGTCGAGATCAGGCTGATCGGCGACTTCTTCGACGATTGCTATCACGCGGCGCTGGAGTTCACCGAAACCGCCGGCGCTCACATGGTGCCGCCCTTCGACAGCCGCGACATCATCGAGGGACAGGCGACCATCGCGCAGGAGATCATCGAGCAGATCGGCACGGAAAGGGCGCCGGACATCGTCATGCTGCCTGTCGGCGGCGGCGGGTTGGCGGCAGGCGTGACCCAATATTTCGAGGCTGCCGGGCAGGCGCCGCGCTTCCTGTTCTGCGAGCCGTCGGGGGCTCCGAGCCTTGCCCGCAGCCTTGCCGAAGGCAGGCGCGTGAAACTGCCCCGCGTCGACAACTTCGTCGACGGGGCGGCGGTGGCGGAAATCGGCCGCGAGAATTTCCGGCTGCTCAAGGACTTTCCCGCCGAGACGGCGCGCCTCGTACCGGAAAACCGGCTGTGCGCGACCATGATCGAGATGCTGAACGTCGAGGGGGTGGTCCTGGAGCCGGCCGGCGCGCTCACCATCGACGCGCTGAAGGATTTCAGCCGCAAGGAAATCCGCGGCAAGACCATCGTGGCCGTGGTGTCCGGCGGCAATTTCGATTTTGAGCGCCTGCCCGATGTCAAGGAGCGGGCATTG
The DNA here is from genome assembly GCF_052978165.1 of Aquamicrobium terrae. Lineage (NCBI taxonomy): Bacteria > Pseudomonadati > Pseudomonadota > Alphaproteobacteria > Hyphomicrobiales > Phyllobacteriaceae > Aquamicrobium > Aquamicrobium terrae. Next base: position 218,264 of record NZ_JBRKLZ010000001.1, read on the forward strand.
CGCTTCGAAGGGCTGAAGAAATATTTCATCATTCGCCTGCCGCAGCGGCCGGGCGCCCTGCGCGACTTCCTGCAGATGCTCGGACCCGACGACGACATTGCCCGTTTCGAATATCTGAAGAAGTCGGCGCGCAATTTCGGTTCGGTGCTGATCGGCATCGAAACCCGCGACAGCCGCAACTTCACCACGCTCCAGGCGAAGTTCGAGGCCGAGGGCGTGCAGTATCAGGACATTACCGAGAACGAGACGCTGGCGAGCTTCATCATATGAGCGGCAAGGCCACGGGCGATGTGTACATCGTGCTGTTTCGCGGCGTCGGCGGCGCGACCCAGTTGCCGGTGGCAAAGTTGCGTGCGGCGCTCACGAAGGCCGGGTTTGGCCATGTCTCCACCTACATCAACAGCGGCAATGCCATTCTCGCCTCCGACAGGGGCCGACAGGAAACACACAGGCTGATTGGTGATATCGCCCGCCGCGATTTCGGCTTCGACAAGGAGATCATGCTGGCCAGCCGCGACGAGTGGCAGCGGATCATCGACGCCAATCCGTTTCCGGAAGCCGCCGACAGCCCAACGAGGTTGCATGTCTTCGTATTGAAGGACGAACCGAAACAGAAGGATGTGGAGGCGCTACAGGCACGCGCGGCCGGTGAACGGCTCCATGTCAGCGGCAATATTCTCTATCTGCATGTGCCAGACGGTTTCAGCGCCTCCAAACTGCCGCCGGTGGTCGACCGCCTGCTGGGGACGGTGTCGACCGCGCGCAACTGGCGCACCGTCCTTGCACTGGGGAAACTAGCTTCCGAAATCGGCTTGGCGGACTGACTGCCGTTTAGTGCGGCGCTCAGTTTGCCGCCACCACGTCAGCCGAAAAGCGCAGTTCGCGCATCGGCCGCACCTTGGCGGTGGTTTCGGCGTAGATCGGGTCGGCCTTGAACGCGTGCAAGGCGGCTTCGTTTTCGAACTCCGCATAGACGACGATGTCGATCTCGTTCTCGAACAGATCGACCTTGCGGTTCACGGTCACCTCGAAATGCCGTGAATGCGGGATGCGCCCGAGTTCCATCAGCCCGACGCGCACGGCTTCTACGTCCATGCTCGGCTTCACGGTGAAGAACACGATGTGCCGGATCAATTCGGCCTCCTGGGAATCGGTTCGGGAACGGCTGCCGGCATCGGCCGGGGGCGGACATCTTCTGGTCCGGAAGACCGCGTCGCGTCAACCGGCAGGATGTCGCGCCGGAAAATGGTGCAGGTGAACTAGCCGGTGACCATGCGCACGACGTTCTTCACGCTCGTCACCGACGCATCGATGTAACGGCCTCCATTGTAGAGGCCGTCCCAGATGATGAAGCAGGCGATGGTCACGATGATGATCACGTAGCGCATGGCCGCAGACTAGCCGAAATGCAACCCGGCAGCCAGATGGCTTAGCCGGGATGGATCATGTCCTCTGGCCGCACCAAGCGCTCATAGTCGGCTTCGCTGACCAGGCCGGTCTTGAGCGCTTCCTCGCGCAGCGTCGTGCCGTTCTTGTGCGCCGTCTTGGCGATCTTGGCCGCCGCATCGTAGCCGATGGTCGGGGCCAGCGCCGTCACCAGCATCAGCGACCGTTCCAGCGAAGCCCTGATGTTGTCCTCGCGGGCCTCGATGCCGACGACGCAGTTGTCCGTGAAGGACACCGATGCGTCGGCCAGCAGCTTCACCGACTGGAGGAAGTTGTAGGCCATCAGCGGGTTGTAGACGTTCAACTCGAAATGGCCCTGGCTGCCGGCGAAGGTGATGGCGGCATTGTTGCCGAAGACTTGCACGCACACCTGCGTCAGCGCCTCGCATTGGGTCGGATTGACCTTGCCCGGCATGATCGACGAGCCCGGCTCGTTCTCCGGCAGGGCAAGCTCGCCAAGGCCGGCGCGGGGGCCGGAGCCGAGGAAACGGATATCGTTGGCGATCTTGAACAGCGAGGCCGCGACCGTGTTGATCGCGCCATGCGAGAAGACCATGGCATCATGGGCGGCCAGCGCCTCGAACTTGTTCGGTGCCGAGGTGAAGTCGAGCCCGGTGATGGCGGCGATCTTTTCCGCCACCTTCTCGGCGAATCCGACCGGGGCGTTGAGGCCGGTGCCGACCGCGGTGCCGCCCTGCGCAAGCTGCATCAGCGCCGGCAGCGTCATCTCGATGCGCTCGATGCCGTTCTTCACCTGCTGGGAATAGCCGGAGAATTCCTGGCCGAGGGTGAGGGGTGTTGCATCCTGCGTATGGGTGCGGCCGATCTTGACGATATGGTCGAAGGTCTTGGCCTTGGCTTCGAGGGCGGCGTGCAGGTGCTTCAGCGCCGGCAGCAGGTCGTGCGCGATGCGCTCGGCGCAGGCGATGTGCATGGCCGTCGGGTAGGTGTCGTTCGACGACTGGCTCATATTGACATGGTCATTGGGATGAACCGGCTTCTTCGAGCCCATCTCCCCGCCAAGCTTCTCGATCGCCCGGTTGGAGATCACTTCATTGGCGTTCATGTTGGACTGGGTGCCGGAGCCGGTCTGCCAGACCACGAGCGGGAAGTGCTCGTCGAGCTTGCCGTCGATCACTTCCTGCGCGGCCTCGATGATCGCCGCGCCAAGCTTGGGATCGAGCTTGCCGAGCTCCATATTGGCTTCCGCGGCGGCGCGCTTGACGATGCCCAGCGCGCGAACGATGGAGGCCGGCTGCTTTTCCCAGCCGATCTTGAAATTGCCGAGGGACCGTTGCGCCTGCGCACCCCAATAGCGGTCGGCGGCCACTTCGATGGGGCCGAACGTATCGGTTTCGGTTCTGGTCTTGTGAGCGCTCACGGGCAGGTCTCCTGAACAAGCGAATTAGGGTGGCCCCGGCCTATCGCTTTGCCAAGAGGGCTTCAAGCCAAGATTTGAAGCCGGGGCTTCCAAATCGTTTCAATGCCATAGGCGGCGGCGGCAAACTGGACCAGGCCCCGCTCCCGTGCTCAATTGAAGGATCATGAGCGCGCGCATTTTGTTTCGGCTGTCCCGTCGCGAAATGCTGGCCGGAGGTCTTGCATGGACTGCCGGAACCCTTTTGCCGACCGCCACGCAGGCCGCAATCCCGCCCATCGACGCGACCTTCCTGTTCATCTGCGATGTCCATGCCTGCCGAATGGCCAGTGGCCTTAGCCCGAATTGCGCCCAGGAAGGCAAGACCGATGCGAACCTGTTGCGCCACATCGCGGTGCTGAACGCAATCACGGGCAAGGTGTGGCCGGCCGAGATCGACGGCAAGGCGACGCATCTGGAGGCTGCGGGGCAGCGCATCGCGACACCCCTTGGGCTGGTCGTCGGCGGCGACATGACCGATGACAGTGGGGGCCAGACCGTGCAGCCGAGCGAAGGCACGCAATTGCTCCAGTTCAGCCAGCGCTATCAGCAAGGCGCCGGTCCCGACCGGGTGCACATGCCTGTCTATGCCGGCCTTGGCAATCACGATCTCGACCAGAACGGACCACCGCCCCATGTCGACTGGTATCGGCGCGAGTTGCGCGACTACGTGGAGATGAACCACAGGCCGGGCATATTCTTCAAGCCGCCGGTGCCGGCCGCGAATTATGACGTCGATTCCGACTGCTATTCATGGGATTGGGGCGGCCTGCACCTGGTGCAACTGCATCGCTTCGGCGGCGATACGCGGGAAGGAGCGGTAAGCGGGCTGAACTGGCTGGGGCAGGACCTGCAGGCGAACGCCGCCGACGGAAGGCCGGTCGTCCTGTTCCAGCATTATGGATGGGACCCGTTCTCGCTCGAAGTATGGGACAGCGAGCGCAAGACTTTCGACGACACAGGCACCGGAAAGCCCCATTGGTGGAGCAAGGCCGAACAGGCAGCCTTGCTGGCGGTCATAAAGCCTTTCAACGTTATCGGGCTCTTTCACGGCCATCAGCACGAAACCCCGATGATCTATGAGGCAAACGGGTTGGACCTATTCAAGCCGAAGGCAGCCTTCATGGGCGGTTTTGCGCTTGTCCGCGTCACGAACGGTGTGATGGAGGTGGTGCTGGGGGAAGCAAGGGATGATGGGGACGGCATCGCCTTCACCAATGCGTTCACCAGAAAGCTGGGCACGTGAAGCGCCTGCCTGCCCGTCGGCGGAGCGCGAAAAAAGGCGGTCCGCAGACCGCCTTCGCGTGCATATCCCGTGAGGGTCAATCGGCCTACATGGCCTTCTTCACCTTTTCCTTGGTGTCGCCATAGGTTTTCTGAACCTTGCCGGCTGCCTTTTCCGCCTTGCCCTTGAGTTCGGTCTTCTTGCTGCCGGTCAGCTTGCCTGCGGCTTCCTTGACGGCGCCCTTTGCCTGCTTGGCCGCGCCGGCCACCTGATCCTTGTTCACCATGATCGCATCTCCTGGGTTGATTCGCCGACTTCAACGGAGCTGCTGTCGATTTGTTCCGGATTATTCTTTGAGAATAACAGGTTGATGGAAAACCATCACGCATCGCAAAAAGACGCCTCCCGCACCGTTGAATGTGTGGAAGGCGTCTCTTTTGTCGTTAGCCTTTCTCCGGATTTCTCCTTTGAATTGCTTCGACAGGACCAGAACGGCCGGCCGTGAAATTGGTTCCATGCCGGCGTATCTTTTTTCAAAAAAGAAAGGGCGGCCACCGGCCGCCCTTTCCAATTCACGGTGAAAGAACTTCTTAGAAGTCCATGCCGCCCATGCCGCCCATGCCGCCGGGCATGGCCGGAGCCGCGGCTTCCTTCTTCGGAGCGTCGGCGATCATGGCCTCGGTGGTGACCAGCAGGCCGGCGACCGAAGCGGCGTCCTGCAGAGCCGTGCGAACAACCTTGACCGGGTCGACGATGCCGAGCTGGATCAGATCGCCATACTCGTCGTTGGCGGCGTTGTAGCCGTAGGTCGCGCTCTTGTTGTCGAGGATCTTGCCCACGATGATCGAGGCTTCCGCACCGGCGTTGGTAGCGATCTGGCGGGCCGGAGCCTGCAGGGCGCGACGCACGATGTTGATGCCGGCAGCCTGGTCGGCATTGGCGCCGGCAGCCTTGATCGCCTGGGTGGCGCGCAGCAGGGCGACGCCGCCGCCGGGGACGATGCCTTCCTCAACCGCGGCGCGGGTGGCGTTCAGGGCGTCGTCAACGCGGTCCTTCTTCTCCTTGACCTCGACCTCGGTCGAGCCGCCGACGCGGATCACGGCAACGCCACCAGCCAGCTTGGCCAGGCGCTCCTGCAGCTTCTCGCGGTCGTAGTCGGAGGTGGTCTCCTCGATCTGGGCCTTGATCTGGCCAACGCGGCCCTGGATCTCGGCCTTCTTGCCGGCACCGTCGACGATCGTGGTGTTCTCCTTCTCGATGCGCACCTTCTTGGCGCGGCCGAGCATGTTGAGACCGACGTTCTCGAGCTTGATGCCCAGATCCTCGGAGATGACCTGGCCACCGGTGAGGATGGCGATATCCTCCAGCATGGCCTTGCGGCGATCACCGAAGCCCGGAGCCTTGACGGCAGCGATCTTCAGGCCGCCGCGCAGCTTGTTGACGACCAGCGTGGCCAGGGCCTCGCCCTCGACGTCCTCGGCGATGATGACCAGCGGCTTCGAGGTCTGCACGACAGCCTCGAGCACCGGCAGCATGGCCTGCAGGTTGGAGAGCTTCTTCTCGTGGAGCAGGATGTAGGCGTCCTCGAGTTCGGCAATCATCTTGTCGGGATTGGTGATGAAGTAGGGCGACAGGTAGCCGCGGTCGAACTGCATGCCTTCGACGACTTCCAGCTCGGTGTCGGCGGTCTTGGCTTCCTCGACGGTGATGACACCCTCGTTGCCGACCTTCTGCATGGCCTCGGCGATCATCTCGCCGATTTCCTTCTCGCCATTGGCGGAGATGGTGCCGACCTGCGCGACTTCCTCGGAGGTCTTGATCTTCTTGGCCTTCTTGACGAGATCGGCGACGACCTCGGAGACGGCCAGATCGATGCCGCGCTTCAGATCCATCGGGTTCATGCCGGCGGCAACGGCCTTGTGGCCTTCCTGAACGATGGCCTGGGCGAGGACCGTGGCGGTGGTGGTGCCGTCACCGGCCTTGTCGTTGGTCTTGGAAGCGACTTCGCGAACGAGCTGGGCGCCCATGTTCTCGAACTTGTCTTCCAGTTCGATCTCCTTGGCGACGGAGACGCCGTCCTTGGTGATGCGCGGAGCGCCGAAGGACTTGTCGATGACGACGTTGCGGCCCTTGGGACCGAGGGTGACCTTCACCGCGTCGGCGAGGATGTTGACACCGCGCAGCATGCGCTCGCGGGCGTCACGGGAGAATTTTACGTCTTTGGCAGCCATTGCTTACTCCTGGGCCTGTGGCCCGAAATTCGGATTGCAGTGAGTGTTGAAGAATGGGACCGGCCGGATCAGCCGATGATGCCCATGATGTCGGATTCCTTCATGATCAGAAGGTCTTCGCCATTGAGCTTGACTTCGGTGCCCGACCACTTGCCGAACAGGACACGGTCGCCGGCCTTGACGTCGAGGGCAACGAGCTTGCCGCTCTCGTCGCGGGCGCCCGAACCAACGGCGACAATTTCGCCTTCCTGCGGCTTCTCCTTGGCGGTGTCGGGGATGATGATGCCGCCAGCCGTCTTTTCTTCGGACTCGACCCGGCGAACGACCACGCGGTCATGAAGCGGGCGGAACTTCGTCTTTGCCATTTGATTTCCTCGGTCACAATGATGAGAAAGAATTCCCTCCGTCCGGCGCTGCCGGACCTGTTAGCACTCGGCATAACAGAGTGCTAACGGCGAATGAGATAGTCAGCAGCCAGATCGGTGTCAAGGACCGGAAAGCGTTTCATACGCGAATGAATGCGCGCACCCTTTTTTCAGCTCGCCAGCACCATCGCCCAGTAGCGCCACTCGGGACGGTCGGGACCGCTGGCCCAGGCTAGGCCGAAGCGATGGAAGCGGCTGTCGAGCATGTTGTGCCGATGCGGTGGCGAGTTCATCCACATGTCGATGGCGCGGGCGACATCCATGCGGCCTTCTGCAATGTTTTCCGCCGCCGCACCCTTGATTCCGTTGCTCTTCACACGCGTGGGGAACCCTTTTCCGAACCCTGTCGTATGGGTCATGCTGCGGGACGCTGCCATATAGTGTGCCTGCTGCAACGCGGCCCGCTCCAACTGGCTGTCCGGCGAGAGCACGGGCAAGCCCTCGGCATTGCGAATTCCAGCCATCGCGGCGCTGGCCGAGGTCGACGCCCCGCCGCCGGCGCCTTGCCGGGACAGCGACCCGCAGCCGGCCAGCCCGGCAAGTGCGAAAGCACCGGCCCCCAGCACCAGAGTGCGGCGGTTGAGGCATGGCTCAAGGACGGGAAAGGAAAAATCGGATCGGGACATGCTCATGACGCCTGATAGGCTGCCGATCATGGCTTTTGCCGGGCAGCCGGTAAAAATTCCGTAATGGACCGGCAAACGCGCCCCGGTTGCGCGACAGCGATAGCGAAATCTGCTAAGACACGACCGTTTTGAAGTGGCAGCCTGGGGCGGCCATCTGGCGGTGACCGCCCCATCTTGCTTAGGCAGGGAGGAAGGTCATGGCCAGTTTCCACGTTATGACGGACGCGCGCGGCATGCGTGTGCAGCCCGTCGTTCGCCGCATCGGCACCGCCGATATCATGGACGCGCTGCGTCTGGGATTGGATGATTTCCGGCAAAAGCCGTCGCACTATGTTTTCCTGTGCCTGATCTATCCCGTCGTCGGGCTGATCCTGACGCGGTGGACGACCGGGGCAGGGGCCATTCATCTGGTTTATCCGCTGATGTCCGGCTTCGCGCTGCTGGGACCCTTCGCAGCGATCGGGCTTTACGAGATCAGCCGCCGGCGCGAACTGGGCATGGACACCTCCTGGCGGCATGCGCTGGAGCTGCGCTACTCACCGGCCTTGCCGTCCATAGCCGTCGTCGGCATCATGCTGTTCGCCCTGTTCCTGCTCTGGCTCTACACGGCGCAATCCATCTATACGAGCCTGTTCGGCGAGGCGGCGCCAGCCTCCGTCGGCGTTTTCCTCAATGAGGTGCTGACCACGAGGCAGGGCTGGATGCTCATCCTGCTCGGCAATGCCGCCGGCTTCATTTTTGCCGTGGTGGCCCTTGCCACCAGTGTGGTGGCCTTTCCGCTGATGCTCGATCGCGACGCCGGCGCCGTGGCAGCCGTGGAAACCTCGATGCGGGCCGTGTGGGCCAATCCGCTTCCCCTGGCGCTGTGGGGCCTGATCGTCGCCGCCCTTCTGGTGATCGGCGCCATCCCGCTGTTGGCCGGCCTGGCCGTGGTGATGCCTGTGCTCGGCCATTCGACCTGGCACCTTTATCGCAAGCTGGTAGAGCCCGACCGCTCCATGCGGCGGCCGATGTAGAAATGCAAAAGGCCCGGCGCGTGCTTGCGTCCGGGCCTTGGTTTCCACAGCTCTCGTCAGCTGGTGATGCGCAGGTTGGAGAGTTCGTCTGCGATTTCCTTGAAGTCGTCCGAGAGGCTTGCTCCGGTCGCATTCCAGTACAGTTTTGCTGGCTTGGATGGATCGTTCGCATCCATGCGGTACCGGGATTCGGAAGCGCATTCCTTCATCGCTTCAATGGCTTTTTTCTCTGCTGATTTTGACATCGACAGGTCGAGCGAGACTGTCATAATGATGATGTTCGCTTCCTTGGCGTTGCTGCAGAGGGTTTGCAGTTGCTCGTCCAATGCTGCAGTAAAATTGGTGCTGGTGTGCGTAGTCTTGCCGATCTTGTTGCTGGTGTTGAGAAATAGTCGCGTCATTCCCTTATTGTCATAGTTGACGCCTGTGTAGCCGTAGGCGGCATAGGTCGAACGATTCCCGGCATAGCTGGCATCGCTCATAGACGAATAGGTATTGGCACCGTCGGTCAGTACGATCAGCACTTTGTCATTGCCTCTCTCGATTTCCGGGCGGCCTTCGGTGAAGGGTTCGCCACTGGACAAAGTGCGCCAGCCCCATGCCAGACCCTCCGGCACATTGGTGTTGCCACTAGCAGCCATATCATCAATGGCGGTCTTGATAATGTCCTTGCCCTTTTCGTCGCTGATGTCCTGCAACGGTGTTATTGGGCTCGTGGTGCAGGAGTAGTTTGCGTTTCCACTGCCGGTGGCACCGTATGGCTTGGCGACAAAGTACTTGCGCATGTCACGCTGCCGCTCAGAAGAACTCTGGTCTTTGGGCGACAAATTGAATCTTCGCGCATATTCCTGCCAATCCATCCACCAGTTATTCTGGTAGCCTTGAGAGACTGGTTTAAAGTCCTTGTTCTTAGTGGTGGGGTCTTTGTCGACCTTGCCGTCGCGATCGAAGTCCAGCCATACGGTTCCTGGCTCATCAGGTGCGAACATCGGCACGAACATGGACGCCGGGTTGCCCGTTGATGGGGTCGCATCGTTGGCATTGAAGGGAAAGGGCCGCGCCTCGACGCAGCCGTTCCAGCTTGCATATTGGCTTGTCGAATAGACATATTGTCCGGCAGCGTTGCGGGTGCGGGTGGATTCATAGAGAATGTCGTTATAAAGGCTGAAGCGTGTCATGGGATGATCTTCGCTTTCGCCCCAGTTTTTTCCACGTTTGTACCAAACGTCTCCGACCTTCTCGACGTATTTGTCCGGGAAGGGTGAATTGTCTTTGGTCATCGTCGACCAGTCGAAGTTCTCATGGTGGATCGGTGAAATACCCATAGTATCCATCCAGCTTGCCGTGTCGTATTGCGGACCGACATTGACCGACGCTGCGAACGGCACCAGCGAGAACTGGATGGGTCTGTCGACCTGTTTCATCTGATTGGCTTCGAGCGCCATCGTATCGACAAGCTGCTTTGCGGCCGTCTTGAGCAACGCCAGGCGCTGCTGGCCAGTGCCCGAGCCCTTGTTGGTCATCGAACCCGAATTATCGAGTACCAGCGACACTTCCAGTGTGTTCTTGAGGCGCACCTCGGAGCAGGTGATGAAATCGAAATCTCTTGACTGTTGCCCCATCAACATGGCAGCCGCCGGGAAGAAGTACGGCGAATAATTGAGTGAGGCGCACATTTTCATTGAGCCGCCACCGACGCTGTTGTTCGGCAGGGTTACATCGAGACTGGTCTTGGCAGGCTTCACATGGCGCAGATTGGCAAAGTAGAAGTCGTTGGCGTAGGCAATTGCCTTGCTGTCCGTGGCGCCAGCCTGCAATTCGCGCGCCGTGGCGATATTGGCCGCGTCGAGCGCGTTTCGCGTGTCCAGTCGCTGGCGCGACATTTCCGAGTAGTCGACGGCCAAGGCCACGGCACCAAACAACGGCGCCATCAGCAAACCGGTTATCATGGCGTAGTTGCCGCGCTTGTCGGCCAGGAATTTCCGCAACATCTGGCTTCAGCCCCCGCTGCCCAATAATGGTGTCGAGGGCGCACAATCGCAGGAATGGATAAATTTCACGTTTGCGAAATCGCCCGAAAACGCGGCCAATTTTTCAGCCGACGTTAACCAGGCGGCTGCCGGACGAGGCAGGAAAGCTGGTGACAGTCCAAGGCACATCGTTTATCCGGGGCGTCGAAGCCAACAAACCCGACAATTTTCAGCCATGGACATGCCCGCCGACATGACGGTTCATTCCCCCATCATCACTTCGCTCGAGGCCATATCGGGCCGCTATGCAGCTCTGCTCTGCGACGTATGGGGCGTCGTCCACAACGGCGTGGACCATTTCCCGCAAGCCACGGCCGCGCTGGCGGCGGCGCGTGATCGCGGCGTGGCGGTGGTGATGATCACCAACTCGCCCCGTCTCGGTGCCGATGTCACCGCCCAGATGCGGGCGATCGGCGTGCCTGACGGCACCTATGACCGGCTGGTCAGTTCCGGCGATGTGACGCGCGACCTGATCGCCGAGGCGCCGCGGCGGATTTTCCACATCGGCCCCGACCGCGACACCAACATCTATGACGGCCTCGACGTCGAACTGGTTGAGGAATTCGAGGCGCAGGCCGTGGTCTGCACCGGACCGTTCGATGATGAAACCGAGACGCCGGAGGACTATCACGACCTGCTCGTGCGGCTGCGCTCGCGCAACCTGCCGTTCATCTGCGCCAATCCCGACATCGTGGTCGAGCGGGGCGAGAGGCTGATCTGGTGCGCGGGGGCCATCGCCCGCGACTATGGGCAGATGGGCGGCCGCACGCTGATCGCCGGCAAGCCCCATGCTCCGATCTACGACGCCGCGCTCAAGGCGGCTTCCGAGGCCGTCGGACGGAAACTGGAACGCAGCGAGATTCTGGCAATCGGCGACGGCATGATGACCGACATCAAGGGCGCCGTCGGCAACGGATTCGATGCCCTTTACATATCCGGCGGCATCCATGCCCGCGACTATGGCGATCCGCTGGCGCCCGATCCGCAGAGGCTGGAAGCCTTCCTGGCGCAGCACGGCTACAATCCCGTGGCCGTCATGCCGCGCCTCCAATAGGTCTTGTCCATGTTGGAGCGCATGCCCGGAAATGTGCAGCTACCCGCGCATTTGCGCGGCGGCGTCGTGGCCATCGGCAATTTCGATGGCGTCCATCGCGGCCATCAGGCCGTGCTCCGGCGCGCGCTGGCGGAAGCCGAAAAGCGCGGCGTGCCGGCTCTGGTGCTTACGTTCCAGCCGCATCCGCGCAAGTTCTTCCGCCCGCAGGTGCCGCTGTTCGTGTTGACGCCGCCCGAGATGAAGGCGCGCCTGCTTGGCGAGATGGGCTTTGCAGCGGTGGTCGAACAGCCGTTCACGGCGGAACTCGCCACGAAGTCTGCCGAGGATTTCGTCGCCGTCATCCTGCAAGACAATCTGGGCATCTGCCATGCGGTGACCGGCTTCAACTTCCATTTCGGCAAGGATCGCCAGGGTGGCCCGGCCTTCCTGATGGATGCGGGCCAGCGCCATGGCTTCGGCGTGACACTGGTCGACGCCTTTCGCGACGAAGGCGCGCAGATCATCTCCTCGAGCCGCATCCGCGAACTGCTGGTGCAGGGCGATGTCTCGCAGGCGGCCGGCCTGCTCGGCTACCGCTTCACTGTGCAGAGCGAGGTCATAGGCGGGCAGAAGCTTGGCCGCACGCTGGGCTTTCCGACGGCCAATATGTGCCTGCCGGCGGATGTCGCGCTGCGCGAGGGCATCTATGCGGTGCGGTTCCGCCGCGCCGACGGGACGCTGCATGACGGGGTGGCAAGCTTCGGCCGCCGGCCAACCGTGGACGACAATGGCACGCCGCTGCTGGAAACCTTCGTCTTCGATTTTTCCGGCGATCTTTATGGCGAGGTCTGCGAAGTGTCGTTCTTCGGCTATCTGCGCGGAGAAGAAAAGTTCGACGGGCTGGAGGCGCTCGTCGCGCAGATGAAGCGCGACGAGGAGGAGGCGAGGGCGGTTCTGGCCGGCGTGCGGCCGCTGTCCGATCTCGACGCGGCCGTCAGTTTCTGACAGCCACCGCCTATTTCTTCAGCGCCAATCCGAAGGCGATGAAGGTCCAGCCCTGGAAGATCAGGTCGATGGCCAGGAACAGGCCGAGAATCCGCAGGCTGTTGACTGGCCAGCCGAGAGTGATGACGAGACCGGCGAGAATGGTGACGATGCCGGCCGTCACGATCCAGCCGGAGCCCTTCTGCTCCCAGTTCTGGTAGCCGACCCATGCGCGCAGGGCACCCGATGCGACCAGCGCCACGGCCAGCAGGAATGTCAGGGCCACAGAGGCCAGCAGCGGATTGTAGAAGGCGAAGATGCCGGCAAGCGCATAAAGCAGGCCGCTGCCGAGCCAGAAGAAGAAGCGACCCCACGTCTTCACGCCGAAGGCATGGATGATCTCGATAATGCCGGAAAACAGCATCAGCCAACCGACGAAATAGACCGAGGCGACGGTGGCGATGTACAGATTTCCGAAGGCGATGCCGCCGAGGATGAGCAGCAGCACCCCGAGTGCCACGAACCATCCCCATTTGCCGCGCACTTCGTCAGTGACGCCGCGAATCGTGTTGCTGTCGAAAGTCATGGTTCCTCTCCTGACTGAGAACCCGTCCACGACCACAGGCTAGTACCGCCGCCGCACGGCGTCCAGCTTCCACAACCCCCATAACATTCCGGATTTAAATCAAATTTTACCGAATTTCGCGCAACAGTTGCTGCAACTCCCATTTGTATTGCGTAAACGGTGAGACATGCGTGTGCTGAAGACCACATCCGCCCTGGCGGCGATGATCGCTTTTGGCCTGCCCGGTGCGGCGAATGCTGCCGACGGGATCGGTGGGTGGCTGTCCGGCGACTGGTATCTTACCGTGGGCGCGACCGCGATGGTGGCGCCGGATTTCGAGGGCAGCAAGAAGTACCTTCTCAGCGCAACGCCGATCATTTCACTTGGCAAGGCCGGCAACCCGGTGCGGTTTTCGTCGCGCAACGACAATATCTCTCTTGCCTTGGTCGATCAGGGCGACCTGCGCGTCGGTTTGGCCGGCAAGTTCCTGTGGAAGCGCGACAATGACGAAGACGGCATTCGCGGCCTAGATCCCGTCAGATGGGGCGGCGAGGTCGGCGGCTTCTTCGAGTTCTATCCCCTGGATTGGCTGCGCATGCGCGCCGAGGCGCGGCAGGGCATCCGTGCCCACAAGGGCGTGGTTGCCGACATTGCCGTCGATGCCTTCCACGATGTCACGCCGAAAATCCGCATCTCGGGCGGGCCGCGCGTTTCCTTCGCGTCCTCCAAGTATTTCGATGCCTATTACGGTGTCAGTGCCGACGAAAGCGGGCGATCCGGCATCAGTGAGTATGATCCCGGCGGCGGTGTCCGGGCAATCGGTGTCGGCGGCGCCATCACCTGGAAGGTCAGCGATCCTGTCACGACCAGCCTGTTCGGCGAATATTCCCGATTGAAAGGGCCGGCGGCCGATTCCAGCATCGTGCGCGAGCGCGGTTCGCGCGACCAGTTCACGGTCGGCGTTTCGGCCACCTATCGCTTCGACTTTACCATGTAGCGGCCTTTATTCTTCGCCGTTCATGGGTTAGAAGCGCGGCCATGACACGCCAGCCGCGCCATGTTGTGTTCGCGATACGAATTACCAGCCCGGTGTTCCGGGCGGGCTGAGGTGAAACTCGCCTGCCGGAGCCGCCGGGAATTGTGGCGCGCGCAACCCGCGCATTTTCCAGAATTGTGAATTTCAAGCCCAGAGTCCGTTACGACCGGGCAATTGATATGGCGAACCGATGACTGATACCGTCGAGACGATCGATTATTCCAAGACACTCTATCTGCCGCAGACGAATTTTCCGATGCGCGGCGGATTGCCGGAGAAGGAGCCGCAGATCGTGGCCCGCTGGCAGGAGATGGACCTTTACAAGCTGCTGCGTGAGGATGCCGCCGGCCGGCCGAAATATGTGCTGCATGACGGCCCGCCCTATGCCAACGGCACCATCCATATCGGCCACGCGCTGAACAAGATCCTCAAGGACGTCATCACCCGCTCGTTCCAGATGCGCGGCTACGACTCCAACTACGTCCCGGGCTGGGATTGCCACGGTCTGCCGATCGAATGGAAGATCGAGGAGAAATATCGCGCCGCCGGCAAGAACAAGGACGAGGTGCCGATCAACGAGTTCCGGCAGGAATGCCGCGAATTCGCCCAGCACTGGATCGATGTGCAGACGCAGGAGTTCCTGCGATTGGGCGTGATCGGCGACTTCAAGAAGCCCTACACGACGATGAATTTCCACGCCGAGGCGCGCATCGCCGGCGAGCTGCTGAAATTCGCCATGTCGGGCCAGCTCTATCGCGGCTCCAAGCCGGTGATGTGGTCCGTGGTTGAACGTACCGCACTGGCCGAGGCCGAGGTCGAATATCAGGATTATGAGAGCGACACGATCTGGGTGAAGTTCCCTGTGGCCGGCAGCGCATCATCGCTGGCGGGCGCGGCGGTCGTCATCTGGACCACCACGCCGTGGACCATCCCCGGCAACCGCGCCGTCGCCTACTCGCCGCGCATTGCCTACGGCCTGTATGAGGTTACGGCAGCCGAGAATGATTTCGGGCCGCAGCCCGGCGAAAAACTGATCTTCGCGGATGCACTGGCTGAAGAGGCTTTCGCCAAGGCCAAGCTGCAATTCAAGCGCCTGCGGGACGTGAGCGCCGATGAGCTGGCAGCCATCACGCTGGCCCATCCGCTCGCCGGTTTCGGCGGCGGCTATGAATTTGCGGTTCCCATGCTTCCCGGCGATCATGTCACCGACGACGCCGGCACGGGCTTCGTGCATACCGCGCCGGGGCATGGCCGCGAGGACTTCGACGCATGGATGGATGCGGCACGCGACCTCGCCGCGCGCGGCATCGACACGGCAATCCCCTTCACCGTGGACGATGCCGGCTTCTTCACCAAGGACGCGCCGGGGTTCGGGCCGGATCGCGAAGGCGGCGCTGCGCGCGTCATCGACGACAACGGCAAGAAGGGCGATGCCAACAAGGCCGTGATCGAGGCGCTGATCGCCAAAAACATGCTGTTCGCGCGCGGGCGGCTCAAGCATTCCTATCCGCATTCGTGGCGGTCCAAGAAGCCGGTGATCTTCCGCAACACGCCGCAATGGTTCGTCTACATGGACAAGGACCTGGGCGACAACACCACGCTTCGCTCCCGCGCCCTGAATGCCATCGACGCCACCCGCTTCGTGCCGGCGGCAGGGCAGACCCGCCTGCGCGCCATGATCGAGGACCGGCCTGACTGGGTGCTCTCGCGCCAGCGCGCCTGGGGCGTGCCGATCTGCGTGTTCGCCGACGAGGACGGCAATATCCTGAAGGACGAGGCGGTCAATGCCCGCATTCTCGAAGCCTTCGAGCAGGAAGGAGCCGATGCGTGGTTTGCCGAAGGCGCGCGCGAGCGCTTCCTCGGTTCGCGCGCCAACGAGCCGTGGCGGATGGTGACCGACATTCTCGATGTCTGGTTCGATTCCGGTTCCACGCACACCTTCACGCTGGAAGACCGCCCCGATCTCAAATGGCCGGCGGATGTCTACCTGGAAGGTTCGGACCAGCATCGCGGCTGGTTCCATTCCTCCCTGCTGGAAAGCTGCGGCACGCGGGGCAGGGCGCCCTACGACACGGTTGTCACCCATGGCTTCACCATGGACGAGGACGGCCGCAAGATGTCGAAGTCGCTCGGCAATGTCGTCGTGCCGCAGGAGGTGATGGCCAAGTCGGGCGCCGACATCCTGCGCCTGTGGGTGATGACGACCGACTACTGGGAAGACCAGCGGCTCGGCAAGAACGTGCTGCAAACCAACATCGACGCCTATCGTAAGCTGCGCAATACGATCCGCTGGATGCTGGGCACACTTGCCCATGACGAGGGCGAGGATGTGCCGCTGGCCGAGATGCCGGAGCTGGAGCAGCTGATGCTGCACCGGCTCGCCGAGCTCGATGAGGTGGTCCGCTCCGGCTATGACGGCTTCGAGTTCAAGCGAATCACCCGCGCATTGCTCGACTTCATGGTGGTCGAACTGTCGGCCTTCTACTTCGATATCCGCAAGGATGCCCTGTACTGCGACGCGCCGTCCAGCCTCAAACGCAAGGCCGCGGTTCAGGTGGTGCGCCATCTGTTCGATTGCCTGGTGAAGTGGCTGGCCCCCATGCTGCCCTTCACCACGGAAGAGGCATGGGCGGACCGCTACCCGCAGGCGCGCTCGGTGCACCTGGAGCAGTTCCCGCAGGTTCCGTCCGACTGGCGCAACGACGAACTGGCCGCGAAATGGCGCAAGGTGCGGCAGGTGCGCAGCGTCATCACCGGGGCTCTGGAACTGGAGCGGGCCAAGAAGACCATCGGCTCGTCGCTGGAGGCCGTGCCGGTCGTTCATATCTCCGATGATGCGCTTTTGCAGGCGATCGCCGATGTCGATCTCGCCGAGATCGCCATCACCAGCGATCTCAGCGTCGCGCGGGATGCCGCGCCGGCCGATGCCTTCACGCTGCGCGAGGTTCCGGGCGTTGCCGTGGTGATCGAGAAGGCGGCTGATCGGGGCCTGCGCAAATGCGCGCGCTCGTGGCGCTATACGGCCGATGTCGGAAGCGACCCCGCATTCCCCGATGTCTCGGCCCGCGATGCGGCCGTTCTGCGCGAATTGGAAGCGCTTGGCCGTCTTTGATCGGCAAGAGGGCAGCGCGTAGATCGAGCGCGCGTTGCCCTTGGCCCGGGCTTGAGGTAAAGACCATGGCTTCCGCCGACAAATTGTCGCCGGATTTACCATTACAAGGACAGGACAGAATCTGCCCGTGTCCGGCCGGCATCAATCAGGGGGCCGCTCTAAGTGAGTTTCTTCGGCATGACTGACACCCACCGTGGCCGTTTGGCCGTGCTGGCTTCGCTCGCCACTTCGGGCCTGCTGCTGGCCGGCTGCGTTTCCTCGCCCACTTACGGCACCGACAAGACGGCCACGGAGCAGCTTGCGACCGATCTCAGCAGCGCGCTGACCTTCGCGCCGCCGAAGCGCGAGAAGATCGACTACAAGCCGCGGCCTGAATTGGTGAAGCCGGCCCCGGGCCAGAAGGGCAACCTGCCCGCGCCGCAGGACAATGTCGTCCAGACCGCCAGCACCCAGTGGCCGGAATCGCCCGAGCAGCGCCGCGACCGCATCCGTGCCAACGCGACGGCCAATCAGAACAACCGTTTCTATGAATCGGAAATCATCAACGACCTGCCGGCCGAGAGCAGGGGCGAAGCTCCGAAGGAGGTCTCGGACAAGTTTGATCTCACCGAGAACGCCCGTGTGGCGAAGGCCCAGCGCCCCGAAATCCAGAAGCGCCTTGCCCAGTCGCGTCAGGGCAGCCCGACCACCCGGCGCTATCTGAGCGAGCCGCCGCTCGACTATCGTGTGGCCGCCACCACCGCGCCACAGGACGAGTTGGGTGAGGACGAGAGCGTCAAGGAGCGTCGACTGAAGCGGGCCGCCACCAAGAAGGGTGGCCTGCGCGACTGGCTGCCCTGGTAAGCTTTATCCTTGAGGTATAGGTGCTTAGCGCCTTGCCTTGAAAAAATCCTTCAACAAGGCGGACGCCTCCGTTTCCCCCAAGCCGGAATAGACGTCCGGTGTGTGGTGGCAGGTGGGTTGGGAGAAGAACCTCACGCCTGAAACCACCGCGCCGCCTTTTTCATCCGCAGCGCCGAAATACAGCCGACGCAGCCGGGCGAAGGAGATTGCCGCCGCGCACATGGTGCAAGGCTCCAGCGTCACATAGAGATCGCATCCGCCGAGCCGCTCGGCCGATAGTTTGGCAGCGGCCTCCCGGATGACCAGCATCTCGGCATGGGCGGTCGGGTCGGCGAGTTCGCGGGTACGGTTGCCGGCTTCGGCAATGATGTCCCCATCCGCCACAAGCACGGCGCCGATCGGCACCTCGCCGCGCTTTGCCGCCTCTTTTGCCTGCTGAAGCGCAAGGGCCATGAAGTCCGGTCGCTTCATGCAGGCTGTTCTCCTATTATCCACTCGCAAGCCGATGGCTCTCCTGCTATCTAGCCCGCCAAAAGAGCAAACACCACATGACCGAAGACGACAGATCAAAACGCAGACCCGGCGCGAAGTCCGGCGGGCGCCATGAACGCGGGCCGGGTACCGACAAGAGCTTCTCCAAGCCGGGGGGCAAGAGCTTTTCCAAGCGCGCGGGAGAAGATTCCCGCTCTGAGCGCCCGAAACGCAAGTTCGACGGCCCCAAGCGCGCCGACGGACCCGGGAAATTCGAGGGCAGCGAACGCCCAAAGCGCGATTTTGCGCGGGACGAGCGCCCGAAGCGTGATTTCAAGCGCTCCGACCGGCCTCAGGATGCCGAGGCACGGGCGGAGCGGCCCTTCCGCAAGGGACCACGCCCTGAAGGCAAGCCGTTCCGCAAGCGGGAAGGCGAGGAGCGCCCGTTCCGCGCCTATGACGGAGATAAGCGCCGGGCTGAAGGCGGTGAGCGGCCGCAGCGCGATTTCCGGCAGGACAGGCGTCCGCGCGAGGACGGCGATGCGCCCCGAGGTGAGAAAAACCGGGGCGAAAACAGGTTCGGCAAGGGGCCGCGTCCCGGCGGAAAGCCTTTCGCCAAGCGGGAAGAGGGCGACAGGCCGTTCGTCCGCCGCAGTGAAGGCGGTTCAGGTTTTTCCAAAGGCCCGCGCACGGATCGCCCCCAGCGGGACTTCTCCGGCGGTCGCAAGCCGGCTGGACAGTTCAAGCCACGGCCACGTCCGGCCGCCGGGGAGGAAGAGACCGGCGAGCGCATCGCCAAGAGGCTGGCGCGCGCCGGTATCGCCTCGCGCCGCGATGCCGAGGAGTTGATCGCTGCCGGTCGCGTTCGCGTCAACGGCGCGGTGCTCGATTCGCCCGCCTTCAACGTGCAGCCGAACGACATCATTCTGGTCGACGGTATCGAGATCCCGCCGATCGAGCGCACGCGCCTGTTCCTGTTCCACAAGCCGGCAGGCGTCGTCACCACCAACCGCGACCCGGAAGGGCGCAAGACGGTATTCGATGTCCTGCCCGAAGGCCTGCCGCGCCTGATGACCATCGGCCGCCTCGACATCAACACAGAGGGGCTGCTTCTGCTGACCAATGACGGCGGACTGGCGCGGGTGCTGGAACTGCCCGCGACCGGCTGGCTGCGGCGCTACCGCGTTCGCGTGCACGGCAAGGTCGATGAAAAGGCACTGGCCGATCTCAAGAACGGCATCGCGGTCGACGGCGTGTTCTATGGCGGCGCCGAAGCCGCGCTGGAACGTGTCCAGGGCACCAACGCCTGGCTGAACATCGGCCTGCGTGAGGGCAAGAACCGTGAAGTGCGCAATATTCTCGGCGCGCTTGGCCTTGAGGTCAATCGCCTCATCCGCATCTCCTATGGCCCGTTCCAGTTGAACGAACTGCCGGAAGGTCATGTGCTGGAGATCAAGGGGCGGATGCTGCGCGACCAGTTGGGCGAACGGCTGGTCGAGGAATCGGGCGCCAATTTCGATGCCGAGATCGCCAAGCCGTTTTCCAACAAGCCGGTCCGGGGCGAGAAGCGCCGTGATGGCGAGGGTGACGATGCAAGGCCGGCGTCGAAGAAGTCGTCGCGGCTGGATATAGGCGAGGGCGGCCTCATCAAGCGTCGCAAGATGCGCGAGAGCAGCCGCGACGAGGCGCTGGGCAAGCTTTCCACCCGTCCGAAACCCGGTTTCGGCCTCAAGCCGCCACGCAAGGCGGAAGGCGGCAAGGAGGGTCTGCACAAGAAGGAGCGTCCGCCGCTGGAGCCGCCCGGCCAGCGCAAGGCCAATGTGTGGATGGCGCCCGGCGCACGGCCGGTACGCGAGCGCGAGCCCGATGCCGGCAAGCATGGGACGAGGGCGCCCCGCAAACCCGCAGGCCGTGGGGGTTCGGGCAAGGGACCGAAGAGGTCGTAGCATGAGGATCGTCGGTGGTGCGCTCCGCGGCCGGCCGCTGGCCACGCCACGCACCGATTCCATCCGGCCGACAACCGACCGCGCGCGGGAGGCCGTGTTCAACGTGCTGGCCCACCGGTTCCCCGACAGGCTCGAGAGCGCGCGCGTGCTCGACCTGTTTGCCGGCACCGGCGCGCTGGGGCTGGAAGCCCTGTCGCGCGGGGCCTCGCATGCCGTTTTCATCGAAGAATTGGCCGAGGGGCGAGGGCTCATCCGCACCAATGTCGAAGCCTTCGGGCTCACGGGCAGAACCAAGATCTTCCGCCGTGACGCGACTGCCATCGGCGATATCGGGACGATGTCGCCATTCGGGCTGGTTTTCGCCGATCCGCCCTATGGCAAGGGGTTGGGCGAGCGGGCCCTGCGCAGCGTCCGGGCCGGCGGCTGGCTGCAACCGGATGCGCTGTGCGTGGTGGAAGAAGCCGCCTCGGTGCCGTTCGAACTCGGTCCCGATTTTTCGATCCTCGATGAACGCAGCTATGGCGACACGGTGATCCGCTTCATCGCCGCCGCCTGACTTCCGCCGCCTTCGGCCTTCACATCACCCGCAATCCTTGAGATTCGGCGCATGATCAACCGGAGCCCGCAATGAAACCAGACTTGTACCGGCTTTGCGTGGCGTCGCTGGCTCTGTTCCTGGGGCTGGCCGGAATGCCGGCCTTGGCGGAAGCGCCGGCGGGCAAGGAATGGCAGGTTTCGAGCTTCGTGCTCGACAACGGCATGGAAGTGGTCGTGATCCCGGACCGGCGCGCGCCCATCGCCACCCATATGGTATGGTACAAGGTCGGCAGCGCCGACGAGCCGCCGGGCAAATCCGGCATTGCCCATTTCTTCGAACATCTGATGTTCAAGGGCACGCGTAACCACGCGGCCGGCGAGTTCGACCGGGCCGTCGCCGAGATCGGCGGCAACAACAACGCTTTCACCTCCTACGATTACACAGCCTATTTCGAGATGGTGCCGGCCGATGCGCTGGAGCGGATGATGGCGTTCGAGGCGGATCGCATGCGCAATCTGCTCCTCACCGAGGAGGTGATCGCCACCGAGCGCGATGTCGTGCTGGAAGAGCGCCGCTCGCGTGTCGACAATGACCCCAGCGCCCTGCTGGACGAGGAAGTCAGCGCCACGCTCTGGCAGAACCAGCCCTACCGCATCCCGGTGATCGGCTGGATGCAGGAGATGGAGCAGTTGAACCGCGCCGATGCCCAGGCTTTCTACGATCGTTATTATACGCCCAACAATGCGGTGCTGGTGGTGGCCGGCGATGTCGAGGCCGAGGCCGTGAAGGCCATGGCCGAGCGTACCTATGGCAAGATCGCGCGCGGGCCGGACCTGCCGCCGCGCCTGCGCCCGGTCGAGCCCGAGCAGAACACCCGGCGCACGGTGACGCTGACCGACGGGCGGGTGAGCGTGCCGAGCTTTTCCGCGCAATGGGTGGTGCCGTCCTACAGCACCGCGAAACCCGGCGAGGCCGAGGCGCTCGACCTGCTGGCCGAGATACTGGGCGGCGGCACGCGCAGCCGGCTCTACCAGGAACTGGTTGTGAAGCAGGGGATCGCCGCGAGCGCCGGCGCCTCCTATAGCGGCACGATGCTGGACGATACGAGCTTCGCCGTCTATGGCGCGCCGCGCGGCGATGCCTCGCTGGAAGATGTCGAGCAGGCAGTTGCAAAAGAGGTCGCCCGCATAGCCAGCGACGGCGTCACCGCCGACGAACTGGAAAAGGCGAAGAAGCGATTCGTTCGCGCCACCATCTTCGCGCGCGACCGCCAGTCCGGCATGGCCAACATCTTCGGCAGCACGCTGGCGACCGGGGGAACGGTGCAGGACTTGCAGGAGTGGCCGGACCGCATCGCCAAGGTGACACCGGAGCAGGTGAAAGCCGCCGCAGCCCGCTACCTCCTGCCATCGCGTTCGACGACCGGCTATCTTCTTCCGCAGGCGAAAGGCGGGAACTGAGCCATGCAGAAGCTTCCGATGCCATTCCAGCATGCCGGTGCAGGGTTCGTCGCCTTGCTGGCGCTCCTGCTTTTCCTTGCGTTGCCTGCGCATGCAGGCGTGAACATACAGGAAGTGCGCTCCGAAAAAGGCATCACCGCCTGGCTGGTGGAGGACTATACGGTTCCGATCGTCACGCTGCGCTTCGCTTTTGAAGGGGGCAGCACCCAGGATCCCACCGGCAAGGAGGGGCTGGCCAATCTGATGAGCGGCCTGTTCGACGAAGGAGCGGGTGAATTCGACAGCAATGCCTTCCAGGAAAAGCTCGATGATGCGGGCGCGGAGATGCGTTTCTCCAGCGGCCGCGACGATATCTATGGCAGCATGCGCGTGCTGGCCGAGGACAAGGATGTGGCGTTCGAACTGCTGCGCCTTGCCATCGAAAGCCCCCGTTTCGACCCACAGCCGATCGATCGTATCCGCAGCCAGATCCTGACAGGCATTGATGCCGCCGAACGCGACCCCAATGAGCAGGCCAGGAAACAGTGGATGCGGGCGATCTACGGCGACCATCCTTACGCGAAGCCCGATGAAGGCACGAAACAGAGCCTCGCCGGCATCACCGCCGAAGACCTGCGCGCCTTCCACAAGGCGCAGTTTGCGCGTGACGGCCTGCATGTCGCCGTGGTCGGGGCCATCGATGCGGAAACGCTGAAGCGCGATCTCGACCGCCTGTTCGGCAGCCTGCCCGAGAAGCAGCAGTTGAAGCCGGTGGAGCGCGTCGACCTCAAGCTCGGCCAGCAGCTCAAGGTGACTTACGATCTGCCCCAGACATCGATCCAGATGGCCTTTCCGGGCATCGAGCGCACCGATCCCGATTTCTACGCCGCGGTCCTGATGAACGAAATCCTCGGCGGTGGCACCTTCACCTCCCGGCTGTTCGAGGAGGTGCGCGAAAAGCGCGGGCTCGCCTATTCCGTCGATTCGGTCCTTTCAAACCGCCGTTATTCCTCTTTCCTCGGGATCAGCACCGCGACCCGCTCGGACAGAGCTGCCGAAACGATCGAGGTGGTACGGGATGTGGCCCGGCGCATGGCGCAGGAGGGGCCGACCGCTGCCGAACTGGAAGCGGCCCGGAAATATCTGATCGGCGCCTATGCCATCAACAATCTGAGCTCGTCGGGCGCGATCGCCAGCACATTGGTGGAGTTGCAGCTCGCCGGGCTTGGCAGGGACTATATCGAGCGGCGGCCGGCACTGCTCGAAGCCGTTACGGTGGAGGACGTGAAAAGGGTCGCCACCAGACTGCTCACCACCGAGCCGGCCATGATGCTGGTCGGCCCCGAAGCGCACAAGGCAAATGTCCAATGAGCCCGACATTCAGCATAGCCTTCGGTGGTGGCGGAGCGCGAGGCCTCGCGCATATCCATGTCGTCGAGGCCTTCGATGAACTCGGCATCAAGCCCGTTGCCATTGCCGGCTCGTCGATCGGCGCGATTGTCGGCGCCGCCATGGCGTCGGGAATGACGGGCCGCGAAATCCGCGACTATGCCCGCTCGATCCTGTCGCGTCGCTCGGAGGTCGCCAGCCGCATGTGGCAGGCCCGGCCCGACAGTTTCGCCGACCTGATGAAGGGCGGGCTGCATGTCAGCCAGTTCAACGTCGAGCGCATCCTGAAGGCCTTCCTGCCCGAAATCATACCCTCCAGCTTTGCCCAGTTGCAGATTCCCCTGAAGGTGACGGCGACCGACTATTACGGTCACAAGCTCGCCGTGCTGGAGGAAGGCGATCTGATCTCGGCCCTGGCCGCTTCGGCCGCGATTCCGGCCGTTTTCAGGCCGGTGACGCGCGGCGGGAGGGTGCTGATCGACGGCGGCATCTACAACCCCGTTCCTTTCGACCTTGTCGACCATGAGGCGGATATCGTGGTCGCCATCGACGTGGTCGGCGCCCCTGTCGAAAACGGCCTGCGGCGTCCGAATTCCATCGACCTGATGTTCGGCGCCACCCAGCTCATGATGCAATCGATCATCGACAGCAAGCTGAGCCAGAGCCGGCCCGACATATTGATCCGGCCGCCGGTCTCGAAATTCAGGGTGCTCGATTTCCTCAAGATCGATGCGGTGATGAAGGAAACCGCCTCGATCAAGGACGAGGTCAAGCGCAGGGTCGAGGAAGCGGCAAAGGCCCGCTACGAGCCCCAAAAGCATTGATATCGCCGCAAAAACCGCCTGCATATCCCTTCGCCATTGCGAAAGCGGGGCGTCGACAATAGATGGGGACGCAAGGGCCTGCATTCTCACCCGCCACGGGAACTCGACATGACAGACAAGATCGACGCCGCAAAGCTGACCGACCGTGTTTCCGCACTGGTCGAAGCGGCGAGAAAGGCCGGAGCCGACGCGGCCGACGCGGTCGCGATCCTCGGCCGCTCCACCGGCGTCTCGGTGCGGCTCGGCAAGGTTGAAGGGACCGAATCCTCGGAAAGCGAGGACGTCTCGCTGCGTGTCTTCATCGGCAGGCGCGTTGCCAGCGTTTCGGCAACGGCGGCCTCCGATCCGGCCACCCTGGCCGAAAGGGCGGTCGCCATGGCCAAGGTGTCGCCGGAAGACCCCTACCAGGGCCTTGCCGACCCGTCCCTTCTGATGAAGCGGCAAGCTGACCTCGATTTGTTCGACGCCACCGAAATACCGGCCGAACGGCTGAAGGACGATGCGCTGGCTGCCGAGGCCGCAGCCCTTGCCGTGAAGGGAGTGACCAATTCGGCCGGCAGCAGCGCCAGCGCGGGCATGGGCGGGCTGGTGCTCGCCACGTCCGGCGGTTTTGTCGGGCACTATGCGGCGACGCGGTTTTCCCGCTCCACCAGCGTGATCGCCGGCGAGGGAACCGGCATGGAGCGCGACTACGAATTCTCCTCGCGCCAGCATTTCGCCGACCTGGATTCGCCGGAGGATATCGGTCGCAAGGCCGGTGAAAGGGCGGTGAAACGCCTCGGCGCACGCAAGGCGGCGACGGGTACGGTCGATGTGATCTACGACCCGCGCGTGGCGCGCGGCATTGCCGGCCATCTTGCCGGAGCGATCAACGGCGCGGCTGTCGCCCGCAAGACCAGCTTCCTGCGCGACATGATGGGCGGCAAGGTTGCCAATGCCGCGATTACGGTGACCGATGATCCTCTGCGCCGGCGCGGCCAGGCCTCGCGTCCCTTCGACGGCGAAGGCGTGGCCGGCGAAAAGCTGGTGATGGTCGACAAGGGCGTGCTGAACCACTGGTTGCTGTCGACCTCGGCAGCGCTGGAACTGGGCCTCGTCACCAACGGGCGCGGCGCACGCCACGGCTCGTCGGTGTCGCCTTCCTCCACCAACTTCACCATCGAGGCCGGAGAGGTTTCGCCTCAAGACCTGATACATGGGTTGAAAAGCGGCTTCTATGTAACTGAAGTCTTTGGACAAGGCGTCAACATGGTCACCGGCGAGTACAGCCGGGGCGCATCCGGCTTCTGGATCGAGGACGGTGAACTGGCCTATCCCGTCTCGGAGGTCACCATCGCCTCCAATCTCAAGGACATGTTCCTGCGCATGACGCCGGCCAATGACCTGGACCGGAATTTCGGCACCGCGGCACCCACCTTGCTCATCGAAGGAATGACCCTTGCCGGAAGCTGACAAACCCGGCCTTCCGGCACCGGAGGAAGATCTGGTCCTTCTGCGCGAGGCCGCGAAGCAGGCCGGCGCCATCGCCATGGGCTATTTCGGCAAGGATCCCCAGGTGTGGATTAAGGCCGGCACGTCTCCGGTCAGCGAAGCCGACTATGCCGCCGACAAATTCCTACGCGAAACGCTTCTGAAGGCCCGGCCTGACTATGGCTGGCTGTCCGAAGAGACTGCCGATGACCGCAGCAGGCTTGCGGCGCGACGCACCTTCGTCGTCGATCCCATCGACGGGACGCGGGCATTCCTTGCCGGCAATTCGACCTGGTGCGTCAGCGTCGCGGTGGTCGAGCAGGGCAGGTCGCTGGCCGGTGTGCTGGATTGTCCGGCGAAGGGCGAGGTTTTCTGGACGTCACATGGCACCGGGGCCTTTCTCGACGGCAAGCGGCTTGCGGTGAGGGCGCCCGGACCGCAACCCGAAATCGCCGGTCCCAAGGCGCTCGTCGACCGTCTGGAGCCGGATTTGCTCGCCCGCACCCAACGGGTCGACTATGTGCCGTCGCTCGCCTACCGCCTAGCCATGATCGCCGACGGGCGCATCGACGCCTCCTTCGTCAAGCCGGATTCCCATGATTGGGACCTTGCCGCGGCGGCGTTGATCCTTGAAGAAGCGGGCGGCTCGCTGCTGGATGCGACCGGGCGTATCCCGCCGTTCGCCGGCGAGCGTATCCGCCATGGCGCGCTGATCGCCGGGAGTGGCGAACTCCTGGCCGAGCTTGCCGCCGTCATTGCCCAGCCGGAAGGCGCTGCAACGCATTCTTAGAAGTTTGGGTATTGGTACAGGTTTAAATATTTGCCGGTTTGGATTAGACCAAGCCAGCAATTCTACCGATAAAGGATGAACATGAGCAGCGGTGACGACAAGCAGCTTCTGCATCTGGTGTTCGGCGGCGAATTGAAGGAACTTGGCAGCAACCAGTTCCGCGATCTCAACGCGCTGGACATAGTGGGCATTTATCCGAACTATCAGGCAGCCCATGCAGCCTGGAAGGCCAAGGCACAGGCAAGCGTCGACAATGCCCATATGCGTTATTTCGTGGTGCATCTGCACAGGCTGCTTGATCCGGAACACAAGGTTGACGCTTGAGCATGAAGCAGGAAGCCGCATCGGTGCGGAGCAGATCGTCCGCCTCCGGTGACAAGCGCCAGAAGGCGTCGAAACGGCTGTGGCGCCGGATTCGCCAGCCCTTGGCGCAGTCGCGCTTCGCCAAATCCGCTGTCGCCAGCCTGCTGGCGCAGGCGCTGCGCTTCATCCGGCTCACCAATCCGCTGACCAAGGGTTCGACCGCCATCGCGGGTGGCGAATACGGCCATCTCGAACCGGGCATCATCGCGCTGTGGCATGGCCAGCACATCATGGCGCCCGTATTCTATCCCAAGGGGCGGCCGCTTGTGGCCATGGTGTCGCGCAGCGCAGATGCCGAGCTCAACGCGCTGGTGGTCGAGAAATTCGGTATTGAGGCGGTGCGCGGCTCGGGAGGGCGCGACAACGCCCGCCATCTCGACAAGGGCGGCGCCAAGGCATTGATTGCCCTCAAAAAGTCGCTGGTGGCCGGCAAGAACGTCGCCATGATCGCAGATATTCCCCATGGCACCCCGCGCGACGCCGGACTTGGCATCGTCCTGCTTGCCCGTCTTTCCGGCCGGCCGATCCTGCCGGCGGCCATCGCCACCAGCCGCCGCAAGGTGCTGGAAAAAAGCTGGGACAAGACGACCATCAACCTGCCGTTCGGGCGCTCTTCCATCGTGGTCGGCACGCCCGTCTTCGTGGCCAAGGATGCCGACGATGCGGAAATGGAACGCAAAAGGCAGGAAGTGACAAGTTCGCTGAACGAAGCAACGGCAAAAGCCTACAGCCTGGTGGACGGGGCGCGATGAGCGAACGCGCCGCCCGCACCCTGCTGACCCTTTACCGTTATGCCGGAGCCGCAGCCTATCCGCTGATGGGTCCTTACGTGGCCTGGCGCGCCTCCAAGGGCAAGGAAGACAAGGGCCGTACCCGCGAGCGCTATGGCATTGCCGGGCAGGAGCGCCCCGACGGGCCGCTGATCTGGGTGCATGCCGCCAGCGTCGGCGAGACGATCGCCGTCGTTCCGCTGGTGCAGACCATCCTCGGTTACGGCGTCAACGTCATCCTGACCACGGGGACCGTAACCTCGGCCAAGGTGGTGACCGAGCGGTTGGGCGACAGCGTCATCCATCAATATGTGCCGCTCGACATCAAGCCGGCCGTCAGCCGTTTCCTGAACCACTGGGTGCCGGACCTTGCCATCATCGCCGAGTCCGAGATCTGGCCGATGACCATCCTGGAACTCGGTGCCCGCAACGTGCCGCAAGTTCTGGTCAACGGGCGCATGTCGGACCGTTCCTTCGCTTCGTGGAAGAAGCGGACGAGCCTTGCCGAAGCCCTGTTCGAGAACCTTGCCCATGTCGTGGCGCAATCCGAGATCGACGGCGAACGCTTCCGCACGCTGGGCGCGCGGCCGGTTACCGTATCCGGCAACCTCAAGGTGGACACGCCGCCCCCTCCGGTGGACGAAAAGGCGTTGCAGATCCTGAAGCGTCAGATCGGCAATCGGCCGACATGGGCCGCCGTCTCGACCCACGAAGGCGAGGAGAAGATGGCGGCGGAAATCCATGCCGCCCTGCGCAAGCGCCATCCCGGCCTGCTCTCCATCGTCGTACCCCGCCATCCGGCCCGCGCTGAAGAACTGGCGGAACAGATCGGCTCCATGGGCCTCAAGCTGGTGCGCCGCAGCCTCGGCCAGCCGATTGCCGCCGACACCGACATTCTGCTCGGCGATACGATCGGCGAGATGGGGCTTTATCTGCGTCTTACGGAAATCGCCTTCGTCGGCCGGTCGCTATCCTCTACCGGCGGACAGAATCCGCTCGAACCAGCCATGCTGGATACGGCCGTCCTCGCCGGCCGTAATGTCCAGAACTTCCGCGAAGCCTACAAGCGGCTGCTGGACCGGGGCGGGGCCAAGCTGGTGCGTGACCGCAACATGCTGGCCGGCGCCGTCAATTATCTGCTGGTGAACGAAGAAGCACGCCGCACCATGATGACGGCCGCCGCCGCAACCGTGCAGGACATGCGCGGCGCCCTTTCGGCCACCATGAAGGTGCTGGAGCCTTTCATTCAGCCGCTGGTCGTGCAGGCCAGGCTGAGCCGGGCGGGCAAGGGCTGACATGGCGAGCGAGGCACCGCCTTTCTGGTGGGAAAAGCCGGACTGGCGCGCATTTGGCCTTTCGCCGCTTTCCGCCGCCTATGCCTTCGTCGCCGGTCGCCGGCTGCACAAGACGCGGCGCGAGAAGATGTCCGCCCCGGTGCTGTGCGTGGGGAATTTCACCGTAGGCGGCACCGGCAAGACGCCGGTGGCCATCGCGCTGGCGAAGCAGGCGCGTAGCATGGGGTTCGCGCCCGGCATCCTGTCGCGCGGCCATGGCGGCGGCTTTTCCAGCCCGCATATCGTCGATGCCCATCATGATGCGGCCAGGCATGTCGGTGACGAACCGCTGCTTCTGGCCGAGCATGCGCCGGTAGCGGTGACGGCGAACCGTGCCGCCGGGGCGCGACTCCTCATGGAGCAGCACGGCTGCAATTTCCTCATCATGGACGACGGCTTCCAGAGCGCCCGCATTCATATCGACTACGCGCTGATGGTGGTGGATGCACGCTATGGGCTCGGCAACGGCCGCGTCATTCCCGCCGGCCCCTTGCGGGCCAGGGTGGTCGACCAGCTTGTCCATGCCCACGCGCTCCTGCGCATGGGCGAGGGAAGCGCGGCCGATGCCGTGGTGCGGCAGGCGGCCCGCGCCGGCAAGCCGATCTTCGATGCCCGGACCCGGCCGTGCAATGCCGGGCGCTTCGCCGGGCGACGCTTTCTTGCCTTTGCCGGCATCGGCCATCCGGAGAAATTCTTCGACACCGTGTCAAAGGCCGGCGCGACGGTGGTTCTGACCCGCCCCTTTCCCGATCATCATTTCTACGCCGCGGATGAGCTGGACGAATTGCTGGCGATGGCTAGGGCAGAGGATCTGGAACTGATCACGACCGCCAAGGATGCGGTGCGGCTTCGCCACGGCGCGGCCAGCCCCGAATTCCTGAAGCATCTGAACGTGCTGGAGATCGAAACCGTATTCGATCAGGAGCAGGCGCCGGCCCGCATCATCAACGAGACGGTGGAAAGCTGGAAATTGCGGCGTCTGGCGGGATAAGGCATCGGATCGAAACGGGAACCGGTTCGCGGCTTTCCCGGATGTCCGATCGAGGTGCCGTATCCTGCTACTTCGCCCGGCTGCGCAGGTCCGGGTTCATTTCCAGCTCGCGCTCGAAGGAAATCCTTGCGCTGGCATAGGCTTCCTGCCGCTCGACGCTCCAGTATTTCAGCTCGTCGAGCGTGATGTGCTCGCCCGTCACCGCGCACCGGACATAAGCGCCGGGGCTGGTGACCTGAAAGTCACCATCGAGATAACGGATGCGGGCCTCCCGGCTGCCGGGACCTTCAAAGCGGTTCATCATGGAAGCGTACCAGATTCAATCAGCATGTCATCGCCGCAAAAAGTGGCGAGGTCAAGTTTGGGTCAGCGCCGGCCGAACAGGCGCTCGATGTCGGCCAGCTTGAGCTCGATATAAGTCGGGCGGCCGTGATTGCAGGTGCCGGACCCCGGCGTCGCTTCCATCTGCCGCAGCAGCGCATTCATCTCCTCGGGCTTGAGGCGACGACCGGAACGCACCGAACCATGGCAGGCCATGGTCGCGGCAATGTGATGGAGGCGTTCGGTCAGCGTTTCGGTGGTGTCATGGTCGGCGATCTCGTCGGCCAGGTCGCGCACCAGTTGCGGGACGTCGACTTCGCCAAGCATGGCAGGCGTCTCGCGCACCGCCACCGCGCCAGGCCCGAACCGTTCGAGCCGCAGGCCGAAGTGCGCCAGGGTCTCGCCATGCAGGGCGAGACGCTCGGCATCGTCTTCCGGAAGGTCCACGATTTCGGGCAGAAGCAGCATTTGCGAAGGCACCGGGCGCGAATGCAGGGCCGTCTTGAGCGCCTCGTAGACCAGCCGCTCATGGGCTGCATGCTGATCGACGATGACCAGCGAATCCCCGGTCTGGGCAACGATATAGTTCTCGTGCACCTGCGCTCGCGCGGCGCCGAGGGTCGTCCGCTGCAATTGCTCGTCGGCTTCCGCCTGGCCAGCCCGCATGTCCGCGCTGGCTGCTGTCATCGGCGTGAAAGCGGCTTGCCGGCTTTCGGCAAGCCCGTTGACGAGCGGCCGATAGGGCGACGCCTGAAGATCGAAACCCGCCGCCGGTCGAAACGGCGTTCCGTTCCGGGGAATGAAAGACGCGCCGCCGCCGTCCGATGGTGGAGGCGCGGAGCGGAAGGCCGCTATCATCCCGGCCGCCCCGGTGGTCGCGGCCCGGATGCCGGCATCGGCCAGCGCCTGGCGGATCGCGCCGACGATGAGCCCGCGCACCAGTCCGGGCTCGCGGAACCGCACATCTGCCTTGGCCGGATGCACATTGACGTCCACCGTGGCCGGATCGAGCGTCAGGAACAGCACGGTCACGGCATGGCGGTCACGCGGCAGCACATCGGCATAGGCACCGCGCACCGCGCCGGCGAAGAGCTTGTCGCGCACCGGCCGGCCGTTGACATAGGCATATTGCTGGAGCGCGTTGGCGCGGGTGTAGGAGGGGATCGACACATAGCCCTGCAGATGGACGCCTTCGCGCATGGCATCGATGGGGATCGCGTTGTCGGCGAACTCCCGCCCCATCACCTGCGCGATGCGCTCCAGATGCCCGTCCGGCGCATCACCGGTCGCCGGCAGGTCGAGCGTCGTGCGGTCGGCTCCCGCCAGGGTGAAGCGGACCGAGGGGAAGGCTATGGCGATGCGCCGGACGATGTCGCTGGTCGCCGAGCTTTCGGCGCGCTCGGTTTTCATGAACTTCAACCGGGCCGGCGTGGCGAAGAACAGGTCGCGCACCTCAACGGTGGTGCCGCGATTGGCAGGCGCCGGCCGCACCGGCGTAATGTGCCCGCCTTCAACCCCGATCTCTGCCCCGCTGTCGCCGTCCTGCGCTCGCGAGCGGATGGAAAGCCGCGCCACCGAACCGATCGAGGGCAGGGCCTCGCCCCGGAAACCCAGCGAGCGGATGTCGTGGATATCGTCGGCGAGCTTGGAAGTGCAGTGGCGGCCGATGGCCAGCGGCAGCTCCTGCGCGTTCATGCCCGAGCCGTCGTCGGTCACGCGGATGAGGTTGAGGCCCCCGCCGCCGGTGACGATCTCGATGCGGCCGGCACCGGCGTCCAGCGCATTTTCGACCAATTCCTTCACCACCGAGGCAGGGCGCTCGATCACCTCGCCGGCGGCGATCTGGTTGATCATGGTTTCGGAAAGCTGGCGGATCGGCATGGCGCTACATTAGCCGGATTCTGTCGGGCTAAGAAAGCGACCGGTGCCGTTCGCCCCCAGCCAAATCATGCCGCCTGCGAGGGGAGGGGTGGTGCCTGTCGCATAATTAAAACTCATACGATCAATCACGATTTTCAGGCGTTACAGCCGGATCGACCGGAGTTAGCATGATATTCGTGCAATGCGTATCGGATCCGGAGGGGAGGACATGGGTACTGTCGAAGCCGTTGCCGAGACAAGCGGTCAACCTTCGCGTCGGGAAAGGGGCGGGCGCCATGCCAGGCGCGAGCAGCGCTCGCATGGGCCGCAAGGGCTCGGCCGTCCCTATATCGTCCGCGGCATTCCCACCTACGACATCCTGTCGGAAGAAAATCTCGTCCGTATCGAGGAAACGGCCGACCGCATCCTGGCCGAAATCGGCATCGAATTTCGCGA
The DNA here is from genome assembly GCF_052978165.1 of Aquamicrobium terrae. Classification (NCBI taxonomy): domain Bacteria; kingdom Pseudomonadati; phylum Pseudomonadota; class Alphaproteobacteria; order Hyphomicrobiales; family Phyllobacteriaceae; genus Aquamicrobium; species Aquamicrobium terrae. The sequence continues at coordinate 251,215 of NZ_JBRKLZ010000001.1, forward strand.
CGATCCGGTAGCGCTCGATCTGTGGCGCAAGGCCGGCGCCAAGGTCGACGGCGTGCTGGTGAAGTTCGAGCCGGGCCTGCTGCGCGAGGTGCTGAAGACGGCGCCAGCGGAATTCACCCAGCATGCACGCAATCCCGCGCGCTCGGTGCAGATCGGCGGCAACAAGGTCGTGTTCTCGCCGGCCTACGGCTCGCCTTTCGTCATGGACCTCGACAAGGGCCGCCGCTACGGCACCATCGAGGACTTCCGCAACTTCATCAAGCTCGCCCAGTCCTCGCCATGGCTGCACCATTCGGGCGGCACGATCTGCGAACCGGTCGATGTGCCGGTCAACAAACGCCATCTCGACATGGTCTACAGCCATATCAAATATTCCGACCGTGCCTTCATGGGCTCGGTCACCGCCGAATCCCGGGCCGAGGATTCCATCGAGATGGCCCGCATCGTGTTCGGGCGCGACTTTGCCGATAAAAACTGCGTGATCCTCGGCAATGTCAACGTCAACTCGCCGCTGGTCTGGGACGGTACCATGACGCTGGCACTGCGCGCCTATGCACGCGCCAACCAGGCCGCGGTGATCGTGCCCTTCATCCTCGGCGGTGCCATGGGGCCGGTGACCAACGCCGGGGCGATTGCGCAATCCCTGGCCGAGACCATGGCCGGCTGCGCGCTCACCCAGCTCGAACGGCCGGGCGCGCCGGTGATCTTCGGCAATTTCCTGTCTTCCATGTCCCTGCGCTCGGGCTCCCCCACCTTCGGTACGCCCGAACCGGCCGTCGGCTCCATGGTGATCGGCCAACTGGCTCGGCGGCTCAACCTGCCGCTGCGCTGTTCCGGCAACTTCACCACCTCCAAGCTGCCGGATGCGCATGCGATGAACGAGGGCACCATGTCGATGCTGGCGGCAGTGCATTGCGGCGCCAACTTCATCCTGCATTCGGCCGGTTTCCTCGACGGGCTGCTCTCCATGTCCTACGAGAAATTCGTCATGGATGCGGATTTCTGCGGTGCGCTGCATACCTATCTCGACGGCGTGAAGATCGACGACAACCAGTTGGCGCTCGATGCCTTCCGCGAGGTCGGACCCGGGAATCACTTCTTCGGCTCCGCCCATACGCTGGCCAACTACGAGACGGCTTTCTGGGATTCCGAGATCGCCGACAATGAGCCGTTCGAGAAATGGGAAGCGGCAGGTTCGCTGGATGCCGCCACCCGTGCCAATCGGCGCTGGAAGAAGATGCTGGCTGAATATGAAGCGCCGCCCCTCGATCAGTCGATCGACGAGGCGCTTCAGGATTTCATGGCGCGCCGCAAGGACGCTATGGAGGATGCATGGTATTGAAAGGCAGGTTCATCGCAGGAGGATCATGATGAAACTGCCGCTGCTTGCCCTCGTCCTGGGAAGCCTCGTTCCCGCCGCCGCCATGGCCGGCCCGGCATCCGATGCCGTGAAGTTCTTCTACACGCAGGGGCGGTTCGTGGGCGATCCGGACTATCGTGACCGTCTGGTCGAGCCGGTGAAAAAGCTGTTCGACCAGAACGATGCGGCGCTCGCCAGCGCAGACGGTCTGCCCTGCATAGATGCCGATCCGGCACTGGACGCGCAGGATTTCGACGATGCCGAACTTGCCCGCACGCTGAAGCTTTCCGAAACCGTCAATGGCGACCAGGCCGAGGTAACCGCGACATTCGACCTGTTTGCCGACAGCGAGGACGCCTCCCGCGAAATGGTGTGGTCGCTCAAGAACATCGATGGCCGCTGGAAGGTCGCCGACATTGCGTCGAAGACGAATGGCTGGCGGCTGAGCGCACTCGAATGCTTCGCCGGAGAGACCGAATAGGAACCGGCATCCGGCACACAAGCATGTCGCCCGGAAGTGGGAACCGGTTTCGGGACAACGACATGCGTAAAAACAATCGCTTAAAGCGCAAGGAGCGAATCTGAAAGATCGCGACACGCTTTAGCGAACAGAACCGCCAGCATCGCATACCGGGAAAGACGATGGCCAGCCAGGACCCCTTGCTCCAGCCCTATCAGCTCAAGCATCTGATGCTGAAGAACCGCGTGATGTCCACCAGCCACGAGCCGGCCTATTCCGAGGACGGCATGCCCAAGGAGCGCTATCGCCTTTATCACGCGGAAAAGGCGAAGGGTGGCATGGCGCTGACCATGACGGCTGGTTCGGCCATCGTCTCGCGCGACAGCCCGCCTGCCTTCGGCAATCTGCACCTTTATGACGACGCCATCGTGCCGTGGCTCTCCGAACTGGCCGATGCCTGCCATGAGCATGACTGCAAGGTGATGATCCAGATCACCCACCTCGGCCGCCGCACCAGCGGCTGGAACAAGGGGGACTGGCTGCCGGTGCTGGCGCCGTCACCGGTGCGGGAGCCCGCGCACCGTTCCTTCCCCAAGGCCATCGAGGACTGGGACATGGAGCGCATCGTGGCGGACTATGCCGCCGCCGCGCAGCGCTGTCAGGCGGCGGGACTGGATGGCATCGAACTCGAGGCCTACGGCCATCTGATGGACGGGTTCTGGTCGCCCGCCACCAACCATCGCGAGGACGAGCACGGCGGGCCGCTCGAAAACCGGCTGCGCTTTACCTTCATGGTGCTCGACGCGATCCGCAAGGCGGTCGGGAACGCGTTTGTCGTCGGCATCAGGCTGGTGGCCGACGAGGATTTCGCCACCGGCCTTTCCCGGGAGGAAGGCGTGGAGATCGCCCAGCGGCTGGCGGGGTCCGGCCGCATCGATTTCCTCAACATCATCCGCGGGTCCATCGAGACGGACGCCGCGCTTACCAAGGTGATCCCCATCACCGGCATGCGCTCTTCCCCCCACCTGGATTTCGCCGGAGAGGTGAGGGCGGCAACGAAGTTCCCGACCTTTCATGCGGCACGCATCGCCGATGTCGCCACCGCGCGCCATGCGATCGCCACCGGCAAGCTCGATATGGTCGGAATGACGCGGGCTCATATTGCCGATCCGCACATCGTCAAGAAGGTGATGGAAGGCCGCGAACACGAGATCCGCCCCTGTGTGGGGGCAACCTATTGCCTCGACCGCATCTATGAAGGCGGTGAGGCACTTTGCATCCACAATGCCGCGACCGGGCGCGAGGCGGCCATCCCGCACATCATCCGCAGGACGGATGGGCCGCTGAAGAAGATCGTCGTCGTCGGTGCGGGGCCAGCCGGCCTCGAAGCGGCGCGCGTCACCGCCGAGCGCGGTCATTCCGTCACCATTCTGGAAGCCACGGGCGAAGCCGGCGGCCAGGTTAGGCTCGCCGCCCAGAACCCGCGCCGCAGGGAGTTGATCGGCATCGTCGACTGGCGACTGGCGGAGCTGGACCGGTTGGGCGTCGAAATGCGCTACGACACATGGGCGGAGCAGGACGATGTTCTGGCGCTGGCGCCAGATGTGGTCGTGGTCGCGACGGGTGGCCTGCCGCAGAATCCGCCTCTTGAGGCCGGCGACGATCTCGTCACCTCAAGCTGGGACATCATGGCCGGCAGCGTCAAGCCGGGCGAGACCGTGCTGCTGTTCGACGACAATGGCGGCCATCAGGGCATGGGCACGGCCGAGGTGATCGCCAATGCCGGCTCGAAGCTGGAACTGGTTTCACCGGAGCGGTTCTTCGCGCCGGAAATGGGCGGCATGAACCATGTGCCCTATATGCGCGTCTTCCGCGAAAAGGGCGTCACCGTGACCATCAACACGCGCCTGAGATCGGTGCGGCGCGAGGGCAACCAGCTCGTGGCCACGCTGGGGTCGGATTTCGCCGACGGCTGGAGCGCCGAGCGGTGCGTCGATCAGGTGGTAGTGGAACATGGCACCGCGCCGCTCGATGACCTCTATCTCGCCCTCAAGCCGCTGTCGCGAAACCGGGGCGGCATCGATTATGAGCGGCTGGTGCACGGCGGCGATATCTTCCCGGTCCGCAACGGCGAACGCGGCCTGATCATGTTCCGCATCGGCGACGCCGTCGCCTCGCGCAATATACATGCCGCGATCTATGACGGCCTGCGCTATGGCCTGCGTATCTGAGGCGGGCCGAGGTCAGGCCTTCGACTGCTGGATGGCCAGGAAGAGATTGGTGCAGCGGGTGCCGGAGCGGCAATAGGCAAGAATCGGAGCCGGAAGCTCCTCCAGTGCCTTGGCCTGATCAGCGACGTTGTCGGCGGTCATCTGGCCGCTCACGACCGGAATATAGCGGAAGGTCAGGCCCGCTGCCTCGACGGCCGCGCGCACCGCATCCTGCGTGGGCTGGTCCACCTGTTCGCCGTCAGGACGATTGCAGATCACGCTTTTGATGCCGGCCGCCTTGATCTGTGCCACGTCCTCGAGCGCGATCTGGCCGGTGACCGAATAGTCTTCGCTGATCTGACGGATTTCCATGGATACCTCTGGAAGGACTGGGAGCCGCATGACCTGCGGCGGGCGCGCCCTTCATGCCAAAGCTGAAGGTCGCAGACAAGATATGGAACTGCCATCGCGGTGTTTTTGCGACATGCCCTCATCTTCGCTCCCTGCCGGGCTTGCCGTGGAGGAATGCTCTATCTACACAAGCCCTGCCCAGTCAGGGCGGACAGGTTTCAGGAAGGAAGACAAAATGAGCATTCGTCGTGTCGAAGTTGGCCAGCGCATGAGCCAGGTCGTCGTGCATGGTAACACCGCCTATCTGGCCGGTCAGGTGGGTGAGGGTGAAAGCGTCAAGGCGCAGACCCGCGATATTCTGGCCACCGTCGACAGGCTGCTCGCCGAGGTCGGCTCCGACAAGACCAAGATCCTTCAGGCGATCATCTGGCTCTCCGACATGTCGACCTTTGCCGAGATGAACAAGGTGTGGGACGAGTGGGTGCCGCAGGGACACGCTCCGGCCCGTGCGACCGGCGAAGCCAAGCTGGCCGCTCCCAAATACAAGGTGGAGATCATCGTCACCGCCGCTGTCTGACAAGAGTGCCGGTGCCGCGCCCGTCTTGTCCGAAGGGCGCGGCATCGTTCCAATCTGCAGGGACTCACGCGCCTTGGCCTCTTCGTTAAGGGCTGTTGCAAAGCGTTATCGGAGTTGGCCGCCGGCAACCGCCATACCCCGCCCAGAACACGAAAAAGCCTGAATTCTTTCCTTTCGATCGACGCGCTTCGCTTCTAGGATTGGGGGAAACAGCCAGAGTGGCGGGCAGGGGAGAAGCCAGGACTCCCGGCCTGTCGCGCGATGCAACCATTCTCATTTAAAACGGTTTATGGTTGCAATGGCCTCCCCGATGCCACGCCCGTTTTTCGCCTTGTGGATTTTTAATGAATATTCAGATCAGCCCGGATCGCCTTGAAGCCCAAACCGCTGCCATGCCCCTGGCGGCGGAATTGCCGATAAGGGCTCAGTTCTACCAGGAAGACAGGCTGCGGCTGCTTGGCAAGCAGATGGCCGAGGGCGAAACGCAGAGCCTGGCCGGGCTCGGCACCTTCGATTTCCAGACCCGTATCCGCGAAAGCGCCGCCAGGATACTGGAGGTCTATCGCTCGACCAACTCCGCACAGGCCAAGGGCGAAACGATTACGCCAGCCGCGCAATGGCTGCTCGACAACAATTATCTGGTCGAGGAAACCATCTACCAGATCAAGCGCGACCTGCCGCGCCGCTTCTACCGCCAGTTGCCGACCCTCAAGCTTCCGGACGGCACCAGCGTGCCTCGCGCCCTGGCGATCGCTTGGGCCTATGTCGCGCATTCGGACAGCTCCGTTTCGGCGCAGACGTTCAAGGCGATCGTCGAAGGGTTCCAGTCCGTCGAGCCGATGAAGATCGGTGAGATATGGGCCCTGCCGTCCCTGCTGCGCTTTGTCCTGATCGAGAATTTGCGCCGGCTTGCCCTGCGGGTCGAGCGGGCGCGCCAGATGCGCGTGATCGCCAACGAGGTCGCGGATCGGGCGCTTGCCTCGGCCGACGGCGGCGAGCGCGAGGAAATGCTGAGCCGTTACGGCGCCTATGCCCGCGACACCACCTTCGCGACCCAACTCCTCTATCGCTTGCGTGACGGATCGCAGAATGCGGGCAGGGCGCTCGAATGGCTGGAAGGCGAGTTGGAGAAATCCGATTCGGACGCCGAGCAGATCATCATGGCCGAGCATCAGACGCTTTCGGCCGGCAACGTCACCACCGGCAACATCATCCGCGGCCTGCGCCTCATCAACGACGTCGACTGGACAGTCTGGTTCGAGGAAGTCAGCCGCATCGACGAGGTCCTGCGCCAGAAGGCCGACTATTCCGCGCTCGATTTCTCTTCGCGCGACCAATACCGCACGGCCATCGAGGAACTGGCGCGGCGCTCCGGCGGCTCAGAATACAGTGTGGCCGAGACTGCGGTCGATATGGCGGCCAGGTCGGTCGGCCGCGCGGACGCCGGCGGAGAGCCTTCCGATGTCGGTTTCTATCTCGTCGGCGCCTGCCGCGAGGTGCTGGAAAAGGAAATCGGCTATCACCCGCCTTTCGGCCTGTCGCTGAAGCGATCCTTCCGCAAGGCGGGTTGGCTGGGCATCTTCGTTCCCGTGTTCGCGCTCACCGCGCTGCTGCTTTATCTGAGCGGCAACGCGCTCGCCGTGCTCGGCCTGCCGGTGTGGGCCATCGTGCTGATGCTGGTGCTGTTCGCGGTGCCGGCAAGCGAGGGCATGCTCGGTTTCTTCAACACGGTGGTGCTTCTGTTCCTCAAGCCGACACGTCTCGTCGGTTATGACTACAAGGACGACATACCTACCGAAGCGCGCACCCTCGTCGTGGTGCCGTCGTTGATAGGGTCGCGCGACGATGTCGAGGAGAACATCCGCAATATCGAAGTGCACCACCTCGCCAATGTCTCGGACGAGCTTTATTTCGCGCTTCTCTCCGACTGGCCCGACAGCCATGCGGAGCTTGACCAGGCCGATATGGAAATCCTCGATTTCGCCCGCGCCGAAATCGCTCGTCTCAACCAGCGCTACCCGACGACGGGCACGCCGCGCTTTCATCTCCTGCACCGGCGGCGGCTCTACAACCCCTCGCAAGGCGTCTGGATGGGTTGGGAGCGCAAGCGCGGCAAGCTGCACGAACTGAACCTGCTGCTGCGCGGCGACGGCGACACCACTTTCATGCCGCCGGATGCCCCGCTGCCGGAGAACGTCGTCTACGTGATGACGCTGGATGCCGACACCCGCACCACGCGCGATGCCGTGGCCAAGCTGATCGGCAAGCTCGCCCATCCGCTCAATCGCCCGCATTTCGATGCGGCCAGCAAGAAGGTCAATGCCGGCTACACGATCCTGCAACCGCGCATTACGCCCTCGCTGACCACGGGCGACGAGGCCTCGTTCTTCCAGCGCGTGTTCTCGACGGATCGTGGCCTCGATCCCTATGTTTTCGCTGTGTCCGATCTTTATCAGGACGTGTTCGGCGCCGGCACCTTCACCGGCAAGGGCCTCTACCACATCGATGCGTTCGAGGCGGCTCTGCGGGATCGCTTCGAGGAAAACACCATTCTCAGCCACGATCTGGTGGAAGGCTCCTTCGCACGCTCGGCCCTCGTCACCGATGTCGAACTGGTGGAAGACTATCCGACCCGCTACTCGGTCGATGCCTCGCGCCAGCACCGCTGGGCACGCGGCGACTGGCAGCTTCTCAACTTCATCATCAACCCCCTGTCGGGGGTGCCGGCCCTGTCGCGCTGGAAGATGGTGGACAATCTGCGCCGCACGCTGACGCCCATCTTCTGGGTGATGGCGGCGATTGCCGGATGGACGTTGCTGCCTTTCACCCAGGCCGCGCAATGGCAGGCGCTGCTGATCCTCACCCTGTTCATGGCGCCGACCTTCAACATCGTCAACGGCATGTGGCCGAAGAGCCGGGACTCCACGCCGCGCGGCCACTTCTCGGCCCTGGCGCGCGACATCGCCTTCGGCACGGCCATGGTGGCGCTGCGCATGGTGCTGATGGCGCATTCCGCTTGGATGATGACCGATGCCATCATCCGCACGCTCTACCGGCTTTTCGTCTCCCGCAAGAACCTGCTCGAATGGCGCACCGCCTCGCAGGCTCACAAGGGCGGGGCGAATGACCTCGGCTCCTATTATTCAGCCATGTACGGGGCCGTCATCATCGGCGTTGCCGGCCTGGCCATTCCGGTCTTCAACGATTCGACCGGCGCGTTCGTCGCCTTCTTCTTCGCCCTGTTCTGGGTCGGCTCGCCGGCCTTCGCCTGGGTTATCAGCCGCTCGGCCGAAACCGAGGATCGGCTGCACCTGGCGCCCAGCGACTTGTACGCGCTGCGTATCGCGGCCCGGCGCACATGGCATTATTTCGAAAGCTTCGTCACCGAGGAACATCATCACCTGCCACCGGACAATTTCCAGGAAAGTCCGGCACCGGTTGTGGCGCCGCGCAGTTCGCCGACCAATATCGGCGTCTATCTTCTGTCCGTGGTATCGGCGCGCGATTTCGGCTGGATCAGCATGGCCGATGCCGTCTCGCGCATCGAGGTAACGCTGTCGACCATCGAGAACATGCCGCGCGAACGCGGGCACCTGTACAACTGGTACGACACCAAGACGCTGAAGCCGCTGCATCCGCTTTACATTTCGGCCGTCGACAGCGGCAATCTCGCCGGCCATCTGGTGACGGTCGCGGCAACTTGTGCCGAATGGGCGGAAGCGCCGTCGGTGCATCTCCATGGCGATTTTGAAGGCGTGCTCGACGTTGTCGCCATTCTCGATGAAAGCCTTGACGAATTGCCGGACGACCGCCGCCAGTTGCGCCCGCTGCGCCAACGGCTGGCCGACCGCCTGGATGGCATGCGCCGCGCGGTGCACACCATCAAGGAACAGCCCGAGATGGCGTCCATCCGCACCATCAACCTGTCGGTGCTGGCCGGCGAGATCAGAAAGCTGGCGGCGGCTATCCACGCGGAAGTCGGCTCCGGCCGTTCGGATGTGGTGGTCGACTGGGCTGCGCGGCTGGAGGCGACCTGCGAGGCGCATGTGCACGATTCGCACAGCGACGACCGCACCGTCGAGGAATTGCGGGGACGCCTGCTTCGCCTGCGCGAGCGGGCGCGCCGCTTCGCCTTCGAGATGGACTTCTCCTTCCTGATGCGCCATGAGCGCAAGCTGCTCTCCATCGGCTATCGCGCGGAGGAGCATCAGCTTGACGAAAGCTGTTACGACCTTCTGGCGTCGGAAGCGCGCCTGACCTCGCTGTTCGGCATCGCCAAGGGCGACCTGCCGACCGAGCACTGGTTCAAGCTTGGCCGCCCCATCGTGGAGATCGGCTTTCGCGGCGCGCTGATGTCGTGGTCGGGCTCGATGTTCGAGTATCTGATGCCGCCGCTGGTGATGAAGGAGCCGCAGGGCAGCCTGCTCAACCAGACCAGCAATCTCGTCATCAAGCGCCAGATGCAGTACGGCCGCCAGCGGAACGTGCCATGGGGCATTTCCGAAGCCGCCTACAATGCCCGCGACCGCGAACTGACCTATCAGTACACCAATTTCGGCGTGCCCGGCCTTGGCCTCAAGCGCGGCCTGGCGCAGAATCTCGTGATCGCGCCCTATGCCACCATTCTGGCGGCGCAGTTCATGCCGCGCGAGGCGGTGGAGAACCTGAAGCGGCTGCGGAGCATCGGCGCGCTGGGACGCTACGGCTATCACGACGCCGTGGACTTCACCCCGCAACGTGTGCCGGAGGGCGCCGACCATGCCGTGGTGCTGAACTACTATGCACACCATTCCGGCATGTCCATCGCCGCCGTGGCGAACGTCGTGTTCGAAGGGCGTTTGCGTGACCGCTTCCATTCCGACCCGGTGATCGAATCCGCGGAACTGCTGCTGCAGGAGAAGGCGCCGCGCGAAATCCCCGCCGATACGGTACGCACGGAAGCGGAAGAGCGGCCCTTGCTGGACGAGCAGGAAACGCAGAGCCTCGACACCCGCATCATCCCCGATCCGGCGACGGCCTTGCGATCCACCTGCCTGATGTCCAACGGGCGTTATTCGGTGATGGTTACGGCCACCGGCTCCGGTCACAGCCGCTGGGGCGACCTCGCCGTAACCCGCTGGCAACCCGACCCGGTGGAAGACCGGATGGGCTCCTACATCTTCCTGCGCGATGTCGACACCGGCGAATGGTGGTCTGCCACCGTCGAGCCGAAGCAGGCGCCAGGGGAGGTGACGCAGACCTACTTCTCCGACGACAAGGCGACCTTCGCCAAGAGCGTGCAATCGCTGCGTTCGGAAGTGGAATGCATCGTCATCTCGGAAGGGCACGGCGAGGGCCGCCGCGTGACGCTCCACAACGACGGTTCGAGCGACCGCTATATCGAGGTGACCTCCTTTGCCGAACTGGTGTTGGCGCCCGAGGCTTCGGACAATGCCCACCCGGCCTTTTCCAAGATGTTCGTGGAAACGGAGATTTCCTCCAACAACGGCGCTATCTTCGCCCGCCGGCGCAAGCGCGACGAGCGCGAGGTCGACATCGTTGCCGTACATTTCGTCACCGATCCGACCGGCCTGGCGCGCGACACGGAAGCCGAGACGGACCGGCGCGCCTTCATCGGGCGCGGACGCACCATCGCCGATCCGGCAGCCATGGAGGGAGGCACGCGGCTTGAAGGCCGCGCCGGGTTTACACTCGACCCGATAGCCGCCCTGCGCCGCAGGGTACGCGTGCCCGCCAACAAGAAGATATCGCTCACTTTCTGGACCTGCGTGGGTTCGAACAGGGAAGAACTTGATGACGCGATCAACCGGCTCGATCATCCCGAAAGCTTTGCCCGTCAGGCCATGCTGTCCTGGACCCGCTCACAGGTCCAGACCCGCCATCTCGGCCTGAGCCTCGCGGATGCTGCCATCGGCCAGAGCCTGGCGCGCTACCTGATCTATCCCGATCCGAACCTGCGTCTGCCCTCGGAAGCCATCACCGCCGGGCTTGGCAAGCAGTCCAGCCTGTGGCCGACCAGCATTTCGGGCGACTATCCGATCTTCGCCATCCGTATCGACGATCTGGCCGACCTCGAAATCGTCGCGCAGGGCCTGCGCTACCAGGAATATATGCGCGCGCGGGGGCTCACGGCCGATCTGGTCATCGTCAACGAGCAGTCGTCCTCCTACGTGCAGGATCTGCAGCAGGCGATTGACTATCTGTGCGAGAACAGCCGCCTGCGCGGCTCCGAACTCGGTCCGCGCCAGCATATCTTCGCGGTGCGCCGCGACCTGATGGATGAGCCGACCTATCGCACCTTGCTGACCTCGGCGCGGGTGGTCCTGCATACGCGCAACGGCACGATCAGCGACCAGATCGAGCGTGCCGAGATCACGGCCCTGCAGGCGCGCGAGGTCCAGAATGGCTCGGCCGCCGCGCCGGCCTCGCGGGAAGAGGCGCCGGTGCCGCTGCCCTTGCCGGCGGTGGCGCCCGCCAAATACAAGCCGGCGGATGGAAAGGGACTGGCCAACTGGAACGGCTTCGGCGGTTTCGAGGGCGACGGCCGCCGCTATGTCGTGCGGCTTACCGGCCACAGGGTCACGCCGCAGCCATGGATCAATGTGGTGTCGAACGACGCTTTCGGCTTCCATACTTCGGCCGAAGGGGCTGGCTTCACCTGGAGCCGCAACAGCCGCGACTACCAGATCACGCCGTGGTCGAACGATCCGGTGACAAACCGGCCGGGCGAGGGGGTCTATATCCACGATCTCGACAGTGGGGCCGCCTTCTCGCCGCTCGCGGCGGTCGTGCGCGATCCGGCCGTGACCTATGAGGCCACTCACGGGCAGGGTTTTTCCAGTTTCCGCGCCCGGCGCGGCGTGCTGGATACGGAGCTTGCGCATGTGGTCGACCCCGCCGACCCTGTGAAGATTTCGCGCTTGCGCATCCGCAATTCCGGGGCGAACGCGATGCGGCTGCGGGTCTATGCCTATGCGGAATGGGTTCTGGGCACGCACCGGTCCCGCACGGCAGGCACGATTGTCCCCTCGCAGGATGCCTCGACCGGCGCATTGCTGGCCACCAATCCGTACAATCTCGACTTCGGTGGCCGCGTGGCGTTCCTCGCCAGCGACCGCCAGCCTGACTCCGTCAGTGCGGATCGCGCCGAATTCATCGGGCAGGGCGGTTCGAGCGAACGTCCGCAGGCGGTGCTCAAGGGCACAGCCCTGTCCGGACGGGTCGAGGCCGGCGACGATCCCTGTGCCGCGCTGGCGCGCGACATCGAGGTGCCGGCGGGCGGCGAGATCAGCCTGCTCTGGTTGCTGGGCGATGCCGAAACCGCGGCCGAGGCGGCGGCCTTGATCGCGAAGCACCGGGAGGCGGACTTCGACAGCCGTCTTGCGGCGGCGGAAACCGCATGGCGCGGTTTCCTCGACACCATCCAGGTGGAAACGCCGGACCAGACGCTCGACTTCATGGTCAATCACTGGCTGCCCTATCAGAGCCTGGCGTGCCGCATCCGCGCGCGCTCGGCCTTCTATCAGGCAAGCGGCGCCTTCGGCTTCCGCGACCAGTTGCAGGACACGCTGGCCCTTCTGGTCCATGATCCGAGCCTGGCCCGCGCGCAGATCCTCAATGCGGCGGGACGCCAGTTCCCCGAGGGCGACGTGCAGCACTGGTGGCTGCCGCGCACCGGCGCCGGCGTCCGCACCCTGATCTCCGACGACGTGGTGTGGCTGGCCTATGCCGTGGCCTACTACATCGACGTGACGGGCGACCGGGCCATTCTCGACGAGAAGCTGCCCTTCATTCAGGGCGAGCAGCTCGGCGAGGGCGAGCATGATGCCTTCTTCCTGCCGGAAAAGAGTGGCGAATCCGTCGCCCTCTACGAGCATTGCGCCCGTGCGCTCGACCTCGCCGTCAAGCGCAGCAGTCCGGGTGGATTGCCGCTCATCCTCGGCGGCGACTGGAACGACGGCATGAACAGCGTCGGCGACGAGGGCAGGGGCGAGAGCGTATGGCTCGGCTGGTTCCTGCTCAAGACGCTGGGCGATTTCACGCCGATCGCCAAGGCACAGGCAGACAAGGGACGCAGCGAGGCCTGGCAGGCACATGCCGCCGTGCTGAAACGGGCGCTGGAGAACAGCGCCTGGGACGGCCAGTGGTATCGTCGCGGCACCTTCGATGACGGGACGCCGCTCGGCTCGCGCGAGTCGCAGGAATGCAAGATCGATTCCATCGCCCAATCCTGGAGCGTGCTGTCGGGCGAGGGCGATCCTGCCCGCTCGCGCACGGCCATGGACAGCGCCAGCGAAATGCTGGTCGATGAGGAGAACAAGATCCTCAAGCTGTTCACGCCGCCGTTCTCCGAGTGGGAGAAGAACCCCGGCTACATCAAGAGCTATCCGCCGGGCGTGCGCGAAAATGGCGGCCAGTACACCCATGCGGCAACATGGTATGTCATCGCGCTTGCCGAGATGGGGCGGATGGATGAAGCCTATCAGTGCTTCTCCATGCTCAATCCCGTCAACCATGCGCCGGACGAGGCTGCCGCGGAGCACTACCGTGTCGAACCCTATGTCGTGGCGGCCGATGTCTATGGGGCCGACAAGGCCGGGCGCGGCGGGTGGACATGGTACACCGGTTCCGCCGGCTGGCTTTACCGGGCAGCGGTCGAGGCGATCCTCGGCATCCGCAGGCGAGGCGGCGTCGTCGAGGTCAATCCGCGCATACCCTCGCATTGGGAGGGCTATACGGCCACGCTTGCGCTGGGCGGCGGGCGCCAGACCATTCGGGTGCAGCGCAGCACGACCGCTGCCGCGCCGGTGCTTGAAGTGAACGGCAAAAAGCTCAAGGGAAATTCCTTCCCGCTGGACGAAGGCCAGGCAGAAGTAATTTTGACGTTACCGGCCGCCAAAACGGTTAGCCGGCTGGGTGCCGTCAAAACCACCTGAAGAATGGCGATCGGGAGGCATTGCGCCCGTTCCCCCTGATTTCCCGCTAAAATTGCGGCAGTCCCTTCGCGGATTGCCGCAATTTCGCCTTATGGCGGTCATTTTACCTTTCAACTCAAACCGTTAGCTGATCACGGCAGATTACTTTCCGTAGCTATGTTTTGTTCGCGAAACGGGAACTGAAGCGGTAAGGGAGCATTGTTCTGGCACGCATCGTTTAATACGTTTCCAGAAATGGTGCATTGCACAATGAACTGTTTAGCGGAGTAAACGAGTGTCCCTTCTACAAGTCTACTGGAGAGCGCTCGGCTATCTTGCCGCCGACAAGAAGCGGGTTGCCCTGATTTGCGGCGCCAACGTCACCCTGGCCATTGTCGCCATCCTTGAGCCGATCATGTTCGGCCGGGTCATCGACGCCATTTCCGATCGCGTCAACGTGGTGCCGTCGCTCGTCTTCTGGGCGGGGCTGGGCGTTTTCAACATCATCGCTTTCGTGCTGGTGGCGCGCGGCGCGGATCGTTTCGCCCACAGGCTGCGCGGCGACGTGCTCTCGCAGTCCTTCGAGCGCATCATCAACATGCCGCTGGCCTGGCATCACATGCGCGGCACCTCCAATTCGCTGCACACGCTGCTGCGTGCCGTCGAGACGTTGTTCACGCTGTGGCTGGAATTCATGCGCCAGCATCTTTCCACCGCTGTGGCGCTGATGCTGCTCATCCCCACCGCGCTGACCCTCGACCTGCGCATGTCGATGGTGCTGCTGGTGCTGGGCGCGCTCTATTTCATCATCGGCAGGCTGGTGATGCGCAAGACGCGGGAAGGGCAGGCCAGCGTCGAACGCCACTACCACCAGGTGTTCGCACACGTGTCGGACTCCGTCAGCAACGTTGCCGTGCTGCAGAGCTACAACCGCATCGGCCATGAAACCGCGGCGCTGAAGCGCTTCGTCAGCGACCTGCTGGATGCGCAGTATCCGGTGCTCGACTGGTGGGCGCTGGCGAGTGCCCTGCACCGGCTGTCCTCCACCATCTCGATGATGGTAGTGCTGCTGATCGGTTCCTACCTTGTCATGCATGGCCAGTTGCGCATCGGCGACGTCATTGCCTTCACCGGTTTCGCGACGCTGCTGATCGCCCGCCTCGACCAGGTTTCCGCCTTCGTCAACCAGATCTCGGAAGCCCGGGCCAAGCTCGAGGAGTTCTACCGCATGGAGGACTCGGCCCTCGAGGTGCGGGAACCTGCGGGCCTCCGCGAGATCGGCAAGGTCACCGGCCATATCCGCTTCGAGAATGTCGGCTTCGAGTTCCCGAATTCGGGGCAGGGCCTTGACGATGTTTCCTTCGAGGTGGCTGCCGGGCAGACCGTGGCCATCGTCGGACCGACCGGCGCCGGCAAGACCACGCTCATCAACCTGTTGCAGCGCGTGTTCACGCCGCAGCGCGGGCGCATCCTCGTCGACGGCATCGATACGCGCACCGTCACCGCCCGTTCGCTGCGCAACTGCATTGCCACCGTGTTCCAGGATGCGGGCCTTCTCAATCGCTCGATCGAGGAGAATATCCGCATCGGCTGCGCCGACGCCACCTATGAGGAAATCCATGAGGCAGCGCTCGCCGCCGCCGCACAGGACTTCATCCTCTCCAAGGGCGAAGGCTACGACACCATCGTCGGCGAGCGCGGCGGGCAGCTTTCGGGCGGCGAACGCCAGCGTATCGCCATCGCCCGTGCAGTGCTGAAGAACGCGCCGATCCTTGTTCTCGACGAGGCGACCAGCGCGCTCGACGTCGAGACCGAGGAGCGGGTGAAGCAGGCCATCGACGAACTGCGTCGCGGCCGCACCACCTTCATCATCGCCCACCGCCTGACCACCGTGCGCGACGCCGATCTGGTCGTGTTCATGGACAAGGGCAGGGTGGTCGAAATGGGTGGCTTCGCCGAACTCTCCCTGCGCAACGGTCGCTTTGCGGCGCTGTTGCGTGCCGGCGGGCTGCTCAACGACGAGGAAGTGCGTCGTCTTTCCCGCATCTCCGCCGTGCAGGAGGATGCCGCGGCCTGACATCGGCATGCGTCCTTCCGGCTGTTGCCCACGGCAGCAGCCGGGACTATGTAGCTTGTCATGACCGCTTCTCGCACCCGCCTGTCCAACTGGATGGACCTTGCCAATCCCACGCGCTTCGTCGGCTTCGCCGACAGGGCCATTCCATGGCTGACGGGTGCGGCCTGCCTGTTTCTGGCCGCCGGCCTCTACCTGAGCTTCGCGGCCCCCGAGGACTATCAGCAGGGCACGACCGTACGCATCATGTACATCCATGTGCCGTTCGCCTGGCTATCGATGATGTGCTATGCGCTGATGGCGACGTCGGCATTGGGCACGCTGGTCTGGCGTCATCCGCTTGCCGACGTGGCATTGAAGTCCGCGGCGCCCATCGGCGCCTGTTTTACGGCGCTGGCGCTCGTCACCGGCTCGATATGGGGTAAGCCGATGTGGGGCACGTGGTGGGTGTGGGATGCGCGGCTCACGTCCGTCTTCGTGCTGTTCCTGATGTATCTCGGCATCATCGCGCTGACCCGTGCGCTGGAAGACACGAGCAAGTCCGCATGGGCGGCCGCGATCATCACGCTGATCGGCTTCGTCAACATTCCGATCATCAAGTTTTCGGTCGACTGGTGGAACACGCTGCACCAGCCGGCCTCCGTGTTCCGCCTCGACGGCCCGACCATCGACGGCAGCCTGCTCAGGCCGCTGCTGGTCATGGCCATCGGCTTCACGCTGCTGTTCTTCGCCCTGCATATGATGGCGATGCGCACCGAAATCAGCCGCCGGCGCATCGCTTCGATGCGCAAGCTGGCGGCGCGTGGCGAACGCTGAGCTGGGCAGGGACATGGCCCGCCTATTGTGAGAGGAAGGCATGATGAAGCGCTCGCAAGTCAACGAAATCATCCGCGAAGCCGACGCCTTCATCCGCTCCTTCGGCTACATATTGCCGCCTTTCGCTTACTGGTCGCCGCAGGACATGCAGGACCGGCGTGCCGATTCCGCCGGCATTTTCGACGCCCGGCTGGGTTGGGATATCACGGACTACGGCCAGGGCAGGTTCGATGAACTCGGCCTGTTCCTGTTCACCGTGCGCAACGGCCGCTTCGAGGACATGAAGAAGGGCGCCGGCATGCTCTATGCCGAGAAGATCATGATCTCGCGCAAGGACCAGCTTTCGCCGATGCACCGCCATGTCATCAAGGCCGAGGACATCATCAACCGTGGCGGCGGCAAGTTGGTGCTGGAACTGTTCATGCCCGAGGAGGGCGGCGGCATCGATCCCGACGCCGAGGTTTCGGTTCCCATCGACGGCACCATCCGCAAGCTTCCGGCCGGTGGCCTGCTGAAACTCGATCCCGGCGAAAGCGTCACGCTTCTGCCGGGCGTCTGGCACGCCTTCTGGGGCGAAGGCGGCGATGTGCTGATCGGCGAGGTCTCGACCGTGAACGACGATCTTACCGACAACATCTTCCGCGACCCGATCGGCCGCTTTTCGGATATTGAGGAAGACGTAGCGCCGGTGCATCTGCTGGTGTCGGATTATGAGCGGTGGCTCGCGGCGTAGACCGCGCTTCAAGGTGGGTGCGCCCAGCAGCACATCATGTGGCGGCGATGTAGAAATGTCGCGGGTTGTGCAAAATAGAAATGTCGCCTCCCACGCTTGGGAAGGCAGGGCGCGGCAAGTTAGAAATGCGACAGTGAGGCGTTTCCTCGCGCCGACGTGAGCGTCCGATCGGGCGATAGCTGGTCGGGGTTGCGCAGCTCGATCGGGCGCTCACGTCGGCGCCTCGGCTTTGGCTTTGGCTTTGGCTTTGGCTTTGGCTTTGAGAGCCGCTCACTCGGCCGCGGCCAACCTGGCCAGTGCCTGTTGTCGTCGTGCGATGATAGCAGGATCGTTTATGAAATCCGTCCTGCGCCCCGGTTTTGTTCCGCGCTTCTTGTAGCCGGTCTGCTCGCTGTTGGTCTTGATCTTCGGCGGAGGCCGCGCCTCGTCCTGCTGAGCCTTGATCCAGGTCAGCACTTCGCCAAGCCGCTTGTTCTCGGTGATCGCCGTGTGGGTTACACGCTGCTCCTTGTCGAAAATCGTATAGGGCAGGGAACACGCCTTCCAGCGAACGTCGACGCGGCCGTCTGCAAACTCGTAGATATCGACGTACTTGCCGACCAGCCCGCGCGAAAGCTCGTTCTGCTCCAGCATGATCTGTCGCCGTTCATATGAAAACGACAATTGCCGGCCGACATAACGCTGCTCCCGCTTGCACAGCACGTCACGCAGCCGATCCGGCGCAACATTCAATGCGCGATGCAAGTTGTCCGGTCGGGCAGGGACCTTGGCAAACCTCTCGTTGAAGTCGGTCGTGAACGCCGGCAAGAACGCATTGGCAGCCGCCATATCCGATATGCCGGCGAGACGCAGTTCTTTCACGAGGCGGTCCTGCAGCGTGCGATTGACCCTTTCGACCCGGCCTTTGGCCTGGCTAGAATTTGCGCATAGGATCTCGATGTTGAGTTCCGCCAGAGCACGGCCGAACTGCGTCATACCACGGCCGGCCTTGGCGTCCTTCTTGGGAACGCGGAACACCGTGTGCTTGTCGGAATAGAACGCCACCGGACAGCCATGCGCCTTCAGATAGAGTTCGAGCGCCTCGAAGTAGCTGAAGGTGCTCTCCGACTTCACAAAGCGAAGCTGCTGGAGCGTGCTGGTCGCGTCGTCGATGAAGACGAGCAGGGTGCATGGATCGCCCCGCTCCTCGAACCAGCGATGATCGCTGCCGTCGATCTGCACCAGTTCGCCATATGACTCTCGACGTAATCTGGGCTGATGGAACGTCCTGCGTTGCTTTCGGGACAGCCAGATTCCGGCTTCAGCCATCCATTTGCGCAATGTCTCTCGCGACACGACCAGGCCGTGGTTCGCTGCCAGCTTCTCGGCCGCAAAGGTTGGCCCGAAGTCGAGATAATGTTCCCGAACCAACTGAACCGCCAGTTCGCCGACGCCAGCGTCATATCGATGGTTCGATGGTCGTCCTCGTGCCTTGTGCCGAAGTGCGGCGGCGCCTTCGGCCCGGAACGCCTTCAGCAGACGCTGCACCTGACGCGTCGTCATATCCAGGACATGCGCGGCCGAGACAACCGTCATGCGCCGCTCCAAAACCTTCGACAGCACCTCGATACGCTGCAGCTCGCGCTCGCTCATCAATATCAGTCCCAATCTGCAGCCTCCCATGCCATCGAAGTGAACACTGGCACCTCAAGGGCAGGAGCGACATTCCAACTTTGCAGAAACAGGACATTTCTATTTTGCGGCAATACATCATGTGGCGGCGATGTAGAAATGTCGCGGGTTGTGCAAAATAGAAATGTCGCCTCCCACGCTTGGGAAGGCAGGGCGCGGCAAGTTAGAAATGCGACAGTGAGGCGTTTCCTCGCGCCGACGTGAGCGTCCGATCGGGCGATAGCTGGTCGGGGTTGCGCAGCTCGATCGGGCGCTCACGTCGGCGCCTCGGCTTTGGCTTTGGCTTTGGCTTTGGCTTTGGCTTTGGCTTTGAGAGCCGCTCACTCGGCCGCGGCCAACCTGGCCAGTGCCTGTTGTCGTCGTGCGATGATAGCAGGATCGTTTATGAAATCCGTCCTGCGCCCCGGTTTTGTTCCGCGCTTCTTGTAGCCGGTCTGCTCGCTGTTGGTCTTGATCTTCGGCGGAGGCCGCGCCTCGTCCTGCTGAGCCTTGATCCAGGTCAGCACTTCGCCAAGCCGCTTGTTCTCGGTGATCGCCGTGTGGGTTACACGCTGCTCCTTGTCGAAAATCGTATAGGGCAGGGAACACGCCTTCCAGCGAACGTCGACGCGGCCGTCTGCAAACTCGTAGATATCGACGTACTTGCCGACCAGCCCGCGCGAAAGCTCGTTCTGCTCCAGCATGATCTGTCGCCGTTCATATGAAAACGACAATTGCCGGCCGACATAACGCTGCTCCCGCTTGCACAGCACGTCACGCAGCCGATCCGGCGCAACATTCAATGCGCGATGCAAGTTGTCCGGTCGGGCAGGGACCTTGGCAAACCTCTCGTTGAAGTCGGTCGTGAACGCCGGCAAGAACGCATTGGCAGCCGCCATATCCGATATGCCGGCGAGACGCAGTTCTTTCACGAGGCGGTCCTGCAGCGTGCGATTGACCCTTTCGACCCGGCCTTTGGCCTGGCTAGAATTTGCGCATAGGATCTCGATGTTGAGTTCCGCCAGAGCACGGCCGAACTGCGTCATACCACGGCCGGCCTTGGCGTCCTTCTTGGGAACGCGGAACACCGTGTGCTTGTCGGAATAGAACGCCACCGGACAGCCATGCGCCTTCAGATAGAGTTCGAGCGCCTCGAAGTAGCTGAAGGTGCTCTCCGACTTCACAAAGCGAAGCTGCTGGAGCGTGCTGGTCGCGTCGTCGATGAAGACGAGCAGGGTGCATGGATCGCCCCGCTCCTCGAACCAGCGATGATCGCTGCCGTCGATCTGCACCAGTTCGCCATATGACTCTCGACGTAATCTGGGCTGATGGAACGTCCTGCGTTGCTTTCGGGACAGCCAGATTCCGGCTTCAGCCATCCATTTGCGCAATGTCTCTCGCGACACGACCAGGCCGTGGTTCGCTGCCAGCTTCTCGGCCGCAAAGGTTGGCCCGAAGTCGAGATAATGTTCCCGAACCAACTGAACCGCCAGTTCGCCGACGCCAGCGTCATATCGATGGTTCGATGGTCGTCCTCGTGCCTTGTGCCGAAGTGCGGCGGCGCCTTCGGCCCGGAACGCCTTCAGCAGACGCTGCACCTGACGCGTCGTCATATCCAGGACATGCGCGGCCGAGACAACCGTCATGCGCCGCTCCAAAACCTTCGACAGCACCTCGATACGCTGCAGCTCGCGCTCGCTCATCAATATCAGTCCCAATCTGCAGCCTCCCATGCCATCGAAGTGAACACTGGCACCTCAAGGGCAGGAGCGACATTCCAACTTTGCAGAAACAGGACATTTCTATTTTGCGGCAATACATCAAAGTCGCATAAGATAGATTATGGAACCAACGCCGCCACAGCCAGGACGGGAAGCGGCCCTTTGCCAGATGGCCCCGCCATTGCCGATCCGTTGAGACGTTGCGGCTCTATTCCAACATCAAGATTTTCGGACGCGACCGGCAACAACGATATGCGCCAGACCCGCCGCCATGAAATGAAGGTCCGAGCGTCTGGCCTGCGGCATCCACAACGCCAACGTCCATACGCATCATATTGATTGGATGGGAAACTCCAGCGCCATGCCGTCATAGGCAGGCTCGACAATATCCGGCGTCTCGGCGCGCACGGTTTCGTAGTCCAGCGGCACATGCATGTGCGTCAGCACCGCCTGTTTGGGTTTCAGCCGTTCGATCCACTCCAGCGCCTCGCCAAGCGAAAAATGACTGGGATGCCGCCGGTATTGCAAGGCGTCGATGATCAGCAGGTCGAGCCCGTTCAATCGCGCCGCCGTTGCCTCTGGGAAAGCGCTGACATCGGGACAATAGGCAATGTCGCCAACCCGGAAACCGAGCGAGGTGATGTCGCCATGCACCTGCGGCAACGGCTCGAAGGCGAGGGCACCGCCCTCTCCTTCCACCGTAATTGGCCGATCGTGATCGATATTGCGCGCCCACAGGATCGGCGGATACGAGCTGCCCGGAGGCGTCTCGAAGCAATAGCCGAACGCCTCGCGCAGCCGCGCCATGGTGAAGCTATCGGCATAGATATCGATCAACCGCTTCTGTTCCAGCACATAGCCACGCAGGTCGTCTATGCCGTGAATATGGTCGGCATGCGGATGGGTGTAGAGCACTGCGTCGATGCGCTTCACGCCGGCCATGAGCATCTGGGCGCGGAAGTCCGGTCCGGTAT
This sequence comes from Aquamicrobium terrae, assembly GCF_052978165.1. NCBI lineage: Bacteria > Pseudomonadati > Pseudomonadota > Alphaproteobacteria > Hyphomicrobiales > Phyllobacteriaceae > Aquamicrobium > Aquamicrobium terrae. Next base: position 273,056 of record NZ_JBRKLZ010000001.1, read on the forward strand.
CGATGACCACGGTGGTGCGGCGTCCGTCTTCCTTGATGCGCTCGAACATGGCCGCGGCGCGCATGCGGCGGTTCTTCGGATTGGCAGGATCGCACGCGCCCCAGTCACCGGTGATGCGCGGCACGCCCGGCGAAGAGCCGCATCCCAGGACGGTAAAGCGCAGCCGGTCGCTCACGCCTTCGGCACCACTTCATCCGGGCTCGGCATCTTGCTGAAAAGACGGAAGAAATTATCTGTCGTCAGCCGCGCTACCTCGGCGCTGTCGAGACCGATCGTCTCGGCCAGAACAGCCGCCGTATGGGCCACAAAGGCAGGCTCGTTGCGCTTTCCGCGGTGCGGGATCGGCGCAAGATAGGGCGCATCGGTTTCCACCAGCAGGCGGTCAAGCCGCACGGCGGCGGCAATGTCCCTTATGTCCTGCGAGTTGCGGAAGGTGAGTATGCCCGAAAACGATACATAGCCGCCCAGCGCCACGCCGACCTCGGCCAGCCGTTTGCCCGACGAGAAGCAATGCAGGACGAAGGGGAAGGCCCCCTTCCCGGTTTCCTCTTCCAGTATGGCCGCCATATCGTCGTCGGCCGAGCGCGCATGAATGACCAGCGGCAAGCCGGTTTCGCGCGCGGCCGCTATGTGGGTGCGGAAACCCTTGGCCTGCGCATCGCGCGGCGCATGGTCATAGTGGTAGTCGAGGCCTGCCTCGCCGATGGCGACCACCTTGGGGTGCCCGGAGAGACGCACCAGTTCCTCGGCGGTCACGTCCGGTTCTTCGGCCGCATTGTGCGGATGAGTGCCGATCGAGCAGTAGACTTCGTCGAAAGTCTCCGCAATTTCGCGAATCTGGTCGAATTTCCGCACACGGGTGGAAATGGTCACCATGCGTTCGACGCCCGCCTCCCGGGCGCGGGCAATGATCGCAGCTCGCTCCTCGGCGAAATCCGGGAAATCCAGATGACAATGGCTGTCGACCAGCATCAGGCGTTCTGCTCCGGCTCGACATAGCGCGGGAAAACGGGCTGCGGAGCCGGCAGCGCCGCCCCCGGCGCCAGCGCCTCCAGCGTATCGACACGGTCGAAGCCGCGCTCTCCCTCGTCCACCGCCAGCAGATCCAGCAGCTTGGCCGCGGAACCGGGAATGAAAGGCTGGCACAGGATGCCGACGCGGCGGATGATCTCGGCGGTCGTCCACAACACGGTTTCCATGCGCGCCGGATCGGTTTTCTTCAGCGCCCAGGGCTCCTGCCCCGCGAAATAGCGATTTGCCTCGGCCACCACGCCGAAGATCGCCGCCAGCGCCTGATGGATCGCCTGCTCGGCCATCGCCTTGCGTGCGGTCGCCAAGGCATCCACCGCCTGCGCGAGGATGGCCTTGTCGGATTCAGCGAGGTCGCCACGCTTCGGCACCACGCCACCGCAGTTCTTGGCGATCATCGACAGCGAACGCTGCGCCAAATTGCCGAGATCATTGGCAAGGTCAGCATTGGTACGATTGACGATCGCCTCGTGGCTGTAGCTGCCGTCCTGCCCGAACGGCACTTCGCGCAGGAAGAAGTAGCGCACCTGATCGACGCCATAGTGCTCGGCCATCGTAAACGGATCGATGACGTTGCCGAGCGATTTCGACATCTTCTCGCCGCGGTTGAACAGGAATCCGTGGCCGAACACGCGCTTCGGCAGTTCGATGCCCGCCGACATCAGGAAGGCCGGCCAGTAGATGGCATGGAAGCGCACGATATCCTTGCCGATAATATGCGCATCGGCAGGCCAGAAACGCCATTTTGCTTCATTTTCATCTGGATAGCCGAGTGCGGTAATGTAGTTGGTGAGTGCATCCACCCACACATACATCACATGCTTCTCGTCGCCCGGCACCGGCACGCCCCAGTCGAACGTGGTGCGCGAGATCGACAGATCCTTCAGGCCCGAGCGAACGAAGTTTGCCACCTCGTTGCGGCGCTCGGCCGGCCCGATGAAGTCCGGCTGATTTTCGTAGAGTGCCAGGAGCTTGTCCTGATAGGCGGAGAGGCGGAAGAAATAGCTTTCCTCCTCGACCCATTCGACCGGCGTGCCCTGCGGCCCGTAGCGCACGCCGTCATCGCGCAACTCGGTTTCTTCCTCGCCGTAATAGGCCTCGTCGCGCACCGAATACCAACCCGCATAGCCGCCCTTGTAGATGTCGCCTTGGGCGGCCATCGCCTTCCAGATCGCCTGCGAGGCCTTGTAGTGGCGCTCTTCGGTGGTGCGGATGAAATCGTCGTTCGAGGCATTCAACGCCGTCGCCATGCGCTGGAACTCGGCAGCGTTGCGATCGGCCAGCTCGCGCGGCGAAATGCCTTCCTTGCGGGCCGTCTGGAGCATCTTGATGCCGTGCTCGTCGGTGCCGGTGAGGAAGAACACGTCCTTCCCGTCGCAACGCTGGAAACGCGCCAGCGCATCCGTGGCGATCAGCTCATAGGCATGGCCGATATGCGGCTTGCCGTTCGGATAGGAAATGGCCGTGGTGATGTAGAAACTGTCGCGCGACATGAAATGAACCGTCTTGAAGCCTGCAGGGTACGAATGTGCGGTGGATATAGCATCGGAATGGCGATTGCCATCCCGCGGCAAGGCGGAGCATCACATTCGAAATGCAGAATTCAGGCGGTCGATCATCGAAAGCGCGTGCTGCTTCTTGTCGAGGTTGTAGGTTTCCATTTCGATTATCGCATCGCGCGCTTCCTGCCAAGCGTCGGTTAGCATCTTGGCGCGGGCGAGATCGCCGGCAAGGGCCGCCTGTCGCGCGGTTTCCGAAAGCAGGTCCAGCGCATGGCGGTTGAAGATATCGAACGGAACGGCCCCATCACGGCCCGCGACCACATCGGCCAGCCGATGGGCCGCGGCAATTTCATAACGGGGTGAACGCACCAGATTTTCCAGCGCTTCGGCAATTTCCAGGCCACCATATTGCCAAAGCAGGATGGCAGTGCGCACGCTGCCCCCTGCCCGCTCCAGCAGCCCGCCGTCGCCGGCCGGCTGCCCCACGGCTTGCAGCACCTGCCCGAGGCTCTGCGGCTCCAGTGGCGACAACCGCACCACCTGGCAGCGCGAGCGGATCGTCGGCAACAGCGAGCCCGGCGCATGAACGATGAGGATGAACAGCGTGCGCGCCGGCGGCTCCTCCAGGTTCTTCAGAAGCGCGTTGGCCGCGTTGGCATTCATGTCGTCGGCCGGATCGACGATGACGACACGGTAGCCGCCGTCATGCGAGGTCAGAGACAGGAAACCGCCGACCTTGCGGATCTCGTCCACCGTGACCACCGACTTGAAGGCTTTGGTGCGCTCGTTGAGCGGCCGCGTAAGGTGCAGCACGGAAGGATGGGCGCCTTGCGCGACCTGCCGGAACAAGGGCGATGCCGGATCGGGAACCGCTAGTTGTTCGGGTGCCTCTTCATGGCGGGGATATTTCAGCAAATGATGGGCAAGATGGAAGGCGAACGTCGCCTTGCCGATCCCCACCGGCCCCACGAACATCAACGCATGCGGCAGCTTGCCGGCGCGATAGGCGCTTGCCAGCATGCCGGCCGCTTCCGCGTGCCCGACCAGAAACGGGGTTTCGGCAGGTTCCGGCACGCCGTCCAGCGTGTCGTGCTGTTCCGGGGCCAGCCGTTCGAACATCATTCGGCCGCGCCTTTCGACCGCTTTGCAGGCATCCGCTTTTCGAGCCGCTCGAAGACCGCTTCCGTAACGGCGTCTTCCACATCCTGTGGAGTGGCGGCGGCGTCGATCACCACGCAGCGTTCCCGCTCCGCTCTCGCGATGGCCAGAAATGCCTCGCGCCGCCGCTCATGGGTCTCCACCGTCTCCTTCTCGAAACGATCCGGGACGTCGCCGGCGGAACGGCGTGCATTGGCGCGCTTGAGGCCCTCGACCGGATCGATATCGAGAATGACCGTCATGTCCGGCATCATGCCGTTCACCGTCACCTTCTCCAGCGCGTCCATGAATTCGGCCGGCAGACCGCCGGTCACGCCCTGGTAGACCCGCGATGAATCGACGAAACGGTCGCACAGTACGATGGCGCCGCGCTCGATGGCTGGCCGGATAAGCTGCTCGACATGATCGGAACGGGCCGCCGCGAACAGCAATGCCTCCATTTTGGGGCCGAGCGCTTCGGCCGCGCCCGATAGGATGACATGGCGCACGGCCTCGGCGCCGGGCGAGCCACCCGGTTCGCGCGTGACGACGACATCATATTTCTTGGCGCGCAGCTTCCTGGCCAGCCGCTCGATCTGGGTGGACTTGCCGGCCCCCTCCCCACCTTCGAAGCTTATGAAGAATCCCTGGCGCACTGGCTGATGTTTCGTCCCATTGTCGCGGTATCGCTACCGCTTATCAGCGCAGCCACCCGATGGCCAGTTCCTTCACGGCATCGAAGGCACGGCTGTGAAGTTCGCCAACCTCGACAGTCTCGGCGGCGAACAGCGGCATTTCCTGGCTGAGCGTGTCGCCGATCCATATGCGCAGCGACCCGACCGGCTGCCCTTCCTCCACCGGAGCGGGTAGCGGCCCCTGATAGACGATCCTGGCCGTCAGCTTGTCGCGATTGGCGACCGGCAGCAAAAGGTCCACCGGCCCCCTGGCCTTCAGCGCCACACCGCTTTTGGCGCCGCCATAGACCTGCGCGGTGCCCACCACTTCGTCAGCCGCGAAAATCTCGGTCTTCTCGAAGGAGCGCAGCCCCCATTCCAGCAGCTTGCGCGCCTCTTCCGCGCGCTCGCGGTCGGAGGCCAGTCCGCTCAGCGCCGCGATCACCCTTCTGCCGTTCTGGGAGATCGCGCCGACGATGGTGAAACCGTTCTGCTCGCTGGCGCCCACGGCCAGCCCTTCGGCGCCTATATCCATGGCCAGCAACGGATTTCGGTTGCGCTGGGTGATCTTGTTCCAGGTGAATTCGGTTTCCGCAAACAGGCCGTAGAGGTCGGGATAGGTTTGCTGGAGATGGCGGGCAAGCTGCACGAGCTCGCGCACCGTCGTCACCTGCCCCTCGGCCGGAAGGCCGGTCGAGTTGACGAAGACGGATTTCTGCAGCCCGATCTTGCGGGCGCGCTCATTCATCTGAAGGGCGAAATTGCCTTCCGAGCCCGCCACGCCCTCGGCAATGACGATGCAGCCGTCATTGGCCGCCTGCACGGCGATGCCGCGCATGAGGTCTTCCAGACGGATGCTCGACCTCACGGCGGCAAACATGGTCGAAGTGCGCGAGGGAGCCCCGCCGGTGCGCCAGGCGTTCTCGCTGACGACGAAGGTGTCTTCGAGGGTCAGGCGCTTTGATTTCACCGCATCGAAAGCCATTTCAAGGGTCATCAGCTTGGCGAGCGACGCCGGCTGGACCGGCGCGTCGGCATCCTTGGCGAACAGGACGCTGCCCGTTTCTCCATCGACCATGAAAGCCTGCGCGGCCTTGGTTTCGAACAACTGGGCGAAGGCCGCACCGCTTCCCGCCCAAATGCAGGCAAATACGGCAAGGCCGATAAGCGGAACGCGCGGGAAAAATGACATGAAGGAACTTGTCCGTACTGCCTTGGCGGAAAGTGCCTCAGGCTACCAGTCCACGACCCGCCAAATCAACAGCCGTGCGCAGTCACCAACAGCCCTTGTGCCGCGTCAGTTGCGAACCACCAGCGCATCCGGCGCGCCGCTTGCCCAAGCGGCCTGCAGCATGGTGTCGAGATCGGCATGGCCATCGGCATAAACTTCGACGGCATGCCACTCCCTGCCCCCGGCCATGGAGCGCTTGACCGTGACCTTGCCGATGCCGGAGAGGCGCCGGGCGACCTCACGGGCAGCCGAGGCGCTGTCGAAAGTGCCCGCCGCGATGTAATCGCCGGGGCCTGCCTGCCCGGGATTGTCACGCTTCCACGAGGCCGCCACCGCCTGCGACGTCAGGCCATTGCCATCCAGAGCCGCAAAAGCCTGAGCCGCGCTGGCAATACGCTCGTCGGCATAGGAGAGCGACGCGAGCGCAAAAGGCGAATCCGACGGCAGGCCGGAATCCGGCCGGATCGGCACGATCGGCCCGTAATCGGGCAGTGGAACATCGCCGAAAGCCAGCGCCTGCCCCGCGTCGGGGAACGGCGTTCTGCGCCCGCCGCCCAGGCTCGGCGTTGCGCCATTCATGGCGATCATCACGCCCGTCGGCAGGCCGACCGATGGATCGGGCGCGCGATTTCCGGGTTGGTAGGAGGCCACCAGATAAGGCTCGTCGTCGCCGTCCAGAGGAGCACGGCCGATATAGTCGACCTTCACCTTGGCGGTTCCCGCGGCGCTGTAGCCCAGCATGTCGGCGGCTCGTTTGGACAGGTCGATGATGCGATTGCCGTGGTAGGGTCCGCGATCGTTCACGCGCACCACCACGGAACTGCCATTTGCAACGTTTGTGACGCGGGCATAGCTCGGCAAAGGCATGGTCGGATGGGCTGCTGTCAGGTGGGCTGTGTCATAGATTTCGCCATTCGCCGTCAGACGCCCATGGAAGGCATCGCCATACCAGGAGGCGGCACCGACCTTGGAGTATTTCGGGTCTTCCTTGGGATAATACCACTTGCCGGCGACCTGATAGGGCTTGCCGACCTGGTCGCGCCCGCCTCCCCGCTTGATCTTGGTGCCGTAGGCGACACGCGGGCTGGCCTTCACGCCATATTTGGATTCGGGGAAATATTCCTTGGAGCGCTTGGCCGACGCCTCCTTGGGCTGCGGTGTCCCGCAGGCTGCAAGGGCGACCGCCGATACGGCAAAGGACATGATTGTGAAAGTGCGACGAAGACGCCGTCGCGCCACGGCCTGCATGTAAGACAATCCCCTGACTCAAGAAGAAAGCCTTGCTATCGGAAGCCCGAACCGCGCGCTTCCGAAGCCAGACATCCTGCTTCCGCTCATTCGCATTTGCGCAGGAATTCGTTATCGGCCCATTAACCGATTGTGGCGGGAACTGGGCGTCTTTGTGTCAGTGTGCGCTCGGCATGGCAATTTGCGGCCAGCTTCACTTTCTGCGTCCTCCTGCTCATACTATCGCGAACATCTTGGAGCGGAGATTAAGTAGCATGGCGAAGCTTGTCTTCGGAATGAACCAGTCACTGGACGGCTACGTCGACCACCAGGAATTTGCGCCAGATCCCGCACTCTTTCGTCACTGGATTGAGCACGTGCGCGATCTGACCGGCAGTGTTTACGGCCGCCGCATGTACGAGGTCATGCGCTATTGGGACGAAGACCATGCTGACTGGAATGCGGAGCAACACGAGTTCGCGACGGCGTGGCGGCGCCAACCGAAGTGGGTCGTATCGCGCTCGTTGAGATCAGTCGGCCCCAACGCCACCCTTGTCCGGGATGACATCGAGACGGTGATACGCGACCTGAAGGCGCGGCTCGGCGGGGAGATCGCTGTTTCCGGACCAGACCTGGCCCGAAGCCTGACCGACCTTGGCCTTATCGATGAGTATCGGCTCTACTTCCACCCCGTCGTGCTTGGTCACGGCAAGCCCTTCTTTGCCGGCCCACGGCCGCCGCTTCGCCTTGTTTCCACCGATCTCATTGGCGAAGGCACGGTCAGGTTGACATACGTTCCTGCCTAGTCGGGAGCGCTTGCAATTTCACGGCAAACACCCAGAATTCCGGTCCTTTACGAAAATTGGTGGCGGGCCGAAGCCGACGAAACAGAGAACTACATCTACGCTATAGCCCTCCAAAAATGAAATGCGAACGAACGGTTACAGTAGGGAGTAAGCCGACCGACTGGTTTGCGTAACTTCTCCGGGAAAGCCGAATTCCAATTGTTAGCATAAAAAGCCAGCGCGTGAGCACTAGCGCTGCGCCCGAGATTCCTGTTCCCCAGCTAGCTTAGTAATCCGCCTCGTTATCTCGGGCCCTTGGATACCCACCAACCATGGGCCATCCGGTTGCAGTCTTTCTGAAAAGCTGACCCAGCCCAACGCCTAGCTGACGATCACCGGCCAGAAAGCAGCGCTCACAGATGTTACCCCAAGGACCGCCGCGCTGTAGTGGGCCATCGACCATGTAATCGCCCTCCACGAACACCTTTCCGCAGCCGTCGCATGCCTCAACGCGGCCTATCCATTCGTCTTGCCTTGCTTTGGTTATGTCGTCCTCGAACATGGACATGTTAATCGGTTCGCTTTCTGGTGTCTCGTAATCGAGGGGCCTATCAAAAATACTGGGCGGGAGGCCGATCGCCAAGCCGGTCGCAAACATTGTCCTCGTCTCGAAATCGACAGCGTTAATGCGGGTAAATCCGGAGAACAACGCACCGGCTCCGCTGGATCGAACCAAGCCGTACGCTGTGTTGGTGGTTATCCATCGGAGGTCTATGTTGATAACAAACCGCCAATCTGGAAACGCGTGATAGATGTGAGGGTCATATTCTAGATTGCCCGTGAAGGACGTCATCTTTCCCTCTGGACGATAAAGGGGCACGTTTCGGTTCCTGAATCGCAAACGCTCGAAAGAGACGACCTGGCCCACATACCCTTCATGAGCGAAGCCAATCTTGTCCACCAAAACGGACTCCATGGGCAGGTTCTCGATAACCCGGCGATATTGTTCCATTAGGTAGTTGAGCTCAGACAAGTGTGTAGTGCCCGGGATAGGATGATGGCGAACTTGAAATCCTAGCGTTGCAGCAAACTCATCAAGGCGTGGGACATTCAGATAGGTGTATTGGGAAATAATTCTCGCGGACCAACGCTGCGCCAACGTTAATTGGCTCTCAAGCCACGCAAGATATTCTTTTCTAATTCGGTGCAGACGCTCGACGGGATACTCATCTTCATTATCGTCGATAACCTTATGATCTTCACGACATAGCAACATGAGGTTGTCGGGGCCGTCCCGGTCGCCAGAGAACGCTACGCGACCACGTGCGGCCGCGCGCTGAGCGCCAACGATGTGTGCAATTTCTCCGGTTAGTGACCGTCCGCCGGCTGCCGATTCCCATACGACCTTGCGGCGACACATTGCGCATCGAGCTGCAAAGACACCCCATATGAATTTTTGCGTGGTGGAACTTAAGGCCATGACTCTGATTACATCCAAGAAACAGATTTTGGTGCGTCCCTAAGCCTTCAGAAGGTCGGCTTTATTGATTTGTGCCAGAGCCTCACGGAACCAGATTTGGTATTCGGCTGACGCCGCACCAAACTCCTCATTGAGGTCTATCTCGGTCACGTTAAAGTCTTCAGGAAGCGAAAATCGCAGCTCATGTCTGAGCAAACAAGCCACAACATAATCATAGCTGATGCTATGATCTTCGTGGTGCTCGATTGCATAGATGCCGAACCGGTCTGCTATCAAAGGGTCGAGGATTGTGTAGATAAATTCCAATGATAGCTCGCTGAGATCGCCATCATTTGGTGGGCAAAAGTGTTGGATCGCGTTGCGGGCTTGGCGTAAGCGCTCATAGCACTCGGGATTGGGAATCCTCAGGCCAGTGGCGGCCCATAGAACCTGCGGCAGCTTTTCGAAATCGTGTGTCCGCCCACGCGTTAGCAGCCGCTCGAGGTCAAGCTCATCAAGATTCTTATCGTCCAAATTGACGAGGTCCTTGAAAATCAACAGCGGGTGTTCGGTGGCTATAATCGCTTTGAGGAACAGCTCCCCAGCATGGGCGGTATTCAGCACCGACATCAACGGCCAGTGCTCGTTCCCAGGGTCCATGAAGACCGCGTGGTGGTTCGCCTGGGTCAGAGCGGCTCTGGCTAGACCAAGGATGCGATCCGGGATGCTGCGAAGCTCTTCGTTCATTGGCGTCGGCTACGCATTTAAGCAGATCACGACGAGCTGTGAGACCTGATCCCACAGCGCTGTCAGGTGGCTCGGTGAAGGCGCGAAGTCTGGTGAGTGGACGTATCGGTTCATCGTGTCGACAGAAAAGATGCCATCAGCGCTCTCCAGCTTTCGGATTACGCCAGCATATTTCCCGTCAATTCTCCGCTTTGCCTCAAGGTCGGCGCTGACCTTCTTGACCTTGTTTTTCAGACTGTCGTTAGGATGGACGCCTGCGAGGTTGGTACGGGTGATGTAGTTGTCGATCGACAACTCGAAGAGCACGCGGAAAAGCACCGAGATGGCATTGGGATGATCGTCGAGCTTCAGCTTGAACTGAAGTTCGTCCCATATTTGCCGCTGGCGCTGCACGTGAGCTTGCCAGATAACCGCATGGTTCACCTGCGGGACCAAGGTCGAGCGCTTGATCGGCTTGACAGCCGGCGGGGGGCTGGGCGGAGAACTAGGACCTGGGCCGATGCCACTGCCGGGTCCGGTCCCAGCGCCGGGACCAGTGCTAGTAGGCCCCGGCATCCTTGGCGCTGACGGGAACGGCAACGGCGGCAGCGGGAGGACACCTTCGGTCTCTAGGCGATCAAGGTAGGCGACCTTGCCTTCGTTGTTCCACAGGTCGGCCAACACAACAGTGCGGTTTGCCAAATCCTCGGCAATGCGTCTGAAGATGGGCAGTACCAAAGGCTCAGGGTGAGTGAGCTGGAATTTGCTTCGGTTGACGCTGACGCCGACGCGATTGCGCAGTCCTTCAGAAGAGAGAAGCCGGTTGGCCGTCGACCAGGGTATCTTTTTCGCCGGCAACATACCGGCAGCCTCCAGGCACTTCTCGATTTCGTCGGCGACGTTCACGCCGGCGCCCTTGCCGGTTCGCTCGACGAATGTGGCCGTCATCCGGTCTGTCCAAGGGTTGCGACCGACACCACCCCGCGTGCCGGTGTGTCGCCTCAGGAGGATTTCGTCGATCCGCTCGCGATTGGTCTCTATCTGGCAATCTAGCCGGTCGGGAAAAACGCCCTTCCAGTTCGCCTTCAACTCCTTGAAGAAGACTTGCAGTTCCATGCTAGGCGCGCGCTTCGGCTGCGAAATGAGCTTGAGACAGGTGACACGGCGGTTGCCGTCGAAGACGACGTAGTTTGAGCCGTCCGGCCAAACCAGCGGCGGCTCGTAAATCTCGCCTGTCTCGGCGAGGTCCTTTGCCAGCTTTCGCATGGCACTCTCATGATGCGTGAATAGCCAGGCGATGGCGGCCGTTTCGTTCTCCAACTCGCCGTGCCGGTCGTTTGCGCTGTTCACCAAAAGCGCTTTAAGCGCCAATTTCTTATACGCCATACCCCATCCCCCAGAACGGGACCTTAGCAGTGATGGATGGACTAGGGTACAGCCCTTTAAAACCAGTGTGTTCTGCTGAGAAGCCCGCTAAACCGAAGCTCACTTCGATTGTAGAAAAATAGCACCTTTGATGACTAATATTTTAATCCCCTATACTAAAGACGATACGCTACTCAACTTGGTCGGTTACCGAGGTTCCCAACTTTGAAATAAGCTTTTCTTTATTGGACTTCGCCCACTTTAGGAAAAGGTGGCAGGTCGGTCCTGAGAAAATTGGTTTGAGTGTGACGATCCAGTTTTCATATTCGTCCTTTGGCAAGCAGACCGCGCCAGAAATAAATGCAGGCTGCTCGAAGGGTGGAATCTGCCCTACAGCAGCCTTTTGCATGCGGAAGAAATTTTTATTGTTCGTTCTGCTCCGGATAATGTGAAGCTGCCTCTTATCCAACAGCGATGGCAGGTTCTCGATCTTCTTGAACTGTACACCTTTTATTGGCACCGTGCCGCGCGCAAACAGTTCGAGCAGCCATGTCCGGATGACTTGAATGCTGGATGCGGGGGGCTCCAAAATCGCTGAAACAACGCTATCAGTGAGATCGTCGAAGCAGCCGGGGATTTCCTCCTCCAGCGCTTGCATCAGGAGGCTGACTTCCTTGGCGAATACTACCAACTCCGAAAAGTTTGATATGATGAATTCGATGGCATCTGGAGGCCTCACGATTTTAAGGGCGCGGAAGATCACCTTGATCCGGCCAACGTCATAGTCCTCTTTGCCAATTTCCTCCTGAAGAAATCCAAGCAAATTAAGCGCTTTGAGAGCCTCTATATCCTCAGGGTCCGGTGAATCCTCGAAATAGATATCCGCAGTCAAGGTTTCGAGCGCATCACCCTCGGCTTCTTCCGCAATATCGCTTGTTAGCCCCTTAAGAACATCAACATACGCGCTCCGCGACATTACTCTAGTCTTTGCAGCGTTGAGCGATAAACCCTCGTTTATGCTGAGCTGCTGTGCCAGAAAGCTCAGGACATCGTATGGATTATCTCCTGCATTCAGAAAGATGCGAAAATCATCGACGAACCGCGTGGCGATGATGCCGTGGTCTATGAGCGCCCGATCGGTGTCGGAAAGGGACAGTTCAGCTAACAGTCTCGCTGCGGTGCCGCCAACCGGTAGCCCAAACGACTGCTTCGCCCGGATAACCTTAATCACTTTCTTGATGTATCTCGCGGCCCCGTTCGCGGGGGCGGCTTCGTCGAGCAGATTTTCCAAGCGGTGGAAATTTATGCGAGCGTAGAAATCCGAGATATCTGTCAGCACCACCTGCTTGATCTTGAGGTTTCCCTGAATACGAGTCTGCTGCGCATGGAGCCAGTCTTTAAATGTACGGTTCGGGAGAAATAGTGATCCATCGGTCGTGCTGTCGAAACGGTACGAAAACGCCTCAAGGCCTTTCGCATTAGGTCGTCTTGCCTCGATCAAAGAGCCGATCTCTATCACCGCAGCTAGAAGCAATACGGTATCCACAGCACTTAACTGATGAGTGATCCTGAAGCCAAAACGACTCTTTGGCGCAAGAGCCTCGAACGCCCCACCTGGGTTGTAGGAATCCAGGTCAAGCTCCTTGAGTTCGGTGATGATGGCTGTGCTCTCATCTCGAAAGAAAGCAAGTTCTGGCAGGTGCGGAAACACATCGGTGTCCCCGTATTTGCATAGATGCTTGATCGACTTATCAAGTGCTGAAACGGAGAGCTTAAACCCCACGACTACCTACCTTGCGGTCCAATTTAGAACGGAATTTGATTGCCCATTGCGTTATCTTGTGCGGGAGGCTCCTGTGCCTCTTGATCTTCCGGAGCAGGAAGTGGCTGGACTGGATTTGCTGCTCGGAACACCTCCAGAAAGTGTTCGCGATTGTTCAATTTCACCAGCACCGGATTCTCACAGGACGAGGCTTTTCCGAAAATCACGGCATGCCGCGCCTCAAGACTAGGCAGCACTCCGGCATAGTCCCTGCCGATATAGTTGGACAGGAATTCCTTGCCCGTATCGTCGAAGGTTCTCATGGCGAAGATCGTATTGCATTGGTTGAGGATGGTCTTCGTTACGTTGGCCGTGCGCTGCGTGATGAGTAGGCAGCCGAGGCCGTATTTGCGTCCTTGCAGGATCGCCCGCGCGCTTCGCGCCGTCGCCGCCTTGTCTCCTTCCGCAACCACCGAATTCCACTCGGGGACGAGGGAGTGCGCTTCCTCGTAGACGAGGCACACCCGCGCCCGGTCAATCATACCGCGTTCCTGGCATATTGTTAGGGCAGCATCCGATATGATTGCCGTGATTTCGGTAGGAGTGAGGGTCGCCATATTCGCGTTACCCTGAAACATACCGCCTGCCTGCCGCGTGACCTCGAACTGAGCAGGATTGAGGACACGCAGCCACCGTTGTTCGTCCGGATTTACAAAATCACGGAGTTGCTCCGTGACCCGTGCCCGAAACGCTAGATGGCTTCCGCCCTGTTCCTGATTTTGGTGTGGAACGCCCCCCTGTCCTGCGACGGCCAACTCCTGCTGACGTGCTTCTTCGTAGGCCGGATCGATGAATTCAGACAGCAACTGAGCATACTGATTGGTGAGATCGAGGCAGATCACCTTGATCCCATCGGCAATCATTCGTTCGACCAGTTCGATCGATAGATAGCTCTTGCCGATACCGAGAATGCCGAGGATCGCGGTATTGTGCGTCACCACGTCCGAGATATTCAGTCCAACGCCGAAACTCGTACTCGGAAAATGCCCGACCGCATCGGGAGAGACAGTATGCTCGTCGGAATCGAGCAGAAAGACGGGCGCGTTGATCCGAGGCAGCCATTTTACCGGTACGAATTTTCCGACCTCCGTGTCCCATCGTCCGATCTTCCGCGCCTTGGCCCGAGCATAGCCGTAGGTGTTTTTCTGCTGGACAATTTCCTCTCTCGTCAGTCCGTCGATGATCTGGAAAATGGCGTGATGGTCACCAATACGGGTTTCCACCAGCCGCCCTTCCGCGAGTTCCCAATCTTCAGTGACCTCAAACAGGACGTAATCTAAATTTGTGTCGCTGACGACGACGCCGCATAAACGGTTGATCCATTGTATGGCGGGCACATCGGCCAATTCTTCCGGCGTGGCGGATAGCGCGAGCGCGATGCCTGCTCCTCTTGTTTCTGGTAGCTTGCTGATACGGCTCTTCAAGCCTTCCGGCAGTCGCACGGTGAGCACACGAAGCAGATTTCCTTCGTCGCGCCCCACATAGTTCAGGGCGACGCCCAGCATCCAAGGTCCGTTGTTGTCGGCCACCACCATCGGTGTACCGCGCGGCACGCTGCTATCGCCGAGCTGTCGCACAAGCACGATTCCAGGCGACTGATAGGCCGCTATTGCGCCGATCACGTGATCGGCTTTGACCGCGTCCCATTGTTCTCTGGCCCAGTCGACGAAGCCGAAGATCGATTCCACCGGCCGCAGCACGACGATAACAGCCCAGGCGCTAAGAATGGCCGCGACCTCGTCCGCACGCGTTCGATGAAAGAGCCAGACGCATAGCAGGATGACGATCGTGAAGATCACAACCGGGCTTCCCAGCCCGCGAACCGCTTTGTCCGCGAGGCGAGCAAGGGGGCGAGTTTCGGCACCGATTGGGGGCCTGATGAGAAGGACTAAGACCGATACAACACAGATGGCCGCGCAAAGCGCGATAACGCTCCACAGCAGCGTAGCATCGGCGCTATCTGGCGTAACGACGAGCGACCCAGCGATCAGAGCTGCAAGCGCCATGAATGCGTTCGTTGCTGCATCCGCAGGAGGCGTGAAGTGAGGATTGAGGAGACGACTGCCGAATAGGAGACTGGCGAATCCGCTATAAAGCCAGATGGCATTCTCGTTAGGCGTGAAGCCAGTCGAAACGATCCAATACTGGATCAACGCCAGCAAAGCGGCGTAAATTATCAAGCTGGCGACCCTGTGCCGCGTCTGTCGTCTTGCCGCTTCCACGATCTCCCCCCTTCGCCCGTATGAGAGGGTAGGAGATAGTCTCAGGCGTGTCGATCACTTAGATTTGGCACCAGACTATTTTAAGATGATGCCGCTTCACTCCGAAAGCTATAGATGCGTGCGCGATTGGAGGGGCCAATACTATAAGCCTGATATTTGCCGGGTTGGTCGGTCTCGTTCCCGCTGGCGTGGCGTTTGGCATCCTCGCCCTCTTGGGGAACCGCGATCGCCCTCGGGCCGGCGCGGCTGCCGCCGCTTGATCCTCAACAGGTTTGCTAAGGGCCTTGCCCTCGCGCCAGCAAGGTAAGTGGAACCGCCCGGGGCGGTATCCCCAGCCTTCCGCGCCCAATTGGCTTGTGCAGGCCGGGTGATCCCCCTCCACCCCGGCCGCCCTTGCTCGTTGCTACCCCAGTCTCGGCGACGGCCAGAAGGTCAGGCGCGGCGTTCCGCTTCGCTGACCTTCAGACCCGAGGATCAGAGACATGACCAACCTATCCCACAGCAGCCTCCGCATCTATGTTGCTTGCCTTGCAGCTTACAATAACGGCTTTCTGCATGGAACTTGGATCGATGCGGATCAGGACGCTGACCAGATCAGGGACGAGATTGCCGCGATGCTTGCTCGTTGCCCTATCGAGGACGCGGAGGAATACGCCATTCACGATTATGAGGGCTTCGAGGGCGTCAACATTTCCGAATATGCTGGCATCGACAGCGTGGCGCGGATGGCCGCTTTCATCGCAGAACATGGCGCACTTGGCGCGGGCCTGCTGGAACAGTTCAGCGGCGACATCGACCAAGCCGAAACCGCCTTGCAGGATTGCTATCATGGTCAGTTCGACAGCCTCGCCGAATACGTGGAGGAATTGACCACCGAGAGCGTCACGATCCCCGAGGCGCTGCGCTGCTATGTCGATTGGGAGGGGATGGCGCGCGACGCCGAGATGGGCGGCGATCTGTTCACTATCGAGACGGCGCACGGCGAGGTCCATGTGTTTTCCAACAGATGAGAACATGACTGCCTGTCCCTGTTTATACGGGCAGGCATCGCGCAAGCTCCGGCTGTCGCAAGCTAAAAACACCAAAAATGATCGGGTTAGCCGCTCAAGGTATCGGCTTTGAGCGGCTTCTATATCTCCAGTGTTCCTTGAACCTCTCTTTGCCGGGCGCTGCCCAGCATCCCGGCTTGGGGAGGTGACGCCATGCTCAGCATCGATTGGCGATCTCCGGCGGCATATGGGCACACAAAGCACATCCCTGCCGCTGGTTTCGCTTGGGAATATTTGCGCCGCAATGACGAATATCGTCAGGACTGCCAGACCATCGCATTGACCGGAGGGACGGCCACCCGCGACCTTGAAGAGTTCGCGCATCGCTGGGGTTTGCGATTTCCCGTGCGATCCCGACGGGCCGCATGATCGGCAATCGCTGATCTGGAGTCCGCGCCTTCAACCGCAAGCCGTGAGGTTGTCGCCCGTCGATCACAAGGACGACGACACCGAACCAATATTGACGCTGGCGCATCTCGACGGCCTTGACCTGCGCCGCGCCGCCGATGGCTGGCACGGCATCTGGCAGGTGGATGGCGTCGCGCACCAATTTTGGCTGCCCGAGTCAACGCCGGATGCCGCCGCTTTCTATGCCGTCACCCTGCCGATGGATGCCTTTCTGGAGCTGCGCGCCCATGCCGCCCGCCGCCTTTGGCGATCCCTCAACGGCCGCGCGCCCGGTCCCGACTTCCGTGCCGTTCCCGCCCAACTCCGGCAATGGCATATCCTGTCCCTGCGCGCGCTCGACGCACGGCTGAGCGGCGAGAGCTATCGCACTATCGCCGAAATCCTGCTCGGCTTTCGCGGCACCAAGGAGGATTTCGAGAGCGATCCGCGCAAGAACAAAGCCCGCCGCCTGGTCGCGCACGGCATCAAGATGATGCGCGGCGGCTATCGCCTTTTGCTCCACTATCCGATCAAGCCCGGCAAACGTTGATGGGCGCGGCCACTGACCTCACGCCCTATTGGCTGCCGCCTGTTCCAGAATTTTCCGATAACCCTCGCGCGACAGCCATTGCGCACGTTCGAGATGGCTTTGCCAGCAACGGCGGGTCCGTAGTTCCTCAGCGACCGGATCGCGGTGCAGCACGATCCGCGCGACTTCCTTCCAGTCCGCGCCCTCAGCCTTCGCATCCAGCAAACGCAGATAGGTGACGTAATGCTGTTCGTCATAGACGGTAATGGTTTCGCCGGTCGGCGCTTTATCATCCACATCGGGATCGAGTTCGACGGGAACCCGCATAGCCTTCCCTTCATCTGGAAAGGGCCTTGCTTGCGGTGCGCCCCCGCAAATAGCCCCTCAACCTGGTGATCGGGGAGTTAGTAACCGTGACTAGACGGCCCTATGACCTTTGGGCGAGAAGCCTTGGACATACGCCATAGGCTCCCCGACCATAGGTTCGAGGATCATGGTGCCGTCACGGCCGGCACCAACCGCTAGTCAGGGGTTACTAAGCCCCGGAACAGCGCGTCTGTTCCGGCTACATTCTTAGCCGAACCGCGTGCGAATGTCTTCGCCTATTCGGCGCGGCAGGCTATGAGCCGCTGAAATCCCTCATCATATTGGACGCGCGCCGCCCCGAGCGGGGGGTGCCGCCAGCGCATAGGCGCAAATGCGGCACGCTACGCGCCGCCGATCCCTCGCCATGGTTCGCCACAGTCCGCTGCCGCCCATCGGCAGCCCATTCCCGACTGGAGGTGAACCATGCCCAACCCGCTTGCGGGTCTGCCGCCGCGCCTGTTGCGCACCAAGGAAGCAGCGCGCTTCCTCGGCATATCCATCCGAACCCTTGAGAAGCATCGCACCTATGGCACCGGGCCGACCTATCGCAAGGTCGGCGGTCGCGTCCTCTATACCGTCCGCGATCTGGAGGACTGGAGCGCGGTCGGCGAACGCAAATCCACCCGCGACAAGACCGCCGGCACGGTCTTTCCCGCGCGTCGGCTCACACCCGAAGAACGGGACGAGTGCTAGATGCCGCGCGAGGACGATCACGCCCCCGCGCAGCCGACCGAGGACAGCGAGCGCAGCCGCCTAGACCCCTTCGTGGTCGCAACGAGCGATGCGCCGCCGCGCGACCAGCGCGACTTGATGGAACGGCCGTTTTTCTCGCTGGCGAAAACCCCGCGCACCAAGCCGATTCTCTACAAGGCCGCCGACATAGAGGTGCAGGTATTCGGGATGCCCGAGCATGGCATGGCGACCATTTGGGACGCCGATGTGCTGATATGGGCGGCCTCGCAGATTGTCGCGGCGGAGAATGACGGCCTCACGACTTCGCGCTTCGTCCGGTTCACGCCCTACCATCTGTTGCGTGCCATCGGCCGCCCGACCGGCAATCACCAATATCGGCTTCTGAAAGCCGCGCTGGCGCGGCTGCAATCGACCGTCATCGCTACCACCATCCGCAACGGCCCGCATTGGCGGCGGCGGCAATTCTCATGGATCAACGAATGGGAGGAAATGATGACGCGCGCCGGCCGCGTCGAGGGCATGGAGTTCGTCCTGCCCGAATGGTTCTACAACAGCGTCATCGACCGTTCGCTGGTCCTGACCATCGACCCGGCCTATTTCCGACTGACTGGCGGCATTGAGCGATGGCTTTACCGCGTCGCCCGAAAGCACGCCGGGCACCAGCGCCATGGCTGGATTTTCGAGGTCGCGCACCTTCATCAGAAATCCGGCAGCCTCGCGCGACCGTCCGACTTCGCGCTCGACCTGCGCCGCATCGCGGCCCGCCAGCCGCTCCCCGGCTACCTGCTCCAGATCGAGCGGGATGACGGCCGCGAGCTGCTGCGCATCCGCCCCGATAATTCGTCAACAGGCACTGTTGATAACCCTGTTAATGCCATCGGCACATCAGGCGCACGGGGTATCGGCACATCAGGCGCACGACTATCGGCAGATCAGGCGCACGAACCGCAGCTAACGCTTTGGCCTGAAAAGCGGAATCCGACCGCTAACTTATCTAACAGAGAATCTAACTCTTTTTCTTTGACGCGCGCGCAGGCGAAGCGTGGTGCCGGTTCTGCCGGGAACGGCGAGCCATGACGCCCGCCGTTTACGTAGCGCCCGCGCGCAATCCCTACCAGCACATTGCCGGAGACGCACAATGACCCGTCGCGCCCATCGCAGCGCGCACGGCCGTCCGCTGCCGGACGGGCCTGCGCCCTTCACCACATTGGTCGAACTGACTTTCGAGAAACGCCGCATCGAGCATTGGATCAGGTTCGGCCACAAGAGCTACGAACAGATCATCGACCGCCGCCGCAGCGTCGTCGGCTTCGCGCCGGGCAGCGTCTTCGCCTTCGTCCGATGGGCGAGCGGCGACCATGGCACGGTCGTTTCCCGCATCGACATTGTGCGGGCCATCGGTCGCGGCGAGCCGTTCCAGACATTGCCCTTCGTCCGTCCCGGCGGCGAAATCCTGTTGCGCCTCGACGGTTGGCCGAAGGTGCAGCGCGCGCTTGCCGCCATCGACGCCGTGGAAACGCTCGGCCTCGATCCGACCGACGCCTCCCCGGAGCACTGGCGGCACGTCCACAATCGACTGACCGCCAATCTGGAGCCGCACGCCTACACCCCCGAGCGACATGCCGCATGGCTTCACCGAAGGATCGAGCCATGACGCGCCGCCGCATCCTCACGGTTACGGCGCTCGCCGTCACCGGCATCGTCGCCGCCAGCGCCGTCGATTGGCCCGTGAAACTCATCTGGAACGCGACGGCCAGCGCACCCATCGGCTTCTACACCGTCGAGCCGGCCGACGCGCTCGACGTGCCCGAGCTGGTCGCCATCATGCCGCCCGAACCGCTCGCCACCTTCATGACCGAGCGCGGCTATATCGCGCGCGGCGTTCCGCTGTTGAAGCGCGTCGTCGGCCTGCCGGGGCAGCAGGTTTGCCGCTTGCGATCCACGATCACGGTTGACGGGATCGAGATGGGCGAGGCGCTGGGGCGCGACAGTCTCGGCCGCGATCTGCCCGTCTGGCAGGGCTGCCGTGTCATCGGCGACGACCAGCTTTTCCTCATGAATTGGGAAGTCCGCGACAGCCTCGACGGCCGCTATTTCGGACCCGTCCCCGCAGATTCCGTCATCGGTCGAGCGGTCCCGCTCTGGACCGATGAGGAAGGCGTCGGCCGCTACGAGTGGCGCACGCCGACGCACTGAAACCATCCCCCCAAAAAACCAACCGCAGGAGATTTTCATGGCAGAAATAGGCACCTTTACCCGCACCGAAACCGGCTATGCCGGAGAGCTTCATTCGTTCGGCCTCCACGAAAAGCTGTTCATCGTCCCGGCCAAGCCGAGCGACGTGAAGAACGCGCCCGACTATCGCCTGCGCCTCGATAGCGAAGACGGCCCCGACGCTGGCCCGGCATGGAAGGACGCCAGCGAAAATGCCGGCGACTTCGTGTCGATGAGGCTGGAGGGACCGATCTTCCCGTTCCCGATCCGCGCCAAGCTGTTCCAGTCCAACGACGATCCTTCGGTCTGGACGCTGCGTTGGAAGCACCCCCGGAAAGTCGAGGACGAGGAATGACGGCCGCGCGCGTCCGGCCCGCTATCCTGTCCAAGATCGTTATCCCTTTGTTCGCGGAAAAGCCGTCTCATCCCTTCGTCCCGCTCGGGCGCAGGACGGCCGGCGCGCGCAGCGAAGGTCAGGGGCGGCCATCGGCCGGCGCTTGCGCCTTGCCCTTGACCGCAGCGAGCACGCTGGCAGGCTGGCGGCGAAGCGGAGACAGGTCGGCATGGTGTTGTGCCGCTCTCATACTGGCCGGCGCGCTTTCCGTCTGCGCCGGATCGGGCGTCGCGGTCGCGCAATCCGCGCCCGTCGAGCGCCCCGCCGCCGCCCATCCCTATGCGGCTCACATCGCCGAGGCATCGCAGCGGTTCGGCATCCCCGAACACTGGATTCGGGCCGTGCTGCGCGCCGAGAGCGCGGGCGACGTGCGTGCGATTTCGTCGGCCGGGGCGATGGGATTGATGCAGGTGATGCCCGACACATGGGCGGGCCTGCGCGTCCGCCATGGCCTCGGCCGTGATCCCTACGACCCGCGCGACAACATCATGGCGGGCACGGCCTATCTGCGCGAAATGTTCGACCGCTACGGCAATGTCGCGGCGATGCTGGCAGCCTACAATGCCGGTCCCGGTCGCTATGACGAATACCTTGCGACCGGCCGCACGCTGCCGGCCGAGACGCGGGCCTATGTCGCCGTGCTCGCGCCCGTTCTCGGCGGCGCGGCTGCAACCGAACCGCCGTCATCGGCACCGCCACCGCCGCCGGATTGGCGCGAGGCACCGTTGTTCGTCATGCGCCCGGCCGACGCGCGGGCTGTCACCGCGCCGCCGTCCGATGCACGATCCGGCGACGGCCGCGCGACCGTTCCGGCGCGCGATCCCGCCGATGCGGAGTCGCAGGGCGACAGCATTTTCGTCGCCGACGCGAGCGGTTCGGGAACGCCATGAGGACGGCGTTCCCGCGCTCGGCGGCGCTCATTCCGGTGTCCAGTCAGGCAGGTTTTTGCCCGGCTGGATTCCCGGCAGGAGGGGCAGAAAAGACAGAAAGGGCGGAGGGCAAGATTAAAGAAGACGGCACCATGTCGGGCCGCTTCTGGAAATTATTGTTGTCTGCACACTGGTTAGGCGACCGATTCCGGCACCATGGTTTTGAGGGGCGGCGTGCCGCGATTTCGCGCAAAGCCTTGGCTTCACTGGATTTCGAGCGGCACCATAGGCCCATTCCGGCCTTTTTTCGGCGGCTTTGGCTGGAGTCGCGCCCTTGAGCGCCGACGACGAAAAGCGCTTCCGACCGAAGCCCGGCCGCATCCGATCTGACACGCCGAAGGCGGGCAAGACCAAGAGCTTTTTCACGCAGATCAGGAAGATCACCCGGCAGCATCAGGCAGCGGCCTCCCGCGATCCTTCCATGTCGTCATCCGCGCGCCCGTCATCGCCGGGGCGGTCCCGCGCCATGGTCGCCAGCGGCAAGGGCGTGAAGCGCGGCCGGGGCGCGAGCTTCGTGCGCGCCCGGAACATATCCGGCCAATGGCATCATCGCCAGCCGGGCAGCCGCCGCGTGATCGTCAAGCAGCGCAGCGTCCGGGCCGCATGGAAGGGCGGCCGTGCCCGCGCGCATCTGCGCTATGTCCAGCGCGACGGCACCTCACGCGACGGCGAGCGCGGCCGGCTCTATTCGGCGACAGAGGACCGCGCCGATGGCGACGCCTTCCTTGATCGCGGCAAGGACGACCGCCACCAATTCAGATTCATCGTTTCGCCCGAGGACGGCGCGGAGCTGTCGGACCTCACAGCCTACACCCGCGATTTCATGAAGCAGGTGGAAGCCGACCTCGGCACCAAACTCGATTGGGTTGCGGTGAACCACTACAACACCGGCCATCCCCATGTGCATGTCATCGTCAACGGCCGCGACGACACGGGCGGTGATCTAGTCATCAACGGCGATTATCTTTCCGCCGGCCTGCGCGAACGCGCCAGCGAGCTTGCCAGTCTCGAACTCGGCCCCGTCACCGAGATCGAGCAGACCCGCAAGCTGTCCGCCGAAATCGACCAAGACCGTTTCACCCGGATCGACCGCGCCATGACCGAGGAAGCAGATGCCCGTTTCCTCGACCTGCGCCATGAACCGGCAGAGCCGAGGCGGCAGTTCGAGCGGACGCTGCGTCTGCGCCGTCTCAGCAAGCTGGGGAAGATGGGGCTGGCGACCGAACACGCGCCCGGCGTTTGGGAATTGAGCAAGGACATGGAGCCGGCCCTGCGCGAGCTGGGCGAGCGTGGCGACATTATCCGCACCATGCAGAAGGCGCTCGGCCCACAGGGCGGCGAGCGCCATCCCATGAGCTTCCAAATCCATGACGGTGCGCCCGAGACGCCCATCGTCGGCCGTGTCGTGGACAAGCACCTGTCCGACGAGTTGAGCGAGAACCTGACCGTTGTGGTGGACGGGATCGACGGCCGCGCGCACCACATCGCCGGTATCGCGCCCGAGCGGCTCGAGGACGCTCGCATCGGCAGCGTTATCCAGATCGGCCCAGCAGAGGCGGCAACGCGGCCGTCCGACCGCACCATCACTGCCATCGCCGAGGAAGGCATCTATCGGCCGAGCCGTCATCTGGAGCAGGCGAAGTTCGAGGGCCGCGTTCCGGACGGCGACTATGAGGGCTATGTCGATGCTCACGTCCGCCGGCTGGAGGCATTGCGCCGCGCCGGGATCGTTGAGCGCATTGACGCCGACCAATGGCGCATCCCCGATGATCTGGTCAGCCGCGCCGCCGCCTATGACGCCGGCCGCGACCGGCAGGCCAGCGTTCGCGTGCTTTCCCCGGTCGATCTAGACAAGCAGATCGGATCGGACGGCGCGACCTGGCTGGACCGGCGGCTGATCCATGGCGAGACGGCCGACCTTGCCCCGACCGGCTTCGGCCGGCAGGTGCGCGAAGCCATGGAGCAGCGCCGCGAGCATCATGTCGAGCAGCGTGACGCCACCCGAGTGCGAGACGGCCGCATCTTCTACCGGCGCAACCTTCTCGCCACCCTGCGGGAGCGCGAGGTTGCCCGCGTCGGTGCGGAGATGACAGAGAGCAAGGGGCTGCCGTTCCGCGCCGCCACGGACGGGGAGAACGTCAGCGGCAAGTTCACCGGCACCGTGCAGCTATCGAGCGGCAAGTTCGCCGTGGTCGAGAAATCGCATGAGTTTACGCTAGTCCCATGGCGGCCGGTCATCGACCGCCAGCTAGGCCGCGAGGTCATGGGCGTCGTGCAGGGCGGTTCAGTGTCGTGGCAGTTGGGGCGGCAAAGGGGATTGGGAATTTGAGTTTGATGCTATGCGGCGCACCCTCCGTGCTGCGCTAAACATAAGGAGGGCTAGACTGCGCGCTCGTTCGCAATCTTCGATTTTAGTCGATCCACGGAGCGCGCGGTTGCTTCAAGGTAGCTCGCCCAAAGGTCCAGAAGATCAACTGTGCGGGGGACGGCCTGATCATCCGGCATGTCCGCCGCAAGCTTTTGGAGAAATTCCTTATTTGCGTTAAGCCTCTCATGTAGCGATGCTAGGAGGTCTTCGGCCCGGTCTGGGGACAGTTGGCCGAGGAACGCGATCCCAGCACTCAGTTGAGGAAGGTCGAAGCTTGCCAGAGCTTCTTCGAGCAGGCCAAAAAATTCTGTCTCCCCGTCGGGTGCCATAGCGAAAATTATTCGCTCTGCGCCCCGTTCACCCACTTCACTGCCAGAGGTCTCTAGCTTCCCTTCTTTATGGAGCTGTGCGAGCGCGTGGTAAACTGACCCCGATCTGACAGTCGTCCACGTCTCTACGCGCCATTCTTCCAGTTGGCGTCGCACCGCATACCCATGTGCCGTTCCAAGATGTCGGATCGTGCCCAGCACGAGGAGACGCGTCACGTTCATATTGCCCAACCTTCCAAGCAAAAGTTATAGCCAAACTTGGCCAAACGCGCTATCACGTCTTTGACCAAATTTGGCTAAAGGTACTTGCTATGCCGTCTCTAGATGCGATCAAGGCAGACATTCTGTCACTCGGCCCCGACATCCACGTTGATACGACCACTCCCGATCTCTTCTTCTTCATAGGTGACGAGAGGCGTATGCCCTTCGCCACCATTGTCACACATGACACCGACTTTGACGGCTTCGCCCAACTCGACCGCGATGGAGCATTTCGACTGAACATTTCGCTCGACCGGCACACTTTTGCGACCCTTTTCCCAGAGCACAACTCTCGTGCGGCGTTAGAGGCTGCTAATTTCGACTATGCGACCCGAGACAATATCCTGCCCCATCCAGTCTACGGGCGGATGCATTGGGTTTGCTCCATCAATCCAGATAGCTCCTATCCGCAGTGCCAAGCCCTTCTTAGTACTGCATATGAATTGGGCCGTCGCTGAAGTTACATGGCTCGGGAGAGATCGCTATGCGAAGGCGTCCTTCCAAGGTTGAGCGAGGCAACGGGTCGCTCAGGTCACATGGTTGGGCGTCGCGCATTCCCCTTGCATCGCTGATTCAGACGCTTGCCGTCGCCGAGTATCTGAACTTCCGCCATGCCGCCAACGCACTCGGCGTGGCGCAATCCAGCGTTAGCGCCCGCGTGAAGGCGCTGGAGGAAGACCTTGGCATCCTCCTTTTCGAGCGCCATGCAAGAGGCGTCCGGTTGACCGGGGCCGGACGCCACTTCGTCGAACGTATCGCTGTAGCCGTCGATCAACTCGGCCATGCGGTGAAGACCGCAGGCATGGCGGCAGCCGGAGAAAGTGGCAGACTGCGCATCGGCATCCATGCCCTGACCCCCGGCAGTTTCATCGCCGAACTGATTGCACAATATCGGGAAGGCCACCCCGGCATTCAGGTCGAGATCACCGAAGGCACGGCCCGCGATGCAATTATGCAGCTTCGCGGCGACCAGTTGGACGTGGTATTCGTCGCCGGGAAGCCCGAACTGCCTGACTGCCACACCCGACCGATCTGGACCGAACCGCTTGTTGCAGTGCTGCCGGAGAGGCATCGCCTTGCCGGACAACCAGCAATCACCTGGGCCGATCTGATCGGCGACACCTTCCTTGTTCGCTATGGTGGCACTGGGCCGCAGGTTCACGATCATATCGTGCTGCGCCTCGCAGGGCGCTGGCCCGTTCCGTCGATCCTGCGCTTCGACGTGGAGCGCGGCACGCTGCTGTCCATGGTCGAACAGGGCTTCGGCATCACCATCGTCGGCGCGGCCTCGGCGCTGCTGCCGACAACTGGCATCGTCTTCCTGCCCTTCGCCGACGAGGCAGAGCCGGTTGCATTTACCGCCGTCTGGTCGCCGTTCAACCGCAGCGCCGCGCTGCAAAACCTGCTCGACCTCGCAGGCAAAATGAACCGTGACAGCGATTCGCCCAATCGGTTGCGCGGTGGCACTCGGACGGCACGATAACGGTGAAGCCGATCCGTCCTATTTGCCGCCGATAGTATCCGGTAGCCCTCCGGCATCCGCTTTCCTGTTGCCCACCACGATTTTGCCTACTCTCTGATCGGCCCCGTCTCTCTTGCCGACTGGAGCCTGTATTGCGCGGAGGCCGAATCCTTTGGGGCCAGATCGCTGTCGTCTTCACCATCGTTCTGGTGATGACGTGGGCGGCGACGCAATGGGTTGCGTTCCGCCTCGGCTTCCAGACGCAGCTTGGAGCACCATGGTTCGAGGTGATTGGCCTGCCGGTCTATTATCCGCCTGCTTTCTTCTGGTGGTGGTTTTCGTTTGATGCCTACGCACCCGCGATCTTCGTCGAGGGCGGCATCATCGCCGTATCGGGCGGCTTCCTCGCCATCGCCGCCGCCATCCTTATGTCGATCATCCGGTCGCGGGAGGCGCGCAACGTCGCCACCTACGGCTCCGCACGATGGGCCGAGGACAAGGAAATCCGCGCGGCCGGACTGCTCGGCCCCGATGGCGTCCTGCTCGGCCGATACGATCGGGACTATCTGCGCCATGACGGCCCCGAGCACGTCCTATGCTTCGCCCCGACGCGCAGCGGCAAAGGCGTCGGGTTGGTGGTGCCGACGCTGCTGACATGGCCGGGAAGCTGCATCGTCCACGACATAAAGGGCGAGAATTGGACGCTGACAGCGGGCTTTCGCGCGAAGCATGGCCGCGTCCTGCTGTTCGATCCGACCAACACGAAATCCTCGGCCTACAACCCGCTGCTGGAGGTCCGGCAAGGGGAATGGGAAGTCCGCGACGTGCAGAACATCGCGGATACTCTGGTCGATCCCGAAGGCAGCCTCGACAAGCGCAATCATTGGGAAAAGACCAGCCATAGCTTGCTGGTCGGCGCGATCCTGCATGTTCTCTACGCGGAGAAGGACAAGACTTTGGCGGGCGTCGCCAACTTCCTGTCCGACCCGCGCCGCCCGGTCGAGTCCACTTTGCGCGCGATGATGGACACGGAGCATCTCGGCGAAGCGGGCGTTCATCCCGTCATCGCTTCGTCAGCCCGCGAGCTGTTGAACAAGTCCGAGAACGAACGGTCGGGCGTGCTCTCCACCGCCATGTCGTTTCTCGGCCTCTACCGCGATCCCGTGGTGGCGCGCGTCACCGCACGATGCGACTGGCGTATTGCCGATCTGGTCGGCAGCCGCCAGCCCGTCACGCTCTATCTGGTCGTGCCGCCATCCGACATAAACCGCACCAAGCCGCTCATCCGCCTGATCCTCAACCAGATCGGCAGGCGGTTGACCGAGGAACTGACCACTTCGGCCAAGCGCCATCGGCTGCTGTTGATGCTGGACGAGTTTCCGGCATTGGGCAGATTGGATTTTTTCGAGTCCGCCTTGGCCTTCATGGCGGGCTACGGAATCAAAGGCTTCCTGATCGCGCAGAGCCTCAACCAGATCGAGCGTGCCTATGGGCCGAACAACGCGATCCTCGACAACTGCCACGTCCGCGTCAGCTTCGCCACGAACGACGAACGAACCGCCAAGCGGGTGAGCGACGCGCTCGGCACCGCGACCGAACTGCGCGATTCCACCAACTACGCCGGCCATCGCCTAGCGCCATGGCTCGGGCATTTAATGGTGTCGCGGCAGGAGACGGCCCGGCCACTGCTCACGCCCGGCGAGATCATGCAGCTACCGCCCACCGACGAAATCGTGATGGTTGCGGGAACGCCGCCGATCCGCGCCACCAAGGCCCGCTATTTCGAGGACGCGCGGTTGCAGGAACGCATCCTGACCCCGCCCGATCTGGTCGCCGGTCCGCTGGCGCCCAGCCCTTCCGCCGATGACTGGTCCGGTCGCGTGGTCGCGGCGGAAAGCCGTTCCGCAACGGCCGCCGCAGACGCGGCGGAGGGCGATACGGCCAATGCCGGCATCCGCCGCGAGCCGGAATTGCCCGAGCATGAGGAAATCATCCAACCGCCGCCTTTGCCCGAACAGGAGTTCGACATTCTGGACGACGAACCGGACGTTGACGCGGCCAAGGCCCGCGCCATGCGCCAGCGCATGAGGATGGTGGCGCGGCAGGTAGCGTTGAACCCCGATGACGGAATCGACCTTTGAGGACACGCCCATGACCACACGCACCCGCCTGAATCTCTACTTCGACCCCGCGCTCATTCCGCAGATCGAGGCGATGGCGCTGCGCCGCTCGGTGGCGCTACGCCGCAATGTCTCAAAATCCGCTATCGTGGAGGCGGCGGTCATGTCCTACCTGTCCGGCGATGCCGACGACCAGCTTGAAGCCGCCATGTCGCGCCGCCTGGACAAGCTCGGCCGCCAGATCGACACGCTCGACCTGGACCTCGCCGTCCTCGGCGAGACGGTCGCTCAGTTCATCCATTTCTGGATGACCATCACCCCGCCGCTCACGGGAGCCGCACAATCCGCTGCGCGTGCCAAAGGCGCGGAGCGGTTCGAGGGCTTCATGCAGAATCTCGGTCGGCGTCTGGCGACCGGCGACAGGTTCCTCAAAGAGCTGTCGCGTGACCTCGACTCACTTCCCGACGATCCGTTGCCGGACGAGTCCGAGAGCAACGGCGATCAAGAGTAAGTATTCGGACCCATCCTATTTACCGCCGTTCGCCGCCGATCACCGCACGCAGCTAGATACTTGTTGAACCGGCCCAATTCCGGGCTTTCTTAATCGACCCCGATCCGGGGACCGCCTGTTGCGCCCCGCCAGAAGCCGGGGCCGACATGACCACCAACCACCACAGACAGGAAGCGATCCAGCGCGGCGCACGCATGTTGCGCACCGCGCTCGGCCCAGCCATTGCCCGGCTGCTCGAAGACCCGGCCGTGGTCGAGGTGATGCTGAACCCGGACGGCCGCCTTTGGGTGGATCGGCTATCCGAAGGGCTTTCCGACACGGGCGAGCGCCTGTCCGCCGCCGATGGCGAACGCATCGTGCGGCTGGTCGCGCATCATGTCGGCGCAGAGGTTCATGCCCGCAGCCCGCGCGTCTCGGCCGAGCTGCCCGAGAGCGGCGAGCGGTTCGAGGGCCTGCTGCCGCCCGTGGTCGCCGCGCCGGCCTTCGCCATTCGCAAGCCCGCCGTCGCGGTGTTCACGCTCGACGACTATGTGGCGGCGGGCATCATGTCCGCCGATCAGGCAGCGACGTTGCGCGAAACCGTTTCTTCCCGCGCCAACATCCTCGTGGCGGGTGGAACCAGCACCGGCAAGACCACGCTGACCAACGCGCTGCTCGCCGAGGTGGCGAAGACGGCGGATCGTGTCGTCATCATCGAGGACACGCGCGAACTGCAATGCGCCGCGCCCAACCTTGTCGCCATGCGGACGAAAGACGGCGTGGCGACGCTTTCCGATCTGGTCCGTTCCTCTCTGCGCCTGCGCCCGGATCGCATCCCCATCGGCGAGGTGCGCGGCCCCGAAGCCCTCGATCTTCTGAAAGCGTGGGGCACCGGCCATCCGGGCGGCATCGGCACCATTCATGCCGGCACCGGCATTGGCGCGCTGCGCCGCCTCGAACAACTCATTCAAGAGGCTGTCGTCACCGTCCCGCGCGCGCTGATCGCCGAGACCATCAACCTTGTTGCCGTTCTTTCCGGGCGCGGTTCCGCGCGCCGGCTGGTCGAACTCGCCCGCGTCGAAGGTCTCGGTCCAGACGGCGACTACCGCATCACCCCTGCCAACCCCAACACAGGAGAATCTTCATGATCCGCGCCCTTACGCGCGGCTATCGCTTCGCCGCGACCGCCGCATCCGCCTTTGCCATCAGTTTCATGCTCGCACCGGCCGCCCATGCGTCCGGTTCGTCGATGCCGTGGGAACAGCCCTTGCAGCAAATCCTCCAGTCCATCGAGGGGCCGGTCGCCAAGATCATCGCCGTCATCATCATCATCGTGACCGGCCTGACTTTGGCCTTCGGCGATACGGGCGGCGGCTTTCGCAAGCTGATCCAGATTGTGTTCGGCCTGTCCATCGCGTTCGCGGCGTCGAGCTTCTTTCTGTCGTTCTTCTCGTTCGGCGGCGGGGCGCTCATCTGATGGCGGGCGGTCTCGAACAACTCGACGCGGTGCCGGGATTCACGATCCCGGTCCACCGGGCGCTGACCGAGCATATTCTGCTCGGCGGCGCACCGCGCGCCATCGCCATTATGAACGGAACGCTGGCCGGGGCCGTGGGCCTCGGCCTGCGCCTCTGGCTGGTCGGCCTCGCCATATGGGCCATCGGCCATTTCGCGGCCGTGTGGGCGGCGAAGCGCGATCCCCAATTCGTTGAGGTCGGGCGGCGGCATCTCCGCATCCCGGCTTTTCTGTCAGTGTGAGGGCGCGGCCATGATGAACCTTGCCGAATACCGCCGCACCGCCACCCGGCTCGCCGACTATCTGCCATGGGCCGCATTGATCGGCTCCGGCGTCGTCTTGAACAAGGATGGGAGTTTCCAGCGCACCGCGAAGTTTCGCGGTCCCGATCTGGATTCCGCCGTCGCCGCCGAGCTGGTCGCCGTCGCCGGCCGCATCAACAACGCCGTGCGCCGCCTCGGCTCCGGCTGGAGCGTCTTTGTCGAGGCGCAGCGCAGCGAGGCCGCGACCTATCCCGACAGCACCTTTCCCGATCCCGCATCGGCGCTGGTCGATGCAGAGCGCAAAGCCGGTTTCGAGGAAGCGGACGCGCATTTCGTGTCCGGCTACTTCCTCACCTTCCTCTGGCTGCCCCCGGCCGAGGAAGCCGCGCGCACTGAGGCATGGCTCTACGAGGGCCGCGATAAAGCCGGCGTGGACCCGTGGGAGCTGCTGCGCGGCTTCATCGACCGCACCGACCGCGTGCTGGCCTTGCTCGACGGCTTCATGCCCGAGTGCCGTTGGATGGATGACGGCGCGACGCTGACCTATCTCCATTCCACCGTCTCGACCAGCCGGCATCGCGTGTGTGTGCCAGAGGTGCCGATGCACCTCGACGCGCTGCTCGCCGACCAGCCGTTGACCGGCGGGCTGGAGCCGCGCCTTGGCGATGCACACCTGCGCGTCCTTACCATCGTGGGATTCCCCACCGCGACGACGCCCGGCCTGCTCGACGAGATGAACCGGCTGCCGTTTCCATATCGCTGGAGCACGCGCGCGATCCTGCTCGACAAGACCGACGCCACGCGGCTGCTGACCCGCATCCGCCGCCAATGGTTCGCCAAGCGCAAAAGCATCGCCGCGATTCTGAAAGAGGTGATGACCAACGAGCAATCCGTCCTCGTGGACACCGACGCAGCGAACAAGGCGCTCGACGCCGACATGGCGTTACAGGAACTCGGCGCGGAGGTGGCGGGCATGGCCTACGTCACGGCGACCGTCACCGTATGGGATGCCGACCCGCGCGTGGCGCAAGAGAAGCTGCGCCTGGTCGAGAAGATCGTTCAGGGCCGCGACTTCACCGCCATGCCCGAGAGCGTCAACGCGGTTGACGCATGGCTCGGCAGCCTGCCCGGCCACGCCTACGCGAATGTCCGCCAGTCACCCATCAGCACATTGAATCTCGCCCACATGATCCCGCTGTCGGCGGTGTGGGCGGGGCCGGAACGGGACGAGCATTTCGGTGCGCCCCCTTTGCTCTTTGGAAAGACCGAAGGCTCAACCCCGTTCCGGCTAAGTCTTCATGTCGGCGACGTAGGCCACACCCTTGTCGTCGGCCCCACGGGGGCGGGTAAGAGCGTGTTGCTCGCCCTCATGGCCTTGCAGTTCCGTCGCTATGCGGGATCGCAGGTCTTCGCCTTCGACTTCGGCGGTTCGATCCGCGCCGCATCGCTCGCCATGGGCGGCGACTGGCACGACCTCGGCGGTGGGTTGACCGATGGGGCCGAGGCGTCCGTTTCGCTCCAGCCGCTTGCCCGCATCCACGACACCTATGAACGCGCATGGGCGGCGGACTGGATTGCCGCCATCCTCATGCGCGAGGGGCTGGCGATTACGCCAGAGGTAAAAGAACACCTTTGGACGGCGCTGACTTCGCTCGCTTCCGCGCCGGTCGAGGAACGCACCATCACCGGCCTTGCCGTGCTGTTGCAATCCAACGATCTGAAACAGGCGCTCCGGCCGTTCTGCGTCGGCGGGGCCTATGGCCGGCTGCTCGACGCCGAAGACGAACACCTCGGCTCGGCGGACGTGCAGGCGTTCGAGATCGAGGGGCTTGTCGGGACCGACGCAGCCCCGGCCGTCCTGTCCTACCTGTTCCACCGCATCGGCGACCGGCTCGACGGCCGCCCCACGCTGCTCATCATCGACGAGGGTTGGCTTGCGCTGGACGACGAAGGGTTCGCCGGCCAACTCCGCGAATGGCTGAAAACGCTGCGCAAGAAAAACGCATCGGTCATCTTCGCCACGCAAAGCCTGTCCGACATCGACGGCAGCAACATCGCGCCGGCCATTATCGAGAGCTGCCCGACGCGGCTCCTGCTGCCGAACGAGCGGGCTATAGAACCGCAGATCACGGCCATCTATCGCCGCTTCGGACTCAATGACAGGCAGATCGAAATCCTCGCACGGGCCACGCCCAAGCGGGATTATTACTGCCAAAGCCGCAGGGGCAATCGCCTGTTCGAGCTTGGCCTGTCCGAAGTCGGCCTCGCGCTCTGCGCCGCATCCGCCAAATCCGACCAGACCCTCATTGCGCAGATCGTCACTGAGGCCGGCCGCGACGGCTTCCTCGCCGCGTGGCTGCGCGAGCGCGGCGTCGATTGGGCGGCCGACCTGATCCCGAACCTCACCAATCTTGCCGACCGGCCGGAATCCGCCGCGTCGGCCCGGCTCGATACCCACCCCACACAGGAGATTCTTCCATGACCTATCCCAAGATCGTCGGGGCTTCGGCCCTCGCGCTGGCGCTCGCCGTGCCAGTCGCGCTTTCGCCCATGCTGGCAAGCCCGGCCCATGCGCAATTCGGCTTCGGCCGGATCGTCTTCGATCCCTCCAACTATGCCGAGAACGTGCTTACGGCCGCGCGCACGCTGGAGCAGATCAACAACCAGATTCAGAGCCTCCAGAACGAGGCGACGATGCTCATCAATCAGGCCCGCAATCTGGCGAGCCTGCCATATTCCTCGCTCCAGCAGCTCCAGCAGAACGTCCAGCGCACGCAGCAGCTTCTCGGGCAGGCCCAAAATCTTGCGTTCGAGGTCGGCCAGATCGACCAAGCGTTCCAGAAGCAATACGGCAATGTCTCGCTTTCGGCGAGCGACACCCAGCTTGTCGCTGATGCGCGCAGCCGTTGGGAGAACACGGTCGGCGGCCTGCAGGACGCCATGCGTGTGCAGGCGGGGGCCGTTGGCAACATCGACAGCAACCGCGCCGAGATGGTCGAATTGGTCGGCCAGAGCCAAGGCGCGACCGGCGCGCTGCAAGCCACGCAGGCCGGCAACCAGCTTCTCGCCCTCCAGTCGCAGCAGCTTTCCGACCTGATCGCGGTCATCTCGGCAAATGGCCGCGCCGATGCGCTGACAGAAGCGGAGCGCGCGACCGCCGCCGAACAGGGCCGCATCCAGCGCGAGCGGTTCCTGACGCCGGGCAGCGGATACCAGCCCGGCAACGCGCAGATGTTCAACAACGGCAACAACTGATCCGGAGGCTCGCCATGGACGGCAAGATGCTGGCCCGGCTCGGGGCCGTGGTGTTCGTCGCGATTGCCTTGACAGTGACCGCAATCGACATGGCGCGGAAGGACGAAGCTTCCGCGCCGCCCGCCGCGCCGGCCCTCCAGCCGCCGGCCGATCCCCTGCGCGATAGCCTGCGCCGTTGTCAGCAGCTCGGCGAGGTCGCCGCCAGCGATGCCGACTGCCTCGCCGCATGGGCTGAATCCCGCGACCGCTTCCTCGGCCGTGATCGCAGCGAGGCGCGCTGACCATGGGCAACACGGGCGTCATCGACAATTTCCTTGGGGTCTTCACCTCCTACATCGACAGCGGTTTCGGGCTGCTCGGCGGCGAGGTCGCCTTCATCGCCACGACGCTCATCGTCATCGACGTGACGCTTGCCGCGCTGTTTTGGGCATGGGGTGCGGATGACGACATCATCGCCCGGCTAGTCAAAAAGACGCTGTTCATCGGCGTCTTCGCCTACATCATCGGCAATTGGAACAATCTGGCCCGGATCGTCTTCGAGAGCTTTGCCGGTCTCGGCCTTATGGCATCGGGAACGAGCTTTTCCGTTGCCGACCTGATGCGGCCGGGTCGCGTGGCGCAGACCGGCCTCGACGCCGGCCGGCCGCTGCTCGATTCCATTTCCGACCTGATGGGCTGGATCGCCTTCTTCGAGAACTTCATCCAGATCGCGTGCCTGCTGTTCGCATGGGCGCTGGTCGTGCTGGCCTTCTTCATCCTCGCCATCCAGCTCTTCGTGACGTTGATCGAGTTCAAGCTGACCACGCTTGCCGGCTTCGTGCTGATCCCGTTCGGCCTGTTCGGCAAGACCGCGTTCATGGCCGAGAAGGTCTTGGGCAACGTGGTGTCGTCCGGCATCAAGGTTCTGGTTCTCGCCGTCATCATCGGCATCGGCAGCACCTTGTTTTCGCAATTCACGGCCGGTTTCGGCGGGGCGACCCCGACCATCGACGACGCCATGGCGATTGTGCTCGCCGCGCTATCGCTGCTCGGCCTCGGCATTTTCGGCCCCGGCATCGCCAATGGCATCGTGTCGGGCGGCCCGCAACTCGGCGCGGGCGCGGCCGTAGGAACCGGGCTTGCGGTCGCAGGTGTAGGCGTCGCCGCTGGCGGCGGGGCCATGCTTGCCGCCAAAGGTGGTGCTGCCGCGCTGTCCGGTGGAGCCGCGGCCGTCCGCGGCGGTGCGGCCACCGCGGGCGCGGCGACCGCTGCCTATAGCGTCGGCGCGCTCGGCCAGTCCGGCGCGGCCGGTGTCGCTTCCGGTCTTGGCGGTGTTGCACGCGCCGCAGGATCGGCCGCCGTCTCTCCCTTGAAGCGCGCCGTCTCCAAAACCACCGAATCCGTCAAATCCAGCTTTTCCGGTGGCGCACGCGCGGCCTTTGGCGTGACCGGCGGTTCTTCCACGGCAGGCACGGTCGGCGGCGCGAGCGCCGATCCTGTCACCGCAGCATCCGGCCCGGCCGGCAGCCCTCCCGCATGGGCGCAGCGGATGCGGCGCTCGCAAGCCATGAACCACGGCACCACCATGACCGCCCATGCCGTCCGCTCCGGCGACAGCCACGGCTCCGGTTCCTCCATCAACCTTTCCGAAAGTGACCGCTCATGAGCATCTTCAAACGACCAGCAACCCATTACGGCAAATCGCCAGAACCCGAGACGCCCTATCAGAAGGCCGCGCAGGCATGGGACGAGCGCATCGGGTCGGCCCGCGTGCAGGCAAAAAACTGGCGGCTCATGGCCTTCGGCTCGCTGATCCTGTCGGCGGGCTTCGCCTCGGCGCTGGTCTGGCAGTCTGCGCGCGGGACCGTGGTGCCGTGGGTTGTTCAGGTGGACAATCTCGGTCAGGCGCAGACCGTCGCCCCTGCCAACGCCGACTATCGCCCGACCGATCCGCAGATCGCGTTCCATCTCGGCCGCTTCATCGAGCAGGTGCGCGCGATCCCGGCCGACGCCATCATCGTCCGCCAGAACTGGCTTCGCGCCTATGAGTGGACCACGGATCGCGGCGCGGCGGCGCTCAACGATTACGCCCGCGCCAATGATCCCTTCGCCAAGGTCGGCCGTCAGCAGGTCGCCGTCGAGGTGTCGAGCGTCATCCGCGCATCGCCGAACAGCTTCCGCGTCGCGTGGACCGAACGCCATTTCGAGAACGGCCAGCTTTCGACCACGGAGCGATGGACCGCGATCCTGACCATCGTGATCCAGACCCCGCGCGATGCCGAACGGCTGCGCGCCAATCCGCTCGGCATCTACGTCAATGCGATTTCATGGTCGCGGGAGATGAGCCAATGAGGACGATCACCCGCACGCCCACCGTTGCGGCTATGCTGCTTTCGGCGACCATGCTGGCCGGCTGCGCCACCAACCGCGCGCAGCAATGGAGCTATGACGACAGCGTGCCGCCGCTGCCGACCGTGCAGGCGGCCGTCACAAACGACACGCCCCGGCCGTTGCATGTGCCCCCCGCGTGGACCGTAGCGCGGGGCGGCGAGGCTGCCGGCACACCGACCGGCCGCGTCGAGAACGCCAATGCTGCCGCCCGCGTCGAGCCGCGCCGCGAAGGCTATTACAACGCCATACAGGTTTTCCCGTGGAGCGAAGGCGCGCTCTATCAGGTCTACGCCGCAGTCGGGCAGATCACGACCATCGCGCTAGAGCCGGGGGAAAGCCTGACCGGCGCGGGGCCGATCGCGGCAGGCGACACCGCCCGCTGGATCATCGGCGACACCGAGAGCGGCAGCGGTGCCAGCCGTCGCGTCCATATCCTCGTGAAGCCGACGCGCCCGGACATTTCCACCAACCTTGTCGTGACCACCGACCGGCGCACCTACATGATCGAGCTGCGCGCCCGTGAAGCCCTCTATATGCCCGCCGTGGCATGGGCCTATCCCGCGCCGCCGGCAGGCCAGCGCCAGACGGTCCCGGCCGCGCCGATCATCCCGGCCGAGGCTGCGCGGAACTATCGCTACGGCCTGACCGGAGACAGCCCGCCATGGCGGCCCATTTCCGTCTTCGACGATGGACGGCGCGTCTATGTCGTCTTTCCGGCCGGCATCGTGCAGGGCGAGATGCCGCCGATCTTCGTGCTCGGCTCCGATGGCGAGCCGCAGATCGTCAATTCCCGCATCCACCAGAACATCCTGATCGTGGACCGCCTGTTCGGCGCGGCCGAACTGCGTCTTGGCAGCGGCAACCGACAGCAGGTCGTCAGGATCGTCCGCATCAACCCGACGCAGGCGGCAGACGCGCAGCCCGCCAGCGTGACTGGAGGCTCCCCGTCATGACCGACAACACTATCGCCGAGACTGCTCCGACCATGCGGCTGCGCGCCGAACCGCCGCGCGTCACCCGCCTGTCCCGCAAGATGCTGGCGGGCGTCGGAGCCGTCGCACTTCTCGGCATCGGCGGCGCGCTGATCTATGCGCTCCAGACCCGCGACGGGGGACAGGGTAGCGAAGAACTCTATTCGACCGAGAACCGGCCCACGGCAGACGGTCTTGCCGGCCTGCCGCGCGACTATTCCGGCCCGGTGCTCGGCCCCGCGCTGCCCGGCGACCTCGGCCGTCCCATTCTCGACGCGCAGAACAGAGGACAGCCCGTCGCGCCACCCGTCATGGCGACGCCCGCTGTCGATCCCGCAGAGGAACGTCGCCGCGCCGAGGAAGAAGCTGCGCGCTTGAGCAATGTGTTTTTCCAGTCCGGCCCGCGCACGGGAGCGCCGGCAGGGACGGCCATGCCCGGCCTTGCAGGACTCGGCCTCGGCGGACAGCCCGCGACGCAGGACCGGCATACGGCGTTTCTCAATGGACCCGTGGACCGGCAGACCGTCGCCCCGGATCGCGTCACGCCGCCAGCCTCGCCCTACATCCTTCAGGCTGGGGCCGTGATCCCCGCTGCGTTGATTACCGGCATCCGTTCCGACCTTCCGGGCCAGATCACCGCGCAAGTCACCGAGAACGTCTATGACAGCCCGACCGGCAGCCTGCTCCTGATCCCGCAGGGCACGCGCATCATCGGCCAATACGATGATGGCGTGACCTTCGGCCAGCGCCGCGTGTTGCTGGTCTGGAATCGCCTGATCCTGCCGGGCGGCCGCTCCATCGTTCTGGAGCGCCTGCCGGGCGCGGACGCCAGTGGCTATGCCGGCCTTGAGGATGGCGTCGATTATCATTGGTGGGATCTGATGAAGGCCGCAGGGCTGTCCACGCTGCTCGCGGTAGGATCGGAGCTGGCGACCAGCGACGAGGACCGGCTGATCCGCGCCATTCGCGACGGGGCGCAGGATACCGTCAATCAGGCCGGCCAGCAGATCGTCCAGCGCCAGTTGCAGGTCGCGCCCACGCTGACCATCCGGCCCGGCTTCCCGGTCAGGATCATCGTCACGCGCGACCTGGTGTTCGAGCCGGCAGGAGGTTGACCATGACCAAGCTGAAACTTGGCCCGTTGCCCGACGACAAACCCGTGAAGATCACGATAGAGCTGCCCGCGCCACTCCACCGCGATCTGGTCGCCTATGCCGAGGTGCTGGCCCGCGAGAGCGGCCAGCCCGCCGCCGATCCCGTCAGGCTGATCGTGCCCATGCTGGAGCGGTTCATCGCCACGGATCGCGGTTTCGCGAAGGCGCGACGAACAACGGGATAGGCGATTTCTCAGCGACTGATAGGAAAGTGAGTGTTTAGCCTGACAGGGCCGCACCAGACCATGCGCCTGTCCCGATGGCCCAAATTGTATTGATGGCCGAAGCCAGTTTTAGTTTGGGTTGCTCAGTCTTAAAGGCAGTTTCTGTTTCCATGCGGTTCTCCTTTCCATTCGACGCTGACAGTAGTTCAACGGCATAAGCCATTACCCAAAGGGTAATGAAGGTTAGAAGGGCACCGAGACAGAGAACATGAAGGGGAATCGAACCCCAACCCACCAGACCTGTCAGGCTAAACACTCACCCGTATTTATATGGATTGCGACGAGCGTTGAGACAAGACGCATCGTGAGTCGCCTCAATGGCAGGGGTGCCGCCAGCGCATAGGCGCAAATGCGGCACGCTACAGGCCGCCGACTGCCCTCCATGGTTCGCCTAATTCCGGGGCTTAGAGCGCCCCGGAATCCACACCGAGCCAAGGAGGATTCCATGTGCGCAGAGCGCCGTCGCGCCCGCAAAGGGCGACCGCGACAGCCGGTCCCCGAGACACTTCCCGACGACCTTTTCGACTATGCCGACGAACCTACGCCGGACGGCCGGGAGCGCCGCAGGTCGCCGCTTCGCATCGTCGATGTGGAGTCGTTGCCTGTCTTCGACGACTGGCCCGAGAAGGTGCCGATCACCGAGGAAGAACTGCAAATCTTCGAGCGGTATTTCGGCGACGTGCTCGACCGGCTGTTCGGCCCAATCGACGATCCCGACAATCAGGGCTTGCCGCCATTAACAACAGATGGTAACAGTAAGCCATGAGCGAGGATCGTGACCCGAGCCTCGACACGCTTCTGGACCTCGACGGACAGGTGCTCGTTGTCGATCCCGAGGGCGGCCATTGGGTGAAATTTGTTGTCACCCGCGTTCCGGCATCGCCGGAGAAGCCGCATGGCCTCGATTACTCGCTCACGCTTCACGGGCCTTCGGGCGAACGGCTGGTCGGCTTCGATAACGCCCATCCGGTCGGCCGAGGCAGGAGGGGCGAGCCGATGGACCATCGGCACCGCCTCCAGACCGTGAAGCCCTACGCCTACGAGGACGCGGCCACGCTGCTGGCCGACTTCTGGCAGGTGGTGGACGCGGTGATGAAGGAGCGAGGCGTAACATGACCACATTGAAAGTCGGGATTGCCGACTATGAAGAAATGAAGGCCCGCACCATGCGGATCGTCAAGGGCGAGGAAAAGCCGGCGGTGGACGATCCGAAGGTGTGGTTCACGTCCACGGAATCCTTCGCGCAAATCCTGTCCAGCGGGAACCGCGAGCTGCTGCGCGTCATCGACGAGCAGTCGCCCGGCTCGCTGGAGGAACTGTCGCGGATCACCGGGCGGTCGAAGCCCAGCCTGTCCCGAACCCTCAAGACGATGGCGAACTACGGCCTTGTCCGCATGGACCCCGGCGAGGGCCAGAAGGTCGTTCCCAAAGTGCTGCATGATCGCGTGGCGCTGGAACTGCCGCTGATCGAGCGCCGGGCCGCGAAAGGAAGCGCGCTATGAATATGCAAAGTCCCCATGTCGCCTTGCGCGCCGCGCTCTACCTGCGTGTTTCTACGACGCGGCAGGCCGAGCATGACGTGTCGATCCCCGACCAGCGCAAGCAGGGCGAAGCCTATTGCGCCTCACGCGGCTACCAGCTTGTCGAAACCTTCGTGGAAGCCGGCGCTTCGGCCACCAATGACCGCCGCCCCGAGTTTCAACGGATGATCGAGGCCGGCACGTCCAAGCCCGCGCCCTTCGATGTTGTCGTGGTCCATTCGTTCAGCCGGTTCTTCCGCGATCACTTCGAGCTGGAGTTCAACGTCAGGAAGCTCGCCAAGAACGGCGTCAAGCTGGTCTCCATCACGCAGGAAATGGGCGACGACCCCATGCACGTCATGATGCGGCAGATCATGGCGCTGTTCGACGAATACCAGTCGAAGGAGAACGGCAAGCACGTCATGCGGGCCTTGAAGGAGAATGCGCGGCAAGGCTTCTGGAACGGCTCGCTGCCACCTATCGGCTACCGCGTTGTCGATGCCGAGCAGCGCGGCGCAAAGATGAAGAAGAAGCTGGAGATCGACCCGCTCCATGCCGACACCGTGCGGCTGATCTTCCGCCTTGCATCGGAAGGCGACGGCACGTCCGGCCCGATGGGCGTCAAGAACATCGTCAATCACCTGAACAAGCAACGCATGTTCACCCGCAACGGCGGGCGTTGGGGCATCGGCCAGCTTCACCGTGTCCTGACCCGACGCACCTACATCGGCGAGCATCGCTTCAATCGCCGCTCCAACAAGGGCGTAGTGAAGCCCGAGGATGAAATCGTCACCGTCGCAGTGCCGCCGCTGATCGACCTTGAGATATTCGAGGCCGTTCAGAACCGCTTGAAGGTCAACAACCCGAAGGTG
This sequence comes from Aquamicrobium terrae, assembly GCF_052978165.1. Lineage (NCBI taxonomy): Bacteria > Pseudomonadati > Pseudomonadota > Alphaproteobacteria > Hyphomicrobiales > Phyllobacteriaceae > Aquamicrobium > Aquamicrobium terrae. The sequence goes on from NZ_JBRKLZ010000001.1 coordinate 313,971, forward strand.
ACGCCGCCGCGCGTCGTCAGCGGCCCGAACCTGCTGACCGGCATTTGCCATTGCGGCAATTGCGGAGGCGCGATGACGCTGCGCACCGGGAAGAACGGCCGCTATCGCTATTATGCCTGCTCGATACGGGCGCGGCAGGGCGACACGGGCTGCAAGGGCCGCGCAATCCCCATGGATAAGCTCGACCGCATCGTGGTCAGCCATATCGAGGAAAGGCTGCTCGACCCCGAGCGAATCGAAGACGTGCTCGCCTCGCTTCTGGATCGCCGGCAGGAAGGCGTCGAGCGGCGCAGCCAGCATATCGCCGAGTTGAACCATCGCGCGGCCGAAGCCGACAACCGCCTCAAGCGCCTCTACGACGCCATTGAAGCCGGTTCGCTCGACCCGGCCGAGTCTTCCCTTGGCGAGCGCATTGCGGGCCTCACGGCGCTTCGGGATCAGGCGCGGGCCGACGCCACGCGGATCGAAGCCATGCTCGCAAGCTCCACCCACCAGCGCCTCACAGGGGCAGCCGTGCGGGAACTGGCGAGCGAAGCACGCACCCGGCTCCGGCTTGGAAAGGGCGGCTATCGGCGGGAACACGTCCGGGCGTTCGCCCAGCACGTCGAGGTCGCGGACGACGCGATCTATCTCAAAGGAAGCAAAAGCGTCCTCTTGAGAACGCTTGTGGCCACTAAAGGAGAGAAAACGGCGGGAATCGGCGTTCCCGGTTTTATACCGAAGTGGCGGAGGGAGTGGGATTCGAACCCACGGAGACATCGCTGCCTCGCCGGTTTTCAAGACCGGTGCCTTAAACCGCTCGGCCATCCCTCCCCGCGTCGCTGCATCTGCCGATGCGGACGGAGACGGCTTTAGCCCCGAGCATGCCACGCCGTCAACTCGTCCCGGCGTTCGCCGCACCCGTTACCCGCCTGCGCACTGCAACACGAACGGCAATGAGCCTTCATACAGGTTGTACGTTCAGGCCGTCGACAACCCTTGACGAGCCCCTGCCGCCGGGCGTACGCCCACTGGCATCCCCACAAACGGAAACGGCATTCTGGCGATGGAAATCTTTACCGCGGCTGGCCTTACTGCGCTCCTCCAGGTCATTCTCATCGATCTCGTCCTTGCCGGGGACAATGCCATCGTCATCGGCCTCGCCGCTGCGGGCCTGCCGGCGGACCAGCGCAAGAAAGCCATTCTCATCGGCGTGCTGGCGGCCACGGTGCTGCGCATCGTCTTTGCAGCGATTACTGTCCAGCTCCTCGCCATCCTCGGTCTCCTGCTCGTCGGCGGTATCCTGCTTCTGTGGGTGTGCTGGAAGATGTGGAGGGAATTGCGCACCTCCCACGAAGAAGAGGAAGAGGCGACCGAAGCGCTTTCCGACGGGCAGCGGTCGACTGCCAGCAAGATACCTCGCAAGACGTTGATGCAGGCCGCAATCCAGATCGTCGTCGCGGACGTATCGATGTCGCTCGACAATGTGCTCGCCGTCGCCGGCGCCGCGCGCGATCATTTCACCGTGCTCATCGTCGGCCTCATGCTGTCGATCGCGCTGATGGGCCTGGCGGCGTCCTTCATCGCGCGTCTTCTCCATCGCTACCGGTGGATCGCCTATATCGGCCTGCTCATCATCCTTTATGTCGCACTCGACATGATCTATCGCGGCGCGCTCGAAGTCTGGCCGCATGTCAACGGCGCGTTGGGCTGACGGCCCTTACCCTTCGTTCCGCGGGAACTGGGGTGGCGGCGTGACCCTGCCTGCAAGCTCGGCCTCCTTCGCCGCATAGCTGCGGTAGGCCGGGCGGTCGATCGCGCGGGCCAGGTAGTCCTGGAACACCTGCAGGTCGGGCAGCACCTTCAGGATGTTCATGGTGAAATGAATGCCGGACGCGAGCTGGGTGTCGGCCGCCGTAAACCTGTCGCCCGCCGCATAGGGGTGAGCCGTCAGAAGCCGTTCGAGATTGGCCACCATGTCCTCGAACAGGCCGAAGGAAAAGCTGTTGCCGCCCTCATAATGCCAGCCTTGCGCGCGCGCCGCGATCACCGGATCAAACACGGCATCGCAATAGACGAGCCGTGTCAGATAGGCGGCACGATCGCTGTCGCCGATCGCAGGCGCAAGCCCCGCTTCGGGAAAGGCGTCGGCCAGATAAATGGTGATCGCCGCACGCTCGGTGACCACGGTGCCGTCATGGTCTATCGCCGGCACCTTCTTGTTCGGCTGGATGGCCCGATAGCTTTCGGGAACGCCACCCGGTGCGCGAATGTCGATCAACTCGATCTCGTAAGGCGCGCCGATCTCTTCGAGCAACCAGAAAACGCCGGAAGAACGCGACCAGGGCATGCAATAAAAGGTGAGCATCCGAACCTCCAGAACACCATGAGCGAATCCACGCTAACAGCTCCCTCCTGACACGGCACTGTCAGGAGACATGTCAGGCGTCAAATGAAAAAGGGCGCCTGACGGCGCCCTTCTCATGCTATCAGGGCCGCCGCTTATTGCGGCAGCTTGTCGTCGATACCCTTGACGTAGAAGTTCATGCCGAGAAGGGTCTGGTCGTCGGCGACCTCGCCTTCCTTCAGCCATTCCGAGCCGTCCTGCTTGGCGATCGGACCGGTGAAGGGGTTCCAGCCGTCCTTGATCTTCTGCACGGTGGCCTCGGCTTCCTTCGCAACCTCATCGGGCACATTGGTGTAAGGCGCCATGTAGATGATGTTGTCCTTGAAGCCTTCCCAAAGGTTTTCGGCCTTCCAGGTGCCGTCCATGGCGGCCTTCACCCGGCTGACATAGTAAGGGCCCCAGTTGTTCACCGCTGCGGTAAGCTGGGCCTTCGGCGCGAACTTGGCCATGTCCGCCGCCTGGCCGAAGCCGTGCAGGCCGCGCTCCTGCGCGATCTGGAGCGGAGCTGTGGAATCGGTGTGCTGGACGATGATGTCGGCTCCCTGATCGAACAGGGCCTTGGCAGCGTCGGCCTCCTTGCCCGGATCGAACCACGAGTTGATCCACACGACCTTCACCTTGAAGTCCGGATTGACGGACTGGGCGCCGAGCATGAAGGCGTTGATGCCCATGACCACTTCGGGGATCGGGAACGATACGATGTAGCCTGCGACACCGGCCTTCGACTGCTTGGCGGCGATCTGGCCGCTGACATAGCGACCTTCGTAGAAACGGATGTTGTAGACACCCATGTTCTCGGAGGTCTTGAAGCCGGTGGCATGCTCGAACTTCACATCCGGGAACTTCCTGGCCACTTCGAGTTCGGCATCCATGAAGCCGAAGGACGTGCCAAAGATGATCTTGCAGCCGTCGCGCGCCAGTCGTTCGAACGAGCGCCCGGCATCCGGACCTTCGGCGACGTTTTCCAGATAGGCGGTTTCGACCTTGTCGCCGAGTTCCTTCTCGACTTCCAGGCGCCCCTGGTCGTGCTGGAACGAGAAGCCGAAATCGCCGATCGAACCCACATAGACCCAGCAGGCTTTGAATTTCTCCTGTGCCTGGACCGGTGCGGTCAATGCGAGGGCGGCAACAGCCGTCATGAGGCCGATCAGTCTTCTTTTCATAACAACGTTCTCCATCTGAGGTTTAACTTCATTCATGCCGATTTCTTTAACGCTCGGGCACGAAGGGTTGGGCCAGCGATGCCGGCGTGTTCATCATGGTCAGTCGCTTGTTCCGCGAGATCAGCACCAGCACCAGTATGGTCGCGAGATAGGGCAGCGACGACAGGAACTGGGACGGCAGCGACTTGATCAACGCTATCGGCTGGTAGATCAGCCAGGACGAGTTGGCGAAGCTGGAAAGATCGATCGCCTGCACGTGAAGCTGCCCGATCCAGATCGCGCCGAAGATGTAGGCTCCGGCCAGCACCCGCCACGGCCGCCAGGAGGCGAACACCACCAGGGCCAGCGCAATCCAGCCGCGCCCGGCGCTCATGTTCTCGACCCATTGCGGGGTATAGACGAGCGACAGATGCGCGCCGGCCAGACCGGCACAGGCACCGCCGAACATCACCGCCAGATAGCGGTAGCGGATGACCTGTATGCCCAGCGCGTGCGCCGAGGTGTGGCTGTCGCCGATGGCCCGCATGGTGAGGCCCGTGCGGCTGCGGAACAGGAACCATGCGACGGCAATGACCAGCGCGATGGACAGGTAGAAGATCGGGTCCTGGCCGAACAGCAGGCGCCCCACGCCCGGCAACGACGTAAGGCCGGGAATGTCCAGATTCGGCAATCGCACGCCCGGCAGGCCGACGAAACTGGTTCCCAGCATGCCCGACAGCCCAAGCCCCAGAATGGTCAGCGACAGGCCGGTCGCCACCTGGTTGGTGGCCAGCGTGAGCGTCATGAACGCGAACAGCAGAGAGAAAAGCACGCCGACGATGATGGCGGCGATCACGCCGAGCCACGGCGAACCGGTCAGGTAGCCCGCGCCGAAGCCGGCGACCGCGCCCATGATCATCATGCCCTCGACGCCGAGGTTGAGGACGCCGGCACGTTCGGCCACCAGTTCGCCCATCGCTGCGATGAGCAGGGGCGTGGCCGCCGTCGCGATGGTAAGAAGGATGCTGATCCAGATATCCATCAGTGTGCCCCTTCCTGAGCGACGAGCGTATCGGCAGCCGGAGCCGGCCGGCCTACGATGCGGATGCGGTAGTGAATGAGCGTATCGCAGCCCAAAACGAAGAACAGCAGCATGCCCTGGAACACGCGCGCCAGCTTGTCGGACACGCCGAGGGTCGCCTGTGCCGCCTCGCCGCCGAGATAGGTCAGGCCGAGCACCAGGCCGGCTGCGATGATGCCGAGCGGGTTGAGCCGGCCGAGAAAGGCCACGATGATCGCGGCGAAGCCATAGCCGGGCGAAATGGTGGGCTGGAGCCTGCCGATAGCGCCGGACACCTCCGAAATGCCCGCAAGACCGGCCAGAGCGCCGGAGAGCATGAAGGCGAAGAACACCATGCGGTTGATGCTGAAGCCGGCGAAGCGCCCTGCCCGCGGGCTGGAGCCCAGCACGCGCACCTCGAAGCCCTTGAGCATGCGGCTCATCATCAGCCAGACCAGCACCGCCGCGACGATGGAGAAGGCGAAGCCCAGATTGGCGCGTCCGGACGACAGCATTTCCGGCAGGCGCGCCGATTCGTTGAACAGCACCGTCTGCGGGAAGTTGAAGCCCTGCGGATCGCGCCACGGCCCGCGCACCATCCAGTCGAGGAAGAGTTGCGAGACGTAGACCAGCATCAGGCTGGTGAGGATTTCATTGGTGTTGAATCGCGCCTTGAGGAAGGCCGGAATGGTCGCATAGGCCGCACCGCCGATCATGCCCATGAGGAGCATCAGGGGCAGGACATAGGCTGCGCTCAGGTCGGGATAGAGCACCGGCAGGATCGAGCCGGTCACCGCACCGATGGTGAACTGGCCCTCGGCCCCGATGTTCCAGATATTGGCGCGGAAGCAGACCGACAATCCGACCGCGATCAGGATCAGCGGCGCCGCCTTGATCGCCAGCTCATGCAACTGCCACACCTCGGTCAACGGCGAGATGAAATAGGCATAGAGGGCCTTGGCCGGGTTCACGCCCAGCAAGGCGAACATGATGGCGCCGGCAATGACCGTCAGCACGAAGGCGATGAACGGCGACAACATGGAAAACAGCGCCGAACGCTGCGGGCGCTTGACAAGCTCGATGCGCATCACGCCACCTCTGCCGTTTCGGTCGCATGCGCGGTAGCGGCATGGCCGGGTTCGGCGCCGCCCATGAGCAGACCGATCTTTTCATAGGTCGCTTCGGCAATGGGCAGCTTCTGCGACAGTTCGCCATCGTGCATGACGGCAATGGCATCCGAGATCTCGAACAGCTCGTCGAGGTCCTGGCTGATGACCAGGACGGCCGATCCGTTGCGGGCAAGCTCGATCAGGGCCTGCCTGATGTGAGCGGCCGCGCCGGCATCGACACCCCAGGTCGGCTGGTTGACGATCATCACCGACGGCTTGCGGTCAAGCTCGCGGCCGACGATGAATTTCTGAAGGTTGCCGCCCGACAGGGAGGCCGCTTCCGGATCGGGCGCGCTCTTGCGCACGTCCATCACCTCGATGATGCGCTGGGCGGCGCTGTAGATCGCCTTGCCCTCGATCATGCCCGCGGTGCCGACGAACGCCTTGCCATCCGTCGCATGGCGCGACAGCAGGAGGTTTTCCGACAGCTTCATGCGCGGCGCGGCCCCATGTCCGAGGCGCTCCTCCGGCACGAAGGCGGCGCCCAGCAACCGGCGGCCGGTGATGTCGAGCCCACCGACCTGCTTGCCGCGAATGCGCACCGACGCCTTGTCCTGCTGCAGGACCTCGCCGGACACGGCCTCAAAGAACTCGCCCTGCCCGTTTCCGGCCACGCCGGCGATGCCGACAACCTCGCCGGCCCGAACCGAAAGATTTATGTTTTTCAAGGGGATGGAGAAAGGCGTTGCCGGCCTGCGGTTGAGGTTGACGATCTCAAGCAGCGATTCCGCCTTGTCCATGCCTTCGGCCGGCGGACGCTCCACGGTGCGGACCTCGCTGCCCACCATCATGCGGGCCAGGGAGGACGCCGTTTCCTCCCGCGGATTGCAATGTCCGACCACCTTGCCGTGACGCAGCACGGTGGCACGGTCGCACATGCGCTTCACCTCTTCGAGGCGATGCGAGATGTAGAGGATCGACTTGCCTTCGGAGCGCAGACGTTCGAGCGTCTCGAACAGCTTGTCCGCCTCCTGCGGGGTCAGCACCGAAGTCGGCTCGTCAAGGATGATGAGGTCCGGCGTCTGCAACAGGCAGCGGATGATCTCGATGCGCTGGCGCTCGCCGACCGACAGGTCGCCCACCAGCGCTTCGGGATCGAGCGGGAGACCGTAACTGTAGGACAGGGCCCGCGCCTTGGCCGCAATGGTGCTGATCGGTGCGCCGTCATCCAGCGAAAGCGCGATGTTTTCGGCCGCGGTCAGCGCCTCGAACAGCGAAAAATGCTGGAACACCATGCCGATGCCAAGCTTCTTGGCAACGCCAGGGTTGGTGATGCGGACCGACTGGCCGTTCCACAGGATCTCGCCGGAATGCGGCTCCAGCGAGCCGAACAGCATTTTCACCAGGGTGGACTTGCCGGCACCGTTTTCGCCCAGAAGAGCATGGATCTCGCCCTTGGCAATGCCGAGGTCGATGCTGTCGCAAGCCTTGAGGGAGCCGAATATCTTGGTCAGGCCGCGAACCTCAAGCAGGTTCGCAGCACCTTCATGTAAACTCACAGTGCCTCCCATCTGTAACCAGATATGTTCTGTGTTCCCGAAAGCATCGTAGGCATGACCGCCGCTCTAGGCAAACCGATACTTCGATTGAAAGAGCTTCAAGAATTTCGAGGCCATTCGATACTGGTTATCAAGGCAGCAATATCGTCGTCCCGGTGGTCTTGCGCGCCTCCAGATCCGCATGCGCGCGGGCTGCATCCGTCAGTGCATAGCGTTGATTTACCCTGATATTTACAGCGCCGGACAGCACGACTTCGAACAAGGCTGCGGCCGAAGCCTCCACCTCTTCGCGGGTGACGTTGTAGGAGAACAGCGTCGGCCGGGTGGCGAAGAGTGAGCCCTTTTGTGCCAGAATGCCGATATCGAACGGAGGGATCGGGCCGGAGGACTGGCCGAAGGAAACGAAGGTCCCCAGCCTTTTCAGGCACTCCAGCGAGCCGGCAAAGGTATCCTTGCCAACGGAATCATAGACCACGTCGCACTTTCTGCCCTCCGTGATCCTGGCCACTTCCTGCACGAAATCCTGGCTCCGGTAGTCGATGACATGATGGAATCCGTGGGCGCGGGCCAGTTCCGCCTTCTGCGGCGAGCCGGCCGTGCCGAGAACCGTCGCCCCCAGATGGTTCGCCCACTGGCCAAAGATCAGTCCCACGCCGCCGGCGGCCGCATGGTAGAGCAGCGTGTCGCCGGGCTTTACCTTGAAGGTGCGCCGCAGCAGATATTCGACCGTCATGCCCTTCAGCATCATGCCGGCCGCCTGTTCGTCGCCAATTCCGTCCGGAATCTTCACGACATGGTCGGCCGCGATCACCCGCTGTTCGGCATAGGCGCCCAGCCGCACCACATAGGCGATGCGGTCACCGGGTTTAAGCCAACCCACCCCCTCGCCCACTTCAAGCACCACGCCGGCCGCCTCTCCGCCGGGCGTAATGGGCAGGCCGTTGGCCGCCGGATACAGGCCGGTGCGATGATAGACATCGATGAAATTGACGCCGATCGCGGTGTGCCGGACGAGAATTTCACCACGGCCGGGCCGGCCGGGATCAACCTCCTCGAAAGTCAGGACCTCGGGCCCGCCATGGGTGTGGATACGGATCGCCTTGGGCATGGTTTCAACCCTTCCTGGCCCCGAGATTGGGGAGAAACTGCATGATGCCGCCGATGCAGAACAGGTAAAGACCGGTGACGGTGATGCCCACCTTGGTGAACTGGCTGACATTCTCGGCCAGCACGCCGATCTGGCTGTAGAATTCGACCAGCGCGGATTCGGCCAGCGCCAGCATGCCGAACCCGCACCACAACAGCGTGACGGCGAGGTTGAGGGGGCGCAGGCGTTTCACCCGCACCGGGTGCAGGAAGTTGATCGGCACGAAGGTGAGCAGGCCCGCAATCACCACCACGGCGAAGGAAACCCACTCGCCCGGCCCGACGACGAACAGGGTGAAAACGACCATGTTCCAGACCACGGGAAAGCCCTTGAAGAAGTTCTCCTTGGTCTTCATGCCGGTGTCGGCATAGTAGATGGCGCTGGAAACGACGATGATGGCGGCGGACAGGAAGGACAGCCCCTCGCCCATCAGCCCGAACTGGTAAAGGGCGAAGGCCGGGATCAGCACATAGGTCACGTAGTCGATGATGTTGTCGAGCAATTCGCCCGACCAGGTCGGCAGGATTTCCTTGACCTCAAGCTTGCGGGCGATCGGCCCGTCGATACCGTCGACGAACAGGGCAAGCCCCAGCCACCAGAACATCGCCGTCCAGCGCCCCTCGCTGGCGGCGACCAGCGAAACGAAGGCGAGAAACGAGCCCGATGCGGTGAGAAGATGAACGGAGAATGCTCGCGCCTGCGGCCAGGTCACCTTCTTCCTCGGTCTCGGAATCCGGTCCCTGATCTTCCTGCCGGTCGGTTTGTTGTCCACGGCCCACCAGTCCATCTTGCATGGTGTCTATGATCCCCCTTGATCGACCACCAACCGGCCGTGGTCAATGCGCAAGCGACGACAAGATGAAAGGCCACACAGGAATTCACGCCTGACGTGCATGGTTTGCGCCCAATTCCTCTTGCGGCTGAAACGTCGCGTTGAAGTGGGCAACGCCCCGGCGCTATATCTTGTTCGACACGGGAGAATCCTGACATGCCCACGCCCGCCACCCCTGCCGAAACGGAAGCGAACATTCTTGTCGCCGGCACCGGCCCGGCGGGACTGATCGGGGCGCTCGCCTTCGCCGATGCGAATTTCCGCGTCACGCTTGTCGGCCCGGAGCCGAATGTGCAGGACGGACGCACCACGGCGCTGATGAATCCGGCCCTTGCCATTCTGGACCGGCTTGGCGTGCTGCGCACGCTGGCGCACAAATCGGCGCCGCTCAAGGTGATGCGCATCGTGGATGGAACGGCAAGGCTGATCCGCAGTCCCGTCGTCACCTTCCATGCCAACGAAATCGACGAGCACCGCTTCGGCCTCAACATCCCCAATGCCGTGCTGGTCGCCACGCTGGCCGAGGCTGTCTCGGCCAATCCTTCCATCGAATGGCGCAAGACGCTCGTATCCCAGTGGCAACTCGAGCCCGAACGGGCCACGGCACGGCTCGCCGATGGCAGCGCCGTTTCGGCAAGGCTCGTCGTGGCCGCCGACGGTCGCGCTTCCCCGGCCCGCGAGGCTGCGGGCATTTCGGTTTCGTCGCGGCCCTTCCCGCAGGCGGCGCTGGTGCTGAATTTCGCCCACACGGTGGACCACGCCTTCACCTCGACCGAGTTCCACACCGAGACCGGCCCGTTCACGCAGGTTCCGCTGCCCGGCCGCCGGTCCAGCCTCGTTTGCGTGGTTCGCCCGGAAACCGCTCAGGAACTCGCCGCACTCGATGACGACGCGCTTTCCCGGCATATCGAGCGGCGCATGCAATCCATGCTCGGCCGGGTAACGGTCGAACCGGGCCGCCAGATCTACCCCTTGTCGACATCGACGCCATGGCGTTTCGCCCACAAGCGCGTGGCCCTCGTGGGTGAAGCCGCGCATGTCTTCCCGCCGATCGGCGCGCAGGGGCTTAACCTCGGCATCAGGGATATCGTCGATCTCCTTGAAACTGCGTCACAAAATAGACCTGATCCGGGCACACCGAAAGCTCTGCTAAGCTACGATTTGAGACGCCGGCCCGACATCGTCGCCCGCACCAGCGCGGTGAACCTGCTCAATCTCTCGCTGCTTTCCAGCATGCTGCCCGCGCAGATTGCCCGCAGCACGACATTGGGACTGCTCGGGCGTTTCGCGCCCCTGCGCGCCTTCTTCATGCGCGAGGGGCTACAGCCCGGCAGCGGCTTCTCGGCCCTGGCCGGTTCGTTAAGGGAACAGGTCCAGCGGTAGCACCCCGGCACGGATCATGTAGAGCAGGCCGGTCACGGTGGCGATCGAGACACAGGTCGTGATCAGCACCGTGGCCGAGGTGCGCTCGACCCAGACCCCGTATTGCTGGGCAATGACGAAGACGTTGGTGGCGGTCGGCAAGGCGGCCAAAAGGACCGCCGAGAACAACCAGATCTCCGAGAAATTTCCGACCCAGCTCAGCACCGCGTAGCATAGCAGCGGATGCACGATCAGCTTGAGAAAGGCGATCGGTGCGATCTCGGCGGGAACACGCTTCAACGGTCGCAGCGCCAGCGTCACGCCCATGGCGAACAGCGCGCAGGGTGCCGCTGCGTTGGCCAGATAGGACAGCAGGCGGTCCACCGGCAGCGGCGGGTGAAACTCGAAATAGGCCGCCGCCACGCCGAATGCCGTGGCGATGATGAAGGGATGCAGCGCGATACGGCTGACGATGCCCGCCAGCAGTTGCGGCCATGGCCGTCTGTCATCGCCCGCCAGCGCCATCATCATCGGTGCGATGGTGAAGTGCATGACGTTCTCGAAGCAAAAGATCAGCGCCACCGGCACCGCCGCCTGCTCTCCAAAGGCCAGAACCGCCAGCCCCGGACCCATGTAGCCGATATTGCCATAAGCCGCCGCGAGCCCCTTGATGGTGGATTCCGCTATGCCGCCTGCCATCACGAGGGAAGCAACGAACATCGCCAGGAAAATCAGGAAGGTCGAAAACACCGACCCGAAGATGAAACCCCATTCGGTCAGGTCCTCGAAGGGTGTCTTGGCGAGAAGCTGGAAGAACAGGGCCGGCAGCGCGACATAGATGACGAAGGTATTCATCCAGCCCAGCGCGTCCACCGGCTGGCGGGTGATGCGCGCGACGGCAAAGCCGATGAAGATCAGCCCGAAGAACGGAAGGACGAGGCCGGCGATATCGGACATGATTTCTCCGCGAAGCCTGTGGGCTACCGATGGCGCGGCAGGCCGTCAAGGAGGTGCGACCAAGGCAGGATTGAATTGCGACGCGCCATAAGCCAAATAAGGACCATGGGCAATGCAACTATGAGAACTGCCAAATTCTCGATCGGACAGGTGGTCCGCCACCGCCTGTTTCCGTTTCGCGGCATCATTTTCGATGTCGATCCGCAGTTCGCCAACACCGAGGAGTGGTATCAGGCGATACCGGCCGAGGTGCGGCCGCGCAAGGACCAGCCCTTCTATCACCTGCTGGCCGAGAATTCGGAAACCGACTACATCGCCTATGTTTCCGAGCAGAACCTGCTCGAAGACGTCTCAGGCGAGCCGGTTCGCCATCCGCAATTGCGGGAGCTGTTCCTGAAGACACCGGACGGGCATTACGAGCCCAAATACCAGATCCGCCACTAGGCACCGTGCGTTCATTCGGACGCAAAACCCCACCGCCTTTTTGAAGCGATGGGGGTTTTGTTTGACGAGCCTCCGGCTCAGTCTTCTTTCTTCAGCGGCGCGACGCGCAGGGACAGTTCGCGAAGCTGCTGCGGCGTCGCCGGGGCCGGAGCGCTCATCAGCAGGTCATAGGCCTGCTGGTTCATCGGGAACATGGTCACTTCGCGCAGGTTCTTCGCCCCGACCAGCAGCATGATGACACGGTCGATGCCGGCCGCCATGCCGCCATGCGGCGGCGCTCCGTACTGGAAGGCACGGTAGAGGCCGCCGAAGCGATCCTCGACCGTCTGGCGGTCCAGCCCGACGATCTCGAACGCCTTGACCATGGTCTCGGGCAGATGGTTGCGGATGCCACCCGACGCGATCTCGAAGCCGTTGCAGACCATATCGTACTGGAACGCCTTGATGGTGAGCGGATCTTCGCCATTGAGCGCCTCGATGCCGCCCTGCGGCATGGAGAACGGGTTGTGGCCGAAATCGACGCGCTTCTCGTCCTCGTTCCATTCATAGAACGGGAAATCGACGATCCAGCACAATTCGAAGCGGTCGCGGTCGACGAGGTTCAGTTCCTCACCGGCGCGGGTGCGCGCGGCACCGGCAAAGGCGACGAATTTCTTCGGGTCACCGGCCACGAAGAAGGCGGCGTCGCCATCTTCCAGGCCGAGTTGCCGGCGAACGGCGTCGGTGCGCTCCTCGCCGATATTCTTGGCGATGGGGCCGGCGCCTTCGAGCTTGTCGCCTTCCTTGCGCCAGAAGATGTAGCCGAGGCCGGGCTGGCCCTCGCCCTGCGCCCAGGAATTCATGCGGTCGCAGAAGGCCCGGGAGCCGCCGGTTTTGGCCGGAATGGCCCAGACTTCGGCCTTGGGATCGTTGGCGAGGATGTTCGCGAACACCTTGAAGCCCGAGCCCCGGAAATGCTCGGACACGTCCTGCATCTCGATCGGGTTGCGCAGATCCGGCTTGTCGGAGCCGTATTTGCGCATCGCCACGTCATAGGGAATGCGCGGAAAGGCCTGCGTCACCGGCTTGCCGTCGGCGAAGGTCTCGAACACGCCGCGCATCACCGGCTCCATGGTCGCCAGCACATCGTCCTGCTCGACGAAGCTCATTTCGAGATCGAGCTGGTAGAACTCGCCCGGCAGGCGGTCGGCGCGCGGGTCCTCGTCGCGGAAACAGGGCGCGATCTGGAAATAGCGGTCGAAGCCCGACACCATGATGAGCTGCTTGTACTGCTGCGGCGCCTGCGGCAGCGCGTAGAAGGTACCGGGATGAATGCGCGACGGCACCAGGAAGTCACGCGCGCCTTCCGGCGAGGATGCGGTGAGGATCGGCGTCGAATATTCGGTGAAACCCGCCTCGCCCATGCGCTTGCGCATCTCGGCGATGATTTTGGTGCGCATGACGATGTTCTTGTGCAGCGTCTCGCGGCGCAGATCGAGGAAGCGGTATTTGAGGCGGATGTCCTCCGGGTAATCCGGCTCGCCGAACACTGGCAGCGGCAGCTCCTTGGCGGCCGACAGCACTTCTATCTCGTGTGCGAAAATCTCGATCTCGCCCGTTGCCAGGTTCGGGTTCACGGCCTCGGGCAGGCGCGCCTTGACCTCGCCGTCGACGCGGATCACCCACTCGCCGCGCACCGTCTCCGCCGTCTTGAAGGCGGGAGAATCGGGATCGGCGACGATCTGGGTCATGCCGTAGTGGTCGCGCAGGTCGATGAACAGCAGGCCGCCGTGATCGCGCACGCGATGCACCCAGCCCGAAAGACGAATGGAGGAGCCGATATCGGCTTTTCTCAACTGAGCGCAGGTGTGGCTCCGGTAACGATGCATCGCCTGATTTTCCGCTTAACTTGGTTCGATTGGGCCGAAGCACTTGCCCGACCTGAAAATTGGCGCGAAAAGCGCATGGGTGGTCTCCTTTGTCAAGGCAAGAGGGGCCTGAACCGGCTCGCGGGCAGCATGCAGCGCCTTCCATTTGGCGTTAGCCGACTTGACGCGCCCGGCCGCGGCTGGAATTGAGAAGCAACTTTGGTCCGAAAAGCGATTTGATGAACGTCATTACCACACAGGGTGAACTCGAGAGCGCCATAGAAACACTCGAGCAATCGGACTTCGTGACCGTCGACACGGAGTTCATTCGCGAAACCACCTTCTGGCCGGTGCTGTGCCTGATCCAGATGGCCGCACCCGGCTTCACCGCGCTTGTCGATCCGCTGGCGCCGGGGCTCGACCTGAAGCCGTTCTTCAGGCTGATGGCGAACGAGAAGGTGGTCAAGGTCTTCCATGCCGCAAGGCAGGACATCGAAATCATCGTCCATCAGGGCGATCTGGTGCCGCATCCGATCTTCGACACGCAGGTGGCGGCCATGGTGTGCGGCTTCGGCGACGCCGTCTCCTACGACCAGCTCGTGCAGAAGGTGACCGGCGTGCGGCTCGACAAGTCGTCCCGCTTCACCGACTGGCGCTATCGGCCGCTTTCCGAGCGGCAACTGGAATATGCGCTGGCCGATGTCACCCACCTCATCGATGTCTACAAGCACCTGACGGCTGAACTCGAGCGCGAAGGGCGCGCCCATTGGCTCAATGAGGAAATGCAGGTTCTGACCTCGCGCCAGACCTACGATCCCCATCCCGACGACGCCTGGAAGCGGCTGAAGCTCAGGATACGCAAGCCGCAGGAACTGGCCGTGCTGAAGTCGGTCGCCGCATGGCGCGAGCGCGAGGCCCGCGAACGCGACGTCCCGCGTGGACGCATCCTCAAGGACGACGCGATCTACGAGATCGCGCAGCAGGCCCCGAAAGACGCCGATGCGCTGGGCCGGCTGCGCAGCATTCCCAAGGGGTGGGAGCGGTCTTCCACGGCCGCCGCCCTGCTCGGCGCCGTCAACGATGCGCTGTCCGTTCCCAAGGAAGACCTGCCCAAGCTGCCGCGCCCGCACCAGCCGCCGGAAGGGTCCAACGCCGCGGCAGAGCTGCTGAAGGTGCTGTTGCGCATCGTGGCGGAAAAGGAAGGCGTTGCCGCCAAGGTGCTCGCCTCCAGCGACGACATCGACCGTATCGCCGCCGAGGGCGAAGACGCAGATGTGCCCGCCCTGCAAGGCTGGCGGCGCGCCGTTTTCGGTGACAAGGCGCTGCGCCTCGTGCGCGGCGAGATCGCCATCAAGTTCGACAAACGCCGGATCGCGCTGTTCGAGGTGAACGCCTGACTTCCGTCAGGCGAGCCCGGCCAGATGCAGGGCGAAGCAGCCCCACATCAGGACCAGCACCAGGAAACCGGCCCCGAAAATCATGCCCCGAAGCGGCGGGCGATTGCTGGTGACATGCTCGAAGGCATGCACATAACGCAGCGCCACGAACAGCCACGCCAGGATCACGGCAATCCATGACACGCCGGCCGTCACGTAAAGCGCCAGGCACACGACATGGAAGAGAACCGGCAGCTCGAACTGGTTCATGATGTTGTTCGAAACCGTGGCGCTGATTTCCGGCTCGCCGTTGGAGCGCAGCTTCCACTGGCTCGGGCGAACCTTTCCGGACTGGACAGCCTGCCGGCGGCGCAGGCCGAGCAGCGCGTAAAGCGCCGCGACCAGCACGAAATGCGCCACCATGGGCCACAGCATCGCGGTCGGGTTCATGCAGTCTCCTTCATGATCGCCGACCGCAACTGGCTACTATGCCTCAGACAGAACCCGGATAGTTGGGGCTCTCGCGGGTAATGGTCACGTTGTGGGCATGGCTTTCGCGCAGGCCGGCATTCGAGATGCGCACGAAGGTAGCGCGTTCACGGAATTCGGCAAGATCGCGGCCGCCCACATAGCCCATGGAGGCCTTGAGGCCACCTGCGAGCTGATGCAGCACGCCGGCGACCGGCCCCTTGTAGGGCACCTGCCCCTCGATGCCTTCGGGCACCAGCTTCAGCGTGTCGCGCACCTCGGCCTGGAAATAGCGGTCGGCCGAGCCGCGCGCCATGGCGCCTACCGAACCCATGCCGCGATAGGCCTTGAAGGAGCGGCCCTGATGCAGATAGACCTCGCCGGGGCTTTCCTCCGTGCCGGCCAGCAGCGAACCGACCATGGCGGCCGTCGCGCCGGCAGCCAGCGCCTTGGCGAGATCGCCGGAGAACTTGATGCCGCCATCCGCGATGATCGAGACTCCTGCCTTCTGCCCGACCTCGACGGCGGCCATGATTGCCGAGAGCTGCGGCACGCCGACGCCCGCCACGATGCGGGTCGTGCAGATCGAGCCCGGCCCGATGCCGACCTTCACCGCGTCAGCGCCCGCGTCGATGAGTGCCTGGGTGCCGTCGGCGGTGGCCACGTTGCCGGCCATGATGCGCACTTCATTGGACAATTTCTTGGCGCGGGTAACCGCGTCCAGCACCCGCTGCGAGTGGCCGTGGGCGGTATCGATGACCAGAAGGTCGACACCGGCATCGATCAGGCGTTCGGCGCGCTCGAACCCGTCATCGCCGACGCTGGTGGCCGCCGCCACGCGCAACCTGCCCTGCGCATCCTTGGAAGCATTGGGGTTGAGCTGCGACTTCTCGATATCCTTGACCGTGATCAGCCCGACGCAGATGCCCTTGTTGTCGATCACCACCAGCTTTTCGATACGGTTCTGGTGGAGAAGCCGCTTGGCCTCGTCCTGGTCGACATTCTCCTTGACGGTGATGAGGTTCTCGCGCGTCATCAATTCATAGACGCGCTGGCCGGGATCGGAGGCAAAGCGCACGTCGCGGTTGGTGAGAATGCCGACCAGCCGTCCGGCCGTGTGGCCGCCGGTGCCGCCGTTCTCCACCACCGGAATGCCGGAAATGCCATGGGCGCTCATCAGTGCCAGCGCATCCGCCAGCGTCGCATCCGGGCCGATGGTGACCGGGTTGATGACCATGCCGGACTCGAACTTCTTGACCTGCCGAACCTGCTCGGCCTGTTCGACCGGCGTCAGGTTGCGGTGAATGACGCCGATGCCGCCGGCCTGCGCCATGGCGATGGCCAGCCGCGACTCCGTAACCGTATCCATCGCGGCGGAAAGAATGGGCAAATTCAAGTCGATATCGCCGGCAATTCGCGTCGAGATATCAACTTCGCCGGGCATCACTTCGGAATGACCCGGCTGAAGCAGCACGTCGTCAAAGGTGAGCGCCAACGCGCCGGTGGACGTTTCGATGATTTTTGCCATGGCCATTTCCCGGAATGCGTGAAAGGCGCGGAACCCGCATGGACCACGCCGACTCGACTTTTCCCTTTCAGGAATGACGCTGGCTGCTAACACGTCTTCCGGCCGATGGAAAGCAGGACTGGCGCAGATGATTCGTTTCTACCCGTGCCGGATCGTGGAAATGTGACGCGAAATTAACGCGACAGGGCGGGTCCGTCATGTTAACCGACCTCCCCAACGACCGACTCCGGCCGGCCAGGTTGCATCTTTCGCATTCGGATCGACCCCCGTGAACCGTATCATCCCGCTCATCCTCGCGGTCGCCCTGTTCATGGAAAACATGGATTCGACGGTGATCGCCACCTCGCTGCCGGCGATCGCGGCCGATATTCAGACAAGCCCGATCGCGCTGAAGCTGGCGCTGACCGCCTATCTGGCATCGTTGGCGATCTTCATCCCCATCAGCGGCTGGATGGCCGACCGCTTCGGCGCCAAGAACGTATTCCGGGCGGCGATCGCGGTGTTCGTCGCCGGCTCCATCGCCTGCGCCCTTTCCGGCTCACTCGGCGCCTTCGTCGTCTCGCGCGCCTTGCAGGGCATCGGCGGCGCGATGATGACGCCGGTCGGCCGATTGCTGTTGGTCCGCTCCACGCCCAAGAGCGATCTGGTAGCAGCCATGTCGTGGCTGACGGTGCCGGCCCTCGTCGGTCCGCTCATCGGCCCGCCCGTGGGCGGCTTCATCACCACCTATTTCTCCTGGCACTGGATTTTCCTCATCAACGTGCCCATCGGCCTGGTCGGCATCGCGTTGGCGACCCGCTTCCTTCCCGGTACCGAGAAAATACAGACGCCGCCGCTGGATATGGTCGGCTTCGTGCTCAGCGGCGTGGCCGCCTCGGGGGTGATCCTCGGCCTGTCGGTGATTTCGCTGCCGGTACTGCCACCGGCTGCCGGTTTCATTATCATCGCGGTCGGCAGCATTTGCGGCGTGCTCTATCTCATCCATGCGCGGCGCGCCGCCAATCCGCTGCTGGCGCTCGATCTGCTCAGCAACCCCGTGTTCCGCGCGGCGGTGATCGGCGGCGGCATGTTCCGCATCGGCATCGGCGCTGTGCCGTTCCTGTTGCCGTTGATGTTCCAGCTTGCCTTCGGCCTGACGCCCTTCCAGTCGGGTATGATCACCTTCGTCACCGCAATCGGGGCCATAGGCATGAAATTCATGGCTACCCGGGTATTCCGCCGGTTCGGTTTCCGCCCCGTGCTCATCAGCGGCTCGCTGATCGCCGCCGGCACCATCGCCGTCAACGGCTTCTTCACCCCGCAGACGCCCTACATCGTCATGATCGCCATAATCCTCGTGGGTGGCTTCATCCGCTCGATGTTCTTCACAGGCATCAATGCGCTCGCCTATGCCGAGATCACGCCGCAAGACATCAGCAAGGCCACGCCGATCGTCGCCGTCGCGCAGCAGCTCAACATCGCGCTCGGCGTGGCCTTGGCCGGCGGCATCCTCGAAGTGCTGGCCAGTCGCCATCTCGGACCGCCGACGCTCTCCGATTTCCACACCGCCTTCTTCCTGGTGGCGCTGGTGTCGACGACCGCTGCGATCTGGTTCATCCGATTGGCGCCCGATGCCGGCAATTCGGTGTCCGGCCACAAGAGGGTCGTCGCCGACGGCACCGGGACGGCCGCCTCGACCGGCCGCTGAAGCCTTTCAGTTCTCCTGCGACCTGCCGCGAAAGTCCTTGGCAAGCAGATAAAGCTCCACCGACTCGTCGCGCGAAGCCGGCGGCTTGACGTGATGCACTGTGCGGAAGTTCCTTTTCAGCGCATCGAGCAGGGCGGCTTCGGTGCCGCCCTGGAACGTCTTGGTCAGGAAATGGCCGCCGGGCCGCAGCACGGACATGGCGAAATCGGCCGCCACCTCGCACAGATGCATGGTGCGCAGATGGTCGGTGCGCCGGTGCCCCGTGGTGGGCGCCGCCATGTCGGACAGCACCACATCCGGCTCCCCGCCCAATGCCTCGACCAACCGGGCCGGCGCATCGTCGTCGAGAAAATCCATCTGCAGGATGGAAGCGCCGGGCACGGCATCCATCTCCAGATAATCGATGCCGACGACGCTGGGAGCCTTGTCGTCCGATTTCACGCGCACGGCCGCCACCTGGCACCAGCCGCCGGGCGCCGCGCCCAGATCGATGATGCGCATGCCTGGCTTGAGCAGCTTGTGCTTGTCGTCGATCTCGATCAGCTTGTAGGCGGCGCGGGAGCGATAGCCGTCCGCCTTGGAACGCTGCACATAGGGGTCGTTCATGTGCCGCTCGAGCCAGCGGCGCGACGATTCCTTCAGGCCGCTCTTCTTCTTGATCTTCGTGCGCAGCACCCGGGAAGCGCCCGCCCCCGGCTTTTCCGGTTTTCTCGTCATCGCCTCGCCCCGTCGCGTCGCGTGTGGCGCCACACGCCGGCATCCGCCATCAGTTCGCTCAATATGCCCTCGCGCAGGCCTCTGTCGGCCACGCGCAGTCTCTGCGAAGGCCATACTGCCCGGATGGCCTCCAATATCGCGCAACCGGCCAGCACCAGATCCGCCCGGTCGGCACCGATGCAGGGATTGGCGACGCGCCGCTGGAAATCCCAGCCGAGCAGTTTCTCGATCATGCGGTCGACGCTGTCGCGGTCCATCCACAGCCCGTCCACCCGGCGCCGGTCGTAGCGCGGCAGGTCGAGATGCACGCCTGCCAGCGTGGTGACGGTGCCGGAGGTGCCAAGCAGATGGAAGCCGGGGCTTTCCAGCACGTGGTCAAGCCGGTCCCGGCCCTCGAAGGACGACAGCCTTTCGGCCACGTCATCGACCATGGCGGCGAAGGAGTCCGGCGTGACGACGCGGCCGCCGAAACGCTCGGCCAGCGAAACGACGCCGACCGGCAGCGAGGTCCACGACACGATGTGATTGGCGAGCCGCTGTGAGCGCCGTCCGCGGCTGAGGTCGATCAATGCGATCTCGGACGAGCCGCCACCGATGTCGAACAGCACGACGCCCTGCGTTTCCCGCTCCACCAGAGACCCGCAGCCGGAAACGGCGAGACGGGCCTCGGTCTGGCGGTCGATGATCTCCAGCTTCAGCCCGGCTTCGCGCTCCACCCTTTCCAGGAATTCGGCGCCGTTTTCGGCCGAGCGGCAGGCTTCCGTGGCGATGAGGCGGGCGCGCCGGACATTGCGGCTGCGCAGCTTGTCGCCGCAAACCTTGAGCGCTTCCACGGCCCTGTCCATGGCCGCATCGGCCAGACGGCCGCTCGCTGTCAGCCCCTCGCCGAGGCGCACGATGCGCGAGAAGGCATCGATGACACGGAACTGGCCGTAGCGAGTCGGGATGGCGACGAGCAGGCGGCAATTGTTGGTGCCGAGATCGAGCGCGGCAAAGATCGGCAGGTCGTCCGAGGCCCTGCGCGCCCCGTTTCCATTGGGAGATTGCCTGGCTTGCCCGGTCCGCTCGCGCTCCTGCCGGATCGATGGCTGCCGGCTGGTGTCCGCCTGCGGGCCCTTCGGCGGCTGGGAAACCTTTTCCCGCTGCGGTGGCTGCGGCCCGGCCTGTCCGTCACGCACATAAACCTTGCGCCCGCGACGGCGCTTGCGGCGTTTCCTGGGCTTTCCGTTGTGGGCTGCGGGTCCTGCCTGTCCCGTAGCGGACAGGTCTGCCGGGGCGCCGTTATGACGGCCACCACCACGGGCAGCAGACGCTCCACCAAGCGCTGCCGAATCCCCGGACCCGCCAACCCCCGGCGCATCTGCGCTGGCGTCGCGGTCTTTCACAGTCGTTCCTTCCGGCACCGCGCGAACCGATAGACCGGACGCTGCAGGCGCTCACATTTCAAGTTGAGGAAAGATTAGCAGCGGTGCCCGCTTTCACCAAGAGCAAAGCGGCAAAAGAATCCCCCGAATGCATTTTGTCGGCGGCGAAAGGTTGAAGCCGCCACATTGATGAGGCATTCCTGAATTTCGGATTCTCCGGGGGGCCGGCGACCGCACGTCCCTGTCAACCCACTTCGTGGAGGTACTCGCCGCGCATGACAGGTCGCGCATGAACTGGAAACGCTATTTCTGGCCTGCCGTCGGCATGGCCGCCGTCGCCTTCTCGGCCTGGCTCCTGCTCGATGAACTGCGCGGCATCTCCCTCGACGATGTTTGGGACAGCCTTGTCGCTATACCTCCCGGCCGCTGGGCTCTTTCCGCACTTTGCGCCGTTGTGGCCTATGGCGCGCTGGCCGGCTACGATCACATCGCCCTCCTGCATATCGGCAAGCGGGTGTCATGGCCGTTCGTCACCCTGTGCTCCTTCACCACCTATGCCTTGTCGCACAATATCGGCGGCTCGGTGTTCTCGGGCGCGGTGATCCGCTACCGCGCCTATGTCACCAAGGGGCTGACCGGACACGAAGTCGGCGTGCTGGTCGCCATCTGCTGGTTCACCTTCGTGCTGTCGACCATAGCGGTGGCCGCTGTGGTGCTGATTCTGGTGCCGGGGCTGCTGGACCGCTTTTCGAGCATCGGTTTTCGGGAATTCTCCAGCGCCACCGGCATTATCCTGCTCGTGCCCATCTTTGCCTATGTTTTCGGTTCGTGGCTGCATTTGCGGCCGCTGCGAATCGGCTCTTTCCAAATTCACTATCCTCGTCTGCCCATCGTCGCACGCCAGCTCATCATCGGGCCGCTGGAACTGTTCGCAGCCGGGGCGATCATCTATTTCGCGCTGCCGGCTGCGGGCAATCCCGGCTATCTGGTGGTGCTCGGCGTGTTCCTGGTCTCCTTCTCCGTCGCGCAGATTCTCCCATGCGCCGGGCGGCCTGGGCGTGCTGGAAGTGGTGTTCCTGGCCGGATTGCCGGATATGGAGCCGGTGGACGTGCTGGCCGCCCTGCTCGTCTTCCGCCTGTTCTACCTGATCGTGCCGCTGGTGATCAGCCTCGGCGTGGTCTTGCTCTTCGAACGCGCGCAACTGCGCCGCAGCGACATCTGAATCCACAATCCTGCAATTGAAATCACGGGCGGGGTTGACTAATTCAATGCGGCGATTAAAACGCAGCCACTTGCCGGGCGCGCCCTACCGCCGCGCTTCGCAAGGGATCGAAAGAGCCCTTGCCGCAGGCATACAGGCATCGCATCCGATGCGTTGCTGGGGAATAGGTTAACGGTAGACCCGCGGACTCTGACTCCGTTAGTCCTGGTTCGAATCCAGGTTCCCCAGCCAAACTCGTCTACCAGAATATCCGAGATTTAAACGGCTCGTCACGCCGCCTGCTCTTTTACCGGAAGTTCGACTTCCGCGAAGGCATCGCGCAGCACCTGAGGATCGGCGCCCGGCTGCATCGCTTCGGTGGAGAGGACTTGCCGCCAACGCCGTGCTCCGGGCAGGCCGTGGAACAGGCCGACCATGTGTCGGGTGATGTGCCCCAGCCGCCCGCCTTGGGCGATGTGGCGAGCCGCATAGTCGCTCATGGTTTCGATCAGGGTCTCGAAATCGAACGCGTCGGCAGGTTTGCCGTCCAGCAGGATATCGACGCCGATGAGGATGCCGGGTGTGTGATATGCGGCGCGGCCGAGCATGACCCCATCCACCGATTTCAGGTGGTTTTCCGATTCATACAGAGTCTGAATACCGCCATTTATCCCTATGAAACGGCTGCCGTTTTTCTGCTTGAGCCGATAGACGCGATCATAGTCGAGGGGCGGAATGTCCCGATTTTCCTTAGGACTCAGGCCCTTCAGCCAGGCCTTGCGGGCATGCACCCAAAGTCCGTCGACGCCTGCCGCGAACACCTTGTCCGACAGGTCGTCCAGCGCTGTTTCGGGGTCTTGGTCATCGATGCCGATCCGGCACTTGACGGTCACGGGGATCGTCACAGCGGCTTTCATGGCGGCGACGCAATCGGCCACGAGTTGCGGGGTTTGCATCAGGCAGGCACCAAAGGTGCCGCTCTGAACCCGGTCCGAGGGGCAGCCGACATTGAGGTTGATCTCGTCATACCCGAAATCGGCACCGATACGCGCTGCGTCGGCCAGTTTTTGCGGGTCGGAGCCGCCTAGCTGCAAGGCGACCGGATGTTCCGCCGCATCGAAGCCGAGCAAACGGTCTCGCGCACCATGGATGACGGCATCGGCGACCACCATCTCGGTGTAGAGCAAGGCTTTTCGCGAAAGCTGGCGATGGAGGAAACGGCAATGCCGGTCCGTCCAGTCCATCATGGGGGCGACAGACACCGTCGGCCGCCCGTCTGCGGCGTGGTAGTCAAGCCTTGGTTCTGCGTGCGGTTTTGCCACGTCTTTTCGTCTGTCCTGTTGCCGTGATCGCCAGCCCTATATGGGGTGTGCATAGCGTCGTGCGAGCACCAATCGCAAGGGCCTGCCGGTTTGAATCGGAATGCGCTTTTGCATCCGGTGCCACAGTGTTAACCGTGGGGGCGCTTTCCCAGAAGGATGAACCATCGTGTCCAGTCAGCCGCTGCCGCCCATCGAACCCGTGACAGAAAAGGACGAGGCGGCCATCCTGAAGCTCAACAATCTGCACGCCGAGGAACTGTCCTGGCTGGAGCCCAAGCGCCTGTCCTTCCTGCTTGATCAGGCCTTCCACGCCCGCCGCATCGGCGAGGCGGAAGCCTTCCTGATGACCTTCGATCAGGATGCTGACTATGACAGCCCGAATTTCCTCTGGTTCCGCCAGCGCTATCCGCGCTTCGTCTATGTGGATCGTGTCGTCGTGGACGAAAGGGCCAGGGGGCGCGGCCATGCCAGGCGGCTTTACGAGAACCTGTTCGAGCGCGCGGCCAGGGCCGGCCACGACACGGTCGTCTGCGAGGTGAATGCCGAACCGCCGAACCCCGCTTCCGACGCCTTCCATGAACGGTTGGGCTTTCGGGAGGTCGGTGAAGCCGCCATTCATGGCGGCGCCAAGACCGTGCGCTATTTCGCCCGTAAATTGGATACCGGCAAGGCGATACCGTCCCTGACACCATCGCGGGATATTTCGCGGCTCATCGAGATCATGGCGGCGCTGCGCGCCCCGGTCGGCGGCTGCCCCTGGGATGTTGAGCAGAATTTCTCGACCATCGCGCCCTATACGATCGAAGAGGCCTATGAGGTGGCCGACGCGATCCAGCGCGGTGATTTCGACGATCTGCGCGAGGAGCTTGGCGATCTGCTTCTACAGGTCGTCTACCATGCCCGCATGGCCGAGGAAGAAGGCGAGTTCGCCTTCCCGGATGTGGTGGAAGCCATCACCACCAAGATGATCCGTCGCCACCCGCATGTGTTCGGCGACGACAAGGCCCGTAGCGCCGGCATGGCGAAGGGCATGTGGGAGAAAATCAAGGCCGAGGAGAAAGCGGAAAAGCGCGCTGCGCGGCTGGCGCGCGGCCGGGACCCCGAGGACAACGGCAAGGGTTTTCTGGACAGCGTACCGCTTGCCCTGCCCGCATTGACCCGCGCCCTCAAGCTTCAGCAAAAAGCCGCGCGCGTCGGTTTCGATTGGGGCGAGGCCGGGCCGATCCTCGACAAGATCGAGGAGGAGACCGGCGAACTGCGCGAAGCGATTGCAAAGGGCGAGACGGATGCGATCAAGGACGAATTCGGCGACATGCTGTTTGCCCTCGTCAACCTCGGCCGCCATCTGGGCCTCGATTCGGAAGCAGCGCTTGCCGGAACGAACGAAAAATTCCGCAACCGTTTCCATCACATAGAGCGGGTACTTGAGGAACAGGGGCAATCGCTGGAAGCCGCCACGCTGGACGAGATGGAAGAACTTTGGCAGCAGGCCAAGGGCAAGGTTTAGAGATTCAGGCCGGAAACCGGGAACCGACTTTCCACGCTCCAAAGGCGCGTTACGCTTCCGCCGAGGGCTTGTCCTTGCCGATCCGCAGCCGGTTGCGGATTTCCTCGCGCGCGCTCTCGGTCGCGTTCACCACAAGCGAAAGGCTGCCATCCTCATTGTCCGCGCGCGAAACGACGTCGCCGTTTCGATAGAGCCAGTCGAGAAGCCCGAGCTGATCCGGCGCGAGGGTGACGGTCATTTCCGCCAGTTCGCCGGAAACATGGGCCTCGATGGCTTGCAGCAGGCGGTCGAGCCCTTCACCGGTCACGGCGGAAATGGCAACGGGGCTGTGGCGCCGGTCGTGCTGTGCCTCGACCAGAAGCCGTTCGCGGTTGGCCTCGTCCAGCAGGTCGACCTTGTTCCACACCTCGATGACGCGGCGGTCGTCGCTCGCATCGACGCCGAGATCCCCCAGAATCCGCTCGACGTCCTCGGCCTGCGCAGCGGTATCCGGATCGGAGATGTCGCGCAGATGCAGCACCAGATCGGCCTCCACCACCTCCTCCAGCGTGGCGCGGAAGGCCGCGACCAGATGGGTGGGCAGGTCGGAGATGAAGCCGACGGTGTCGGAGAGGATCACCGGCGTGCCATGCGGCAGGCGCAGGCGGCGCAAGGTCGGATCCAGCGTGGCGAACAGCATGTCCTCGGCCAGCACCCCTGCCCCGGTCAGCCGGTTGAACAGGGTGGACTTGCCGGCATTGGTGTAGCCGACGATGGCCACGACCGGGAACGGTACCTTCTTGCGCTTGGCCCGGTGCAGATCGCGCGTGCGACGCACCGTTTCCAGCTCGCGCTTCAGCTTGACGATCTTGTCCTGAAGGATGCGCCGGTCGGCTTCGATCTGGGTTTCGCCGGGGCCTCCGAGGAAGCCCGCGCCGCCGCGCTGGCGTTCGAGGTGGGTCCAGCTCCGCACCAGCCGGCCCTTCTGGTAGTTCAGATGGGCAAGCTCAACCTGCAAGGTGCCTTCCTTCGTGCGGGCGCGCTCGCCGAAAATCTCGAGGATGAGCCCGGTGCGGTCAAGCACCTTGACGTTCATTTCCTTCTCGAGATTGCGCTGCTGCACAGGCGTCAGCGGATGATCGACGATCACCAGCTCCGCTTCGCTGTCCTTCACGAGATCGGCGATCTCGGCCACCTTGCCGGTGCCCAAAAGCGTTCCGGGCCGCGGATCGTTCACCGTCACCACCAGGCTGTGCACGGGGTCGAGATCGATGGCGCGGGTCAGGCCCACGGCCTCGTCATGGCGGGCGGCGGGCGAACGCGTCAGGCGCGGCCGGGCCGTCTCGTCGGCGCTGGTAGGGCGCGTCAGGACCGGCACGACGACGACCGCGCGCGTCGGCGCGGCCCTTGCCTCGTCGGCAGCCTTGTCGGGTTGCTTTCCGGACTTGTCAGCCGCGTCGCGGTTGCGTGCCAATCAGGTGTCCTTAGCCTTCCTCGGCCTCGAACATCTGCACCGGCTGGCTCGGCATGATCGTGGAGATGGCATGCTTGTAGACGAGCTGGGAATGCCCGTCGCGGCGCAGCAGGACGCAGAAATTGTCGAACGACGTCACGACACCGGTCAGTTTCACGCCGTTGATGAGGAATATGGTGAGGGGGTTTTTGCTTTTACGAACCGAGTTCAGGAAAAGGTCCTGAAGATTTTGCGAGCGTTCGGCCATTTTTCTTATCTTCCCGCCGGATCCCTTTTTGTCTGCCTGCCAATACGCCGCTCCATATGGGCGTGTCCAGTCCACAAACAACCCTGCCTGCAACAACGCAAGCAGGACGAGATTTACTATTGTTTACACCCAGCGGTTATCAGGCCGGACTTTTTTCCGCAATCTCAAAAAAGGCCTGGCGCAACGAAAGTGCTACCGAACCGGGATGGCCGTTGGCCACGGGATGACCGTCAATGGCAACGATCGGCGTTGCCAGCGTGGTGGCGGAGGACAGGAAAGCCTCGCGCGCCGCCAGGGCTTCCTCGACGCTGAAGGCCCGCTCCTCGACGCGCAGGCCAAGGCTGGCCGCCACGTCGAACAGCGTCGCCCGCGTGATCCCGCGCAGGATGCCATGGTCGGCGGGGCGGGTCACGAGAACGCCGTCTTTCGTCACGATCCAGGCATTGGTGGAGGCCCCTTCCTTGACCGTTCCGTCGGGGTCGACGAACCAGGCCTCGTAGGCGCCGGCTTCCTTGGCCTTCTGCTTGGCAAGAACGTTTGGCAGGAGGCCGACTGTCTTGATGTCGACGCGATCCCAGCGGTTTTCCGGTACGGTGATGACCTTGACGCCGGCTTCGGCCTTGTGCCGGAGCGCATCAGGATTGGTCTTCTTCGCCGTTATGACGAGCGATGGCCGCACACCCACGGGAAAAGGATGGTCACGCGGCGCAACGCCGCGCGTGACCTGCAGATAGACCAGCCCGTCATGCACGCGGTTGCGGCGAATCACCTCGCGCATCACCGTCATCAGCGCCGAACGGTGTATCGGCCAATCGATGGCCAGTTCCGAAAGCGACCGATCCAGCCGGTCCAGATGGCGTTTGGAATCGACGATGAACCCACGCGCGACTTCACAGACCTCGTAGACACCGTCTGCGAACTGATAGCCCCGGTCCTCGATGTGAACCGTGGCGTCCCGATGGGCGACGTAACGCCCGTTGACATAAGCGATGCGCGGCATGGCGGATTCCTGAAAAAAACAGGGGCACCTTATGCGATTCCCCGCCCGCCGCTATGCAACAAACAAAAAAGCGGAGCAAGTGCTCCGCTTCCTCGTCTGTCGCAGTCGCTGCCGGTACATCCGCGGTCAGCCACCTTGTCGACACCTGCCTTATAGAGAGGCAATGTAACGGCAATACGACAGTTGCAGACAGAGTGCGCCCGACGTGGTTAACAAAGGGTTAACGCCACCTGTGGCTCATTCCATCAGTTCATCTAGGCCGCGCACCAGCCCCTTCATGGAGCCGACGCGGCGAATGGCCAGCAAGGTTCCGGCGACATAGGGCGCGGCGGACGAGCCGGCATCATGACGGATCGTCAGCCGCTCGTCCGGCAAGCCGAATATGGCCTCGCAAGACAGGATGTAGGACGGCATCCGAAGGGCGTGAACCTGGACGCCTTCCCCCTGCCCTACGGGTGCCCCGCGGGTCGCCGGCACACCGGATACCTGCAATTGCGGCAGGCTGGTGGCCGGCCGGCGAACCTCGGCAAGGCGCTCGGCGAGTTCGCGCGCCGTGCCGGACGGCGCGTCGGGCTTGCGTGCGCTCGCATAGTCGATGACCTCGACATCGGGCACATATTTCGCGGCCATCAGGGCGAAGCGTTTGAGCAGCGTGGCGGTGATCGAGAAATTGCCGGCGGCAAGGACGCCGACGCCCCTGGCACGGGCGGCGGCATCGATCTCGGCATAATCATCCGCGCCAAGCCCGGAGGTGCCGATCACCACATGCCGGCCCTTCGAGATCGCAAGAAGGGTGTTGGCCTTGACGATATCGGGCTTGGTGTAATCGACGACCACATCCGAGGGCGTGGTCAGGGCGTCTTCCAGCGTGGGAGAAACCGTAACGCCCGTCGTCATCGACAGGCCTGCCGCATGGCCGGCATCCTGCCCGGCGGCCTTGCGCGACACCGCACCGGCCAGAAGCAGGTCCTCCTCGGCCAGGATCACAGGAACCAGCGCTTTTCCGACCCAGCCGGTCGCACCGGCCATAACCACCTTGATCGTCATCGCATCTCCTTCCTTTTATCGAAGAAGACACGCCGAAGGCCCGGCACGTCAAGCCGGGCCTTGTCACGAAATGGGGAGCGGAGGCCGCCTCGGCGGCAAGCAACAGCTAGCGAATGAAGCTGTCGATGCGGCGCAAGGTGACACGACGGTTGCGCCAGTTCTCGTTCGGAGTCGGAACCAGCAGGAATTCCTCGCCATAGCCGACGGTTTCCAGCGCACGGGACGGAACGCCGAACTGACGCACCAGAACCCGCTTGAGCGATTCCGCGCGGCGCTCCGAAAGCACCTGGTTGGACTGGGCCGAACCGACCGCATCGGTATGGCCCTCGATCAGCACCTGAGCGCGACGATCGCGGCGCAGGATGCGGTTCAGCGCATCGGCGATGTTCTCGACCTTGCGATATTGCGAGGGCGTGATCTCGGCGGATGCGAACTCGAAATTGATCGACTGGATGTCGATGGAGGGCGCCGCGCGGCGCAGGTCCGGCCGGCGCTTGAATTCGCGCACCGTCACCCGCTGGTTGGGGTTGAGCTTCATGCGCGGCGCGCTCTGCAACTGGCGCTCGATGGTCGCGGCCGAAGGCGTCTGCGCCTGTGCGAAGGCGGCCCCGGGCATGACCACGGCGGCGATCAGGGCGGTTGCGAAGCTGCGGCGATCGAGCATTGTCTTCTCCTTGGATCACTTGCCCCGTTCATCCTGCCCGAGGCGTGAGGAGACTTTTAGCTTCGCCGGCTGAAGCGAGCATGAACGGCACGTTCAGAAAACGCCCATGCAATGTTCATCCGCACATCACGCTGGCAGAACGCTCCGCAAATGTCATGGGCTGGATGAACTCTTTCGCCTGCCCTACCGGCCGAAAGCCGAGTTTCTGATAGAGCGGCAAGGCGGCCGGATGGTCGAGCGTGCAGGTCTGCACCGTTACAAGCCGCGGTCCCATGGCCCAGCAGGCGGAGATGGCCGCGCCGAGGAACCAGCGCCCTATCCCCTGCCCGGTTGCATGCTCCATCATGCCGAAATAGGCCAGTTCGACCACGTCAGGCGCGGTGCGGTTGAGGTCGAAGAAGCCGGCCGGCGCGCCGTCGAGATAGAGCACCCACACCTCGCGTCCCTCGCGATGGATAGCCGCCGCAAGCTCCTCGTCGCTCTTGCGCAACGTGTTGACCCAATGCCACTTCCGCCCGACCCTGTCGGTCAGGTAGCGATAGAAATGCAGCGGTATGTTGCTGGTCTTCAGCAGCGCGATCTGCCGATTGTAGGGGAGCGGCGGGAAAGAGGCCGGACGGGCCTCCATCTCGAGAAAGGTGACCGTGACCTCGATAGGCTCCGGTTTGGCGTCCTGCATCGACATCAGGGCTTCGCGGGCTCGCCATTGCCGGTTTCGACTGGCGTGTCGGTCAGGCCGCCCCATTCGGTCCAGGAGCCGTCATAGAGACGGCTGTCGCCATGACCGAGGGTTTCCAGCGCCAATGTCAGCGCCGCCGCCGTAACCCCCGACCCGCATGAGGTGACCACCGGGCGGGCAAGATCGATGCCGGCATTCTCGAACAGCTCGCGCAGTTCCGGCACAGGCAGCAGCTTTCCATCGCGCGACAGCGCCGTCACCGGAATATTGCTCGCACCCGGCATGTGGCCGGAGCGGATGCCCGCGCGCGGCTCCGGTTCCGTACCCGCAAAGCGGCCGGGGCCGCGCGCATCGGCGATCTGGCTTTCCCGGTTCTCCACGATGCGGCGCATTTCGGCGAGGCTGACGACGCGCGATTCATCGAACTGCGCATGGAAGATGCAGGGAGCGATCTTCGTCGGCTCCGCCGTTACCGGCCGGCCTTCCGCCTTCCAGTTGTCGAAACCGCCATCGAGTACGTAGACCTGATAGACGCCCATGATGCGGAACATCCACCACGCCCTGGGGGCCGAGAAAAACCCGGGACCGTCATAGACGACGATAGTGTCGTCGGCCGAAATGCCGAGCGTGCCGACGAAGCGGGAGAAATGCCGGGGCGAAGGCAGCGTATGCGGCAGTTCCGATTCCGGATCGGAAACCGCATCCTGGTCCAGAAACACCGCGCCGGGGATATGCGCCGCGTCATATTCGCCGCGCGCGCCCCGCTTATGCGCCGGCAGATACCAGGACGCGTCGACAACGGAGAGGCCCGGTTGGCCGAGACGCTGCTGCAGCCAGTCCGGATCCACGACGAAAGGGCTGTCTGCGGCCATTCTCGTATCCCTCCTCTGGAACGGAAATCTTATATAACGCGCTCAGGCTGCCGGCAAAGGCCCGAATCGGAGACGGAAGCGCCGGTTTTCCCTGCCCTTCTTCTCGATCTTGCCGATGTGGATTTCACCGATCTCGCCGGTGCTGGCCACATGCGTGCCGCCGCAAGGCTGGCTGTCGACGCCGCCCTCATTGCCGATGCATACCAGCCTGATGCGGCCGGTTCCCTGCGGAGGGCGCACATTCTTGGACTTCACCAGCCCCGGATTGGCGGCCAGTTCCTCCTCGCTGATTTGGCGGATGAACACCTGATGGTCCGCCCGCACCAGTTCCATCAGCCTTTCGGTCGCCTCTTCCTTGGTGAATCCGGCGTCGGGAATGTCGAAATCGACCCGCGAATCATCCGTCGAAACCGCTGCACCGGTGATCGGATAGGGACAGACCACGGTCAGCAGGTGGCAGGCCGTGTGCATGCGCATCAGCAGATGCCGGCGCGGCCAGTCGATGGCGAGTTTCAGCGTTTCGCCCGGTTCGACGACGGGCTGGTCGGGCGCCGGAACATGGATGATCTCATCCTTGGTCTGGCCGGTGACGGTTGCGGCGATGTCGATCCGGCTTCCGTCGGCGCGCTCGAAATGGCCGGTATCGCCCGGCTGGCCGCCGGAGGTGGCATAGAAGATGGTGCGGTCGAGGATGATCCCGCCGCGGTCGTTGACCGCCAGCACGCCGGCCTCCGCTTCCTTCAGATATGAATCGTCACGAAAGAGGGCGTGCGTGCTGAATTCCATCATTCCACCTGCTCGTACGGCACATTGATCTCCACCTTCTTCTCCATCCAGCCCGGAACAGGCAAGCCCTTTGCCCGCAGGAACTCGGGATTGAACAGTTTTGACTGATAGCGCGTGCCGTAGTCGCACAGGATCGTCACGATGGTATGGCCGGGGCCGAGTTCCTTCGCCAGGCGGATGGCGCCGGCGATATTGATGCCGGTGGAGCCGCCGACGCAAAGCCCCTCTTCCTGGATCAGGTCGAAGATGATCGGCAAGGCCTCCTCGTCCGGGATCTGGTAGGAGAAATCCGGCGTGAAACCGTCGAGATTGGCCGTGATTCGGCCCTGGCCTATGCCTTCGGTGATCGAATTGCCCTCGGCCTTGAACTCGCCGCTGGTGTAGTAGCTGTAGAGGGCGGCCCCCAGAGGATCGGCCAGGGCGATCTTGACGTCCCCGCTCTTCCGGCGAAGCCCCTCGGCCACGCCGGCTAGTGTGCCACCGGAACCGACTGCCGACACGAACCCGTCCACCTTGCCGCCGGTCTGCTCCCAGATTTCCCTGGCCGTGGTGTGGATATGACCGTCTCGATTGGCGACATTGTCGAACTGGTTGGCCCAGATCGCACCGTTGGGCTCGCTGGCCGCAAGCTGGGCGGCCAGCCGCCCCGACAGCTTCACATAGTTGTTCGGGTTGCGGTAAGGCACCGCCGGGACCTCGATGAGTTCCGCGCCAAGCACCCGGATGGCGTCCTTCTTTTCCTGGGCCTGCGTATCGGGGATGACGATGACCGTGCGATAGCCCAGCGCCTTGGCGACCAGCGTAAGGCCGATGCCGGTATTGCCGGCCGTTCCTTCCACGATCACGCCGCCCGGCCGAAGCAGACCACGCTTTTCGGCATCGCGGATAATGAACAATCCGGCGCGGTCCTTGACCGACTGGCCGGGATTCATGAATTCCGCCTTGCCGAGGATTTCGCACCCCGTCTCTTCCGAGGCTCTCTGCAGCCTGATCAGGGGTGTATTGCCGATAGCGTCGATCACCGAGCGGTGCATGGAAATTTCCTCGATCCAGTGGATTGGCCCGAACCTAAAAAGGTGACCTCTCGCTTTCAAGAATATAATTTCCGCATCGTCCACCTTCCCGAGCATATGGTTCTACACCTTATGCCCTCGCACGCCGCCTTTGCTACAAGCCCCTTTCTTTCTCCCCCGCACGTGGCTAGACCCTTTTGCAGTGCAAACATGGTGACGAATGGGACTTTACAGGGCCAACCCGAAGGACGGGGCTGTCTGGATCACCGGCGGCAGTTCCGGAATAGGCAGGGCACTTACGAAAGAGCTGGCCCGTGCCGGATATACGGTGGCGGTGACCGCGCGCGAGGGCGACGAGATCGATGCGCTGGTGGCGGAAGCCGAAAACCTCGCCGGGCGAATCCTTCCCTATCCTTGTGATGTGACCGACGAAGCCGGGCTCGACGCCACCCTGGCCGCCATCGAAAACGAGGCCGGCCCGGTGGTGCTGGCCATTTTCAACGCCGGCACCTATGTCCCGGTCGCCGGCGAAAACCTTTCGGTACGGAAATTCCGCCGCACCTTCGACGTCAACCTGCAAGGCGTGGTCAACGGGCTGGTGCCCGCCACACGCCGCATGCAGAAGCGCGGTTTCGGCCATATCGTGCTGCTTGGATCGATCAGCGCCTGGTTCGGCTGGCCGACGACCGCTGCCTATGGCGCCAGCAAGGCCGCGATCAATGTCATGGCGCAGGCCCTGAAATACGATCTCGACAAGGTCAACATTCGCATCCAGGTCGCGAATCCGGGCTTCGTGAACACCCCTCTCCTGCAACTGCAGCAAACGGCCTCCATGCTGCCGGCATTGATGGAACCGGAAGACGCGGCAAGGCGCATGTTCCGGGGCATCGAGCGCGGCGGGTTCGAGATCGCCTTTCCGCGACGGCTGGCGTGGGGCCTGAAGCTGGCCAGCATGATGCCGCAGCCGCTTCGCCACTGGCTGATTGCGACGCTGACCGGATGGCGCTCCCGGCCGCTGAGCTTCGGGCGCATGGGCCGCTCCAAGGCCGACAAGACCTGAAACGCGCCGGGATCTTTCAGATCGCTGTCGTTCTTACGCATGTCGTTGTCCTGAACCGGTTCCCTCGGACGACTCGCTTCGGTGGCGATATTGCATCGCAACATAAACAGCTTGCATTTCATACGGTTCTCCTCCATATGCGGTCCATAGGCGCTTGGGCCGGTTGAGCCGGCTTTCTCCACGAATGAGACTGGTTGCGTCTGTTTTCTCCCTTTCCGGCAGTCGGAACGGCGATGAAAAAGCCCCACGGCCTGGCCGCGGGCGCGACAGCGCAGCCGAGCGGATGTCATCATCCGTCGCCTTGTCGTTTCCGATATTTTGTGATGGCGGATTGCGCTCCGCCGCGCGTTTTGGCGGCCATGGGCCGCATGAAAGAAGACGAATTTTGACCAATGACAACAATGCGGAGCTGACCGGCTTCGCCGCGCTCGGGATTTCCGGGCAACTGCTCAAGGCCACCCACGCTGCCGGCTTCACCCAGCCGAAGCCGATCCAGGAACAGGCCATCCCGGCCCAGATCGAAGGTCGCGACATCCTGGGCATCGCCCAGACGGGTTCCGGCAAGACCGCGGCCTTCGCGCTTCCGATCCTTTCGAAGATCATCGGGCTTGGCACCAGGCGCCGGCCGAAGACCGCACGGGCGCTGATCCTGGCCCCGACGCGCGAACTGGCCGTCCAGATCGAAGAGACGATCAAGGTGCTCGCCAAGGGCGCGCATATCTCCACGGCCCTTGTGCTTGGCGGCGTCTCGCGCCACAGCCAGGTCAAGCGCATCGCACCCGGCGTCGATTTCCTCATTGCCACGCCCGGCCGGCTGACCGATCTCGCCCGTGAAAAGGACCTGATCCTCTCCGAGACGACCTGGCTGGTGCTGGACGAAGCCGACCGCATGCTCGACATGGGCTTCATCAACGATGTGCGGCGCATAGCCAAGGCCACCCATCCGGCCAGGCAGACGGCACTGTTCTCGGCAACCATGCCGGACGAAATCGCCGAACTGGCCAAGGGGCTGCTGCGCGATCCGGTTCGCGTCGAGGTCGCTCCGCAGGGCACCACGGCCACCGAAATCAAGCAGAGCGTGGTCTTTGCCCGCACCAAGCAGAAGCGGCAGGTGCTGTCGAAGATGCTGGCCGATGAGGCGATGCGTTCCGTCATCGTCTTCGCCCGCACCAAGCATGGCGCAGACCGTGTCACCCGCGACCTGGAGCGCGACGGCTTCGAGGCCGCCGTCATCCACGGCAACAAGAGCCAGAACGCCCGCCAGAAGGCGCTGAACGGCTTCCGCGACGGTTCGGTCCGCATCCTCGTGGCGACGGATATCGCCGCACGCGGCATCGACGTCCCCGGCATCAGCCATGTGGTGAATTTCGACCTGCCGGACGAAGCCGAAAGCTACGTCCACCGAATCGGCCGCACCGGCCGCAACGGGCAGGACGGCGTTGCCGTCACGCTGGTCGATCCGTCCGAGAACGCCAAGCTGCGGCAGGTCGAGCGCATCATCCGCATGAAGCTGCCGGTGCTGGCCGATCATCTCGATCAACCCGATCCGCAGCCCAAGCCGCGCCAGCCCAACGGCGAGCGCAGGCTGGAAGCCGCGAACGACCACGAATCCGGCCGCCAGCAAGGCAAGCCTCGCAACGTCAACGCCGGCGCGAGGAAGCATCAGGGCAATGGCCCCAAAGGTGCCAAGCCCGCGGGCGGCCGGCCAAGCGGCAGGCAGGAATGGTCGGAACAGGCAAGCGCCCCGCGTCCCGGCGGCCAGAACAAGCCCGAGGGTGCCAAGCCGCGCAAGTTCCGCCGCAGGCCGAGGAAGCCGGCTGCCCGTGCTGCCTGACCATCGGCACAGTCCTGAACAAAAAACGGCGGGGAAACCCGCCGTTTTCATTTCCGATGATGTCTGGGCAGCAGCTTACACCAGCCGCGACTGCTCCACGGCCGCCTCGATGAAGCTGGCAAACAGCGGATGCGGCTCAAGCGGCCGGCTCTTCAGTTCCGGGTGGTACTGCACGCCGATGAACCACGGATGGTCGGGATATTCCACCGTTTCCGGCAGCACGCCATCCGGCGACATGCCGGCGAACTTCAGACCACACTCCTCCAGCCGCGCCTTGTAGTCGATATTGACCTCGTAGCGGTGGCGGTGACGCTCCGAAATGTCGGACGAGCCATAGATCGCGGCGATCTTGGACTCGGGCTCCAGCTTTGCCTCATAAGCGCCCAGCCGCATGGTGCCGCCCAGATCGCCGCTCGCCTTGCGCTTTTCGAGCATGTTGCCCTTGAGCCATTCGGTCATCAGGCCGACGACGGGCTCGTTGGTGGGACCGAACTCGGTGGAGGATGCCTTCTCCAGCCCCGCCAGCGAGCGCGCGGCCTCGATGCAGGCCATCTGCATGCCGAAACAGATGCCGAAATAAGGCACCTTGCGCTCGCGCGCGAACTTGGCGGCCAGGATCTTGCCCTCGGAGCCGCGCTCGCCGAAACCGCCGGGCACCAGAATGCCGTGCACCTTTTCGAGATAGGGCGCAGGGTCTTCCTTCTCGAAGATTTCCGACTCGATCCATTCGAGCTTGACGCGCACCCGGTTCGCCAGCCCGCCATGCGACAACGCCTCGATCAGCGACTTATAGGCGTCCTTGAGGCCGGTATATTTGCCCACCACGGCAATGGTGACCTCGCCTTCCGGGTTGTGGATGCGCTGCGCGACGGCCTCCCAGCGCTCCATGCGCGGCTTCGGCGCCGGGTCGATGCCGAACGCGGCCAGAACTTCCGAATCCAACCCTTCCTTATGGTAGGCCATCGGCACATCGTAGATGTGGCCGACGTCCAGCGCCTGGATGACGGCGGACTCGCGCACGTTGCAGAACAGCGAAAGCTTGCGGCGTTCTTCCTTCGGGATCTGCCGGTCGGCGCGCACCAGAAGGATGTCGGGAGCGATGCCGATGCCGCGCAATTCCTTCACCGAATGCTGGGTCGGCTTGGTCTTCAGCTCGCCCGCCGCCGGGATCCACGGCATCAGGGTGAGGTGCACATAGACCGCCTGCCCGCGCGGCAGATCGTTGCCGAGCTGGCGGATGGCCTCGAGGAACGGCATCGCCTCGATGTCGCCCGCCGTGCCGCCGATTTCGCACAGTACGAAATCGTAGTCGTCGTTGCCGTCGAGGATGAAGTTCTTGATCTCGTCGGTGACGTGGGGAATGACCTGCACGGTCGCGCCGAGGTAATCTCCACGGCGCTCCTTCTCGATGATGTTCTGGTAGATGCGCCCGGTGGTGATGTTGTCCTGCCTGTTGGCGGACCTGCCGGTGAAACGCTCGTAGTGGCCGAGATCGAGGTCGGTTTCGGCCCCGTCATCGGTCACGAACACCTCGCCATGCTGATACGGGCTCATCGTGCCCGGATCGACATTGAGGTAGGGATCGAGTTTCTTGAGGCGCGCGCGATAGCCGCGCGCCTGCAACAGGGCTCCGAGAGCCGCAGATGCTATACCTTTGCCAAGCGAGGAAACCACGCCGCCAGTGATGAATACATATCGCGCCATGGGAACCATCGCTTAGCGCGGCCGGAACGATTCCGCCAGTGGAAAAACCCGCCGCATAAGGTTTTTTCCCGGCTTTGGTTTTGCAAGCAAAAAGGGCCGGCTCGAGCCGGCCCCTCGCCAGACTTCAGGAAACTGTCAGAGAACGACGACCTTGGTGCCCGTCTTTACACGCCTGTAAAGGTCCATCACATGGTCGTTGATCATCCGGAAGCAGCCGTTCGACGAGTTGGTGCCGATGGTCTGCGGCTGGTTGGTGCCATGGATGCGCAGATAGGTGTCCTTCTTGCCTTCGTAAAGGTAGATGGCGCGCGCACCCAGCGGGTTGTCGGGGCCGCCCGGCATGCCGTCCTTGTAACGGCCGTACTTGGCCGGCTCGCGCTGCTGCATCTCCTTGGTCGGGATCCAGCGCGGCCATTCCTGCTTGTCGCCGACGACCGTGGTGCCCTTGTACTGAAGCCCCTCGCGGCCGACGGCGATGGCGTAGCGGCGCGCGGTGAACGCCGATTCGACCAGATAGAGACGATGCGCGCTGGTGTCGATGACGATGGTGCCGGCCTCATAGCCGGTGAAATTCACCTGCTGCGGCTCGAATTCCGGCTTCACGTTGAACTTCTTCTTTGCCTGACGCTCCTGCAGCACCGAATCGAGGGCGCGGGTTTCGGGCAGATAGGCAATGCTGCTGCCGGCAGATGAACTGGACCCGAACAGGCCCGTCAGCAAGCCGCCGCGGCGCTGCTGGACCTCACGCGATTCGCTGCGCAGCTCGCCGTTGTTTCCCGTGCGGGCAATGGACAACGCATCCGCCGACAGCGGCTCCCGAACCTCCTCCACCTTGGCCTGGACGACGGCCTTGGCCGGAATGGCACGCGCGGGTTCCGGCTTTTCGGTGCGGGCCGTTCTGCTCTGGTTGCGCTTCTCGAGGAATTCCTTGCGGGCGGCTTCGGACTTCGCCTTGGCAGCTTCGCGCATGGCCAGCTTCCTGGCCTCGATCGCCTTGGCGCGCGCCGCGGCCTGCTCGATCTTGACCTGTTTTTCCAGTTCCTTGATGCGGGCCAGGTCCTCGTCGGTCGGCTTCTTCTTCCGCTTCAAGGTCCTCAGTTCCGCGCTTGCGCTCTTGGCGGCCACTTCCACGACATCGGTCACGGCGGGCGCCTTCGGGGCTGCGGTGGCGGCAAGCGGGGCGGCATGGGCCGGGCCACCCACGAACATCGTGGCGCACAGGCTCATCAAAATGAAGCTGCGAAGCTGCATGGCGAAAATCCGATCAGAAATGCTGTTGCCTGCGGCCTGGCCCGCGGTCCTCCAACGGGCGGCCATCGCCGTAGCTATAGTCGATTGGCCGGCCCCTGCTCAAGCGCGGCCGCGCACCTTGCCCGGCAAATCGTCGTGATGGAATGCATTTGCGGCAACTGTGGTCAAACGATCACAGTTGCCGCAACGTCAATCGGAAAACCGAAGCGGTTTAGTTGTTGGGAACCTGCGGCTGCGCAGGCTGGGCGCCTTCGGTCGGCGCGGGCACCGCGGCCGGGTCCGAGGAGGCCGGTGCCGAAGGCGCTGCATTGTCCGAAGCGGCCGGGGCCTCCGGCACGACCTGGCCAGGAAGCTGGTCGAGGACGCCCTGCTGGGCAGGCGCGTTCTGCTGCTGGGTGGCGGCGGGAACGCGATCCAGAATATCGGTCGGCTTGGTGCCGTAGCGGGCAATGAGCGACAGGCCGAGCGAAGTGACGAAGAAGGCCGCGGCAAGAATCGCCGTGGTGCGCGTCAGCGCGTTGGCGGCACCGCGCGCGGTCATGAAGCCGGAGCCTCCGCCAATGCCCAGGCCTCCACCTTCCGAACGCTGAACCAGCACCACGCCAACCAGGGCGAGCACGATCATGAGGTGGATGACGATAAGTACGGTTTCCATGGGTCTACCTTGGCAATGCCTGTCGGCCGCTTGCGCGACGGCTCTTTGGAGGCGGCTCAATACAACGCTTTGATGGCATTTCCAAGTCCGCGCCCGGAATAAGCCTTCGGCCATCCATATAGGAAAGGAATTGGCCGGCCGCCATGCGGCGGATCACAACTGTTCGTAGGCTACCGCGATGCCGAGGAAATCGGCCGCCTTGAGGCTCGCGCCGCCCACCAGCGCGCCGTCGACATTGTCGACGCCGAGCAGTTCCACGGCGTTGGAAGGCTTGACCGAGCCGCCGTAGAGAATGCGCATGCCCTTGGCGCCCTCGCCCAGCTTGTCCACTAGCCGCGCGCGGATATGGGCATGCGCCTCGGCCACATCGTCGGCGGTCGGGGTAAGTCCCGTGCCGATGGCCCAGACAGGCTCATAGGCGACGATGGTGTTGGCCGCCGTGGCGCTGTCCGGCACGGAGCCGTCGATCTGCCGCGACAGCACGTCCAGCGTCTCGCCGGCCTGCCGCTGGGCATTGGTTTCACCGATGCAGACAACGGCGACGAGCCCTGCCCGCCATGCGGCCTCGGCCTTGGCGCGAACCGTCGCGTCGTCCTCGCCATGGTCGGTGCGGCGCTCGGAATGGCCGATGATGACATGGCTGGCGCCGGCGTCCTTCAGCATCTCGGCCGAGATGTCGCCGGTGTGGGCGCCGCTCTCCTTGGGATGGCAATCCTCGCCGCCGGCGCGAACCGGGGTGCGGGCAAGGATTTCGGCCGCACGCGCCAGAAGCGTGGCAGGCACGCAGATCAGCGCTTCCGTCTGCGCATCCAGCCCACGCATGAAACCGTCACCGATCGCTCTCAACTCATCGAGGGAAGCGCTGGTACCGTTCATCTTCCAGTTGCCCGCGACGAGCGGTCGAATTCCTGGCGTCATGTCTTTTTGATCTCCGACAGGTTCCATATGCGCGCCTTCAGTAGCAAAATCGGCCCACAAAGCAATCGACAGTGACGCCCAAGGAGGCTATTGCCCATGGGCCTTATCTGAAACCGGAAGTGAACATGCTCGACAGCCTGAGAAAAGCCGCGGGAACCTGGGTCGCCAAAACTTTGCTCCTCATACTGGTGCTGAGCTTTGCCGTTTGGGGTATCTCCGGCCAGGTTACAGGCGTCGGCGGTCACGAATCCGTGGTCAAGGTCGGCGGCACATCCGTGTCCGTCAATGAATACCGGCTGGCATACGATCGCCAGATCAATGCGCTGTCGCAGCAGTTCGGCCAGCGTCTGACGCAGGAGCAGGTCAATGCGCTGGGGCTCGACCAGCAGGTGCTGGCCCAGCTCGTATCGGGCGCCCTTCTGGACGAGCAGGCCCGCAAGATGGGCCTCGGCATCTCGCAGGACCGGCTTGCCTCGCTGACGCACGAAGACCCGGCCTTCCGCGGCCCCGGCGGACAATTCGACCGCCAGATGTTCGACTATGTGCTGCGCCAGGTCGGCATGCGGCCGGAAGATTATCTCCACAACCGCTCGCAGGTGGCCAAGCGCCAGCAGATCATCGAGGCGGCGACCGATGGCCTGAAAGTGCCGGACACCTTCCTCAAGGCCTTTGCGCTCTACCAGGGCGAGGACCGCACGGTGGACTATCTGGTGCTGCCGAAATCGCTGGTCGAGCCGATCGCCGCGCCGTCCGACGCCGACCTTTCTGCGTATTTCGAGGAAAACAAGCAGAGCTATGCGGCGCCCGAATTCCGCAAGTTCTCCTATGTGCGGCTCGAGCCGGAAGACATCGTGGATGTCAGCTCCATCAGCGACCAGCAGGTGGCCGAGGATTACGAGAAGAACAAGGCGCTCTTCACCACGCCCGAAACGCGCAAGATCGAACAGATCGTGTTCGCCTCAGAGCAGGATGCCCAGACGGCGCGCGATTCGATCAACAGCGGCGCAACCTTCGATAAGGTCTATGCCGCGCAGGGCAAGACCGAAGCCGATATCCAGCTCGGCACCTTGTCGAAGGACAAGATTGCCGACCAGGCAGTGGCCGAGGAAGCCTTCGCGCTTGGCCTCAACGAGGTGAGCAATGTGGTCAAGGGCACGTTCGGCCCGGTGCTGCTGCGGGTCACCGAAATCAATCCCGAAGTGGTGAAGCCGCTTGCCGAGGTTACCGACCAGATCCGCAAGGACCTGGCGCTCAGCGAGGCCAACCGCGTGCTGCTCGACGTGCACGACGCCTACGAGGACGCACGCGCCGGTGGCGATTCCATGGAGGAAGCCGCGTCCAAGCAGCGTCTGAAGGTGGTGTCGATCGAGGCGATCGACCGCTCCGGCCGGGGTCCCGATGGAAACGTCCTGCGCGACCTGCCTGAATCGGCCAATCTGATCCGCGCCGTCTTCGAGGCGGAAACCGGCATGGAGAACGACAGCCTGACCACCGCCAATGGCGGCTACCTCTTCTACGAGGTCAATTCCGTCACTCCGGCCCGTGACCGCACGCTCGACGAGGTGCGCGATCGCGTCGTCGCCGACTGGACCGCCCAGGAAACGGAAAAGAAGCTGCAGGCCAGGGCCGAAGAGTTGAAGAAGCGCGTGGAGGATGGCGCGGAACTGGAAGCCATCGCCTCCGAGCTTTCTCTGGAAAAGCAGACCAAGCGCGGTCTGAAGCGCTCCGCCGACGACGCCGATTTCGGCCGCGAAGGTGCCGCCGAGATGTTCGACGTCGGTGAAGGCGGATCGGGCATCGTGGCCGCGCCCACCGGCGACGCGCAGATCCTGTTCAAGGTCGCGCAGGTGGTCGAGCCGGCCGGCGCGGATGCCAGCACGGTGCCGGACGATGTGCGCAACTCGTTCGCGTCGGGCCTGTCCGGCGACCTGCTCGACCAGCTCGTGGCCCAGCTTCAGACCCAGTACCAGGTCGAGATCGATCAGGTCGCCATATCGCAGGCGCTGACCCGATGAGCGCATTGAAGCCTTTCATCGCCAGTGTCGCCGCAGGCAGGCCGCTGAGCTTCGAGGAGGCCCGCGAGGCGTTCGACATCATCATGTCGGGCGATGCCACGCCCGGCCAGATCGGCGGCTTCCTGATGGCGTTGCGCGTGCGCGGGGAGACGGTGAGCGAGATTTCCGGCGCGGTCGCCACCATGCGCGACAAGATGCTGCGCGTTTCGGCGCCCGCTGCTGCCATCGACATCGTGGGAACCGGCGGCGACGGCTCGCACAGCGTCAACATCTCCACCGCTTCCGCCTTCGTCACCGCCGCCTGCGGCGTGCCGGTCGCCAAGCATGGCAATCGCGGCCTGTCGTCCCTGACCGGCACGGCGGATGTCTTGACCAGGCTCGGCGTCAACATCGAGCTCGCGCCCGATGCGATCGGCCGCTGCGTCGAGCAGGCCGGCATCGGCTTCATGTTCGCCCCCTCCCACCATCCGGCCATGAAGCATGTCGGTCCGATCCGCGTGGAACTGGGAACCCGGACCATCTTCAACCTGCTCGGCCCGCTTACCAATCCCGCCGGGGTCGGACGCCAGCTTGTCGGCGTGTTCGCGCCGGAATGGGTCTTGCCGGTGGCCGAGGCGCTGAAAACCCTCGGCTCCACCCATGTCTGGGTGGTGCATGGCGACGGCTATGACGAAATCACCGCCACCGGCGAAACGCATGTGGCGGAACTGGCCGGCGGCGAGATTCGCAGCTTTACCCTCACTCCGGAGGCACTGGGCCTTGAACGCCACACCAAGGAAGCGTTGCGAGGCGGCGATTCGGAGTTCAACGCGGCCGCCCTGCGCAAGGTGCTGTCCGGCGCGCCGGGCGCCTATCGCGATACGGTGCTGATGAATGCCGGCGCGGGCCTGGTCGTTGCCGATCAGGTGACGACACTGGCGGATGGCGTCGCCAAGGCCAGAGAGGCCATCGACAGCGGCCGCGCCATGGTGGTGCTTGACAGACTGGTCGAGGTTTCCAACGCTTAGCCATGTCCGATATTCTGCGTAAGATCGAAGCCTACAAACGCGATGAGATCGCCGCCGCGAAAGCGCGGGTTTCTCTGGACGATCTCAAGGCGCGCGCCGCCGGACTGGAAAAGCCGCGCGGCTTTCTGGCCGCGCTGGAGGCCCGCAACCACGACGGCCAGTTTGCGCTGATCGCCGAGATCAAGAAGGCAAGTCCCTCGCGGGGGCTGATCCGGCCTGATTTCGACCCGCCCTCCCTCGCTCGCGCCTATGAGGCAGGCGGCGCAGCCTGCCTTTCCGTGCTGACCGATGCGCCGTCCTTCCAGGGCGCGCCGGAATATCTGACCGCGGCGCGCGATGCGGTATCGCTTCCGGCACTGCGCAAGGATTTCCTGTTCGACACCTATCAGGTGCATGAGGCGCGCGCCTGGGGCGCGGATGCCATCCTCGTCATCATGGCCAGCGTCGACGACGACATGGCGCGTGCGCTGGAGGAGACGGCCTTCTCCCTCGGCATGGACGCGCTGATCGAGGTGCATGACGAGGAAGAGATGGAGCGGGCCCTGCGCCTCTCCTCCCGCCTCATCGGCATCAACAACCGCAATTTGCGTACCTTCGAGACGACGCTGGAAACCTGCGAGCGGCTGGCGCCCATGGTTCCGTCCGACCGGCTGCTGGTCGGCGAAAGCGGCATCTTCACCAATGAGGACTGCAAGCGGCTGGCCGCGAGCGGCATCGGCACGTTCCTGGTGGGCGAAAGCCTGATGCGGCATGAGGACGTCGCCACGGCAACGCGTGTCCTGCTCGGTCTCGACGCCGAGGAGGCATTGACGACGTGAGCGACACCCCATCTGCGGCGGGGTCCCGCCTCACCCATATCGGGGCTTCGGGCGAAGCCCATATGGTCGACGTCGGGGAGAAGGCCGAAACCGTGCGCACCGCCGTCGCCGAAGGCAGCGTGCGCATGCAGCCCGCCACGCTTGCCATGATCCTCGAAGGCAATGCCAGGAAGGGCGACGTGCTGGGCACGGCCCGCATCGCAGGCATCATGGCCGCCAAGAAGGCGCATGAACTCATCCCGCTCTGCCATCCGCTGCTTCTGACCAAGGTGTCCGTGGACATCGAGGCGGATCCTGACCTGCCCGGTCTGCGGGTGCAGGCTCTGGCGCGCGTGACCGGCAAGACCGGCGTCGAAATGGAAGCGTTGACAGCGGCTTCCGTCGCCTGCCTCACCATCTACGACATGGCCAAGGCCGTGGATCGTGCCATGGTGATTTCCGAGATAAGGCTGGTTTCCAAGACGGGCGGGAAATCAGGCGACTATCAGTCAGGTGCATGACATGACGCTGGTTCCGCTGG
Source organism: Aquamicrobium terrae (assembly GCF_052978165.1). Lineage (NCBI taxonomy): Bacteria > Pseudomonadati > Pseudomonadota > Alphaproteobacteria > Hyphomicrobiales > Phyllobacteriaceae > Aquamicrobium > Aquamicrobium terrae. The sequence goes on from NZ_JBRKLZ010000001.1 coordinate 358,530, forward strand.
AGACGGCGCTGGAGCGTCTTCTGGAGGACGCCCGCCCCCTGTCGGCCAGCGAAAGCGTGGCGCTGCACGAGGCTTACGGCCGGGTGCTGGCCGAACCGGTGGCGGCGCTGCGCACGCAGCCGCCTTTCGACGCCTCCGCCATGGATGGTTATGCCATCCGGGGAGCAGACGCCGGCGTGGCCGGAAACCGGCTTTCGGTGATCGGCGAAGTCGCGGCCGGCGGCACCTTCCCCGGCACGGTCGGGGCCGGCGAATGCGTGCGCATCTTCACCGGAGCGCCCCTGCCTGCCGGTGCCGATACGGTCGTGATCCAGGAGGACGTGACCGTCGTCTCGCCCGGCATGGTCGAATTGCGCGAACCAACGAGAGCCGGCCGCAATGTCCGGGGCGCCGGGCTCGATTTCGTGGAAGGCGACCTGCTGATCGACAAGGGCCAGTTGCTTGGACCCAGTTCCCTGTCGCTCGCGGCTTCCGCCAATCATCCGCGCCTTTGCGTGGTGAAGCGGCCGCTGGTCGCGATCATCGCCACGGGAGATGAATTGCGCGCACCCGGCAGCACGCTCGGACCCGGCCAGATCATTTCCTCCAACGCCTATGGTGTCGCCGCCCTGGCGCGCGCCGCAGGTGCCGAGGTGCTCGATCTCGGCATCGCGCCCGACAGCAGGGATGCAATCGCCGCGCTGGTGAAGAAGGCCGTTGCCGCCGGTGCCGACGTCATCGTCACGCTCGGCGGCGCATCGGTGGGCGATCACGACCTCGTCCACGAGGTGCTGACCGGCGAGGGCATGACGCTCGACTTCTGGAAGATCGCCATGCGCCCCGGAAAGCCGCTGATGTTCGGCCGGATGGGCGACATCAGGTGCATCGGCCTGCCCGGAAATCCCGTCGCCAGCCTCGTATGCTCGCAGCTCTTCCTGAAACCCCTGCTTGCCCGCCTCGGCGGAAGGCCGTTCCGGCAGGACATGCGTACGGCCCGGCTCGGTGCCAGAATGCCCGCCAACGACCGCCGCCAGGACTATGTTCGCGCCCGCATCGACGAGTTGGACGGCGAACTCGTCGCCACGCCCTTCGACCTGCAGGACTCGTCCATGCTGCGCGTACTGGCCGCCTCGGGCGGCCTCATCGTGCGCGCGCCCTTCGCCCCCGCATCGGACGCCGGCGAGGCCTGCCAGGTGCTGATGCTCGGCTGAACCGCAAGCGATCGCAGCGGGGCGAGGGTTTATAAACCCTGAATCCATTCACTAAACTTTAAACGGTTGCGGAACACAAATGGAACAGATAGTGTTTGTTCCGGGTTTGTTTTCCGATTCTGGATTCGCCGCTGCCGGGGGAGCCGATGCTGACGCGCAAGCAACATGAACTGCTTCTCTTCATTCATGAGAGAATGAAGGAAAGTGGCATTCCGCCGTCATTCGACGAAATGAAGGACGCGCTCGATCTTGCCTCCAAGTCGGGCATCCATCGGCTCATCACCGCGTTGGAAGAGCGCGGTTTCATCCGCCGCCTGCCCAATCGTGCGCGAGCGCTTGAAGTGTTGCGCCTGCCCGATTCCATCGCGCCGGGCCTCCACACGGCAAGGAAGTTTTCGCCCAGCGTCATCCAGGGCAGCCTGGGGCAACCGCCGAAGGACGTGCGCCGGCCACAGTTGGCCAGCAATGACGACGATGCCGGGGCGGCGGTCTCCATTCCGGTCATGGGGCGGATCGCCGCCGGTGTGCCGATCGACGCCATCCAGCACAAGACGCACTCCATCTCCGTTCCGCCGGAAATGCTCTCCGGCGGCGAGCATTACGCGCTGGAGGTCAAGGGCGACTCGATGATCGAGGCCGGCATATTCGACGGCGATACCGTCATCATCCGTAACGGCAACACGGCAACGCCCGGCGACATAGTGGTGGCGCTGGTGGATGACGAAGAAGCCACCTTGAAGCGCTTCCGCCGCAAGGGTGCATCGATCGCGCTGGAGGCCGCCAATCCGGCCTATGAAACCCGGATTTTCGGGCCGGACCGGGTGAAGGTGCAGGGCAGACTGGTCGGGCTCATCCGCCGTTACTGAACAAGGTCACAGCAACCAAACGACGGGCGAATGCTGAGAACTTGCGCCTCGCCTTAAGGGGAAGCGGGACCGCCTTCCGGATTGTTCTGGTGATGAAGTGTCGGATGATGATGCATTCGATGACGATCCATGGACTATTGGAAAAACATTTTTTAACAATTAGATAGATGCTTTTTCTAACGAGCGATTGAGGTGAATTCCGATTGCCGGCAACCAGTTGGAGAGGTGCCGGTCTTCCTGTGCGCAAGCACCAACCCGGACCAGGGCCGGCTCCGTAGGCGTTATCGCCGAGGTATTGGCGGCTTGAAGCCGGTCTATTCCAGGAGGCTATTCCGCCGGTTCTTCGGAGAACGCTTCTCCCCCGATGTCTTCCGCCATGCCGGCAGGTTTATCCGCGACGTTGCCAAGTTCTTCTTCCGTAACGGCAGTCATCTTGCTGCCGGATGCTTTCCGCTCGTAGGGCGGCAGGCCCCTCGCCTCCCGTGAATACCGGCGCTGGTCGTGCCAGGGACGATAGCTGCCTTCGATGGCAAAGCGCACTTCGGCCGGCTGCCCGCCCAGTTCAGGGTCGCCCTTCACAAAAAACGCTTCGGCGCCGCCCTTTTGGGCCAACTGGCGGCGCGTGACGACGGCTACCCGCCGGTCGCGGCACGGATTTCGTGCAGTGGCATCCTCGATCACGATGAGACTTGCATGAGCGCATGCCCGGCGCGCCGTATCCATATCCGGGGCCTGTACGACCAGCGCGCCTGACGGATGACGCGCCAGACACAGCTTTTCGGCACATGCGAAGCCCTCCTCTTTTCCCGAACGGTCGGTACTCGCAGTGATTTCCCCAAGAAGGGCGCCTATATCCTTGTCCTTCAGTTGCCTCGGCCGAAGCACAGTCTCGGCGTCCAGCGCCCGTCTCCAATTGTCGATGGTAAAGACGTTCGGTCGCGGCCGGTTGGCCGCGATCCGGTCGCTTCCCATGGCGACGGCAACCAGCCTCGCATCCTCCGAAATCAGCACGTCGGGTGCGCGCGCCCCACCCAATATCGCCAGGCTCGCCACAGCGAAAGGCAACGCGGCTAGCCGCAGCCAGGTGGTGGTCATGGTCGCAATCACCAGCGCGACCGTCGCCAGTGCCACGGACCCGGCGGATATCAGCCCGACCGCATCGATCGGCGACATGTCGGCGATCCGCTCGGACAGGACGATCACCACGGTCAATCCCTTGCCCATCACCTGCAGCAGCGGGCCGTCCAGGCCGAAAGGCATGGCGAGCGAGGCAAACACCGCAAAAGGCATGACGATGATCGAAACGATCGGCATGACCGCGAGATTGGCCACGAGGCTGAGCGGTGCGACGCGCTGGAAATGCCACGCCGCATAAAGCGTCGTCGCCGCGCCCGCCACCACCGAGGTCGCGGCCAGCCCCACCATCATGACCGCGAAGCGATGCGCCAGCGCACCCGGGAGCGAGCGTTTGGGCGGCATGCCGGACGAAAGCCGGCTGGCGCGGTAATCCGACCACGCCGCATAGGCACCCACCAGCGCCGCCGTCGCCGCAAACGACATTTGGAAACTGGGGCCCACCACCTCATGCGGCGTGACGAGAATGACGACGATTGCCGAAATGGCGAGATTGCGCATGGTGAGCGCGCTTCGGTCGAACAACAGCGCCACCAGCATCACCGCCAGCATGATGAAGGAACGCACCGCCGCAACGACCATGCCGGAAATCAGCAGATAGGCGACAATGGCGAACAGGGCCGCCAGCGCGGCATATTTCTTGACCGGATGGCGCGAGGCGAAATCCGGAAACAGCGCGAACAGGCCGCGCATCAACCCCATCACCGTGCCGGCCACCAGCGCCATGTGCAGGCCGGATATGGAAATGATGTGATAGATGCCGGTCTTGCGCATCGCCTCGTTGATTTCTTCGGGGATGCCGGCACGCACGCCGACGATCAGGGCCGCCGCGATTTCGCCCTCTGGCCCGCCGATGCTGTGCCTGATCCGGTCGGCAACCGATTGCCGCGCCTGCTCGATGGCCGTGCCGATACGCGCACCGGTCGAAGCCGGGCCGGCGGCAGCCGACAGTTCAGGCCCCGACAGGAAAAAGCCGCTGGCGCCGATGCCGCCGAAATAGCTGGCAAAGGAGGTGTCATAGCTGTCGGGCCGAATTGGGCCGCTGGGCGGCAAAAGCCGCACAAGCCCCGTCACTTCGGAGCCGGGGCCAATGTCCGCCGGCAGCTTGCGGGCGGAAGTGCGCACGCGTTGCGGCTGATAGCGCAGTTTCGGGCGCTCGGTGGAGAGGACATCGATGGTAAGCCGCTTGCGGCCGCTGGCCATGTCCTCCACGGTCACGACCCGCCCCGTCAGCCGCACGGTAATGTCCGTGCCCAGCATGCGCGTTCCCATGCGCCAGGTTTCCAGCTTCGAAACAGCCAGCCCGGCAAGGCACAGCAGCAGCGCCAGCAGGCACAGGTGAAGCAGGTAGCGTCGCCGTGCAGCCCAGGCGAGTGCCCCCAGAACAGCAATGATGCCAAGCAGCGGCGTCCAGTCCGGCTCGAAGGCCAGCGAAAAATAGGCAAGCACGCCGATGGAAAGAAAAACCGGCACGAGAAGGAAGCAGGCGCCCCGCTCCTGCTCCAGCACCAAGGCCTGGATCGCAGCCTGCCAGAGCCCGCGCGCCGAAAAGCCATGGAGCAGCGGCTTCGCAACTTGCGGCACCGGCGTGCTTGCCGATGCTGGGTCATCACAATAAGCCGGCGTGGAATAGCTTGAGGGTTCCGGCGCCTGTGGAGCCGGTGCCAGGGCCATGTTCTGCAAGACAAAAAGATTGCGCTCACTGACATCGAGCGGCGCGTTTGCCGCGTCTTTGCCGCCCGCCGACGATAAAGTCACCGGCTCTCCCCTTGCACCCCTGACCTCCTATGGTACATGAACGCGCAAACTGCGAAAGCCCGCCGGGCGGCTTTCGCCACCGCGCGAGAAATGAATGTCTGAGAAGGTCGTCACCCGCTTCGCTCCCTCGCCCACGGGTTTCCTGCATATCGGCGGCGCACGCACCGCGTTGTTCAACTGGCTCTATGCCAAACACGCCGGCGGCACGATGCTGCTGCGCATCGAGGACACCGACCGGGAGCGCTCCACCGAAGCTGCCACCGCGGCCATCCTCGAGGGGCTGACCTGGCTCGGCCTCACCTGGGAGGGCGAGCCCGTTTCGCAATACCAGCGCGCTGCCCGCCACCGCGAGGTGGCCGAGGAACTGGTGCGCCTGGGCAAGGCCTACTATTGCTATGCCACCCCGGCGGAACTGGAGGCGATGCGCGAGAAGGCCCGCGCCGAGGGCCGCCCACCCCGCTATGACGGCCGCTGGCGCGACCGCGATCCGTCCGAGGCGCCCGCAGGTGCCAAGGGGGCGATCCGCATCAAGGCGCCCATCGACGGCGAAACCGTGGTGCATGACCTCGTGCAGGGCGAGGTGCGCTTTCCGAACAAGGATCTCGACGATTTCATCATCCTGCGCTCCGATAGCAACCCCACCTACATGCATGCCGTGGTGGTGGACGACCACGACATGGAGGTGACCCATATCATCCGTGGCGACGACCATCTGACCAATGCGGCGCGCCAGACCGTCATCTATGACGCCATGGGCTGGCAGGTGCCGAAAATGGCGCATATCCCGCTGATCCACGGCGCGGACGGCGCGAAACTGTCCAAGCGCCATGGCGCGCTGGGCGTCGAGGCCTATCGGGCCATGGGCTATCTGCCCGAGGCGCTGCTGAACTATCTTGCCCGCCTCGGCTGGAGCCATGGCGACGACGAGGTGATGTCCATCGAGCAGATGATCTCCTGGTTTGACATCAAGGACGTCAACAAGGGTGCGGCGCGCTTCGATTTCGCCAAGCTGGAGGCGCTGAACGGCGTGCACATGCGCGCCATGGATGAGGCCAGGCTGACCGACGCCTTGCTGGCCACCCTGCCCTATCTGCCCGAAGGCGAGGAGCTGGCGTCCCGCTTCGACGAACCGGCCAGAGACCGGCTGGTGAAGGCCATGCCGGGCTTGAAGGAACGCGCCAAGACGCTGGTCGAACTGGCTGACAACACCTATTACCTGACGGCAAGCCGCCCCCTTCAGCTCGATGAGAAGGCGGTCGCCATATTGGACGCCGACGCCAGGGCTGTGCTCAAGGCGGTTGCGGAACGATTCCAGGGCCTTGGTGAGTGGAATGCCCAGTCGACCGAGGCGGCGGTTCGCGACTATGCGCAAACTTCTGGATTGAAGCTCGGCAAGATCGCGCAACCGCTGCGGGCCGCCCTGACCGGCCGCAGCACCTCGCCCGGCGTGTTCGACGTGCTCGAGGTGCTCGGACGCGAGGAGAGTCTCGCGCGCATCCAGGATCAAATCGATTAGGGTTCGCAACGACGAAAAAATGGCATTGAAAGGCTTGTTTTGCGGTGCAACATTAGCGCGCGGGCCGACCGGCCCGGCACCTTATAAAGGCTGCATTTTCGAACATTCCCGTGCTGTTGGATTTTGCATCGCAAGATGATTTTTTGCCGCTTGGGCATGAGACTTGACAAGGAGTTTGCAATGACCGGATCGACTGCGAAACTGGAACTTGGCGGCAAAACTCACGAGCTCAATGTGCGAAGTGGCACGATCGGGCCGGATGTCATCGACATAGGCGCGCTCTACTCCACCACCGGCGCCTTCACCTACGATCCTGGCTTCACCTCCACGGCAAGCTGCGAATCGCAGATCACCTTCATCGACGGTGACGCCGGCATCCTTCTGCATCGCGGCTACCCCATCGACCAGCTCGCCGAGCACGGCGATTTCCTCGAAGTCTGCTATCTGCTGCTTTACGGGGATCTGCCCACCAAGGCGCAGAAGGAGGATTTCGACTACCGCATCACGCGCCACACCATGGTGCATGAGCAGATGACGAAGTTCTTCACCGGTTTCCGCCGCGACGCTCACCCGATGGCGGTGATGTGCGGCGTGGTCGGCGCGCTGTCGGCCTTCTACCACGACTCCACCGACATTTCCGACCCGCACCAGCGCATGGTGGCTTCCATGCGCCTGATCGCCAAGATGCCGACCATCGCGGCCATGGCCTACAAGTACCATATCGGCCAGCCGTTCATGTATCCGAAGAACGACCTGAACTTCGCGGCCAACTTCCTGCACATGTGCTTTGCCGTGCCGTGCGAGGAGTACAAGATCAATCCGGTACTGGCCCGCGCCATGGAGCGCATCTTCATCCTGCACGCCGATCACGAGCAGAATGCCTCGACCTCGACCGTGCGCCTGGCCGGCTCCTCCGGCGCCAACCCCTTCGCCTGCATCGCCGCCGGCATCGCCTGCCTGTGGGGTCCGGCCCATGGCGGCGCTAACGAAGCCGCGCTCAACATGCTGGCCGAGATCGGCCATGTCGATCACATTCCCGAATTCATCAACCGCGCCAAGGACAAGAACGATCCGTTCCGCCTGATGGGCTTCGGCCATCGCGTCTACAAGAATTATGATCCGCGCGCCAAGATCATGCAGAAGACCGCGCATGAGGTGCTCGGTGAACTCGGCATCAAGGACGATCCGCTGCTCGACATCGCCATGGAGCTGGAAAAGATCGCCCTCACCGACGAGTATTTCATCGAGAAGAAGCTCTATCCGAACGTCGATTTCTATTCCGGCATCACGCTCAAGGCGCTGGGCTTCCCCACCACCATGTTCACCGTGCTGTTCGCCGTGGCCCGCACCGTCGGCTGGATCGCCCAGTGGAAGGAAATGATCGAGGACCCGCGCCAGAAGATCGGCCGCCCGCGCCAGCTCTACACCGGCGCCACCGAACGGGACTACGTGCCGATCGCCAAGCGCTGATATCGGCACTCCTTGAAAAAAGGCCGCGGAAAAATCCCGCGGCCTTTTTTCGTGTCGTTGCGGACAGGTTGCTGGACCAGCGCCGTCAAATCGCGCCGGCGCGCTTGACCAGTTCGAGGACGGCATCTGCGGCGATCGCTCCCGCCGGCCGCTCGGTCGCCATGCGCCGGCGAACCTCGGCAAAACCGTCCTTCTGCCAGGCCCGCATGCCGCCCTCCATAAAGAGGGCCTCGATCTGCCGCGCCAGCATTTGCGGCCGCACGAAACGGTCGTAGAATTCGGGCACGATGGCCCGGTCGGCGATCAGGTTCGGCAGCGAGGCCGACCAGATCTTGAGCAGCAGCGGTGCGACCGGCTTGATGATCGGATCCAGTTTGTAGCACGACACCATCGGCACGCCGGACAAGGCCAGTTCCAGCGAAACGGTGCCGGACGCGATCAGCGCCGCATCCGCTTCCGCGAAGGCACGCCACTTGGCCTCGGGGTCGGCGGTAATCTCTGGCTTGAACTGCCAACCGGCAACCGTCTTTTCCACCATGGCGGCCACATGCGGCACGGTTGGCAGAAGCAGGCGCAGGCTGTGCCCCCGTTTGCGCAGTTCCGTTACGGTTTCGCCGAACGGCTCCAGCAGCCGGCCGACTTCCCCGCGACGTGAACCGGGAAGCAGGAGAAGCGTCTTGGTGCGATCCGGCGACAGGTCGCGCGGCCCATCCTGTCCGGCAGCCGCCCTGGCCACGCCGGGGTCCTGCGTCAACCTGTGGCCGACATAGGTGCCCGGCGGACCGCCGAGGCGGCCCAGTTCCTCCACTTCGAACGGCAGAATGCACAAGATGCGGTCGACATAGGGCCGCATCGCCGCCGCCCGCCCTTGCCGCCATGCCCACACGCTCGGGCAGACATAGTGGACGATCGGGATGGACGGCGCTGCCGCACGGACCTTCTTCGCCACGCGCAGCGAAAAATCGGGGCTGTCGATGGTGATCAGGCAATCCGGCCCCGAGCCGGCAATCGCCGCCGCCGTCTGGCCGATGCGGCGGATCAGGCGCGGCAGGTCGCGCACGATGGCACTGATGCCCATCAGCGCCACCTCGCCCGCATTGAACAGCGACTTCAAGCCCAGGCTTTCGAGATGGCGTCCACCGACGCCGATCAGTTCGACCTTGCGTCCCGTCGCCTGTTCGAGGGCACGCACCAGATCGGCGCCAAGCAGATCGCCCGATTCCTCGCCGGCAACAATGGCGATGCGCAGCGGGCGTTCCACCTTCATGCCACGCCTCCTCGGGCGGCTGGGCCTTTCGGCGGCAGGCCAATGACGAAGAGGCCGAGCGCATCGGCGCGCGCGATCATTTCCGGCCCGTCCAGCACCAGCGAGTGCCCGGCCTCGACTGCGATCCCGGCGAGACCGGCCGCATGCGCTCCCTCCACCGTACGCGGGCCAACGGACGGCAGGTCGGTACGCGCCTCCTGTCCGGGCTTGGCGCATTTGACCAACACGCCGCGCTGCTTCCCCGCAAGGCGGCCGTGGCCGCGCAGATCCCTGACCCGCTCCAGCATGGCGTCCGTGCCTTCTATGCCTTCGAGCGCGATGGTACGGCCGCCGATCGCCACCGCACCCTGCCCGATATCGAGCGCACCGATGGTCTCGGCCGCCACGCGCGCGGCCTCAAGGTCACGCCAATCCTGGGCGGTGGGAGCAACCTTGCCGAACTGCCCCTCTACCGCCACCAGATCGGGCACGATCTGGTGCGCGCCGACCACCTTGAAGCCGCTGCCTTCCAGCCATTCGACGACGAACCGCAACAGCCCGTCGTCACCCTTGGCCATCGCCCGGATCAGCGCCGGGACGAAGCGCAGCAGGCCAAGTCCCGGCCGCATGGCGGCGATGCGCGGGCGGCGCTTGATCTCGCCCGCCATCACCACATGGGTGATACCGTGGCGGCGCAAGCGCGCGACGAGCGACGGGGCCTGTTCCAGTGCGATGATTTCGTGGTCGTAACGCTCGAGGCCGGCTTGCGGATCGGGCTCACCCTCGACCATGAGGACGAAAGGCCTTTTTCCATGCCGCTCCAGTTCCTCGGCGATGGCGCCCGGCAGATTGCCGCCCCCGGCAATGATGCCAATCCTGCTGTCAGGACCGTAGGCAGGCGCCCGGGATAGGCTCTCAGTCCTCGTCATCGCTATCATCGCCGGCGCCGCTCCTCAATGGCGGCACCGTATAGTGGCGCTTGCCCCGGCTGTCGATGAAGTCGATGATCTTGAGAGCGGTCGGCGAACCGCCGAATTCGGCCTTGGCGGTTTCGATGTTCTCCGCAACCGGCCGGCTGGGATCGAACAGCGTGCGGTAGCAATGGCGCAGCAGATGGATTTCCGAGCGCGGCAGTCCGGAACGCTTGAGACCGATAATGTTGAGGCCGCGCAGCTTGGCACGGTTGCCCACGGCGATGGCGAACGGAATGACATCGCCCACCACGGCCGAGCAGCCGCCGATGAAGGCGTTGTTGCCGATGCGCACGAACTGATGCACGGCAGTCAGGCCGCCGATATTGACGTTGTCGCCGATCTCGCAATGGCCGCCGAGGGTCGCGCCGTTGGCGAAGGTGACATTGCTGCCGACCACGCAATCATGGGCGATATGGGCATAGGCGAGGAAATTGCCGTTCTCGCCGACGATGGTCTCGCCGCGGCTGGTGTCGGTGCCGGTGTGCATCGTCACGCCTTCACGGATCGTGCAGTTGGCACCGATGATGAGCGTGGTGCGCCCGCCCTTGTGCTTGGCGTTCTGCGGCGGAGCGCCCAGCGTCGCCATGGGAAACACCTTGCTGCCCGCACCGATGGTGGTGGCGCCGAGCACGGACACATGGCCGACAAGCTCGACATTATCCCCGATCGTCGCATCCGCGCTGACATGGCAGAATGGGCCGATGTGCACGCCCTCGCCGATCCGGGCACCGCTCTCGATGACGGCGGACGGATGTATGATCGTCTGGTTTTCCATTGGACCTCGTCAGTCGTTCTCGACCATCATCGCCGAGACTTCGGCTTCGGCGACCTTTGCGCCGTCCACGAGACCTTCGCAAGCGAATTTCAGGATATTGCCGCGTTTCTTGATCTTGCGCACATGAATGCGAAGCTGATCCCCCGGCACCACCGGCTTGCGGAACTTGGCGTTGTCGATGGTCATGAAATAGACCAGCGACGGCTTGTCGGCATTGGCAAGGCGAATGCAGATGGCACCGGCCGTCTGTGCCATGGCCTCGATGATGAGCACGCCCGGCATCACCGGCTGGCCGGGGAAATGGCCGAGGAAATGCGGCTCGTTGATGGTGACGTTCTTGACGCCGACAGCGGAATCGTCGCCGTCGATCTCGACGATGCGGTCGATCATCAGGAATGGATAGCGATGCGGCAGAAGCTTGAGCAGTTCCTGGATATCGACCGCTTCAAGCACGGTACCGGCAACGTCAGCCATTCTTATCCCCCTTCGAAGACTTGGTGAATGCACGGATGGCCGAAAGCTCGCGGAAGAAGTCGCGCATCGGCTGCGCCGGCATGCCCGCCCAGCGCTCGCCGGCGGGAATGTCGTACATCAGGCCCGAGGAGGCCGCCACCTGCACCCGATCGCCCACCGTGATGTGGTCGGCGATGCCGACCCGCCCGCCCAGCATGACGAAGTCGCCCAGCGTGACCGAGCCCGAAATGCCGCATTGGCCGGCAATCACGCAACCGCGCCCGATGCGCACATTGTGGGCGATCTGGACGAGATTATCGATCTTGGTGCCCTCGCCGATGATGGTGTCGGCCATGGCGCCGCGATCGACGGTGGTGTTGGAGCCGATCTCGACATCGTCCTGGATGACGACACGGCCGATCTGCGGCATGCGCTCCGGGCCCTTGGCACCCGGAACGAAGCCAAACCCGTCCTGGCCGACGCGCGCACCGCCATGGATGATGACGCGATTGCCGATCAGGGCGTACTGGACGGCGACATTCGGGCCGATATAGCTGTCGCGGCCGATGCGGCACGAGGCACCGATCACCGCATTGGGCGCGACGACCGTGCCCGAGCCGATGGCAACGTCCGGGCCAACGACCGCGCCAGCCTCGATGATGGCGCCCGGCTCGATGGCGGCGGTCGGATCGATATGAGCCTGAGGAGAAATGCCACGCTCGGAGGTCGATGGCGCCGGCGTCGCAGCCGCCGGAAACATCATCCGGCCGACGAAGGCGAACGCCTGCTGGGCGCGCGGATTGACCAGCACGGCCACGCCGGTGGGCGCCTTGTCGGCAAGCTCTATCGGGCAAAGCACGGCTGCGGCGCGCAGGTCAGCCATCAGCGACGCATGGCGCTTGCCTTCCACGAAGACCAACGCATTGTCACCGCCTTCGATGGCGGAAGCTATGGTTTCGATGACCGTATCGGCATAGGCCGGATTTGCCAGCGTGGATCCGGTCAAGGTGGCGACCTCACCCGCCGTATAGCGGCGTGACGGCACGAAAAACACCGGATCGGTCATTCCAGAGCACTATCCCGCTGGCGCGGACAGTCCGTTCCGGGCGCGATCGCCCGGAACCGCCGTCACCCGCTGTTTTAGAACCGCGTCGACATGCCGAAATTGAATTCCTGCACGTCGTCGGAGGATTCCTTGGCGACCGGAACCGCGTAGTCGATACGCAGCGGACCGAAGGGCGATGCCCACATCAAACCGACGCCAACCGAGGCGCGCAACTTCGAGTCGGTGGAAGCGGTAGCGAAACCGGTCTTGTTGCCATAGAGCGTAGCCGCATCCGCGAACACCGCACCTCGCAAACCGAAGCTCTCCGGAATGACCGGCAGCGGGAACTGCGCCTCGGCAGAAGCGTGGAAATAGGTCGTTCCGCCCAGATGGTCATCTGTCAAACCATCATACGGGCCGATACCGTTGTAATCGAAGCCACGAATAATGCGGTCGTTGCTCTTGAAATGGTCGAACACCCGCAGCTCGCGATCGCCATAGCTCTGGACATGACCGGCACCAGCAGTCACGAGGCCAACAATATCCATCTCTTCCGACAGCGTCTGATAGACAGTCCCGCGAGCCGTGAACTTCACGAACTTGGCATCGCCGCCGGCACCGGCAACTTCTGTGCCGAAATTGGCATAGATGCCGTAGTGCGGGTTCTTCATATCATCGATCGTGTTGTACACCAGATTGGCACTAACCGATGACTTGACCCAGGTTCCATCCGCAACGGCTTCATGGATCGCCTGAGACAAGGGACCGCAGGTCCCATTATTCGGATTGGCAGGATCAACAGGAATATAGTCGCCATTACCGTCCACGCAGCGATCACGATAATCGTACTTCTCTTCCGAGTAGTTGTAGGCGAGCTGCGTCGTGATGTTGTCGGTGATCGGCAGGCCGAAGCGCACCGTCGCGCCAGTGACCTCGCTCTCATACTTCTTGTATTCGCGCGTCGACTTGTAGATGTCGAAGCCGGCTGCGATGCGGCGGCCGAGGAAATACGGCTCGGTGAACGACACCATGAAGTCGCGCGAATCCTTGCCGCCGCCGGCCGACAGGCGGATGTACTGGCCACGGCCGAGGAAGTTGCGCTCGGTGACCGAGCCCTGCACAGAAGCGCCGGGGGTGTCACCGCCGGTCGAGTAACCGGCGCCGATCGAGAACTCGCCGGTCGACTTCTCGACGACGTCGACCACCAGCACGACCTGATCCGGCTCCGATCCCGGTGCGGTCGAAATCTCGACGCGCTCAAAGTAATCAAGGGCTTCGATGCGCTTCTTCGCGCGCTGCACCAAAACCTGATTGAAGGCATCGCCCTCGCTCAGGTCGAACTCGCGACGGATGACATAGTCGCGTGTGCGGCTGTTGCCGCGGATATCGATGCGCTCGATATAGGCCTTGGCGCCCTGATCGATGGTGTAGACCACCGAGATGGTGCGGTTCTCGAAATTGCGGTCGCCGCGCGGGGTGACCTGCGCGAAGGCATAGCCGCGCTCGGCAACGCGCTCGGTCAGCGCGATCAGCGTGTCCTCGACGGCCTTGGCGCTGTAGACCGAGCCCGAGCGGGTCTGCACCTGCGACTGCAGCGAATTGGCGTCGATCTCCGGGATCGAGCTGTCGACGCTAACATCGCCGAAGGTGTAGCGCTGGCCTTCATCGACCGTGATGGTGACCGTGTACTGGTTGGAAGCCTCGTCCAACTCGCCGAACGACGACACCACCTGGAAGTCGGCATAACCGCGATTGTAATAGAAGCGGCGCAGCAGTTCCTCGTCCGCGCGCAGCTTGTCCTCGCTGTAGACGTCGTCGCGCAGCATGAAGGACAAGAAGTTCGAGCGCTTGGTGTTGATGACGTCGGCCAGACGACGGCTGCTGAATGCCTGGTTGCCGACGAAGTTGACGGCGGCGATCTTGGTGCGGCCGCCTTCGTTGACGTTGAAGACGACGTTCACGCGGTTGTCGCCCAGATCCATGATCTGGCTGGTGACGTTGGCATCCTCACGACCGACGCGCCGGTACGCATCCTTGATCGCCTCGATGTCGGCATCCACCGCCGCCTGCGAATAGGGGCTGCGCGGCTTCAGCTGGACGGCAGCCGAGAGCTGGGCGTCCTTGACCTTCTTGTTGCCCTGGAAGATCACCTGGTTGACGATCTGGTGCTCGGAAACCGTGACGACCAGCGAAGAACCAACCTGGTTGATGCGCACGTCGGAGAACATGCCGGTTCCGAACAGGGTCTTCACCGCCTCGTCGACATCGGCGCTGGAGAACGTGCGGCCGGGCTTGATCGCGATCTGGTTGCGAATCGTGTCGGCATCGACGCGCGAGTTTCCGCGCACCTCGATCCGGTTGACCACGGCAGCCTCAGCGGCGGAAACAGACATCAACTGTACGGTGAACGCGCCTGGAACAACCAGCGCGGCGGACAAAGCCGCCGCGGAAGCGGCGCTCAAAAACTTGGATGCTGCCTTCATCGGGCTATATTACCTTCTCGTATTCCACGGCGAGAAACCGGACGCGCGGTCGAATTTCCATACCGTATTAACCGGATTTTCCCTACACGCAAGGCTTCTGGTTAATTAGTGTTTACTTGGCTCGCCAGCGTTGCTTTCGCGTCACGCATATCCCCAGCCATGGTAAATGGCTTCTCAACGCCCCACCCCCGTGACCAGAATTTGTTCATGATTTCAACAGCCGAACAGGTCGTTCCAGAACACGAAGCCCATGAAGCCGAGGACCAGTAGCATTCCCACCCGGTAGACGGCCTCCATCATGCGCTCCGAAACCGGGCGCCGCATGACCACCTCCATGGCGTAGAACAGCAGGTGACCGCCGTCCAGCGGCGGAATCGGCAGGAGATTCAATATGCCGATGCCGACAGACAGCAGCGCGACCAACTGCACCAGCCAGTCGAAGCCAAGCCTGGCGGCCTGTGCCGACATGCCGGCGATCTTCACCGGCCCGCCGAGCTGGCACTTGTCCTCCCGCCCGACCGCGAATCGCTTCATGAACTGGCCGGTCCGCTCGATGATATGGCCGGTCTCGCGCACGGCGGCGCCGAGCGCCTCCGGCGGGGTGTAGGTGATCAGGCGCGGCTGGCCGAGTTCCTGGTTGTTCACCACGCCGATGACGGCGACCTTGATCTTGTTGCCGAGCGCATCTTCCTGCTCCATCAGCTGCGGGGTCGCCGTGAGGCTCACTTCGCGCCCATCCCGCAGCATGACGAAGGTCAGCGCATCGCCGGCCCGGCCGGAGACCAGCCGCTGCACATCGGCAAAGGTTTCCACCCGTTCGCCATTGACGCTGACGAATCGATCTCCCGGCATGATCCCGGCGGCTTGGGCCGGGCTGCCGGCATTGACCGTGGCCACCATCGGCTCGGCCACATAGCGGCCGTAGATGGAAAACATCACCGCGAACACGGCGATGGTGAGCAGGAAATTGAACAGCGGCCCGGCAAAGACCGTGGCCGCGCGCTTCCATACGGGCTGCGTGTGGAAGGCGATGCGGCGCTGGGCCTCGTTGAGGCCGTCGTCGGCGTCCGTCGGACTCGACGTGACGCTCATGTCCCCGACGAACTTCACATAGCCGCCGAGCGGAATGGCGCACAGTTTCCAGCGCGTGCCGCGCCGGTCGTTGAAGCCGAGCAATTCGGGCCCGAAACCGATGGAGAAGGCCTGCACGCCGATGCCGCAGGCCCGCCCGACCAGATAGTGCCCCATCTCATGCACGAACACGACGACGGTCAGCACGAACAGGAACGGCACCACGGTGCCGATGAGGAAGCCTTCGGTGCTGAACAGCGCCTGGAAAAGTTCGTTCAAATCAAGCCCTCGATTCGCCCGGCCACGCCCTGCTGGCGAGGACGCTGGTTGCGACTGACGCGCCAAACCCGGCAAATCCGTGACGGGATGTCATCGGCTCCAACGCTCATCCCCCGAACAGGCCAAGTGCCGGCGTGTCGGGCGCTGCAGCCAGGCTGCCGATGAGGTAAAGCGCGAGCGCTGCCACGACAAGACCGTCGACACGGTCCATGACGCCGCCATGGCCGGGAATGAGCTGGCTGGAATCCTTGGCGCCGTGCCGGCGCTTTACCCAGGATTCGAACAGGTCGCCGATCTGGGAGACGATGGACAGCAGCAGCGCGGCAAACCCGAGCAAAAGCACGTTGCCCGCACCGGCAAGAACCGCCACCACGATGCCGGCCACGACACCGGCCACGGTGCCGCCGATAGCGCCGCTCCAGGTTTTTCCGGGGGAGATGGCCGGCGCAAGCTTCGGCCCCCCGACCGCACGGCCGACGAAATAGGCGAGCGTATCCGTGCCCCAGACGACGGCGAACAGGAACAGGATGGCCAGCAGCCCGGCCTGGTCGGCGCCGCGCAAATAGGCCAGCGCGAAGCCGGAAAGCGACGCGTAAGCCAGGCCGGCCGCGTCCCACTGCCCCAGGCCACGCACAAAGCTGATCCCGGCGACGATGGCGGTGCCCGCGAGTGTCAAAAGGAGAAAATTCATGGCCGGCACGCCAAAGGCAAGTGCCACCAGAAGAACCGCCATGAATGCTTCAGGCACGAGCTCGATACGCCGGACAGAGGCGTGCCGCGCCATGCGCGTCCATTCATAGAACACGGCACCGGCGATAAGCACGGCAAGCAGCCGGAACGGCACGCCGCCGATCCAGGTCAGGCTCAGCACGACGACCGCCAGCACAAGGCCGGAAATGATGCGCAATTGGAGATTGCTCATCTGGCCAGCGCCGGCGATACGGCCTCCTCGGACGACAACCCGCCGAAACGGCGCTCGCGCCCGGCAAAGTCGCGCAGCGCGTCGGCAAGGTGTTCGCGGCTGAAATCAGGCCAGTAGCAAGGCACGAACACGAGTTCGCTATAGGCGGCCTGCCACAGCAGGAAATTCGACAGGCGCAGTTCTCCGCTGGTGCGGATGACGAGATCCGGGTCGGGAATGCCGGCCGTATCCAGCGCGCCGGCAACGTTTTCCGCCTCGATGTGATGCGGCAGGATCTCGCCGCGAAGCGCGGCCTCGGCCAGCTTGCGCGCGGCCCGCACGATCTCGTCCCGGCTGCCGTAGTTGAAGGCGATGACGAGGGTGAGGCCGCCATTGTCCACGGTCAGCGTTTCGGCCTCTTCCAGCAGGCCGCGTATATCGGGCTGGAGGCTCTCGCGGTCGCCGATCACCCGCACGCGCACGCCGTGACGGTGCAGTTCCGCCAGGTCGCGGCGGATGAACAGCTTCAGCAGCCCCATCAGGTCGCTGACCTCGGACTTCGGCCGAGACCAGTTCTCGGACGAGAAGGCATAGACCGTCAGAACATTGATGCCGAGGTCGGGCGCGGCGCGCACCACGTTGCGCAGGGCCTCGACCCCGGCCCGGTGCCCGGCAACGCGCGGCAGGCCCCGGGCTTTCGCCCAGCGGCCATTTCCGTCCATGATGATCGCAACATGCGCCGGGCTTGTCATTCGTCCGCCTTCAGATCGGCTGGTCCGGTTGTTCCAAAGCCCAACTCAGACCTGCATGATCTCTGTTTCTTTCTCGGCCAGCAGGCTGTCGATGGACGCAATGGTGTCGTCCGTCAGCTTCTGGACCTGATCGGACTGCTTGCGCAGATCGTCCTCGCTGATCTCGCCGTCCTTTTCCGCCTTCTTCAGCGAATCCATGCCGTCGCGACGGACGTGGCGAGCCGCCACACGCGCGTTTTCCGCATAGGTATGGGAAATCTTGACCAGTTCCTTGCGGCGCTGCTCGTTGAGTTCCGGCAGGGGGATGCGCAGATTGGTGCCGTCGACGATCGGGTTGAAGCCCAGATTGGACTCGCGGATGGCGCGGTCCACCGCACCCACCATCGACTTGTCCCACACCGAAACCGAAATCATGCGCGGTTCCGGCACCGACACGGTCGCCACCTGGTTGATCGGCATGGCAGAGCCATAGGCCTGCACCTGGATGGCATCGAGCAGGTTGCTGGAAGCGCGCCCGGTGCGCAGCGAAGCCAGATCGTGCTTGAAGGCGCTGATCGCCCCGTCCATACGCCGCTTCAGGTCTTCGAAATTGCCGCTCATGATCTTCTCCTCGGCCTCTCGTCAGGCTCGTAATTTGCGTAGACCGGTGTAGGCAGGCCAGCGCCGCCCCGAACCGGTCAATCGTCGGCAACGACCGTGCAACGGCCCCCGCCTTTCAAAATATCGCCGAACCCACCTTTTTCGTGGATGGAATAGACGATTATCGGAATGTTGTTTTCCCGCGCAAGGGCAATTGCGGCCGTATCCATGATGGACAGGCCACGATTGATGACCTCGGCATGGGTAATGCGGTCGAAACGCGTCGCGGAAGGGTCTTTCTTGGGATCGGCCGAATAGACGCCGTCGACCTGCGTGCCCTTGAACAGCGCATCGGCGCCGATCTCGGCAGCGCGCAGCGCGGCAGCCGAATCGGTGGTGAAGAAGGGGTTGCCGGTGCCGCCGGCGAAGATCACCACCTTGCCCTGATCCATATAGGCGGTGGCCTGGCGCTGCGAGAAGCTTTCGCACAGTTCCGGCATCGCGATAGCCGACAGGACCACGGCGTCGACGCCGATCTTGACCAGCGATGTGCGGAGCGCCAGCGAATTGATGACCGTCGCCAGCATGCCCATATGGTCGCCGGTCACCCGGTCGCCGCCCTTGGAGGCCACAGCCACGCCCCGGAAGATGTTGCCGCCGCCGATGACGACGCCGACCTCGACGCCAAGCGCGCGGGCCTCGGCGATGTCGGAAGCGATGCGGTCGACCACGGACACGTCGATGCCGAAATGCTGGTCACCCATCAGGGCTTCGCCCGACGCCTTGAGCAATACACGTCGGTAAGGAAGCCTGGCCGTCATATGATCCTCGATATACGCGTTGAACGGCGGGGCCGGACGATGCCGCCTTCCCGCACATAGTGGGCCGACCCGATACACGAAGGGCGCCGCGATGTCACGCGGCGCCCTTCGCAGATAACAGGCGGGTGAAGCTTACTTCTTCACCGTCGCGGCAACCTCGGCGGCGAAGTCGGACTCTTCCTTCTCGATGCCCTCGCCCAGCGCAAAGCGCAGATAGCCGGAAATCTTGGCCGGAGCGCCGATTTCCTTCTCGGCATCCTTCAGCGCCTGCTCGACGGTGACGTCGGGGTTCAGCACGAAGGCCTGCTTGAGCAGCACGACTTCCTCGTAGAACTTCCGCATGCGGCCTTCGACCATCTTCTCGATGATGTTCTCGGGCTTGCCGGACTGGCGGGCCTGGTCGGCGAAGATGGTCTTCTCACGCTCGGCCGCGGCCGGGTCGAGCGCATCGACGTCCAGCGCCAGCGGGTTGGTCGCGGCGATGTGCATGGCGACCTGGCGGGCAAAGGCGGAAGCCTTGTGGGCATCGCCGGCGGTCTCGATGGCGACCAGCACGCCGAGCTTGCCGAGATTGTCGGCAACGGCATTGTGGACGTAGCTGGCAACCGCGCCCTGCGAAACGCCGAGCTTGGCCGAGCGGCGGAAGCCGAGGTTCTCGCCGATGGTGCCGACTGCATCCTTGATCGTGTCGGTCACGGTCTTTTCGGAACCCGGATACTTGGCGGCGGCAACGGCATCGGTGTCACCGAAGGCCAGCGCGACCTTGGCGACATTGGCGACGATTTCCTGGAAGGCGGCATTGCGGGCGACAAAGTCGGTCTCGGAGTTGACCTCGACCAGAGCGGCCTCGCGCAGGCCCTGATCGACACCGATCAGACCCTCGGCGGCGGTGCGGCCGGCCTTCTTGTCGGCCTTGGCGATGCCCTTCTTGCGCAGCCAGTCGACCGCGGCTTCCATGTCGCCATTGGTTTCGGCAAGGGCGGCCTTGCAGTCCATCATGCCCGCGCCGGTCAGGTCGCGGAGTTCTTTGACCTGTGCTGCTGAAATGCTCATTGTGTGCCTCTTTGTTCAGAAACGGGAATGCGCACCGCCGTAAGGTCAGCGATGCGCCAATGCCCGGACGCTCAGCGCGTCATATTGCGGAAAGTGCAGGGCCGGACGGCCCCGCGCCTCAGGCTTCCGGCGAAGCTTCGCCGGCGGGCGTCTCGTTCAGAGCCGGCTCGACGGGAGCCTCGGCCGAGGCACCGATATCGACGCCGAGGGCGCCCTGCTGGCGGGCGATGCCGTCGATGGCAGCCTTGGCGATCAGGTCGCAGTAAAGCTGGATCGCGCGGGCCGCGTCGTCATTGCCGGGGATCGGGAAGTCGACCTTGTCCGGATCGCAGTTCGAATCGATGATGGCGACGACCGGAATGCCGAGGCGCTTGGCCTCCTGGATCGCGATCGCTTCCTTGTTGGTGTCGATGACGAACATCAGGTCCGGGGTGGAGCCCATGTCCTTGATGCCGCCGAGGGCCTTGTCCAGCTTCTCGCGCTCGCGCTCGAGGTTCAGGCGCTCCTTCTTGGTGAAGCCCTGGGCCTCGCCGGCCAGCAGCTCGTCGAGCTTGCGCAGGCGCTGGATCGAATTGGAGATGGTCTTCCAGTTGGTCAGCATGCCGCCGAGCCAGCGGGAGTTGACGTAGTACTGGGCGGAACGCTGCGCGGCGTCAGCGACGATATCCGAAGCCTGGCGCTTGGTGCCGACGAACAGGACGCGGCCGCCGCGGGAAACGACGTCGGAAACCTGCTTCAGGGCCTGATGAAGCAGCGGAACCGTCTGCGACAGGTCGATGATGTGGACGTTGTTACGGGCGCCATAGATGTAGGGCGCCATTTTCGGGTTCCAGCGATGGGTCTGGTGGCCGAAGTGCACACCAGCTTCGAGAAGCTCGCGCATGCTGAAATCAGGCAATGCCATTCTTCATTTTCCTTTCCGGTTAGCCTCCACGGACACCGGCATCTTGGATCATCCCTCGATGCCACCGGAGGTTTCAGCCGGATTTCTCCCGGCAGACACCAAAGTCCGTGTGTGGAATGTGCGCGCATATATAGGCTTGCGCCGCAAAACGCAACCCGGACCGCCGCAGGCTTACGCCGCCTTGCGGAATGCCCTGCCCGGCACCCTCACCCGCCGGAAGATCGCCACGATCTCCTCGCGGCTGCACTCGACCGCGCCGAGCCTCACGGCCCGGTCGCGTTCGAAGCCGGTGATGTCGTAATGCGCTGCCGAGGTTTTCGGCGGCCCCTGGTAGGAGGAGCGCTTGAGTCCGAGCCGGGCCGCGAAGCGATGCAACTCCTCCTCCTCGTCGGCCATCAGGTGGCACCAGCGCCGGCCCACGAAGTGCCAGATCGGCGCATCGACATAGACTGCCATGCAAAACGCCCTATTTCCCGCAGGGCTTCTGCAGCGCCTGATCGAACAGCGACAGGTCGACCAGCTTGCCGGTCATGGTGAAGTCGCCATAGTCCATCATGAGGTCGCGGGTCAGGCCGTTCTCGTGCAGCTTGAAGCTGATGCGATATTCCGGCATCTCCTCGCCGCCGTCACCGTCCTCGGTGTTGAAATAGGCGATATCGACCGGCCAGAACTTGTCCTTTTCCAGCTTGGACAGGGCCGGAAGCTCGGGATCGTTGTTGCCCGCGGCAGCCGGCTTGCCGACCACCACCGTGGTCAGCATCACCCGGTCGGCATCCTCGGAGCCGTCGAACAGGCTGGTCTCGTAGAAATTCTCGCCCTTCTCGGCCTTGTCGATCAGTTCGAACAGATGCTGGGTCGGAAACTGGGTCGAAGCCAGCGTCACCGTGTTGGGCTCGGGCTTGTCGATGTCGACGCGAATCGAATCCTGCTCGCGGCGGGCCGTGCCCTTCACTTCCTTTTCCAGGTTCTGGTCGACGAAGGATTTGGTGACGAAGGAGAAGGTCTTGCCCTCTCCATCCTCGAAGGTCGTCGTCTGCTGGTCGGTCATGCGCATGCTGTCGGCGGTGCTGATGCGCGTGACCAGACGGAACTTGACCGTGTAGCCGTCGCATTGCGAACCGTTGAACTCATAGACCATACGGCCGGAAATGCCGGTGATGCCGGAGCGGTCCGATGCCTTGTTCAGAGAGATGTCGTAGACGGCGCGGTGCGGCTGCAACACCGGCCCGGCCAGGGCTGGAACGGTGGAAAAGGTGATCGGAAGCAGGAGGACGGTATAGGCAAGGCGCGTTGCGCGCATGTACAAGCTCCGATCGTGGCGGCCAGCCGTTCTGCCGGCGAATGTGGCCAAGCATAAAAATAGTCGTGGCGGAAGCGAGGCAAAAATTGCACTTTCGGCCGAACCGCCACCGGGGCATCCAGCAATAGGAAATTACCATGAGCGAAACAATCGAAAAGCGGCTGAATGATCTGGGCGTGACCTTGCCGGTGGCTGCGGCGCCCGCCGCCAACTATGTTCCGTTCGTGCAAAGCGGAAACCTGCTGTTTCCTTCCGGCCAGTTGCCGATCAAGGACGGCAAGCTCGCCGTCACCGGCCTGCTCGGCAAGGATGTCGATCTGGCCGCCGGGCAGGAAGCCGCGAAACTGTGCGCCGTCAATGTGCTGGCGCAGGCCAAGGCCGCGCTCGGCGATCTGGAGAAGATCAAGCGGCTGGTGAAGATCACCGTCTATGTCGCCTCCGCCCCGACCTTCACCGAACAGCACCTGGTCGGCAACGGCGCATCCGACTTCTTCGTCGCCGTGCTTGGCGAACGCGGCAAGCATGCCCGCGTGGCCATCGGCATGGCGGCTCTGCCGCTCAACGCCTCGGTCGAGGTCGAGGCGATCCTCGAAGTCGAATAAGCCCAGATGGCCGACCTCTCCTGGCTCACCGCCCGTCCGATCGCCCATCGCGGCCTGCACGACCTCAACAACAGGCGCTGGGAGAATACGCTTTCGGCGTTTTCGGCAGCCGCCGATCGCGGCTACGCCATCGAGTGCGACGTGCATCTCACCGCCGACGGCGTTCCCGTGGTCTTCCACGACCATGACCTGAGACGGCTGGCGGGAGAGGACGGGTTCGTCTGGCAGCGCACCGCTGCCGAAATGGCGGCACTGCGGATCGGCGGCACCGACGATCATGCGCCGACCCTGGACGAGTTGCTCGATCTGACCGCAGGGCGCGTGCCGCTGGTGATCGAACTGAAGGGCACGCCGGGCCGGGACGGCGGGCTTGTCGAAGCGGTCGGGGAACGCCTGAAACGCTACCAGGGCGAAGCGGCGATCATGTCCTTCGATCATTGGCTGATCCGCGATTTCAGCCGCCATGCCCCGGGCATCCCAGGCGGGCTTACCGCCTGCGGGCGCCGCGAGCACGAGATCGAAGCGCATTTCACCATGCTGGCGCACGACATCGCATTCGTGTCCTATGCCGCCGGCGACCTGCCCAACCGCTTTATCTCCTTCGTGCGCGGAAAGCTCGCCATGCCGGTCATCACATGGACGATCCGCGACCAGCCGGCCGTCGACCTTACCTTCAAATATGCCGACCAGATGACATTCGAAGGATTCGAACCTCCGTTGGCGGTCGCCTGACCCGTTGCGGGCTTGCACCTGCCTGCCGGCGGCTTAAGTAAACCGCATGGATCAGGGCGACGATCAGGCGACAAGCAGGGTGACGGAGCATGCGGTTCGCATCACCACCAGCATGGGCGCCTTCACGCAGCAGGAATGGGACAGGCTGCAAGGTGTCCAAAGGAAATCAGGAAATTCATACAACCCGTTCGTTTCGTTTGCATTCTTGAGCGCGCTGGAGGAGTCCGGCTGTGTCGGCGGGCACAGCGGCTGGCAGCCGCATCATCTGCGCCTCGAAACCTCCGGCGGAGACCTGCTCGGCGCCTTGCCGTGCTATGCCAAGTCGCACAGCCAGGGCGAATATGTGTTCGACCACGGCTGGGCCGATGCCTTCGAGCGCGCCGGCGGGCGCTATTATCCCAAGCTGCAATGCGCGGTGCCGTTCACCCCTGCCACCGGCCCTCGCCTGCTGGTGGCCGAAGGCCATGATCCCCTGTCCGTCAAGGCCGGGCTTGCCGAGGCGCTCAGGATCGTCACCGACAGGCTGGGCGTGTCCTCGGCCCATGTTTCCTTCCTGCCCGAAGAAGACGTCGACGTGCTGGAAGCCGCCGGTTACCTGCACCGCACCGACCAGCAGTTCCACTTTTTCAACGACGGCTTTGCCAGCTACGACGATTTCCTTGCCACGCTGGCTTCACGCAAGCGCAAGGCCCTGAAGCGGGAACGGCGCGAAGCGCTGGGCAACGGCATCACCATCGACTGGCTGACGGGCAGCGACCTGACCGAGCGGGTCTGGGACGACTTCTTCGCCTTCTACATGGATACCGGCGGGCGCAAATGGGGCCGGCCCTATCTCACCCGCCGGTTCTTTTCGCTGATCGGCGAGCGCATGCCCCAGGATATCCTGCTGGTGATGGCGAAACGCCACGGGCGCTACATCGCCGGGGCCATCAACTTCATCGGCTCGGACACGCTCTATGGCCGCAACTGGGGCTGCGTCGAGGACCATCCCTTCCTGCATTTCGAGGTCTGCTACCATCAGGCCATCGACTTCGCCATCGCCAACAAGCTCAAGGTGGTCGAGGCGGGCGCCCAGGGCGAGCACAAGCTGGCGCGCGGCTATCGCCCCGTCACCACCCATTCCGCGCACTACATCGCCCATCCCGCCTTCCGGCGCGCGGTGGCGGACTATCTTCGTCAGGAACGGCGCGACGTAGCCAGGATGAACGAATATCTGGCCGGACATACGCCCTTCCGCAAGGACGAAGTGCCGCTCAATGAACGAGCGTCTTCGAAAACAGATTGATGATCACCACGCCGGTGAGGATCAGGGCCATGCCGGCCAGCGCCGGCAGGTCCAGCATCTGCCGGAACCACACCCAGCCGATGGTGGTGATGAAGATGATGCCGGCGCCGCTCCAGATGGCGTAGACGATGCCGACCGGCATGGTGCGCAGGGGCAGCGCCAGGAAAAAGAAGGCGCATGCATAGCCGACGACGGTGACCAGCGAAGGGACAAGGCGCGTGAATCCTTGCGTTTCCTTCAGCGCGGTTGTCGCGACCACCTCGAACATGATCGCCACGAGCAGGTAAATATAGTTCAGGAGCACTGCCACTCACCCTTGATTCGCACGCCGGTGCGAGATGATTATGCCCCCGAGCAGAGGACGAGAAACAAGCATGGCCTACGACACCACTAATATTTTCGCCAGACTTCTGCGCGACGAAATTCCGTCTTATCGCGTCTATGAAGACGAACATACGGTTGCGATCATGGATGTGATGCCGCAGGGCATCGGCCACACGCTGGTGCTGCCCAAGGCCCCGTCGCGCAACCTGTACGATGCCGACCCTGAATCGCTCGGCGTTCTCTTCAAGACCGTGCAGAAGGTGGCGAAGGCGGTGAAGAAGGCGTTCGCCGCGGACGGTGTCGTCGTCTCGCAGTTCAACGAGCCTGCGGCCGGGCAGACCGTCTTCCACCTGCACGTCCACGTCATTCCGCGCTTCGACGGCGTGCCCCTGAACAAGCACAGCGGCGAGATGGAAAAGGCCGAGGTCCTGGCGGCCAATGCCGAGAGGATCAAGGCCGCGCTGGCCGAGTAGGCCAAAGCCTTCTCACCGCGATCAACACCGAGGCCGGGCCATCGTTCGCCGATGGTCCGGCCTCGGCAGTTCAGGAACTGTTTGGCGCCCCGGCGGCGACGCCGGAACACCCGCAAAACCCGCATCCCCATGCCCTGCAAGGGATCACGTATCGTTAAAACGGAACACGATTCTTTCGCCGGCTCTTCCCAATTTCGCCACACGCCATAGCTTTTCGTGACATATGCATGACAGTTGCATGACAGTGGCGTTTACCGGGGAATTGTGAGTTGGCGAACGGCAGACCAGATTTTGTTGAAAAGGCACCGCCAGCAGGTGGAAAAACCGCCCGCAGGGGTCGTGCCGTCCTGTTTTCGAGCTTCCGCCATGCGCTGTTCATGGTTCTGGCTTCGGCCCTGCTGGTATTTGCCATAGAATGCGTATTCCGCGGCGATTTCGCCAGCGCCATCACCTTCTTCGCCCAGCCCTACAAGCCCGGCTGGACGACGGTGCTCGTCTTCGCCCTCATTTTGCTCGGGCTGGACGCGCTGCTGGGGCGCGCCTGGCTGGGATTGCTCATTGTCGCGCCGCTCACCCTGACGCTGGCCTTCGTCGGCTACCAGAAGTCGCTCTATCTTGGCGACCCGCTCTACCCGACGGATTTCCTGTACGCCCGCCAGATCTTCGAGCTGATGCCGCTGCTGTTGCGCGAGCGGCCGTGGACGGGCGCCGGGATGGCACTCGGCATCGTCATGGCCCTCACTCTCTTCATGTACGCTTGGCGCTTCGTGCAGCGCCGGGTGTCGCGGATGAGCTACAAGGGACGCGCGGCGCGGCTCGTGCTGGCGCTACCCGCCCTCGCCTTCTTCGTCTCGCTGATGGACTATGCGACGTTTTCCTGGACTCGCGACCGCCTCCAGATCATCCCGATGATGTGGGACCAGAAGGAGAACTACGCCAGCAACGGCTTCACGCTCGCCTTCGCCCTCAACGTACCGATGGCGCATGTCGCGGCGCCGAATGGCTATTCGGACAAGGCGATCGATGCCATGCCGAAGCCCGCCGTCGATTCCGCCCTGCCGGACGAGCGCCCCGACATCATCATGGTGATGAGCGAATCGTTCTGGGATGCGGGCAAGCTCCCCGGCGTCACCATCTCACCGGACCCGATCCCCTCGACCCGCGCGCTCCAGTCCGGCGAAATGTTCTCGCCCGAGTTCGGCGGGATGACCGCCAATGTCGAGTTCGAGGCGCTGACCGGCTTCTCCAACGCCTTCCTGCCCGCCGGCAGCATTCCCTACCAGCAATATGTGCGCAAGCCGCTGCCTTCGATGGCGACCTTCCTGCGTTCCGAGGGCTACCAGACGCTTGCCATCCATCCCGGCACGGAATGGTTCTGGAACCGGTCCAATGTCTACAAGGCCTTCGGCTTTGACGAATTCCGCTCGGAAAAGACCATGGCAAGCAACGCCAAGCGCGGGCTGCTGATTTCCGACGAGGCGATGACCGACGAGATCATCGCGTCAGCCGATGCGGCCGAGAACCCGCTGTTCCTGTTCGCCGTCAGCCTGCAGAATCACGGCCCCTACGAGCCGAACCGCTACGGCAACGCCACCCACAGCGTGAACGCCCTGACCAGCGACTGGGCGCGCTCCTCCCTCCAGAGTTTCGCCGAGGGCATGGCCGATTCGGACCGCGAACTGCAGCGCCTGATCGACTGGGCCAGCAAGCGCGAGCGGCCGACCGTCATCGCCTTCTTCGGCGACCATCTGCCGCCGCTCGGCCCCGTCTATGTCGAGACCGGCTTCCTCAAGACGAACGTAGCGCCGCGCAGGGACACGCCGGAGAACATGCGCCTGCATCGCACGACACCGCTGGTCGTATGGTCGAATCGTTCGGGCCAGGCGAAGGACCTCGGCGCGGTAAGCCCCGCCTTCCTGCCGCTGCATGTCTTCAAGACCGCTGGCATCAGCCATCCCTACTACACCGGCTTCCTCAGTGACCTGCGCCAGCAGTACAGCGTCGTCGAACGTTCCCTGCTGCTCAGCGCAAACGGCGAGCCGACCCTGGACTGGGCCCGGCAGAAGGAAATCGACCCGGCTATCCGCGATTTCCGCTACCTCCAGTACGACATGATGTTCGGCAAGCATCACGGCGCGCCGGCCTTCTTCCCCGAAACCATCGGCGATCTGGTCGCACATACGAGTTGAGGCGGAACCGACCGAAAGGCGAGCGGAGACTTGACATTCCGGGCACATTCATTATGTGTCGCGCCAAGTTTCCGCTTCCGGGCGCCGCCCCGTGCTGTTGCGGCTTAACCCCAGGAACATAAACGGACGAAAATCATGGCAAAAGCCGCGAACATCAAGATCAAGCTCCTTTCGACCGCCGACACCGGTTTCTTCTACGTGACGAGCAAGAACAGCCGCACGAAGACGGACAAGCTGTCCTTCCGCAAGTACGACCCGGTCGTGAAGAAGCATGTCGAGTTCAAGGAAACGAAGATCAAGTAATCTTCGTCCCCTGATCTGCAAAAAGGCCGCCCATCGGGCGGCATTTTTGTTTGTGCCGTTAGGGTCTGGTGACTTTCGTCGGCGTTTGAGGGAGACTGCCTCCGGCGTCCCCGACCATAAGGCCTGCCCGCATGCTCATCCGCCTAGCCTACACCTCCACCTTCAAGCCGCACATCACCGAAGCGGACATAGGCGAACTCACCGAAAAGGCGGCGGATTTCAACAAAAGGAACCACATAACCGGTATTCTTGCCGTGGAGGGCGAGCGCGTCTGCCAGATTCTGGAAGGTCCGAAGGAAGCCGTCGAAAAGCTGTTCGAGTCCATCCAGCGCGACCAGCGTCATTTCGGCGTGGTCGAACTCGACGTCGCCCCCATCGACAAGCCGCGCTTCGAGGCCTGGGGCATGGTGCGCCGGCCGATGGTCGACATCGTCACCCTGGCCTTCTCGCTTTAAAGGAAACGATCCTGCCGCTTGGCAGCCCTGATCCGGGTGGATTGGGGGCCGGTCGGCTATGGCAGCGGTACGAGGAGGCCACTAAACGCCAAGGCCGGCCGGCCGACCCCACGGACCCAGGAGATGCGGCGGACCTGAGAAACATGGGGCATTCATGCGGCGCAAAGGAATACACTACCCCGACGCCCATCTGATGCAACGTCGCGCAAGGCAACATGAAAATCAACCGTTTCTTAACCAAGGCAACGGAAGCGACCGAATTAAGGTAAATCAGAAACCATATTTGCCTGGCGAGCCGCGGTTGCGGCCGGTTTTCACGCCGCCGCGCGGGCCACGACCCGGTTGCGGCCGTTCCTCTTGGCCTCGTAGAGCGCCATATCGGCGCGCTTCAACAGGCCGGCGACACTGTCCGCCACCCCCTGCACAGAAGAAACGCCGACGCTGACGGTCACCTCGACCGACTGGCCCTGCTTGCCGATGGCGAAGGGAACACGGGCGATTTCGGCGCGTATGCGCTCGGCCACCTTCTCCGCGACGGACCCGTCGGTATCCGGCATGATGATGACGAACTCTTCGCCACCGAACCGGCAGATGAGATCGATGCCGCGCATGTTCTGGCGCAGGCGGCGGGCGAATTCGCGCAGGACGTCGTCGCCGCCATCGTGGCCATAGGTGTCGTTGATGGCTTTGAAGCGGTCCAGATCGACCATCATCACCGATAGCGGGCGCCGGCGCGCCACGGCACGATCGAACAGCGTCTGCAAATGGCTGTCGAGATAGCGCCGGTTGTGCAGTCCGGTGAGCGCATCGGTCACCGCCATTTCCAGAGACTGGGTGACGCTGGCCCGCAACTGGTCGTTATAGCGCTTGCGCCTGATCTGCGTGCGCAGCCGCGCCGTCAGTTCGTGCGGCTCGATGGGCCGCACCAGATAGTCGTTCACACCCAGTTCCAGCCCGCGAATGATGCGGTGATCGTCCTCGCGGTCGGCCAGCAATATGATCGGCAGGAAGCGCGTGCGGTCGAGCGACCGCAATTGCGAACACAGGCGCAAGGGATCGACATCCGACAATGCCGTCGAGACGATCACGCATTCATGGTTGCCTTCCGCCGCCTGGAAAAACCCGGCATGCGGATCGGTCGCGACCTCCAGTTCGACGTCGCCGCCAACCTTGGCGCGTATGCGTTCGAAAGTCTCGCGGCGCTCGTCGATGAGCAGCACCCTCGCCGGCTCTTCCGCATCCTTGTCCACGGACCAAAGCAGGCTGTCGAGGCCGATATTGGTGGCGGTAACGGTGCGCAGCCGCAGTTCGTCGGTGAGCATCTTGAGCCGCACGAGGCTCTTCACCCGCGTCATCAGTTGAAGATCGTTCACCGGCTTGGTGAGGAAGTCGTCGGCGCCGGCCTCGAGCCCGCGCACCCTGTCGGCAACATGGTCGAGCGCGGTGATCATCACGACAGGCAAATGCGCGGTGGCGGGATCGGCCTTCAGGCGCCGGCACACCTCGAAACCGTCCATCCCCGGCATCATCACGTCGAGCAGGACCACATCGACCTTGCTCGCCTCGCAGATCTCCAGCGCTTCGGGACCCGAATTCGCGGTTACGACCTCGAAATATTCGGCGAGCAGCCGGACTTCCAGGAGCCGCACATTGGCAGGAATGTCGTCGACGACAAGGATGCGTGCGGTCATGCATCCCCCAGATAGGATTTGATCGTCTCGATGAAACGCGGCACCGAGATCGGCTTGGAAATATAGGCCTCGCACCCGCCCTGGCGGATGCGTTCCTCGTCACCCTTCATGGCGAAGGCGGTGACGGCGATGACGGGAATGACGTGGAGTTCGTCATCCTCCTTCAGCCATTTGGTCACTTCCAGCCCCGACACTTCGGGAAGCTGGATATCCATCAGGATCAGATCGGGCTTGTGGGTGCGCGCCAGTTCGAGCGCCTCGAGGCCGTTGCGCGTGCGCACGGTCTCGTAGCCGCTGGCCTCGATGAGGTCGCGGAAGAGCTTCATGTTGAGCTCGTTGTCTTCGACGATCATTACTTTCTTCGGCATCGACTTCCCGTCCCGACAGCCATTCCCTCGAATGACGTCGCCCCTGCGCCCAGCCGGACCGCACCAAACCCGACTGCCACGCTATCCCAAGATGATTGATGAAACGGAAATCAACCGTCGAAAAAGCGTCGGATCGGCCAGCCTTCCACAGGCGGCGTGCAAAACTTGCCGTGCGTGGCAATTGGCATACCCTGCCGGAACGATTCGACCATCCCGGCAGGAAGAAGGGTAACAATGGCAGACAAGGCGTCAATGCACCAGAACGCGGAGGCGTTGGCCATCGAAGCGCTTGGCTTCATTGCGGCCGACCCCGAACTTTTGCCACGTTTCCTTGCCATCACCGGCATCGGCGCGGATTCGATCCGGCGCGCGGCCCGCGAACCCGGCTTTCTGGCTGGAGTCCTCCAGTTCATACTGGCGCATGAGCCCACCCTGATGCGTTTCTGCGACGCAGCGGGAACACCTCCCGCTGTGGTAGACCAGGCGCTTCGCCACCTGCCATTAGGCGACACCAACTATGAAAGTTCGATATGAGCGTCGATCCCGAAACCCTTCGCCAGATTGAAGAACTCTCCTCCGACGACAGGCCTCTCCTGATCCTCGACGTGGATGACGTTCTGCTGGAGTTCATCCGCCCCTTTCCCCGCTTTCTCGAAAAGCGCGGCCTGCACCTGACCATGGCTTCCTTCCGGCTCACCGGCAATATCGCCGAGAGGACGACCGGCAGGCTGGTCGAGCAGGCCGAGGTCACCGCCCTGCTCGACGATTTCTTCACCGGCCAGGCGGATTGGCAAAGCATCACCGATGGAGCACCGGAAGCGCTGGCCAGTTTCGAGGACCGCGTCGAGATCGTGCTTTTGACGGCAATGCCGCACAAGCACCGCGAGGCGCGCCGGGCGCATCTCGATGCGCTTGGCCTGTCCTATCCGCTGCTGACCACGGAAATGGCCAAGGGCCCCGCCGTCGCAAGGCTGCGCGGGCCAAGCAACCGGCCCATCGCCTTCGTCGACGACCAGCCGCCAAACCTGATTTCGGCGCGCGAGTCCGTGTCGGATGCCAATCTTTTCCACCTGATGGCCGACAACAGCCTGCGCGAGTTCCTGCCGCCGCTGCCCGACGACATCACGGTCGTGCACGACTGGCATGACGCCAGGCCGAAGATCGCCACGGCGCTCGGTTTCTGAACGCAGCAAGCAGCCCGGATTTCAATCCAGCGGGTGTTCGGCGTAGAACTCCACCACCCGTTTCTTGAACGTCTTGTCGCCCACGGCCAGCATGTGGTCACGCCCTTCGATGGGGAACGGCGTGGCATTCGGCATCAACGCCGCGAGTTCCTCCGCCGAACCGCCGATATCGTCCCTGGTGCCGACGGCGACCAGCGTCGGCTGGGTGATGCGCGACATGTCTTCCTCGGTGAGCAGTTCGCGCGAGGTGGTGATGCAGGCGGCCAGCGCCCGGCGGTCGCTTCGCGTCTGGTCGGCGAAGGCACGGAAAGACCGGCCCTGCGGATGGGTGATCTTCGAAGGATCCTCCGCAAGCAGGGCCGCCGCAATCGGGTCCCAGTCGCCCACACCGTCAATCATGCCGATGCCGAGCCCGCCGAACACCAGCGTCGCGACCCTTTCCGGCGCTTCCAGTGCGAGGAAGGCGGAAACGCGCGCACCCATCGAATAGCCCATGACATGGGCCTTATCGATGCCCAGATGATCGAGCAGGGCGACCGCATCGGAGGCCATTTTCGTCGGCGTGTAATCGGCCTCGTCATAGCTCTTGGACGATGCGCCATGGCCGCGATTGTCCAGCGCGATTGCCCGGTAGCCGGCATCGTTCAGGGTCTTGAACCAGCCCGGCGATACCCAGTTCACATAGTGGCTGGAAGCGAAGCCATGAATGAGCAGGACGGGATCGCCCTTTCCCCTCGCCGGCTGGCGGTCGAGAAAAGCCAGATCGAAACCATCGTGCGCGAAAAACTGCATGCTTACACCCGTTCTGCTTCAGCCGCCCGACGAGGACTGTCCTGACCCGGACGCCGTCACCCTCGGATGGTTGACGACATCACCCTCGGCAATGCCTTCTCTTTCGGCCGTTCCGGCCTTGAGTTCAAGCACATAACGGGCGGGTTTGCCCGGCGATATGGGAGCGATCGAATAGGGCTCTCCCGGCAGGACCGCCTCGATGCGGCCATTCTCCGCGATGAACACGAGATCGAGCGGCATCGGCGTGTTCTTCATCCAGAAACTGACCGGCCGGGTTTCCTCGAAGACGAACAGCATGCCGCGATCGTCCGGCATGGACTGGCGATGCATCAGCCCCGCCGCGCGCTCGGAAGCATCCGCCGCCACCTCGATGGTGAAAGAACGCGGGCCGGCCTTTGTCGCGATCACCAGCGGTTCGGGATCGACAGGCAGGAGCATGGGTTGCTGAACGGCATCGCCCGAATTCTGGGCAAAAGAGGGCGGCGGAGCGCTCACCAGAACCGCCAGCCACGCCAGAGCGCCGGCCACCGAACTCCAACGCCTTGCGGTCATGAAACGCCTCGCTCGCAAACTCTCGGCCGCATTCTAAAGCACTTTTACAGCCAAGGGACAGGCTCGGCATCGCATAAATGCGGCTCAAATAAAGGGTTAGCGCGATTATCCGATCCAGCCTGACCGCATCCTGCTCAAGGAAGCGGCAGAAGCGCCAACCGGCTTCAGTGCGATACCGGCAGGGTGCCTACATCGGGGTGGATCTCGGCCGCCATCAGGCCCTTGTCCCCGCGCCCGAAACGCACCAGAACCACCTGACCCGGCCGCAGTTCGGTCACGCCGAAGCGGCGCAGTGTCTCCATGTGGACGAAGATGTCCTCGGTGCCTTCCCCCCGCGTGAGAAAGCCGAATCCCTTGGTGCGGTTGAACCACTTGACCAGCGCGCGCTCAAGGCCGCTCTCCGGCGTCACCGTCACATGGGTGCGCTGGCTCGGCAGCTCGGTGGGGTGCACGGCGGTGGACATGTCCATCGACAGCACCCGGAACGCCTGTAGCCCCCGCTCGCCCTGCTTGACGAGGCAGACCACGCGCGCGCCTTCCTGCGCGGTCTGGAACCCGTCGCGGCGCAGGCAGGTGACATGCAGAAGAATATCGCCGAGATGGGCGTCATCCGGCAGGATGAAGCCATAGCCCTTGGCGACGTCGAACCATTTTATGGCCCCGGAAACCTCGGTCAGATCGGTATTCGCACTGCCGTCCTGCCCTGCGGCAGTATCGACCTCGCTTCGACTCCGATCTGTGAAAGAGGCCTTTTCCCCCATAAGAATGCCCCCTTTGTATCTAGCACGCGCAACTGATTCTTCTTTGGAAGGATAGCATTGCCGCTTCGCATCTGTGCAAGAGCCGAGATGCATTTTGCACGTATCATTCGGTTGCGGCGCAAGCGCCCGTGGTTGCCGCCCGGTGCGAGCGACCCTATGTTGCGGCTCCGTCAGGAGGTTTTCATGCGTTATCTGCACACCATGGTCCGTATCGCCGACATCGACGCCGCGCTCGATTTCTACTGCAACAAGCTGGGCATGAAGGAAGTGCGCCGGCAGGAGAACGAGCAGGGCCGCTTCACCCTCATCTTCCTGGCAGCGGCACATGATGAAGCCAGCGGCCGCGCCGACAAGGCGCCTCTGCTGGAACTCACCTACAATTGGGATTCCGAGGCCTATTCGGGCGGCAGGAATTTCGGCCATCTCGCCTATGAGGTCGATGACATCTATGAAACCTGCCAGCGGCTGGTGGATCAGGGCGTGACCATCAACCGCCCGCCGCGCGATGGCTACATGGCGTTCATAAAGTCGCCGGACGGCATTTCGATCGAATTGCTGCAAAAGGGCGCGGCGAAGGAAAAGGCCGAACCCTGGGCCTCGATGCCCAACACCGGAAGCTGGTAACCGGAAGCTGGTAACAAAAAAGGCCGCTGCGTTCACAGCGGCCTTCGAATGCGGTTGGTGCCGGTTCAGGCGCGTGCCATGCACACGGATGTATGGCCCGAACGGATGAAGCCGAGCTGGCTTGCCGCTCCCTTGGACAGATCAAGCACCCTGCCCTTCACGAACGGGCCGCGGTCGTTGATGCGCACGACGACGCTCTTGCCGTTTTTCTTGTTGGTCACCTTGAGGCGGGTGCCGAACGGCAGCGTGCGGTGAGCGGCGGTCAGCGCCGAGGGGTTCATCCGCTCGCCCGAAGCGGTCTTGGAATGCAAGGCGTACCACGACGCGCGGCCACACTGCATCGCCGCCGAGGCATCAGTCGTGGAAGCAGCCATCATCATGCCCGCGGCAATGGCGGCCAAGGCCAGCGCCTGCCCTCTCCTTCTTGTCATTAAAATTGCTCCATTAATCGTGTGGAGCCACTAGACAAGGAATGAGGCGGCAAATAAGGCGTTCAACCCCCTGATTCGCCGCGTCGGCACACTTTTGGAGACCGGTCGAAACAGTTTGTCAGGGTGCCGGCCGAGATCGGCTCTCACCGCAGTTGGCGATATTAATCAAGTATTAATATGCGATATTTTCAACACCCTGGGGCAGTATTTCCATCCGCCGAAAGTTATTCTTTGGAACTATTACACACCAAGCGATTTCAGCTTTCGATGCAGCGCAGACCGCTCCATGCCGATGAACTCGGCGGTGCGCGAGATATTGCCGCCGAACCGGTTGATCTGGGCGATGAGATAGTCCTTCTCGAACTGCTCGCGGGCCTCCCGCAGCGGCAGCGCCATGATGTGCTGATCCGACTGGCCGGGCGTGCGCGGCATCACGTCACCGATCTCGGCCGGCAGGAGATCGGCGGTGATCGGCGCCTCGATGTCGTCGCCGCGCACGAGGATCATCAGCCGCTCGATGTTGTTGCGCAACTGGCGCACATTGCCGGGCCAGTTGTGGGCCTGAAGCACCGCCATGGCATCGTCACCGATGCGGCGCGGCTTCATGCCCACCTGCCGGGCCACCTGCTTCATGAAGTGATCGACCAGATAGGGAATGTCCTCGCGCCGTTCGGCAAGGCCGGGCACCATCACCGGCACCACGGCAAGGCGGTGGTAGAGATCCTCGCGGAAGCGGCCGTCGGCGATCATCGCCTCGAGGTTCTGCGCAGTGGAGGAGATGATACGCACATCGACCTTGACGCGCTTGGTGCCGCCGACGCGCTCGAACTGCTGCTCGACCAGAACGCGCAGGATCTTGTTCTGCGTCTCGCGCGGCATGTCCGCCACCTCGTCGATGTAGAGGATGCCGCGATGCGCCTCCTCCAGCGCCCCGACCTTGCGCTCGGTGCCGTTGGACTCGGTGCCGAACAGCTCGATCTCCATGCGCTCGGGCGTGATGGTGGCGGCGCTCAGCGTCACGAACGGACCGCTCTTGCGCGACGACAGCGCATGGATGGCGCGGGCCGTCAGTTCCTTGCCGGAGCCGGAGGGGCCGATGATCATGACGCGGCTGTTGGTCGGCGCCACCCGCTCGATGGTCTGGCGCAACTGGCTCATGGCCGACGACATGCCGATGAGATCGAACGTCTCGCCGCTGCGCTGCTTGAGGTCGGAAACCTCGCGCCGCAGCTTCGAGGTCTCCAGCGCCCGCTCCGCCACCAGGATCAGGCGGTCGGCCTTGAACGGCTTTTCGATGAAATCATAGGCGCCGCGGCGGATGGCCGAAACCGCGGTTTCGATATTGCCGTGGCCGGAAATCATCACCACCGGCAGGTTGGGATGCAGCGTCTTGATCTCGTCGAGCAGCGCCAGGCCGTCCAGCCGCGATCCTTGTAGCCAGATATCGAGGAAGATCAGGCGTGGCGCGCGTTCCGCTATCGCCGCCAGCGCGCTGTCGGCGTCATGCGCCGTGCGCGTCTCGTGGCCTTCGTCGCTGAGGATGCCCGCAACCAGCTCGCGAATGTCTTCTTCGTCGTCGACGATCAGAATATCAGACGCCATTTTCGACCTTTACAGCTTCTTTTTCAGAGGGTGGGTTGCCGGAGGCGGGGGCGATATCTCCGGCGGCCGGTAGAATGATGGAGACCATGGCGCCCTTGCCGCCATGGAATTCCTGTGGTGCGTCGTGGAGTTCCAGGCGCCCGCCATGGTCTTCCACGATCTTCTTGACGATAGCGAGGCCGAGCCCGGTGCCCTTGTCGCGCGTCGTCATATAGGGCTCGAGCAGCCTTTGGCGATGCTCGCGCGGCAGGCCCTTGCCGTTGTCCATCACGTCGATCCGGATGCCCTCGCCCTGGCGGGCAGCGCGTATCCGGATCGTGTTCGGCGTGCCGTCCGGGCGCTCGACGCCCTCCATGGCCTCGGATGCGTTCTTGATGACATTGCCGAAGGCCTGCGACAGAAGCCGGCTGTCGAAGGTGCCGTAAAGCGGCTCGTTGCCGAAATCGCGCTCGAACCTGATGTCGGACCGGCTGACCTCGACAAGGAACGAGGCTTCGCGCAGCGGCTCGCGCAGGTCCAGCGGCTTCATGTCCGGCTTGGGCATGCGGGCGAAGGACGAGAATTCATCGACCATGCGCCCGATATCCCCCACCTGCCGGATGATGGTGTCGGTGCACTGGTCGAAGACCTCGCGGTCCTCGGTGATGACCTTGCCATAGCGGCGCTTGATGCGCTCCGCCGATAGCTGGATCGGGGTCAGCGGGTTCTTGATCTCATGCGCGATGCGGCGCGCCACGTCCGCCCAGGCGGAGGAGCGCTGCGCCTGCACAAGATCGGTGATGTCGTCAATCGTGACCACATAGGACTTGGAGGCGTCGTCCTCCTCCTCCTCTTCCATGGTGACCTGGATGTTGAAGGTGCGCTCGGCCCCGGCCCGGTAGAAGGTTACCTGCTCGCGGTAGACCGGCTTGTCGGACTTGCGCCCGATCTCGAAGGCCCGGCCGACGAGCGGCAGCAGCACGGACAAGTTCTGGCCGATGGCCGTCTCCGCATCGATCGCCAGCATGGTCTCGGCCGAACGGTTGACGATGGTGACGATGCCTTCCGCATCCACACCGATAACGCCGGCCGTCACGCCTTCCAGAACCGCTTCGGAGAAGCGCCGGCGCTCATCGATCTGGTCCTTGGCCGTCAGCAGTTCGTTGCGCTGTGACTTCAGTTCCAGCAGCATGTTGTTGAAGGTGGCGCCGAGCGAGGCGACATCGCCATCGGAAGGCCGCACCGGAACCGAGACGTCGAGATTGCCGGTGGCCACCTCGTCGGCCGCGCCGATGAGTTGGCGGATCGGCCGCACCAGCCGGTCGGCGACGGCAATGCCGGTCCAGACGGCGGACAGGATGATGATGAGCGTCATCGAAAGGTAAGGCAACGCGAAGGCGATCTGCGAGGGACGCCGGTTGGATTCCAGCCCCCGATATTCATCGACATTGGACCGCACGATCTGCCGGGCCTTGATGACCTCGGGATCGATCACCCGGATCGTGTAGAGGAACAGCCCTTCCAGTTCCCTGAGCTTGACGATGGCGCCCATGATGTTGCGGGTTTCGGGTGCGATCAGCAGCGGCGGCCCGTTTTCCGCCTCCTGGATGGCGCCTTCGGGCGGCTCGGGCATGGCGAAATCGGCACGGGTCTGCGCGCTCATGACGAAGGAGCCGTCGGAGCGCACCAGCGCCGCATGGGCAAGCCCCCGGCCGGCCGCCTCCTTGTTCATGAGGTCTAGAAAGCCGGTGCGGTCGAGCCCGTAGAGCGTGCGCGCATTGTCGAGGTCGTAGGCCATGGACAGCGTGGTGCCCTGCAGGTTGCGGGCATTTTCCTGCACATAGGCGTCGGCGATCGACAGCGAGGAATTGATGATGGTCTTGGTGCGGATCTCGAACCAGCGGTCGAGCCCGACATTGAGCGTGATCGAGGCAACGATGGCGACCATGATCGCCGGGATAGCCGCCACCAGCGCGAACATGGTGACGATGCGCACATGCAGGCGCGACGCCGCCTTGCCGACCCGCCTTGCCAGCACGATGCGGTGGATCTCGCGGCCGATCAGCGCCGTCAGAACCAGGATGAAGAGGGCGTTGGCGGCGATCAGCGTGAGCGTGATCTGGCTGTCCGGCACGATCGGCGTCGCACCGACAAGGATCGCGAACGATACGCCGGCCGTCAGCAGCGCACCCAATATTGCGAGGATACCCGGCAACGCAAGCAGCCGCCGTCCCTCCTGGGCACGGCTTTTCGGCAGGCGCACTCGGCCGGTGCTGAGTATGTGAGTCGTCATACCGCCTATGGCATCATGAATCGCGTTACATGTATGCAACAATGTGGCGATTATGCAACAAAACAGGCGACATTGTGGCTCGCTGTCCGGATACTATCCGTGCGCGGCGAATGCCGGATCAGCCTGCCGATTTGTAGACGCTGATGCCCAGTTCGCGGATCTTCTTGCGCAGCGTGTTGCGGTTGAGGCCAAGCAGTTCCGCCGCCTTGATCTGGTTGCCGCGTGTCGCCGTCATTGCCGCCAGCACAAGCGGGTGCTCCACCTCCGCCAGAATGCGCTGATAGAGCCCGGCCGGTGGCAGAGACGGGCCGTAGGAGGCGAAATAGCGTTGCAGATAGTGCTCCATCGCCTGCCCGATGGAGAGGTTTTCCGGGATAAGGGCAGCGCCCGCCACAGGGTCAGGCCTCTCGCCAGCGCTCAGTTCGGCATCGACGATATCGGCGGAAATCTCGTCCTGCGCATAGAGCGCCGCAAGGCGGCGCACCAGATTTTCCAGTTCGCGCACATTGCCCGGCCATGGATAGCGCTTCATCGCCTCGACACCGGCCGGGGCAATGCGCTTGGCCTGCAAGCCCTCCTTCTCGCCCTGCTTGAAGAAATGGCGCACCAGATCGGGAATGTCCTCGGACCGCTCGCGCAGCGCCGGCAGCCGCAGCGGCACGACATTGAGCCGGTAGAACAGGTCCTCGCGGAACAGGCCCTGATTGATCAGGGCGCGCAGATCCTTGTTAGTGGCGGCGACGATGCGCACATCCGTGCGGATCGGCGTGCGGCCGCCGACGGTCGTGTATTCGCCCTGCTGGAGAACGCGCAGCAGCCGTGTCTGCGCCTCCATCGGCATGTCGCCGATCTCGTCGAGGAACAGGGTGCCGCCCTCGGCTTGCTCGAAACGGCCGGTCGAGCGGTTCTGGGCGCCGGTGAAAGCTCCCTTCTCGTGGCCGAACAGTTCGGATTCGATCAGGTCGCGCGGGATCGCGGCCATGTTGATCGC
This sequence comes from Aquamicrobium terrae, assembly GCF_052978165.1. Taxonomy (NCBI): domain Bacteria; kingdom Pseudomonadati; phylum Pseudomonadota; class Alphaproteobacteria; order Hyphomicrobiales; family Phyllobacteriaceae; genus Aquamicrobium; species Aquamicrobium terrae. Next base: position 398,731 of record NZ_JBRKLZ010000001.1, read on the forward strand.
CACGAAAGGCCCGTTGCGGCGGCGGCCATATTCATGCAGCGCCCGCGCCACCAGTTCCTTGCCGGTGCCGGATTCGCCGGTGATCATCACCGTGAGGTCCGTCTGCATCATGCGCGCCAGCATGCGGTAGATGTCCTGCATGGCGGCGGAGCGGCCGACCAGCGGCATGGTGTCGGGCTGGTCCTCCAGCCGCGGCTCGGCTTTCGGCCGGCGCGGCTCGGCCAGCGCGCGCTGCACGATGCCGAGCAGTTCGGTAAGGTCGAAGGGTTTCGGCAGATATTCATAGGCGCCGGCTTCCGAGGCGCGGATCGCGGTCATGAAGGTGTTCTGCGCACTCATCACCACCACGGGAAGTTCCGGCCGTGCCTTGCGGATGCGCGGCAGCATGTCGAAGGCGTTCTCGTCCGGCATCACCACGTCGGTGATCACCAGATCGCCCTCGCCCGCCGCCACCCAGCGCCACAGCGTGGCGGCGTTGGACGTGACGCGCACCTCGTGCCCGACCCGCGACAGCGCCTGGTTGAGAACGGTGCGGATCGCAGCATCGTCGTCAGCGACAAGGATCTGGCCATGCACGCTCATCTGTTACTTCCTTCGCCAAGGTCCTGTTCGTCCGGCACCGTCTCCTTCCATGCCGGCATCAGCACGCGAAAGGTCGTTCCGCGCGGGTTCGACTCGCATTCGACGATGCCGCCATGCTCGCCCACGATCTTGGCGACCAGTGCGAGGCCGAGCCCCGAGCCGTTCGGTTTCGTGGTGATGAAGGGGTCGAACAGGATCGGCAGCAGGTCATCGGCCACGCCCGGCCCGTTGTCGCGCACGCAGAACTCCAGCGGCAGCGACACCCGCTCCTGCGTGCCGGGCACCGACATGCGGATACCCGGGCGAAAGGCGGTCGTCAGCACGATCTCGCCCAGCGGATCGCTGCCCACCGCCTCGGCCGCGTTCTTGATCAGATTGAGGAACACCTGGATCAACTGGTCGCGATTGCCGTAGACCGGCGGAAGCGACGGGTCGTAGTCCTCGACAATGGTGAGGCCCCTTGCGAAGCCATTCCTGGCGATCGCCTTCACCCGGTCGAGCACGACATGGATGTTGACCGGATAGCGGTCGATCGGCCGCTCGTCGGAAAACACCTCCATGCGGTCGACCAGCGCCACGATGCGGTCGGTCTCCTCGGTGATCAGCCGCGTCAGCGCCCTGTCCTCGTCCGAGGCCGACTGTTCGAGCAGTTGCGCGGCGCCGCGTATGCCCGAAAGCGGGTTCTTGATCTCATGCGCCAGCATCGCGGCAAGGCCCGTCACCGAGCGCGCCGCCCCGCGATGGGTCATCTGGCGGTCGATCTTGTCGGCCATCGAGCGTTCCTGGAACATCACGACCACCGACCCCTGGAACTCCGGAACCGGCGCGACATAGAGGTCCACCATCTTCTCGATGCCGAGGCGCGGCGAGGAGATATCGACGCGGTATTCATTGACCGGCGCGCGGCGCTCGCGCACCTGATCGACAAGGGCAAGCAAAGGGCTGCCGAAGGGAATGAGCTTCGACAACGTGCTGCGCGCCAGAACGGAGGCGCTGGAACGAAAAAAATCCTCGGCATCTGCGTTGGCGAAGGAGATGTAGCCCTCCGGATCGACCATGATCACCGGCCGCCGGATGGTGTTGAGCAGGATCTGCGCGGCGTCGTCCATATCCCCCGGCTGGATCGGCAGCGCGCTCATGCCGCACTCCTCACATTGCTGTCCTGCCCGGCAAAAATCTGGCGAAGCAGGGTAACGACCGCCCGAGGCTCGCCGGACGTCAGCAAGGCCTTGCGCTGCTCCGGCGCGACGATCGGCGCATGGCGGTCGAGATACCAGCCAAGGTGCTTCCGCGCCTGCCGCAAGCCGCTTTCAGTGCCGTAGAGCGACAGCATGTCCTCGTAATGCGCAGTCACGTAGTCCGCGAGTTCGTCGCGCGCGTGGGGGATACCGGACATGGATGCGCCGGAGACGTCGGCCACGATCTCGCCTGCCGTCCACGGTGCGCCGTAATGGGCGCGGCCGACCATGATCGCATCGGCGCCGGACTGTTCAAGGATGGCGGCGGCATCGCTGGACGATCCGACATCGCCATTCGCCACCACGGGAATGGAAACGGCAGCCTTGATGCGCGCGATCGCCCGCCAATCGGCCTTGCCGTTGTAGAACTGGCAGCGGGTGCGCCCATGCACGGTCACCATCCGCACGCCGGCCTCCTCGGCGCGGCGCGCCAGAATGGGGGCATTCAGCACGTTCTCGTCCCAGCCAAGCCGCATCTTGACCGTGACCGGCACCTCGACGGCATCGACAACCGCTTCGATCAGCGACAACGCATGGTCGAGATCGAGCATCAGGGCCGATCCGGCATAGCCGCCGGTCACCTTCTTGGCAGGGCAGCCCATATTGATGTCGACGATGTCGGCGCCCTCGCCCACGGCGATGCGCGCCGCCTCCGCCATATGTGCCGCCTCGCGCCCGGCAAGCTGAACCATATGCACCGGCAGGCCGGAATGGCGGATACGCAGGTTGAAGCCGGCGCGCCCCCTGGCCAGTTCACCGCTGGCAACCATTTCGGAAACGACGAGGCCCGCCCCATGGGCATAGGCCCGCTTGCGAAAAGGCTCGTCCGTGACACCCGACATCGGCGCCAGAAAGACGCGATTGCGAATTTCGACACCACCAATATTCAAAGGCGTGGACAGGATTGCCCGCTCAGGCATGCACAAAAACCATGCAAATAATTTTGATGCCCATTGTTTAAACAATCCTCGGAAATGATGCAATGCACAATCACGCCTGTTCCGCATCGGGCGCGTGAAAAGACTGGCCTTCCGGCCGTCGCCCGACTAAGCCTCCGCAATGGCTGAGGGAACCGACATTTCCGTGGGACAAGAAAAATGCCGGATCGCGGCGGTTATCGTCGCCGCCGGCCGCGGTGAGCGGGCCGGACAGGCCGATGGCCCCAAGCAATACCGTCTCATCGGCGGCCGCGCCGTCATTGCCCACACGCTGGAAACGTTCCTCTCCCACCCTCAGGTGGACACGGTGGTCGTCGCCATCCACGCCGACGACGGTGAACTGCTGCGCAAGGCGGCGGAGGATTACCACGATCGCATCACCATCGTCATTGGTGGGCCGACGCGGCAGGAATCGGTGCGTCTCGGCCTTCTCGCCCTTCATGAGCAAGCACCCGCCAAGGTCTTGATTCACGACGCGGTGCGCCCGTTCTGCGATCTGGAACTGATCACCCGCACCATCGACACGATCACCGAGAAGCAGGGCGCCTTGCCCGCACTTCCCGTTGCCGACACGCTGAAGCGGGAAGCGTTCGGCGGCATGGTGGGCGAGACGGTGCCGCGCGCCGGCCTGCACGGGGCGCAAACACCGCAGGGCTTTCCCTATGGGCCGATCGTCGCGGCGCATGAACAGGCACATGCGCTCGGCCGCCACGACTTCACCGACGACGCGGCCATCGCCGAATGGGCGCGCCTGCCGGTCATGCTGGTGCCGGGCTCGCCGGACAATGTAAAGCTCACATGGGCAAGGGATATTTCAATGGCAGACCAAAGGCTTAAAGGCACCGGCTCAAGCTTTCCCGATGTGCGCACCGGAAATGGCTACGACGTGCACTCCTTCGAGGCCGGCGACCATGTGGTGCTCTGCGGCGTCTCCATCCCGCACAATCGCAAGCTGTCCGGCCATTCCGACGCCGATGTCGGTCTCCATGCCCTCACCGACGCCCTGTTGGCCACCTGCGGGGCCGGCGACATCGGCACGCATTTCCCACCCTCCGATCCCCAGTGGAAAGGCGCGGCCTCACGCCGGTTCGTGGAACATGCCGTGGCGCTGGTGCGCGCACGCGGCGGCCGCATCGCCAATGCCGACGTGACGCTGATCTGCGAAGCCCCCAAGGTCGGTCCGCATCGCGAGGCGATGGTGGCGGAACTATCATCCATGCTGGGCATTGCGGGTGAGCGCATCTCCATCAAGGCCACCACCAATGAGAAGCTGGGTTTTGTCGGCCGCGAGGAAGGCATCGCCGCGATCGCAACGGCCAGCGTCATCTATCCGGGGGAGGTTCCCGCATGACCGAGGCAGGTGTCGGAGAAGTCAAGCAGGCTGATGTCGGCGAACTGGCCGACCACTTCCTGAAGGCGTGCCAGCGCAGCGGCATACTGGCTGCCACCGCGGAGAGTTGCACCGGCGGCCTCATCATCGCCGCCATGACCGATATCCCGGGCTCCTCCTCCATGGTCGACCGCGGTTTCGTCACCTATTCCAACGAAGCCAAGATGGAGATGCTGGGCGTATCGGAACAGACGTTGCGCGACCATGGCGCGGTGTCGGCCGAAACGGCCGCCGAAATGGCTGAAGGCGCCCTCGCCCATTCGCGCGCCGGCATCGCGCTTGCCGTCACCGGCATCGCCGGGCCGGACGGCGGCAGCGCGGAAAAGCCGGTCGGGCTTGTGTGGTTCGGACTGGCGATGACGGATCGTCCCGTCCATGTCGAAAAGCGCATCTTCGACAATCACGGCCGCGACTTCATCCGCCGCGAGACGGTGAAGCATGCGCTGAACATGGGTCTCAAGGCGTTGGGGTAGAGCAATTCCGGTGGGGGTGGCACTGCCTGCCTTCTACTCCTTGCTATCCGTCATCCCGGCCAAGGGAGCGATAGCGACCGCGAGCCGGGATCCATTCCGTAACCTTCGAGGGTCTGGCATGGATTCCCTACACTCTCCATTCGCTTCTCTCATTTCGAGGCCGGGAATGACGGAAAGGTTTTATCCTCGTCATTCTCGACTTTGGAGCGACCGGCGAACCTTGAGGGCCGCAACCCTTCAGGCCGTCTCCGCCGAGCGCCCGTAAATCGCATCGGCGCGCTTTTCGAAGGCTTCCGCGAACATGCGGAAGGCACGGTCGAACATGGAGCCCATCACCGCGCTGAGCAGGCGGCTCTTGAATTCGTAATCGATGAAGAAGCGCACCAGGCAGCCGGCGCCGTCCGGCTCGAATATCCAGATATTGCTGAGGTATTTGAATGGACCGTCGATATATTTGACGTCGATCGCCCGCTCGGCCGGCTTCAACAGCACCTGCGTGGTGAACGTCTCGCGGATCGCCTTGTAGCCGACGCTCATCGAAGCCACGAGCAGCGTCTTGCCGTCGCGCTCGCGGCGTGACTGGACAGTCAGCGCCTCGCACAGCGGCAGGAATTCCGGATAACGCTCGACATCGGCCACGAGTGCAAACATCTCGTCAGGCGAATGGGCGACTTGGCGGGTGGCCTCGAACTTGGGCATGAAACGGAAAGCTTAGGCCGACTTCCGAAGCGCGGCTTCGCGGGCCGCCTTCAGCCGCGCGAAGTCCTCGCCGGCGTGGTGAGAGGAACGCGTCAGCGGGCTCGACGACACCAGAAGGAAGCCCTTGGTCTTGCCGACGGTTTCGTAGGATTTGAACTCCTCCGGCGTCACGAAACGCTTGACCGGGTGATGCTTGCGGCTCGGCTGGAGGTACTGGCCGATGGTCATGAAATCGACATTGGCGGTGCGCAGGTCGTCCATGAGCTGGAGCACTTCGTTGCGCTCCTCGCCGAGCCCCACCATGATGCCGGACTTGGTGAAAATGGATGGATCGAGTTCCTTCACCCGCTGCAACAGGCGGATGGAGTGGAAATAGCGCGCGCCGGGGCGCACCGTCAGATAGTTGGACGGCACGGTTTCCAGGTTGTGATTGAAGACGTCGGGCTTGGCGGCAACCACGATCTCCAGCGCATTGGCTCCATCCTTGCGCAGGAAGTCCGGCGTCAGGATCTCGATGGTCGTGGCGGGCGATGCGGCACGGATGGCATGGATCACATCGGCAAAATGCTGCGCCCCGCCATCCGGTAGGTCGTCGCGGTCTACCGAGGTGATGACGACATGCGTGAGCCCCATCTGGCGCACCGCATGGGCCACCCGCTCGGGCTCGTTTCCGTCGAGCGCGGTCGGGATGCCGGTGGCGACGTTGCAGAAGGCGCAGGCGCGCGTGCAGATCTCGCCCATGATCATGAAGGTGGCGTGCTTCTTGTCCCAGCATTCGCCGATATTGGGGCAGCCGGCCTCCTCGCACACCGTCACCAGCTTGTTCGACTTCACGATCTCGCGGGTTTCGGCATAACCCTTGGACACCGGCGCCTTGACGCGGATCCATTCCGGCTTGCGCAGAACCTCCTGGTCCGGGCGATGCGCCTTCTCGGGGTGCCTCACGCGCGGCGGATTTGCGATATTGTCGAGAATGGTGACCATGTCCGATCCAATTCTGTACCGGGGCGGAGAACGTCCGCGCCCACTGTCATCTAGGACGTTTTGCCGGAATAAGAAAGGCCATGGCGGAGGGTGCCGCCATGGCCTTGTCTGAACGCAGATCGGACGGAAGCGCTACTGGCGCACCATTCGTCCCACGAAAATGAGAATGCACGCGCCGATGAAGCCCGTGATTAGATAGGCCAGCCAGCCGACGCCGAAGGAGCCGATGTTCAGAGCCTGCAATATCGCGTTCAACACTATCGCGCCGACGATCCCCAGAACGATGTTCATGAGGACGCCCATGTTGCTTTTCATCACCATTTCGGCCAGCCAGCCGGCGACCCCGCCGACCACTATCGCCGCGATCCAGCCCACACCGTTGACGTCCATATGAATGGTCCTTCCGCAAAGGATTAGAATTCATATGCAACGTCTTGCCTCGCATCTTGTTCCACCGCCGGCCGGGGCATCGGGCTGAAAAGTGGCGTCCGCTTTTCGGCTCGTTCCGATGCCCTTCGAAGGCCGGCTCAGGCGTTCAACGCACGCCCATAGGCGTCGAGCACGCTTTCCTTCATCATCTCCGACAGGGTCGGATGCGGGAACACCGTGTGCATCAGCTCCTCCTCGGTGGTTTCGAGGTTCATCGCCACCACGAAGCCCTGGATGAGTTCGGTCACTTCCGCGCCGACCATGTGGGCGCCGAGCAGCTCGCCGGTCTTCTTGTCGAAGATGGTCTTGATCAGGCCCTGGTCCTCGCCCAGCGCGATGGCCTTGCCGTTGGCGGCGAACTGGAAACGGCCGACACGGATGTCGCGGCCTTCCGCCTTGGCCTTGGCTTCGGTGAGACCGACGGAAGCGACTTGCGGGCTGCAATAGGTGCAGCCGGGGATCTTCGACTTGTCGAGCGCATGCACGCCCGGCACGCCGGCGATCTTCTCCACGCAGATCACGCCTTCATGCTCGGCCTTGTGCGCCAGCATGGGCGGGCCGGCGACGTCGCCGATGGCGTAGATGCCCGGCACATTGGTGCGGCCATAGCCGTCCACCGCCACGCAGCCGCGGTCGGTCTTCACGCCGAGCGCTTCCAGCCCGAGATTCTCGATATTGCCGACCACGCCCACGGCCGAAATCATGCGGTCGGCGGTGATCTTCTCGACCTTGCCTTCCTTGGTCTCGACATGGGCGGTGATGGAGTTGGCGCCCTTCTCGACCTTGGCGACCTTGGCCTCGAGCAGGATCTTCATGCCCTGCTTTTCGAACTGCTTCTGGGCGAATTTGGAGATTTCGGCATCCTCGACGGGCATGACCTGCGGCAGCACCTCGACCACGGTCACCTCGGCACCCATGGCGCGATAGAACGAGGCGAACTCGATGCCGATGGCGCCGGAGCCCATGACCAGCAGCGATTTGGGCATTTCCTTCGGCACCATGGCCTCGAAATAACTCCAGATCAGCTTGCCGTCCGGCTCGATGCCGGGCAGCGCGCGCGGCCTCGCACCGGTGGCGACGATGATGTGCTTAGCCTGGTACGTGCCCTCGCCCTTGACGCCTTTTGGAACCGGCGGCTGCGGCTCCATGGGCTTCTTGGAGCTTTTTGACACCACGATCTCGCCGGCTTTTCCTTCAGCGGGAGCCTTGGAAAGCTTCGCTTCGCCCCAGATCACGTCGACCTTGTTCTTCTTCATGAGAAAGGCGACGCCGCCGTTCAGCCGGCGCGACACGCCGCGCGAGCGCTCCACCACGGCACCGATGTCGGCGCTGACCTTGCCGTCGATCTTCAAGCCATAAGCGCCGGGATTTTCGGCATAGTGCTTGATCTCGGCCGAGCGCAGCAGCGCCTTGGTGGGAATGCAGCCCCAGTTGAGGCAGATGCCGCCCAGATGCTCGCGCTCGACGATCGCCGTCTTGAGGCCGAGTTGCGCAGCGCGCACGGCCGTGACGTAACCGCCCGGACCGGAACCGATGATGATGACGTCGTAAGTGTCGGCCATGGATATCTGCCTTTCCTCAAGCAGCGCTGCGCGTCAGCAGCACCCAATCATGTTGCTTGCCGTTTTCGGAGAGCGGCACGGCCGGCCGCCGCATCACCTCCGAAAATCCGTTGGATTTGTAAAGTCCGAGCGCGGTTTCATTGTCGCTTTCGGTTATGAGGCTGACCGGCCTCTCCCCACCACGCGCGATCTCATGGGCAAGCAGCCACTTGCCCAGCCCCTTGCCGCGCTGGTGCCGATAGACGCCGAGGCTGTCGATGAACCAGTGGCCCGCAATCGTCTTCTGCAATTCCAGGATCGGCTCCACCACCGGATGCGGGGCCTTCTCATCCATGATGGACGGCTCGATCGGATGGCCGATGATCACACCGGCTATCTCGTCTCCGACCATCGCGACGCTTGCGTCCTTCCAGGCGGCCGCAAGCGTGTCGGAGCGCATGAAGCAACGGCCCTGCTCGAAGGCGGTTTCCTTGGTTCCGTCCAGAACCGCGCCATACCAGAACCACGAGGCGAAGCCGTGCGAGGAAATATCGACCAGTATGGCCAGTTCCGCCGCATCGCTTTTCTCGGCCGGCCGGATGATGGTGTCCTGCGACATGCTCAAAGCTCCAGCATGACGCGCACGACGGGCGCCAGCGCCTCGCCGAGCTTGCGCGTGTTCTCGGCATCGAGATGCACGCCGTCGAGAGGCGTCACGCCGGCAGCGGCGGAAGCGTCGAAAAAACCGCAGCCCGTTTCATCGGCTAGGTTTTCGTAGTAGCCGGCGAGTTCCCCCATGCCCTTTTCGCCCGGCGCGGCGACGGGAGGGGCCACAATGAGGATTTTCGGCTCGGGATGACCCAGCGGGTCGTCATGGCCGCGCACGATGCCGATCAGGCGGCGCATGCCCTGCCGGGCCGCGAAAGGCTGGCCATGGATCCACGGCTTCATGTCGTTGGTGCCAAGCAGGAAGATCACCAGATCGAGCGGCGCATGCGAAGACAGCACCGTCGGGAGGAAGCGGGCGCCGTTGCGATCGGCGCCGGCCAGATGATCGTCGAACGCGGTGGTGCGTCCGTTCAGCCCCTCGGCGACGACATGAACGCCCTCGCCGAGTTCCCGTTGCAGGACGGTCGGCCAACGGTCCTCCAGTGCGTGGCGCGACGGACCTTCGACATTGTAGCCCCAGGTCAGCGAGTCGCCATAGCAGAGGACCGTCCGCATGCGTTGCTACACCACCAGGCTCATCGGGTTTTCGATGAGGCGCTTGAAGGCGCCGACGAGTTCGGCGCCGAGCGCCCCGTCCACCGCCCGGTGGTCGGTCGACAAGGTCACCGACATCACCGTCGCGACCTTGACCTCGCCACCCTTCACCACCGCCCGCTGCTCGCCCGCGCCGATCGCCAGGATCGTCGCATGCGGCGGGTTGATGACGGCGGCGAAGTCCTTGATGCCGAACATGCCCAGGTTCGACACCGCCGTGGTGCCGCCCTGATACTCTTCCGGCTTCAGCTTGCGGGTCCGCGCCCGCGCCGCCAGGTCCTTCATCTCGTTGGAGATCGACGACAGGCTCTTTTCCTCCGCCTTGCGCACGATCGGCGTGATCAGCCCGCCGGGGATGGAGACGGCCACGCCGACATCGGCATGCCGGTGCTTGACCATCGCGCCCTCGGTCCACGACACGTTGGCGTCGGGCACCTCCTTGAGCGCCAGCGCCAGCGCCTTGATGATCAGGTCGTTGACGGAGAGCTTGTAGGCCGGCTCCTCGCCCTTTTCGGTCTTCTTCACCGGGGCGGCGTCGTTGAGCTGCTTGCGCAGCGCAAACAAAGCATCCAGCTCGCAGTCCAAGGTGAGGTAGAAGTGCGGCACGGTCGACTTCGCCTCGACCAGACGCCTTGCTATGGTCCTGCGCATATTGTCGTGCGGGATCAACTCGTAGGAGCCTTCCTCGAACAGCTTGAGCACCGCCTCGTCCGACATCGGCTTGACCGCCGGCGCGGCTGCGGCAGGCGCGCCGGCTTCCGCAGCCGGAGCGGCCGCCTTGGCCCCGCCGCCGGCAATCGCCGCCTCGACATCGGCCTTCACCACCCGCCCCTGCGGACCCGAGCCCGAAATCCCGGAAAGGTCGAGGCCGGCATCCTTGGCGATGCGGCGGGCCAGGGGCGAAGCGAACACGCGATCCGTCTCCTTGGCCGCGGCCTTCGCCTCCGGCCTAGCGGGCGCGGAAGCCGCCGCCTTGGGTTCTTCGGCCGGCGCGGGCGCGCTTTCGGTCTTGGCCGCTTCCGCCTTCGGTGCATCGGCCTTGGCCGGCGCACCGCCGGCGGCCTTGGCGGCCGCTTGCGCATCCTCGCCGTCTTCGGCCAGAACGGCGATCAGTGCATTGACCTTCACGCCTTCGGTTCCGGCAGGCACCACGAGCTTGGCCACGGTGCCCTCATCGACCGCCTCGACCTCCATGGTCGCCTTGTCGGTCTCGATCTCGGCGATCACGTCGCCGGGTGAGACCTTGTCGCCTTCCTTGACCAGCCACTTGGACAGGTTGCCCTCTTCCATCGTCGGGGAGAGCGCCGGCATGGTGATGTTGATCGGCATATCGTCCTCCCTCGCGCCTTACCGGTAGGTGACGGCTTTGACCGCCTCAACGACCTCATCGACGTTCGGCAAGGCCAGCTTTTCGAGATTGGCCGCATAGGGCATGGGCACATCCTTGCCCGCGACGGTGATGACCGGCGCGTCGAGGAAATCGAAAGCCTGGCGCGACACCTGATTGGCGATGAAATCGCCGACCGAGGACTGCGGATAGCCTTCCTCCACCGTCACCAGCCTGTTGGTCTTCCTGACCGATGCGATGACGGTATCGAGGTCCATCGGCCGGATGGTCCTGAGGTCGATGATCTCGGCATCTATGCCCATCTTGGCGAGTTCCGCCTCGGCCTTGATCGCATAGGTCATGCCGATGCCCCACGAGACGATGGTGACGTCCTTGCCGACCTTGTGGATGCGCGCCTTGCCGATCGGCAGCACGAAATCATCCAGCTTCGGCACATCGAAATGCTGACCGTAGAGGATTTCATTCTCGAGGAAAATGACCGGGTTGGGGTCGCGGATCGCCGCCTTGAGCAGACCCTTGGCGTCGGCCGCCGTGTAGGGCTGGATGACCCTGAGGCCGGGAATATGGCTGTACCAGGCGGCATAGTCCTGGCTGTGCTGGGCTGCGACGCGGGCCGCGGCACCGTTCGGGCCGCGGAAGACGATCGGCGCGCCCATCTGGCCGCCCGACATGTAGAGCGTCTTGGCCGCCGAATTGACGATCTGGTCGATCGCCTGCATGGCGAAGTTGAAGGTCATGAACTCAACGATCGGCTTGAGGCCCGCGAAAGCGGCGCCGACGCCGACGCCGGCGAAGCCGTGCTCGGTGATCGGGGTGTCGACCACGCGGCGGTCGCCGAACTCCTGCAACAGCCCCTGCGTGACCTTGTAGGCGCCCTGATATTCCGCGACCTCCTCGCCCATGACGAAGACGTCCGCGTCGCGGCGCATCTCCTCGGCCATGGCATCCCGCAATGCCTCGCGCACCGTCATCGACACCATCTCGGTGCCGGCCGGGATATCGGGATCGGCGGCGACTTCGACCTTGGGCGCGGCGGCGACCGGGGCCGGCTTCGCGGCTTCCGGCTCAGACTTCTCTTCGGCCTTCGGCGCCTCGGCCTTGGCAGGAGCGGCCGCATTGCCGATATCGCCGGCGCTTTCGCCATCCTGCAACAGCACCGCGATCGGCGTGTTGACCTTGACGCCCTCGGCGCCGGCCGGGACCAGGATCTTGCCCAGCGTGCCTTCGTCGACTGCCTCGACCTCCATGGTCGCCTTGTCGGTCTCGATCTCGGCGATCACGTCGCCGGCGACGACCTGGTCACCCTCGTTCTTCAACCATTTGGACAGATTGCCCTCTTCCATCGTCGGCGAGAGAGCTGGCATGAGAATTTCGATCGGCATGTGCCCCCTCCCTTAAAGGACGATGTCCGTCCAGAGCTCGGACGCATCCGGCTCGGGATCGTTCTGTGCGAATTCGGCGGCGTCGGCGACGATGTCGCGCACCTCCTTGTCGATAAGCTTCAACTCGTCCTCGCTCGCCCACTTCTTGGCGAGGAGACGCGCCTTCACCTGCTCGATCGGGTCATGCTCAGAGCGCATCTTCTGCACTTCTTCCTTCGAGCGGTACTTGGCCGGATCGGACATGGAGTGGCCGCGATAACGGTAGGTGTTCATCTCCAGGATGATCGGGCCGTTGCCGTTGCGGCACCATTCCACCGCCATGTCGGAGGCGGACTTGACCGCGCGCACATCCATGCCGTCGACCTTGACGCCGGGGATCTTGAAGGAGGCGCCGCGTTGCGAGAAGTCGGTCTCGGCCGAGGAGCGCGTCACCGACGTGCCCATGGCGTAGCGATTGTTCTCGATGATGTAGACCACCGGCAGCTTCCACAGCGAGGCCATGTTGAAGCTCTCGTAGACCTGGCCCTGGTTGGAGGCGCCGTCGCCGAAGAAGGTCAGCGACACGTTCTTGTTGCCGCGATAGCGGTTGGCGAAGGCAAGGCCGGTGCCGAGCGGCACCTGCGCGCCGACGATGCCGTGGCCGCCATAGAACTGCTTCTCCTTGGAGAACATGTGCATGGAGCCGCCCTTGCCCTTGGAGTAGCCGCCCTGGCGTCCGGTCAATTCGGCCATCACCCCGCGCGGCGACATCTCCATGGCCAGCATATGGCCGTGGTCGCGATAGGCGGTGATCATCTGGTCACCCTCGATCAGCGCCATCTTCATGCCGGTGACGACGGCTTCCTGACCGATATAGAGGTGGCAGAAGCCGCCGATGAAGCCCATGCCGTAAAGCTGGCCGGCCTTCTCCTCGAAACGCCGGATGAGCAGCATCTCGCGATAAGCGGAGAGTTCCTGTTCCTTGCTGAATTCCGCCGGCTTGGGCGCGGCTATGGTCGGCGACTTGCTGTCGCCCTTCGATCTGGCAGGCGCTTTTCTGGCTGCGGTGGCCATATACTTCTCCCTAAGGGCGTCTCTTGTCGGACTTGCGGGAGATTTCCTCCCCACTGATAGAGCGGGAAGCTATCATGCATATCTGCATTTCGCCATGTAGAAAATGCATGGCTGACATGCAGCTAAGCATTTATATTCATTGAAATTTATAGTGATTAACCCAAATTCGGTTAACTGGCTTTTCAGCGCAGCATGATGATCACTTCGTCCGGGTTGGACAGATTCAGCGCCTTGCGCGCCAGTTCGTCCAGCATGTCTTTTTCCAAGGTCCCATCATGCAACAGGCGCACCCGCTTCTCAAGCTCCGCGCGCTCGGCCTGCAACTTGCCGAGTTGAGCCTGCAGGCGCGCGGTCTGCTCCTCCATGCGCTCGCGAGAATTGATGCCGTACTGGCCGTGATAGGCATGGAAGCCGAAATAGGCGACAAAGGCCGCGCACAGGACGGGAATGATCAGCCGTCCGGTCTTTCTCTGCTTGTACTGACGCGTCCACATGGTTCGGCTCAAGGTCCCTTTCACCTTCTTGTCGCCGATTGTGCTTAATGGACGGTTACGCCGCGTGCCCGCAGCACATACGGGCAATGAAAAAGGGCGGGTTGCCCCGCCCTTTTCGATCCGTCGCTATGGAAGTGTGTCTGGCTCAGCCCTTGAGGATCGAGCTGCCGGCGTAACGCGCCTGACGGCCGAGTTCTTCCTCGATGCGGATGAGCTGGTTGTACTTGGCCGTACGGTCGGAGCGCGCCAGCGAGCCGGTCTTGATCTGCCCGCAATTGGTCGCCACGGCGAGGTCGGCGATGGTGGAATCCTCGGTCTCGCCCGAGCGGTGCGACATGACCGCGGTGTAAGCCGCCTTGTGCGCCGTCTCGACCGCGTCCAGCGTCTCGGACAGCGAGCCGATCTGGTTGACCTTGACCAGGATCGAGTTGGCGACGCCCATGCGGATGCCGTCGCGCAGGCGCGCCGAATTGGTCACGAACAGATCGTCGCCGACGAGCTGCACCTTCTTGCCGATCAGGTCGGTCAGATACTTCCAGCCTTCCCAGTCGTCCTCGGCCATGCCGTCCTCGATCGAGATGATCGGGTAGTCGGCCGCCAGCTTGGCCAGGTACTTGGCCTGCGCCTTGGGATCGCGGGTCTTCTTCTCGCCCTCGTAGACGTAGTTGCCGTCCTTGAAGAACTCGGTTGAGGCGCAGTCGAGCGCCAACGCCATTTCCTCGCCGGGCTTGAAGCCGGCCTTCTCGATGGAGGCCATGACGAAGTCCAGCGCGGCCTGGGCGCTCTTCAGGTTCGGCGCGAAGCCGCCCTCGTCGCCGACATTCGTGTTGTGGCCGGCTTCCTTGAGGCCCTTCTTGAGCGTGTGGAAAACTTCCGAACCCCAGCGCACCGCCTCGCGGACGGACGAGGCGCCGATCGGCATGATCATGAATTCCTGGAAATCGATCGGGTTGTCGGCATGGGCGCCGCCATTGATGATGTTCATCATCGGCACCGGCAGCACATGCGCCTGCGCACCGCCGACATAGCGGTAGAGCGGCAGGCCGGCGGACTCGGCCGCGGCCTTGGCAACGGCGAGCGACACGCCGAGAATGGCGTTGGCGCCGAGGCGGCCCTTGTTCGGCGTGCCGTCCAGCTCGATCATGGTGCGGTCGATGTGGATCTGGTCCTCGGCCTCCAGTCCGCCGATGGCCTCGAACAATTCGCCGTTGACGGCCTCGACCGCCTTCTCGACGCCCTTGCCGAGATAGCGCGGCCCGCCGTCGCGCAGCTCGACGGCCTCATGCGCGCCGGTGGAGGCTCCGGAAGGCACGGCGGCGCGGCCCATGGAGCCGTCTTCGAGCACGACATCGACTTCGACGGTCGGGTTGCCCCGGCTATCGAGAATCTCGCGGCCTACGACGTCGACAATAGCGGTCATTCGAAATCCCCGTTCCGGCTGTTGAAAAGATGGGCCACGTCATAGCCAATGAGGAGGCCAAAAGGCAATCGCTTCCTGAAGGACTGCCCGCCGCTTTCGGGCGAAACAGTTCAACCCTTGGCGATGCTGTCGAACGCCATCAGCTTTTCGAGAAGCGGCGGCAGGTCCTTCAACGGCACCATGTTCGGGCCGTCGGAAGGCGCATTGTCGGGGTCCTGATGGGTCTCGATGAACACGCCGGCGACGCCCACGGCCACCGCCGCGCGCGCCAGCGTTTCCACGAAACGCCGCTCGCCGCCGGAGGAACCGCCCTGCCCGCCGGGCTGCTGCACCGAATGGGTGGCATCGAAGATCACCGGCGCGCCGAGTTCCGCCATGATCGGCAGGGCGCGCATGTCCGACACCAAAGTGTTGTAGCCGAAGGAGGCGCCGCGTTCCGTCACCAGCACGTTGGGATTGCCGGAGGCCACGATCTTGGCCACCACGTTCTTCATGTCCCAGGGCGCGAGGAACTGGCCCTTCTTGACGTTCACCACCTTGCCGGTGCGCGCCGCCGCGATCAGCAGGTCGGTCTGGCGGCTGAGGAAGGCCGGGATTTGCAGGATATCGACATGCGGCGCGACGATGGCGCATTGCTCCTCGGTGTGGATGTCGGTCAGCACCGGCAGGCCGAATTCCTTGCGGATGTCGTCGAAGATCGGCAGCGCGGCTTCCAGCCCCGCCCCGCGCTTGCCCGAAAGCGAGGTGCGGTTGGCCTTGTCGTAGCTCGTCTTGTAGACGAGGCCGATGCCGAGCTTTCCGGTCATTTCCTTGAGCGCGCCGGCCATGTCGAAGGCATGCTGCCGCGTCTCCAACTGGCAGGGGCCGGCAATCAGCGCCAGCGGCGCGCGATTGTCGAAGGTGACGGCTCCGGCTTTCACCGCGGCGTTTGGCGTGCTCATGAATGCTCCTCGAAAATAAAGGCTGCGCCCTGTCCCGGCGCGGCTGCAACGACGATGCGATTGCCCCGCATGTCGTGATCGACATTGGCCGACGCAAGGTGCGTCCACAGGAAGGTGATGTCGCGCACCGAAAACACCACGGCGGCAAAGGCAAGGCTGCCGTGCGGATCGCATGGCAGGCCGAAACGCTGGCTATAGCGATCGGGCGTCAGTGTGGCGATACGGGCATTCGGCAGTTCCAGAATGCCGCTGCCGTTAGCCGCCGAACCATCCGCATCGGCGGCAACGCGCAGGAAGTCCGCCATCCCGGCCGGGTCGGCGCTCACCGCGACGATTTCCGCGATCCCCGTTGCGCCATTGGCATGAGCCTGAAGGGCCGAGCGATCGACACGCGGCGCATTGACCCGCTGGCAGGCAAAGACGAAGGTGCCGCGCATCCCGGGCTCCGCCGCGAAGGCAAGCCGAAAGGAAGCGATGTCGCTTTTGCCGGACGCATCGACGAAGGGTCGGGAAAAATCCAGTCGGTCGCCCGCCGAAATACCCGACTCGACATAGCGGCGGTGATCGTCGTCCGCGTCCTCGCTGCCGAAGACGACGGCGGAAAACCCCTCAGGGCCGAAACTCTCGCGATAGAAGCGGTCGCGCGCGACGAAGACGTTGCCGGTCTTCGCTGCCGCAGCAGCGGCGGCTTCATCCGCCACGGCCAGCGACTCGATGAAAGTGCCGCCCTCGAAATAGACGCAGCAATTCTCGGTGCCGAAGGGGTGCACGCCGCGCGGCGCCACGGTGAAGCCCAGACGGCCCAGCCGCTCGCGCGCGATCTCCAGATCGGCGGTCGGTAGAACGAGGTGATCGAGAGGGCGAGCCATTCCCGGCGGTGTGCCTCATTCCGGCGCGCCGTTCAAGCCGGCACGCGCCACGACCCCGTGGAACCTGCCGGAATGTTCAGGCCGCGCGGGCCTGTTCCAGCACTTCCTGATAGGTATCGAGATCGACATAGAAGACGCGGATGATCTCCCTGATCAGCTCGTCGTCCTGATATCCCTGCGATTTCAAGATATTGATAGCTGTGAGTATATCGAACCGGTCCGTCAGCCGGCGTTTCTGATAATCCTCGACAAAACGATCCATCCCTTTTCCCCTGCCCGTTTGTCCAACCCCATGAACAACTCCCAGACACGGAACGAATCCTAGGCAGACTTGCTTGCGCGGAACTTGCAGGCGCCTGAAACGCCTCCCCCCAATCCATTCCCGGTTGACGCGGAAAACCAGCCGACTCACAGTGGCTGGAAAAAGGATAGCATGCATTCGCCGACACGCCACAGTTGCACCGAATGGCGCGATTGGCCTTGCGCGGCAGCGCTGCTATCGAAGGGAGGAACAGTCGGAAAAGGCAATGAAGATCTTTTTGCCGCTTGCAACCAGCCTCGCAATGGCCTGCGCGATCGCCTCGCCGGCAGACGCCGTCGAGCGATTGCCGGACGGCGTCTATCATTGCGAGGTCTATCTGCTCGGGCAGTTCCTCAGCCTCGGCGACATCACCATCAAGGGCGACGTCTATACCGGGCCGAGCTATTTTCCGGTCCCACAGCAGGGCTACAACTACCAGATCGAGCCGAACGATGAGATTTCCTGGCTCGGCCCGCTTGGCGGCTTCACGTCGGGCGGCAACAGCATTTCGCTGACGCAGGTGACCTCGCGGGACCCGCGCAGCGCCTCCTTCGACATCATCATGCGCCAGCCGGACGGCGCCTTCACTGCCTCCACCTGCACGATCCGCTGAGCAAAAAGAGACCCGGAACCTTGGGGTGTCCGGGTCAATCGGCGGGAGGGTTTTTCAGATGTTGTTCGCCGCCATCTCCTGGGCAATGTAGTCGGCCTGCCGGATCGCCAGCGTCACGATGGTCAGCGTCGGGTTCTCCGCGCCGCCGGTGGTGAACTGACTGCCGTCCGAAACGAACAGGTTCTTGATGTCGTGGGTCTGCCCATGCTTGTTCACCACGCCGTCGGATGCCTTCTCGCTCATGCGGTTGGTGCCGAGATTGTGGGTCGAGGGATAAGGCGGCGTCGGCATGATGCGCGTCGCGCCGACGGCATCGTAGATCGCCGCGCCCTGCCGGAACGCATGATTGCGCATGGCGATGTCGTTCGCATGATCGGTGAACCACACATCCGCCACCGGCATGCCGTGCTGGTCCTTGAGCGTGGGATGCAGCTTGATGGCGTTCTGCTCCTGCGGCATGTCCTCGCCGACGATCCACATGCCGGCGATATGGTCGTAATGGTCGAGCGCCGTGGTGAAACCGCGGCCCCAGCCGCCCGGATTCAGGAAGGCCGCCATGAACGGAATGCCGAGCGCCAGCGTCTCCAGCTCATAGCCGCCGACGAAACCGCGCGAGGGATCGTGGCGCGCCTCATCGCGGACGATGCCGGCCATGGTCGTGCCACGGTAGAAATGCACCGGCTTGTCGAAGATGGCATAGACCGAGCCGGTGGTGTGGCGCATGTAGTTCTTGCCGACCTGCCCAGATGAATTCGCCAGACCGTCCGGGAATTTCGCGGAGGCCGAGTTCAGCAACAGGCGCGGGCTTTCGATGGAGTTGCCGGCCACGCACACGATGCGCGCCTTCTGCTCCTGCAACTTGCCGTCCTTGTCGGCGTAGACGACGCCGGTGACCTTGCCGCTGTCGTCATGCTCGATCTTCACCACATGGCTGTTCGGGCGCACCTCCAGCTTGCCCGTCGCCTCGCCCTTGGGGATTTCGGTGTAGAGCGTCGACCATTTCGCACCCCATTTGCAGCCCTGGAAGCAGAACCCGGTCTGCTGGCAGGCCATGCGGTCGTCGCGGTCGGCCGAATTGATGGCCATGTTGCCGGTATGGCATTCCTTGTAGCCCAGCTTGTCGGCGCCGGCCTTCATGATCTTGAAATTGTTGTTGCCCGGCAGGCCTTCGATGCCGTGGGTGCGGGTCACCCCCATCTTGTCCTCGGCCTTGTCGTAATAGGGCTCCAACTCGGCAAGCGTCAGCGGCCAGTCGAGAAGGTTGGCGCCTTCCACCTTGCCGTAATGGGTCAGCGTCTTGAACTCATGCTCCTGAAAGCGCAGCGAGGCTCCGGCCCAGTGGGTGGTGGTGCCGCCCACCGCCTTGACGATCCACGCCGGCAGGCCGGGAAAATCCTTCGCCACCCGCCAGCCGCCCGATGCGGTGCGCGGATCGCCCCATGAGAGCTGGGCGAAGCTGTCCCATTCGTCGTTGATGAAATCCTCGTATTCGATGCGGCTGCCGGCTTCCAGGATGACGACGTCGACGCCCTTCTGTGCCAGTTCGTTGCCCAGCGTTCCGCCGCCGGCGCCCGAGCCGATGATGACGACCACGCTGTCGTCGTTGAGATCATAAGGTGCTGCCATGGTTTCCTCCCATGTATCCGTATTCGAGCTTCAGGGACCGGAGCGGCGCTAGAGCCACTCGATGTCGTCGAAGCCGCGGGTGATGTAGCCGCCCTTCGAATAGGACTCGCCCTCGTAGCCGAAGATCGGCCACAGCTCTTTCTGGTTGTAGAGGCCCACCACGAGCCCGCCCCGGATCGCCTGGAAGAATGGCGTCTCCTCGATCTGCTTGAGCACCTCGACGCGCTCTTCCTCCCAGCCGAGCCCGCGATAGCCGCCCTCGCCGGCGCGCTTGTCGAGATCGGCGATGCCGCTTTCGATGAGGTCCTTGTGCGCGGTGTCCTTGCCGGCCTGCTCGTCATGGGTCTTGACGGCAATGGCGTAGAACCTGTCCGGCACCTGGTCGTGCGGGTAGATGTCGCGCGCCATCTGGATCAGCGTCGCCATCGTCTCCGGCTTGAGCGCCGAGGTCTCCAGCCCCCACGCATGTTCGGGGCTGATGACAGCGCTGCCGGTGATGACCAGCAGCGCACCGACGCCACCGCGCTTGAGCAGTTCACGCCGTGAAAGCCCCTGCTCGCGCCTGTAAACCGTTACCATTTTCTCCTCCCTTGCTTGCTGAAGCGCCTTGGAAAGGCGCTGTGGCTGGCGCCGCGTCTCCCGCGCGGCACGACCTCCTATTTGAAGCGGCCTCCCCGCTGCAAAACCTCGATCTTGTAGCCGTCCGGGTCCTCGATGAAGAAGAACCGGGCCAGCAGCGTGCCGTCGCGGTTGAACTCGACGATGTTCTTCGGATTGAGGCCGAGTGCGCCGAGCCGGTCGTGCTCGCTGTCCAGGTCGGCAACCGAAACGGCCAGATGGCCGTAGCCGTCGCCAAGCTGGTAGGGCTCCTCGCGCCCCTTGTTGACGGTGAGCTCCAACTCGAAGCCGGTCTCGGTGTTGCTGAGATAGATCAGGGTGAAACTCTCGAAATCGAGCCGTTCCGCGACGTCCAGCCCGAAGGCCTTGTTGTAGAAGTCGACCGACCGGGCCTCGTCGAGCACCCGGATCATGCTGTGGATTGCCTTTGCCAAAGCGCGCTCCGCCTTTCACCTGCGTTTGTCGTTGCACGGATTATGCGACCGCCCCGGCAAAGATGGTGGCAGCGGGTTACCACGGGGCATGAAACTCGAAAGTGTGATTGCCGTTTGGGATTTTTGGACCCAGAATGGGTGCAAGAAGGCAAAATGGTGCCTTTGAGAGACCAGAGAACTGATCCTGCGCGGCCGTGCCAAACAAAATCCGGTGGCCAGGATGGAATGACAGGGAGGCCTGATCATGTGCAGGGTTTTTGCCGGCCAGGATCCGGAGGGTTATCGCCAGATCAACAGGTCGATTCGCATCGGCGGACATTCCACCAGCATCCAGCTCGAAGCGACCTTCTGGACATTGCTGGACGAAATCGCCGAGAGCCAGGGGCTGACGACCCCCAAATTCATCTCGAAGCTCTATGACGAAGCGATCGAAATTCGCGGCGAAGTGCCGAACTTCGCATCGATGCTGCGTACCACCTGCGCGCTCTATCTGCGCGGGGCGCGGCCCACGGCTGAAGAAGCGATAGCCCTGAAACGCGAAGCGGCCTGAGTCGCCCCGCTAAGCTTCCAGAACTTCCTTCACGACTGTCGCCAACTGCTTGAGCGAGAACGGTTTCGGCAGGAAACCGAACTGGGCGTCTTCCGGCAGGTTCTTCGCGAAGGCATCTTCGGCATAGCCCGAAACGAACACGAACTTGACATCGGGCTGGCGCTTGCGCAGTTCGCCGAGCAGGGTCGGTCCGTCCATCTCGGGCATGACCACGTCGGACACGACGATGTCGACCCGGCCCTCGAGAGATTCGAATAGTTCCAGCGCCTCGACGCCCGAGGAGGCTTCGTGCACCGTATAGCCGCGCGAGGTGAGCGCCCTCACACCCCCCATGCGCACCGCATCCTCGTCCTCCACCAGCAGCACGGTCGCCGACCCGGAAAGGTCCTTCGCCGTGTCGGCGGGCTTGGCCGGCGCTGCCGCCGCGGCATCGGCGCCATTGGCCGCCGGCTTCTGCTCCGCCGCCCCCGCGGGCTGCGCGACTGCGACAGGAATGTGGCGCGGCAGGAAGATGCGGAAGGTGGTGCCCTTGCCGACTTCCGAATCGCAGAAGATGAAGCCGCCCGTCTGCTTGATGATGCCATAGACCATGGAAAGGCCGAGGCCGGTGCCCTTGCCGACTTCCTTGGTGGTGAAGAACGGCTCGAAGATCTTCTTCAGCACATCCGGCGGGATGCCGCTGCCGGTATCCTCGACCTCGACCAGCACATAGTCGCCGGCTTCCAGTTCGCGATAGGGGAAAGCCTTCGCCTCGTCCGTCGCCACATTGCGGGTGCGCACGGTCAGTTCCCCGCCGCCCGGCATGGCGTCGCGCGCGTTGACGGCCAGATTGACCACCACCTGCTCGAACTGGCCGATATCGACTTTCACCGGCCACAGGTCGCGGCCGTGATCGATGCGAAGCTTTATGTCGTTGCCGACGAGGCGGGCAAGCAGCATGCGCAGGTCGGCCAGCACATCGGTCAGCGTCAGCACTTCCGGGCGCAGCGTCTGCTTGCGCGAGAAGGCCAGCAACTGCCGCACCAGCGAGGCGGCGCGGTTGGCGTTCTGCTTGATGTTCATGATGTCCGGGAAGGACGGGTCGGACGGCCTGTGATTGGTCAGCAGAAGGTCCGAGGCCATGATGATGGCGGTGAGCACGTTATTGAAGTCGTGCGCAATGCCGCCGGCAAGCTGGCCCACGGCCTGCATCTTCTGGCTTTGCGCCATCTGCGCTTCCAGCGCCTTCTGCTCCGTCGTGTCGACGGCATAGACGATCGCCGCCTCCTCGGCACCGTCGCCATCCGCCACGGCATTGACGTAGAAGCGGATATGCCGCTCCTCGTTGTCCGGCAGCACCGTGTCAATGGGCGCGATATCGGCCTGCCGCTGGCGCGCCTTCTCCAGCGCCGCCTCGAAGGCGGGCCGGTCGCGCTCATGGATGACGGTATCCAGCCGCACCCGCCGGTCGAGCGCGTCGCTGTCCACCGCCGACGCGAACAGCGACAGGAACGGCGCATTGGTGCGCAGGATGCGCCCGGCCTGGTCGACACCGGCAATGGCCATCGGCGTCGAATTGAAAAAGCGGGTGAAGCGAACCTCGGAAGCTCTTAGATCGGCGGAAGAATCGTCGCCTTCCGTGCGGTTCAGCACGATGGTGCGTGTCGGGCCGGTGTGGCCGTCCCGGCTTGCAGTTGCCCGGTGCAGGAAGCGCACCGGCAGGGCTTCGCCCTTCATGGTGGTGAGGTCGAGGTCGATCACCGCATTGCGGGCCGTGCCGGGATCGGGCCGGACGGAGCGGACCAGCGCCATGCCGTCTCCGGCCACGATATCCGAAAGGGTCACCGCACCCGGCGTGAAACTGGCCAGGTCGATGCCCAGCCATTCCGCCAGCGTCGCGTTGACATAAGTGACGCGCCCGTCCTCGTCGGTCGAGAAGAATCCGGCCGGGGCATTGTCGAGATGATCGATGGCCTTTTGCAGGTCGAGGAAGAAGCGTTCCTGCTCCTCGCGCTCACGCGAGATATCGGCCAGTTTCCACGCATTGAAAGGCTGGCGCTGGCCCGGAATCCGGAACGGGCGGGCCTCGACGCGATACCAGCGCGCACCGGGCTCGGCGCCGGGCCGGATCGACTGGTTGAGCCTGAACTCGCCGTCGCCCTGCTGGCCGTCGCGCAGGCCGGACGCCAGCCGATAGATGACGGAAGATGCCTCCGGCGCATCCGACAACAGCCCTTCCACGGTCCTTATGTCCGCCGCGGAGGCCGCCCCGGTCATGTCGGCATAGGCACGGTTGGCGTAGATGATGCGGTTCTTCGCATCCGTGACCACGAGGCCCTGCGCCATCGAATCGACGAAGGCCTTGGAAAGCTCGTCACCGGTGGAGCGCGGCGCCACCTGGATGAAACCGATGGCGGTGGCGAACAGGAAGCCGACGCCGATCATCGCCAGCACGCCCAGCATGCCGAGCAGGAAGGGATCGCCGAAGCGCTCGCGGAACAGGCCGAAGACGACCGCCGAGGCGATAAGGATCAGGATGAAGATGATGAGCCGCGTGACCGTTCCCGGCCGCGTGCTGTGGTCCACCATCGGCATCGGATAGAAATCGGCGCGCGCGTCCTTGGCCATTTGCCCCCTGCTTACGATTCCTGCCCTTCGCCGAACCGAACCGGTTGAATCACATTCTCCTTGCCCGGAAAAGGCCCGAGGGGCAACTGTAAGCGGAAAATGACGCCAGTTTGGCGGTCAGGAAGGGCAGATCGCGGTGCAGTCCGCCCGAAAGCCGGGAACGGCAACTTGCAGTTCCGCGTTGCAGCGTTCTACTGTCCTGCCAGTTTCCATGATCGTGCTCTCGGGGGTGCCGATGTTTGAGTTTCTCGATAGTGCCGGAGGAGCCGGATATGGCACTGCCATTTTCTGGGTTCTGGCTGCGCTGGTGCTGTTCGCGGTGGTGCTGCTCATCGTCAAGACGATCCGCAGCATGAATTTCGGCACCTTCGTCGCCGGCGGACGCAACCGCAAGACGCGGCTTGCAGTCATGGACGCCACGGCCGTCGACAGCCATCGCCGTCTTGTCCTCGTCCGTCGGGACGATGTCGAACACCTGATTCTCATCGGCGGGCCGACCGATGTGGTGGTGGAGCGCGACATCCGCCTGGCGGCTTCCAGGCGCGCCGCCGCGCCGCTCAGCGAACCGGCGCCCGTACCCCACCAGCCGTCAAGAGCACCGGTGCCGCCTGCCCCGCCTCGCGCCGCGCCGCCGCAGGCACCGGTTTCAGCGCCCGCGCGCCCGGCTCCCATCGCGCCGCAACCTCCCGCGGCAAGGCATGTCGAGCCGGCCCCGCCGCCGGTTGCGGACCCTTCGCCACGGGCGAACATCCCCGTACAGCCGCGCCAGCCGGTCCAGTCGGTCGACGACGCGCTCGACGATTCGCTGGCCAGCGAACTGGCCCTGTCGCTTGACGATCCGGCTCCCGCCAGGCCCGGGCCGTCGCTGGACGACGAGATGTCGAGGCTGCTCGGCGAACTGTCGACCGGCAAGCGCTAGCCCCGGCCTCCCCCAATGCCATGACCGCAATGAAAAAGGCCGCCTTCCGGCGGCCTTTTTCATTGTTTGCCTGAGAACAAGTTGCTCAATCGTCGCGATAGACCTTTTCGCGACGCTCGTGGCGTTCCTGCGCCTCGATGGACAAGGTCGCGATCGGCCGCGCATCGAGCCGTTTCAACGAAATCGGCTCGCCCGTTTCTTCACAATAGCCGTAGGTGCCCTCGTCGATCCGCTGCAATGCCGAGTCGATCTTCGAGATCAGCTTGCGCTGACGGTCGCGCGCCCTGAGCTCGATGGCACGGTCGGTCTCCGAGGAGGCGCGATCCGCGAGATCGGGAAGGTTGGCATTTTCCTGCTGTAGGATTTCAAGCGTCTCGCGCGCTTCGCGCAGGATATCGTTCTTCCAGGCGATAAGCTTGTTGCGGAAGTAAGACTTCTGCCGTTCGTTCATGAACGGCTCGTCTTCGGAGGGTACGTAATCGGCAGCAAGGTTTTGATTCATTCGACTCACCCGACAGCCCCAAGAATTGGCGCCTATATATTCGCGCATGCAGGGCCGCACAAGCCTTTGTCTGCCCTCATCACACGATCGTATAAGATCGCCCTCTTCTCCCCGGCGTTGCGCTTGGTTCCGTCAATCGGTAATCCTGTGAATAAGGGACAAACGGGAGGGCTGGTGGCCAGACTCTATCTCCTGAGACACGCCAAAGCCGGTTGGGCACAGCCGGGAATGCGTGATTTCGACCGTCCGCTCGATCCAACCGGCATGGAGGAAGCGGCAGCCACAGGCGCGATCATGCGCAACTGTGGCTATGAACCCGACCTGACGCTGTGCTCCAACGCCCGCCGCGCCAGGGAAACGCTGGCCGGAATAGCCAACGGCGTGGACACCGGCCGCGTGGTCTTCCTCGACACGCTCTACACGGAAGACGCCGCCTTCTATCTCGATGCCGTCAGAACGCACGGTCATGTGGGCTCGGTGCTGGTTATCGGCCACAACCCGATGATGGAGGATCTGACCGTCGCCATATCCGGCAATGGCGAGGCCGGCGCGCTCGACATGCTGAACTACGGTTTCCCGACCTCGGGACTGGCCGTGTTGCGCTTCGAAGGCAGTCTGGCGCAGGCAGCACCCGGCAAGGGCTATCTGGAAGCCTTCCTGACGCCCGTCACCATCTGACCGGGCCTTGCCCTATTGCTAGGCCGGCCCCTATTACAAAGCCGGCAACGGCGCCCTATATCGGGCAGGATATCGAATGCGGCCCTTCATCGCGATCCGTCGGGAAACGCGTAATCTCAAGCAGTTGGACAAGGTTCGGGAACCGGATTGGCAAGCTCGCTGACCACATTCACCGACGAGGCGCGCATTGCGCTCGACACGCTTTCAGGCCGCGCCGCCGGGCTGTTTTCGCCCACCTCGCGCCTTGGCGTCACCGGCCTCTCGCGCGCCGGCAAGACCGTCTTCATCTCGGCCCTTGTGCACAATCTGCTCCATGGCGGCCGCCTGCCCCTGTTCGAGGCGCAGAAATCCGGCCGCATCGCACGGGCCTATCTGGAGGAGCAGCCGGACGACGCGGTGCCCCGCTTCCAGTACGAGGATCATATCGCCACGCTGGTCGAACAGCGCCTGTGGCCGGATTCCACCCGCGCGATCTCCGAGCTGCGGCTCACCATCGAGTATGAATCCGCTTCCGGCTGGGGCCGCATGTTCTCCGCCGGCAGGCTGTCGCTGGACATCGTCGACTATCCCGGGGAATGGCTGCTCGACCTGCCGCTGCTTGGAAAGTCTTACGCTGACTTCTCTCGTGAAACCTTTGAAATGGCAGAGCTTCCGGTACGTACGGACCTTTCGAAGGACTGGCGGACGCTTTCCGCTGCCATCGATGCGGATGCTGACGCCGACGAGGTCACCGCGCGGCGGCTGGCCGACGGTTTCGCGGCTTATCTCAAGGCCTGCAAGCTCGATGACCGCGCCCTGTCCACCCTGCCGCCGGGCCGCTTCCTGATGCCGGGCGACCTCGAAGGCTCGCCAGCGCTGACCTTCGCGCCCCTGCCGCCCGGCGAAGAACGCCGCGCACGGCCCGGATCGCTGCGCGCCATGATGGAGCGCCGCTACGAAGCCTACAAGACCCATGTCGTGAAGCCGTTCTTCCGCGAGCACATCACCCGGCTCGACCGCCAGATCGTGCTGATCGATGCGCTGCAAGCGCTCAACGCCGGCCCCGGCGCGATGGCCGACCTGGAGCGCGCCGTCACGGAAATCCTCGCCTGCTTCCGCCCCGGCCGCGGCAATTTCCTGACCGACCTCGTATCGAGGCGCATCGACCGCATCCTCATCGCGGCCACAAAGGCCGACCATCTCCATCATGAAAGCCACGACCGTTTGCAGGCCATCGTGCGGCGGCTGGCGGACAGGGCCATCGCACGCGCCAATTTCACCGGCGCCGACGTTGACGTGGTCGCCATGGCCGCCGTTCGCGCCACCCGCGAAGGCACCGTCAAGCAGGGGCGCGAAACCCTGCCCGTCATTCTCGGCACGCCGCTGGCCGGAGAAACCATCGGTGGCCAGGCCTTCGACGGAAAGACGGAAACAGCCATATTTCCCGGTGACTTGCCGGAAAAAGTTGATTCCGTCTTTGAAACGTCGAACGGCCACAGGCAGGACGATGCCGATCCGGCGATCCGCTTCGTCCGCTTCCGTCCCCCGAAGCTGGAACGCACGGCCGAGGGCGTTACCCTGTCCCTGCCGCACATCCGGCTCGACCGCGCCTTGCAGTTCCTGATCGGAGACAGGCTGGCATGAGCAGCACGCCCCGCAAACCCTCCGCATTTCCCATTGCGCCGGAGCCGGCGGAGAGCGCCGAAGAGACGGCGAAGGTCCGGCAGGCACCGACAATGACCGCTCCGCGCAAGCCGCGTGCCGCGCCAGTCGAACTCGCCGTGGCCGTGGCTGCCGAGCATGATGTTTTCGACGAGCCGGATCTCGCCGTGGCCGAGCCGCCGCCTGCCACAGCGCCGCGCAAGCGCTCGCTGGCCGCGCGCATCCTGCTCAGCGCGCTGGGCATATTGGTGTCGCTGGCGGTCGGCCTGTGGGTCGATGGCCTGATCCGCACCCTTTTCGAGCGCACCCCATGGCTGGGCTGGCTGGCGGCGGGCGTGGCCGCGATCGGCGCGATCGCCCTCGTCATCGTGCTCGCCCGCGAGTTCTGGGCCATCGCCCGCCTGGCCGAGGTCGAGAAGATGCAGCGCCGCGCGCTGGACGCCATCGCCCGCAACGACCCCAAGGCCGCGCGCGCCGTGGTGGATGAACTGTCCGCCTTCGTGGCCTCCAAGCCGGAAACCGCCGCGGGCCGTCGTGCGCTGGATGCGCTGCGCAGCGAGGTCATCGACGGCGCCGACCTCGTGCGGCTGGCCGAAGCCGAGATCCTCGCCCCGCTCGATGCCCGTGCCAAAGTCATGATCCTCGACGCCGCCAAGCGCGTCTCGCTGGTCACGGCGGTGAGCCCGCGCGCCGTGGTCGACATCGCCTATGTCGCCTTCGAGGCGGCGCGGCTGATCCGGCGGCTTTCCGAACTGTATGGCGGCCGCCCCGGCACGCTGGGCTTCTTCCGGCTGGCGCGCGGCGTGCTCGCCCATCTGGCCATCACCGGCTCCATCGCACTGGGCGACGGCTTCGTCCAGCAGATACTGGGCCACGGCCTCGCCGCGAGGCTGTCGGCCAAGCTGGGCGAAGGCGTGGTCAACGGCATGCTGACCGCCCGCATTGGGTTGGCCGCCATGGACACCACCCGACCCCTGCCTTTCCAGGCGCTCAAGCGGCCCGGCATGAGTGATTTCCTGTCGGCCCTGACCTCCTTCGCCGGCAAGGAAAACCGCGGGAAACCGCAAGAAGACGCGCAGCGCTGACACACTTTGTGACGCCACGGAAGCTGGCGAAAATTCGAATTGTCCGGCATATGGTGAGAAACCGTTAACCATTCTTGTTCATGGTTCGAGCAAGGTTCCTCTCAGTATTTCGTTGCCGGGTATCCTCGATGAAAAGCGTGATCGTGTCTTCCGTGCTGCCGCTGGCCCTGGCCGTGTCGGCAACCGCAATGCTCCCGGCAACCGCTTCGGCAGGCGAGCGCGACAAGCAGTTCTTCCAGTCGGTCGAAGGCAAATGGGTCGGCCCGGGCGAGATCGTCGCCGGCAAGTACAAGGGCACCAAGTTCACCTGCACCTTCACCGGATCGACGCCTGAACTGAAGGTCGGCATGACGCTCGACGGCTCATGCCGCGTCGGCGTCTTCACCCAGCAGATGACGGCGACGGTCGAGCACAAGGGCCGTGGCGGCTACAAGGGCTCGTTCATGGGCGGCTCGTCCGGCAACGGCCTCGATATCGTGGCCGGCAATGTGGTCGACACCCGCAAGGTCGTGTTCGCCATCAACCGCAACCAGCTCAACGGCGTGATGCAGGCCCGTATCCCGGACGACCAGTCGATGGTCGTCACCGTTTCGGTCAAGGTGGACAAGCAGGTGGTGCCGGTGATCGGCATGAACCTCAAGCGCGTCGATGGTGCACCTGTCGGCAAGCTCGCCAAGAACTGACGAGCCTGCCAAGGACCGCTTAAAGCACGTCGCGATCTTCCAGATTCGCTCCTTGCGCTTTAAGCTGCTGTTTTTACGCATATCGTTATCCCGAAACCGGTTCCCACTTTCGGGCGACATGCTTCAAGCGGCGTTGGCGCCCGATTCCTTGTCGAGAACCATGTAATCGAGCGGCAGCTCGGTGGTGTTCTTGATCTGCTCCATCGCAAAAGCCGACGACACGTCGCGGATTTCGATCTTGGCGATCAGGCGCTTGTAGAACGCGTCATAGGCCGCGATATCAGGCACCACCACCCGCAGCAGATAGTCGACATCACCGCTCATGCGGTAGAATTCGACGACTTCCGGAAACTCCTGGATCACCTCGGAAAAGCGGCGCAGCCATTCATGGCTGTGCGAATTGGTGCGGATCGAGACGAAGACGTTGACCCGCACATTCACCCGCACGGGATCGAGCAGCGCCACGCGGCGCTTGATGACCCCTTCCTCCTCCAGTTTCTGGATACGCCGCCAGCACGGCGTGGTCGACAGGCCGACCTTCTTGGCGACATCGGCCACGGCAAGCGTGGCATCCTCCTGCAAGAGGCGCAGAATTTTTCGGTCGAGGCGGTCCATGAGCGCTCCTTGTAGAAAAGATGCCCAATTTTCCGCCAGAACACGCCGTTAAACAAGAAAGAAATTCCGATATATCGGCGGAAGACGAGTGATAAATTCTCAAAACCTCAGCCAATCCGTTGCCGGATTTCCGTCTTGAGGAATGGCAGCAATTCCATTTCGAACCAGGGATTGCGCTTAAGCCAGCCGGTATTGCGCCAGGAAGGGTGCGGCAAGGGCAGAACCTTGACCCTGCCTTCCGCCTGCCAGATCGCCCGCCAGTCCTTCACCGTGTCGGTCAGCGAAGGCTTGCGCAACGGGCCCATGTGCCAGTTCTGCGCATAGATGCCGATGGTGAGGATAAGGTCGAGCTGCGGCATCAGTTCCATCAGCGGCGCACGCCATGCCGGCGCGCATTCGCGGCGCGGCGGCAGGTCACCACCCTTGGCGTCCTGGCCGGGGAAGCAGAAGCCCATCGGCACGATGGCGAATTTTGCGGGATCGTAGAACTCGCAACTGGTGACACCCAGCCAGGAGCGCAACCGGTCGCCGGAAGCATCGGTGAACGGCACGCCGCTCAGATGCACCTTTGTGCCGGGCGCCTGGCTGGCAATGAGGATGCGCGCCGTGGAAGACGGCACCAGCACCGGGTTCGGCTCATGCGGAAGCGGCTTGCCGAGCGGCCGTTCCACGCAGATGCGGCAAGCCCGCACCCGCGCCGTCAGCCGGGCGAGATCATCGCCGACGACTGGTGGCCGCTCGCTTATGTCCATGGTCAGGCAGCGGCGCTCGGCCGGGCCGAGACAGCCTCATGCCAGCGCCGCACATTCGCGCACTCGTCCGGTACCTGTATGCGGGCGGGCTTCATGAAATCGACGGCGATCAGGCCGGTGATATCGGCGATCGAATAGGCATCGCCGGCAATGAATTCCCGGCCCGCCAGTTCACCGTCGAGGAACCGGAGGAAGTCGACCACCTTCGGCTTATTCGCTTCGCCCCATTCCGGCACCTGCGGCACCTCCCACTCCTTCATGGCGGGGTGGATGTGGCGGAAGGCATGCGCCACCCGCATCATCAGTTCCAGTTCCATGCGCCGCTGCCACATCTCAACCTGCGCCTTGCCGAGCGCACCCTGTCCAAACAGTGGCGGCTGAGGCTGAAGCTCCTCGAAATAGCGGCAGATGGCGACGGATTCGGTCAAGATGGTGCCGTCGTCCAGTTCCAGAACCGGCAGGCGCTGCAAGGGATTGCGCACGCGTATCTCGTCGGCGCGATGGCCCATCGCGCCCATGTCTACCGGAACGAGTGGCACCTTCATGCCTTTTTCCGCGAGAAATACGCGCACCCGGCGCGGATTGGGCGCCCGCCCGCCATCGAACAGCTTCATCGACTTCTCCCTGTCATCGGCATGCCCGCAATATAGGGCTGCCCTCACCAGAAACGAAACAATTGCCGCAGCCAGTCACCGATGCCGGCCAGAACATCATGCTCCGGCTCGGGCTGGCCGCCCTGCCGGTCACGCCAATGCCGGGGCCGCTCGAACTCGCCGGCCCAGACGCCGCGTCCGGCAGCCCGTGCGGCCGCCTCCTCCCGTTCGAAATCGCCATAGGCGACAGCCCAGCCGGCCTCCACCTGGGTCCGGTTGAGGTCGATGCCATCCGCCGTGCAGTCCCCCAGAAGCCGGCCGTACTGATCGTTGCGCCAGCCGCTGCAGACCACCGTTTTGTTCTGCGTCAGCCGCAAGAGCGCATTCCGCGATTCCCGGCCGCAGGCAAACTCCGTGCCTTCGCGCGTGCAGTTCTGCCTATATTCCGGCGCGTCGATGCCACGCAGCCGCACGCGCTGCCCGCCAAGCTCGATGGAATCGCCATCGACGATCCTGGCCATGCCCTGCTCGGTTCGGGTGTTGACCGCGTCCAGCCGCGCCACGAGGAGCGCCAGCAACGCGAAAAGGGCGATGGTGAGCCCATAGTCGAGCCACCGCCGTGCCGGGCTGCGCCGACGCTGGCTCCAGCGCCGATCTCCGTTACGCCGACGCGATCTGCTCATATGGAAAACAAAGTCTTAAGCATTCGATCGTAGCGTGTCGGCTGAACATGCTGGCCGCATAGATTGAACCCATTGATGCCGTTGCAACGCTCAACCACAGCGGACAAGAATATTGTGGACCGCCGCCGACCGCATCGCAACAGCGATGTAGCGCGCGCTGTGCGCAAGACCCGCGACCGTCTGGCGCAACAGGCCGGCAATCCCGATTTCGACCGCGAGATGCTGAAACTGCACGCCCGCGCCATGATGGGCGGCGCGCTGTTCATCCCGGTATTGATCCTGGTCGTCATGCTCGCCGGCGTGGCAGCCGGCGTCGGCAGCCAGATACTGGTGTGGGGCGGGCTGGCGCTGCTCTTCAACACGGCGCTGATCCTGGCGGCACAGAGGATCGACAAGACCGACGCCGCCCTCGTCAAGCCCAGGGCCGAAAAGCGCAACTTCCTGCTCGCGCACCTGCTTGCCGGCCTCGGCTGGGCGCATTTCGCCGTGCTGGGATGCGCATCCTGTGCGGTCGAGCAGTTCCATATCGTCAAGGCGGTGACGCTCCTGCTGGCCATGGCCGCCACGGCAATCATGACCGCGTCGCTCAGCGGCGCCCTGATCGCAACCTTCGCCCTGCCCGTCGCGGCCTATGCCTACGGCGCCACATGGCCGCTGGCGCCCGTCGAGATGATGATGCTGGGCCTGCTGGTCGTTGCCCTGCCCTTCCTGTCCTACGTCGCGCGGCATCTGAACCGCTCGTCGGTCATGCTGCTTTCCTTCCGCTCGGAAAAGGATGCGCTGATTGCCGAGCTGGAAACCGCGAAGGCCATGTCGGACGAGGCCCGCCACCGCGCCGAGGAGGCCAATCTCGCCAAGTCGCGCTTCCTGGCCTCGATGAGCCATGAACTGCGCACGCCGCTCAACGCCATTCTGGGGTTCTCGGAGGTCATGGCCAACGAGGTGCTGGGTCCCGTCGGCAACAAGACCTATCGCGACTATGCCGGCGATATCCACGATTCGGGCCAGCACCTGCTCAACCTCATCAACGAGATTCTCGACCTGTCGCGCATCGAGGCCGGCCGCTACCAGCTTCAGGAAGAGCCGGTGATCCTTGCCCTGCTGGCCGAAGACAGTTGCCACATGATGGAACTGCGGGCACGCAACAAGGATATCCGCATCGTCCAGGAGTTCGAGCCGACGCTGCCGCGCCTGTTTGCGGACGAGCGCGCCATCCGCCAGATCCTGCTCAATCTCCTGTCGAACGCCATCAAGTTCACGCCGACCGGCGGCGAAGTGCGCGTGCGCGTCGGCTGGACGGCCGGTGGCGGGCAGTACATTTCGGTGAAGGACAACGGCCCGGGCATCCCGCAGGACGAAATCCCGGTCGTGCTGTCTGTGTTCGGCCAGGGCGCCATCGCCATCAAGAGCGCCGAACAGGGAACCGGCCTCGGCCTGCCGATCGTGCAGGGCCTCGTCGCCATGCACGGTGGAGAATTCGAGTTGCATTCGCGGCTGCGCGAAGGCACCGAGGCCATCGTCATCTTCCCGCCGTCGCGTGTCATGGAAGAGCTGCCGGCGCTGCCGACCAAGGTCGCCGCCAACGCCGGCTGGTAGGCCCGCAGCGCTCCTGCTCAGCCGCGCTGCGCCACCGCCATGCCCGACGTCATCTGCACCGCGGCCTTCACCAGACCGGCAACCAGCGCCGCGCCCACGCCCTCTCCATGGCCGATGCCGAGATCGAGCAGCGGCTGCAGGCCGATGAACTCGGCGGCCCGCCGATGGCCGGGTTCGGTCGACAGGCTGGCCAGCAGGCAATGGTCGAGCGCGCCGGGATTCGCCTTGTGCAGGACGGCGGCCGCCGCCGTGGCGGCAAAGCCGTCGATGAGGACGGGCACACGCTCGATGCGGGCGGCAAGGATAGCCCCGGCGATGGCCGCGAACTCCCGTCCGCCGACGCGCGCCAGCGCTTCCAGCGGATCGTCGAGATGCGGCCCGTGCAGGGCCAGCGCCTGATCCACGATGGCGGCCTTGCGCGCCACACCCGTCTCATCGGAGCCGCTGCCGGGACCGACCCAGTCCCTGCCCTCGCCTCCGAACAACGCCGCCAGCAGCGCGGCGGCCACGGTGGAATTGCCCACGCCCAACTCGCCGAGGCAAAGCAGGTCGGAACCGCCGGCGATCGCCTCCATGCCGAAGGCCATGGTGGCGGCGCAGCCACGCTCGTTCAGCGCCGGCTCGCGGGTGATGTCGCCCGTCGGCAGATCGAGCGCGAGATCGAACACCTTGAGGCCGAGGTCATAGGTCAGGCACACCTGGTTGATCGCAGCGCCGCCCGCCGCACACAATTCCACCGCTTCGGCCGTTGCCGAAACCGGACGCGGGGAGATGCCCTGCGCCGCGACGCCGTGGGTGCCGGCAAAGATGGCGACCAGCGGACGCGTCACTTGCGGGCGCGCGCGGCCGGTCCAGCCGGCGAACCAGACGGCGATATCCTCCATCCGGCCAAGCGGCCCCTGTGCCAGCGCCGCCTTGGCGAACACCTCGCGGACACTCGCCCCGGCCTGGCCGTCAGGCCCAGGCAGCTTGTCCAAAAGGGTTCGGAAATCTTCAAACGGCAATGCGCTGACCATGGCGCGGCTCCTTGCAAAACTGCCGTCCGCATAGCCCCGTCATGCCCGACTGACAACCGCGATCGCCAAAAACGGCAAAAGGTGACGGCGGCGGAAAGGCTTGCATCGCCCGGCCGGGTGCACCATGTGGAATGGAAGCCTGCTCTTTGTCCGGACATCGGATATTTTTCGAGAACCGATTCCCATTTTCGGTCCGGTGCCCAAGGGAACAACCATGACGGCAATTGAGTCGCCCTGTATTCTCGTCTGCTCCATCGACATGAAAACCGGCTACTGCTTCGGCTGCGGGCGCACGCGCGACGAGATTTCCGGCTGGCTCTCGATGACCCCGCAAGAGCGACGCGACATCATGGCCCTGCTGCCCGCCCGGCTCGAAACCGTGGAACGCAAGCCGCGCCGCGAAACCCGTCGTACCCGCATGGCGCGCGAACGGGCGGAGGCCTCCCGATGAGCCGCGGCCTGTGGATCATCCTCGTCGTCATCGGCGTGGCCGTGGTGCTTTTGATGCTGAACCACGATTCGGGAAGCACGCTCGGCTTCATCAACGAGGATTTCGCCAATCTCATATGGCTTGGCGTGCTCGCCGCGGTGATCGGCGCCGGGATTCTGCGCTCCGGCCACCGCTTCGGCGATATGGCCCGCAGCTTCGGCCTGTGGGTCCTGATCGTGCTGGCCCTGATTGCCGGCTACCAGTACCGCTATGAATTGCAGGACTTCGGCAATCGTGTCACCGCCGGGCTGATCCCCGGCAGCCCGTTGATGCTAGGCGTAGAGGACGGCCGCCCCACCGTGACGCTGGACAAGGGCCGCAGCGGCCATTTCGAGGCCCGGCTGGAGATCAACGGCAGACCCGTGCACGCCGTGGTCGATACCGGCGCCACGACCACCGTGCTCAGCGCCGAGGATGCGCGCGCGGCGGGCTTCGACGTCGTATCGCTGCGCTACACCGTTCCGGTCTCCACCGCCAACGGCATCACCAATGCCTCGGCCGTGCGCGCGGACGAGATCGCCGTCGGCAACATCGTGCGGCGCGACATGCCGATACTGATCGCCGCGCCCGGCGCCCTGCGGCAAAGCCTGCTCGGCATGAACTTCATCGGCTCGCTGTCCGGCTTCGACGTGCGCGGCGACCGCATGATCCTTCGCGATTGAACGGGAGCATCGGATCCGCTTTCCATATCCGATGTTCGATCAAAGACAGGAGCCGACATGGATATTTCGACTGCCGACCCGCATATGGTGACCGATTTCTGGCGTAAATCCGGCCCCGAGGCATGGTTCCGCAAGGACGTTGCCTTCGACGCCAATTTCAGGGCGCGCTTCCTCGAGTTGCACTATGCCGCCGCGCGCCGCGAACTCGACCACTGGATCGAGGAGCCGGAAGGCGCGCTCGCCCTGATGATCCTGCTCGACCAGCTTCCCCGCAACTGCTTCCGCGGCACCGGCCACATGTTCGCGACCGATCCGCTGGCCCGCCATTTCGCGGCAAAGGCCGTGGCGGCCGGGCATGACCTGGCGGTGGACGAGCAGATTCGCGTCTTCTTCTACCTGCCGTTCGAGCATTCGGAAAATCTCGCCGACCAGAAGCTGTCGGTGGAACTCCACAAGGCCAACGCCGCGAGCTATCTCGAATATGCCGTGGACCATCGCGACATCATCGAGCGTTTCGGCCGCTTTCCGCACAGGAATGGCCCGCTGGGCCGCGAGACGACGCCCGAGGAGCAAGCTTTTCTCGACGGCGGCGGTTTCGCCGGCTGAGCCGGAAGGCCGGTCCGCTCAGGCCCGCCACCACTCCCGGCCGGAGGCAAGCCGCTCAATGCCGGCAGTGTCGACAGCCGCCAGCCGCCCGTCGATGCGCCGGCCGCCGACGTCGAGGTCAGGTGCGATCTCGGCGAGCGGCGCCAGCACGAAGGCGCGCTCCAGCATGCGCGGATGCGGCACCTCCAGCCCTGTTTCCTGGATGATACGGTCGCCGAACACCAATATGTCGATGTCGATGAGGCGCGGACCCCAGCGCTCCTCACGCACCCGCTTCAGCTTGCGCTCTGTTTCCAGGCACAGTTCCAGCAATTCATGCGGCTGCAAGGTGGTGGAAAGCTCGGCGGCGGCGTTCAGGAAATCCGGCTGGTCCAGCTTTCCCCACGGCGGCGTGCGGTAGAGCGAGGAGACGGCCCTCACCTCCACCTGCTGATGCGCGTCCAGCAGCCTGAGCGCCGTTCTCATCGATTTTTCCGGATCGCCGAGATTGCCGCCGAGGCTGAGGAAGACGCGGCTATTGGGGCCAGGCAACGGTCACCTCGACATGATCGAGCACGCCGCGCACCGGCGCGTTCGGCTTGCGGACGGTGATTTCGGCGCGCTGGATTTGCGGGAAACGCGCCGCGAGCGCCTTGGCGACCTCATGCGCCAGCGCCTCGATCAGGAAGCGCCGGCGGCCGGTGATGATCTCCTCGATCACCTGGAAGGCCACGCCATAGTCGACCGTGGCGTCCATGGAATCGGCTTCGAGCGGCTTGCTCGGCTCGACATGCAGCACCGCATCGACATAGAAGCGCTGGCCGAGCCTTTCCTCCTCGTCCAGGAGGCCATGCCTTGCGAAGAAGGCGCAATTCTTCATGCGGATGACATACATGTCTATTGTCCAGACCGGGCGGAGAGATGAGCTTGACGCGTCAGCATAGCATCGGCGACGGCCAGGGCATCCATGTTGATTGCGACATCGTGGACGCGAAAAAGCTGCGCGCCCTTGAGGCGAAGGATGACGCTGGTGGCTGCCGTCCCGGCATCGCGATGCGGCGCCTCGCGGCCGGTGACCACGCCGATGAAGCGCTTGCGCGAGGTGCCCGCCATCAGCGGAAAACCCAGTGCATGCAGTTCCTCGAAGCGCGCCATCAGGTCGAGATTGTCTTCCGGCGTCTCCTTGGCGAACCCGAATCCGGGGTCGAGCACGATGCGCTCGTCGGCAATGCCGGCCTCATGGGCGATTTCCAGCGACCGGCGCAGGAACAGGAACTGATCCTCGATCGGGTCGGCAAGCTTCTCGCGCCCGCGCCCGGTGTGCATGATGACCAGCCCGGCCCCGGTTTCGGCGGCGACCCGCGCGATGCCCGGCTCGCGCTGCAGGCCCCAGACGTCATTGACGATATGGGCGCCCGCCGCCACGGCCAGCCGTGCCGTCTCTTCCCGATAGGTGTCGATGGAGATCAGCGTGCCGTGGAGCGAGGCCAACGCCTCGATCACCGGCA
Organism: Aquamicrobium terrae; assembly: GCF_052978165.1. Classification (NCBI taxonomy): domain Bacteria; kingdom Pseudomonadati; phylum Pseudomonadota; class Alphaproteobacteria; order Hyphomicrobiales; family Phyllobacteriaceae; genus Aquamicrobium; species Aquamicrobium terrae. Next base: position 436,532 of record NZ_JBRKLZ010000001.1, read on the forward strand.
AGGCACGCTCCTGTTCCTCGCGCGCGCTGATCGGCGCGGCCGAGGGTCCGGTCGATTCGCCGCCCACATCGATGATCGATGCGCCCTGCCCGACCATCAGGCGCGCCTGTGCCACGGCGTCGTCCAACGAGTTGTAGCGGCCGCCATCCGAAAAACTGTTCGGGGTCACGTTCAATATGCCCATGACCACGGCACGAGCGCCGAGATCGATATGGCGTCCATGCGCCAGATGCCATCGTCTCATCATGCTTGCCGCTCAGTCTGTGGCGAATAGCCGATTTCCGTTGCGCCAAATGCCGCCGTAACGCAAGGTGCGGCCAGAGACAACATTATGAAGAAAATTTTCCTTCCCCTGATGATCCTTGCCGCTATGGCGGCTCCGGCGGCAGCCGAGACGGTTGCCAAAAGCTACAGCTATTTCGGCGTCGGCGGCACCACCTACGACCAGATCGAAAGTGAACTGTCGAAACGCGGGCCGCATGTGAAATCGACCGGACTTCGTCATCCCGGCGCGACGCGCATGAATTTCACCACCAAGATCGGCTACGCCAATGATGGCCGGCACTGCCGCATCGTCTCGGCCGACACCACGGTGAAAGCCCGCGTCGTCCTGCCCAGATGGCGGCAGCGCAGCCGGGCGGATGGGGATGTACGCATCTTCTGGGACACGCTCTTTGCCGACATCAAGCGGCACGAGGACCGCCATGTCGAGATCGCCAAGGCGCATGCCCGCGAGATGGAGCAGTCGCTGAGGAAGGCAGGGCGTTTCAAGTCTTGCGAAGCCGCCGCTGCCAGGGCTAAGGAAATCTCGACCCGGATTCTTGACCGCCACGACAAGGCGCAACTCGAATTCGACCGCGTCGAAACCATCAATTTCGAAAGCCGGCTGCTCCGCCTTCTGCGCTACCGCATCGAGCGCATGGATAAAGCTGGCCGGCAGAGCTAGGGTTCACCAGGAACCACCGCACCAAAAAATCGGAGAATAATAACAATGGACCAGCCGATCGGTGGCCAAACGAAAGGGGCCGTGCCCAGCTTCTCGCTGAGCGAGCGCGAAAAGAACGTCATCATCGCCGGCGTTCTCCTGTCCATGCTTCTGGCCGCGCTCGACCAGACCATCGTTGCTCCCGCTCTGCCCACCATAGCGGCCTCGCTCGGCCATGCCGAATATCTGTCGTGGATCGTGACGGCCTATCTTCTGACGGCGACCGCCGTGGCCCCGCTCTACGGCAAGCTTTCCGATATCTACGGCCGCCGCTCCGTCATCTTCGCGGCGATCCTGATTTTCCTCGCCGGCTCCGTCATATGCGGGCTGGCGCCGAACATGTTCGTGCTGATTGCCGGGCGTGCCGTGCAGGGGCTGGGCGGCGGCGGCCTGTTCGCGCTGACCCAGACCGTGATCGGCGACCTGGTGCCGCCGTTGGAGCGGGCGCGCTATGCCGCCTGGATTTCGGGCACATGGGCGGTGGCCAGCATCGCCGGACCGTTGCTGGGCGGCGGCTTCGCCGAGCATCTGCACTGGTCGCTGATCTTTTGGATCAACCTGCCGCTCGGCATCCTCGCCATCGCCGTAACCAGCAAACCGTTGAAGAAGCTGGCCATAGCCGGCACGACGCACAGCATCGACGGCTGGGGCGCGCTTCTGCTCATCATCGCCACTTCCCTGCTGCTGCTTGCCGTCAACTGGGGCGGAAACCGCTATGCGTGGAGCGATCCGCAGATCATCGGCCTGCTGGCGGGATCGGCCGGGATCTGGTTCTTGTTCGGCCTCCGGCTGCGGATGGCGAACGAACCGCTGGTCTCGCTGGCCGTGCTCGGCAACCGTGTGGTGCTGACGGGAACCTTCTCCATGTTCCTGCTGCAGGCTGGCAGCATCGGCCTTGCCGTCTATCTGCCGGTCTACATGCAGGCGACGCTGGGCATGTCACCGGGCGACACCGGCCTCGCCATGCTGGGCCTGCTGCTTGGCACAGTCGTCGGCGCCGGCATGAGCGGCCGCCTGGTGCCGCGCCTGGTCAATTACAAGCGCATCGCCCATATCGGCATCGCCTGTGCCATTCTGAGCCTGGGCATCCTGGCTTATCTGGCTGACCACGCCGGGCTGCTGGAAGTGGAGATCGCCACGGCAATCGTGGGCGCCGGCATCGGGACCATCTTCCCGGTCTCCACCATCGCGGTGCAGAACGCGGTCGACAGGCAGCATCTCGGCGTCGCAACGGGCCTGTTGACCTTCCTGCGTTCCCTGGGCGGCGCCATCGGCGTGGCGGCGCTGGGCGCAATCGCCCTCGGCAACGATCTGCCGCTGGCCGGCGAAGGCGCGATGGCGGCCGAACTCGCCGGCCCTCGCGGTTCGTTTTCGGTGATCTTCCTGGCCACGGCGGCCATGCTGGCGGCAGGGCTGCTGGTCTTCGCCTTCATGCCGCAGAAGCCGCTGCGCGGCTATGACGCCTCGCAGGCGCCGATCATGCCCGAATGAGCTGTCGGCCGCATTGGTGCGACGCTGGGCGATCCCCGTCCGGCAGAAAAACCCGTTACCCTTGCCGCTCGGGAACCGACACGACGAGACCGTCGAGTTCGTCCCTGATCCTGATCTGGCACGACAGCCGCGAGTTCGGACGCACGTCATAGGCGAAATCGAGCATGTCTTCTTCCATGGCCTCGGGCTCGCCGACGATGTCCGTCCATTCCTCGTCGACATAGACGTGGCAGGTGGCGCAAGCGCAGGCGCCGCCGCATTCGGCCTCGATGCCCGGAACGGAATTGCGGATGGCGTTTTCCATGACGGTGGAGCCGTTTTCGGCTTCGACGTCAAAGCGGGTGCCGTCATGGGCTATGAATGTCAGCTTGGTCATTTAGTCACCTGAGGGGGAAGACACCGCGGAGATAATCACTCCTTCGCCCAAGTCAACTGCGGCGCAAGACCGCCATTCCATGGCGCCAGGAGACAAATTCGCCTAGCCGGGCCGCGAGACGAAAGCCAGGACTTCTTCCATGAGCTCGCCGAGCCGCGCCAGATTGTGCGCCGATCCCGGTTCGCGTTCGATCGCATCGGCACAATCGGCAAGGGCGAAGGCGCCGATGCCGCGCGCGGCGCCCTTGAGCCCGTGCGCCAATGCGGCCCGGTCTTCGGCCGAGGCATCACCGATTCGGGACCACACCATCCTCAGGTGCCCGGCAAACAGGTCCAGCACCTCGCGTTGCAGGTCCCTGTCGCCCATAGTCTGGCGCTCCAGATGGGCAAGATCGATGGGGCCGGAAGGGACTTTCCCACAGCTTTCGTCGGGCTGTCCCGAACTGGCCACATGGCCGCCTTTATTCAAGCTCCCAACTCCCGATCTGCGTCGACCGGCATGGCCGCGGTGGCGCGCAATGTGACAGGAACCGATGGACAGCAGGTTAAGAACCGATGCCCCCGCCTACCGGAAAAACGACCGTTTCCGCGGTTTCGGCCTCACATGGCCGTTAACCTTATATTTAAAGTTTTACGCATCGGCACGAATGCATGTTTTATTTACCCCCCTGTGTCATTACGATACGAGGCTCCATATTTGGCCTCTCCGCAGGGCGTGAAAAACCAAAACAAGACGCTCCACGCAGTTAGTACAGGGTAGCGAAGGCATGGCGAAGAAAACCACGACGGCGAAGTCCCTCGACAAGGACGTGGCCCAGGAACTCGAAAAAGCCCTCGATCTGGAGCTTGATCTGGACACTGCGGATATTGAGGATCTCGATATCGCGGCCTCCATGGAAGACCTGGAGGCGCAGATCGCGGAGGCGGCCGACGAACTGGCACGGGCCAGCCGCACCTCGCAGGAGAAGCAGGAACAGGAAGCCCAGCCGGCCGCTGTCGTTGCCGCGGCGCCCCCGCCTGCCCCCGAGCCCGAACCCGAGCCGCAGCCCCAACCCGCCGATCTTCGCCCCGTGGAAACGCCGGCTACGCAGCCGGCCGCCTTCGCCCCGGCCAACGACGATCGCCAGAAGGACTACAAGTCCCTCCTCCACAATCTGAACCGCCGCGCGCCCAACACCATTTATTGGGTCGTGGCGTTCCTGTCGCTGGCCTGGGTGGCCGGCGCGGCCGCGCTCGCCAATCTGGTGTTCGGCCCCGACGTCTGGCAGGTCCGCTCCTTCGAGCAGTTCCTGGCCCGCCCGCAGCTCATCGGTTTCCTGGTTGCGACTGTGCTGCCGATCGTCCTGTTCTGGGCCTTCGCCGCCATGGTGCGCCGCGCGCAGGACATGCGCCTCGCGGCACAGTCGATGACCGAAATGGCCTTCCGCCTCGCCGAGCCCGAAAGCCTCGCCCAGGATCGCGTCATGATGCTTGGCCAGGCGGTGCGCCGCGAGGTCGCCGCCATGGGCGAAGGCATCGAGCGCACGCTGGCGCGCGCTGTCGAGCTGGAAACGCTCGTCCACAGCGAGGTCAACCAGATCGAACGCTCCTATTCCGAGAACGAGGCGCGCATCCGCTCGCTCGTCGACGGTCTGGGCAGCGAGCGCGAGGCCGTCATCGGCCATGCCGAGCGCGTTCGGGCCTCCATCGCCGGGGCGCATGAAACGCTGCGCGAGGAGATCAATTCTGCGGGCGACGCCATTCGCGAAAGCATCATGGGCGCCTCGACCCAGCTTACGATGACGATCACGTCTTCGGGCGACAGCCTGATCGATCGCATCAACGAAAGCTCCATGACGATCTTCGACTCGGTCGAGAGCCGCCTGGATTCCATCACCGACCGCCTGTCGACTTCGGGCGAGGCCTTTGCCTCCCTGCTCGACACCCGCATCGCCAAGCTGACCGACAGCGCCGACGGCCTGACCCGTTCGCTGACCGAACTGCTGGATGACCGCACCTCCGGCATGGTCTCCCTGCTGGGCGGCGCCGCACGCACCCTCACCTCCGAATTCGAGGCGAGCCTTTCCGGCATCGAGCGCACGCTGGCCGAGCGCGGCCAGGCGCTCATCAGCGAGTTCGAGACCCGCGCCGAGGCGCTGGACACCGGAACGCAGAAGCTCAATGCCGCGCTGGAGGCCCGTGCCCGCCAGATCAACGAGACGCTGGCCGAGCGCACCCGCGATATCGCCGAGGCCTTCACCTCCGGCAAGGATTCGCTGTCTTCGCTCATCGATCAGGGCCGCAGCCAGATCGGCACCGACATGGCCGAGCTGATCTCCTCGACCTCGACCATGCTGGAAGCCCGCGCCAGCGACTTCGCCGGCCGCCTCGAGGCGGCCCGCGACACCGTCTCCTCCGCCTTCGACGCGGACATCGAGAAACTGGCCGATGCCCGCGCCGGCATCGACGAAGCGGTGCGCCAGCACAGCATCGAGATGGCCGAGAGCCGTGAACGCATGGCCGCCGCCCTGCACGACGACCTTGCGAAGTTCGCCGAAGGGCGCGCCGAGATCGACACCATGGTGTCGAACCAGATCGAGAAGCTGGCCGAAGGCCGCAATCTCATCTCGAAGGCGCTCGAAGAAGACCTGCGCAAGGTCAACGAATCCCGCGCCGCCATCGACGCCTCGCTGGGCACTCACCTCGAAACGCTGGAGGTAGGCCGCAGGCGGCTGGCCGATTCTCTGCACGAAGACTCGCAGAAACTCGTGCAAGCGCGTGCAAACATTGATGAAATGGTTGCCGGACATGTCGGCAAGCTGGCCGAGGGCCGCACCATCCTGTCGCGCGCGCTGGAAGCCGACCTGACCAAGCTGGCCGAAAGCCGCTCGAGCATCGACGGCCTCGTCGCCGGACAGGTCGAGAAGCTGGCCGAGGGCCGCGACATCCTGCGCCGCGCCATGGAAGCCGATCTCGCCAACATCAACCGCATGGTCGCCGATCATTCGCAAAAGCTGGCCGGCGACCGTGGCCAGCTCTCGCAGGCGCTCGAAGCCGACATCGCCAGGCTGGAGGAGAGCCGTGCCGGCATCGACGGCCTCGTCGCCGGGCAGATCGAAAAGCTGGCCGAGGGCCGCGATATCCTCAAGGCCGCGCTGGAGGCCGACCTCTCCAATATCAACCAGTTGATCGCCGATCATTCCCAGAAGCTGGCCGGCGACCGCAGCCTGTTGTCCCAGGCCCTGGAAGCCGACATCGCCAAGCTGGAAGAAAGCCGCGCCGGCATCGACGGTCTGGTCGCCAGCCAGGTCGAGAAGCTGGCCGAAGGCCGCGATATCCTCAAGCGCGCCCTCGAAACCGACCTCACCAACATCAACCGCATGATCGCCGATCATTCGGAAAAGCTGGCCGGAGATCGCAACCTGCTGTCGCAGACGCTGGAAGACGACCTTGCCAAGCTGGCCGAGAGCCGCGCCGGCATCGACGGCCTCGTCGCCGGGCAGGTGGAGAAGCTGGCCGAAGGCCGCGATATCCTCAAGGCCGCACTCGAACGCGATCTGGACACCATCCGCAACGTGATTGCCGAGCAGTCGCAGCAGCTCGTCGGCGAGCGCGAGCGCTTCTCGACCTCGCTCGAGGACGACTTGCGCAACGTCAACAGCCTTGTCGGCGCCCATGCCGATCGGCTGGTGCAGGAGCGCGCGGCACTGGCCAAGGCTTTGGAAGAAGACCTTGCCAAGCTGGCCGAAAGCCGGTCGAGCATCGACGGCCTCGTCGCCGCCCAGGTCGAGAAGCTGGCCGAGGGCCGCGATATCCTCAAGCGCGCGCTGGAGGCAGACCTTGCCAAGCTGGCGGACAGCCGCTCGAGCATCGATGGCCTCGTCACCGGACAGGTCGAGAAGCTGGCCGAGGGTCGCGATCTCCTCAAGCGCGCGCTTGAAGGCGACCTCGGCACCATTCAGCAGGCCATCGCCGACCAGGCCGACAAGATGGCCGAGGAACGCGCCAAGCTTTCGCAGGCGCTGGATGCCGAACTGGCACGCGTCAACACCCTCATCGAGCAGCATGCCGGCCGGCTGGCCATCGACCGCAGCGCCCTGTCGCGCGTGCTGGAAGAAGACCTCGCCAAGCTGGCCGAAAGCCGCGCCGGCATCGACGGGCTGGTTGCCACGCAGGTCGAGAAGCTGGCCGAAGGCCGCAACATCCTGCAGCGCACCCTTGAGGCCGATCTGGAGAAGATCTTCCAGAGCCGCGGCCTGATCGAGGACGCGCTGGCCGGCCAAGTCGACAAGCTGGCGGATGCCCGCCGCGAGATCGATGCGGCCGTCAGTGACCACATCGATCGCATCGCCTCGACCAGCACCCGCATTTCCGACTCGATCACCGGCGACATCAGCCGCATCGAGGATGCCTTCCAGCGCCAGACCGGCGTGATCGAGGAACGCACGGGAACCATGGAGCGGGCCCTGTCGCTCGGCGTCGACAATATCCGCGGCGTGCTGGAAAAGAGCGCCGTGTCGGTTGCCAGCGCCCTGCGCGAAAAGGTGCTGGAGGTCACGGCGGCGCTCAACGAGCAGGCCGGCATGGCCTTCTCCGATGCCGATCGCCAGATCGCCGAGCGCGCGGAACAGACGTCCGCCGCCCTGCTCGCCCGGGCGCAGGACATCTCCCGCGCCTTCGAGGAGGCCGAGGGCCGTCTGGCCACGCGTGCGGAAGACACGTCTTCCATGCTGATCGCCCGCGCCGAAGAAACCGCCGACAGCCTGGCCGCCCGGGCCGGCTCCATCGTCGAGAGCTTCGAGGTTGCCGACCAGCGCCTTGCCCAGCGCGCCATCGAGACGGCGCAATCGCTGGCCGCCCGCGCCGGCGACATCCTGCGCAATTTCGAGGATGCCGACGCCCGCCTCAGCACCCGCATCGGCGACTCCGCCGAGGCGCTGGCCGCCCGCGCCGCCGACCTTGGCCGCATCTTCGATGCCGCCGACGAGAAGCTGATCGCCCGCATCGCCGAAGGTTCCGAAGCCCTCACCGGCCGCGCCGCCGAGATGGGCCGCATCTTCGACGCCGCCGACGAGAAGCTGGTGGCCCGCATCGCCGAAGGTTCGGAAGCCCTCACCAACCGTGCGTCCGAGATGGGCCGCATCTTCGACGCGGCCGACCAGAAGCTGACGCAGCGCATCACGGAAGGCTCGGAAACCCTCAGCAGCCGCGCCGGCGAGATCGCCCGCGTGTTCGACGAGGCCGACAACCGCATGGTGTCGCGCATCGCCGAGACGGCTTCGACCATCGGCCAGCACGCCGACAGCATCGTCGGCGCCTTCGCCGAGACGGAGCGGCAGGTGGCCGCGCATGCCAGCGAAACGGGCAAGGCGCTTGCCGATCAGGCCCGTTCGATTGAAGCGGCCCTTGCCGGCGCCGACGAGCGTCTTGCCGCAGGTGCCGAGACGGTCGCCAGCCGCATCGGCAAAAAGGTGGAGAGCGTCGAGAACCGCCTCGCCCGCTCCGCCGAAGCGATGGGCGAAAAGCTCGACGAGCAGGTCGCCCAGGCAGAGAACCAACTGGTGGCGCGCGCCAACACCATCGCCGAAACCTTCAGCGCCGTCGGCCAGCATATCGGCCAGAGCACCAACGAGGCGGCGAAGACCATCGGCACCAACACGCGTGAGCTCAACGAGATGCTGGCCACGCGTTCGGCCGAGATCACCCGCATCCTCGACGAAACGGCGCGTCCGCTGGTCGAGCGTTTCGCCGATGGCGGCTCCGAACTGCAGAAGAGCATGGAGGAAGCGACCGAGCGGGCGACGGAGAAGCTGCGCCAGGAAAATGCAAGACTGTCCAACGCGCTCGCCAACCGCACGGCGGAAACGCTGTCTGCGGTGGAGAACGCGCGGGCGACCCTCGCGGAGAACATCAACGACCTCATCGGCCGCCTCGGCGCGTCGAGCCAGGGGCTTGGCCAGCTCATCGAGCAGGCCGCTGCCAATCTCGGCGAGATCGACGAAAAGCTGGCCGGCAGCACGCAGAGCTTCGCCGCGACCACCGAAAAGGCCGCGCAGACCTTCGCAAGCTCGGCGCGCCTGGTCGACTCCAACACCTCGCGCCTGACCGAACTGTCGTCCACCACGCTGCGTGAGGTGGCCTCCATCGCCACCAAGTTCGACGAGCACAGCCGCCTGCTGTCCAGCGCGTCCGAACTGCTCAGCTCGGCCCAGAGCAATCTGGAGCATACGCTGGAGCGCCAGACCTCGCTGGACGACCTCGCCGTCGGTCTGGTGAAGAAGTCGGAGGACCTGGAAAAGGTCATGAAGTCCTTCGAGGCGCTGGTGGGACGCACCTTGCAGACCGCCGAAAGCCGCACGCTGGAATCGGCCGACAAGATCCGCTCGTCCATCGGCGACGTGGTGGAGGCCGCGACCAAGCGCTTCGCCGACGCCACCGAGGAGATGCGGCAGACGGCCTCCTCCATCAAGAGCGAGCTGGACCTCACCCGCGCCGAGCTGAAGCGCGGCGTGGTGGAGATGCCGGCCGAGGCCAAGGAATCGACGACGGCGATCCGCCGCGCCGTTTCCGAGCAGATCAACGCGCTCAAGGAACTGTCCGCCATCGTGGCCAAGTCCGGCCGCAGCGTGGACACTCCGCAGTCCGGCAACCTGCGCCCCGCACCGGCCCCTGCCCCGCAACCGGCCGAACCGCCGCGCCGGGCCGCTTCGCCCGCACAGCCGGCAGCCCCGGCCAATCCGCTCGGCGGCACCGCCCTGCGTGGCGCGCTGGACACCGACCAGCGTTCGGAAACGGCCCTGCGCGAAGGCGAAACCCGCCCGCAGCAACAGGGCGGCTGGGTTCGCGACCTGCTGAGCGGCGCTTCGCGGGATGACGGAGCCAAGCCGGCCGATACGGCGCGCGCGGCAAAGCCGGCCGAGCGTTCACCGCTGCACGTGGTGGAATCGCTCAACTCGCTGTCGGTCGACATCGCCCGGGCCATCGACCATGAAGCGTCGATCGAGTTGTGGAACCGTTACCGCCGTGGCGAACGCGACGTGTTCACGCGCCGGCTCTACACGCTCAAGGGCCAGCAGACCTTCGACGACATCCGCCGCAAGTATCAGGCGGAGGCCGAGTTCCGCGCCGCCGTCGACCGTTATTGCGAGGACTTCGAGAAGCTGCTGAAGGATGTTGCCCGCACCGACCGCGACAACATCATGACCCAGACCTATCTCACCTCCGATACCGGCAAGGTCTACACCATGCTGGCCCACGCCAGCGGCCGCCTGCGGTAAGACAACGGATCAGGGAAAACGGAAAGGGCGGGGATTTCCCGCCCTTTTCTTTTGCTCCCGTCAAACAGCAGGCCCTCCCGGATACGCGCCTCGAATCACCTTCGCAGATCAGCAGCAGGAGCGGTTTTCGGATGAAACGGCCGAAGCCAGAATCACCCCCTCATTCTCCAGCCGGGACCTCCTTCCCGTTCATGGAGAGGAGAGTGGCACGACGCTGATGCCTTCCTCTTCCCGCTTGCGGGCAGAGGATAAGGATGGGGGCCGTTTCCGTAAAAACCAAAAGCGAAGGCACATCCAGCGCGCGGTCGAATCCACCCGACCAGGCAACAAAAAAGGGCGGGGAAACCCGCCCATTTTTACTGCCGGTTCCGGTGCCGCGATCAGGTGAGCGGCGAAAGCTGGATTTCGACACGGCGGTTCTGGGCGCGGCCATCGGCGGTCGCGTTGCTGGCGATCGGCCGGGTCTTGCCGAAGCCGCTGACGGCGAAGCGGCGCTGGTCGACGCCCTGCCCGGCCAGATAGTTTGCCACCGACAGCGCACGGCGCTGCGACAGGTCGAAATTATGCTGGTCGCTGCCCGTCGAATCGGTGTGGCCGTAAACATCGACCAGCGTCTGGTTGTACTTGCGCAGCACCAGCGCCACGGAGTTCAGCACCGGATAGAAGTCGGCGCGCACCGCGTCCTGGTCGACACCGAAGGTGATGTCGGACGGCATGTTGAGCATGATCTGGTCGCCGACGCGGGTGACGCTGACGCCCGTGCCCTGCAACTGGGCCCGCAGCTCGGCCTCGTTCTGGTCCATCTTGGCGCCGACCAGGCCACCGGCGAGCGCACCCACGCCCGCGCCGATCAGCGCATTGCGGCGGTCGTCACCGCCGGCCAAAGTGCCGAGTGCCGCACCCGCCAAAGCACCGATGCCCGCGCCGCCGGCCGTGTTGGAGATTTTCTGCTGGCCGGTATAAGAATCCGTCGTGCAGGCTGCTGCAAGCGCGCCAACGACGGCCATGGCGATCACGGTTCTGGTCTTCATCAGGATTTGTCCCTCATAAGCTGCGACGCGCGAAGCGCCTCTTGACCCCTTCCGGCCCCTTCTAACACAAAATACGGCGAAATACGGAACCTCCCCGGACAAAAACGGCGGCCACCCGGGCCGCCATCCACTCAGTCCAGATCGGCCACCACCGCCCCCTCGCTGCCGCTGATGCGGTGCGACAGGGACGCTTCCATGAACTCGTCCAGATCGCCGTCCAGCACGTCCGAAGGGCTGGTCGATTCCACCCCGGTGCGCAGGTCCTTCACAAGCTGGTAGGGCTGCAGCACGTAGGAGCGGATTTGATGGCCCCAGCCGATGTCGCTCTTGGAGGATTCGGTCGCATTGGCCGCGGCCTCGCGCTTCTTCAGCTCTTCCTCGTAAAGGCGCGAGCGCAGCATCTCCCACGCCTTGGCGCGGTTCTTGTGCTGCGAGCGTTCCGCCTGGCAGGCAACCGCAATGCCGGTCGGGATATGGGTGATGCGCACCGCCGAATCGGTGGTGTTGACGTGCTGGCCGCCTGAACCGGACGAGCGATAAGTGTCGATGCGCACTTCCGATTCCGGAATCTCGATGACGATCGAATCGTCGATCACCGGATAGACCCATACGCTGGCGAAGGAGGTGTGGCGGCGCGCGTTGCTGTCATAGGGCGAGATGCGCACGAGACGGTGCACGCCCGATTCCGTCTTCATCCAGCCATAGGCATTATGACCCTTGATCAGCACGGTGGCGGACTTGATGCCGGCCTCTTCGCCTTCGTGGACTTCCAGCACCTCGACCTTGAAACGGCGGCGCTCCGCCCAGCGCGTGTACATGCGCAGCAGCATCGAGGCCCAGTCCTGGCTCTCGGTGCCGCCCGCGCCGGCATGGATTTCCAGATAGGTGTCGTTGGTGTCCGCCTCGCCCGAAAGCAGGGTCTCGACCTGCCTGGCCTTGACCTCGCCGCGCATGGAACGCAGGGCGTCCTCCGCCTCCGTGACGATGCTGTCGTCACCCTCTTCCTCACCCATGGCGATGAGTTCGAGATTGTCTTCGAGCGCCTGGGTCAGGCTTTTCACCGCGCCGATGCCGTCCTCGAGGCTCTGGCGCTCGCGCATCAGTTTCTGGGCTTCCTGCGGATCGTTCCAGAGACTGGAATCTTCCGCCAGGACATTCAGGTACTCCAGTCGTTTCAGGGCCTGATCCCAGTCAAAGATGCCTCCTCAGCAGGCTTATGGCCTGCTTGATTTCGTCGACGATGTTCTGCGTTTCGGCGCGCATGGCGGGCGCTGTTCCCTTGGCTGTTGCGGTGATTTGATTGGTTGGCGCGATACATAGGCAGCAGGGCCACGCCTGTAAAGCGAAATGGGCAGGCGCATGGCCTGCCCAACCGTATGATGCTGCCGGGATGCCGGTCAGTAAAGGCCGCCGCCGCCGGACTGGATGGCCTGGTTGGCCTGCGGCGACAGTGCCTCCCCATAGCCGTTCGAGCCGTCCTCGCCCATGCCGATGACCCAGTAGGAATCGGCGGGGCCGGTGCCGGGCTTGAAAGCCTCGACGATCGTGCCCGGCTGGCCAGGGTTGGCCTGCATGCCGGTCTTGCGGTCGATGGAGACGAGGTTCATGCCGTCCGGCACCTTGAAGTCGACATTGGGCGTGCCTTCCAGCGCCACGCGCATGAAGTCCTTGAAGACCGGGGCGGCAAGACCGCCGCCGGTGGTGCCGCGGCCAAGGCTCTTGGGCTTGTCGAAGCCCATATAGAGGCCGACAACCAGGTTCGGCGTATAGCCGATGAACCAGGCGTCCTTCTCGTCATTGGTGGTACCGGTCTTGCCGGCGATGTGGCGGCCGAGCTCGGCGACCGTGGCGGCGGTGCCGCGCTGCACCGTGCCCACCATCATCGAGGTGATCTGGTAGGCGGTCATCGGGTCGAGCACCTGCTCGGCATTGTCGATCAGCTCGGGCTCGGGCTGGTCCTGCCATTCGCTGGCATTGCACCCTTCGCAACCGCGATCGTCATGGCGGAACACGGTCTTGCCGTAACGGTCCTGGATGCGGTCGATGAGCGACGGTTTGATCGAGCGGCCGCCATTGGCCATGATCGCATAGGCGGACACCATGCGCATCACCGTCGTCTCGCCCGAACCAAGCGACATCGGCAGATAGGGCGCCAGCTTGTCGTAGACGCCGAAGCGTTCGGCATATTCGGCCACCAGCTTCATGCCCATGTCGTTGGCCAGCCGCACCGTCATCAGGTTGCGCGAGCGCTCGATGCCGGAGCGCAGCGTGGACGGGCCGGCGGCGCGGCCGTCATAGTTCTTCGGCGTCCAGGTGGTGTTGCCGCTCTGGATGGTGATGGGGCCGTCCATGATCACGGAAGCCGGCGTATAGCCATTGTCGAGCGCCGCCGCGTAGACGATCGGCTTGAACGAGGAACCGGGCTGGCGCATCGCCTGGGTGGCGCGGTTGAACTCGGACTGGGCGTAGGAGAATCCGCCCACCATGGCCAGCACACGGCCCGTATGGGGGTCCATGGCGATCATGCCGCCGCTGACCTCGGGCAACTGGCGCAGCCTGTAGGCGTTCTCGGAATCCTCGCGCTTTTCGACGAAGATGACGTCGCCCGGCTTCAGCACATCGGCCGGCGACTTCGCCTTGACGAGCTTGCCGTCGACGACATGGCGCATGGCAAACGACATGTCTTCCTTGCTGACCGTGGCCTCCACACGCTCCTTGACCAGATCGCCGGAGACCTGCCGCGCCGGCTTCAGGCCGATGCGCAGGCCGGAATCGGAGCTTTCCAGCACCACGGCCGGGGTCCACTCGGGAACATCGTCCAGGTTCTTGACCTCGCCCAGCGGCACGCCCCAGTCGCCGGAAACGTCGATGGTCGTTACCGGCCCGCGATAGCCGCGCAGCGTGTCGTATTTGATGAGGCCGGTCTGCATCGCCTTGCGGGCGACGCGCTGCAACTCGGGGTCGAGCGTGGTGCGCACCGAAAGCCCGCCCTCGTAGAGCGCGGTCTGGCCGTAGCGGGCGATGATCTCGCGGCGCACTTCCTCGGTGAAATACTCGCCGGCGAACAGATAGGTGCCGTTGCGGCGCGGCTTGACGCCAAGCCCCTCAGCCTTGGCCTTGGCGGCCTCGTCGCGCGAGATGTAGTTGTTCTCGGCCATCTGGTCGATCACCCAGTTGCGGCGCTCGATGGCCCGGTCCGTGTGGCGGAACGGATGATAGTTGGACGGCCCCTTGGGCAGTGCCGCCAGATAGGCGGCTTCCGACGTGGTCAGCTCGCTCACCGACTTGTCGAAATAGGTCAGCGCCGCGCCCGCCACGCCATAGGCGCCGAGGCCGAAGAAGATCTCGTTGAGATAGAGTTCGAGGATGCGGTCCTTCGGATAGGCCTGCTCGATGCGGAACGACAGGATCATTTCCTTGATCTTGCGTTCGTAGGTCTGGTCCGAGGTGAGCAGGAAGTTCTTCGCCACCTGCTGGGTAATGGTCGAGGCGCCGACCTGGCGGCGGCCCGAGCCCATGTTCTGGAAATTGGTAACGACGGCGCGGGCCAAGCCGGTCGGGTCGATGCCCGGGTGATTGTAGAAATTCTTGTCCTCGGCCGACAGGAAGGCGGCCTTGACGCGGTCCGGAACGGCCTGGATCGGCAGGTAAAGGCGCCGCTCATGCGCATATTCGGCCATCAGCGAGCCGTCCGAGGCGTGGATTCGCGTCGTCACCGGCGGCTCGTACTTGGCCAGAACCTCATAGTCGGGCAGGTCCTTCGCCAGATTCCCGACATAAAGGGCCACGGCGCCCGCAACCAGCAGGGCAAGCGCTGTGCCGATGCCGAAAAAATAGCCGATAAGCCGAATCATGCCCGCTCCGTCCGAGAGTCCGCCGCCTCCCCAATGGGCGCGACGGTGCGCGCAAGGCTCCTGGGAGGTCCTAGATCGGGAACCATTGTCGCCCTGATGTGGGTAAAATGCGGCAACGGGCAAACTCGATTCTCGAAGAGGCCCACAATATCGCACTGTGTTGTGCGCTTGCAACGCCGCCTTGCAACGGAAACCGGCATCAGCCGCCCGCCGCCGCCTTGGCCGAAGCGAAGGCGGCAATGGCGTTGATGATGCTGGAGGCTGCCTTGTCGCGCCATTCCGGGTTGATGAGCTGCGCCTCGTCTTCCGGGTTGGAGAGGTAGCCGAGCTCCACCAGAACCGAGGGAACGTCGGGCGCGCGCAGGACCTTGAAGCCGGCGAAGCGGTGCGGATTGTTGATCAGGCCGACGGTGGTGGACAGTTCCCCCACCAGCGTATTGGCGAAGCTCATCGAGAAGGAATGGGTCTCGCGGCGGATGAGATCGAAGAGGATGTCGGCCACCTCGGGGCTGTCCACCTTCACCTCGATGCCGCCCAACTGGTCCGCAAGGTTCTCGCGCTCGGCCAAGGCCTGCGCCTCGGCGTCCGAGGCCTTGTCGGACACGGTATAGACGGTGGCGCCGCGAATGCCCTTCAGCCGGATCGTATCGGCATGGATGGAGATGAACAGATCTGCCTCGTTCTGGCGCGCGATGCGTACCCGCTCGTCCAGCCTGAGGAAGACGTCGCTGTCGCGCGTCAGCATGACGTCATATTTGCGGGTGGCGTCGAGCTTCGCCTTGAGTTCACGCGCAAAGGCCAGCGTAACCTCTTTCTCCTGCGTGCCGCTGATGCCTTCCGCACCGCCATCGACGCCGCCGTGACCGGGGTCGAGCACGACGGTGAACCGGCGCAGCGGTGTTTTGGCCCTGCGGTCGCCCTTGTCGCCCGCCACCGTCGAGGCGGTTGTCAGGGCCTGTTCGGCAAGGGCTTCCTCGAACTGACGGTCGGATGCCGCCGAAATTTCCACCGCGAGACGATGGCCTGCGCCGTCCTCGTTCTCGAGCACGTCGAGCCGGTCGACGAGGAAGGGCCCCTTGCCGGAAATGACCAGGCGGGAATTGCCCTCGCCCGTCTTGCCGTAGCGCACGCCCGCCACCAGCCCCCTCGCCTTGAGGTCGGCGGTGGCGATCTTCATCTCGGTCGAAGGCAGGTCGATGACCAGCCGGTGCGGCGCACGCAGCAGAAACCAGTGCGGCGACGGCTCGCCGTCGAAATTGAGCACGATGCGCATGCGCGTCGCGTCGCCGGCCATCTTGTATTCCGTCGCCGTGAGGCCATCGGCGGCAAGCACCGGCGCCGGCAGCAGGCATTGCAGTCCGGCGAGGAACACCAGCAGCATGAGGGCGGCGCCAAAGCGGCGGCACAGGCCCGCCACCTTGCCGGCTGGCGCATTCGACCCTATATCGTAACGCGTGGCTTCCATTGCGGCGGCTTTGCCTGTCGTTGATCGTGGCGCCGATACGACGCAATTCGATTAACAGTTCGTAGCCAGAGAAGGTTAACCAAGCCTTTTCAGAAGCGACCTTACCCGACGTAAGGCCTATTTGCCGGCATCCGAAAACAGGGTTGCCTTCCACCTCGCCAAATCTTAAAAGCAGCGGTGGACTACCGCAATCTCGGAACCGTCCTATCGTAGCGCGCTGCATTACGGCGAAAGTCGGCAGCCTCCGCGCGGAGACGATGGGTTCGCGGTTGGTCACAAAAGGTTTTCGCAGGCATGAACCCGTGGCGGGGAGTTGTCTGCGTTCAGGAAAACGGCTCGGGTCTGCCCGGCCGGCTCTGGTCAAGAGCAAACAAGCTGGTCCGGTTTCCGGGCTTTGGTTCAAGAGGTCCACTGGCTCAAAATGCCTTCGAGCGCCATCATGGAAAGGTCCGCACCCCACCGCGCCATAACGGCAGCGGGCGGTTCCGCCATTGCGCTTCGAGGACAGCACAGGGACATACAATTATCCGGCACCCTTACCCATTCGAACCGGCAGCGGCGGGCATGGCCCGGCTGCCCGGCGCGGGCGGCTGCCGGGAGGAAACGCAGTAATGCCCAACAACAAGATGCTTATAGATGCCTCCCACCCGGAGGAAACGCGGGTCGTCGTCGTTCGCGGTAACCGCATTGAAGAATTCGATTTCGAATCCCAGGACAAGAAGCAGCTCAAAGGAAATATCTATCTCGCCCGCGTGACGCGGGTCGAACCTTCGCTTCAGGCGGCCTTTGTCGAATATGGCGGAAACCGTCACGGCTTCCTCGCCTTTTCCGAAATCCATCCCGATTACTACCAGATTCCCGTCGCCGACCGGCAGGCGCTGCTGGCCGCCGAGGCCGAGGACGCCCAGGCCGATCACGACGAGGACCATGGCGGCGAGGAACGCAAGGAGCGCGACCGCTCCCGGCGCAACCGCCGGCGCGGCAGCAAGGCCCGCGACCATGGCGAGGAAACGAATCGCGTCGAAGCCGCCAGCAACGAAAACGCTGACGAAACCGAAGCCGATGACACCATTGGCACCGAGGAAGAAGCTTCCGTTTCCGTCGAGCTGACGGATCTGGCCGACCAGGCCGAGGAAGATGCGCAGGGCGAAGCCGAGGCCGGTGAAGCGCAAGAGGCAGCCGACGAGGCGGAATCCGGCGAGGAAACCGAAGCTTCCGGCGACAAGCCTTCCTCCATCGCGGCCGCCATCGAAACCGACGTGATATCGGAGCCGGTTGCCGAGCAGGACGCCGCGCCCGAGGCCGAGCATGAAAACGGCGACCGCGGCACCGTCGAGGAAGTGGCTTCCTCCAATGGCGACGACCATGAGGTCGAATCGGTCGGCGCCGAAGACGCGCTGGAAGAGGCCCGCAACCGCCGCAAGCCGCCGCGCCGCCAGTACAAGATCCAGGAAGTCATCAAGCGCCGCCAGATTCTGCTGGTCCAGGTGGTCAAGGAAGAGCGCGGCAACAAGGGCGCGGCTCTCACCACCTATCTGTCGCTGGCCGGCCGCTATTCGGTGCTGATGCCCAACACCGCACGCGGCGGCGGCATTTCCCGCAAGATCACCAATGCCCAGGACCGCAAGCGCCTGAAGGAGATCATGACCGATCTCGAGGTGCCGGAAGGCATGGGCGTCATCCTGCGCACGGCCGGCGAAAGCCGCACCAAGGCCGAGATCAAGCGCGACTACGAATATCTGATGCGGATGTGGGAAAATGTCCGCAACCTGACGCTCCAGTCCACGGCCCCTGCCCTCGTCTACGAGGAAGGCTCGCTCATCAAGCGTTCGGTGCGCGACCTCTACAACAAGGACATCAACGAGGTGCTGGTCGCCGGCGAGGAGGGCTATCGCGAGGCGAAGGACTTCATGCGCATGCTGATGCCCAGCCATGCCAAGGTCGTCCAGCCCTACCGCGACACCACGCCGATCTTCGTACGCTCCGGCATCGAGGGTCAGCTCGACCGCATGGTGCAGCCGCAGGTGACGCTCAAGAGCGGCGGCTACCTGATCATCAACCAGACCGAGGCGCTGGTTTCCATCGACGTCAACTCGGGCCGCTCCACCAAGGAGCACTCCATCGAGGAGACGGCGCTGCACACCAATCTGGAAGCGGCCGAGGAGATCGCCCGCCAGTTGCGCCTGCGCGACCTGGCCGGCCTGATCGTCATCGACTTCATCGACATGGAGGAGAGCCGCAACAACCGCGCCGTCGAAAAGCGGCTCAAGGAGCATCTCAAGAACGACCGCGCCCGCATTCAGGTCGGCCGCATCTCGCATTTCGGCCTCCTGGAAATGTCGCGCCAGCGCATCCGCGCCAGCGTTCTGGAATCGACGATGAAGCCCTGCCCGCACTGCGGCGGCACCGGCCATGTCCGTTCGGATTCCTCCGTTGCGCTGATGGTGGTTCGCGCCATCGAGGAATTCCTGCTCAAGGATTCACGCCACCACATCACCGTGCGCACCCCGGCCACCACGGCGCTCTATGTGCTCAATCACAAGCGCAGCACGCTGATCGAGCTGGAGAAGCGTTTCGGCGTGCTGGTTACCGTCGAGGCCGATGAAAGCACCGCCTCGCAGCACTATGTCATCTCGCGCGGCGCGATCGCCGAAAAGCCGGAAGGTTTTGTCGAGATCCGGCCGCAGACCGGCTTTGCCGATGACGACGAGGCCGAAGACGAGATCATCGTCGAAGAGGAGGACGTCGAGGAAGCCGTCGTCGCCCAAGGCGACGAGGCCCAGGGCGAAAGCCAGCGCGACCGCAAGCGCCGCCGTCGCCGCCGTCGTCGTGGCGGGCGTGATCGCGAGCATGGCGAACAGACCCATGAAGCCGGCGCCGACAGCCTGTCGGAAGACGCGGACGAAACCGGAAGCGACGACGACGAGGAGGATGCCATCTCCGAAAGCGAGGCGGTGGCGGCCAAGGCGGACGATGCCCAGTCCAAGAAGCGCCGTCGCGGCAAGCGTGGCGGTCGCCGCAGCCGCAATGGCGAAGACGCCCAGGCCGACGGCGAGACCGCCGAGGCAGTAGAAGCGGTCGCTGTGACGGAAGAGGTTGTCGCCGATACCCAGCCGGAAGTGGCCGAGGCCCCGGCACGCGAAGCGCCAGCGGAAGCCGTTGCCGAAGCAGAGGAAGCTCCCGCGCCGGCCGAAGAGGCTCCGGCGGAAAAGCCGAAGCGTGCACGCCGTACCACCCGCACCAAGAAGGCCAAGGCTGACGAGGCCCCGGCGGAAGCAGCCGACGCGCCCGTCCCGGCAGAACCCGCCGCCAAGGCCGAAGCTGCCGCGGATGCGCCCTTGCCGAACGGCGCCGCGGACGCAGAGCCCGCCGAAGCCCCGGCAAAGCCGACCCGCAGCCGCCGCAAGGTAGCCGCAGCCGAGGTGCCGGCCGAACCGGTCGTCTCGTCCGTCGTTGCCAATGAGGATGCCGCCCCGGCGGAAGAAAAGCCGAAGCGCGGCGGCTGGTGGCAGCGCAAGAGTTTCTTTTAAACTCTGACTTCCATTGAGAAAAAAAGCCCGGATGGTCCTTTCCAGCCGGGCTTTTTGTCTTAAAGAGCCGTTCGAAAGCAGTCAGGCGCCGAACACCGACCAGTTCATCGCCCGCGCCAGCTTTTCCAATGCCAGTGTGCCCAGCCGCGAATTGCCGTGTGCATTGAGGCCCGGCGACCAGACCGCAACCGAGCCGACGCCCGGCACCGTGCCCAGGATGCCGCCGCCCACGCCGCTCTTGGCCGGAATGCCGACGCGGAAGGCAAAGTCGCCTGAACCGTCATAGTGGCCGCAGGTCAGCATCAGGGCGCTGATGCGCCGCGCCCGCTCCGCCGAGACGACCGAATGGCCGCCGGCGCCACGGCCCCGGTCGGCAAGGAAGCGCCCGGCAAGTGCAAGCTGCCGGCAGTTCATGGCGATGGCGCAATGGTGGAAATAGACGCCCAGCGCCAGTTCCGGCGCGTGATCGAGATTGCCGAACGACTTCATGTAGTTGGCCAGCGCGACATTGCGATAGCCGGTGGCGCGTTCCGATGCCGCCACCTGATGGTCGATGACGATGCCGTCATCGTCGGCGAGGAACTGGACGAAGCGCAGGATTTCGCCGATGGCCTCGCGCGGCTGATGGCCGGCCAGCAACATGTCGGCGACGACGATGGCACCCGGATTGATGAAGGGATTGCGCGGCACGCCGGCTTCGTGCTCGAGCTGCACGATCGAATTGAACGGATTGCCGGAGGGTTCCCGCCCGACCCTGCGCCACAGCGCATCGCCCACCTTGCCAAGCGCCAGCGTGAGCGTGAACACCTTGGAAACGCTCTGGATCGAGAAGCTTTCCTCGGCATCCCCCGCCGTCAACACCCGGCCGTCGACAAGCGCGACCGCGATGCCGAACTTGGCCGGATCGATCCTGGCGAGCTGCGGAATATAGGCGGCCACCTCTCCGCGATCCGTGCGCACCGACATTTCCGCGGCGATTTCATCCAGAACGCCCTGAAGATCCGGCACGCCCTGCCTCCCCGTCATTTCAGCCAGCGCTCAAGGCGGGCCAGCGCCTCGATCATGTCGGCATGGCTGCCGGCATAGGAAAAGCGGATGTAGCGATGGCCCTGCTGCGGGTCGAAATCCTTGCCCGGCGTGGCCGCCACATGCGCCTCAGCCAGCATGCGCCCGGCAAACGCCATGCTGTCGTTTGTGTGGCGGCTGACGTCGCAGAAGGCGTAGAAGGCCCCGTCCATCGGCGCGGCCAGCGGAAAGCCGAGTTCCGGCAGGCGGCGCATCAACAGCTCACGGTTCTGCGCATAGCGCGCCTTGACGGCCTCCAGCTCTTCGGTGGCCGAAAACGCCTCGATGGCCGCGATCTGCGACAATTCCGGCGCAGAAATATAGAGGCTCTGGGCGATGCGCTCCACCGGGCGCACCAGTTCTTCGGGAAGCACCATCCAGCCGATGCGCCATCCGGTCATGCAATAATATTTGGAGAAGGAATTGATGACCGTGACCTCGCCGCCATAGGCAAGCGCGGTCCTGTCCGGCGCCCCATAGGCCAGCCGATGGTAGATCTCGTCGGAAATCACGGTGATGCCGAGCTCGCGGGCCGTTGCGACGAGTTCGCCCAGTTCGCGCTCGGGAATCACGGCCCCGGTAGGATTGGCCGGGCTGGCGAACAGCACGCCCTTGAGCGGCTTTTGCGCATGAGCCGTTCGAAGATGGGCAGCGTCCAGATAGGGAGCGCCGTCCAGTTCGATCTCGACCACCTCGATGCCAAGCGCCGCCATGATGTTGCGATAGGCCGGATAGCCGGGCGCGGCGATCGCCACGCGGTCGCCGGCATCGAACATGGCAAGGAAAGCGAGGTTGAAGGCGGCCGACGACCCCGTCGTCACAGCGATCCGGGCCGGCGACACCTCGACGTCATAGTGTTCCGCGTAGTGGCGCGCGATGGCTTCGCGCAAGCTCATCAGGCCGAGCGCATCCGTATAGCCGATGCGTCCGCGCTCCAGCGCCTCGGCGGCAGCGCGCCGAACCGCGGCGGGAGCCGGATCGGACGGCTGCCCGACCGCCATCGAAACGACGTCGATGCCCTGCGCTATCAGCCGGTTCGCCCCGGCCAGAACGTCCATGGCATGGAACGGCTCGACCGCTCCGCGACGCGACGACGACACATTCATTGGTACCAATCCTCGTTCCGTTCCGGCCCGCCGGTCGGCAGGCAGCGCCGCACAATTGCCCGATTGCTGTGGGGATCACAAGTTCATGAACTTTACGGCGGCGCCTTTTCATCGCACGAAGGCTCAGCTACCAGTGGAGCGGAAATGATGAACCTGCCCATTAACGTCCGGCCTTTTGTCCGGGCCGGCAAGGCGCTGGCCACGATGACGCTTGGCGTCGCCATGCTGGCTTCGACCACTGCGCAGAGCTTTGCCCAGGGCGTTCCGGTCGTCCGCGATGCCGAGATCGAGGCGCTGGTGCGCGACTATTCGCGGCCGATCTTCAAGGCCGCGGGGCTTTCCAAGGCCGGCATCCAGATCGTTCTGGTCAACGACAAGAGCTTCAACGCCTTCGTGGCCGGGCGGCGCATGTTCATCAACACCGGCGCGCTGATGCAGGCCGAAACGCCCAACGAAATCATCGGCGTCATCGCCCATGAAGCGGGGCATCTGGCCGGCGGCCACCAGCAAAGGCTGCGCGACCAGCTCGAACGGGCCAAGACCATGGCCATCATCGCCGGCCTCCTGGGCGCCGGCGCCATCGTTGCCGGCGGCGCTTCGGACAATCGCGGCCTGGCGGGCGCTGGCATCGGCCTTGCCACCGGCGGTAGCGAAGTGGCGCGCCGCAGCCTGTTGTCCTACCAGCGCGGCGAGGAAATGGCCGCCGACCGCTCCGCCATCACCTATCTCGATGCGACCGGCCAGTCCGGCAGGGGCATGCTCGCCACCTTCAAGCGCTTCCAGAGCGCGTTGTCGCTGTCGGGAGCAAGGGTCGATCCCTATCGCGTCAGCCACCCCATGCCGCAGGACCGCATCTCCAACCTGCAAACGCTGATCGAACGCAGCCCGAATTACGGCAAGGCCGATTCGGCCGCCTTGCAGCAGCGCCATGACATGATGCGCTTCAAGATCGCGGCCTACACCCAGGGCCAGGCGGCGGCCTCGCGCATGATCGCCAAGAATCCCGGCACTATGGCCGCCAAATATGGCGACGCGCAGGTCACCTATCTCTATGGCAACCTGCGTTCCGCCCAGAGCAAGGCGGATGCGCTGGTCAAGGCCCAGCCCGGCAATCCCTATTTCCACGAGTTGCGCGGCGATATCCTGATGAAGACCGGCAGGCCGAAGGAAGCCGCCGCCGCCTATGGCAAGGCGATCCAGCTCGATCCGGCCAAGTCCGGCCTGCTGCCGGTCATGCAGGGGCAGGCGCTGCTGGCTATCGGCACGCCCGATGCCGTGAAGCAGGCCGTGGCGCAGATCAACAAGGGGCTGGAGCGCGACCGCGAGAACATCTCCGCCTATCGCTATCTCGCGCAGGCGCAGGGCATGCTCGGCAATGTCGCGGAAGCCGAGCTTGCCACGGCCGAGGGCCACTACTATTCCGGCGCCTATCGGGACGCGGCCGTGTTCGCCGCCCGTGCCCAGACACGGCTGAAGCCCGGTTCCCCGGCCTGGCTGCGCGCGCAGGACATCATCAACCAGGGCAAGTCTGCCCGCAAGTAACGCCATGCCGCGCCACGCCGCGCACCAGAAAGGACGATCCCCATGAAGAGAACAGGCCTGCTCGGCGCCACGGCCCTGGGCCTTGCGTTGCTTGCAACCGGCTACATGGCCGGCAATCGCGGCCTTGACGTCGCGCCCGCCGCCCATGCCGAAACGCTGGATCGCGCGACCGTCGAGAAGATCGTGCGCGACTATCTGCTGGCCAACCCGGAAGTCCTGCTTGAAGCACAGGAAGCGCTGGAGACGAAGCAGCAGGAGCAGCAGCGCCTCGCCCATCTCGACACCATCAAACAGAACAAGGACGCCATCTTCAATTCCAGCTTCGACGGCGTCGTCGGCAACCCGGACGGCAAGGTCACCATCGTCGAGTTCTACGACTACAATTGCGGCTACTGCAAACGCGCCATGGACGACATGGAAGCGCTGACCAAGGAAGATCCCGACCTGCGCTTCGTGCTCAAGGAATTCCCGATCCTGAGCGCGGACTCGCAGAAGGCCAGCATCGTTTCCATGGCCTTCCACCTCATGCAGCCGGAAAAATATGGCGATTTCCACCGCGCCCTGATGAGCGGCGAAGGCCGCGCCACGGAAGAGGAGGCCATCAAGGTCGCGCTGTCGCTAGGTGCCGACGAGGCCGAACTGCGCGCCAAGATGAAGGATCCCTCCATTCCGCAGGCGCTTTCGGCGACCTACGAGCTGGCCACCAAGCTCTCCGTCAGCGGCACGCCCTCCTATGTGGTGGGCGAGGAAGTGATCTACGGCGCGCTTGGCAAGGAAGTGCTGGCCGAGAAGATCGCCGCCGCCAAGGAAGCGCTCTGACCCCGGAACGGGACTTTTGCGGACAGAGCCTGCTGTGGACAGGCAAAGAAGCGGCTTGCGCTCTTTTCGCACCGGTTTAAGCGCATTATAGAAGGTCCGGCGTGGGTGATCGACTTCCGCCACAGGACAAGGTCGGCATATTGAAAACTGTTTTCATTCTGAACGGTCCCAATCTCAACATGCTTGGAAAGCGGGAGCCGTCCATTTATGGGACGCAGACGCTTGACGGCATCGCCGACCAGTGTCGCGAGGCGGGCCGCGCGCTCGGCCTCGACGTGGATTTCCGCCAGACCAACCATGAAGGCGTATTGGTGGACTGGATCCACGAGGCCGCCGACAAGGCTGCCGGCATCGTCATCAATGCCGCCGCCTATACCCACACCTCGATCGCCCTCCTCGACGCTGTCAAGGCTATCCAGCCTCTGCCGGTGGTGGAGGTGCATCTTTCCAACATACACGCCCGCGAACCGTTCCGGCACGTCTCGATGATCGCGCCGAACGCCGTGGGAATGATCTGCGGCTTCGGCCCCCTCGGCTATACGCTGGCGTTGCAGGCGCTCGCTGCGCGACTGTAACCGGCACACAACAAGAAGGCTCGACCATGACAAACAAGAAAACCGGTGTTGACCAGCAACTGATCCGCGATCTGGCGGGAATCCTGAACGACACCAACCTGACCGAGATCGAGGTCGAGAACGAGGAATTCAAGGTGCGCATCTCGCGCCACACGCAGACGGTCCATGCCGCCGTCGCCGCGCCGGCCTATGCGCCCGCCCCGGCCCCGCAGGCCGCGCCCGCGGCTCCGGCGGCGCCGGCTGCCCCCGCCGCGCCCGACCTTTCGAAGAACGCCGTGCCTTCGCCCATGGTCGGCACCGCCTATCTGGCACCGGCCCCCGGCGCCAAGCTGTTCATCGAGGTCGGCCAGAAGGTGAGCGAAGGCCAGACGCTGCTCATCATCGAGGCGATGAAGACCATGAACCAGATTCCCGCCCCGCGCGGCGGCACCGTCACCGCAATCCTGATCGAGGACGCGCAGCCGGTCGAATTCGGCCAGCCTCTGGTCGTGATCGAGTAGGCCCTTGGGCATGTTCCAGAAAATCCTCATTGCCAATCGCGGCGAGATCGCGCTTCGGGTGCTCAGGGCCTGCAAGGAGCTCGGCATCCAGACCGTCGTCGTCCATTCGACCGCCGATTCCGACGCCATGCATGTGCGGCTTGCCGACGAGAGCGTTTGCATCGGCCCGCCGCCCTCGCGCGACAGCTACCTCAACATCCACCAGATCGTCGCCGCCTGTGAAATCACCGGCGCCGACGCCGTGCATCCCGGCTACGGCTTCCTGTCGGAGAACGCCAAGTTCGCCGACATCCTCGCCGCCCACAACATCACCTTCATCGGCCCCTCGGGCGACCACATCCGCATCATGGGCGACAAGATCGAGGCCAAGCGCACCGCCAAGCGCCTCGGCATTCCTGTCGTTCCGGGTTCGGACGGCGCGGTCAGCGAGGAGAGCGAGGCCAAGCGCATTGCTGCCGACATCGGCTATCCGGTCATCATCAAGGCTTCCGCCGGCGGCGGCGGGCGCGGCATGAAGGTGGCGCGTTCCGAGGACGAACTGGAAGTGGCGCTGGCCACCGCACGTTCGGAAGCGGGCGCCGCCTTCGGCGACGATGCCGTCTACATCGAGAAATTCTTGGAAAAGCCGCGTCACATCGAGCTTCAGGTGTTCGGTGACGGCGCCGGCAAGGGCGTGCATTTCGGCGAGCGCGACTGTTCGCTGCAACGCCGCCACCAGAAGGTGTGGGAAGAGGCGCTGTCCCCTGCCCTCAACGAGGCCCAGCGCGAGCGCATCGGAACCATCTGCGCCAACGCCGTGGCCGAGCTTGGCTATTCGGGCGCCGGCACCATCGAGTTCCTCTACGAGAACGGCGAGTTCTATTTCATCGAAATGAACACCCGCCTGCAGGTGGAGCATCCGGTGACGGAAGCCATCACCGGCATCGACCTGGTTCACGAGCAGATTCGCGTGGCCTCCGGCGGCGGACTGTCGGTGACGCAGAAGGACATCCGCTTCCACGGCCACGCGATCGAGTGCCGCATCAACGCCGAGGACCCGCGCACCTTCACGCCGTCACCGGGAACAATCACCCATTTCCACACGCCCGGCGGGCTCGGCATTCGCGTCGATTCCGGCGTCTATTCCGGCTATCGCATCCCGCCCTATTACGACAGTCTGATCGGCAAGCTGATCGTGCACGGCCGCAACCGCGTGGAATGCATGATGCGCCTGCGCCGCGCGCTGGACGAATTCGTCGTGGACGGCATCAAGACGACGCTGCCGCTGTTCCGCGACCTCGTCGGCAACCACGACATTGCCGACGGCAACTATGATATCCATTGGCTGGAAAAGTACCTGGCCAAGGGAGAGTAGCTTGCCGACGGCGCCAGACAGGGCCCGCTATTCCACCCCCCTCGCCGAGGGGGGTGTTTTCGAACAAGCGACCTGCCGGAGGGGGCGGCCATGATCCGCCCATTCGCACCCGGCTTCCGCATCCCGACCGATCTCCTGCTGAAGGCCTATGCCTCGGGCGTGTTCCCGATGGCGGAAAGCGAAACGGACCCGGAAGTGTTCTGGGTGCGGCCCGAGATTCGCGGCATCATCCCTCTCAACGCCTTCCATATTCCCAAAAGCCTCACCAAGAAGCTGCGGCACAACCCGTTCGATGTGCGCTTCGACACCGATTTCGAGGCGGTTATCGACGCCTGCGCGGAGAAACGCGACGACCGCCCCTCGACATGGATCAACGGGCCGATCCGCGAGGCCTATGTGCAACTCCACTATATGGGCCACTGCCATTCGGTCGAGGCCTGGCGCGAAGGCAGGTTGGTCGGCGGCCTTTACGGCGTTTCGCTGGGGCGTGTCTTCTTCGGCGAAAGCATGTTCTCCAAGGAAGTCGATGCCTCCAAGGTGTGCCTCGTCGCGCTGGTCGAGCGCCTGCGCCAGCAGGGCTACCAGCTTCTCGATACCCAGTTCACCACCGAGCACCTGAAGCGCTTCGGTGCCATCGACGTCCCGCGTGCCGAATATGAGACCATGCTGGCCGAGGCACTGGTCGGCACCGTGACCTTCACGCCGAACGCCGGCCGTTGAAGCGCCGCCGCCGCTGGCGTAGGATGCCACACGTTCCTCGTATGTTCGACCGATGCGCGCTGCCGTCAATCACCCCGACCACGGCTTCTGCCGTGACTGCCTGACGCCGCAACAGAGCGGCGTGCGCCGCTGCGCGCATTGCGGCAGCCCGCGGCTCGTGCGCCATCCCGAACTGTACAAGCTGCATCTGGCCCATATCGATTGCGACGCCTTCTACGCCGCCGTGGAAAAGCGCGACAATCCGAGCCTGAAGGACAAACCCGTCATCATCGGCGGGGGAAAACGCGGCGTCGTCTCAACCGCCTGCTACATCGCCCGCATCAACGGCGTACGCTCGGCCATGCCGATGTTCAAGGCGCTGGAGGCTTGCCCCGAGGCGGTCGTCATCAAGCCCAACATGGAGAAGTACGCCCGCGTCGGGCGCGAGGTGCGGGCGATGATGCAGGCGCTCACTCCGCTGGTCGAGCCGATCTCGATCGATGAGGCATTCCTCGATCTCGCCGGCACCGAGCGGCTGCACGGCATGCCGCCGGCGCTCGTTCTGGCGCGTTTTTCACAGGCGCTGGAGAAGGAAGTTGGCATCACCGCCTCGGTCGGCCTGTCCTATTGCAAGTTCCTCGCCAAGGTGGCCTCCGATTTCCGCAAGCCGCGCGGCTTTTCGATCATCGGCGAAGCCGAAGCCACCGGTTTCCTTGCCGAACAGCCGGTCACGCTGATCTGGGGCGTCGGCAAGGCCTTCGCTTCCGTGCTGGAGCGCGACGGAATCCGCCTGATCGGCCAGCTCCAGAAAATGGATCAGGCCGAACTGATGCGCCGCTATGGCAGCATGGGCAGCAGGCTCTATCATCTGTCGCGAGGCCAGGACGAGCGCGTGGTCAGCGCCGACCGCGATTCCAAGAGCGTATCGGCCGAAACCACTTTCGACATGGACCATTCGCAGCTCGACGATCTGGTGCCGGTGTTGCGCGCCTTGTCGGAGAAAGTCTCCGCGCGCCTCAAGAAGGCGAGCCTCGCTGGCCGTACCGTGGTGCTCAAGCTGAAATCGAGCGATTTCAGGATCCGCACCCGCAACCGCCAGCTCGGCGATCCGACCCGTCTTGCCGACCGCATCTTCACCACCGGCCTCGAACTGCTGCGCAAGGAAATCGACGGAACGCGATATCGCCTGCTGGGCATCGGCGTGGCCGACCTGTGCGATTCCGGAAAGGCCGACCCGCCCGATCTGGTCGATACGCTCTCCCACAAGCGCGCCTTGGCCGAAGGCGCGATGGATGCACTGCGCGACAAGTTCGGCCGCAGCGCCGTCGAAACCGGCTACACCTTCGGCAAGGGCCATCGCGGCAAGCCCGCCCGCCCCGGCGAGGAAGACGAGCCGGAAGTCCGCCACCCATGGGAACGCATCTGAGACCGGGTGTCCCGGATCAGTCGTTGTCGTCGGGAATATTGAGGATATGGCCGCAGGCCTTGCAATGCACGGCATCGGGCTCGTGCCGCTGCAAACCGCAGCGCGGGCAGGGAAAAAAGACCTTGTTCGGCCGGAACAGCGCCCTTGCCAGCCGCACGAACAGCGTGATGCCGATGATCATGGTGACGATGGCTGTCAGCTTGCCGGCGACGCCCGGCAGCACGATATCGCCGAAGCCTGTCGTGGTGACGGTCGCCACTGTCACATACATGGCGTCGACATAGCCCTCGAAGCCGGACCCGTTGCGGAAGAAGAAGGTGTAGACGAAGCCTGTGACGACGAACAGGAACGTCACCAGATTGACCACCGCGTGACTGGCCTCGCGCCATGGCCGCAGCCGCTTCATCTCGAAGTGACGCCACAGGGAGCCGCTGCGCGACAGCGACCACAGTCGCAATATGCGCAGGAACGCCAGATTGGCCAGCGCCTGCGGGAACAGCAGCGTGAGCAGGATGAACATGTCGATCCATGACGTGGGCTGGCGGATCAGCCGCACCATGTCCGTGGAAGCGAGCAGCCTGCCCGCCATATCCGCGGCAACAAGGGCCGCGACCAGATAATCGATCCACAGGAAGCTCGGCGTCTCCTGCAACACCGGCGTCAGGATGAAGAAGACGATGATGGCCAGATCGATCAGGATCGTCGCGATCCGGAAGCGGAATGCGGCGGGCGAACTTCCGTGATAGAGTTTGCGCAGGCGGTCCCTAAGCCCTGCGACCCCCGTCAATTGCTCTGCTTCGGCATGCTTGGTCATCGCCAAGCGATAGAGCATTTTGCCATCAAGTGGAATCACCTGGCGTTGCGCAAATCCGGCGAAAACAACCGGATAGAGCAACATCGGACAGTCGGACTGTTGCTCCAGCCTGCCGCAGCAGGCCGGTCCAGTGACGCTGCCGCCTATACCAGCTCGACGTCGACCACGCCGGGCACGGCACCGATGGCCGAGGCGATGCGCGGATCGATGCGGTAGCGGTTGGGCAGCGCCACTTCGACCTCGCCCTGCCCTTCCTCCTTCAGCACCACGATGCTGACCTGTCCCTCGCCGCTTTGCGAAAGACGCGCGGCCACCGAATCCACCGGCGCTGCCCCGCGCACGAAGATGCGCAGCAGCTTCTGCACCTGACTGGCGGCATCGTCCAGCGATCGTACGGCCTGGATGCGCAGATTGACGCCTTCCGGCCGGTCCTCCGCGCCCACCTCGATGACCACCGATTTGCCGGCCTCCAGAAAGTCGCGATACTGCGCCAGCGTTTCGGAGAACATCACCGCCTCGAACTGGCCGGTGGTGTCGGAGAAATTGACCACGCCCATCTTGTTGCCGGTGCGCGTCTTGCGCTCCTGCTTGGAGGTCACCGTGCCGGCAAGCCGCCCGGCCGATGCGCCGCGCTTCACCGCCGCGGCGAAGTCGGCCCAGTTCTGCACCCGCATCTTCTCCAGCACCTGCTTGTATTCGTCCAGCGGATGCGCCGAGAGATAGAAGCCGACCACCTGGAATTCGCGATGCAGGCGCTCCGCCGGCAGCCATGGCTCGACCACCGGCAGGTGCAGCGCATTCGACTGCGCGCCGAGCGAGGCGCCGAAAATATCGCCCTGCCCCGAGGTCGCATTCTGCTGGGCGAGTGCGGCCAGCCCCATCATGCGCTCGACGCCGGCCATCATGGCGGCGCGCTCGTGGCCGAAGCAATCGAAGGCGCCGGCCATGATCAGGCTTTCGAACACGCGCTTGCCGACGATCTTCGGGTCGATGCGCTCGCAGAAATCGGCAAGGCTGCGGAACTGGCCTTCCTTGCGCTTCTCCACGATGTGATCGACGGCGGCCTCGCCCACGCCCTTCAGCGCGGCCAGCGAATAGAAGATCCTGTTCTCGCCCACCTCGAAGTCGCGATAGCTGGTCAGCACCGAAGGCGGCACCACCTCGATGCCGAGCCGCAAAGCGTCCTGCCGGAAATCGGCGAGCTTGTCGGTGTTGTTCATGTCGAGCGTCATCGACGCCGCCAGGAACTCGACCGGATAGTGCGCCTTGAGGTAGGCCGTCTGGTAGGACACCACGGCATAGGCGGCGGCGTGCGACTTGTTGAAGCCGTAGTCGGCGAACTTGGCGAGCAGGTCGAAGATGAAGTTGGACTGCGGCTTGCTCACGCCCCGCTCGACCGCACCCGAGACGAAGCGCTCGCGCTGCTTGTCCATCTCGGCGCGGATTTTCTTGCCCATGGCGCGGCGCAGCAGATCGGCTTCGCCGAGCGAATAGCCGGCCAGCTCCTGCGCGATCTGCATGACCTGCTCCTGGTAGACGATGACGCCTTGCGTCTCCTTCACCAGATGGTCGATCTTGGGGTGGATGGAGGCCGTTTCCTCCTCGCCGTGCTTGCGGGCGTTGTAGGTGGGAATGTTCTCCATCGGGCCGGGTCGATAGAGCGCCACCAGCGCGATGATGTCCTCGATGCAGTCCGGGCGCATGCCGATCAGCGCCTTGCGCATGCCCGCCGATTCCACCTGGAACACGCCGACCGTCTCGCCGCGCGACAGCATGGCATAGGTCTGCTGGTCGTCCAGCGGCAGTTTGGACAGGTCGATCTCGACGCCGCGCCGGCGGATCAGCTTCACCGCCGTCTCCAGCACGGTCAGCGTCTTGAGGCCGAGGAAGTCGAACTTGACCAGCCCCGCATCCTCCACCTTCTTCATGTTGAACTGGGTGACCGGCATGTCCGAGCGCGGATCGCGGTACATCGGCACCAGTTCCCACAAGGGGCGGTCGCCGATGACGATGCCGGCAGCGTGGGTGGAAGCATGCCGGTAGAGCCCTTCCAGCTTCTGCGCCATGTCGAGCAGGGTCTGGACGATGGGCTCCTTCTCCACCTCCTCGGCAAAGCGCGGCTCGGCCTCGATGGCGTCCTTGAGCTTGACCGGATTGGCGGGGTTGGCCGGCACCATCTTGCACAGCCGGTCGACCAGACCGTAGGGCATCTGCAGCACGCGCCCCACATCGCGCAGCACCGCGCGCGCCTGCAGCGTTCCGAAGGTGATGATCTGCCCCACCTGCTCGCGGCCGTATTTGCCCTGCACATAGCGGATCACTTCCTCGCGGCGATCCTGGCAGAAGTCGATGTCGAAGTCCGGCATCGACACGCGGTCGGGGTTGAGGAATCGCTCGAACAGCAGCGAGAAGCGCAGCGGATCGATGTCGGTGATGGTCAGGGCATAGGCGACCAGCGAGCCCGCACCCGAGCCACGGCCCGGCCCCACCGGGATATCATGCGCCTTGGCCCACTTGATGAAGTCCGCGACGATGAGGAAGTAGCCGGGAAACTTCATCCGCTCGATGACGCCGAGCTCGAACTCCAGCCGTTCCTGGTAGTCCTCGACCGTGTGGCCGGCGGTCGGCCCATGCGCATCGAGGCGGTGCGCAAGACCCTCGCGCGCCTGACGTTTCAGCTCTTCCGATTCCGCCTTTTCGGCAGCCTCGGGGTCCTCGACATCGGCACCGGCGAAGCGCGGCAGGATCGGCTTGCGATTCTTGGGATAATAGGAGCAGCGCATGGCGATCTCGACGGTATTGTCGAGCGCCTCCGGCAGGTCGGCGAACAGCTTCGCCATCTCGGCCTGCGATTTCAGATAGTTGTCGGGCGAAAGGCGGCGGCGGTCGTCGACCGCGATCACCGAACCTTCGGCAATGGCAATCAGCGCGTCATGCGCCTCGTAGTCTTCCCGCTCTAGGAAAAAGGCTTCGTTGGTGGCCACCAGCGGCAGTTCGTGCCTGTAGGCAAGCTCAATCGTGCGCTGTTCCACGCCGCGATCATAGCCGGACACGCGCTCCAGTTCGACATAGAGCCGGTCACCGAACATGTCCTTCAGGAACAGGAGCCGCGATTCGGCAAGTTCGTGCCGGTCAGCCTTGAGCGCACCGCCGATCGGCCCGCGCGGCCCGCCTGTGAGGCAGATCACGCCTTCGCAGTATTGGGCCAGCATGTCGCTGGTGACATGCACCGGCTCCCCGGAAGGCGTGTCCAGATAGGCATGGCTGACCAGCCGCACCAGATTGGCATAGCCTTCCTCGTTGGCGGCGATCAGCACCACCGGCGCCATTTCCGGCCCTGCCCGGCGCCGATCGCGCGGGCCGTCCGCCGGCTCGCCCGAAAAGCTGAGGTCGACCTGGCACCCCATGATCGGCTGGATGCCGTCCTTGGTCGCCTTCTGGGCGAATTCCAGTGCACCGAACAGGTTGTTGGTGTCGGTAACGGCAACCGCCGGGCAATTGTCCTTCAGCGCATGGCCGACGATGGCGCCGAGCTGCAATGCGCCTTCCAGCAGCGAATAGGCCGAGTGCACGCGCAGATGGATGAACATCCGCCCGGAAACCGCGGCCGGCAGGGCCATCATCTTTTCACTCACGGATTGATCGTCGCTCATATGTCGCAAACCGGGGATTCGTTCACAGAGCTTTATAGTCGGGATCGGGACGGCGCGAGTCCAGCCCGTCCCTGTTCACAACCTGTGTCCCGCAGGCGGCTGAGTGTCCCAGCGTCATGCGGCGGCTTGCACGCCTGCCTCTTGCTGCTAGTTTGGCGGCAACCAGATTTGCGTTGCAGGGAGGAACTCAATGAAAACGCGTGCCGCTGTAGCTGTTGGAGCGGGCAAGCCTCTGGAGGTGATGGAGGTTGACCTTGAGGGCCCGCGCGAGGGCGAGGTGCTGGTCGAGGTCAAGGCGACGGGCATCTGCCACACCGACGAGTTCACCCTGTCGGGGGCCGATCCCGAAGGCATCTTCCCGGCCATCCTCGGCCATGAGGGGGCGGGCGTGGTGGTCGATGTCGGCAAGGGGGTGACCAGCCTGAGGAAGGGCGACCACGTCATCCCGCTCTACACGCCCGAATGCCGGTCCTGCCCGTCGTGCCTGTCGCGCAAGACCAACCTGTGCACGGCCATCCGCGCCACCCAGGGGCAAGGCTTGATGCCCGACGGCACCTCGCGCTTTTCGGTGGGCGGCGAAAAGATCCACCACTATATGGGCTGCTCGACCTTCTCCAACTTCACCGTGCTGCCCGAGATCGCGCTGGCCAGGGTCAACCCGGACGCGCCCTTCGACAAGATCTGCTACATCGGCTGCGGGGTGACGACCGGCATCGGGGCGGTGATCAACACCGCCAAGGTGGAGATCGGGGCGACGGCGGCGGTGTTCGGGCTGGGCGGCATCGGTTTGAACGTCATCCAGGGGCTGCGGCTGGCCGGGGCCGACATGATCGTCGGCGTCGATCTGAACAACGACAAGAAGGCCTGGGGCGAGCGGTTCGGCATGACCCATTTCGTCAACCCGAGCGAGGTCGAGGACGTGGTGGCCGAGATCGTCAACCTGACCAGGCGCGGGGCCGATCAGATCGGCGGGGCCGACTACACCTTCGACTGCACGGGCAATGTCAAGGTGATGCGCCAGGCGCTGGAGGCCTCGCATCGCGGCTGGGGCAAGTCGGTGGTCATCGGGGTTGCGGGGGCGGGCCAGGAGATCGCGACGCGGCCGTTCCAGCTGGTCACCGGGCGCAGCTGGATGGGCACCGCCTTCGGCGGCGCGCGGGGCCGCACCGACGTGCCGCGGATCGTCGACTGGTACATGGAGGGCAAGATCCAGATCGACCCGATGATCACCCACACCATGCCGCTCGACGACATCAACACCGGCTTCGACCTCATGCACAGGGGCGAAAGCATCCGAAGCGTCGTGATATATTGAGGAGCGAGGCATGGCGCCGGTGATCTACGTCGATGCCGACGCCTGCCCCGTCAAGGCCGAGGTCGTGCGGGTCGCCGAACGCTTCGACCTCGAGACCGTCTTCGTCGCCAATGGCGGATTGCGCCCCTCGCGCGACCCGAAAATCCGCAATGTCGTGGTTTCGTCCGGTGCCGATGCGGCCGATGACTGGATCGTCGAACATGCGCAGCAGAACGACGTCGTCATCACCGCCGACATCCCGCTGGCCGCGCGCACCGTTGCCCTCGGTGCGCATGTGCTCGGCCCCACGGGGCGCCCCTTCACGCAGGAGACCATCGGCATGGCGGTTGCCATGCGCGACCTCAAGCAGCATCTGCGTGAAACCGGCGAAAGCAGGGGTCTCAATGCCGCCTTCTCGCCGCGCGACCGCTCCCGGTTTCTCGGCGAACTTGACCGCATCGTGCGGCTGGCGCTGAATTCGGGATCACGGCCATGAGCGGACTGCCGTCAGGCTCCGGCTGGCTGCCCATCCACAGGCATGCGCTGTTCGGCATTTCGGCGGTGGTCGGCTTCATCGCCCTTGCCGCCGCACTGTTCCTGAAGGCCTCCCTGGCCTATTCCATCGGCGCCAACGCGTTCTTCGCCGTCTACAGCGCATTGGTGCTGGCCGAGATGCCGCTGCTCAGCGCCGGATATCTCAGCCGCAAGGCCCGCGAGACGGACCAGCCCGTGGCCGTCATCTTCATCGTCACCTTGGTTGTGGTCGGCGTGGCCGTCGGCGCCCTTTTCCAG
Organism: Aquamicrobium terrae; assembly: GCF_052978165.1. Taxonomy (NCBI): domain Bacteria; kingdom Pseudomonadati; phylum Pseudomonadota; class Alphaproteobacteria; order Hyphomicrobiales; family Phyllobacteriaceae; genus Aquamicrobium; species Aquamicrobium terrae. The sequence continues at coordinate 472,158 of NZ_JBRKLZ010000001.1, forward strand.
GTCATCAACAACCAGGGAACGGATCCGGCCAGCCTCGTCTTCGCGCTGGCTTCGATCCCGCTCGGCTGGTTCACCATCCACGCCATGACGGCGCTGCACTATGCACATATCTACTGGATGGACGATGCCGGCTCCGATCAGGAGAAGAGAGTGCCCGCCGGCGGCCTCGAGTTTCCCGGCACGAAACGCCCGCAAGGCTGGGATTTCCTTTATTTTTCCACCGTCATCGGCATGACGGCACAGACCTCCGACACCGACGTCACCACACCGCATATGCGACGCATCGTGCTTGCGCACTCCATCGTATCCTTCTTCTTCAACACGGTGATCGTCGCGGCGGCCGTCAACCTTGCCGTCAGCCTGGGAAGCTGACGGCAAGCCGGGTTATACTGCCCTTCCCGGCCCAACCAACGCGGCATCGGGGAAGTGGCTGCGGAACGCGGCAGCGGCCTTGCCGACCCGGATGTCATCCGCCCGCAGGACGCTCACGAACACTTCGGCGCCCTCCAGGCCCAGCCGGCCCACGCCCCGCAAATCGGCCGGACCGCACTCCACCACGACGAGGTCGTAAGCCCTGGCCAAAGAGTGCAGGATGGCCGGAAGACGGTTCGCCGCCCGCATGGCCCGCACAGGGTCGGCCGTGCCGACCGGCAGGATGTGGCAGTTCGAATAGTGGTCGGCATGGATGACGTCGCTGAACCGGGCCTCGTCGGCAAGCAGGTCGGTGATGCCCGGCATGGCGGCATCATCGAGCATGGGCCGCGATGCCGCCCCTGACGCGGTCAGGTCGACCAGGGCGACGCGCAAGCCAAGATCGGCGGTTTCGCGCGCCACCATGATCGCGCTGGCTGCTGCCTCGTCCCCCTCCGGCGAGATGAAAACCGCAGAGGCCGCACCGCCATCGACCAGCTTGCGCACGACAGATTCGATGGTAAGCGGCTCCAATCCGGCCTTTTGGGATTCGGCGGCAAGGACAGGTTCGGAGGACTCATCCCTTGGTATAGATTCGCCGGAAGACGGAGAATCGGCCGTTTCCGCTTTCGGTGCATCATCGTTTGCCAAGATTGCCGAAGCTTCAGGCGCTGGCTCACGAGCACCCGGCGCTTCCGGCTCCGGTTGCCGGGCCCGGCGTCGCCGCAGTACGAAGAACGCGACGGCAACGAGTATGCCGGCCAAGGCGCCGGCAAGCAGCGGCATCATCGGCGGGCAAGGCTCCTCCGGTTTTGCAGCCTGTCCACCAGCCGTGGTTTCCGCCCCAGAAGTCTCGGGACCGCTGGCCTGGGCCATGGCGGGAGCACGTATATCCGCCGGCAAGCTCGCCTCGGCCTGCTGCCCGAGCGCTCCGGCAAGCAAGAAGGCCAGCACCGCGAGACCCGGCAAAAGGGCAGCGCGCCATCTGCGGATCGCATTGGCGGGCCGACACCTGCTATCGCTCACATCGGCCGGGGCCGACCGGGGTCCTGACATGCACCCTGCTCCGGTAACGGACACGTCACTGTAGACAGTCGCGGTAACCCTGCTGTTAAGATCGGCACAACGCCGTCTCCATCCTCCCGGAACAGAAGCGCATGCAGCCAAGGCCGGGCAAGGACTTTGCGAATTTTACCGGCCATTAACCCTAATGGGAGGATAACGGAGCCGGTTCCAAAGGTTGCCCATACACGGGCAATCGAAACTGTCGAGTCGTTCATGAGCAAACCCGCCCTCTTGCTGAGCGCCCTGATCGCCGCTTCCGCGATCCTGTCCGGCTGCTCCAGCTACAGGCCCACCCCGGCGGCGTTCCACGAGATGCTCGACCAGCCCTATCAGCTCGGCGCCGGAGACCGGGTGCGCGTGACCGTGTTCGAGCAGGAGGGCCTGACCAACACCTACAGCGTGGACCAGTCCGGCTATATCTCATTCCCGCTTGTCGGCGCCATTCCGGCTCGCGGCCACACCGCGCAACAGCTCGAGAAGCAGATCGCGAACAAGCTGCGGCAAGGCTTCCTGCGCGACCCGGACGTGTCTGTCGAGATCGACCGCTACCGCCCGATCTTCGTCATGGGCGAAGTGGGTGCGGCCGGCCAATATTCCTATGTGCCGGGCCTGACCGTCCAGAAGGCCATTGCCATTGCCGGCGGCTACTCGCCGCGCGCCAACCAGGAAAGCGTCGATGTCACCCGAGACATCAACGGCAAGGTCATAACCGGCCGGGTCCCGACATCCGACCCGATCCTGCCGGGCGACACCGTCTACGTGCGCGAGCGCCTGTTCTGACTTCCCGGCCCTTGACGTTGCCTGATCGATAGCGACAACTCGACTCTGCCACTCAACGGTTTCTTAGCTCCGCCCTGCTATGGAACCCGTGACTGGACAGGCTGCCTATGAACGATATCGATCCGGCACGCCGCTTCTCGCCGGAAGCCGTGCGCAAACTCAGGGACTCCACCGAGAGCGACCGGCCGGCCGCGCTGAACGAGATGGCACGGCAGGTTGCCGCCCAGCTCGGCCATGAAACGATAACGCCGGTGATGGTCAGCGGCACGCTGCGTATCCTGGAATTCGCCGTTCTGCTGGCATCCGGCGTTGTGCTTTACTGGTTCCTTGTCGCGCCGAACCAGATGGCCACCGACTATTGGCTGGTCATCGCCGCCGGCTCGCTGGCCGCCGTGACGTTCATGGAATTCAGCGATTGCTACCAGATAGCGGCGCTGATGCGGCCCTTCGCCACCTTCTCGCGCATCCTGCTGGTGTGGGCCGCAACCTTCGCCCTGATGGCGCTCACCGGCTTCATGCTCAAGGTCAGCGCCGATTTCTCGCGGCTGATGTTCGGCATGTGGTTCCTGGCCGGCTTCGTCGCCATCTTTGCGCTGCGCCTCGCCATGGCCCGGCTGATCCGCAGATGGGCGCGCAACGGCCGCATGGAACGCCGCGCCGTCATCGTCGGCGGCGGCAAGGCGGCAGAGGACCTGATCCGCGCCGTCGAGCAGCAGCCCTACAACGATATCCGCATCTGCGGCATCTTCGACGACCGCGACGACAAGCGCTCTCCGCCTCTCGTCGCCGGCTATCCCAAGCTCGGCACCGTCTCGGAACTGATCGAATTCGCGCGCATCGCCCGCATCGACATGCTGATCGTCTCCCTGCCGATCACCGCCGAACAGCGGGTGCTGCAACTGCTCAAGAAGCTGTGGGTGCTGCCGGTGGACATCCGCCTGTCCGCCCATTCCAGCTCCCTGCAGTTCCGGCCACGCGCCTACTCCTATATCGGCTCGGTACCGCTGCTCGACATCTTCGACAAGCCCATCAACGATTGGGATTCGGTCGCCAAGCGAGCTTTCGACATCGTCTTCAGCCTCATCGGCATCGTGCTGTTCTCGCCGATCATGGTCGCCACGGCCATCGCCATCAAGCTGGATTCCAAGGGGCCGATCCTGTTCAAGCAGAAGCGCCACGGCTTCAACAACGAGGAGATCGAGGTCTACAAGTTCCGCTCCATGTATGCGGACCAGTCGGACCCGACTGCGAAGAAAACCGTGACCCGCGACGATCCTCGGGTGACGCGTGTCGGCCGCTTCATCCGCAAAACCTCGATCGACGAGCTGCCGCAGTTCTTCAACGCCCTGTTCGGATCGCTGTCGCTGGTGGGGCCGCGGCCGCATGCGGTGGCCGCCCAGTCCCACAATCTGCTCTATGCCGAGGTCGTGGATGGCTACTTCGCCCGCCACAAGGTCAAGCCGGGGGTCACCGGCTGGGCGCAGATCAATGGCTGGCGCGGCGAGATGGACACCAATGAGAAGATCCGCATGCGCACCGAATACGATCTCTACTATATCGAGAACTGGTCGTTGCTGTTCGATCTGAGGATCCTGCTGCTGACGCCGATCCGCCTGCTCAACACCGAGAACGCCTATTGAGATTGCTGCCCGCGATCATCCAGCCGGCCTTTGAAGGCCATGTCCGGAGAGTCGCCACATTTTCCGGTCAAGGTCTTTGCCCGGCAAGGCGATCTTACTCCGCATACGCCGCCAACCCCAATAGCGGACCGAAAGCAGCCAGCCCCTGATGCAAGACAGAGCATTCATCAGCGCCGCCAAAATCTACGGGCGCATCATAGTTTCCGTTCTTGCCGTCATCGGCATGGTCAGCCTCGGCGCCATGCAAGGAGGCTGGCTGGTCGCGACAGCGGATGCCGATGCCCACACCAATGATGCCGGGCAGGTCCCTACGGTCACCGGCGAAACGGCACCTCTGTCCGGCAACGGACCCACCACCGTCACCTCGCAGCTGATACCGGTCGACCCCTCCCTCACCTACGACCTTTCGGCCGAGGTGCGCAGCCTTGCCGCCAAGGGCGACGATCGAAAAGGCGCCAGGACCTATCTGGGAGTGGTTGCCTACGACAAGGACGGCAAGCGCCTGTCCTCGAAGTCCGCTCCCAATCGCTACGTTGCGGCGGACGACTATTACCTCGTCGCCGCACGAGGCTGGGCGCCCTTGTCTGGAACCGTCGGCGGCGAAGGCAACGACGTCCACAGCCAGTTCCAGCCGGGAACCCGCTTCGTTCGCGTGATAGCGCTGCTGAACAACCGGGATGAAACGATGAAAAGCGAGATTCGCAACATTCGTTTCACGCCACGCCTGCAAATGGGCATGAAATAGAAAGTCTGTCCCGCCTGGGATGATGCGGATCAGGAAGCGGCTGCCATAAAGCCCTTCGCCCGGCCGGAACCGGGCGAAGGGCTCGAATACGGGACCAGTTTCAGGCGGCAGGCGCGCCTTCGTGGATCGCCTTTCTGATTTCGGAGCGGAACTCAGGAGTATCATGCTCCCCATGCACCGAAATCGCATGTTGCACCGCGGCCTCTATCAATTCGTCTTCACCATCGGCCGAAATGACAACCGTGCACTTCATCTCACTCGGGAATTCGCGGCAGTCGATATATTTCCTCGCCATAACATTCCTCCCGAAGTCAAAGCCCCTCCTGCCGCCATTATAAATTCGTGCCGGAAAGCCACAAAATCACAAGATATGCACGCAGCCGATTCCCGGCCTCTCGCGACAAGAGGCACAGGCTGGGGATTCCCGGCGCCATGGCGCCACGGAAAGCTACAATTCACCGCAAATGATGGGCTTGTGTTGGTGAAAGGCGTTTTAGCCCTTGCGCCGCAAGTGCGCAGAATATAAGGCTTCCCCCGGTTCGGAGTGTAGCGCAGCCCGGTAGCGCACTTGACTGGGGGTCAAGGGGTCGTGGGTTCGAATCCCGCCACTCCGACCATTTCTCTCTTCATGATCGAAGAAGGCAGAGTCCGGCCGCCGAAGCGGCCGGAACGATGATTTCATCGCCTGGAAAGCAAAAGCGAGGCGACCAGCCCAAGCACGATCAGGCCTACGGCCGCCGTGGTCGCCGGATGCTCGCGGGCGCTGTGCTCGATAGCCCGGGCCCTCTTGCGCAGATCGGGAAGATGTTCGCCGATGCGGCCGGAAATCTCGTCATAATAGTCCGAGATCGTGTCGCGATAGTCGGAAAGCGCCTCGCGGCCTTCATCGTAATAGCGATTGCCGCGCTTCGAGAGCTGCTTCTTCAGCGAAGTCAACTCCTTCGAAAGCTGCGCAACCTGCTTTTCGAGGTCCATGTCGGAAAGGGACGAGAAAGACGCCATGCTGTTTCCTTCTTTCTGAAAACTGGAAAGAAGGACAACGACCCTCGTCGTGATTTGTTCCGATGGAGCGGCGGCCGCTGTTTCCGCTGTCAGCGCACCTGGTCCAGCAGGCGTTTGCATTCCAGAAGGTCGAACAGCGCCTCCTGCAAAAGCGCCCGGTTGTCGCGCGAAAGCCGGCCGCCATCGGCCTGCACCGGCCCGTCGTCATCGGCCTTGCCGAGCCCGAAGAACCGGCGGCTCGGCTTGGCCTTGGGCTGGCCGACCAGCTGCTCCTCCTCGCCCGGGCGCGGCTGCGAGGCGGGCGTGAGCTCCACGGCCTCGGCCTGCTTGCGCTGGGCGATGGCCTCGACGGCGGCCAGATCGCCGTTGCCGATCGCCACCAGGAACTGGTTGCCGTTCTCGCGCAGCAGCTTTTGAACGCCCTTGATGGTATAGCCCTGGTCATAGAGCATGTGCCGGATGCCCTTGATGAGCTCGACATCCTGCGGCCGGTAGTAACGACGCCCGCCGCCGCGCTTCATCGGCTTGATCTGCGTGAAGCGGGTTTCCCAGAAACGCAGCACATGCTGCGGCAGGTCGAGTTCTTCCGCGACTTCGCTGATGGTGCGAAAGGCGTCGGGGCTCTTTTCCATGGCCGATCCTCACGAAAATGCGTCAAGCAAGCGGGGCGCAAAGGCAAAGGCGGCGTGTCCCGCTGTCAGGCGGCCGGCCCGAATCGATTCACCGGCCGGCACCTGAACCGGACTTCATTCCAACCGTTTATGGATCAACATTCAAGCCCGACGAAAAGACGGGCGCATCTGTCCGGAACTTTTGCAGGCAAAAAAGCTACTTGCCGCTCTTTTCCCGGTTCTGGTGGGAGCGCAGGATGCGGTTCTTCAGCACGTTGGAGGCCTTGAAGGTCATCACCCGGCGCGGCAGGATCGGCACTTCCTCGCCGGTCTTGGGGTTGCGCCCGATGCGCTCGTTCTTCGAGCGCACCTGGAAGGTGGCGAAAGAGGACAGTTTCACGGTCTCGCCGCGCACGATGGCTTCGCAGATCTCGTTGAGGACCGCCTCGACCAGTTCGGCAAACTCCGTCCTCGACAGGCCCACCTTGCGGTAAACAGCCTCGGCAAGATCGGCGCGCGTAAGCGTCTTTCCCCCCATGCGTCCGTCCAATCCGTTAAAACAATGATCACAAGAAACGACGGCGGAGCCTAAGTAATTGATCCGTAAAGGTCAAGACCGTTTGGACAGGGTTGCATGACCGCTACCAGCGCAGCAACACCGCGCCCCAGGTGAAGCCCCCGCCCATCGCCTCCAGAAGCACGAGGTCGCCGCGCTTGATGCGGCCATCGGCCACCGCGACGGAAAGCGCCAGCGGCACCGAGGCGGCCGACGTGTTGCCGTGCCGATCGACGGTGATCACCACCTTTTCCTCGGCAATGCCAAGTTTCTTGGCGGAAGCGTCGATAATGCGCTTGTTGGCCTGGTGCGGCACGAACCAGTCGAGGTCCTCGGCGGTGATTCCAGCCTGCGCGAAGGTCGCCTCGATCACGTCAGTGATCATGCCGACCGCATGCTTGAAGACCTCGCGGCCCTCCATCTTCAGGTGCCCGACGGTGCCGGTGGTCGAGACGCCGCCGTCGACATAGAGCTTTTCCTTGTGCTGCCCATCCGAGCGCAGCGCCGCGGCCAGCACGCCGCGATCGGCAATCGTGCCCTCGCCTTCGCCGGCCTCCAGGACGATCGCGCCGGCACCGTCGCCGAACAGGACGCAGGTGGAGCGGTCGTCCCAGTCGAGCAGACGCGAGAAGGTTTCCGAGCCGATGACCAGCGCCCGCCTGGAAAGCCCGCAGCGAATATAGGTATCCGCCGTGGTGACGGCGTAGACGAAGCCCGAGCACACCGCCTGCATGTCGAAGGCGAAACCGTGATGCATGCCAAGCCGGTTCTGGATCTCGACGGCGGTGGCGGGAAAGGTGTTGTTGGGCGTGGAGGTGGCCAGCACGATCAAATCGATGTCGTCCGGCGTCAGTCCGGCATGGGCAAGAGCGGCGCGCGCCGCAGCCTCGCCCAGCGAAGCGGTGGTTTCGTCCTCGGCCGCGATATGGCGCTGACGGATGCCGGTGCGCTGTACGATCCATTCGTCCGAGGTTTCCACCATGCCCTCGAACTCGGCGTTCTTCATGATGCGACGGGGCAAGGCCGAACCGATGCCGCGCACGACTGATCTGATCAAGGTCTACCTATCCTTCTTCGTCGGTCTCGACGACGGGTTTGCTGGTCTCGGTCGCCTGGCTTTGCGGGTTGTGGGCATGGAACAGATCGATGTCGGCCTGGACACGCTCCAGCAGCCTGTTGCGGACCATGTCATAACCAAGCTCCACGGCCGCTGCAAATCCGGCCGAATCGGCACCGCCATGGCTTTTCACCACGATGCCGTTGAGGCCCAGGAACACACCGCCATTGGAACGGCTGACATCCATTTTCTCGCGCAACTGGTCGAACGCGCCCTTGGCCAGAATATAACCGATGCGCGACAGCAGGGAGCGCCCCATGGCGGCCCTGAGATAGCCGGCAATCTGGCGCGCGGTGCCTTCGGCCGTCTTGAGCGCGATGTTGCCGGAGAAGCCTTCGGTGACCACCACGTCGACCGTGCCCTTGCCGATGTCGTCGCCCTCGACGAAACCGCGATAGTCGAGCGAGGAGAGCCCGGCCTCGCGCAGCATGCGCCCGGCCTCCTTGACCTCCTCCTGGCCCTTGACCTCCTCGACGCCGACATTGAGCAGGCCGACCGTCGGGCGTTCTATGCCGAACAGGGCACGCGCCATGCCGGTGCCCAATATGGCGAAATCGACCAATTGCTGGGCGTCGCCGCCAATTGTCGCGCCCACGTCCAGCACCACGCTTTCGGCCCGCACATTGGGCCAGATCGCGGCAATGGCCGGACGGTCGACATTGGCCATGGTGCGCAGGCAGAACTTGGCCATCGCCATCAGCGCACCGGTATTGCCGGCCGAGATGCAGGCATCCGCCTGCCCGTTCTTCACCGCCTCGATGGCGTTCCACATCGACGAGGTGCCGCGCCCGTGGCGCAGCGCCTGGCTCGGCTTATCGTCCATCTGGACGGCAACCTCGCAATGGACGAACTCGCTCGCCGCAGCCAGCGTGGGAAATTTCGCGAGTTCGGGGCGAACCGCGTCTTCACGACCATAGATGATGAACTTGATGTCCGGACGCCGGGCCGCGACAGTCGCCAGGGCGGGGATCACCACGCTTGCGCCATGATCACCGCCCATCGCATCGATCGAAATTCTGATCACGCCGTCCCTATCTCACTATTGGTTGTCGGGCAGGTTTGTTCGCTGGCCGGAATTTTTGGCGAAAATAGCGTTTTTGCTCGGCCACACAACTGGCTTTTGCGATATGGCCCGGCTTTCAGTCTTTTCCGAGAAGGCCACGCAATTTTTTGCGGAACTCGTTTTCTTCCGGCTCGTCCGAGCCGGAAGCCTCCAGCGTGACGCCCGGCTTGCGCGGATAGGGATCGATGGCCAGCCCGAAAAATTCTTCCGCCAGGGCGCCGGCATCGATGGTGTCTCCGGTGAACGTCTCGGGGCTGTCTGGCCCGTCCGCATCCAGCACCATTTCTCCCTGCTGCTCCAGCCGGGCGAGTTTCGAATCCTGCGGCAGGAAAAGGCCTTCGACCGCTTCGTCAATATGAGCCTTGAGCGGCTCCAGGGTCACCACGCATGCCTGCGTGATATCGGCGGCGACATGTCCGGAAACCTTCACGCCATTGCGCTTCCAGGCCGTGACCAGCATTTCGGCCCTGTAGCTGTCGACCGAAAGCAGCCCATGCGCCTCGGCCAGCGCCTTGCGCTGTGCTTCGTCGGCCTCGATGACCACCGGCAGGCCCTTCTGCGGCAGGCGCGCGACATGCACCGGGAAGGAAACGGGGCTTTTTTCTTCTGTGTCTTTCATCTCATTGTCCTTCCTCGCCCGCACGTGGGAACTGCAGCTTGCCGGCGCAGATGGCCTCGGCGGGCTGCGCGGCAAGGCCCGCGACGGCCGTTTTCACATAGGCGGCGAGCCGTCGCGATTCGGCCCATTCCTCATCCGGGCGGATGTTGCGCCCCAGCGCGGCCACCAGCGCCTCGTCGTCCCGCCTCTCCAGTGCATCGGCATAGGCTGCGGTGCGGCCGTAATACATCTTGGCCAGGCGTTTCATGCGCTTCGGCACCCCGACATCGCTGATCCCAAGCTCACGCAACGAATGGTCGACATCGAGGAAGAACTCGTCGATGAGAACCTGCGCGACCTCCTGCGCCATCCCTTCCGTGCCATGCAGGCGGTGCTGGAGAAGGAACATGTGCAGGGACAGCATCTCGAAGCGGCCAAGCGGCGTATCCGGCACGTTCCAGTGCGAATAGAAGTGCGGCTGCCGCGCCGCTGCCACGATTTCCCCGTAGAGCGCGTCGGTGATTTCGCGATTTGCCTGGCGCTTGGCGCCGAACAGACGCTTGAACATGGAAAAGACGGTCTCCCGGGGACCCTTGTTTGGATGGCCTTGTTGCATCGGCGGCTAAGCTGGTTTACCGCTTTTGCGGCCTCGCGCAAGCGGGCGTGCAAGGCTGATTGGATGGAGTTGTCGTTGCGCGTGAAGAGATTCAAGTCGACATTTTCGTCGCGCCCTGCCGGGCTCGCATCGCTGCTGGCTGTCGCCGCCGTGCTTTCGGCCTGCAACAGTTCGAAGATGATCGGCGACCTCAACCCCGGCGAAACGCTGCATCAGGGGTATGTCGTCGACCAGCAGTCGCTGGACATGGTGCCGGTCGGCTCCAGCCGCGAGCAGGTGCTGCTGGCGCTGGGAACGCCCTCCACCACCGCCACCTTCGACAATGAAGTGTTCTACTACATCTCCCAGACCCGAAAGCGGCCGGTCGCCTTCGCCAACGCCAAGGTGGTGGAGCAGAGCGTGCTTGCCGTCTATTTCGGCGATGACGGCCGTGTCAGCAACATTGCCAACTACGGCTTGAAGGACGGCAAGGTGTTCGACTTCATCAGCCGCACCACCCCGACCGCCGGCAAGGACCAGAACTTCCTCGCCCAGGTCATCAGCGGCGCCGGCAAGCTCAACCCCGGCCAGGTCGGCAGCATGATCGGCGGCTCCGGCAACTGATCGCACGCGACCGCCGCGCCCGGGCATCGGAACGATCCGATGCCGGATTTCGGTTCTTTCACAAAAAACCCGCGGAGATCGCTCCCCGCGGGTTTTTTTCCGGGATGACAGCCGGAAGGCCGAATCAGCCGTGCGCCAGAACCGCCAGCAGCAGCAGGGCGACGATGTTGGTAATCTTGATCGCCGGATTGACGGCCGGGCCGGCCGTATCCTTGTAGGGATCGCCGACCGTATCGCCGGTCACCGATGCCTTGTGCGCTTCGGAACCCTTGAGGTGCTTGACGCCGTCCTTGTCGGTGAAGCCGTCCTCGAACGACTTCTTGGCGTTGTCCCAGGCGCCGCCGCCGGAAGTCATCGACACGGCCACGAACAGGCCGTTGACGATGACGCCGAGCAGCGAGGCCCCGAGCGCGGCAAAGGCCGAAGCCTTGGAACCCGAGATCAGCAGCACGCCGAAATAAACCACCAGCGGCGCCAGCACCGGCAGCAGCGAAGGAATGATCATTTCCTTGATCGCCGCCTTCGTCAGCAGATCGACGGCGCGCGCATAGTTCGGCTTCGAGGTGCCCTGCATGATGCCGGGATCCTCGCGGAACTGCTTGCGCACCTCCTCCACGATCGAGCCCGCCGCACGGCCGACCGCCGTCATGGCGATGCCGCCGAACAGGTACGGGATCAGGCCGCCGAAGATGAGGCCGGCCACCACATAGGGGTTCGAGAGGTCGAACGAAACCGTGCCGAGGTCCGAGAAGTAGGGATACTGGTCGGCATTGGCCGCGAAATATTGCAGGTCGTTCGAATAGGCCGCGAACAGCACCAGCGCGCCGAGGCCGGCCGAGCCGATGGCGTAGCCCTTGGTCACCGCCTTGGTGGTGTTGCCGACGGCGTCGAGGGCGTCGGTGGACTGGCGCACCTCCTTGGGCAGGCCCGACATTTCGGCGATGCCGCCGGCATTGTCGGTCACCGGGCCGAAGGCGTCGAGCGCAACGATCATGCCGGCAAGGCCGAGCATGGTCGTCACCGCGATCGCCGTGCCGAAGAGGCCGGCAAGCTGGAAGGTGGCGATGATGCCGCCGACGATGACGATGGCCGGCAGCGCCGTCGATTCCAGCGATACCGCAAGGCCCTGGATGACGTTGGTGCCGTGGCCGGTCACCGAGGCCTGGGCGATGGAGTTCACCGGGCGCTTGTTGGTGCCGGTGTAGTATTCGGTGATCACCACGATCAGCGCCGTCACCAGCAGGCCGATCAGGCCGCACGCGAACAGATTGCCGCCGGTAATGACCATGCCGCTGACGGTGCCGACCTCGCCCCAGCCGATGGTCAGCTGGTTGGCGATGGCCAGGCCGACGATCGACAGCAGGCCGGTAACGATCAGGCCCTTGTAGAGCGCGCCCATGATCGAGCCGTTGGAGCCCAGCTTGACGAAGAAGGTGCCGGCGATGGAGGTGATGATGCAGGCGCCGCAGATGACCAGCGGATAAAGCATCATCTCGCCGAGATTGGGCGCATTGCCGAAGAAGATGGCGGCGAGCACCATGGTCGCCACGACCGTGACGGCATAAGTCTCGAACAGGTCGGCGGCCATGCCGGCGCAGTCGCCGACATTGTCGCCGACATTGTCGGCGATGGTGGCCGGGTTGCGCGGATCGTCCTCGGGAATACCGGCTTCCACCTTGCCGACCAGATCGCCGCCGACATCCGCCCCCTTGGTGAAGATGCCGCCGCCGAGACGGGCGAAGATGGAGATCAGCGACGCGCCGAAGCCGAGCGCCACCAGCGCATCGACCACATCGCGGCTGGCCGGGGCATGGCCGAGCGGCCCGGTGAGTATCCAGTAGTAGACCGACACGCCGAGCAGCGCGAGGCCGGCAACCAGAAGGCCGGTGATCGCGCCGGACTTGAAGGCGATGTCGAGGCCGGCGGCCAGGCTGTTGGAGGCCGCCTGCGCGGTGCGCACATTGGCCCGGACCGACACATGCATGCCGATGAAGCCCGCGGCGCCCGAAAGCACGGCACCGATCAGGAAACCGAACGCGGCGGTCGCGGATAACAGCCACCACGCAAGCACGAAGACGACGACGCCGACGATGGCGATGGTGGTGTATTGGCGGGTCAGGTAAGCCTGCGCGCCCTCGCGGATGGCCGCGGAGATTTCCTGCATGCGTGCGTTGCCCTGGTCGGCGGCAAGCACCGACTGAGTCGCCCAGATGGCGTAAAGGACAGAAAGCAGGCCGCAGGCGATGACGACATAAAGCATGGTCATTGCCGGATTTTCCTCACATGATGGCCCGCAAGAACCCCTCTCCCCGGGCCGTTGCAACCAGACCGAACTGCATTGTGCAGTGCGACCTAATGTAGCGGCTTAGGCGAAACCGGCTGCCAAGGTCAAGATATTGTTGAGCTTTGCCCCGGTTTCGCCCGAAAGTATCATTTCGCGCCGCAAAAGGACGGAATCGTCAGCCCTTTTTCAGATCCCGGTCGGGCAGATCACGCCGCGCGGTGGCGACGGTCGGCAATGGTTTGCAGGACGAGCATGACGAGACACAGGCCCGAAAGCGGGAACAGTATCCAGGCGAGCATGTCCCAGCCCCAGGCATTGTAGACCGCGCCCGACATCAGCGAAGCGAAGGCGACGCTGGTGAACAGCACGAAATCGTGGAAGCCCTGCACCTTGCCCTTCTCTTCCGGCGTGTAGCATTCGGCCACGATGGCGGTGGAGCCGATGAAACCGAAGTTCCAGCCAAGGCCGAGCAAAATCAGGGCCGTCCAGAACTGCCAGAGCTGGATGCCGGACAGCGCCACGAGGCCGCAACCGATGAGCAGCGCAAAGCCGATGGCAACGATGGTCGGCGCGCCGAACCGGCTGATGAGTCTGCCGGTGAAGAAGCTCGGCGCGAACATCGCCATCACGTGCCAGGAAATGCCGAGCGTCGCCTCGTCCGAGGTGAAACCGCAGCCGACCATGGCCAGCGGCGCGCCGGTCATCACGAAGGTCATCATCGCATAGGAACCGACGGCGCAGGTCAGGGCCGTGATGAAACGCGGCTTTGCGATGATCTCGGTCAGTGGCCGTCCGCTCGACACGGCCTCATGCGCCTTCTCGACGAGAGGACGCGGGCGCAATTGGGCAAGAACCAGCGCACCGATGCCCGCAAGCACGATCAGCGCGGCGAAGGCCCCCGCGAACATCACCGGTTCGAGCAGGTCCTTGGTGAAGATCACCACCTGGGGGCCGATCATGGCGGTGAACACGCCGCCCGCCAGCACGAAGGAGATGGCGCGGGCCTTGAAGGCCGGCGGCGCGTTGTCGGCGGCGGCAAAGCGGAACTGCTGCACGAATGCGCTGCCGAAGCCGACCACGAGCAGGCCGAATGCGAATATCCAGAAGCTGGACTGGAACAATGCGATGGTGGCGATCAGGCCGCCAAGCGCCGTCAGGCCGGTTCCGGTCAGGAAGCCGTCGCGCTGGCCGAGCCGGCGCACGATCGCCGCTGCCGGCAGCGCACCGACCGCGACACCGACATTGAAGCCCGTCAGCGGGGCGGTCGCGAGGGACTTGTCGAGACCCAGAAGGTAGTGGCCGGCAAGCGCGCCGAGCGCGAAGCAGATCGGCGCTGCCGAACCGACGATGGCCTGAGCGGCGGCCAGGATCAGCGCTGTCCGGCGTGCCTCCCGCTCGATGGCGGGCGTCTGCGCGCCGGTGGCTGCCTGTCCCGATGCGCTCATGAAGCCTCCTTGCCCTTGCCTCGTCCTTCGCCGCGCACGCGGCGGGAAATGCGGTCGAGCACTGCATTGACGAGCTTGGGCTCGTCTTCTTCATAGAATGCCTTGGCGATGTCGACATATTCCGAGACGATCACGGCGACCGGAACATCGGCGCGCATCATCAGCTCATAGGTGCCGGCGCGCAGAATGGCGCGCAGCGTGGAATCGAGCCGCGACAGCGGCCAGTCCTCGGTCAGCGCCTGGCGGATGATCGGATCGAGCGTCTTCTGCTTCTCCACCACGCCGGCCAGGATGGCCCGGAACCATTGCGCGTCCGCCTCGCGGTAGAGCGCGCCATCGACTTCCTTGCCGAGCCGGAAGGCCTCGTATTCGGCCGTGATTTCCAGCAGCCCGCTGCCGGCGACATCCATCTGGTAGAGCGCCTGCACGGCGGCGAGGCGCGCCGCGCCGCGCTTGTTGGCATGCCGCATCTGCGGGGTCTTGTCAGCAGGTTCCGTCACGAACGTTCAGCTCCAAGCCGATCGCGAACCGCGATCATGGTCAGTGCCGCGCGCGCGGCAAAGCCGCCCTTGTCGCCTTCGCTGCGACGCGCGCGCGCCCATGCCTGCTCCTCGTTCTCGGTGGTGAGGATGCCGTTGCCGATGCAGATCGATTCCTGCACCGACAGGTCCATCAAAGCGCGCGCCGATTCATTGGCGACGATCTCGAAATGGTAGGTCTCGCCGCGAATGACGGTGCCGAGGGCGACGAAACCATCATAGCCCTCGCCCTCATCGTCCTCGGCGTCGAGCGCGAAGGAAATCACCGCCGGAATTTCGAGCGCGCCGGGCACCGTAACCACCTCATATGCGGCGCCGGCTTCATCGAGCGCCGTCTTGGCACCTTCCAGCAGGGCGTCGGCGAGGTCGTCGTAAAAACGAGCCTCGATGATGAGCAGTTTTTTCTTCTTGTCCTGGGTCATGGTCCCTGCGTCTCCGGCCGAGCCGGTCAATTAGGCCGAAGCGCGTGAGTCCGCAAGCCTCACGCGAAGAGGATGCTTTGGGTCAGGCTTTCGCCTTGTCAGTATCCCTGCGCCGCCGCTTCCGACAAGCGTGCAGCATAGCGCGCCATGGTATCGATTTCGAGGTTTACCCGATCGCCGACCTGGCGCTCGCCCCAGGTGGTCACCTGCAGCGAATGGTGGATGAGCAGCACGTCGAAGCGCCTGCCTTCCGCCTTGTTGACGGTGAGCGAGGTGCCGTCCAGCGCCACCGACCCCTTGGGCGCGATGAAGCGGGCGAATTCCGGCGGCGCCTCCAGCGTGAAGCGCACCGCATCGCCCTCGTCCTGCCGCGCCACGATCTCGGCCGTGCCGTCGATATGGCCCGCAACGATGTGCCCGCCCAGTTCGTCACCGATCTTCAGCGCCCGCTCCAGATTGATGTGCGTTCCCGCCTTCCACTGCGCGGCCGTGGTAAGGCGCAGGGCCTCTTCCCATGCCTCGACCTCGAACCAGCGCGCATTGGAGCCGTTTTCAGGCAGTGCGGTCACCGTCAGGCACACGCCGGAACAGGCAATCGAAGCGCCGATATCGATGGTTTGCGGATCGTAGGCGGTGTCGATGCGCAGCCGCACCCCCTCCTTGAGCGGCTCGACCGCAGCAACCTTGCCGACATCGGTGACGATACCCGTGAACATCAGATGGCCCTTACCCACTCTGCAAAACCGTCCTGGTCGAACTGCATCTCGCGCAGCTTGCGGAAACCTGCCGGGATGGTATCCGGCCCGATGGGCGCGGCAATGCCTTGCCCGCCGACCTCTGTCGGCCCCCGAAACAGCACGATGCGATCGACGAGGCCCTCGTCGAGGAATGACTGCGCCACCGACGCTCCGCCCTCGACGATGATGCTGGACATGCCGAGCGCGGCCAGATCCTCCAGCAGTTCAGGCAGCGCGATCTTGCCTTCGTGCACCTCCGTGCCGATGAAGCGCACGCCGTGGCGTTCCAGTAAGGCGCGGCGCTGTCCATCGATCAGCGGGTTGGAGGCGATGTAAAGTGGCACCCGGTCCACGCCCGAAACCAGGCGCGAGGCCGGCGGCAATCTCATCTCGCTGTCGAGCACGATGCGCGCCGGCGAGCGGTTTTCCAGCCCCGGCAACCGCACCGTCAGTTCCGGATCGTCCTCCAGCGCCGTGCCGATGCCGATCAGGATCGCATCCGCCTCGGTCCGCATCAGATGCACCTCGCGGCGCGCCACCTCTCCGGTGATGGGAACCTGTCCCTCGCCCCTGACGCCGATCTTTCCATCGCTGGAAAGCGCCATCTTGAGAATGACCTCCGGCCGTTTCTTCAAGGAACGCATGAGATAGCCGGCCAGCTGGTTCGCCGCTTCCGGGGCCAGCACGCGTTCAGTGACCTCGACACCCGCCTCGCGCAATATGGCGTAACCCTTGCCCGAAACGCGCGGATCGGGGTCGCTGGCGGCACCCACCACCCGCGCGATGCCGGCCGTCACCAGCGCCTCGGCGCAGGGCGGCGTGCGGCCGTGATGCGCACACGGCTCCAGCGTCACATAGGCGGTGGCGCCGTGCGCCAGCTCGCCGGCCTCGGCCAGAGCTTCCGTCTCAGCATGAGGGCGACCGCCGATGGCGGTAACGCCCGTGCCGACGATCATCGGTCCCGCCCCATCGTCGCGCACGATGATCGTGCCGACCGAGGGATTGGTGGACGTACGGCCGGAATGGCGGCGGGACAGGCGCAGGGCCGCAGCCATGAACCTGCGGTCCAGTTTCTCTTGTGCGGTGTCAGCAGCGCCAGCCATCGCTCAGTCGATATCCTCGTCGACCTTGAGCTCGCCGAGCACGTCGTGGAAATCCTTGGCCTCGCGGAAATTGCGATACACCGAGGCAAAGCGCACATAGGCGACGTCGTCCAGCGACTTCAGCGCCTCCATCACCAGACGGCCGACTTCCGCCGAGGGAATTTCAGTCTCGCCCGAACTTTCGAGCTGGCGCACGATGCCGGTCACGGCCCGGTCGATGCGCTCGGGATCGACATTGCGCTTGCGCACCGCGATCTCCACCGAGCGCAGCAGCTTGTCGCGGTCGAAGGGAACCTTGCGGCCCGACTTCTTGACTACCACCAGATCGCGCAACTGCACCCGTTCGAAAGTGGTGAAACGGCCGCCGCAATCGGGACAGACGCGCCGCCGGCGGATGGCCGAGCCGTCTTCGGCGGGGCGCGAGTCCTTCACCTGTGTGTCTTCGGATTGGCAATAAGGACAACGCATGGAAAGCCTTGTTCGCGATTCTGTCGGTGCCGGGAAAGCTAAAGCCTTTCCGCTCAGGTAGGAAGCGCGAAGGCAGAAATCCAACGTCGTCGCGTCCGCAATATGACTTCGCGCGGAAACCTGCCGTCAGGGTACATACACCGGCGAGATCGCCCAAAATGAAACGGCTGCCGCGCGTTCAGCGCAGCAGCCGCTCCAAAAGCGTGATTACAGGCTTATCCGAGATAGGAATAGAGCGGGAAGCGGTTGGTCAGGTCCACGACCTTCTGCTTCACGGCAGCTTCGACGGCGGCGTTGCCGTCATCGGAGTTGGCCGCCTTCAGCCCGTCGAGAACCTCGGCGATCAGCTTGCCGATCTCGCGGAACTCGGCCTGGCCGAAGCCGCGCGTGGTGCCGGCCGGCGTACCCAGACGCACGCCCGACGTGACGAACGGCTTTTCGGGGTCGAAGGGAATGCCGTTCTTGTTGCAGGTTATGTTGGCGCGGCCAAGCGCGGCCTCGGCCCGCTTGCCGGTGGCGTTCTTGGGGCGAAGGTCGACCAGCATCAGGTGGTTGTCGGTGCCGCCCGAGACGATGTCGAGGCCGGTTTCCTGCAGGCTGGAAGCCAGCGCCTTGGCGTTGGCCACCACATTCTGCGCATAGACCTTGAAGTCCGGCTTCAGCGCCTCTGCAAAGGCCACGGCCTTGGCGGCGATGACGTGCATCAGCGGGCCGCCCTGCAAGCCCGGGAAGACGGCCGAATTGATCTTCTTGGCGATGTCCTCCTCATTGGTGAGGATCATGCCGCCGCGCGGGCCGCGCAGCGACTTGTGCGTGGTGGTCGTCACCACATGCGCGTGCGGCAGCGGAGACGGGTGCATGCCGCCCGCGACGAGGCCGGCGATGTGGGCCATATCGACCATCAGATAAGCGCCGACGGCATCGGCGATCTCGCGGAAGCGCTTCCAGTCCCAGATGCGGGAATAGGCCGTGCCGCCGGCCAGGATCAGTTTCGGCTTCGTCTCGTTCGCCTTGCGCTCGACCTCGTCCATGTCGAGCAGGTGATCGTCCTCACGCACGCCATAGGAGACGACGTTGAACCACTTGCCGCTCATGTTGACCGGCGAACCGTGGGTGAGGTGGCCGCCCGAATTCAGGTCGAGCCCCATGAAGGTGTCGCCTGGCTGCAGCAGGGCGAGGAAGACCGCCTGGTTCATCTGGCTGCCCGAATTGGGCTGGACGTTGGCGAACTTGCAGTCGAACAGCTTCTTCGCCCGCTCGATGGCCAGTTCTTCCACCACGTCCACATACTGGCAGCCGCCATAGTAGCGCTTGCCCGGATAACCTTCGGCGTATTTGTTGGTCAGGACGGTGCCCTGCGCCTCCATCACGGCGCGCGAGACGATGTTCTCCGAGGCGATCAGCTCGATCTCGTGGCGTTGACGGCCAAGCTCGTTGCGAACAGCGTCAAAAATCTCGGGATCGGCATCCGCGAGGGTGGTCTCGAAGAAGGAATTGAACGAACTGGATGCAGCCGACTGTATCGCCATTACCGGAAGTTTCCCTAACTGGAGTAGACCCGGGGGCGCATTAGCACAGTTGCCCTGCCCTAGCCACTTTCACCGCGAAATTACCTGGCCCTATTGCGCCGGTTATCGATAGCCCAGGCGGTCAATTCCGGCCCGCCTGTAGAAAAGGGCCGCCACACGGACAGCCCTTTTACGATATGCTCTGGTATTTCCCGGCTACAGGGCCGAAGAAATCTTCAGTTCATCGACCCCGTCCCAACCATAAATGTCGTCACGGAATTGCGCGACGCCGTCGCCGGTCGACCAGGCCGAGACATAGAGGAAATGCACGGGGACCGGGTTGGTCACGGCCACCGGAACGGTCTCGCCACTCTTGATGGTCGCCTCGAACTGCTGCCGGCTCCAGCCGGGTGTATCGCGCAGCACCCAGGTCACCAGGTCGCGCACGTTCTGGACGCGCACGCAGCCCGAGGAGTCGAAACGCATCATCTGGCCGAACAGGCTCTGCTGCGGCGTGTCATGCATGTAGACGCCGTCCGGGCTCGGGAAGTTGATCTTCACCGAAGCCATGGCGTTGTTGGTTCCCGGCTCCTGCCGGAAACGGTACTTCGCCGCCTCCTCGGTCGACCAGTCCACCATCATCGGATCGACCTCGCTCCCATCGGGGGCGAACAGGCGGATCTTGCTGTCCTTGAGATAGTTGGGGTTCTTGCGCATCAGAGGAATGATGTCCTTGCGCACGATGGAGGTGGGCGCCGTCCAGTAGGGATTGACGATGATCTCGTTGATCTTGGAGTTCACGATCGGCGTCTGGCGGTCGATCTTGCCGACGATTGCCGTATGACGCAGCACGACGCGGTCGTTCTCCACCGCCTCGATCTGGGCTGCGGGAATGTTGACCAGCACATAGCGATTGCCGAGCGTGCCGACCTTCTCGCGCAGACGGACGAGATTGGTTTCGAGCTGGCCAAGCCGGGTCTGGGCGTTGATGTTCATGGCCAGATAGCTGTACTTGCCCAGCACGCCGTCAGCCGGCAGGCCGTGGCGCATCTGGAAGCGCTTCACCGCCGCATCGACGTAGGAATCGAAGGATTCCGACAGGCCGGCATTCTGCGGAAGGTCGCCCGAAACCATCAGCCGCCGGCGCAGCGGCACCACGTCCGGATCGATCACGCCGATCTTGAGCTTCTTGGTGTCCGGCACCGGCTGCCACCCGCCCTGGGCAACGAGGTTGCTGTATTGGGCGATGGCCTGTTCGGTATAGGCGATGGTCTGCTGGCTGAAGATGGGGCGCGTCGACAGAACCTTGGCGCTGCCGCTGGAACGCGCGTCGAACGTGTCGCGCCAGCCGCCCTGCCCCGCGGCCCTGAGAATATCGCCGACCGCATCCTGGGCACGCGCGCCGCCTGCGATCATCGAGGCGGCAAGGGCCGAAGCCCCGGACAGAAACAAACGACGGTTCGTCTTCATGGGCGTTCCAGACATTCTTCCAGTCAGTGTTCAGGCAATGCCGCCGGGCACTCTAGGGTTGCGACCTTAACAATTCGCCAACCATGCCATCGCTTTGGCGCCGAGAAGGCGCCGCGCCTGAACGGGTTCCTTATCGCCGGACATTCGCGCCCGATCTGCTGACATTCTCGCTTCCATCCGAATATGGCGGCAACGTGGCGCAGCCCTGCTTTCAGCCCCGCCGCAAATGACAAAGGCCGGGTCTTGTGCCTTTCCGGCACCGCCCGGCCAGTCAACGGATCACGCGATCCGTGTGCGCGACGAAATCCTACATGCGATAGGCGATGGTGTCGTTCCAGAAGCGGTCCAGGCGCTGCAAGGCCCGGTTCATCTGCTTGAACTCGTCAGTGTTGATGCCGCCGACCTGCTCGATGGAGCCGACGTGCCGCTCGTAGAGCCGCGCCACCACATCCGCCACGTCCATGCCCTTGTCGGTCAGGCTGATGCGCACCGAACGGCGGTCGAGCTTGGAGCGCTGGTGATTGATGAAGCCCAGATCGACCAGCTTCTTGACGTTGTAGGACACGTTCGAGCCGAGATAGTAACCGCGGGAGCGAAGCTCGCCGGCAGTCAGTTCGGCATTGCCGATATTGAACAGAAGCAGCGCCTGGATGGCATTGATGTCGGAGCGGCCTGCCCGTTCGAATTCGTCCTTGATCACGTCAAGAAGACGGCGATGCAACCGTTCAACAAGCTGAAGCGATTCCATGTACAGCGAACGGATACCTTCCTGGCTTTCATTCGATACATTAGCGGGCTTCGCCGCCGAGCGCTGGTTGTTCATTGTCTTTGCCTCTCGTTTGTCGCCTGGTGATTTTTTGTTTTTTCTCACCTTGATCGCGACACTATCGAATACTCATAAAATTCGACTTAAACACCAAGGCTAACAAGAGCTTACCAGCGACAGCCGTCGAAGACGCTTAATGAATAGTCACGCCTCACGGGACAATTAACCTAAAAAATGAGCTAACGGTTCGGCGGGCCCGGCAGGGCCGGCACGCGCCTATTGCACGGCTTCGGCGCGCCGGCGCCTCTGCATCGCCGCGCGGAAGCCGCAATAGATCGCGGCGACCACCGCATGCGTGACGACGACCGAAGGCCGGTGGCCGAAATATTGCGGAAAGCCGGCATGCATGGCGATCTCGCCGGCCGCGCACAGGAACCAGATGACCGGCCCCCAGGACGCAAGCATCCACAGGCCGGCGGCCGCGAAGGGAAACAGCACCGCCAGCACCGAGGCGGCGATCTGCCATTGCACCGGCATCAGGTCGAAGCGGTACAGATCGCCCGGATAATAGCCGATTAGCCGGATCCAGTAGAGAACGCCGGACACAAGGCACAGGCAGGCGATGAGGCGCAGGAACACGGCAAAGGCGATCTCGATCGTCCCTGGCTCCAAAGCGGCGCGGCCTGGAAGCTCCTCCCTCACAGGACCAGTTCCCGGTCTCCCAGCGGCGCGAAATAGGCTTCGGCCGCGGCATCGCTCACACCGTCCAGCGTCGGCGGGTTCCAGACAGGCGTCGAGCCCTTGTCGACGAGCACGGCCCGGATGCCCTCATAGAAGTCATGGCCGTCCAGCATGCGGTTGAGCACCCGGAACTCCATGCGCATGCAATCGTCCATGGAAAGGTCCGCCCCTCGCCTGATCTCGCGCCATGCCACCTTGAGGCTGGTCGGGGAGCGCGACAATATGGTCGCGAGCGTCTTCGACGCGAACTCGTCGCCCGCCCCGGCTTCCTCCTTCAGGCTGGCGAGGGCCGTTTCCAGCGTCTCGTGCGAGAAATGGCGCTCGATGGCGGCGAAGGTCGCGGCATCGGTCTCGGCCGGCACCGCGACATGAAACCGCCCCAACACTTCCTCCACCTCGCCGGAGGCCGTGAGCGCTTCGACAAGCTCCTGCTGGCTCTCCGATCTGATGGTTTGCGTGGCAAGCCCGACGGCCAGCGCATCGCCCTGGCGCACGCGGTTTCCGGTCAGCGCCATATACATGCCGAAAGCGCCGGGAAGCCGCGACAGGACATGGCTGCCGCCGACATCGGGAAAGAAGCCGATGCCGACTTCGGGCATGGCGACGATGGCGTTCTCGGTCATCACCCGGTGCGAGCCGTGGGCAGAAATGCCGACGCCGCCGCCCATGACGATTCCGTCGATCAACGCGACATAGGGCTTGGGAAAGCGCGCCAGTTGGGCGTTCATCCGGTATTCGTCCGCGAAGAATTCGACATGGCGCTCACCCGCCCTGCCGGCGCGATAGACATCCATGATGTCGCCGCCGGCGCAGAAGGCCCGCCCTTCGCCCCGAACCAGCACGAGGCGGACGGAAGCGTCCTTTTCCCAGACATCGAGGGCGGCCGCCAGCGCGTGCACCATCCGTCCGGTGAGGGCATTGAGGGCCTTGGGGCGCGTGAGCGTCACCACGCCGGCCTGCCCCATGGTCTCGAAGCGGATTTCATCGCCGCCGCCAAAATCCATCGTCACAGATTCCCTCTCAAACGCTCTCAGGCGAAAGTGCTAAGGGCCACATGCAGGCGCGTCAATGCCGGCCGGCCATGGCGGGCGCGCACGATTGCGCCCTCGCACAATGATGTCGCATTGGTCAGCGACGGCAGCCATGTTAGAACGCTTCTGGAAAACGGCCTCGCTGGGGGCCCACCGGTTTGCGCAAGAGAAGGACCGGGACTGGCATGTGAAGCCGCTCCCGGGAGATTGGCCATGAACAGGTTCGCACCCACCAAAGCGGCAGGTACACGCACCGTCGACGACGTCACCGGCTCCAGAAGGCTCAGGCGCATGCGCAAGGCCGCGTGGTCGCGGCGGCTGGTGCAGGAGAACCATCTCACCGTGGACGACCTGATCTGGCCGATCTTCCTGGTCGAGGGCGAGAACGTGCAGGAGCCGATCGCCGCCATGCCGGGCGTCTTCCGCCTCTCCGTAGACGTGGCGGTGCGCGAGGCCGAGCGCGCGGCAAGGCTCGGTATCCCGGCGATCGCCACCTTTCCCAAGGTGGATGTCTCGCTTCGCGACACCACCGGCTCGCTGATCCTCGACCCCGACAACCTCACCAACCGCGCCACCCGCGCCATCAAGGAGGCGGTGCCGGA
Source organism: Aquamicrobium terrae (assembly GCF_052978165.1). Taxonomy (NCBI): domain Bacteria; kingdom Pseudomonadati; phylum Pseudomonadota; class Alphaproteobacteria; order Hyphomicrobiales; family Phyllobacteriaceae; genus Aquamicrobium; species Aquamicrobium terrae. The sequence continues at coordinate 496,081 of NZ_JBRKLZ010000001.1, forward strand.
AATCGGCGTCATCACCGATGCCGCGCTCGACCCCTTCACCAGCCACGGCCATGACGGCGTGCTGCGCGACGGCATCATCGTCAATGACGAGACCGTCGAGCAGATCGCGGCCGGCGCGGTGCTTCAGGCCGCGGCCGGGGCCGACATCATCGCCCCTTCCGACATGATGGACGGCCGCATCGGCGTCATCCGCTCGGCGCTGGACGAGAACGGCTTCCAGGACGTGGCCATCATGTCCTATGCGACCAAGTTCGATTCCGCCTTCTATGGTCCCTATCGCGACGCCATCGGCACCGCCGGCCTGCTGCAGGGCGACAAGAAGACCTATTACATCAACGCCGCCAACTCCGCCGAGGCCCTGCGCGAAACCGAGCAGGACATCCTCGAGGGCACGGATATGGTGATGGTCAAGCCCGGCCTGCCCTATCTCGACATCATCCGCCAGATCAAGGACAGCTTCGCCCTGCCCACCTTCGCCTATCAGGTGTCGGGCGAATATTCGATGATCAAGGCGGCAGCCGCCAATGGCTGGATCGACGGCGACCGGGCAATGATGGAATCGCTCCTCGCCTTCAAGCGCGCCGGCGCCGACGGCATCCTCACCTATTTCGCGCCGACCGTGGCCGAGATGCTGAAAGGGTGAGCGGCCCGGGACCCGCCACAGCGACAGCCACAGAGCCATCCGACAACACCGCGGCGACGGCACATGACCGTCACTGGCGGCGCAATCTCGCCGTCTGCTTCGCCGGTTCCTTCTCCACCATCGTGGCGATGACCCTGCTGCTTCCCTTCCTGCCGCTCTATGTCGAGCAGCTCGGCGCGCATGGCCATGCCAGCATCGTGCAATGGTCCGGCATCGCCTATGGCGCCACTTTCCTGGCCGCGGCGCTGGTGGCGCCGCTCTGGGGCAGGCTCGGCGACCGCTACGGCCGCAAGCTGATGCTGGTGCGCGCCAGCTTCGGCATGGCGGTGTGCATGTCGCTGATGGGCATGGTGCAAAGCGTGGAACAGCTCGTGCTGCTGCGCCTGGCTGTCGGGCTGGCCGGCGGCTATGCATCGGGCTCCACCATCCTCGTCGCCATGCAGACCCCGAAGGAGCGTTCCGGCTGGGCGCTCGGCGTCCTGTCGGCCGGCATCATGGCCGGCAATCTCGTCGGCCCGCTGATCGGAGGCTTGCTGCCGCCGCTGATCGGCATCCGCGCCACCTTCCTGCTTTCCGGCGGCGTCATCTTCCTCGCCTTCCTGGCCACGGCCCTGTTGGTGAAAGAAGAACACAGACCGCAGCAAAGCAGCGCGGAAAGGCCGGCCGGCGCATGGGCCGCCATTCCGGACAAGCGGCCGGTTGTCGCCATGCTGGTAACCGGCATGCTGCTGATGCTGGCCAACATGTCGATCGAACCGATCATCACCGTCTATGTCGCGCAACTCGTCGAGGATCAGGCCCATGTCACTCTGGTCGCCGGCGTCGTCATGTCCGCGGCGGCGCTCGGCAGCATCGTGTCGGCAACCTGGCTCGGCAAGCTCGCCGACCGCGCGGGGCACTGGAACGTGGTGGTGGGCGCGCTGGCCGTCGCCGCCCTGCTGCTGGTCCCGCAGGCTTTCGTCACGGCGGGCTGGCAACTCATCGTGCTGCGCTTCCTGATGGGGCTGGCGCTCGGCGGCCTGCTGCCGTCGATCACCAGCGTCATCCGCCATAACGTGCCCGACGGCGTCGGCGGCAACGTCCTCGGCTATTCGATCTCGGCCCAATATGCCGGACAGGTGGTCGGGCCTCTGCTCGGCGGCTTCGTCGGCGGCCATATCGGCATGCCGGCCGTTTTCCTCGGCACGGCGGCACTTCTGGCCGGCGGCGCGGCCTGGAACCGGCTGGCGCAAACCCGGCACGGCAATTTGCAGCATTGATTTGCCCGCCCCCAGGCACAAAGTGCCGGCGGATCGGAAATCCCGCCGACCTGATTCTTGCAGGAGCAACCGCCGATGAACAACCGTCTCCTCGTTTTTGCCGCCGGCACCAGCGGCGCGGCCGGCGTCGCCCTTTCGGCGGCCGCATCGCATGGCGGCGGCCCCTTCACCGGCACCGCCGCCTCCTTCCTCGTCATGCACGCGCCTGCCCTGCTGGCCATCGGCCTGCTCACCGCCAGCCGCACCCTGCACGCGGCCGGCCTGCTGCTTCTGCTCGGCCTTGCCATCTTCTGCGGCGATCTGCTGGCGCGCGACTTCCTGGGCACGCGGCTGTTCCCCTTCGCGGCGCCGACCGGCGGCACGCTGCTCATCGCCGGCTGGCTGGCGGTCGCCCTGGCAGCGCTTCGCGGCGTCAAAACCGCCGATTGACGCGAAAATCTTGAAAACGCGCGCCCACCCACCATCTGAAGCCTGTAACGACGTGCAAACGGAAAGGCTCGGAAACGCCCATGAACGCTCGCGTGCTCGACGGCGAGATCATCACCACGAGGCAGGACGACGTGCGCGCCTATGACGGCGTGCGCACACGCCGCGTGCTGGCCTTCGTCATCGACTATATCCTCGTCGGCCTGCTCACGATCCCCTTCGCCATTCTGGTTCTGCTGCTCGGCCTGCTCACCTTCGGGCTCGGCTGGGCGCTGTTCGGCATTCTCGTGCCGCTGGTGGCGCTCACCTATGTGTGGTTCACGCTGGGCAGCAAGGACCAGGCCACCACCGGCATGAAGCTGATGAGCCTTCGCCTTGAACGGCTGGATGGCCGCCCGGTCGACAGCATTTTCGCGGTGGTGCATTCCGTGCTGTTCTGGGCCGGCAACGTGATCCTGACCCCGCTGATCCTGCTGGTCACGCTGTTTGCCGACCGCAAGCGCACCCTGCACGACCTGCTGCTCGGCACCGTCGTCATCCGCACCGACCGGTGACAGGCTTGCGTGAGCCGTCCATACGGCTTACGCTAAAAGGGAAATGGGGATGGAGCTCCCCGAAACCGCCGGACCCGGCTGATGGCTCCTGTCGCAACGAAACCGCGGCAGGGGTACGTCTTGAAGAAGCCCCGCCGCATGGCGGGTTTTTTTGTGCCCGCCCGGTCAGAAGGAATTGACGCCGATGTCTTTCACATCCTGCCTCGCCGTGGCCCTGGGAGGCGCTGTCGGGAGCTTGGCTCGCTACATGCTGTCCGCCGCCGCCCAGCCGATCAGCGGCTCGCTGCCCTGGGGCACGATCCTCATCAATATTCTCGGCTCTTTCATCATCGGCCTGTTCGGAACGCTGACACTGACCCATGGCCGCTATCCCGTTTCGGAGAACGTGCGCCTGCTGGTCATGGTCGGCGTATGCGGCGGCTTCACCACCTTCTCCTCCTTCAGCCTCCAGACGCTGGACCTGCTGCGGTCCGGCGCCATGGGCAGGGCGGCGATCAACATCATCGCCTCGGTCGTGCTGTGCGTCGGCGCGGTCGCGATCGGCCATTTCGCCGCCACCTGGTTCAACCGCGATGTGCGCATCGTTCAACTGCCGATCGAGGAAGAAACAGGACCTGCGCAAACGTCTTGAATTTTTTGGAGAACGGGCCAAGCTATTCATATCTTGGAGTTCGCTTGCAGATGACGCAGCACCTGACCCAATCGCCGCAGTTCTTCCTGACTGCGCCTTCGCCCTGCCCCTATCTGGAGGGCCAGTTCGAACGCAAGGTCTTCACCCATCTCGTGGGCAACAAGGCGGCGGAAATGAACGACCTGCTGACGCAGGGCGGGTTCCGGCGCTCGCAGAACATCGCCTATCGCCCGGCCTGCGAAACCTGCCGGGCCTGCGTGTCGGTGCGCATCCTGGCACAGGAATTCACGCCCAGCCGCAACATGCGCCGGGTGCTGCAGCAGAATCAGGACCTCGTCGGCACCATGCACGACGCCCAGCCCTCGACCGAGCAATATTCCCTGTTCCGTTCCTATCTCGACGCCCGCCACCGTCTCGGCGGCATGTCCGACATGACCGTGCTCGACTATGCGATGATGGTCGAGGACACCCATGTCGAGACCAAGATCATCGAATACCGCCGGCGCGGGCCGGACAGCTTCATCACCGGCAAGGGCGAAGGCGAGCTGATCGCCGTCGCCCTCACCGATCGCATGGCCGACGGGCTGTCCATGGTCTATTCCTATTTCAACCCTGACATGGAGGAGCGCTCGCTCGGCACCTTCATGATCCTCGATCACATCGAGCGTACCCGCGCCATGGGCCTGCCCCATGTCTATCTCGGCTATTGGGTCAATGGCTCACGCAAAATGAGCTATAAGATGCGCTTCCAACCGCAGGAGCATCTCGGCCCCAAGGGCTGGGACCGCTACCAGGTGAAATAAGCGGGGCCCGTCCCTCCGGCCTGCCGGACACGCAAAACGCCCGAATGACGGGCCGCTCTGCCGTAATATTCCAGAAATTTTTGGAGCATGTCGCCCGAAAGTGGGAACCGGTTTCGGGATAACGACATGCGTAAAAATACAGACTTACAGCGCCCGCCGGAGTTTTTGCCTTGCCCACAAACATCGATCATCACACCAGAGGCCTGCTTCTCACCGCTTTCGGCGGCCTGGCCCTGACAGTCGACATTCCCCTGATCCGGCTGGCCGACGGAGATACATGGTCGATCCTGTTTGTCCGCAGCGCCATGACCTTCGTCGCCGGCATCGTCATGTGGGCCGTGTGGCGCTTCTTCTCTGCCGACGCGCCGAAGCTCGTACCCGGCCGCGCCGGCCTGATCGTGGCTGGCCTCTACGGCATCGGCACAATTTTCTTCGTCACCGCCGTCTTCAACACTTCGACGGCCGATCTCGTCTTCATCCTTGCCTTCAACACCATGTTCGCGGCGCTGTTGTCATGGGTGTTCCTGAAGGAGCGGCCGCGGCCCCAAACGCTGCTCGCCATGGCGCTGATGTTCGCCGGCATCGTCATTATCGTGGGTTCCTCCCTCGGCAGCGGCAAGATTTTCGGCAATCTCCTGGCCATGGGGGCGGCCTTCAGCCTCGCCAGTGCCATCACCATCTCGCGCTCCAGCGGGCAGGACATGGGCTTCACCGCACTGGTGGGGGTAATCATGCCTTGCCTCGTTGCCGGCTTGATGGTCTGGAAAAACGGCTTCTACATCGCCGAGCCGGGCTGGATCCTCTTCAACGGCGCGGTGATCATGCCCATCTCGTTCTTCTGTCTTGCCAACGGTCCGAAATATATTTCCGGTCCCGAAGTCGCCATGTTCTATCTGCTGGAAACGGTTCTGGCCCCGGTCTGGGTATGGATGATCTTTTCCGAAACACCCACCCGCAGTAGCCTGCTCGGCGGGGCGATCCTCGTCCTCACGCTCATCGCCCATTCTCTGTGGCAGTTGCACGAAGGCCACAGGCGCCGCGCCACCCTGGCGCTCCGCCATCCGGCCTGAATTGGCTGGCCTCGTCAGGGAAAATCAGCTCTCCACGGCCGCCGACCGGCCCGCCCGGTAGCGCTGGGCGGCGGAAGGCTCCTCTTCCTCCACAACGGCCTCCGCCGTCACCACCGGAACCACGGACGTCTCCGTCAGGTCGACCTCGTGCTGCCATTCGCGCCAGATGGCCACCAGAAGCGCCATCAGCACCGGACCGACGAACAGACCGACAAAGCCCATCGTCTTCACCCCGCCGACCAGGCCAAAGAAGGTCGGCAGGAAAGGCAGCTTGATCGGCCCGCCGACCAGCTTGGGCCGCAGCGTCTTGTCGACGATGAACAGTTCGACCGACCCCCACAAGAACAGAGCCACGCCGGCGAAGGGCGAACCGCTGGCGACTAGGTAAAGCGATACCAGCGTGAAGGAGAGCGGCGCACCGCCGGGGATGAGCGCCATCAGGCCGGTCAGCGCACCGAGCGTCACCGGAGACGGCACGCCGGCCAGCCAATAGGCCGTGCCCAGCACCACGCCTTCGCCGATGGCGATCAGCGTCATGCCGGTGACCGTCGAGCTGATGGTGGCCGGCACGACGCGCGATATGCGTTCCCACCGCGCCGGCAGGATGCGCTCGCCGATGCGGTCGATCTGCGCCGCGAAGGCCTCGCCGTCGCGATAGGTGAAGAACAGGGCGATCAGCATGAACAGCAGGGCAAGCAACAGGCTGAAGGCGCTGCCGCCGGCCGCCACCACGCCCCGGTAGATGCTGCCGATATTGGCGCCGCTGACGAGCTGGATCAGTTCGCCGATGCCGCCCGGATGATCGATGGTGGTCGACCATTGCTGGGCGAGCCATTCGCCGATGACCGGCAGCGCCGCGATCCATTCGGGCGCCGGGGCGCCGTGCCGGTTGGCCTCGACGGCCCATGCCACCCATTCATGGATCTCGTTGAACGCATACATGCCGGCAAACACCACCGGCACGATCAGGAAGGTGAGGATGAGCAGCAGCGCGCAGGTTGCCGCCACGGTACGGTTGCCGCCGACGGCCGCCAGCAGGCGCCGGTAGAGCGGCCAACTGGCGAAGGCGATGATGAGGGCGGCCAGAACCGGAACCAGGAAGCCGTGGAAGAAATAGACGCCAGCCGCGACAATAAGGATGAGCAGCCAGCGCGCCGCCGACAGCGGCTGGATGACCGCCGCCCTGACCGGTGCGGCGCGGCCCATGAGGCGCAACTCGCGACCGTTCTTCTGACTGTCCTGTTCTTTCAAACGTCGTGCCTCCAGCCGAGTCGGCTTGCCCGAGCCCCAGTCTGCACCAGCATAGTGCAGCAATCATTACGACAATCCAATAACCACGAAAGTGGAGAAAGATATTGGCGGAAGCATGTTCACGACACGTTCCCCCAAGCCGGAACGCCACGACCGATCATGATACCGGACTGCAGGATTGCCCTGCAGGCCATTGGAACCAGACGACGCTTCTGAAACCTGGAGCAGCGGGCGTTCCGACGAACGCACCCGCTGCTCCAGCCTGGTTTTTCCGGCCGCATTTGTGCAACGCCAGACGATTCCGTCCGGCTGCGAAATGCGTTAGCCGAACTTACCGGTGCGCGGGAATCCCTTGGGCACCATGCGCCCGGCCGTGGCTCGCGAGCCGATCCATTCGGAAAGCTCCGCCTGCGTGCGGGTGAAGGTGCGGTCGGCGGAATCCTGCCAGGTCAGGCCGGCTTCCATGGCGAAGGTCTTGAGGTCGAGCACACCGCCGGACTTGTATTTTTGCAGCCGCACGCCCTTGCCGCGCGTCATCTCCGGAATTTCCGACAGGGCAAACACCAGCAGCTTGCGGTTCTCGCCCACGATGGCGACATGATCGCCCGTTGTCGGAATGCAGAAACGGGCTTCATCGGGGTTCTTGACGTTCATCACCTGCCTGCCCTTGCGGGTGTTGGCGACCGCCTCGTCCTCCGAGACGAGGAAACCGTTGCCCTGATGCGAGGCGAGCAGAAGCTTGCGCTTCGGCTCATGCACGAAGGCAGTGACGATGTCCTGGTCGGTTTCCATGTCCACCATGATGCGGATCGGCTCGCCATGGCCGCGCCCGCCCGGCAGCCGGTCGGCGCCGATCGTGTAGAACTTGCCGCCCGTGGTAAAGACCAGGATCTTGTCGGTCGTCTGGGCGTGGAAGGCCAGCTTCAGGCTGTCACCCTCCTTGAAGGAGAGCTGCGAATAGTCGCCGAGATGCCCCTTCATGGCGCGCAGCCAGCCTTTTTCGGAGACGACCACGGTGATCGGCTCCTTCTCGATCATCGCCTGCGCGATGTCGGTGAGGTCGTGCTCCGGCGCCTCGGCGAAGGTGGTGCGGCGCGGCCCGAGTTCCTTGTTCTCCTCCGGCCCGAAATCGCGGCGGATGGTCTGGATTTCCCAGGCGATGGTGTTCCACTGCTTCTGCTCGTCGCCGAGCAAGGCCTCGATCTGCTGCTTCTCCTCGGTGAGGGCGTCGAATTCCTTGCGGATCTCGAACTCCTCCAGCTTGCGCAGCGAGCGCAGCCGCATGTTGAGGATGGCTTCCGCCTGCGTGTCGGTAAGCTCCCACCGCGCCATCATGACGGGCTTGGGCTCATCCTCCTCGCGGATGATGCGGATCACCTCGTCGATGTTGAGATAGGCGATGAGATAGCCGGCGAGGATTTCCAGCCGCCGCTCGATCTCGGCCAGCCTGTGACGCGAACGGCGCAACAGCACTTCGCGGCGATGGTCCAGCCATTCGCGCAGCACGCTTTTCAGCGACAGCACGTTCGGCACCTTGCCGCGCGACAGCACGTTCATGTTGAGCGAGAAGCGGCTTTCAAGCTCGGTCAGCTTGAACAGCGATTCCATCAATATGCCCGGATCGACGGTTCGGCTCTTGGGCACCAGCACGATGCGGATGTCTTCCGCACTTTCGTCGCGAATGTCTTCCAAAAGCGGCAGCTTGCGGGCGATCAGCAGTTCGGCGATCTTCTCGATCAGCCGCGATTTCTGGACGCCGTAGGGAATTTCGGTGACCGCGATCACCCAGGTGCCGCGGCCCTGGTCTTCCTGATGCCAGCGCGAGCGCACGCGGAATGAGCCTCGGCCCGTGCGGTACGCCTCGGCGATCGAAGCGCGGCTGTCGATGACGATGCCGCCGGTCGGGAAATCCGGCCCCTGCACGAAATCCATCAGGCGGTCGCCGGAGACCTCCTGTCCGGACTTGATGCCGTCGATCAGGCAGAGCGCGGCATCGCACAATTCGGCCGCGTTGTGGGGCGGTATCGAGGTCGCCATGCCGACCGCGATGCCGGAGGAGCCGTTGGCCAGCAGATTGGGGAACGCGCCCGGCAGGACGACCGGCTCCTCGTCCTCCTCGTTGTAGGTGGGGCGATAGTCGACCGCATCCTCGGTGATGCCGGCGAGCAGTTCGGTCGCCACATCGGTCATGCGCGCTTCGGTGTAACGCATGGCGGCGGCGTTATCGCCGTCGATATTGCCGAAATTGCCCTGCCCGTCGACCAGCGGGTAGCGCATCGAAAAGCTCTGCGCCAGACGCACCAGCGCATCGTAGATGGACTGGTCGCCATGCGGGTGGAACTTGCCCATCACCTCGCCGACGATGCGCGCGCATTTGGCGAAGCCCTGGTCGGGGTTCAGCCGCAGCAGCCGCATGGCGTGCATGATGCGGCGGTGGACCGGCTTCAGCCCGTCGCGCACATCCGGCAGGGCACGATGCATGATGGTCGACAGCGCATAAGCGAGATAGCGCTCCTCGAGCGCCTGCTTGAGGTCGACCGGTTCGATGTGATCGCCGCCATCACCGGGCGGCAGAAGGCTCTTTCCCATGGGGGTTGACTAACCGAGGCGCCGATTCGCGGCAAGGGCAAGTCGACCGTCAAGTGCCATTCCGATCACCGAAAAATGCAACCGCTCTTGCTATTTTGACGTGAATTTCTACCAATGGGTCAAAATTGGCCTTGCTCCCGCCTTTCTAGTGCGGGCAGATGCGGGCATCCTCCCTCATGAATCCTGGAGCCTATGATGAGCCTTCACAGCAGAACCTGGCACAAGCTCGCCGTCTCGACCATTCTGTTCGGCATGGCCCTCGCGCCCGCTTCGGCACAGGACACGGGCGATGTGGCGGCAAGACTGAAGGCCACGCTCGCCGAGCAGGGCTTCGATCTGGAATGGACCGGCATTTCGGGCGACGCCTCCTCCATGTCCCTGCAAGGCGTTTCCATGAAGCCGGCCGGCACCAAGGAGGGCTTCACCGTGGGCGAGGTGAAGCTGGAAGGCATCACCGAGGCCGACGGCGGCTACAAGATCGAGACCGTCTCCACGCAGGCCTATTCGCGCAACGAGGGCGATCTGGGCATCGAGATGAGCCCCTTCATCATGCACGGCGTGGTTCTGCCGGCGGAAGGCAGCAACACCGCGCTGGGCGGCCTGATGTTCTACCGCTCCGCCGAACTGGCCAACCTCGTCATCAAGTCCGAGGGCAAGACCGCCTTCTCCGTCGACGACATAGCCATCGAGGTGACGGAGCCGGCAAGCGGCCAGCCGATGACCTTCACCGGCACCGCGCCGAAGTTCACCGGCGATCTCACGCTGGTCAAGGACCCCAAGTTCAAGGATGCCATCGAGGCGCTGGGCTACCAGAACATTTCCGGCAACATCGCGCTGGCCGGTCTGTGGAACCCCGAAGACGGCCGCATGGACTTTTCCAAATATGACATCACGGTCGACGGCGCCGGCACCTTCGGCATGACGTTCAGCCTCGGCGGCTACACGGCCGAGCTCGTCAAGTCGATGCAGGAACTGCAGAAGAAGATGGCGGAGGCACCGGAAGGCGCCGACAATTCGGCCCAGGGCATGGCCATGCTCGGGCTCATGCAGCAGTTGAGCTTCAACAGCGCCTCTATCCGCTTCGCCGACGATTCGCTGACCAACAAGGTGCTCGACTATGTCGGCAAGCAGCAGGGCATGTCCGGCAAGGATGTCGCCAACCAGGCCAAGGCGATCGTGCCCTTCGGCCTTGCCCAGCTCAACAATCCGGACCTGACGACGCAGGCTTCGGCCGCCGTGAACCAGTATCTGGACGATCCCCGCAGCCTGGAAATCATGGCCAGCCCGACCTCGCCGGTGCCCTTCGCCATGATCATGGCCGACGCCATGTCCAATCCGGTCAACCTGACCAAGACGCTTGCCGTCCAGGTCAAGGCGAACGAGAACTGATCGGGCAGGAAAACCGAAAACGAAAAGGCCGCATCGGTGACGATGCGGCCTTTTTGATTCTGGATCAGGCGGGTCGGACCTCAGGCCGGCTGGAGCGCGCCATGCTCCGGCACGGCGCCAGCCGCCAGCAAGCCCACCGGCATCAGCGGGTCGAGACGGATGGTTCCCACCGTCTCGCCGTCCTCGAACACCAGTTTGGCATTGTAGCGCCGGGCCAGAGCCCGCATGGCCCTGTTTTGCGGATGGGTGGTGACCAGAAGCTTGGTGTAGCCGAAGCCCCTCGCCTGCTCGATCAGGCGCTCGAACAGCTTGCCGCCAAGCCCCTGATGCTGGAGATGGCGTTCGACGCTGAAGGCGATCTCGGCGGTCGGCTGGCTTTCCTCGGGGCGCTCGTGCAATTCGGCGGCGCCCAGCACCTTGTCGCCCTCGACATAGCCGATCACCGTGGTGCCGGCGGCAAAGGACCGATAGACATAGGTGGAAATGAAACGGTCGTCGGCAAATCCGTTGAAGCGGTCACGCCGGCTTTCCGCATCGAGCCTGAGAAGATGCTCGCGGAATTTCGACAGATCCGAGGGTCTTAGCTGGCGTATGGTGCCCGTCAGGCGAACGGGGCTGTAAAGGGTCTGCTCCATGTCGCACTCCTCTGGGTTCCTCCCTGAGTCGCTTTCGACATACCTGATATTGTGCAATGCAGCATAAATATCAAGTGCTTGATGAGGCTTGCAGGCCAGCAAGAACGGGAAGCTGCCATGCGAATTTGGATGGCTCGATCCGAGGGTTTTTCCCGGCCATACCGCAATAAAAGCGCATGCCCCACCGCATCGCCACAAAAGCGCTTGTTTAAAGGTGAGAAAAAGGTTCAAAATTTTTTCTGTGGGCTTGTCTAGAATTATTCCAAGGTATACGCCATATATACCGCACAGCTTTCCTGCGAGGATGGATCATGCGACTCACGCGCCAGACCAATTACGCCATACGCATCCTGATGTATTGCGCGACCAACGAAGGCCAGTTGAGTCGCATTCCGGAAATCGCCTCGGCCTACACCGTATCGGAACTCTTCCTGTTCAAGATCCTGCAGCCGCTGGTCGAGAACGGACTGGTTGAAACCGTGCGCGGCCGCAATGGCGGCGTGCGTCTCGGCAAGCCGGCCGACGAGATCAGCCTGTTCGATGTGGTACGCGTCACCGAGGACAATTTCTCGATGGCGGAGTGCTTCGACAGCGACACGGCAGACTGCCCGCTGATCGACAACTGCGGGCTCAACGCGGCCCTGCGCGAGGCGCTGGGTGCCTTCTTCACGGTCTTGCAGCGCCACACCATTGCCGACCTGATCGCCGCCCGCCCGAACATGCGCGAGGCGCTCGGCATCGATCATCTGGAACCGCGCAAGTCGGAGCCGCGCAAAGTGGAAGCCCGCAAGCCCGCAGCGGAGCACCGCGCACCCGCGGCCTGAAGGGCGCGGCAATTGCAGCGAACAATCTGATTATCAGCGACCGGCTTTGGCCGGTCGTTCTTTTTTACACGGCCGATTGCGGGAGGACGAAAGGCGCGTTGCCGGCCGGCACGGCCCCCACCCGCAAGCGGCAGCCGAACACCCGCTCGATCATCGAGTCGCTCAGCACATCCTGCGGCGCGCCTGCCGTGTCGAGCCTGCCGCGATGCATCACATGGATGCGGTCGGCATACATGGCCGCAAGGTTGAGGTCGTGCAGGATGGCCACCACCCCACCCCCGTTGCGGGCGAAATCGCGGGCGATATCCATGATGATGAGCTGATGCCGGATGTCGAGGCTGGACACCGGCTCGTCGAGGAACAAATAACGCGCCTGCCCGTCCAGAACCGGCATCCACACCTGGCACAGCACGCGTGCAAGCTGCACGCGCTGCTGCTCGCCGCCGGACAGCTCCTGATAGAAATGTCCGGCGAACCCCTCCAGGTCGACGCGCGCCAGCGCCCGCTCCGGCAGGTGCTGCGCCTCCTGCGCCGCCACGCCGGAGCGGCCGCCGGTCAGGCCCATCTTGACGATCTCGTGCACCGTGAAGGGAAACGACAGCGACGTCGCCTGCGGCAGCACGGCGCGCAGGCCGGCCGCCTCGACGGGCTTGAGCCTCGCCAGATCGCGGCCGTTCAGCATGATCCGCCCCTGATAGGCGAGTTCGCCGCACAGCGCCTTGAGCAGGGTCGTCTTGCCCGAACCGTTGGGGCCGACAATGACGACCAGTTCGCCCGGCCGCGCGTCGAGGTCGACGCCGTGGACGATGCGTTTCGTCCCGATATGAACGGATACGTCCTGCGCTTCGATCATACCGGCCTCACAGATCGATCACGCCGCGCTTGCGCAGCAGTATCCACAGGAAGAAGGGCGCGCCGGCAACGGCGGTAACGATGCCGATCGGCAGTTCCGCAGGCGCCACGATGGTGCGCGCCACGGCATCCGCCAGCAACAGCAGCGAGGCCCCGAGCAGCGCCGAGGCCGGCAGGAGGTAGCGATTGTCAGGCCCCATGGCCAGACGCAGCAGATGCGGCACGACGATGCCGACGAAGCCGATGCCGCCGCTGACCGCCACCGAGGAGCCGACGGCAGCCGCCACGCTGACGATGGCGACGTATTTCAGCTGCTGGATCGGGATGCCGAGATGGGTGGCCGTGGCCTCGCCCAGCGCCAATGCGTTGAGGCCGCGCGCCAGAAAGGGCGTCGCCGCCATCGCCACCACCATGATTGGCGCGACGGCGCCGATCTTGAGCCAGGTGGCGCCGGCCAGCGACCCCAATTGCCAGAAGGTCAGGTCGCGCAACTGCCGGTCGTCGGCCACGAAGATCAGAATGCCGGTGATGGCGCCGGCGAGCGCGGCCAGCGCGATGCCGGCCAGAAGCATGGTCGCCACCGAGGTCCGGCCCTGCCGCGTCGCCACCTTGTAGAGCACCATCGTCGTCACGAGGCCGCCGAAAAAGGCGGCGATAGGCAGCGAGAATGTGCCCAGCACCTGGGTGAACGGCACAAGCATGGTGCCGCCCAGCACGATGATCAGCACCGCGCCGAGGCTGGCGCCGGCCGAAACGCCGATCAGGCCGGGATCGGCCAGCGGATTGCGGAACAGACCCTGCATGACCGCGCCGGATACGGCCAGCGAGGCCCCGGCCAGCGCCCCCAGCACGACGCGCGGCAGGCGTATGTCGTTGATGATGATGCGGTCGCGCACGCTCAGCGCGTCCTCGGCGCCGCCGAACAGCCATCCGCGCACGACAGCCATGGCCGACGCATCGGAGGCGCCGGAGGCCAGGCTGAACAGGACGGTCAGCCCCAGCAGGATGAACAGAAGCACGATGACCAGGCGGGCAAGCGCCGAACGGTCGCCCGCGGCAACGGAGTTTTTCACGCCGGACAGACCGGCAACAGCATGATCGGCCATGTCAGGGCGGCGCTCAATCGGCGAGCGCGTCGCCGTAAAGGGCGACCGAGACATCATGGATCGCATCGGCGGTGCGGGGGCCGAAGCCCAGCATATAGGCGCCGTCCATCCGCACGATCTTGCCGGCCTGCCCGGCCGGCGTGGAAGCGATGGCCGGGTGGGCCAGTATCTCGCCATCGGCCGCCGCATGGTCACCGGCACGGCTCATCATCAGGATGACGTCGGGGCGCGCCTCGACGATCGCCTCCTCGGTAAGCTGCTTGTAGCCGGAATAGCCCTCGACCGCGTTCACCGCGCCGGCAAGGGTGATGATGCCGTTCGCCGCGGTATCGGCGCCGGAGGCCATGACCTTTCCGCCCTGCATCGACAGGATGAACAGCACCCGCTTGCGCTCCTTGACGGAGGCGGTGCGCGCTTCGGCCTGGCCCAGCTTGGCGTCCACGTCCGCCACGAGCGCCTCGGCCTTCCCGTCCACGCCCAGCGCCTTGCCCACGGCCCGGATCTTGGTGAGGATGCCCTCATGGTCGAAGGTCTCGGGCACCTCGATATAGGGCACGCTGGCCTTCTTCAGGACGTCGATCGTTTCCTTCGGGCCGCTGCCCTCGAGCGCCAGGATGCCGCCGGGATTGACCGACAGCACGCCTTCCGGTGAAAGCTGGCGCATATAGCCGACATCCGGCAACTCCATGGCTTCCGGCGGAAAGACGCTCGTGGAATCGCGCGCGACCAGACGATCCTGCTCGCCGAGCGCGAAGACGATCTCGGTGATCGAGCCGCCGATGGCGGCGATGCGCGAGGGATCGTCAAAGCTCCCGTCCGCCTCCCCGGCCTGAGCGGAAAACGAAATGAATGCGGCCATGCCGAGCAGCATGGCCGCACGCACTGCGAAACGGGAAAGAACTGTCATTGCAACACCTTCACGCCGGAACAGGAACCGGCACCTTGGGAAGATTCTCGGCAAGGAAGCGCCAGTCGTCGCGCTCCATTTCGCCCTCGTGGCGCTCACCGAAGAACTGGATGATCATCCTGCCCTGGGTATCGTAGGCTTCGATGGAAGTGACAAAACCGTCGCGCGTCGGCTTGCGCACGCCCCATGCTTCCGCGATCTGGTCCAAACGCAGATGCAGGTGGAAGGTCTCGTCCATGACGTTCAGCCACGGCCCCATCGGCTTGACCGTGCTGATCGGCCCGGAATGGATCTGGATGCAGCCGTGATTGCCGACGAAGCACATGATCGGCAAGGTTTCGGCAGCCGCATGATGCATCAGCGCCGCGACCGCATCGTTGTCGACCCGCCACGCATAGTCGGGCCCGACCATGCGCATGGCCTGCAGGCGGCCGATCTTCAATGACCGCAACATGCCGAAGAACTGGTGAACGTCGGTAAGAGAGCCCCAGCGCTCGCGCAGATCCTCGACGGCGACCGACGCCTCGTCGGCCGGTTCCGCGGCAGCCACGGCGGCGGGCTCGATATCGATGGCCGGATCCTGGTCGGCGGCCTGCAGTTCCTCCACCAGCTTGTGATAGGCATAGAGGTTCGAGGCGTTGCGCAGATGGACCTTGTGGACCGCATATCCCGCGCTGTCGAAGAATTGCAGGCTGTGGCGCACCTCGTCGCCGTTGCGCTTCTCGACGGCGAAACCATGCGCCCAGACCTTCGGGAAAATCCGCAGATCGATATCGCGATTGAGGACCACGCCGCTGTGTTCCCCGATCGAGATCTTGTCGTAGACGCCGACCTTCTCGTGCACGGCGCTTTCGTTGCGGGTCAGCGCCATGACCTCGCCGACACCCCTCAGGCCTTCCAGGACCGTGCGGACCTGCGCCTCGATCCGCACGACGCCGTGGCCGCAATGCGCGGCCAGCAGTTCGGCCTCCGAAATGCCGAGCTGGGCCGACAGGTCGCGTTCACGCATCTTGGAATTTTCGGTTCGAGCCCGCCTGATCTCATGCGGGCTCGGTTTCACGCGCTGATCCATTCTCTGTCCCTTGGCTATCCCGTTCAGGAGTCGCTTACTTGTTGAGGATCAGCTTGCCCTGCCGGGTGATCTTCAGCCGGTAGAGGGCACCATGATGCTCGATGCCGATCTCGTGCTCGCCCTGGAACAGGCTGTTGGAAGACAGCGTCCGGACCGAAAAGGGCGTACGCTCGACCCTGACAGGAACGGGCTGTTCCGCGCGGCGGAAGCGATAGCGGAAATCGTTGGGAGTGTGCGCAGTCATCGATTTCGATCCCTCTCTTGGGTGCTTAGGCTGCTCGAACACGATCCTTCATTTCTTGACTTGAATGATCATGTTTTATAATCACTGCAATACAGGACCAAATTAGTCAACATTAAAGGTCCCTATCACACCAAAAAATGCCCGGCCAGCCCCCATCTGCCGGCATTCGCGAGTGTTTGGAGTGCGAACATGCGATTGGCGCCGGCAGGGCCCGTTCCGGCCTGCGCCATATGCCCGCATGCCTGTGCTCTCGACAATCGAATCCGAACCGGGCAGGACTTAAATACTTGACGATCCGGTTCCAGTTCTGAATCCATATCCGGAACTTCACGACATGCGGCCATCCCGCCGCGGCATGGCGCCATGAATGGCAAGAAAGGTGACGATGACCGTGAAACGCCCCGCCCTCTTCTCCATCGCGATCCTGGCCTCAGCCTGCGTCATGGCCTCGCCGGCTTTGTCGCAGGAAGCCGCCCCGAAGGAAGCAGCCTCGCAGGAAACGCCGGCCCTTTCGCTCGAACTCAACGCGGCCCAGCCTTCGGACAAGGGCTGCCGGCTGACCTTCGTGGTCAACAACGGGCTGGGCTCGGACCTGAGCAAGGCGGCCTACGAGATCGCGCTGTTCAACGATTCGGGCGTGGTCGACCGCATGACCGTCCTCGATTTCAAGGAATTGCCGGCCGGCAAGACCAAGGTCACCCGCTTCGACCTCGCCGGGACCGATTGCAGCAAGATTTCACGCGTGCTCGTCAATGGCGCCAATGACTGCGCCGGCGACGGCATCGACCCCTCCGCCTGCATGAAGGCGCTCAAGCCCAGCACCAAGGCCGAGATCGCCTTCGGCGTCTGACATCATATCGCATTCCGCTTTTTTGAAAGGAAAATCATGTACATCGCCATGAATCGCTTCAAGGTCCAGAAGGGCATGGAGACGGATTTCGAGAACATCTGGAAGAACCGCGAATCGAAGCTCGACCAGATGCAGGGCTTCCGCACCTTCCATCTGCTGCGCGGCCCGGCCAACGAGGCCGAGAACTACACGCTCTATGCCTCGCACACGGTCTGGGAGACGCAGGACGACTTCATCGCCTGGACGAAGTCGCAGAATTTCCGCGATTCCCACAAGAACGCCGGCACCGGCAAGGTGACGACCATGGGCCATCCCCAGTTCGAAGGCTTCACGCCGGTCGAAGGCGCCTGACCCGCCCTATCATGGCAACACAAAAGCTCCGGGTCTTCCCCGGAGCTTTTTTTGCGTCATGCGCTCGCCAGAAGGCTGGCGTTGCCGCCGGCGGCGGTGGTGTCGACGCACACGGCGCGCTCATGCGCATAGGCCGCCGGATAGATCACTTCCGTGACCAGCGGCACCACCTGCCCGGGACGGGCCGCCAGCGCGCGGCGAATGGCCCGGGCTTCTTCCCCGCTGCCTGAAAACGCCACGACATCGGGGCCCAGAGAGCCGAGTTCCGCGACATCGAGCCGCGCATCCAGCGCTGCCAGGGGCAGGCCCTTGCCGGTCAGCGCCGAAAGTGCCGCCGATGCATCGGGCGCGACCGCCAGCACGGCATTGCCCGCCGCCAGCGCCTGGATCGCCTGTGCAAGCAGCGTCTCGCCATCCGGGCCGAGGGCCAGCACCCGGCCGCGCGGGACCAGCGCCAGCGTGTTCGCCTCGCCGGTCGGCCCCGGCAGATCGACCTGCCCGAACTCCAGCCCGGCCGCGGCGGCCACCGCTGCCGCCCCCTTGCCGCGCAGGTGCTTGCGCAGGATGGCGATGCGGTCCGGCCGCGCCGCCCAGCCGCCGAGCGACGGATCCGGCATATTGTCCTTCAGTTCCCTGGCCGTGGCCGCGCGCGCCTCGACCGGTTCGGTGCCGGCCTCGGCGCCCTTGCGGAAGCGGCGCAGATAATGCGGCCCGCCGGCCTTCGGGCCCGTGCCCGACAGCCCCTCGCCGCCGAAGGGTTGCGAGCCGACCACGGCGCCGATCTGGTTGCGGTTGACGTAGATGTTGCCGGCATGAATGTCGTCGACAAAATGCTGGGCACGGCCCTCGATGCGAGTGTGCAAACCGAAGGTCAGCCCGTAGCCGCGCGCGTTGATCGCGCCGATCACCGCGTCGATCTTGTCGGCGGCGAAGGTGGCGACATGCAGCACCGGGCCGAAGACCTCGCGTTCGACCTCCTCCATGCCGCGCACCGAAATGACATGCGGCGCGACGAAACGGCCGCCCTCCGGCGCATCCAGCTTCGCCACCACCTTGCCGCGCGCTTCCATCTCGCGGCAATAGCCGCCGATGGCATCCTGCGCTTCGGCATCGATCAGCGGGCCGACATCGGTGGCGATCGACCACGGATTGCCGAGCTGTAGCTCCTTCATGGCGCCGGTGAGCATCTCCTGCACCTTCTTTTCCACGTCCTTCTGGACGTAGAGGATGCGCAGCGCCGAGCAGCGCTGGCCGGCGCTCTGGAAGGCGGAGGCGAGAATGTCGCGCACCGCCTGTTCCGGCAGCGCGGTGGAATCGACCACCATGGCGTTCAGGCCGCCGGTCTCGGCGATCAGCATGGCATCGGGCGCGGCCGTCTCGGCCAGTTGCTTTTCGATGAGCTTCGCGACCTCGGTCGAGCCGGTGAAGCAGACGCCGGCGATGCGCGGATCGGCGGTCAGCGGCGCGCCGACCGAAGGCCCGTCGCCGGGCAGGAGTTGCAGCACGTCCTCCGGTATGCCGGCCTTATGCAGCAAGCCTACAGCGTGGCAGGCGATCAGCGGCGTCTGCTCGGCCGGCTTGGCGATGACCGCGTTGCCGGTGACGAGTGCGGCCGCGATCTGGCCGGTGAAGATGGCGAGCGGGAAATTCCACGGCGAGATGCAGGCGATCACCCCGCGCGCCTCCGTGCCTGCCTCGGCATTGGCGGCCTCCGACGCGTAGTAGCGCAGGAAATCCACCGCCTCGCGCACCTCGGCCACGCCGTCGGCCAGCGTCTTGCCGGCCTCGCGCGTGGCCAGCGCGAAGAACTCGGCCGCGTTGGCCTCGTAAAGGTCGGCGGCCTTGCGCAGCATGTCGGCCCGCTCGCCGACCGGACGCCCAGCCCAGCCCGGCTGTGCCTTGACGCCAATGCCCGTAGCCTCCTTCACCTGCGCTTCGGTGGCCTCGACCACCGTGCCGACCACTTCATCGATACGGGCGGGATTGACGATATCGCGCGCGCTTCCCCTGCCCTTGGCACTGGTCAGCGGCCTGGCCTGCCATGTGTGAGGCGGTGCGAAAGCCGCCCTTGCCTTCTCGATTTCCGCCAGCGTCACGGCGTCGGTAATGTCCCAGCCTTTCGCATTGCGCCGGCCGGCGCCGAAGATCGCGGACGGCTTGGCGATATTCGGATTGGCCGCCGGCCCCTGCGTCTCGACGATTTCCAGCGGATCGCGGGCAATCACGTCCGGCGACACCGCCTCGTCGGTCAACTGGTGGACGAAGGAGGAATTGGCGCCGTTCTCCAGCAGCCGCCGCACCAGATAGGCGAGCAGGTCCGAATGCGCCCCCACCGGCGCATAGATGCGGCAGCGCGTGCCCTCGGCCTTGCGGACCGTTTCATGCAACTGCTCGCCCATGCCGTGCAGGCGCTGGAACTCGAAGCAATCACGGTCAGGCGCCATGGACAGGATCGCTGCAACCGTATGGGCGTTGTGCGTGGCGAACTGCGGATAGATGCGGTCGGTCATCGACACCAGCTTCTTCGCGCAGGCCAGATAGGACACATCCGTGTTGGCCTTGCGGGTGAAGACCGGATAGCCGGAAAGGCCCATCACCTGCGCCCGCTTGATCTCGGTGTCCCAATAGGCACCCTTGACCAGCCGCACCATGATGTTGCGGTCGAGCTTCTTGGCCAGCGCGTAGAGCCAGTCGATGGCGAAGGCGCAGCGTGGTCCGTAAGCCTGCACCACGACGCCGAAACCGTTCCAGCCCGCGAGGCGCTCGTCGGCCAGCACCTGTTCGATGACGTCGAGAGACAGGTCGAGCCGGTCGGCTTCCTCGGCGTCGATGTTGAGGCCCATATTGGCCTTCTTCGCCGCTAGGGCCAGCGACAGCAGGCGCTCGGCCATCACCGGCAGCATCTTTTCCTTCTGCGCCACCTCGTAGCGCGGATGGATGGCCGAGAGCTTCACCGAAATACCGTGGTTCTTGCGGATGTCGGGGCCGTTGGCGGGCGTGTCGAGCGCGGCGATGGCGTCGGCATAGGCCTTGAGATAGCGCAGTGCATCGGCCTCGGTGCGAGCCGCCTCGCCCAGCATGTCGAAGGAATAGAGATAGCCCTTGTCGGTCATCGACTTGCCGCGCTTCATCGCCTCGGCGATGGTGCGGCCGAGCACGAACTGCTCGCCCATCTCGCGCATCGCCGCCGCCACCGCCTTGCGGATGACCGGCTCGCCCAGCCGCCGCACCATGGAGCGCAGCGTCTTCTCGATGCCGCCCTCGCCCCCGTCCAGAACGCGCCCGGTCAGCATCAGCGCCCAGGTCGAGGCGTTGACGAAGATGGAGGACGACGAGCCCGAATGGGCCGACCAGTCCTGCGGGGCGATCTTGTCGGCGATCAGGTCGTCCATGGTCTCGGCATCGGGCACGCGCAGCAGCGCCTCGGCCAGGCACATCAGCGCCACGCCTTCCTTGGTGGAGAGCCCATAGGCGGAGAGGAAGACCTCCATCAGCCGCGGGTCGGACGAGCCGCGCACCGTCCTGACCAGTTCCACCGCCCGGCGGGTGATGGCGGCGCGCTCCTCGGGCGAAAGAGCAACCGCTTCGACCAGCCGCTTCACGGCGGCATCCTCGTCGGGCAGGTAATTGGCGCGGATTTGCTGGCGGATGGAGGCAAGGGTCGGCATGACGATCCTGTCGAAACGAAGACAAATCTCATCGGTCCGGCGGCCGCCATGACCGAGAACAAAAACCTAGCATGAGCCTTCCGGCTTGGCCGGTCCAAAGAATTCGACGACATGGTTCGGATAAGCTATGATATGGCTCATTCCCCGACCAATCGAACTGCATGAAAGACTATGGAAGACCATCCGGACCGCATCGATCGCAACATCCTCGCCGCGCTGGCCAGCGACGGACGGCTTTCCATGGCCGAACTGGCGGCGAAGGTCGGCCTTTCCAAAACCCCGGTGCAGGCGCGCGTCAAGAAACTGGAGCGCGACGGCTTCATCCGCGGCTACAGCGCCGTCATCGACCGCGAGCGCATGGGCGAAGGCCATGTCGCCTTCGTGCAGGTGAAACTGTCGGACACGCGCTCGGCGGCGCTCGATGAGTTCAACCGGGCGGTTCAGGGCGTCCGGGAGATCGAGCAGTGCCACATGATGGCGGCGAGCTTCGATTACCTCCTGAAGGTCCGCACCCGCGATATCGCCAGCTATCGCCGCGTGCTCGGCGAGCGCATCTCGGCCCTGCCCCACGTCGCCCAGACGTCGACCTTCGTCGCCATGGAGACGGTCAAGGACCGGTAGATTCCTGAGTTTTCAATCCGTTACAGGACGACGTTGAAGACCACGGTATCGGTTCCCGAGGCCGCGAAGATCCACAGGCGCAACTGCCACCAGCCGGATGCCGAGAACTTCACGCCCTCGATGCGGTAGCGGCCGTTTCCGAGATAGCCGGTCGCCTGCGGGCTGGTCGGCAGGCCATGGCCCTGTTCGGGCATGCCGCCCGATATGTGGAGCGCCGCGTTTTCGACCGGCTCTCCGGATGTCGACTTGATCGTCACCAGCCAGGACTGTGTCTCGCCCCGCCGCACCGCCCCCTTCTCGGGCTGCATGGAAACGCTGAACAGGCCGTTTTCGCTCTGCTTGGCACGCGCCAGTTCCCGGCCGCCCTCATCCTGCCCCAGCCCCGACAGGTAGACGGCGGCAAGGATGCCGATCAGCACGGCCACGACGCCGGTCGCGGCCAGAAAATAACGCCCCAAGGATGTCAAACCCGCTCCCCGGCCGAAGAACAAACCGACCGCCCGGCAAAATGGCCGGATCACAATGCCAAGACTATAGCCGGGCCGTCTCGATCCAGAAGCCCAAATCTACAGCCCGAAACAAAACGGGCGCGCCGAAGCGCGCCCGTGAACTCAACCCATCGGCTGCATCAGAGGCCGAGGCCGCCGATGCACACATATTTGGTGTCGAGATAGTCGTCCATGCCCTGATGGCCGCCCTCGCGCCCAAGGCCCGATTCCTTGACGCCGCCGAACGGCGCTTCCGGCGTGGTGATGATGCCTTCGTTGACGCCGACCATGCCGTATTTCAGGCCTTCCATGACACGGAAGGCGCGGCCCAGATCACCCGTATAGAAGTAGCAGGCCAGGCCGAACTCGGTGTCGTTGGCGAGCGCGACGGCCTCTTCCTCGGTCTCGAACTTGAACACCGGTGCCAGCGGCCCGAAGATTTCCTCCTTCATGAACTTCATCTGCGCGGTGGCGCCGGCGATGACGGTGGGCTCGAAGAAGGAGCCGCCCAGTTCGTGGCGCTTGCCGCCGGTGACGACCTTGCCGCCCTTGGTCACGGCGTCCTCGATGAATTCCTCGACCTTCTCGACAGCATTGACGTCGATCAGCGGGCCCTGCTGCACGCCCTCGTTCAGTCCCGGCCCCACCTTGAGCTTGGCGGAAGCCTCGGCCAGCTTCTCCACGAAGGCATCGTGGATGCCGGCCTGCACGAAGAAGCGGTTGGTGCACACGCAGGTCTGGCCGGAATTGCGGAACTTGGCCGCGATGGCGCCCTGCACGGCGCGGTCGATGTCGGCATCGTCGAACACCAGGAACGGCGCGTTGCCGCCCAATTCCATCGACACCTTCTTCACCGTCGAGGCGCATTTCTCGATCAGCATCTTGCCGACCTCGGTCGAGCCGGTGAAGGTCAGCTTCTTGACCAGAGGATTGGCGCACAATTCGTCGCCGATGGCGCCGGCCGAACCGGTCACGATGTTGACCACGCCCTTGGGGAAGCCCACTTCCTCGCACAGCGCGCCCCAGGCAAGGCCCGAATAGGGCGTCTGCGAGGCCGGCTTGACGACGGCCGTGCAGCCCGCCGCAAGAGCGGGCCCGAGCTTGCGCGACAGCATCGAGGACGGGAAGTTCCACGGCGTGATGGCAGCGATGACGCCGACCGGCTCCTTGGTCACCAGCACGCGGCGATCCCTCCACGGAGACGGCACCAAGTCGCCATAGGCGCGGCGCGCCTCCTCGGCGAACCACAGCACATAGGCGGCGGAAGAACCGACCTCGCCCCTGGCCTCGGTCAGCGACTTGCCCTGCTCCATGGTCAGCAGTTCGGCAAGCGCGTCCTGGTTGTCCATGATCGCGTCGTGCAGCTTGCGCAGCAGCGCGGAACGCTCCAGCGCCGAGGTCTTGCGGAACGACTGGAACGCCTCTTCCGCCGCCTCGATGGCGCGGCGGGTTTCGGCGGCGCCCGACTTCGGCACGGTGCCGATCTTCAGGCTGGTGGCCGGGTTGATGACGTCGACGGTCTGGCCGGAATCGGCCTGCACCCATTCGCCATTGATGAGATTGGCCTGCTTCATGAAGTGGCTGGTCTTCTGGAGCATGATTTTGCCTCCGCTGGGCGCTCTCCAAAGCGCCATTGTCAGGAAATTCGTGGAACCTGCGCATGGGAGATGCGCATGCGCACCGGTCTTATCGCAGGCAAACTACACCGATCAACCGCCGCCGCCTACCTTTACGCTGGTCCAGAGCATTGGGCCTCAGCCAAAGATCTCGCCGGCAACGATCAGCCACAGCGACGTGGTGACGACCGCCGCCAGCGTGGAAAGCGTCATCTGGTTGGAGGCCAGGCCCTGCCCGTTGCCGAACTGAGTGGCGATGAGGTAGGAATTGACGCCGGCCGGCAGCGACGCCGCCACCACCACGACCTTGGCGGTCAGCGGCGGCAGGCCGAGCCCCCAGGCGAACAGCAGCGCGAAGGCCGGCATCAGCACCAGCTTGACGGCGGAAAGCACCATGGCCGGGCGCACATTGCCGGAAATGCCGAAGGCGGCCAGCCCCGCTCCCATGGAAAACAGCGCCACCGGCCCGGCAACATCGGCCAGCACGTCCACCAGCCTTGCCGCGACGGAGGGCAGTTGCAGGCCGGTGGCACGCCAGACCAGCCCCGCCAGAATGCCGACGATCAGCGGATTGGCGAACACCTTGCCGAGGAAATTGACCAGGATGCGCGCCGGGTGCACCTCGCCGTCGGTGCTGGCGAAGCTCTCGAACAGGATGATCGAGGCCATCATCATGATCGGCAGATGCACCGAGATCAGCAGAGAGAGCACGTCGACGCCCGGCTGGCCGAAAACGCCGAGCAGGAGCGGGATGCCGAGCAGCACCAGGTTCGAGAAGGACGACGACACGCCGCCCACCACGCCGGCACGTGCATCCCGGCCCAGCCAGCGCGTGACCAGCAAATGGCCGGCCACCCAGCTCAGCGCAATGGCGCTGAAATAGGCGGCCCACAGCGACCAGGGCGCGGCCCCGTGAAAATCGACTTTTGACAGCGTGCGGAACAGCAGCACCGGCATGGCCACGCCGACCGCGAACTGGCCGAGCACTTCGCCGGCGCCGGCCTTCAGATAGCCGCTCACCGCGGCGATATAGCCGAGCGCCACGAGGCCGAACACGAAAAGGATGGTTTCGATCAGGGACGACATGGAGTTCCAGGACCAGCGCGTGGCATCATGCAAAAGTGGTCCCTTGCCGCAACCGCAAGGTGCCGGTCAACGAATAGTTGATTCGCCGGCGAAACCGGCCCGCTTGTTTTTCAGAGGGCTTTGGCATCCCTATATGCCTCGAATCGAAATAGGAACGCTCATGCTCCGGTCCTTCGCCGCCTTGCTGCTCCTGCTGCTGGTTCTGCCCGCCCACGCCACGGATGCGGGCTGGGCGGCGCTGCGCGAGGGCGGGCATGTCGTGCTCCTGCGGCACGCCATGATCAGCGGCACCACCGAGCCGGCCACTTTCGACATCGAGAAATGCAACACGCAGCGCAACCTGTCGGATCGCGGCCGGCAGCAGGCGCGCAAGATCGGTGCCCTGTTCGGCGCGCGGGCCGCCCCCGTCGAGCGCATCCAGTCGAGCCGCTATTGCCGTTGCCTGGAAACGGCCCGCCTCGCCTTCGGCAATCAGCCGGACCCGTTTCCCGCCCTCGACCCGCTGAGCGACGATCCTGCCGACCGTGACCGCCAGCGCGGGGAAATCCTCGAGGAAATCCGTACCTATTCCGGCTCGGACCTGCTGGTTCTCGTCACTCATCTGGAAAACATACAGGACCTCACCGGCGTATCGCCCCGCGAGGGCGAGGCGGTGATCGTCGCCCCGCAAGGCGATGGCGTGCGGGTGCTGGGCCGCGTGGTGTTCTGAATTTGGCGGGCTGTCCTCACGCCTCCACGGCGACGAATTTCAACACACCAACGACGCCCGATCCGCTGCGCTTGCCGTCCGAGGGATGGTTGATGCCATCCGCCACCAGGACTTCCTCGAAGTCGAAGGGACTTACGCCTTCGAGGCAAGCGGCGTTGACGCCATATTCATTCGGGTTGGAGCGCCTCTGGTGATGGGTATAGATGCCACAGACCGAGCAGAAATAGTGCTTCGCCGTGCCGGTGTTGAACTGGTAGAGCGCCAGCTTCTCCTGTCCCTCCAGAATTTGCAGGTCGCCGAGTTCGGCGGTCACCGCCACCGCGCCGCGCATGCGGCAATAGGAGCAGCTGCAGCGCCGCGCCGAGCGCAGCCCGTCACGCAAGCGCACATGGAACCGAACCGCCCCGCAATGGCAGGCGCCGTTGGCTTCGTTCATATCCGGATCGGGCATCGCAATCTCCTTCATTTGAGCCGCTGCGAGGCTACCATGAAATGCGGTGCATATACGTCGGCAGGGCGCCGCCGCCCGCGCTTGCGGCACATTCGGCCTTTTCCTGCTGGCAAAAACCGATTAGACAGCGCCCAAACGTCTGAATCCAGCATTCGCCGCAGAATCGAAGGAAAATCCCTTGTCCACCACGTTCGATAAAGTCGCCAAGATCATCGCCGACACCAGCGAGATCGACCTTGCCACGATCACGCCCGACAGCCACACCATCGACGATCTCGGCATCGACAGCCTCGACTTCCTCGACATCGTGTTCGCCATCGACAAGGAATTCGGCATCAAGGTTCCGCTGGAGAAGTGGACGCAGGAAGTCAATGACGGCAAGGCTTCCACCGACGAATATTTCGTCATGAAGAACCTCTGCGCCAAGATCGACGGGCTGATCGCCGCCAAGGGCGCCTGAACCCAGAGAGCGGCCCGAAGGATCGGCAACAGCACATGAGCGCCCGCGACGTCGTCATCACCGGCATCGGTCTCGTCTCCTCGCTGGGAGAGGGCACCGATGCGCACTGGCAGAAATTGTCGACGCCCGGCACCCTGCCGGTGCTCGATGCGGAGCGCTTCGCGCCCTACACCATCCACCCGTTGCCTGAAATCGACTGGAGCCTGCAGATCGCCAAGCGCGGCGACCAGCGCCAGATGGAAACCTGGCAGCGCCTCGGCACCTATGTCGCCGGCCTCGCCCTGGCCGATGCCGGCATCAAGGACAATGAGGAACTGTGCGCCACCATGGACATGGTGGTGGCGGCAGGCGGCGGCGAGCGCGACGTGGCGGTCGATTCCGACATTCTGGCCGCTTCCGCGCAGCGCGACGATTTCGACGTGCTGCTCAACGAGAAGCTGACCACGGAGCTGCGCCCCACCCTGTTCCTGGCCCAGCTTTCCAATCTGCTGGCCGGCAACATCTCCATCGTCCACAAGGTCACCGGTTCCTCGCGCACCTTCATGGGCGAGGAAGGCGCCGGCGTTTCGGCCATCGAGACGGCGGCCGCGCGCATCCGCTCCGGCCAGTCCACGCACATGCTGGTCGGCGGCGCCTTCCAGACCGAGCATCCCGACATGCTGCTGGGCTACGAGCTTGCCGGCTACCTGCATCGCGGCGAATGGAAGCCGGTCTGGCAGCGGCAGGGCGCGGAAGGCGGCGGCATCGTCTCCGGTTCCGGCGGCGCGTTCCTCGTCCTGGAAAGCCGCGAACATGCCGAGAAGCGCGGCCAGCGCATTTATGCGACCCTAGGCCCCGTTGCCTCCGGCCGTGCCCGCCGCGGCAGGGACGAACTGGCGGCCGGCATCAATAGGCTGCTCGATACGGTCGACGCCACCGAAACCGGATTGCTTGCCATTTCCGGCGCGTCGGGCGCTCACAAGGCGACCGCGGCCGAAAAGGCCGTACTGGACGCCAGGACCGACATCGCCGCGCGCGCCTTCTCGACGCTGACCGGCCACCTCAAGGAAGCGCAGTTTCCGTTCGCCGTGGCGCTGGCAGCGCTGGCGGTCAGCAACAAGGCCCCCTATCCGCCCTTCGAGGCCGGCGAAAAGGCTTTTGACGGATCGTTGAAATCCGTACTGGCAACCACCATCGGCTATCACCATTTCGAGGGCGCGGCGCTGGTCAGCGCAGCAGATTGAAGCCCGGAGCCCGTGACATGACGAAGTTCAAGGATCATCTCGGCAGGCCCGTCGTCGCCGTCACCGGCATCGGCGTGGTGACCTCGCTCGGCGTCGGCAAGAAGGACAACTGGGAGGCGCTGACCGCCGGCAAGTCCGGCATCCACCCGATCACCCGCTTCCCCGTCGACCAGCTCAACACCCGCATCGCCGGCACCGTGGATTTCCTCGCCTCCAGCTCCAGGGGCGCCAGCGCCCTGACCTATGAGCTGGCCGAGACCGCCGCCGGGGAAGCCGTTGCGGAAGCGGGCCTTGCGATCGACGATTTCGGCGGGCCGCTGTTCCTCGCCTCCCCGCCGGTCGAGCTCGACTGGCACGATCGCCTTGCGCTCTACAAGGGCGGCGAGCGCGAGCCGGCCTCCGACCGCCTGCTGGAGGTCGCGCGAAACCTCAATTCGCTGGAGATGTTCGACTCCTCACAATTCGCCTCCATCGCCGACCGTCTGGCCGACCGTTTCGGCGCGACCGGCCTGCCGATCACGCTGTCGACCGCCTGTGCCTCCGGCGCCACCGCCATCCAGCTCGGCGTCGAGGCGATCCGGCGCAGCGAAGCGCAGCGCGCGCTGGCCATCGGCGCCGACGGTTCGGCCACCGCCGAAGCGCTGATCCGCTTTTCGCTGCTGTCGGCGCTTTCGACCAGCAACGACGTGCCGGAAAAGGCTTCAAAGCCCTTCTCGAAGGACCGCGACGGCTTCGTGCTGGCGGAAGGGTCGGCTGCGCTCGTGCTGGAATCGCTGGAGTCCGCCACCGCCCGCGGCGCGACGGTGCTCGGCATCATCCGCGGTTGCGGCGAGAAGGCCGATGATTTCCACCGCACCCGCTCCAAGCCGGACGGCTCGCCCGCCATCGCGGCAGTGCGCGCGGCCCTGGCCGATGCCGGCCTCGGCGAGGACGGCATCGACTACATCAACGCCCACGGCACCTCGACGCCGGAAAACGACAAGATGGAACACCTGTCGCTGTCGACCGTGTTCGGCGAGCATATGAGCCGCATCCCGATTTCGTCCAACAAGTCGATGATCGGCCACACGCTCTCCGCCGCCGGCGCGATCGAGGCCGCCTTCTCGCTGATGACCATGCGCGAGGGTATCATCCCGCCGACCATCAACTACGACAATCCCGATCCGGCGATTGCGCTCGACGTGGTGCCGAACGTGAAACGCGAGGCCAGGGTGGGCACGGTCCTGTCCAATTCCTTCGGCTTCGGCGGCCAGAACACCTGCCTTGTCATGGCAAGGGAACCTGTCTAATCCCCCTGTAGTGAAACTGAATGCACGAATGGAGCGGCGCCGCCGCCCGTTCCGTTGCCTTTGCTGAAATGGAGCGTCGTTCGATGCGCGCACTGCAACTCATCGAAGATCGCCGTCTGGAGACGGTCGACATCGCCCCGCCGCCCGCCCCCGCACAGGGCGAGGTGACGCTGCGCATCAAGGCCGTCGCTCTCAACCATATCGACGTGTGGGGCTGGCGCGGCATGGCCTTCGCCAAGCGCAAGCTGCCGCTCACCGTCGGCGCCGAGGCTTCCGGCGAAGTGGAAGCGGTCGGCCCCGGCGTGTCGAACCTGCTTCCGGGTCAGCTCGTCTCCATCTATGGCGCGCGCACCTGCGGCCTGTGCCGCGCCTGCCGCGAAAAGCGCGACAATCTGTGCGAGCACGTCTCCGGCGTGCACGGTTTCCATCTCGACGGCTTCGCGCAGGAAAAGATCAACCTGCCCGCCCGTCTGCTGGTCCCTGCCCCGCCCGGCGTGGATGCCATAGGTGCCGCCGTCGCGCCCGTCACCTTCGGCACGGTCGAGCATATGCTGTTCGACAATGCGAAGCTCGAGCCCGGCGAGACGATCCTCGTCCATGCCGGTGGCTCCGGCATCGGCTCGGCCGCCATCCAGCTTGCCAAGAAGATGGGCTGCACGGTCATCACCACGGTCGGCTCGAACGACAAGATCGAGAAGGCCAAGGCGCTGGGTGCCGATCACGTCATCAACTACCGTGAGGACCGCTTCGAGGGCGTCGTGCGCAAGCTGACGAAGAAGAAGGGCGTCGACGTGGTGTTCGAGCATGTCGGCAAGGACACCTGGGCCGGTTCCATGTTGAGCCTGAAGCGCGGCGGCCGCCTCGTCACCTGCGGGTCGACCTCCGGCGTGTCGACCGAAATGAACCTGATGATGCTGTTCCAGCAGCAGTTGAAGCTGCTCGGCTCCTTCGGCTGCCGCATGGAGAACATGGCCGATGCCATGCAGAAGATGGCGGCGGGGCTGGTCCATCCGGTCATCGACACGGCTGTCGATTTCGACGGCATCGACGCGGCGCTGAAGCGCATGGAAGGCCGCGACGTGTTCGGCAAGATCATCCTCAACGTCGGCTGAGGGATTTTTCGCCTTGGCCTCCGGTTCGACCGGCAACTGGCGGCGTGAGCTGAAGTTCCGCACCGCCCTGCGCTTTCGCAAGATGCGTCATTGGCTGGTGGCGAAGCTCGCCATCGGCGTCATGTCGGTGCTGCGCCTGCTGCCGCCGGACAGCGCGCTCAACTTCGCCGACCGCGTCGCCCGCCGCATCGGCCCGCTGACCGGCCGCCATCGGCTGACGCTGGACAATCTGCGCCAGGCCTATCCCGACAAGAGCGAGGCCGAGATCGAGGCCATCGCCCTCGACATGTGGGGCAACATGGCGCGGCTCGGCGCCGAATACATCTTCCTCGACAAGCTGTTCGATCTCGATCCATGGTCGGACAAGCCCGGCCGCATCGAGGTGTCGAAGGAAAGCATCGCGCTGTTCGAGCGCATCGCCGCCGATGACCGCTCGCACATCATCTTCACCGGCCATCTCGGCAATTTCGAGTTGCTGCCGGTCGCGGCGGCGACCTTCGGCATGAAGGTGACGGCGCTGTTTCGCCCGCCCAACAACCCCTACATCGCCGAATATATCCAGTCGATGCGCTCGTCGAACATGGGCGGGCTGCTGCCGTCGCTCAGCGGCGCCTCCTTTGCGTTGGCCTCCATTCTCGACCAGGGCGGCAATGTCGGCGTGCTGGTCGACCAGAAATTCATCAGCGGGCTGGAGACGACCTTCTTCGGCCGCACCTGCCAGACCAACCCGCTGCTCGGCATGCTCGCCCGCCACTATGACTGCGACGTCTACCCGGCGCGCTGCGTGCGCCTGCCGGGCAACCGTTTCCGTCTGGAAATCGAGGAAAAGCTCGACCTGCCGCGCGGGCCGCGCGGCAATGTGGACGTCAAGGCGACCACGCAGCTCGTGACCGATGTCGTCGAGCGCTGGGTGCGCGAGGACCCGGGCCAGTGGATGTGGTTCCACAAGCGTTGGCAGCTCAGCGGTCGCCGCCGCACCATTCGCGGCCGCAACTGACCTGACCGTGACATTCCGTCACGTCACTTCACCTTCTTCGGCAGTGTGTTACACTGCGTGCACGATGCTTGTGAGGGAGGCTTGAATGAGAACGGTTACCGACAAGAACCGCCCCCCGATGCTGTGGACGCCGTGGGGCGAGCAGAAGATCACCCAGCCTGGCGAGAAATTCGCCGCGCTGCGCCGGCTGGCGCTCAGGATACGCAAGGCACGCCAGCCCAAGCCCGTGCGCGAAAAACAACCGGCGACCTGAAGTCCGGATACGGCCTGCCGACGATGTATCGGCAGGCAAGGCCGACACAGGCACGATCCGGCCTTTGATCGCCTCTATTCGCCACCGTAGTAGTTCATCACCGCGTGGCGGGCTTCCGCGAAGAACAGCCAGCGCTCCGCCAGCACTCCCGCCACGAAGGCCAGAAGCGCGCCGGCCGCCACAGCGACATCACCGGCGCCACCCGGCCCCATTGCCGACAAGAGCAGCATCAGCACCGCCGGCACGACCGCCCCTGCGGCCAGCGCGATCTTCCACAGCTTGGCCGCATGTTTGCGGCCGACCCGAAAGCCCATCTCGCGGGTGAGATAGTTTTCGGTCATGTGTGGCTTCTCGAACAGCCGGACGCGACCGAGATAACCAAGGCCGGTTGCGCTTTCCGGTGTCGAGAGGGGCGAAAGTTCCCGCGTGCGTGCGCGCCATTGCGCCTTGACCCACCATGCCACGGCCAGCACGACCAAGGCTGCAAGCGGCAACAGTGGCGAAAGCGCAGCCGAACAGGCGGCGAAGAACGCGCTCGCCACCAGACCGCCGGCAGCCGCGAACAGCACATAGCAGGCCGGCGTCAGGCGCGTGTGCCACGCCTGCACCGATTTGAGCGAAGCATAGATCATCGCCGTGCAGAATACGGTCACGAAGCTCATCGCCGTGCCGAGCAGCCCCGGCAGCCAGTAATAGCGGCCTTCGATCACGGCGAGCCAGGCCGACCATGTGAGCGGCACGAACGTGGCGAGCGCCATCACGCCCTCACGCGACAGCCAGCTCGTTCGCCATTGGCTGAGTGCCCGCCAGGCACGCTGCGGATTGCCGAGGTGCGCGGTGGACGACAGCAAACCGGCCGAAATGAGCGCCAGCGCAAGCACATGGGCGAGCTTCGTCGCGATATTGGCCGGATCGAGCAGGCCGAGGCCGAGCATCGCCGCCAGCCCGTAGCCAAGGCCCGAGAAGGTGGTGAACAGGATGATCGACAGCGCCGGATGCAAATTTCAGATCCTGTCCAGCATCTTGTCCAGCCATCCGAAGAAGCCGGTGGCGTCGCTTGTGTCTTCTTCCAGCATGCCCGCGCTCGCCGAAAGCGGCGTGTGCCGGCGCGGCGGCAGGTACTTGTTGCCCGGTCGCGTGCCCTGTTCCGGCATCAGGTCGATGCCGCCGCGTGCCGCCACCAGCTTCGAGACCTCCGAATGCGGATCGCCGAGATCGCCGAAATGGCGGGCATTGGCCGGGCAGGTGCGCACGCAGGCCGGAGTGCGGTCCCGCTCCTCCAGCGCCTCGTTGTAGATGCGGTCGATGCACAGCGTGCATTTCTTCATCACGCCGGCGGCAAGGTCCATTTCGCGCGCGCCATAGGGACAGGCCCAGGCGCACAGGCCGCAACCGATGCACATGTCCTCGTCCACCAGGACGATGCCGTCATCGGCGCGCTTGTAGGAGGCGCCGGTGGGGCACACGGTCACGCAGGGCGCATTCTCGCAATGCAGGCAGGATTTGGGAAAATGCACGATGCGCGCGTCGCCCGCCTCGGCCACCACGTCGCCTTCCTGCGGAACCACCTCGAACGAATGGACGCGGTTGAGCCAGGCTCCCGAAACGTCGGCTCCATAAGGGTCCTGGTCGGAAAGCGCGGCACCATAGCCGCCGGTGTTCCACTCCTTGCAGTTGACCACGCAGGCATGGCAGCCGACGCAGGTATCGAGATCGATGACGAGGCCGAGCTTTTTCGGGGTGGAGAGAGAGGGCAGGCTGGTCATTTCGATTGCCCCCGCAATCTACCCCTCTCTGGCCTGCCGGCCATCTCCCCTACAAGGGGGGAGAGCAGCCTTCGCGCCGGCTTTCGCCAATCGTCAGCGCCGCAGGAATAACGGAGAGATTGAAGCTGCCGGTCTCCCCCTTTGTAGGGGAGATGGCCGGCAGGCCAGAGAGGGGTAGGACCACATGTCATCCGGCAAGTAAGTGAATTCATTGCGCCCACTCCTGCCCGTAGCGCAGTTCCGTCGGATGCGGTTCCGGCTCGGGTTGCGCGACCGGCGGCAGGTGCGGCTCGCTGACCGGCCCGGCCTCCGCCTTCTCGATGTGCACCCGAAGGTCGTACCACGCCGCCTGCCCGGTAACGGGATCGGAATTGGAAAGCCGCAATCCGTCCTCGCGCGGCGGCAGAAGTTCATGGATCAAGTGATTTAACAGGAAGCCTTTTCTGGCTTCCGGCACATTCCGGTCCAGCGCCCATGTCCCTGCCCGCTTGCCGATGGCGTTCCACGTCCACAGGGTGGACGCGTTCACCGCCTCCATGCGCGCCACCTCGACCTTGATGCGGCCGTGATGCGAACTCACCCACGCCCAGTCGCCATCCTTCAGGCCAAGCTCGTCGCAGATCGGACCCGGCACATAGAGCGGATTGCGCGTATGGATCTGCCGCAGCCATGCATTCATCGAGCCCCATGAATGATACATGGCCGCCGGCCGCTGGGTGACGGCGTGATAGGGATATGCGGAGCGGTCGACCATCGCCTCGCCGAGCGGCCGATACCACACCGGCAGCGGATCGAAGGCCTGCATGATCCGCTCGCGGTGCGTCTCGGGCGCGACCGGCTCGCGCAGCCCTTCGGCCGACAGGCGGAACTTCTGCAAGGCTTCCTGATAGAGCTGGAAAGTCACCGGCTGCGGCGTATCGAAGAAGCCCATGCGCACGGCAAAATCCTGATAGGCCTGGTTCGCGTGCTTGAAGAACTGCGCTTCCATGGGGATATGCGCCGAAAAGAACGAGCCATTCTCGATATAGCGCTCCATTTGCCGGCGGTTCGCCGCGCCCCTGCCCGCTCTTTCGCCGTTGAGGCCCCTGAATCCGGCGAGCGGACCGATGCCCGGCCGCCGCTCATGGCGCACGATATAGTCCGCATAGTCCTTGTAGAGCGCCCTGCCGTGACCATCGGAAAAGCCCGGCAGATTGAGCCGCGCGCCGAGATCGAGCAGCACGGTCTGGAACGCCCGCACGTCGCGGTCCGGTTCCAGAACCGGCCAGCGGATGGCGTCCTGCACCGCATCCGGCTCGGAAATCGGCCGGTCGAGCAGCGAAATGCAGTCGTAGCGTTCCAGATAGGTGGTATCGGGCAGCACGAGGTCGGCATAGGCGACCATCTCCGAGGCATAGGCATCGGCATAGATGATCTTCGGAATGCGGTATTCGCCGGTGGCCTCGTCCTTTTCCTCCAGCATTTTGATGGTGCCGGCCGTGTTCATGGACGAGTTCCACGCCATGTTGGCCATGTACATGAACAGCACATCCACCGGATACGGATCGCCGGCATGGGCATTGGCGATCACCATATGCATCATGCCGTGCGCGGCGATCGGCGCATCCCAGGAGAAAGCCTTGTCGATGCGGGTCGGCCTGCCCTGGGAATCGACCAGCAGATCCTCCGGACCGCGCGGAAAGCCGAGATGCGGGCCAGAAAGCGGCGTGTTGGAGCCGAAATGCTCGGCCTTGCCGTGCGGCGTCGGGTGCGCCGACAGGGGTTTCGGATAAGGCGGCTCGAAGCGGAAGCCGCCGGGGCAATCGATGGCGCCGATCAGCACCTGAAGCATGTGCAGGGCGCGTGTCGTCTGGAAGCCGTTGGAATGGGCCGAAAGGCCGCGCATGGCGTGGAAGGAAACCGGCCGCCCCACATAACCCTGATGGCGCTGGCCGTTCATGTCGGTCCACGGCTGCTCGACGAAGATTTCCTCCTCGAACGCCACGCGGGCGATTTCGGCCGCCAGCCCACGAATGGTCTCGGCCTTCACGCCGGTTTCGGCCGCCACCGCCTCCGGCGCATATTTTTCGTCCAGGTATTTTTCGGCCAGAAGCTGGAACGACGGCACGGCGAAGCGCCCGTCGTCGAGTTGCACACGGCCTGACAGCGCCGCCCGCGCGCCCTTGGTGCCGAGCGGCACGATCTGTTCCGTCACCGTCTCATGCACCAGCGGCTTGCCCTCGCCGTCCCGCGCGAACAGGCCGTGCTCGGCCGTTCCGGGCGCATCGATCACCAGCCAGGTGGCGTTGGTGTAGCGCACCAGGTAGTCGACATCGATCCTGCGCGCCTTCAGCAACTCATGCACGACCGACAGGATCAGCAACCCGTCCGTGCCCGGCCGGATGCCGATCCAGTTGTCGGCCACCGCCGAATAGCCGGTACGGATCGGATTGACCGAGACGAAGCGCGCGCCCCGCTTCTTCAGCTTGGCGATGCCCATCTTGATCGGGTTGGAATCATGGTCCTCGGCCACGCCGAACATGATGAACAGCTTGGTACGCTCCCAGTCCGGAGCACCGAACTCCCAGAACGCCCCGCCGATGGTCATGATGCCGGCTGCCGCCATGTTGACAGAGCAGAAGCCGCCATGGGCGGCATAGTTGGGCGTGCCGAACTGCTGCGCCCAGAAACCGGTCAGCGACTGAGACTGGTCGCGCCCGGTGAAGAAGGCGAGCTTCTTAGGGTCATCCGCGCGCACCGTTCCCAGCCACTCGACCGCAAGCGACAGCGCCTCCTCCCACGAAATCTCCTGGAACTGGCCGGACCCGCGCGGCCCCACCCGCTTCAGCGGCGCCCGCAGCCTTGCCGGCGCATAATGCTGCATGATGCCGGCCGAGCCCTTGGCGCACAGCACGCCCTTGTTCACCGGATGATCGCGATTGCCCTCGATGTAGCGGATCTTGCCGTCCTTGATGTGGACATTGATGCCGCAGCGGCACGCGCACATGTAGCAGGTGGTCTTGCGCACCTCGTCTGCGACCGGCCTTGAAAGCGCGACACGCTCTCTGGGTTTCATCGGCAATGCTCCTCGCCACCAGTGGTAGCCGGGCGCGGCCGGAAAGGGAATGCCGGCCGGCGTTCATCAAAAGCAAAATGAAGCGAAGGCGGTTCGGGTTGCACGATCTCAATTGGTGACGACGATGCGGGTGTTGCCCATGCCGACCTCGCGCACCAGCGCATAGAAGGCCGCCGCATTGGCCGTTTGCAGCCGCACGCAGCCATGCGAGGCCGGGCGACCGAGCTGCTTCACCGCCCCGGTGCCGTGGATGGCATAGCCGCCGTGGTAGAAAACCGAATAGGGCATGGGCGACATGTCGTATTTGCGCGAATGCCACATCCTGTGCATACGCTTGGGCCGCCATGAGCCGCGCGGCGTGACATAGCCCTTGCGCGCGGTCGAAACCTTCCAGCGATAGAGCACGCGCCCATGCTTCCTGACCGTCATGGTCTGGGTGGAGAGGCTCACCCGCGCCTCAAGCACATTGGCAAAACTCTGGACCGGCGAACCCAGTATCATCGCCGCCAGCGCAGCCGTCATGAGCATGGTCTTCTTCATCGATCCAAACCCCTTTGCAGCCCTATGCCAATGCAATCTCCGGATTTTCTTGGCTTGCCAAAGCAGATCATGAATGATCCACGCTATTGATTGACATTTTACTGACGAGAGACGCGGCATTAATGCTTTCTGCCTGGCACGACATACATCTTGCCAAGCAGGCCCGAAGCTTGCTCAACTGGCGCCATGGACAATCGACTCCCCCTGAACGACCGCCTGCTGGAGGCCGTGGAGGCCAGGCGCGAGGAAGTGATCGCGCTGACGGCGGAGCTGATCCGCTTTCCCACCGTCAACCCACCCGGTGAGGCCTACACGCCGTGCGCCGAATTCGTCGGAGATTACCTGAAGCGGCACGGCTTCGAGGTCGAATATATCCGGGGCGAAGGCGCGCCCGGCGACACCGACCGCTACCCCCGTACCAATGTGGTGGCGCGCTTCGACGGGCGCGTGGCCGGCCCCACCGTGCATTTCAACTCGCATATCGACGTGGTCGAGGCTGGCGACGGCTGGACGCTCGATCCCTTCGCCGGTGTCGTGAAGGATGGCCGCGTCTACGGACGCGGCGCCTGCGACATGAAGGGCGGCCTCGCCTCCTCCATCATCGCCGCGCTCGCCTTCATGCAGGTCTATCCGGATTTTCCCGGCGCCATCGAGATTTCGGGCACGGTGGACGAGGAATCGGGTGGCTTCGGAGGCGTCGCCCATCTGGCAAGGCTCGGCTATTTCTCGAAGCCGAAGGTCGATCACGTCATCATCCCCGAGCCGCTCAACAAGGAGCGCATCTGCCTCGGCCATCGCGGCGTGTGGTGGGCCGAGATCGAGACGAAGGGCGAGATCGCGCACGGCTCCATGCCTTTCCTCGGCGACTGCGCCGTGCGCCACATGGGCGCGGTGCTGCAGGCCTTCGAGGACGAGCTTTTCCCGGCGCTGGACGCCAAGCGCACGGCAATGCCGGTGGTGCCGGAGGGCGCACGGCGCTCGACCATGAACATCAACTCCATCCATGGCGGCCAGACCGATGACTTCCGCCCCGGCCTGCCCTCGCCCAACGTGCCGGACCGCTGCCGGCTGACCATCGACCGCCGCTTCCTGCTCGAGGAGAAGATCGACGAGGTCAAGGGCGAGGTCGTGTCGATCCTCGACCGGCTGAAACGCGACCGCAGGAAATTCGACTACGAGATCCGCGACCTGATGGAGGTGCAGCCGACCATGACCGAGCGCGACGCGCCGGTGGTGAAGGCCGTCGCCAAAGGCATCATGGAGATCTTCGACCGCGAGCCGGACTACGTGATCTCACCCGGCACCTACGACCAGAAACATGTCGCCCGCCTCGGCCATCTCTACGATTGCATCGCCTATGGCCCCGGCATCCTCGACCTCGCCCACCGCCCGGACGAATGGGTCGGCATCGACGACATGGTGGACGCGGCCAAGGTGATGGCCATCGGCCTCAACGTGCTGCTGCGCGGCGGGGCGCGGTGACCGCCCCCTCCCGCAATGCACAAGAAGCACGACAAAGGCGATTTACTCTTTAGGCATTCCGCGCTTTGATCCGCCTCGATCGGGAGACAGGGAGCAGGCCGATGAAATCCTGGACATCTTTCCTTGCGGCGGCAGCGATGGCCACGGCGATCAGCCTGCCGGCCCTGGCGGCGCGCACCGATCTCGTCATCGGCATTCCGCTGGAGCCGCCGCATCTCGACCCGACGGCGGGTGCCGCCGCGGCCATCGACGAGGTGCTCTACGCCAACGTATTCGAGGGCCTCACCCGCATCGGCCCCTCTGGAGAGGTGCTGCCGGCGCTTGCCGAAAGCTGGGATATTTCCGGGGACGGCAAGGTCTATACCTTCAAGCTGCGCAGCGGCGTGAAATTCCATGACGGCAGCGATTTCGAGGCTGGGGACGTGAAATTCTCGCTCGACCGCGCCCGCGCCGACGATTCGGTCAACGCCCAGAAGATCCTGTTCGAGGCCATCGACAGCGTCGAAGCCGTCGATCCGGCCACGGTGAAGATCACGCTGAAGCGCCCGCAGGGCGCTTTCCTCTACAATATGGGCTGGGGCGACGCGGTGATAGTGGCGCCGGAATCGGCCGATACCAACAAGGAAAAGCCGGTCGGCACCGGCCCCTTCCGCTTCGACAACTGGGCCAAGGGCGCTTCCATCCGGCTCGCCAAGGCCGACAGCTACTGGGGCGAGCCGGCCTATCTCGACAAGGTCGAGTTCCGCATCGTGCCCGATGCCGCCGCCGCCGTGCCGGCATTGCTCTCGGGCGACGTGCAGGCCTTCCCCTTCTTCCAGCCCGACGGCGTTTCCCAGATCGAGGGCGATCCGCGCTTCAAGATCGAGGTGGGCGCCACCGAAGGCGAGACGCTGCTGTCGATGAACAACAAGAAGGAGCCTTTCGACAAGCTGCAGGTGCGGCAGGCCATCTCCTATGCGCTCGACCGGCAGGCGATCATCGACGGCGCTTCGGCCGGGCTCGGAACGCCCATCGGCTCGCACCAGTCGCCGGCCTCCAAGGCCTATGTCGACCTCACCGGCACCTATCCGCATGACGTCGCCAAGGCCAAGGAGCTGCTGAAGGAGGCAGGCCTCGAAAACGGCTTCAAGACCACGCTGAAACTGCCGCCGCCCTCCTATGCGCGTCTTGGCGGCGAGATCATCGCCTCGCAGCTGCGCGAGATCGGCATCGAGGCCGAGATCATTCCGGTGGAATGGGCGCAATGGCTCGATCAGGTCTTCACCCGCAAGGATTTCGACCTCACCATCGTCTCGCACACCGAGCCGAACGACATCGATATCTATGCGCGCAAGGATTATTACTTCAACTACGACAATCCGGCCTTCGACAAGGTGATCGAGGAGCTGAACCTCACCTCCGACGAGGCCAAGCGCAACGAACTGCTCGGGCAGGCGCAGAAGATCCTCGCCGACGACGCCGTGGTCGGCTTCCTCTACGAACTGCCGAAGGTGGGCGTATGGGACGCGAAACTCGAAGGCTTCTGGAAGGACGCCCCCATTCAGGCCAACGATGTGACCAGGGTGCGGTGGACGGAGTAGCGGGAATGCTTCGCCCGTAATCCGGCAGCAGGCCAATGGATATGATGACTCGCTCGGGCCTGCTCCCCATCGTCTTTGGTGGGATATCCAAGAGCGCTGCTATCGAATCATTTCGGATTCCGGCTGAAACGGCCCCTCACCCTTACCCTCTCCCCGCCCGCGGGGAGAGGGAGACGTCAGCGTTGAGGACAGCATCCTTCTTGCCGTTTACGGGAAGCCGGTCGCATCTGGCATTGCCGCCACCCCTGACCCCTCCCAACAAGGGGGAGGAGAATTTTGCAACGCCAGCATCCCCCATCCAATGTCAAAGATTTTGGCAACGACAACGGCGAAATCATCCACCTTCCCCTTGTGGGGAGGGGTCAGGGGTGGGGGTAATGCCCCGCCGGAACGAAAGCGCCGCCGCATGACGGCCTATCTCGCGAAGCGCCTCGCCATCGCCGCCATCACGCTGGCGCTGGCGTCCGTGGTGGTGTTTTCGGTGCTGGAGATCGTGCCGGGCGATCCGGCGCGCGTCATGCTTGGCATGAACGCCAGCGAGGCGCAGGTCGAGCAGTTGCGCCAGCAGATGGGCCTCGATGGCTCGCCGGTGCAGCGCTACCTGCACTGGGCGGGCAACCTTCTGTCGCTCGATTTCGGCCGCTCCTACACCTATTCGGTGCCGGTCATCGACCTGATCGCGGAGCGGCTTGCCGTCTCGCTGCCGCTGGCGCTGATCGCGCTGGCGCTCTCCACCGCCATCGCCATTCCGGTCGGGCTCTACGCCGCCTCGCGGCGCGGCAAGGCCGGCGATGCGATCTCGATGGGCGCGGCGCAGCTTGGCGTGGCGGTGCCCAATTTCTGGTTCGCGCTGCTGCTGGTCTATCTGTTCGCGGTGTGGCTGCGCTGGCTGCCCGCAGGCGGTTTTCCGGGCTGGAGCGCCGGCATCTGGCCGGCCCTCAAGGCGCTGATAT
This sequence comes from Aquamicrobium terrae, assembly GCF_052978165.1. Taxonomy (NCBI): domain Bacteria; kingdom Pseudomonadati; phylum Pseudomonadota; class Alphaproteobacteria; order Hyphomicrobiales; family Phyllobacteriaceae; genus Aquamicrobium; species Aquamicrobium terrae. Next base: position 536,886 of record NZ_JBRKLZ010000001.1, read on the forward strand.
TGCCGGCGCTGGCGCTCGCCCTGCCGCAGGCCGCGATCCTCGCCCGCGTCACCCGCTCGGCGCTGGTCGATGTGCTGTCGGAAGACTACATCCGCACCGCCCGCGCCAAAGGCATGCCGTGGCGCAAGGTGCTGTGGGGTCATGCGCTGCGCAATGCGCTGATCCCGGTCGTAACCATCATGGGCCTGCAATTCGCCTTCCTGCTGGCCGGCACCATCATCATCGAGAACGTGTTCTACCTGCCGGGCCTCGGACGCCTCATCTTCCAGGCGATCACCCAGCGCGACCTGATCGTGGTCGAAAGCGTGGTCATGCTGCTGGTCGCCACCGTCATCGCCGTCAATCTGATCGTCGACCTGTCCTATGCGGTGGTCGATCCACGGCTCAGGAGCCGGGCATGAGGGCGCTCGCCAACCGCCCCCTGCTGGCCGGTTGCCTGATCACCGGGCTCATCGCCCTGATGGCGCTCGCCTCCTTCCTGTGGACGCCCTATGACGTGACGAGGCTCGTCGTGGCGGACCGAACACAGGCGCCCTCCCTCGTCCACTGGTTCGGCACCGATCATTTCGGCCGTGACATCGCCTCGATGATCATGGTCGGCGCACGCAATTCCATCGCGGTGGCGCTGGTGGCGGTCGGCATCGGCATGGGCATCGGCGTGCCGCTCGGCCTGTTCGCGGCGGCGCGCGGCGGCCTGCTGGACGAGGCGCTGATGCGGTTGAACGACCTCGTCTTCGCCTTTCCGGCGCTGCTGTCGGCGATCATGATCACCGCCATTTTCGGCCCCGGCGCGGTCAACGCCATCATCGCCATCGGCATCTTCAACGTGCCGGTCTTCGCCCGCGTGGCGCGTGCCGGCGCGCTGTCGGTGTGGCCGCGCGAGTTCATTCTGGCCGCCCGCGCCGCAGGCAAGGGCCAGACGCTGATCACCGTCGAGCACATATTGCCGAACATCGCCAATCAGTTGCTGGTGCAGGGCACCATCCAGTTCGCGCTCGGCATATTGGCGGAAGCCGGCCTTTCCTATCTCGGGCTCGGCGCGCAGCCGCCCATGCCGAGCTGGGGGCGCATGCTGTTCGACGCCCAGACGCGCATGACGATCGCCCCCTGGATGGCGCTGTTTCCCGGCATGGCCATCGTCATCACCGTGCTGGGGCTGAACCTTCTGGGCGACGGCATCGCCGACCTGCTCGATCCGAAATCGAGGCGGCGCCGATGAGCCTGCTCGAGATCGAAAACCTGTCGCTCTCCATCGGCACGGTCCCGGTTTTGAACGGCATCGACCTGTCGGTGCGTCAGGGCGAGATCATGGCGCTGGTCGGCGAATCCGGCTCCGGCAAGTCGATGACGGCGCTGACCGTCATGCAGCTTCTGCCCCATGCCGCCCGCACGTCCGGCCGCGTGCTGTTCGACGGCAACGATCTCGCCACCGCCAGCGAGGAGCATATGTGCACGCTGCGCGGCGACGACATCGGCATGGTGTTCCAGGAGCCGATGACCGCGCTCAACCCGCTCAAGACCATCGGCGAGCAGGTTGCCGAAGGCATACGCTGGCACACGCGCTCCAGCCGGGCCGAAGCGGAGGACCGCACCCGCCGGATACTCGACCGCGTCGGCCTGCCAGAGGCGAAATTCCCGCTGTCGCGCTATCCGCACGAACTCTCCGGCGGCCAGCGCCAGCGCGTCGTCATCGCCATCGCCTGCGCGCTGAAACCCCGACTGCTGATCGCCGACGAACCGACCACGGCGCTCGATGTGGTGTTGCAGGCACAGGTACTCGATCTGCTGCGCGATCTGGTGGCGGAAAACCGCATGGGCCTGCTTCTGATCTCGCACGACCTCGCCGTCGTGGCCGACATGGCCGACCGCATCACTATCCTGCGCAATGGCAGGGTGATGGAGGACGGCGAGACGGCGCAGGTGCTTTCGGCGCAAACGCATCCCTACACGCGGCAACTGGCGCAAGCCTCCACCCATGTGCCGGAAATCCGCGCCGCCGCGGCTGCACGCAACACGCGGAAGCCCGAGGACCCCGACAGCCCCCTCCTTTCCGTACGGAACCTCACCCGCGACTATCCCGGCCGCCGCCTGTCGCTGTTTCGGCGCGCCACGCCGACCCGCGCGGTGGACGATGTGTCGTTTTCCATCGCGCCCGGCCGCTCGGTGGCGCTGGTCGGCCGCTCCGGATGCGGCAAGTCCACGCTGGCGCGCATGGTGCTGGCGCTGGACCGGCCGACCGCCGGCGAAATCCGCTTCCGGGGCGAAACCCTCACCGGCAGGCGCGAGGCCGAGCTGAAGCCGGCAAGGCGCGACATGCAGGTGGTGTTCCAGGACCCCTACGGTTCCTTCAATCCCCGCCAGAAAGTCGGGAAGCTGGTGACGGAACCGCTCCACCTGCTGGAAAAGGCCCCGACACGGGCCGAACGCCGCGAGATGGCGGCTGCCGCGCTGGCCGAAGTCGGGCTGGGGCCGGATGCACTCGACAAATATCCGCACGAGTTCTCCGGCGGCCAGCGCCAGCGCCTGTCCATCGCGCGCGCCATCATCACGAGGCCGCAACTGGTGGTGGCGGATGAGCCGGTGTCGGCGCTCGATGTCTCGATCCGCGCCCAGATCCTCGATCTGTTCGCCGAACTGAACGCCAGGCTCGGCATCGCCTACCTGTTCATCACCCACGACCTGACGGTGGCACGGGCCATCACCGACGAGGTGATGGTGATGAAGGAGGGACGGATCGTCGAGCGCGGCCGTACGCACGAAGTGCTGGACAACCCGCAGTCGGATGCCGCGCAGGAACTGGTCTCGGCCGCGCCCGACCTCAAGCGGGCGCTGGCCGGCAGGCTGCGGGAACAGGGATAGTTCTATCCCCTGCCCCTCACCACATCGGCCGGGTCGATATCGAGCACTTCCAGCGTGCGCTTGAGCAGCCTGATCTCGTTCTCTGCCAGGCTGGCATCCGCCTTGGCGATCTCGGCCATGTGCCCGGCAAGGGTGCGCCTGCGCTCCAGCGGCAGGTCACGGAACAGCGCCACCGCCTGCGCGCCCGTGGTCTCGTAGCCGGCCTCGTTGAGATATTCGACCACCCCGTCGATGCTGGCCTCCGGAATGCCGAACGCGTCGCGGCAGATGCGGCGGAAAGTTTCCATCTCGCTGTCGCTGACCGAACCATCGGCCAGGATCATGCGAAACAGCATCAAGAGTTCCGCCGAAAGCACCGGATCGTCGGCGACCTTGCGCACGCCGGGGTCGCCCTCGAACAGGTTTCGTATGTGGTCCAGAAACGCGAACGCCATGAAATTCCCCTCATGCGCCAATCCGGCCATAGTTAAAGCATCGCAAGGAAAAGGGGAATCCGGCTTTCGCGGTCTTGTATCGAAGCAAGGCGAAGTGTGGCCATTGCGCAATGGCGCTGCATGTGGTGGAAGCAGCCTCGAAACTTTTCCTCCCGCCGGTTCAGCCTCATGATCGAATTTACCGCCGATACCGTCGCCATGCTGGCGCTGGCCGCCTTTCTCGCCGGCATCATCGATTCCATCGCCGGCGGTGGCGGGCTCGTCACCATTCCCGCCTTGCTGCTGGCCGGCATGCCGCCGGTGGAAACGCTGGGCACCAACAAGCTGCAAGGCCTGTTCGGCTCCGGTTCCGCCACGCTCGCCTATGCCAGCAAGGGCCATGTCGATGTGCGCAAGCAATTGCCGGCGGCCGGCTTCGCCTTCCTCGGCAGCGCCCTCGGCGCGCTGGCGGCAACGGTCGTTCCGGCCGAAATCATGCAGGCGGCGCTGCCGGTCCTGCTGGTGGCGATCGCGCTCTATTTCGCCCTCAAGCCCAACATGGGCGACGTGGACCGCGCCGAGCGCCTGTCACCCTTCCTGTTCGGCCTCACCATCGTCCCGATGATCGGCTTCTATGACGGCTTGTTCGGTCCGGGCACCGGCTCGTTCTACATGCTGGCCTTCGTCACCCTGGCAGGCTACGGCATGCTGAAGGCCACGGCCCACACCAAGATGCTGAACTTCGCCACCAATATCGGCGCCTTCGCCGTTTTCGCCATGGCCGGCGTGATCCACTGGAAGATCGGCCTGATGATGGGCGTCGCCCAGTTTCTCGGCGCGCGCCTCGGCGCCACGCTGGCCATGCGCATCGGCGCCGGCCTCATCAAGCCGCTTCTGGTGGTGGTATGCCTGGCGCTGGCGGTGAAGCTGCTGGCCGACCCGGCCAACCCGCTGCGCCTGGTCCTTGGGGTTTAGATTCTACCGGGTCAGCGCGAAAATGGCGTCGCAGTCGAGGCAGGTTTCCAGCTCAGCCGCAATGTCGTCCAGCGCCCGCTCCACCTGCGCCCTGTAGTCGAGCCCGCCTCCCTTCACCCCAAGGCTTTCAAGCAGCCGCGCCCGGAACGCGTCGGCTTCGAACAGCCCGTGCAGATAGGTGCCGAACACCTTGCCGTCCGCTGAGGTCGCGCCATCCTCGACACCGTCGATCATGGCGACCGGACAGCCGCAATCGGGACCGGACGTGCGTCCGAGATGGATTTCGTAGCCCGACAGCGGCAGGTCGAAGGCAACCGAGCGGGCGCCGACATTGCGCACGGTCTTTTCAGGCTCCATCACCGTCTCGACATCGAGCAGGCCGAGCCCGTCCGCTTCCCTCACCCCGCCCTCGATACCGTCGGGGTCGCGCACCTTGCGCCCGAGCATCTGGTAGCCGCCGCAGATGCCGATGACATGGCCGCCGCGCCTCCGGTGCGCCTCCAGATCGCGGTCCCAGCCGTTCCCGCGAAACTGCAACAGGTCGCCGATGGTCGACTTGGAGCCGGGGATGACCACCAGGCCGGCATCCTGCGGGAGGTGCTGGCCGGGCGGCACGAACACCACCTCGACCTGCGGCTCGGCGCGCAACGGGTCGAGATCGTCGAAATTGGCGATGCGCGACAGCATCGGCACCGCCACCTTGAGCGCCCGCCTCTCGCCGGCGGCGAGCCGTTCCAGCACCACCGAATCCTCCGATGGGAGCCTTGCGGCAGCCTTCAGCCACGGCACCACCCCGAAGCACCGCCAGCCGGTGAATTGTCCAATCGCTTCAATGCCATCGTTGAAAAGGCTGACATCGCCCCGGAACTTGTTGATGAGGTAGCCGGCCACCATTCGCCGATCTTCCTCCGGCAGGATCAGATGGGTGCCGGCCAGCGAGGCGATGACGCCGCCACGGTCGATGTCGCCCACCATCACCACCGGCACGCCGGCCCGGGTGGCGAAGCCCATATTGGCGATGTCGCGGGCGCGCAGGTTGATCTCGGCCGGCGATCCGGCCCCTTCCACGATGACGAGATCGGCGCCCTCGCCCACCTTCGCCCAGGAATCCATGACGGCTTCCATCAACTGCCCCTTGAGCACCTGATAGTCGCGGGCCCGGGCTTCGCCCAGAACCTTGCCCTGCACCACGACCTGCGAGCCGATATCGGTCTGCGGCTTGAGCAGAACCGGGTTCATGTGCACGCTGGGCGGCGCGCCGCAGGCCAGCGCCTGCAGCCATTGTCCGCGTCCGATCTCGCCGCCGGCCGCCTCGCCCGGAATATCGGCCACGGCCGCGTTGTTCGACATGTTCTGCGGCTTGAACGGCCGCACCTTCAGCCCGCGCCGGTGCGCAGCGCGGCACAGCCCGGCCACCAGCACGGTCTTGCCGACGTCCGAGCCGGTGCCCTGCAACATAACCGCCCGCGCCATCAGCAACATCCTCCGCCGCAAGCCCGGTCATGTATTTGTGCTGACATGCGCTATCTCGATCTTCAAATTTTGCACAGCCGCTCCGCTTATGGTCGGGTTGCGCGGCCTTATCATTGGTCTAGAGTGTCCGCCATCCATAGCCAAGCATTGCCGGCGAGCAAAATGACGGCCCGCCGAGCGGACGGGAGGACGCGATGGACGGTGCTGTTTCAACGCATGGCAACCAGTTCGAACTCACCGAAGACCAGCGTGCGATCCAGGACATGGGGCGCGCTTTCGCGGAAGACCGCGTCGCGCCGAACGCACTGGAATGGGACAGGGAAAAGCGTTTCCCCGCCGATGTGATCCGCGAGACAGGCCCGCTCGGCCTCGGCGGCATCTATGTGCGCGACGATGTCGGCGGTTCGGACCTTTCGCGCCTGGACGCGGTTCTGGTGTTCGAGGCGCTGTCCCACGCCTGCCCGGCCTTCTCGTCCTTCATCTCGATCCACAACATGGCCGCCTCGATGATCGACCGCTACGGCGACGAGGAGCAGCGCCAGCGCTTCCTGCCGAAGCTCACCACCATGGAATGGCTGGCAAGCTATTGCCTGACCGAGCCCGGTTCCGGCTCCGACGCAGCCGCCTTGCGCACCCGGGCCGTGCGCGACGGCGACGACTATGTGCTGAACGGGGTCAAGCAGTTCATTTCCGGCGCCGGCGACAACGACCTCTATGTGGTGATGGCGCGCACCGGCGAGGATGGTGCCAAGGGCATTTCGACCTTCGTGGTCGAGAAGGATACGCCCGGCCTTTCCTTCGGCGCCAACGAGCACAAGATGGGCTGGCACATGCAGTCCACCCGGCAGGTCATCTTCGAGGATTGCCGGGTTCCGGCCCAGAACCGGCTGGCGCAGGAGGGCAAGGGCTTCTCCATCGCCATGTCGGGCCTCGACGGCGGCCGGCTCAACATTGCCGCCTGCTCGCTGGGCGGCGCGCAATCGGCCCTCGACAAGGCCCTCACTTATACGGCCGAGCGCAAGGCATTCGGCAGGAGCATCGACCAGTTCCAGGCGCTGCAATTCCGCCTTGCCGACATGGAGACGGAACTCCAGGCCGCCCGCATCTTCCTCTACGCCGCCGCTTCAAAGCTGGACGCCAAGGCCCATGACGCCTCGAAATGGTCGGCCATGGCCAAGCGCTTCGTCACCGACACCGGCTTCAAGGTGGCGAATGACGCGCTGCAACTTCTGGGCGGCTATGGCTACCTGCACGACTACGGCATCGAGAAGCTGGTCCGCGACCTGCGCGTGCATCAGATCCTCGAAGGCACCAACGAGATCATGCGCGTGATTGTCGCGAGGCATATCATTGGAAGGCAATAGGGGAGTAAGGCAGTAGGGCAGTATGTCAAAGCTGCCTCCCCCTACTGCCCTACTGCCCTACTCCCCTATTCCCCTAACTCCGAAGGAGTTCACCATGACCACCATCGCCTTCATCGGTCTCGGCAATATGGGCAACCCCATGGCCGCCAATCTGGTCAAGGCAGGTCACACCGTCATCGGCTTCGATCTCGTCGCCGAAAATCTGGCCACCGCGCGCGAGCACGGCGTGACCATCGCGGCGGATGCGGCCGCCGCCGTCAGGGAAGCGGAGGTGGTGGTTACCATGCTGCCGGCCGGCAAGCATGTGATCGCGGTCTATGGGGACATCGCGCCGGCCGCGAAGCCCGGCACGCTGTTCATCGATTCCTCCACCATCGACGTCGAGTCGGCGCGCAAGGCGCATGCGCTGGCGGCCGACCATGGCCATGTTTCGGTCGATGCTCCCGTTTCCGGCGGCACCGGGGGCGCCACGGCCGGCACGCTGACTTTCATGTGCGGCGGCGCCGAAGGCGCATTCGCCCGCGCCGAGCCGATCCTGCAGCCCATGGCCGGCCGCATCGTCCATTGCGGCGGTGCCGGCGCCGGCCAGGCGGCCAAGATCTGCAACAACATGATCCTCGGCATTTCGATGATCGGCGTGGCCGAAGCCTTCGTGCTGGCTGAAAAACTCGGCCTGTCGCATCAGGCCCTGTTCGACGTGGCTTCCACCTCGTCGGGCCAGTGCTGGTCGCTGACCACCTATTGCCCGGTGCCGGGGCCGGTGCCCACCTCTCCCGCCAACAACGGCTACAAGCCGGGCTTCGCCGCGGCGCTGATGCTGAAGGACCTGAAGCTTGCGCAGGAGGCCGCCCAAGGCGCCGGCGCGGCGACCCCGCTGGGTGCCGAAGCCGCGCAACTCTACGGCCTGTTCAACGCGCAGGGTGGCGCGGGCACCGATTTTTCCGGCATCATCGAGTTCCTGCGCGGCCAAAAAGGCTGAAACACCCCCACTCGACTGCTCCTGCCGTTTCACCCCGAGGTTGCAATCCGGCCAACCTCATGCACGCTTTACGATAGGCGCTAAGCTCACAAGAAATATCGCAAATTTAGGTTTGCTTAAGCTCTCGCTAACCGACCGGTAACGATGTCGCTGTAAAACCATAACCCGAAGGCGGGCGACCGCCCTACGCTCCGGATCAGGTTGTGCGTACCGGAGCGCGAAGTTTGAGTGAACGAGTTTGGTTTCGCAGCGTTCGAGTGGCGAAACATCCTGCGTATCCGGCAAGACCGCGTTCCGAAGGGAGCGCGGTTTTTGCTTTCCGGATAGGTCTTTGCTTTCCGGCACCGGGCGGAGAACCTGCCGCACAAGGAGCGGCAGGTCCGTGATGGCTCAGCCGAACAGGTCCTTCTCGGCCAGATCGAGCGCCTTGACGATCCGCTCGCAGGCAAGGTCGATCGTGTCGCGCGTCCAGATCAGCGGCGGCGACAGGATCATGGTGTCGCCGGTGGCGCGCAGCATCAGGCCGTTGGCGATGGCATGGTCGCGCACCACGACGGCCGCGCGGCCGTCGCCCTCGAAGCGCTCCCTGGTCGCCTTGTCCTTGACGATCTCGATAGCGCCCATCAGGCCGAAGGAGCGCACCTCGCCCACCAGCCGGTGATCGGCAATGCGCTCGCGCAGCGCCTGGGCGAAATAAGGACCGGTATCGGTCTTCACCCGCTCGACCAGCCCTTCCCGCTCGATGATGTCGAGATTGGCGAGTGCCACGGCGCAGGCCACCGGGTGCCCCGAATAGGTATAGCCGTGGTAAAATTCGCCGCCCTTCTCGATCAGTGTCGAAGCGATGCGGTCGCCGACCAGCAGGGCAGAAAGCGGCTGGTAGCCGGAGGTCAGCGCCTTGGCGGTGGTGATGGTGTCGGGCTCGATGCCGAAGGATTGCGCCGCAAACCATTCGCCGGTGCGGCCATAGCCGGTGATGACCTCGTCCAGCATCAGCAGCACATCGTATTTGCGGCAGATGCGCTGGACTTCCGGCCAGTAGCTCATCGGCGGGATCTTGACGCCGCCGGCCCCCATGATCGGCTCGCCGATGAAGGCCGCGACATTCTCCGGTCCCGCCTCGAGAATGGCATCCTCGATCGCCTTGGCGGCGCGCAGGCCGAACTCATGGTCGCTTTCGCCGGGCAGCGCCAGCTCATAGGAGTAAGGCATCATCACATGGACGATGTTGGGCACCGCGCCGCCAAGCTGCTTGTGCATCGGCTCCATGCCGCCGAGCGAGGTGCCGGCCACGGTCGAGCCGTGATAGGCATTCTTGCGCGAGATGATGCGGTTCTTCTCCGGCTTGCCTTCCAGCGCCCAGTAGTGGCGCACGAGGCGCAGCGCCGTGTCGTTGGCCTCCGAGCCAGACGAACCGAAAAACACCTGGTTGACGCCCTTCGGCGCCAGTTCGGCCAGCCGCTTGGCCAGAAGCACCGGCGTCGGCGTCGAGCACTTGAAGAAGGAGTTGTAGTAAGGCAGCTCCTTCATCTGCTTGTAGGCGGCCTCGGCCAGCTCGTCGCGCCCGTAACCGACATTGACGCACCACAGGCCAGCCATGCCGTCGAGGATCTCGTGGCCTTCGGAATCGTAGATATAGGGCCCTTCGGCCCGCGTGATGATGCGCGATCCCGCTTCCCGCAACTCCCTGTGGTCGGTGAACGGATGGAGGTGATGCGAAGCATCGATCTGCTGAAGCTGCTTCAGCGAATAGTTCTGATAGGTCATGATGTTACCCCTGTTTCCTGAATCTGTCCGGCAGCAAGGCCGGGGCGGATTTCAGGCCGGGATGGGCGGCGAATAGCCGATACGGGCGCACAGGCGCAGAAGCTCGGCATGGCGCGTGCGCGGAGACGGCGTCACCGCGACGGACCTTTTAGCAGGATGGATCGCACCCGAGCACATGCATCGATCCTAACAAAGCGTTTTTGGAAACACCAGTTCGCCCTGTATTCCGCCACCCCAAGCGCATTGACGAGACATAAAGAAATCCTTATGTCTTGTGAAACATTTCCCGAAGGCACAATCATGACGAATCCGATCGAGGCCCTGATTGCCGAAAAGGGCGTGCTGCTTGCCGATGGCGCGACGGGCACCAATCTGTTCGCCATGGGGCTGGCCGCCGGCGAAGCGCCCGAACTGCTCAACGAGACGGCGCCCGACACCATCGCCGCGCTGCACCGGAACTTCGTCGAGGCCGGCGCCGACATCATCCTCACCAATTCCTTCGGCGGCACCCGCCACCGGCTGAAGCTGCACCATGCGCAGGACCGCGTGCACGAGCTGAACAGGCGCGCGGCCGAAATCGCCCGCGCCGTGGCCGACGAGGCCGGCCGCAAGGTCATCGTCGCGGGCTCGGTCGGCCCGACCGGCGAGCTGCTGGTGCCGCTCGGCGCCCTCACCTATGAGGAGGCGGTCGAGGCCTTCGCCGAACAGATGGAAGGGCTGAAGGCAGGCGGCGCCGAAGTCGCCTGGATCGAGACCATGTCGGCGCCCGATGAAATCCGCGCCGCCGCCGAAGCCGCCATCCGTGTCGGCCTGCCCTATGTCTATACCGGCTCCTTCGACACTGCCGGCCGCACCATGATGGGCCTGCTGCCGAAGGACATCCATGCCGTTGCCGACGGGTTGGCGCAGGCGCCGCTCGGCGTCGGCGCCAATTGCGGCGTCGGCGCTTCGGACATCCTCGCATCGCTGCTCGACATGACCGAGGCGAAGCCGGAAGCCACCGTCATCGTCAAGGGCAATTGCGGCATTCCCGAATTCCACGGCTCGGAGATCCGCTATTCCGGCACGCCGGAACTGATGGCCGACTATGTGCGGCTGGCGGTCGACGCGGGCGCCCGGATCGTCGGCGGCTGCTGCGGCACCTCCTTCGCCCATCTGGCGGCCATGCGCCAGGCGCTGGACGCCCACAGCAAGGCTGCACGCCCCACCCTCGAAACCATCGTGGAGCGCATCGGCCCCCTGCGCAACAAGGCCGCGAGCCCGAACGGCGCCGGAACCGGCGAAGGCCGGCGCGAACGCCGCCGTTCGCGCGCCTGATCAAAACTCCGCGTAGCTGGAAAGCACCGAGGCCTGATCCGCCGCGGGGCTCTCCCCGCGTTGCATCATCATCACGGATTCGCTGGCCCGCGGATCGGAGATCCGCTCCAGCATGGCGCCGAAGCGCGGATTGTTGAGCGCCGACAGGGCCGTCTGCCGCGCGGCCTGCACCGCGCTCATCGCGTCCCCGGAAGCTGTCCGAGGCCCGGCAGTCCCCTCGCGCGCCGCATAGGCGCCCAATCCCGCATTACCGTCAACGCGCATCGCGCCGGCCCCCAATCTCAACCGTCTCCATCATGGACGAGAGGCATTGCGATGCCGTCGCCGGGATCGGTCGCATTTTAGAGATCAAGAAAAAACCGGCGGACGGACCGCCGGCTTTCTCGACGCCGCAGGCCGTCAGTTGCGGCCGGACAGGGCTTCCGCCAGCCGCACCAGCGACAGGAATTCCGCACGATATCCGAACGGATCGGCCCCTCGCGATTCCGAGGCCATCTGCTGGATGCGGTCATAGCCGAACCCGGCCAGTTCCCCCTCCTCCCGCAGTTTCTGGCCGAAAGCCGCGACCGCCACCGAAAAGCGCTGATCCTCGCCGGCTGCCGCGAACGAGGCAACCTCGTCGGCCGCCGTCACCGGACGGGTGATGAGCTTCGAGGTGTCCTCATCCGGCAACTTGTAGCGGATCTTCACGAAGGCGTATTCATCCGCATTGGCGACGCTGCCATTGTCGCTGGAGGCTTCGCCATAGCGCAGCGGGTCGATCTGCTGGGCCGCACCCTTCGGCGTGATCTCATAGATGGCGGTAACCGAATGGCCGGAGCCGATATCGCCGGCATCGACGCGGTCATTGTTGAAATCCTCACGCGCCAGGACCCGCGTCTCGTAGCCGATCAGGCGATATTCCGATACATTCTGCGGATTGAACTCGACCTGGATCTTCACGTCCTTGGCGATGGGAAACAGCGCCGAGGCGGATTCCTGCACCAGCACCTTCTCGGCTTCCGCCAGCGTGTCGATATAGGCGGCAGTGCCGTTGCCGTTCTGGGCGATGGTCTGCATCATGCTGTCGTTGAGGTTGCCGCGCCCGAAACCCAGCACCGACAGGAAGATGCCGGCCTTGCGCTCGCCCTCGATCAGGCGCTTGAGATCGCCATCGTCGGTCTGGCCGACATTGAAGTCGCCGTCGGTGGCGAGCATGACGCGGTTCACGCCGCCTTCCACGAAGGACTGCTTCGCCAGCCGGTAGGCCTCGCGGATGCCGGCCTCCCCGGCCGTCGATCCACCTGCCTGCAAGTCGTCGATCGCGGCAAGGATCTTTGCCTTGTCCGATGCCTTGGTCGGCTCCAGCACCGTTCCTGCCTCGCCCGCATAGGTGACGATGGAGACGGTGTCGTCCCCCTCCAGCCGGTTCACCAGCATGCGGAAGGCCGATTGCAGCAGCGGCAGCTTGTCCGGCTCGTTCATCGAGCCCGAGACATCGACGAGGAACACCAGATTGGCCTTCGGCTTCTCCGCCGGCTGCACGTCATAGCCCTTGATGGCGACATGCATCAGCCTGTGCTCACCGTTCCACGGCGCCGGCATCACCGTCACATCGGCATTGAACGGCGTTTCCGCCGATTCGGGCCCCTTCCAGGCATAGGGGAAATAATTGACCATCTCCTCGACCCGCACCGTGTCGGGCTGCGGCAGCACGCCCTGGTTCAGGGAACGGCGCACATAGGCATAGGAGGCCGTATCGACATCGACGGAGAAGGTCGAAACCGGCTGCTCGGCCGCCGAGCGCACGGGGTTGCTGTCGAAGCTGCCGACCTTGTCGCGGTTGGGCTGCGCCGGCACAAAGGGTTCCGGCACCGGATGGACCATAGTGCTGCGCTGCTGGAGCGAGACAATGCCCTCCTGCCCCATCTGCTGCAGGCGTGGCGCAGGCTGCGCCGCCGGCATGTCGGCCGATGCCGAGGGTGCAGCTATCTCGGTCTCGGCCGCATCTTCGCGCGCGGCATTCTTCAGGGCTTCGGTCTTCATCTCGGTGCGCTGACGGGCGGCCTCGCCCGTCGGCGCTTCGGCCGGCAGCGTGTCATGCCTAGCGGAGGTGAAGGGCGAGCTCTGCAACAGATAAAGCGCGGTGTAGCCGGCGATCGGCAGGGCGACGAGGCCGGCAATAGCCGGCGCGGCGATCAGTTTCTTCTGCATCATGTCTCTCCAGAGCTTGCGTGCTCGGTCGGTGAGACGATGCTTCGCGGCCATTCCTTGGGGGGCGGCCGAAAATTCTTCCTGCGCGTCGAAAGCCTGTATGGCCGCGTGCAGGGCCTGCACCCTGGCTTGCGGGCTCGCCTTGGGGGCGTCCATCCCGCCCAGCCTTCGGAGTTCCTTGTCGTCGACCATGGTCACACTTCTCCGGCCTGGCGCACCAGCACCTTCAGCCGCTTCTTCGCTTCATGGATGTGCCAGGAGACCGTCGCTTCCGAAATCGCCATGATCTCGGCGGCGGCACCATGGGCCAGCCCCTCGCCATAGACGAGCAGAACCGCGTCGCGCTGCTTGTCGGGCAGGCGGCGCACGGCATGCCACAGCGCTTCGAGCTGCTCGTCCGCCGCGCTGTCCGGCCCGGCCATGGCCAGCATCTCGACGCCATAGGCCTGCGCCTTGACCGTCTCGCGGGCAGCCTTGCGGGCCATGTCGCGCACCGCGTTGAGCGTCAGCGCGTAGAGCCACGTGGTAAAGCTGCCGTCGCCGCGATAGGCCCGGATCGAGCGACCCATGCGCACGCAGACATCCTGCGCGATATCCTCGGCATTCGTGCGGTCGCCGCTCCAGCGCCAGGCAAGCCGGTGCACGAAGTCATAGTGCCTTTCGACCAGTGCGCCGAAAGCCGCCCTGTCTCCGTCCCTCGCCCGGCCGATCAGATCGGCGTCGGAGGCCTCGCCATCATCCAGCATCATCGCCATCATCGTGCCTTGGACGACGCCGTTTGGCCATTCCTTGGGTATCGGCGAAAATTTTTTCGGAAAATCAGGTTTTGCGGTCGTCGAGCTTCACCGTCCGCGCCCCGACATGCAGCGCCCGGCCCGCACCGGCCCCGGCCAGCCCCGCGCCCAGCCCCAGCGCCACGATGAGCAAGGCCGCCGCATCGAAACTGCCGGTCCAGCTCCTGATCAGCCCCAGGAACAGCGGCCCTATCGCCGCCAGCACATAGCCGACGCCCTGCGCCATGCCCGACAGATGCGCCGCGACATGCGAATCCGACGACCGCAGCACGATGACGATCATCGCCGCCGCAATCAGCCCGCCCTGCCCGATGCCTTGCAGCACGGCCCAGAACAGCACCGACCATGCGGGCGCGAACATCAGCCCGATCAGGCCGATGGTGGCACAAGCCACCAGGGCAATGTTGACGCCGCGCTGGTTCCTGCGCCGCACCGCGAAGGACGGCACCCCGAGGCAGGTCACCACCTGCACCATGACCGACAGGGAGACGATGCCGCCGGCAACCGTCGGTTCGAAGCCGCGTTCGCGCAGCATCGGCGCCAGCCAGCCGAACACGCAATAGGCCAGCGCCGATTGCAGGCCGGTGAACAGCGTCACCTGCCAGGCCAACCGGTCGCGCCACAGGCCCTCGACCCGAAAGCCGGTATGGGCGGCCTGCGGCTTCACCCGCAGCGCCTGCGGCACGAAGAGGGCCAGCATCAGGATCGCCGGCACCGCCCAGGCGGCCAGGGCAGCCTGCCAGGAGCCCAGCACATGCTCCATCGGCAGGGTAAGGCCGGCCGCGGCCGCGGAACCGGCACACAAGGCCATGGTGTAGAGGCCCGTCATGATGGCCGCGCTTTCGGGAAAGTCGCGCTTGACCACGCCGGGCAGGAGCACATTGGAGACGGCGATCGCGGCACCGGCGGCAAAGGTGCCGAAGAACAGCAGGGATACCGAATCGAATCCGCGCAATCCCGTGCCGAGCGCCAGCAGGACCAGCGCCCCTGCAAGGGTGCGCTCGGCACCGAAGCGTTGTGCCAGCCGGGGCGCGAAGGGCGCGAACACCCCGAGGCACAGCACCGGCAAGGTGGTCAGCAGGCTGGCCCCGACCGTCGACAGGCCGGTGTCGCGGATGACTTCCGGCAGCACCACTGAAAGCGACGAAAACAGCGGCCTGAGGTTGAAGGCGATCAGCACGAGGCTGGCGGCGAACAGCAGCTTGGCCGCGCGGCTGGCGAATTTCGGCGGTGACGGCGGCGGCAGGCTGTCGGCTTCGGCATCGACGAGTTGTTCGTCGAGCGCGTTGGCCGCTGCGTGGGAGGCCGACGCGCCGGGGAGCGAAGTGCTTATGGTCATGAAGAAAGAAGCCGCCCGAGTTGGAGGAGGATGGGCGCCATGAAGACGCGGACAGAAGCGGCGGCACGGTCGGGGTCGCCGGAGGCGATCGCCTCCACGATCTCGGCATGGGCCTGCGTATCGGGCTCAGGCACTTCTCCGCGCAGCGTGGACTTTATGGCGTCGGTGATGGCGGCGGTGAAGAAATCGTAGATCTCCACCATGGCCTCGTTGCCGGACGCCTGCACCACCGCACGGTGAAAGGCTATGTCGCGCTGCACGAAGACCTCGCGTCCGACCTCCGCCACCGTCCGGCGCTCGGCCAGCAACTTGCGCAGCCGCGCGATGTCCTCGGGCTTATGCCGCAGCGCGGCCAGCCGGGCGGCCTCGACATCCAGCAAGGCCCGGACCTCCCACTGGTCGCGCAGGCAGGTCTGGCGGACGCGGTCGAGCGCGGCGGCGGGGTCGGCCGTCGCCCGCACATAGGTGCCCGAACCCTGCCGGGTTTCGAGCAGGCCTTGCGAGACCAGCGCCCGGACGGCTTCGCGCACGGTTCCGCGGCTCACGCCCAGCATCTCGACGAGCGTCGCTTCATTGGGGATGCGCTCGCCGACAGTCCACCGGCCGCCCGTAATCTCGGCACGCAGATTGCCGGCCGCGCTGTCGGCCAGATTGGTTCGGATCGCCTGTTTCATAAGATCATCAAATCATCAGATGACTTCCCTAATGGCGACGCAGACCGGTGTCAATCGTCAAAACTGTGCCGGCAAGCCGCCGGCAAAACAGCGCCGCCTCGGTGCTCAAGCCGGCGGGGCAAAAGCGGCCATATGAAAGGCCTGGACCTCGGCGGGATAGCGATAGGCCAGCCCGTGCGGACAGGCATTGCGGTCGAGGCAACCGCCGGTCATGCAGCGCTCGCCCTGCGCGCCGCGCACATGCGCGAGGCAGGCGGCATAGTCGAAACCGGCTGGCGAATAGGCATTCGCCGGACAGGCCTTCAGGCAAGGTTTTCCGATACATAAGTCACAAAGGTGAATCAACTTCTCAGCCTGCCGGATCGGAATTTCATGGTCGAACAGCAGGGCCCCGCGATAGGCGTGCCAGAGCCCGTATTCAGGATGCATGAGGATGCCGAGCGGCGACGGCTTCAACCCTTCGGCCCGCATCGCCCATTGCTGGAACGGCAGGAACGGCCGGTCATTGGGCGAAACCGCGCGTGCGCCGAACCGCCCGGCAACGTCGCCGATGACCTCGCGCGACCAGCTATCGAGCGGATTTTCACGAATCTCGGGCCGTGCCTGCCGCCAGCGCAGGAAATGCGGCCAGGGTTCCGCGCCCGCCTGCCCGACAAGAAGCACCGCACGCGCCGGCCTGCCCTCCGGGCCGGGCGGTGCATCTTCCCCGACACTGAAATTGAAGCCGCCGCGCAGCAACAGCCCATGCGCGGCAAGTGCGTCCGCGATCAGCCCGTCATAGGTCACGGCGTCAGCGGGTTGCGGCTATCGGCGAGGATGCGGCCGCCGATCAGGATGAAGCACGCGCCAGCCATCCTTTCGATCCAGTGCCGGGCACGGCCGAAGCTGCGCATGACCGGCGCCGACGACATGAACAGGCTGACGATGGAATACCAGATCAGCGAGCTTGCCATGACCAGCGCGATCATCGTCGCCATCAGCCAGCCGGGCGTCGCCGCCGTCACCGAGGTGGCGAACACGGAGGCGAACAGCACGATGGCCTTGGGGTTGGTCAGCGTCACGCCGAGGCCGAACAGCAGCGGGTTGCCGCCCCTCGCCTGCCCGTCAAGCTCGACGGTTTCCGGTTTGGCGAACAGCAGCTTGATTCCGAGATAGACGAGATAGGCACCGCCGGCGACGCGGATCAGCCATGCCAGCCATTCGAAACGCACCAGAACCGCCGAAAGCCCGGCAAGGCCCAGCGTGGCGTAGAAGCCGAGCCCGATCGACACGCCGACGGCGGTGAGCAGGCCGGCCCTTGCACCGCGCGTCATCGAAGAGCGCACCACGCCGATGAAATCCGGCCCCGGCAGGATGAGGGCCGGGATGAAGATGGCGAAGACACTGACTAGGACAACGGTCGGCTGCATGCTGAAACCCTCCGGATCGCCATGCGTTCAACACGGCACAAAGGCGATCCACCACTTTGATCGGACATCGAACCGGACACCGGTTTCTCCACATCCCGATGCTCGGAAACCCCGAGAAGAAATCACCGGGCGCGCGCGCCTGCAAGCAGGAATTTCAGCCCTGCCCGGCGCGCCTTCGGCCCCATGCTATTTCCGTTCCGGATCGGAGAAAGCGCTCCGCCAGACTTCCTTGTGGATGATGTTGGCCACTTTAGCCCGGCCTGTCTCGGGCTCCTTTCAAGTGAAGGCGTCCGGCATCGACTCCTTCTTGCGGGCCATGAAGTCCTTCAGGCCGTCGTCGATGCCCGGATCGAGGAACGGCGCCTCGTAGCTTTCCAGCCAGTGCCGTGCGAGCTGGTTGGCGCGCTGCGGCGCGGTCTTCTCGCCTTCCGCCAGCCACTGCTCGTAGGAATTGTTGTCGGCGATGGACGAACGGTAGAACGCGGTCTGGAAATTGGCCTGCGTGTGGTCACAGCCGAGATAATGGCTGCCCGGCCCCACCTGGCGGATCGCGTCCATGGCCTGCCCGTTCTCGGACAGGTCGACGCCCTCGCAGAACTTCTGCTGCATGCCGAGCTGGTCGATATCCATCATGAACTTCTCGTAGCAGGAGGCCAGGCCGCCCTCCAGCCAGCCGGCCGCGTGCAGCACGAAGTTGGTGCCGGCCAGAACCGTGGAATTGAGCGTATTGGCGCTTTCATAGGCCGCCTGCGCGTCCGGAACCTTGGAGGCGCACAGCGAGCCGCCGGTGCGGAACGGCAGGCCGAGCCGCCGCGCGAGTTGCGCCGCGCCATAGGAAACCAGCGACGGTTCGGGCGTACCGAAGGTCGGCGCACCCGACTGCATGGATATGGACGAGGCGAAGGTGCCGAACAGCACCGGCGCGCCGGGCCGCACGAGCTGGGTAAAGGAAGCGCCGGCCAGAACTTCGGCGAGCACTTGAGTCAGCGTACCGGCAACCGTCACCGGGCTCATCGCTCCGGCAAGGATGAAGGGCGTGACGATGCAGGCCTGGTTGTGGCGGGCATAGACCTTGGCCGCGCCCAGCATGGTCTCGTCGAACACCATCGGCGAATTGGCGTTGATGAGGCTGGTGAGCACCGTGTTGTTCTCGACGAAATCGTCGCCGAACACGATCTTGGCCATGGCCACCGTGTCCTCAGCCCGTTCCGGCGCGGTGACGGAACCCATGAACGGCTTGTCCGAGTAGCGGATATGGGAATAGACCATGTCCAGATGGCGCTTGTTGACCGGCACGTCCACCGGCTCGCACACCGTGCCGCCCGAATGGTGGATCGACGGCGCCATATAGGCGAGCTTCACGAAATTGCGGAAATCCTCGATCGTCGCATAGCGGCGGTTGCCGTCGAGGTCGCGCACGAAGGGCGGGCCGTAGACCGGCGCGAACACGGTGGCCTTGCCGCCGATCTGCACCGAGCGCTCGGGGTTGCGCGCATGCTGGACATAGGTGGACGGCGCGCTCTTGAGCAGCGACCGGCACAGGCCCTTGGGGAAGTGCACGCGCTCGCCGCGCACGTCGGCGCCGGCTTGCTTCCACATCTCCAGCGCCTCGGCATCGTCGCGGAAGATGATGCCGGTTTCCTCGAGCACCGTGTCGGCATTTTTCTCGATCAGCGCCAGACCTTCCTCGTCCAGCACCTCGTAGACGCCCATCTTGCGGGTGATGTAGGTGAGCTGGGTGCCCGGCCCTCCGCCTGAACGCGCCGCCCGGCGGGCGGCCGCGCCGCCGCCGGCACCGCGGCCGGCGCCACGCCCGGCGCCACGCCCCCGACGCCCGCCTGCCGCTTCCTGATCGACTGCCGCACTATCGCTCATGGTTCTGTTCCTTGAAAGCTGCGCCGGCCGCGCAGGCCGCCGCTCCTTGCCGGATCGTAGTCATGGCCCGTGCGCGAAACGGCCACACAGCGCCAAGGACTGTCGCAAAATCGACACAAGCCCGGGCCATTTCCCGGTCGCTTTCCCATTGTCGGAAGTCGCAAATCAGCCATGGCGGAAACCACGCCGGCTGTAGGTATTGGGAAGCGATCATTGCCCGTGACAAAGGCGGCAACTGGGGCGCGGCAACCTGGAGTAGGACTATGGCCGACGACGACGAGATCATCCTTTCCGAACTGTCCGACGACGAACTCGTCCAGCAGATGCATGACGACCTTTATGACGGACTCAAGGAGGAGATCGAGGAAGGAACCCAAATCCTCCTGGATCGCGGCTGGATGCCCTACAAGGTGCTGACCGAGGCGCTGGTGGAAGGCATGCGCATCGTCGGCGAGGATTTCCGCGACGGCATCCTGTTCGTGCCGGAAGTGCTGCTCTCCGCCAATGCCATGAAGGCCGGCATGGCCATCCTGCGCCCGCTTCTGGCCGCCACCGGCGCGCCCAAGCAGGGCAAGCTGGTGATCGGCACGGTCAAGGGCGACATCCACGACATCGGCAAGAACCTCGTCGGCATGATGATGGAAGGCGCCGGCTTCGACGTCATCGATCTCGGCATCAACAATCCGGTCGAGAAATACCTTGAGGCGATCGAGGAGCATCAGCCCGATATCGTCGGCATGTCGGCCCTGCTCACCACCACCATGCCCTACATGAAGGTGGTCATCGACACGATGAAGGAAAAGGGCATCCGCGACGACTACGTGGTCCTGGTCGGCGGCGCGCCGCTGAACGAGGAGTTCGGCAAGGCCGTGGGCGCCGACGCCTATTGCCGCGATGCCGCCGTGGCGGTGGAGACGGCCAAGGACTTCATGAACCGCAAGCACAATCTGCGCGCTTCGGCCTGACGCATATACGGAAAAGGCCGCTCCTTGCGGCGCGGCCTTGCCGTTCCCAGATAGGGAAAAGGTCAGTTGACGGTGTCCTCGACCGCATTGGCGGTCGACTGGACGTCCCGTCCCACTCCGCGAACGGTATTGGCGCAGGCGGCCAATGCAAGGGCGCAGATGAGGACGGCAACAGGCGCAAGACGTGACATGAATGGTGTCTCCCTCGTTCGGTAGTTTCGCCTGAATCCAACGAAAAGCGGTCGTACTGGTTCCATGGCAACCGCGCAAAAACAGGAAAGAATGCCTGGGGCCCGCCCCGAGCGGGTGCTCGTCATCGCCTGTGGCATGATCGCGCGCGAGGTGCTGGCCGTTAAGGAGCAGCTCGGCCTCGGCCACCTCGATCTCACCTGTTTGCCGGCGGAATACCACTTCTACCCCGACCGCATCGCGCCGGCCATGGACGAGGCCATCGAACAGGCCAGGTCCGAGGGCTACCGGCACATCTTCGTCGGCTATGCCGATTGCGGCACCGGCGGCCTGCTTGACCGCATCTGCGAGAAACATGGCGTGGAGCGCATGGCGGGGCCGCACTGCTTTGCCTTCTATCAGGGGCTGGAGGCCTACGCGAAGGTCGGGGACCTGGACATGATGTCGTTCTACATGACCGACTTCCTGTGCCGGCAGTTCGAGGCGTTCTTCATCAAGCCGCTGGGCCTCGACCGCCACCCGGAATTGGTTGCCGACTATTTCGGCAACTACGAGAAGCTGATCTATCTGGCCCAGACAGACGATCCGGCGCTCGACAAGGTGGCCGAGAACGCCGCCAGAATGCTCGGCCTTGCCTATGAGCGGCGCTCCACCGGCTATGGCGATCTTGTCCCCGGCCTCGCGCAGGCTACTTCTTCGGTAGCGGATGGGCGCACCGGACAGGACGAACCATGAAACTTGCCATTCTGACGCTCGCTTCGGCGCTCGCCACCACCCCGGCCCTTGCCGATGGCGAGGTGCAAAGGCTCATTACCGCCGCCGACAAGGCCCGGCTCGAAAATTATGAAACCACGCGCGAGGCGGCGCTGAAGGAGGCCCGCGGCGGTAACCCCACCGATGTCGCCGTGCTGGACGAACTCCTTGCCCGTCCGACCGTGAGTTTCTCTGACAAGGAACTGACCGGCGACTGGCAGTGCCGCACCATCAAGGCGGGCGGCCTCGGCGCACTGGTCGTCTATGGCTGGTTCCGCTGCCGGGTGACCGACGACGGCTCCGGCTGGATGCTGGACAAGACCAGCGGCTCGCAGCGCACACGCGGCCGCCTCTACGACGATGGCGAAAAGCGCGCCATCTATCTCGGCTCGCTTCGCTATAACGACGATCCTGCCGTGGACTATGCCGCCGATCCCGAGATGGATCAGGTCGGCTATGCGTTCCGCACCGGCGCCGACCAGTGGCGGATCGAATTCCCCCGGCCCCAGCGGGAATCCCTGCTCGACATCCTCGAACTGCGGCGCTGAGCTTCTGAGCCCGCCGTTCGTACCGGGCATGACCACGGTGCGTTCGGGGCCACATCGTGCAGTTCGGCAAGCCGTTTTCCTTTTTGCGGCATCACGCTCAGCGATGTCGCATTCAGCGTCGTTTTTGAATGGTCGCGCGTCGTCCCATGAGAAGCGGGATCATGCCGGTTGCGGCAATGCTCGGAGCCAGAGCATGTCTCCCCGATGCAGGGCCAAGGACATGTGCCGAAACACAAGAGTGCTGCCCATGGCTGATCTGGTCGTCCTCTACTGGCGCGATATCCCCGCCCAGGTCATCGTTCGCAAGGGGCGCCAGAACGCCAAGCGCGAGCTGTCGCTGCGCTTCACCGAAGCGATCGACATGGCCGCGATGCGGTCCGGGGCGGCGGAGAGCGGCGACTATCTCGCCGAATGGCGCAAGGCCGACCCTGTCCCGGTCGGCGACGACCTGGATGCGGAGGCCGACAAGGCGGCGGCGGAACTCGAGGCGCAATATGACCGGGAGCGGCTGGTCGCTCTTGCCAAGGCCGGCGGCAGGGAAAATGTCTGATACCCCGATCCAGCCCGCCTCGACCACGGCGACCGGTCCCGCCACCGATGCCCCGCCTGTGATTCCGCCGACGGCGACAGGCACGACGACACAGGCGACCATGGTGAAGAAAACCGCGCCGAAGAGCGACTACAAGCCGGCCGACGTGTCGCCGCAACGGCGCGTGCAGCGTTCCTATTCGGTGCGGCTGTGGTCGATCCGCCATTCGCGCCTGCTGGAGTGGGTCTATGCCCGCTTCGCCGATACCTTCCTGACCCTGCATCCGCTGTGGAAGGCGATCGGCTATGGCCGCGTCGAGGCGCCGGTCAAGTTCGTCGAGAAGCGGGTGAAGGGCTTCATGTTCGATTGCCGCATGTGCGGCCAGTGCATCCTCTCCTCGACCGGCATGTCGTGTCCGATGAACTGCCCCAAGCAGTTGCGGAACGGGCCCTGCGGCGGCGTGCGCGCCAACGGCAATTGCGAAGTCGAGCCGGACATGCCCTGCGTCTGGGTCAAGGCGTGGGAAGGCTCGCGCAACATGGTCAAGGGCGACGCCATCCTCAACGTGCAGAACCCGGTCGACCAGTCGCTGCGCGAAACCTCGGCCTGGCTGCGCGTCACCGCCCAGGCGGCCGCCGCCCGCGAGCAGGCCCGCTCCGCATCGCCTCCCGGAGCCACGGCATGAGCGATCCCTCCCGCCATCCCGACGAAAACCCGGCCGGCGCCCACCTGCCGCTGGAGCCACAGACCGGCCATTCCTCGCGCGGCAGGCTGGAGCGAGTGCTGCGGCGCGGCGAATTCGCGGTGACGACCGAACTCAATCCGCCCGACAGTGCCGATCCGGAGGACGTCTACAACCGGGCAAAGATCTTCGACGGCTGGGTCGACGGCATCAACGCCGTGGATGCCTCCGGCGCCAATTGCCACATGTCGTCGGTCGGCATCTGCGCCCTGCTGACCCGCATGGGCTATGCGCCGATCATGCAGATCGCCTGCCGCGACAAGAACCGCATCGCCATCCAGGGCGACGTGCTGGGTGCGGCCGCCATGGGCGTGGCCAACATCCTGTGCCTCACCGGCGACGGTGTGCAGGCCGGTGACCAGCCGGGAGCCAAGCCGGTCTTCGACCTCGATTCCATGTCGCTGCTGGAAACGATCCGCGTCATGCGCGACAACGGCAAGTTCCTGTCCGGCCGCAAGCTGACCACGCCGCCGCAGGTCTTCCTCGGCGCCGCCGTCAACCCCTTCGCCCCGCCCTTCGACTTCCGCCCGATACATCTGGGCAAGAAGATCGCCGCCGGCGCGCAATTCGTACAGAGCCAGTATTGCTTCGACGTGCCGATGTTCAGGGAGTTCATGCAGCGCGCCCGCGACCTCGGCCTGACCGAGAAGGTGTTCATCCTGTGCGGCGTCGGCCCCCTCGCCTCGGCCAAGACGGCCAAGTGGATCCGCTCCAACGTGCCCGGCATTCACATTCCCGACTCCGTCATCAAGCGGCTGGAAGGCGCGCAGGACCAGAAGGCGGAAGGCAAGCGCCTGTGCATCGACATCATCAACGAGGTGAAGGAAATCCCCGGCGTTTCCGGCGTGCACGTCATGGCCTACCGGCAGGAGGAATATGTCGCCGAGATCGTCGATGAATCGGGCGTGCTGAAGGGCCGCCGGCCCTGGAAGCGCGAGGCCCGCGCCGACGATGCGCTTGTCGCGGAGCGGCTGGAACATATTCTCGGCGAAGACGTGACCGAAAAGCAGGTGGACATGGTCAAGAGCGCGCACTGAAACCGGCGGCTTGCGCGCCCGCCGTTACGAGGCTCAACAAGACACTCTCAATGGAGATATTTGCATGACCCGCACGATCGTCGCCTCGGCGACCAGGGAAATCGTCATCGGCTTCGACCAGCCCTTCTGCGTCATCGGCGAACGCATCAACCCGACCGGGCGCAAGAAGCTCGCCGCCGAGATGATCGAGGGCAATTTCGAGACCGTGAAGAAGGATGCGCTGGAGCAGGCAGCCGCCGGCGCCACGATGCTCGACGTCAATGCCGGCGTCACCGCCGTCGATCCGAACGCCACGGAACCCGCCCTTCTGGTGCAGACGCTGGAGATCGTGCAGAACCTCGTCGACCTGCCGCTGTCCATCGATTCCTCCGTGACGGCGGCCATCGAGGCCGCGCTGAAGGTCGCCAAGGGCCGGCCACTGGTCAACTCCGTAACCGGCGAGGAGGAGAAGCTGGAAGCCATCCTGCCGCTGGTGAAGAAATACAACGTGCCGGTGGTCGCCATTTCCAACGACGAGACCGGCATTTCCATGGACCCCGACGTGCGTTTCGCCGTGGCGAAGAAGATCGTCGAGCGCTGCGCCGACCACGGCATCCCCGCCCATGACGTGGTGGTCGATCCGCTGGTGATGCCGATCGGCGCGCTGGGCGATGCCGGCCGTCAGGTGTTCGCCCTGCTGCGCCGTCTGCGCGAGGAACTGAAGGTCAACACCACCTGCGGTCTTTCCAACATCTCCTTCGGCCTGCCGCACCGCCACGGCATCAACGCCGCCTTCATCCCCATGGTCATCGGCGCCGGCATGACCTCGGCCATCATGAACCCTTGCCGCCCGCAGGAAATGGAGGCCGTGCGCGGCGCCAACGTGCTGGCCGGGACGGACAAGGATTGCATGACCTGGATCAAGACCTACAAGGACTACAAGCCGGGTGTCCACGTCGCTCCCGCGCCTGTGGCGGTCAACGCGCCGTCGGCCGATGGCGCGGCATCGGCCGGCAATGGCGGACGCCGGCGCGGTGGGCGCGACGCGCGCCGGGCCGCGGGCTAGGAAATAATTTAATGCTCGTCCGGGCTCTCGCGGAACCGGTCCGCAAGAAGTCCGGATGAGAAGCAATTCAGGTAGCAGGCAGGCAGGAATTGAACGCACCGCTCAACAAGACCGACCCACTCGTGCTGTTCATGCCGTCCGGCAAGCGCGGGCGTTTTCCTGTGGGAACCCCAGTCCTCGATGCCGCGCGCCAGCTCGGCGTCTATGTGGAAAGCGTGTGCGGCGGTCGCGCCACCTGCGGCCGCTGCCAGATCGAGGTGCAGGAAGGCAATTTCGCCAAGCACCAGATCGTCTCGACCCTCGACCACATATCGCCCAAGGGGCCCAAGGAAGAACGCTACGAGCGCGTGCGCGGCCTGCCCGAAGGAAGGCGCCTCTCCTGCTCGGCCACGATCCAGGGCGATCTGGTGGTGGACGTGCCGCAGGACACGGTCATCAACGCGCAGGTTGTGCGCAAGGCCGCCGTCGACCGGCACATCGACCGCAACCCCGCGGTCCAGCTCTGCTATGTCGAGGTGGAAGAGCCCGACATGCACAAGCCGCTGGGCGATCTCGACCGGATGAAGCTGGTGCTGGAGAAGGACTGGGGCTGGAAGGACCCGCTGATCGCCGCCCATATCGTGCCGCAGGTGCAGGGCATATTGCGCAAGGAGAACTGGGGCGTCACCGTCGCCATCCACCGCGACATGGACATTTCGCGTCCCTTCATCATCGCCATGTGGCCGGGGTTGAAGAACGAGGCCTACGGCATCGCCTGCGACATCGGCTCGACCACCATCGCCATGCATCTGGTGTCGCTGCTTTCGGGCCGCATCGTCGCCTCCTCCGGCGCGCCCAATCCGCAGATCCGCTTCGGCGAAGACCTCATGAGCCGCGTCTCCTATGTGATGATGAATCCGGACGGGCGCGAGGCCATGACCAAGGCCGTGCGCGAAGCCGTCAACAGCCTGATCGGCAAGGTGTGCGAGGAAGGCGGCGTTGACCGCCACGACATTCTCGACGCCGTGTTCGTGGCCAACCCGATCATGCACCACCTGTTCCTCGGCATCGACCCGACCGAGCTCGGCCAGGCGCCCTTCGCGCTCGCTGTTTCAGGTGCCATGCACTACTGGGCGCATGAACTCGACATCGACATCAACCGTGGCGCGCGCCTTTACACCCTGCCCTGCATCGCCGGCCATGTCGGGGCCGACGCGGCGGGCGCGGCCCTGTCGGAAGGCCCCTATCGCCAGGACAAGATGATGCTGCTGGTCGATGTCGGCACCAATGCCGAGATCATCCTCGGCAACCGCGAGCGCGTCGTCGCCGCCTCCTCGCCCACCGGCCCGGCCTTCGAGGGCGCGGAGATTTCATCCGGCCAGCGCGCCGCCCCCGGCGCCATCGAGCGGGTGCGCATCGATCCCGATACGCTGGAACCGAAATTCCGCGTCATCGGCGTCGACAAATGGTCCGACGAGGCAGGCTTCGAGGAAGCCGCCGGCGCGGTCGGCGTCACCGGCATCTGCGGCTCGGCCATCATCGAGGTGGTGGCGGAAATGTATCTGTCCGGCATCATTTCCGAGGACGGCGTGATCGACGGCGACATGGCCGCGCGCTCGCCGCGCATCTTCCAGAACGGCCGCACCTTCTCCTATCTGCTGCGCGACGGCGAGCCCCGCATCGCCGTCACACAGAACGATGTGCGCGCCATCCAGCTCGCCAAGGCCGCGCTCTATGCCGGCGTCAAGCTGCTGATGGAAAAGCAGGGCATCGATCATGTCGACCTGATCCGCTTCGCCGGCGCATTCGGCTCCTTCATCGATCCGAAATACGCCATGGTGCTCGGCCTGATCCCCGATTGCGACCTTGCCGACGTCAAGGCGGTGGGCAACGCTTCGGGCACCGGGGCGCTGATGGCGCTGCTCAACCGCGACCACCGGCGCGAGATCGAGGACGAGGTAAAGAAGATCGAGAAGATCGAGACCGCGCTGGAGCCGCATTTCCAGCAGCTCTTCATCAACGCCATGGCGCTGCCCAACAAGGTCGATCCATTCCCGAAGCTTTCCGAAGCGGTGAAGCTGCCGCCGAGGAAGACACCGAGCGAGGGTGACGGCGACATGTCCGCAGGCGCCGCGCCGCGCCGCCGCTCGCGCGAGGAACGCGCCGCCCGCCGCAGAGGTTAGAGCTTACCGGTCTGGCGCAGCACCTCGAAGGTTGCCCTGATATGGTCGGCAACCGCCTTGACCGGCGCACTGGCCTCCGGCGCCACCACCATGGCCAGTGAATAATTGCCGATGTCCGGCAACCCGTCGGCAGGCCCGAGCTCGACCATGTCTTCGCCCAGGAAAGACTTGGGCAGCGGCGCCACCGCAAGATCGGCCATGATCGCGGCCCGCTGGCCGGCCGTGTGCGCACTCATATAGGCGACGCGGTAATCGCGCCCTTCCCTGCCGAGCGCCTCGAGCGCACCGGCCCGCCACACACAGCCCTCTTCCCAGATCGACACCGGCAGCGGCTCGCGCATATGGGCGCAGCCGCCCTTGGCGCCGGCCCACACGATCGGTTCGGTGAGCAACACTTCAGCGCTGTCGGCGCTCGCCTTGCAGGAATTCGTCAGCAGGGTCAGGTCGAGCGCCCGGTCGTCCATGCGCCGGCGCAGGTTGACGCTCTGGTCGATGGTCACATCGACGGCGATGGCCGGGTGCGACTGGGCGAAACGCTTCAGCACATGCGGCAACACCCGCTCACCGTAGTCGTCCGGCGAACCCAGCCGCACCACCCCGACGATGTCGGGGATGATGAACTTGGACACCGCCTCGCGATTGATCGCCAGCATGCGCCTTGCATAGCCGAGCAGCATCTCGCCATCGGTGGTCAGCTTCACCGAGCGCGCATCGCGCGAGAACACCGAACGGCCCAGCACGTCTTCCAGCTTCTTGATCTGCATGGAAACGGCGGAGGGCGTCCGATAGACCGAACCTGCAGCGGTGGTGAAGCTTCCCGTCTCGGCTATGGCCACGAAGGTGCGCAGCACATCAAGATCGAGCAGCGGCAGGGGATGATTGAGGGGAGCGTTCATCGATCCAACCTTCAGTATTTCTGAACACAAAGATCATTCCATTTCGTTTGATTGAACATCAAACACACCTCATAGTCAACTCCATCAAGACAGGGCCGGCGGTTCGCCACCTCCCGCAGACGGGCCGCCAAACGCGAAGAAAGGAGACAGACATGCTCGCACTGCCCTTCATCACCCGCACCGTGCACAATTTCACCACGGCGCGCGCCCGCCACAAGACAGAGCGCCTGTTGCGGGCCCTGCCATTGGAAATCCAGAAGGACATCGGTTGGCCGGAAGCCGCCGATTCAAGGATCACCACGATGGAGGTTGCTTCCGCCAACAGCCTCGGCATCTTGGCCAGGCACGGCTGAATGGCTGCCGCCAAATGCTTGGAACGCCATTATTGCCGCACTTGCGGCCTCCGCCGGCTCGCCAGCAGGGACGAGCCGGCGAAATATCTTGTTACCGACATCCTACCCGATTGACAGGAAATAATTTTCCTGATGACGCTATGCTGTAAGCGACGTTCCACACGCGCCTTGGCACCGGGAGGGTACCTTGAACGCCGTAAAGCAGCCGATCAAAAGATCCTTCGTCTTCTTTCTCGTGCCCGACTTCACGATGATCGCCTTTGCGACGGCGCTGGACCCGCTGCGTTCGGCCAACCGCATGCTCGGCTACGAAGCCTATAGCTGGCGCCTCGCCAGCCTCGACGGCAAGCCGGTGCGCGCCTCCAACGGGGTGGAATGCGCGGTCGACACCTCGCTGGAGGAAGAGCGCAAGAAGATGTCCGGGCCGGACCGGCCCTCCATGGCCATCGTCTGCAGCGGCCTAGACGTCGAGAAATATTACAACAAGTCGGTCTTTGCCTGGCTGCGCGAGGAATACAATCGCGGCGTGGCCATCGGCGGCCTGTGCACCGGCGCCCACATACTGGCGGCCGCCGGCCTGCTGTCGAACAAGCGCTGCGCCATCCATTGGGAGAACCTGCCGGGCTTCTCCGAAGCCTTTCCCAAGGTGAACGTGTTCGCCGACCTGTTCGAGGTCGACCAGAACGTCTACACCTGCGCCGGCGGCACCGCCGCGCTGGACATGATGCTCAAGCTGATCGGCGAGGATTTCGACGAGAACGTCGTCAACCGGGTCTGCGAGCAGGTGCTGACCGACCGCGTGCGCAGCCCCACGGATCGCCAGCGCCTGCCGCTGCGCGCCCGTCTCGGCGTACAGAACTCCAAGGTGCTGACCATCATCGAACTGATGGAAGCCAACCTCTCCGAGCCGCTGTCGCTGATCGAGATCGCCGATCATGTCGACCTTTCGCGCCGGCAGATCGAGCGTCTGTTCCGTTCCGAGATGGGCCGTTCCCCGGCACGGTACTATCTGGAGATCAGGCTCGACCGCGCCCGCCATCTGCTGATCCAGTCGTCCATGCCCGTGGTGGAGGTGGCCGTCGCCTGCGGGTTCGTCTCGGCCTCACATTTCTCCAAATGCTACCGGGAGCTTTATGCACGCTCGCCACAGCAGGAGCGCGTCGACCGCAAGCAATTGGTCGCGGCCTGAAGCTGCGGCTTCCCGGCTGGAGCCTATTGCGCGTCCATCATCCAGTAGCGGTTGCGCCACATCTTCTCACCGGCAAGGCAATCGCTGTCCGACATCGCCTGCGCCAGGATCACCGGCGGGTCGGACAGTTCGGCATGCTCGGTCAGGGGCGGCGTTGCCGCCAGTTCCAGCACCAGCTTGCGCCGCACCGCCTCGGGGAACTGGGTCCAGTCGTTGACCGGGATCATGAAGGCGCCCGGCCCGCCGATCACGCAATTGGAATAGTAGCGGTCGAGATTGGCGATGTCGTAGCCGGAATCGAAACCGCCATTGGTCATCAGCGGCAGGCCGTTGATGGTGATGCCCTGCTTGACCAGCCGGTCGCGGATCTCCGTTACCGGCCCGCCCTGGTTGTTGGGGCCGTCGCCGGAAATATCGATGACCCGCTTCACCCCTTCGAAACCGCTTTCGGCGAACAGGTCGCCCCCGAATTCCAGCGCCGCCGATATGGAGGTGCGCCGCGCGCTGTTGGGCGGATGCACGGAAAGCTGCGCCGCCACCCGCTCCGCATCCTGCCTGTTGGCGATCACCGTCCAGGGCACGACGACATGCTGGGTGGTGACGCCCGCCCACTCCATGTAGGAGACGGCGATGCGGCCATGCGCACCATCGGCGATGGCCTGAAGGACACTGTCATGGGTAAGAGCGGCGGCATAGCCGCGCCGCTGGATTTCCAGCTCCGCCGGCGACATCGACAGCGATACGTCGACGGCCAGCACCAGCTCGATATCGACCGGTTCCGCCTGGGCCGCTCCCGCGCCATAAAAGGCCGCGACCGCCAGCGCCGCGCCGGCTGCCAAGGCATGTCGTGCATTGTTCCACAAGGCAGACATGGCCTGAAACTACGCCAGATTGCATCCGGGTAAAAGCAAGGCCCTTGCCGGCGCCCGGTATCTCCCATCACATTTTTGCGAGTGGGATGAACTGCGGCGTCAGCCCACCCCTTGCTCGATCAGCTTCGCGGCTTGAGGTTTTCCGGGTCGTAGAGCGGCTTGTAGCCGACCGCGGCGACCTTGACCGGATAGGTTTCGCCGAAATATTCGACCGCCAGCTTGCGGCCTTCCTGGCAGTAGCTCCACGGCAGGTAGGCGAGCGCGATGTTCTTCGCCAGAGTGGGGCCATAGGCCACCGAGGTGGTGAAGGAGCGGCGGCCGAGTTCGTCGACAAGCGTCTCTCCGCTCGCCGGGTCGATCACCGGCATATTGCCGACCGGATAGCGCGCGACACCCCTGGCATCGACATTGTCGCTCATCACCAGCGTGCACAGCATCGCCGGCTGATGGTCGCGCGCCTTGTATTCAAGATGTTTCGCCTTGCCGCAGAAATCCGCTTCCTTGACTTTCGGGCGGGCAAGATCGGCCTCCAGCAGGTTGTATTCGGTCAGCAGGTCGGCATTCTGCAGGCGCAGGCTCTTCTCCATGCGCCGCGTGTTGGCATAGGTTTCGACGCCCACGGCGATGACGCCGGTCGAGCGCAGCGCATCCCATACGGCCAGCCCGTCCTCATAAGCCATGTGGAGTTCCCAGCCCTGCTCGCCGACATAGGAGATGCGGAAGGCGGTCACGTCCTTGCCGGCGATGCGGATCGGCTTGATGGCGGCGAAGGGGAAATTCTCCTGCGAGAGCCCATCCGGATCCTCGACCACCTTTTGCAGGGTCACGCGGGCATTCGGCCCCCAGATGCCCAGCGTGATGTATGTCTCGGTCACGTCGGTGACGGTGACGTCGAAACCCTTATCCTGCGCCACCCGCTTGATGTAGTTGAAGTCGCGCGGCCCGGCGTCGGCGCCATTGACGACACGGCAGCGATCAGCCATGCGGAACACCGTCAGATCGGCGCGCACCATTCCTTCCTCATCGAGGAAGTGGGTGTAGATGCCCTTGCCGATATTGCCGTCGCCGCCGATCTTGGCCGCGCACAGCCATTCCATCAGCGCCACGTGATCGGGGCCTTCGACATCGTACATGGCGAAGTGCGAGAGGTTGATGATGCCGCAATCCTCGCTCAACGCCAGATGCTCGGCATTGGAGACGCGCCAGAAATGGCGGTTGTCCCATTCGTTGGCGCGCACCGGAACGCGCTCGCCATATTTCTCCAGCAGGTGCTCGTTGGCGGCATAGCCATGGGCGCGCTCCCAGCCGCCCAACTCCATGAAATAGCCGCCCAGTTCCTTCTCCCGCTCATAGAAGGGCGAGCGGCGGATATTGCGGCCACCGGAGAACGGCTCGCGCGGATGAACGGCCGGATTGTAGACCTTCATCGCCGTTTCGGTGCAACGCGCGGCGATGAAATCCTCTTCAAGCTGGAAGGGCTGGAATCGGCTGTAATCGATGCGGTTATGGTCGATGGGCGTGCGGCCGTCCGTCATCCAGTCGGCGATCAGCTTGCCCATGCCGGGGCCGTCCTTGACCCAGATGCCGACGGCATACCACAGCCCCCTCACCTTCTGGCTCTCGCCCGTGGATGGGCCGCCATCGGTAGTGACCTGAAGCAGGCCGTTGAAGGAATGGCTTTCGTTGTAGCCCAGTTCGCCGAGGATCGGCGTCAGTTCCATGGCCCGCTCCAGCGGCGCCAGGATCTGGTCCATGTCGAGGTCGCGCTGCGAGGGCGAAAGCCGCGCCTCCTCCTTCTCGAGCAGATCGCGCGGATGAACGAGGCGCGGGTTGGTCTCCTCGTAGTAGCCCCACTCGATCTGGCCGCCCTCTGCGGTCTTCGGGTCGCCCGTGTCGCGCATATAGGCCGAGTTGCCCTGGTCGCGCAGCAGCGGCCAGCCGATCTCCTTGCCGGTGCCGGCGAACTCGTTGTAGGGGCCGAAGAAGGTCAGCGGATGATCGATCGGCATGACGGGCAGGTCCTCACCTGCCATCTCGGCGATCAGCCTGCCCCACAGGCCGGCGCAGACCACCACATGGTCGGCCATGATCGTGCCGCGGTCGGTCACCACGCCCTTTATGCGCCCGCCCTCGATGACCAGCGAACGCGCCGAGGTGTTGGCGAAGGCCTGCAACTTGCCGGCAGCGACGCCCTGGTCGACCAGCTTGCCGGCGACCGTCTGCGAACGCGGGATGACAAGGCCGGCATCGGGGTCCCAGAGGCCGCCCTGAACCATATCCTCTTCGATGAGCGGAAATTTTTCCTTGATTTCGGCCGGCTCGATGAGGCGGGCGCGGGTGCCGAAGGCCTTGCCCGAAGCCACCTTGCGCCTGATCTCGTCCATGCGGGCGTCGTCGCCGACACGGGCGACCTCAAGGCCGCCGACACGCGCATAGTGGCCCATCTTGTCGAAAAATTCGATGGAATAGAGGGTCGTCCAGCAGGACAGGAAGTCGTGGCTGGTCGTGTAGCAGAAGTCGGACGCATGCGCGGTCGAGCCGATGTCGGTCGGGATGCCGGACTTGTCGATGCCGACGATATCGTCCCATCCGCGCTCGATCAGGTGATGGGCGACAGACGCACCCACGATACCGCCAAGACCGATGATGACGACCTTCGCCTTTTCCGGAAAACCTGCCATTGCCCGCGACTCCACAAAGTGCTGTTGCGACGGGACTATAGGGCGAGACAGGGACCGGCCGCAGCCTGTTTGCGACACGCCCCGCATACAGCGCGACGACGCCCTCGCCCGTTGCGGCCGGCCGGGCGGCCTGCCGAGAGGCAACAACGCCCGGACCGCAAAAGGGCCGGGACGGGCCCGGCCTTGTCATTTCTCAGCAGGTGTGTCGCGATAGGCCGCTTCGGCCTATTTGACGCGGGCGACGCCGCCCGAAATTTCGACCGTTTCGGAGCCGGTCAGCGCTTCGAGATCGCCATTCGGCAGGGTGACGAAGCAACCGCTGGCGCAGAATTCGACCGTTTCGCCGGCGCCAAGCGTGAGCTCACGCTTGCTGCTGCCTTCGGTCACAACCAGCGTGCGCGGTTCCGAGTCCTTGTTGACGGCGCTGGCGGCCAGCGCGCTGCCGGCCATGGAAAGAAGGACCGGCACGGCGATCAGCGATTTCCACATTGCGTTTCCGGTGTCACCACCGCCCCTGTTTGCCATTTGCAAGGCATTCCCGCCAGTGCAGGCAGCTTATAGGAGAACGAAGCTGAACCGCAACTGAATGCCTCATTCATGTCGCAATCGGGTGTACCGGGGTGCTTCAGCTCACGCAGGATCGGGCTTGCGCGGCCGCCGGCGCCCTTTTTGCGCCTTCTCTTCCTCGGCCTTCAGCCGCTCGCGCTCGGCGAATTCCGCCTCCGTCTTGTCGTCGTCATGCGGCCAGGGGTCCAGCTTCGGCGGCTTGTATTCGGCCCGTGGCGTGGACGGGATTTCAATCCCCTCACGATCGAAGGTGTCGAGGATCGCGAAGCGGATGTCGTTCTGCACGCTGCCGCTGGCGGTGATGTCGGCCAGGAAGAACCGTATCTCGAATTCGAGTGCAGCCGGGCCGAAATTGGTGAGTTGCACGAAGGGTTCAGGGTTCTTCAGGATGGCGGGATTCCCACGCGCGATTTCGAGCAGGATTTCCTGCACGCGCCTGGCATCGCTGCCATAAGCCACGCCGACCTTGATCTCGACGCGCCCGAGCTTGTTGCGATGGGTCCAGTTGCCGACCGCGCTGTTGATCAGCTCGGAATTCGGCATGATGACCGATTGCCGCTGGAAGGTTTCGATCTCGGTGGCCCGCACGCTGATCTTCTTGACGGTGCCGCTGACGGCGCCGGCCACGATCCAGTCGCCCACCTTGAACGGCCGCTCGGCCAGCAAGATCAGGCCGGAGACGAAGTTCGACACCACGTTCTGCAAGCCGAAGCCGATGCCGAGCGACAGGGCGCCGGCGACCAGTGCGAGGCTGGAAAGGTCGATGCCGGCGGCGGAGATGCCGACCAGCGCAGCGATCGCTATGCCCGCATAGCCGACGGCAAGGCGGATCGAATTGCGCACGCCGGCATCGACCTTGCCGCGCGCCATGACCGAGCCGTCGAGCCAGCCCTGGAACCAGCGGGTGAGGAAAAACCCGATGGCGAAGACGAGCACGCCGCTGAGGATGCCGACGAGGGATATGGTGACCGAGCCGATGCTGAAGCCCGTCGCCAGCTTCTGCGCCCAGGCCTGGATATCGCCGGGCTGGAAGCCCCACATGAACAGGGTCAAGGGCAGGAAAAGAAGCAGGATCAATATGTTGAGAAGAACACTTAGACCGAGCCCGATCTGATCCACAGTGGTCTCGTCGACATAGCCCTTGCTCATCATCCAGCGGCCCAGCCAGGAGCCGCCGAGCCCGCCCTCCTCGCCGATGGCGCTGGCGCACAGGAAACCGATATAGGCGGTCACCAGAATTGTGCCGGTCATCACCACCTGCAGCGACACGAAGATGGAAAAGCCGATATAGCCGAGCAAGGCCGCCGCGATTGTCACCCCTCCGATCGCGAACAGGGAATAGCGCAGCCACGCCGGCCACGGCTTCCAGCCTCCGTCTTCCGCCCGAAACGGCTTGACCAGCCCGATCAGGACGAGGATGACGCCGACGACAAGGGCGGCAAGGAAGCTGCGCGCGATGGTCAGCGACAGCGGCGACGACATCTGGTCGGCCACTTGCGACAGGAAGTTGTTCAAGGCGACCGCAATCGCCATGGCCGTGCCGAGGCGCACCAGCCAGCGGGCGGCCCGCGATTCCACCGGCACCAGCCGCCAATGCGGCAATTTCGGCGCGAGCGCGGCATTGGCGAGCCGGTTCACCAGGAAGATGCCCACCACCATCTGTATCGCCGCCCGCAGATAGAGGCCGATGTCGCCGCGCAGCACCTGATAGGAATTGAAGAAGAAATAGGTGGCGGCCAGGAACACGGCGAGTGCGGTGGTGGGCAGCAAGGTGGACCAGAACGCCACCGACAGGCGGGTGAGATAAGGCGGCTCCTCGACCGCCGGATCGGCTCTGTAGAGACCGCCCACGAGGCGCCGGCCACCGACCAGAAGCACCACGGCCGCGATGAAGGCCATGAAGGTGGCCGCGACCATGGCGTTGAACTTGTACTTGATGGCGAAGGATACCCAGGAGGCGATCGCGCTGTTGAACCTGGAGAATTCGGCGCCGGTATCCGAAAGCGTCTTGCCGCTCAGCGTCTCGTTGAGCGTGTAGCGCCGGGTCAGCATGTTCCGGAACAGGTCCCTGCGGATGACCGCGATCTGCTCGATCAGCCTGTTGGAACGCAGCGACAGGTTCTGGGCGGTGGCGATGACGCCGTTGATCTCGGTCTTCTCGGCGGACAGCGCCTGCCGCTCCTGCGTTACCGTTTCCGCTTCCGGCGGCTGACCGTCCGCCGGCGGCGCTCCCAACTGCTCCAGACGCGCATTGATCTCGGCCAGCCGCGGCTTGAAGGCCAAGGCACTCTGCAGCGCATCGGCCGAGGCCGTTTCGAGCTGGAGCCGGATGCGCACCAGATAGGCATCGTCGTCGCCATGCGCGGCGATGTCCTTCTCCAGCCCGTCGAGCGTGGTCGTCAGCGCATTGAGCGTTCCTTGCTGATCCGCGACCAGTTGGGCCGAGGCTGCCGCCGCCATGTCCTGCGCGACGGCAGAATTGGGAACCGCACACAGCACGAGAAACAGCGCCAGAAGAGAGCGGGCAATCTGCAAGAGCATGTCCGGTCCGGATCCCGTTGGTGTGTCAGCAGCGCCTGCCTTGCAGCCGGCGCAGTCGGGCCATTGATAAAGACCAGCGGCACGACCGGCAAGTTGCCAGCCTGCCGGGCCCCTTGGCCGGCCGCAGCCCTATTTGTAAAAAGCAGCGCAGGAATGGCGGCATTTTCATCTTTGCGATAAAAGCGGCCCAATCATTCGAACAGGCCGGCCGCCCCTCGCGGCGCAGCCGACAGGATCACCGCAGAGTAGAAATGCCCATACCTTCATCGCGAATCACCAGCATCTCGCCGTCCGGCAAGGATGGCTGGGAAGTCCACGTGGCGGCCATGACCCGCCGCAATGCCGGCGAAGACATCGTCGTGCTCTCGGTCGGCGACCATGACTTCCACACGCCTGCCGAAACCGTCGAAGCCTGCGTCCGCGCCGTCCGCGAGGGCCGCCACCATTACACGAACCTTGCCGGCATTCCCCGCCTGCGCGCGGCCATGGCACGCCTGTCCACCCGCAGCTCGGGCATCGAGACGCCGGCCGGGCAGGTCATCGCCACGCCGGGCGGCCAGGCGGCGCTCTATGCCGCCGTTCAGGCGACACTCGACGCCGGCAGCCATGCCGTTGTCGTTGCGCCCTATTACGCTACCTATCCGGGCACCTTCCGCGCCGCCGGGGCCGAGTTCACCGTGGTCGAAACCCGCGCTGCCGACGGTTTCCAGCCCGATGCCGGCGCAATAGAGGCTGCCGTGCGCCCAAACACCCGCGCCATCCTCATCAACACGCCCAACAATCCGACCGGCGCCGTCTACACCCGGGCGGCGCTGGAGGGCATCGCGGACCTGTGCAGGCGCCACGATCTGTGGCTGCTTTCGGACGAGGTCTACTGGACGCTCGGCGCTTGCGTGCACCTGTCGCCCCGCGCCCTGCCGAGCATGGCCGAACGCACCATCGTCATCAACTCCATGTCGAAGAGCCACGGCATGACCGGCTGGCGCATCGGCTGGCTCACCGCACCGGAACAACTGGTCGGCCTGCTGACCGGCTTCAACCTGGTGTCCACCTACGGCCTGCCGGACTTCATTTCCCATGCCGCCGCCGAGGCCATGGAGAACGATTACGGCGTGGCGGAAATCGCCGCCCGCTATGCCGGCCGGCGCACCGTCTTTCTCGACGCCATACGCGGCGCCAACCAGATCCAGGTGCGCGGCTCGGAAGGCGGCATGTATGTGATGCTCGACATATCGGCCATCGAGCCGGACGACGAGGCCTTCGCCTGGGCATTTCTGGAAAGCGAGAAGGTCAGCGTCATGCCGGGCTCCAGTTTCGGCGAATTGGCCGCCGGCCACATCCGCATCAGCCTGTGCAAGCCGGAACCGGTCTTGCAGGAGGCGGCGTCACGGCTGCTCCGCTTCATTTCGAACTACCGAAGGAAAGCCGCCTGACCTTGGCCGGGCGCATCCGCGTCGACACGATCCTTCGGAAACGGTAGTGATGGACCCGGCCAGACAACCGGCCGGGAGCGAACGAAAGGGCCTCGATGGTGGCGCAAGGGCGGAAAATCTGGTGGGGGGATTTCAAGGCATCCGATTTCGCCCATATCGACCCGGAGCAGACCATCGCCGTGCTGCCGGTGGCGGCGGTCGAGCAGCACGGGCCACACCTGCCGCTCTCCACCGATACCGACATCATGAACGGCATGCTGTCGACTGTCGCCTCGCTCATTCCCGATGACCTCGACCTGCGCATCCTCCCGGTTCAGGCGGTCGGGAAATCCGACGAGCATGTCTATGCGCCGGGCACATTATCCTTGCCCGCCGCCAATCTGATCGAGGGATGGAGCGAACTGGGTGCTTCGGTGGCGCGCACCGGCATCCGCAAGTTCATCATCGTTACCACCCATGGTGGCAATGAGGAGGTGATGGGCATCGTCACCCGCAATCTGCGCGTCCGCTTCAACATGATGGCGGTGCGCACGAGCTGGGAGCGTTTCGGGCGGTCCGACACCCTGTTCACCCCTCATGAACTGCGGCGCGGCGTCCATGGCGGCGATGTCGAAACCTCGCTGATGCTGCACTTCCGGCCCGGTCTGGTCGACATGGACAAGGCGCGGAATTTCGCCTCCAGCGCCGACAAGGCCGAGAAGGCATTCGACCTGCTCAACGCGCAAAGCCCGCATGCCTTCGCCTGGATCGCCCGCGACCTCAATCCTGAGGGTGTGGTCGGCAACGCCGCCGCCGCCACGGCCGAAAAGGGCCGCCTCACCGCCGAGCAGCAGGCCAAAGGCTTCGTCACCCTGCTGAACGACCTGCGCAAGGCGAAACTGGCGGACTGGCTGAGCTAGAGCCATTCCGGCTCAGGTGGAATCGCCCCTCATCCCCCTGCCGGGACCTTCTCCCCGCAGGCGGGAGAAGAATGCTGTCCGCAACGTCGATGTCCTCCCTCTCCCCGCCTGCGGGGAGAGGGTAAGGGTGAGGGGCAGCTTCACAGGCAAGGTGAGGAGCCGTTTCCGTTAAACGCTGAAGGTCTAACCGAACGGGTCGAGCTCGAACGGCTCGCCCTCGAAGGCATCCGCACCGCGCCCTATCCCCTTGATCGCCGCCACCATGCGTCCCTCGCGGCCGAGCAGCGCATCGGCCACGGCGATCAGGCGCGGATTGGGCGTCGCCGACGGCGACAGCCAGCGCAGCATTGCGGCAAGTTCCCCCTCGTCCCGCGCGGGATTGAGGGCGGCGGCAGCGATATAGGCGGCGGCCGTCGAACGGCTGACACCGGCAAAGCAATGGATGACCATCGGCCGGGCGCGATTCCATTCGCGGGCGAAGCCGAGCAGGCGGCGCACATGCTCCTCGCCCGGCATGGTCAGCCCGTCGCGTAACTCGGCAATGTCGTTCATGCGCAGGTAAAGATGATCCTGCACCGCGATCGAGGCCGGCCGGACCATGTCCATGTCGGCGGACAGCAGCGTCACCAGCCGTCCCGCCCCGGTCCGCGAAACGGTCTGCTCCAGCTTCGAAAGCGGGCAGACATGGATCATGGCACATCCTTCCATCCGGCCAGCGCCGCCTCCAGCCGCCGCCATTCGTCGTCGCTGCCCGGCAGGCCGGCGCGCAGCGCGTTCGGCCGGTCCTCGAAATGGCGCAACACTATACCCTGCCGGCCCAGTGCGCGGAACAGCACGCCGGCTTCCGGGAAATCCATGTGGCGATAAAGCGGCGTGCCGCCCGTCACCTCCACGCCATGGCGCGCGAGCAGCCCGTCGAGCCGCGCCGCTTCTTCCCCGATCCTTTTCCGCATCTCCTGCTGCCAGCGGACATCGGCAAGCGCCTTGATGCCGTATTCCAGCGCCGGGCCGGACACGGCCCACGGCCCGAAGTCGCCGGCAAGCCGTGCAACCGTCGCCCTGTCGGCAAGGGCGAAGCCCAGCCGCAAGCCGGCAAGGCCGAAGAACTTGCCGAACGAGCGCAGCACGGCCAGCCCGCCCTGCTCCACATCGCCGGCAAGGCTCTCCTCGCGCGGACCGGCATCCATGAAGGCCTCGTCCACCACCAGCAGCCCGCCCTTGGCTTTCAGGCGCGTTGCCAGTTCCAGCAGGTCGCGGCGGGAAGCCACGCGGCCGTCAGGATTATTCGGGTTGACGACAATGGCAAGGTCGGCATCGCCAAGGGCGCCGAAATCCGAAACCTCCGTCACGTGGTGGCCGGCAATGCGGGCGGCGCGCGCGTGCTCGGCATAGGTGGGGGCCAGCACCATGGCCCTGCCCGGCTTCGCCAGCGCATAAACGCGCGGCAGCAATATCTGCGTGCCCGGCGCGCTCGCCACATTGGCCGGCGACGGCGCGCCATAGGCGGCGGCCGCGATGGCCGCCAGTTCGTCCGCCCGCGCCTGCTCGGGCAGGCGGGTCAAGGCGGTGGCGGGCAGGTCGAAAAGCGGATAGGAGTGCGGGTTGATCCCGGTCGAGAGATCGACGAACGGTTCCGGTGCCTGCGGAAACAGCGTCCGGGCCCGGCCGAGGCTCCCGCCATGATCGACCGCCGCCAAAACCTCGCCCGGAATATCCATGTCGGTCCTGATCGCCTTCATTTCGCTGGTTGTCGAACGTATCGTCGGATACCCGGATTGGCTTTTTCGCGCCATGGGCCATCCCGTCACCTGGATCGGCAGGCTGATATCCTGTCTCGACCGTATGCTCAACCACGCCTCCCACGCCGACACCACAAGGCGGCTTTGCGGCGTGCTGGCGCTGTTCGTCATCGTCCTGATGCCCGTGGCCATCGCCTTTGCGGTCGAGACGCTGCTCGGCCGCAGCGTTTTCGGCCTCATCGCCACCGCGATACTGGCATCGGCCCTGATTTCGCAGCGCAGCCTCGGCGAGCATGTCGAGGCCGTGGCGAATGCGCTGGAAACCGGGGATCTTGAAGCCGGCCGCAAGGCGGTGTCGATGATCGTCGGCCGCGATCCCGAACGGCTTGACGAGGCAGGCGTCTCCCGCGCGGCCATCGAAAGCCTTGCCGAGAATTTCTCCGACGGCATCGTGGCCCCTGCCCTGTGGCTCGGCGTGGGAGGGCTGGCCGGAGGTGTCGCCTACAAGGCCGTCAACACCGCCGATTCCATGATCGGCCACCGCACCCCGCGCCATGAAGCCTTCGGCTGGGCCGCGGCGCGCTTCGACGATCTCGTCAACCTGCCCGCCTCGCGGCTGACCGGCCTGTTGCTCGTGGCGGCCGCCTTCCTGATGAAGGAAGCCGATCCCGACGCCAGTTGGCGCGCGATCTGGCGCGATGCGAAGAAGCACCGTTCGCCCAATGCCGGCTGGCCGGAAGCGGCCATGGCCGGCGCGCTCGGGCTGGCCCTTGCCGGCCCGCGCGTCTATGGCGGCGTCATGGTCGAAGACACCTTCATGGGCGAAGGCGGCCGACGCGAGGCCGAGGCCGCCGACATCAGGCGCGCGCTAAAGCTCTACCGCATGGCCGACACGCTGCTGATCGGCCTGTTCGGCCTGGTTGCGGCAGCGATCTGGCTGAACTAGGCCCGCCGCGCCTCGAAAGTGATGATGCCGGCGCCCTTATGCGGTCTGCGGCCATGCTGGTAATCGCCACAGGCCGTCACCTCGACGAAGCCAGCCGCGCGCAGCGCCAGCTCGAATTCCGCCACACCCCACCAGCGCAGGCCGAACAGGTCGATCTCGCTGTCCACCAGCTTGCCGGCGCGCCAGTGCTCATAGCGCAGGCTGGTCGTGGTGGTCTGCCCCACATAATCCGTGTCGATCCGGTCGGCGGTCAGCGTCAACAGGTCATCGCCTGCCTTCCATGTCCGCACCGAATGCGGTGCATCGAGAAAGCCGTCGATGGCATCGAGGTCGAGGATCAGCCGCCCGCCCGGAGCGAGGTGGTCGTGGAAGCGCTTCAGCACGCCAAGCGCCGCTTCATAGTCCGTAATGAGCTGGATGGAGCCTAGCGGTACGAGGATGGCCTCGAAGCGCTCGTCATAGGAGAAAGCCTCGAAAGTCTGCCTGCTCAGGCTGGCGGGCAAGGAGCGGCTTTCGCAAGCCGCGCGGCAATAGGCCAGCATCTCGTCGGAAGCGTCGAAACCTTTCACGTCCAGCCCTGCCTCCAGCAGCGGCACGAACAGGCGCCCGTTGCCGACAGCCGGTTCGAGCACCGGGCCGCTTACGCCTTTCAGCCGCTCCAGATAGAACTCGACGTCACCAAAAGACCGCCCCACCGGCTTGTCCAGCTCGTAGACCCAGGCGGCCAGCGTCGCATAACGATTTTGCACTAGAACTCTATTCCCTTCTGCGCCTTCACCCCGGCGGCGAAATGATGCTTGGTCGCCCCCATTTCAGTAACAAGATCGGCCGCCTCGACCAGTGCCGGCTTGGCGTTGCGGCCGGTGACCACGACATGCAGGTCTTCACGCCGCGCCTTCAGCGCGGCCACTACCTTGTCGAGGTCGAGATAGTCGTAGCGCAGCGCGATGTTGAGCTCGTCCAGTACGACGAGGCCGATGGCCGGATCGGCCATCAGTTCCAGCGCCCTGGCCCATGCCGCTTGCGCCGCGGCGATATCACGCTTGAGATCCTGCGTTTCCCACGTAAAGCCCTCGCCCATCGTGTGCCAGGAAACCAGATCGCCGAATCGGGCAAGCGCGTCCTGTTCGCCCGAATGCCATGCGCCCTTGATGAACTGCACCACGCCCACCCGCCTGCCATAGCCCAGCATGCGCAGGACCAGCCCGAAAGCAGCGGTGCTCTTGCCCTTGCCCGGCCCGGTGTTGACGATCAGCAGGCCCTTCTCGACCGTCTTGCCCGCCACCTCGGCATCCTGCACCGCCTTGCGCTTGGCCATCTTGGCGCGGTGGCGTTCGGCTTCCGCCTCGTCGATCGTGCGTTCGTCCGTCATCTCATCTCACCTTCAGCGGCAGCCCGGCTACCATGAAAAGCACGGTGCCGGCTATGGAAGCGACCTTCTGGTTCAGCCGCCCGGCCTCGTCGCGGAAACGGCGGGCCAGCGCATTGTCCGGCACGATGCCCTGCCCAACCTCGTTGGAAACCACGAACCAAGGCCCGCGTGGTGACGAAAGCACTGTGGCAAGGCGCACAGCTTCCGCCTCCAGGTCATGCCCGGCGAGCATATGGTTGGTGAGCCACAGCGTCAGGCAGTCGAGCAGCACCGGCTGGCCTTGCGGCTGCGCGGCCAGGGCTCCGGCAAGGTCGAGCGGCGCGTCGACCGCGTGCCAGCCCACGCCGCGCCGGGCGCGATGCTCGGCGATCCGCTCGCGCATCTCCTCGTCATAGGCTTGCGCCGTCGCGATATAGGTCCATGGTCCCGGCAGCGCCGTGACCAGCTCCTCCGCATGTCGGCTCTTGCCGGAGCGCGCGCCGCCGATGATGAATGTCAGGCCGTTCATGGCGGCACTCTTACATCGACTTCGGCACGTAACGCCAGCTTACCACCGCACAACCCACCATCAGCAGGCCGAGCGTGGCGAACACCGAGCCGAGGCCGAAGAAGGCCAGCACGATCGAATAGACCATGGGCGGCGTCAATTCCGAGAAATCGA
Organism: Aquamicrobium terrae; assembly: GCF_052978165.1. Lineage (NCBI taxonomy): Bacteria > Pseudomonadati > Pseudomonadota > Alphaproteobacteria > Hyphomicrobiales > Phyllobacteriaceae > Aquamicrobium > Aquamicrobium terrae. Next base: position 580,436 of record NZ_JBRKLZ010000001.1, read on the forward strand.
GATAGGTGCGGTAGACCGCCGCCATCTGCGAGCGCTCGTAAGGGTGCACGGAGCGCATGAATACGGTGGAGCCCAGCGCATCGATGGCGATGGTGAACAGCGCACCGCACAGAAGCAGCGCGCCGGTGATGAGGGGCGCCGTCGTGCTCACCCAGCCGGCGGCAAACAGGATCACGCCCATGGCGGCGAAGGCCAAGGCAATGGTGGCCCGCGCGCCGAAGCGCTTTCCCGCCCTGCCCCAGTAGATGGCGGTGAACAGCAACGCGTTGCCGGCCGAGATCAGCAGTCCGCCCGCCACCTCGCCCTCGCCGGCGATAACCATGAACAGCGGGCCATAGACGAAGAAGGTCGTCCAGTAGCAGGAGCGGCCGAAGGCGATCAGCCATGCCAGCCGCAGCCGCGGCTGGGCGATGAAGCGGCCGATATTGCTGATCGGGTTGAGGGCCCGGCTCCTGCCGGCGGCGATCATCTGGTTGTCGCTCAGCCGGTAATACCAGAACAGCGCCAGCAGGATGAGCGCGAACACCGCCACCGCGCCGTGGGCGGCATAGATGCCGTAGCGGGTGTAGAGCAGGATGCCGAGTGTCGGCCCGCCGGTCCAGGCGAAGGTGGACCATGCCATGCGCAGCGATTCGGAACGGATGAACTCCGTCTTGCGGATATGGTCCATGATGTAGAGGTTGAGCGTGATCGACAGCGCGCTGGCGCCCATCACCCGGCACAGCATGCCGAGCGCCTGGCCGAAAAGCGTATCGGTGACGAAGAACAGCGAGCCGATGGCCAGCAGGCAGGCCCCGGCGGTGTAGACCCAGCGCCGGGCGAATCGCCTGATCAGCATGGGCATGAACAGCGTCACCGAAAGCCCGAGCAGCGAAACGACCGTATAGAGAACGGAAACCGACTGCTCGCTTTGCAGGATTTCATAAGCCTGGATCGGGATCACGCTCGAGATGGTGGCACGCGCGAAGGACTCGACCGTATAGAGCGAGGCGAAGGTGCGGGCTCCGGCTGGACGAACCTCCCGCAGCCAGATCGGATGCCGCACATGCGTTGCCATCAAGTCCTCCCGTCGAATCCCACCGCCGGATTCGCCGGGCCGCATTGTGTAGCCTTTGCGGGTGGTTTCAGTAGCGGGAAACCGACCTTCCGGGGCGGAAACGCGAGATAGTCCAAAGACTTTCCCGGACTGGACCAACCCGGAGCGCTTAAATTTGCGCTGCCGCAACCGCCACGGGCATGTTAGAAACCGCAGGCTTACCCCCGCCGGAGTTTCCATGCAGACATCCACGCTCACGGGCAGCATTCCAGCCCCGGCACGCCGTATCGAGGCCATCGACGCGGCGCGCGGCATCGCCCTTCTGGCCATGGTCAGCTACCATTTCACCTGGGATCTGGAATTCTTCGGCTATGTCACGCGCGGCCTGACGGCCTTCGGCGGCTGGAAGATTTATGCCCGCGGCATCGCCTCCAGCTTCCTGTTCCTGGTCGGCGTCAGCCTGATGCTCGCCCATGGCAACGGCATTCGCTGGAACGGGTTCGGCAAGCGGCTTGCGATGATCGTCGCGGCGGCACTGGCCATCACGGTCGCCACCTGGTTCGCCACGCCCGGCTCCTTCATCTTTTTCGGCATATTGCACCATATCGCCCTCGCCAGCGTGCTTGGCCTCGCCTTCCTGCGCTTTCCGGTCTGGGCGCTGGTGCTCGCCGCCGTGCTGGTAGCGGCAGCGCCGCAGTTCCTGCGCCTGCCGGCATTCGACCATCCCTCCTTGTGGTGGCTTGGCCTCTCGACGATAAATCCCCGCTCCAACGACTATGTGCCGCTGTTTCCATGGTTCGCGGCGGTTCTGGCTGGCATGGCCGCAGCCAAATTCGCCAAAGCATCCGGCCTGCTCGCGCGCCTTGGCGGACATCTGCCGCAGGCCGCAGCCCGCCCGCTGGTGCTGATCGGACAGCACAGCCTCGCCTTCTACCTCATCCACCAGCCGGTGCTCATCGCCTGCGTGTGGCTGTTCGCACAGGTCTGGCCGGCGCCCGCGCAGAGCCCGCAAGCCGCCTTCGTGCCGGCCTGCGAGGCCTCCTGCCGCGAAGTGCGCGAGCAGGCGTTCTGCACCGCCTACTGCGCCTGCATGCTGGACGCGCTGGACAAGGACGGTGCCCTCGACAAGGTGCTGCGGGGTGAGCAGACTGCCGAGCTAAGCAGCCGTGTCAGCGGGCTCGCTTCCACCTGCACGGTCGAGACCGACATGAGCCTGATGGGGAGAGAGGAAGAATGAAAGCAGTTCCCGCGTGGCGCAGGATTCCCTGGCCGCCGCTCATCTATCTTGCGGCCATCGCCGCCAGCGTGGTTCTGGGCCTGCTCGTGCCGCTGCCCCGCATCACCGGGCCGTTCGGCAACGTGCTCTATGCCATCGGCTGGCTCGTCATCATCGCCGTGATCGCCTTGTGGGCAACATCCTTCCGGGCCATGAGACGGGCCGGAACCACGCTCGATCCCTCGGGCGAGCCGAGCCATCTGCTCACCGGCGGTCCCTTCTCCATCACCCGCAACCCGATCTACCTTGCCAACACGCTTCTGCTGTTCGGCGTCGGCTTCATTGCCGGAAACTGGTGGTTCATCCTGCTGGGCATCGTCGCCGCCATTCTCACCCAGAAGATCGCCATCGAGTTCGAGGAGAAGGTTCTGGCCGAGAAATTCGGCCGCAAATATCGCGACTACGCAAAGAAAGTGCGCCGCTGGATCTGACGGCATTTTGCTGGCCGGCCATGCTTGCTTGAAACCGACGGTTGCGGCCCTATCCTTGCGAGAGGCATGGGGCTGCATCTCGTTCCAACAAGCACCGGAGAAAACCATGGCATGGCTCTACCTGATCCTCGCCGGCCTGTTCGAGATCGGCTGGCCGATCGGCCTGAAGCTCGGCTGGACCGGTGCAGGTGCGCAACCGAGATGGATTCTCCTGGCCATCGTCTGCATGACGGTCAGCGGCGCGCTGCTGCTCGTGGCGCAAAGGACGATCCCCATCGGCACCGCCTATGCGGTATGGACCGGCATCGGCGCCATCGGCACATTTCTGGTCGGGGTCTATGCCTTCGGCGACAGCGCCAACCTGTTGCGCTTCCTGGGAGTCGCTCTCATCGCCGGCGGCATCATAACGCTGAAAATCGCCTGAAGCGCGCCGCGATTGCGAAAACCCATCCGGGCGATACGCTTTAGCCGCCGCAGCCTCTACGTAGGGAGCGTCAGGTGTTGACGCCCAGTTCGGCCATGCGCTCCACGCAGGCCTCCTCGGCCTGGTCGAGTTCGGCCAGCGTGTCTTCGAGGTCGCGGCGCTTCTGGCGCAGTTCCTCGCGCTTTTCCTCGATGCGCTTGATCATCAGTTGAAGCTGGCCCACCTCCCCCGGCGGCTCCTTGTACATCTTGATGATTTCACGGATCTCGTTGATCGAGAAGCCCAGCCGCTTGCCCCGCAATATCTGGCGGATGAGATGACGGTCGGACGGCCGAAACAGCCGCGTCCGCCCGCGCCGGACCGGCTGCACCAGCCCCTCGTCCTCGTAGAAGCGCAGGGTGCGGGTGGAGACGCCGAATTCACGGGTCAGTTCGGTGATGGTGTAATATTCCCGCATCGTCATCCTGCATTGAAAGGCGCCCGTCCGCACCGGATCGTCCGGTCCCGGAGGGACGACCATTCGCGATCCAGATTCTTGTTCGAACACCCTTTTCCGACGCGGAACCGCTGAATCGCTGCGGTCGAGCAAGACCACGAGATTCGCACAGCACTTACGTAAAAGTCAATTAAATCCGTTTAGCCGAAGCCGAACCACAAGGATGCGAGGCCAAGGAAAGCAAAGAAGCCGACCACATCGGTGACTGCGGTGACGAAGACCGCCGAGGCCACCGCGGGATCGACGCCGTAGCGGTCGAGCAGCAGCGGGATCAGGATGCCGGCCACCGCCGCCACGAACATGTTGATGACCATGGCGCTCGCGATGATGCCGCCGAGATAGGGGTCGGAAAACCACGTCGCGGCCACCACCCCGATCAGCAGGGCGAACACGATGCCGTTGATGAAGCCCACGCCCATTTCGCGGCGAATGATGCGCCAGGCATTGTAGATGTCGAGGTCCCTGGTGGCGAGCGCGCGCACCGTCACCGTCATCGTCTGCGAGGCCGCGTTGCCGCCCATGCCGGCCACGATCGGCATCAGCACGGCCAGCGCCACCACCCGCTCGATCGTCTGGTCGAACAGGCCGATGACCGAGGCGGCGAGAAAGGCGGTGAACAGATTGACCAGCAGCCAGGGCACGCGCGAGCGCGAGGCCGCCAAGATGGTGTCGGAAAGCTCCTCGTCGCCGACGCCGCCCATTCGCAGCAGGTCCTCCTCGGCCTCCTGCTGGATGACGTCGACCACGTCGTCGATGGTCAGCACGCCGACCAGCCGCTCGTTCTCGTCGACCACGGCGGCCGACAGAAGGTCGTATTGCTCGAATTCGCGCGCCGCCTCTTCCTGGTCCATGGTGGCCGGGATGGCGTGGCGCGTCTCGTGCATGATGTCCTCGACCTTGACCGCGCGCTTTGTGCGCAGGATCTGGTCGAGATGGACGGCCCCGAGCAGCTTGAAGGTCGGATCGATGACGAAGATCTGGCTGAAGCTGTCGGGAAGGTCCTTGTCCTCGCGCATGTAGTCGATGGTCTGGCCGACGGTCCAGAACGGGGGCACGGCGACGAACTCCGTCTGCATACGACGGCCGGCGCTCTCTTCCGGATAGTCCAGCGAACGCCTCAGCCTGATCCGTTCGGTGAACGGGAGCTGGGCGAGAATCTCGTCCTGGTCCTCCTGGTCGAGGTCTTCGAGAATGTAGACCGCGTCGTCGGAATCGAGTTCCTGCACCGCCTGCGCGATCTGCGCGTTGGGCAGGTTTTCGACGATGTCGAGGCGGATGGCCTCGTCCACCTCGGTCAGCGCCGAGAAGTCGAAGTCCGCGCCCAGCAATTCGACCAGCGAGCGGCGCTGGTCCGGCTGCAAGGCTTCCAGAAGGTCGCCGAGCTCCGATTCGTGAAGGGCGGCGACGTCCTGCTTGAGCGTCAGCGTATCGCGGTCGGCTATCGCCGCACCGATATGAGCAAGAAACGAGGCGAGGATGGCGCCGTCCTCGCCGTAAATGTCGCTGTGCTCCACCTTGGGCGGAGCATCATCGGCAGCTTGTTCGTTCTTACCTTCCAAGACTGCCTCGCGCTGCTTCGATTTGCGGACTGGGTCTCCGTAGCGCAATTCCGGCGGAATTAACAAGAGAGACGAATACGCCGGCACTATCGTCCGCGTGGATGAAGATTTCCGGACAGTCATGACATAGGGCAGTCGCGGCAGAAGGGCAGAGCCACCGCGCGCTTCTATCCGGCAGGCGGTGTGAGCTCCTTCACAGAAGCTGGCGCGGATTCGCGCTATTGTGTTCTCGCGGCTTCTGAGGGGGCCGCGGGCCGGCGCGTCCTCCCGCCCTTAACCGGGTGCGCCGGCCCGTTTTTTTTCACGTTGCCAGGTGGCGGGCGGCGGCTAAGATACAGCATGACCGAACCCGGAAGATTGCCAGACGATAAAGCCTCTCGCTCGCGAAAGGGGCGCATGATCGTCTACGTCCTGCTGGCGATAGGCATTGCCGTGTGGCTGGCCATGGGCGATTGATCCGCCGCACCCGCAAACACGCGCGAGGCTCAATTTCTTGATCGACTGGCCGCTGGTACTGATCGCCCTGTTCGGGCTCGGGGTCGCCCTGTTCATCGTCTACTGCATCGGCGTGTTCATCTTCGCGAAGCCGAAAGGCGATCCGGTGGAACCTGTGCAGATAGACACCGTCGACCTGATGATGTTCCACGACACCGACCGGAACTAAACCCCGCACTCGCAAGGCAAGGAACCGGTATCGGCAGCCTTGGCATTTCATTGTATGCTTCCCCAAAGGGAGCGAAGGCCATGAACGTAGCCAACTTGCAACTGGAAGGGCTTTTGATGGCGATTGCCGCCGTCAATCATCTGCTTGTTCAGAAAGGCGTCGTATCCATGCAGGAGATCGACGCCGCCCTTCAAGCCGCGGAAGCCAGCGAAAACAGGTCCGACGAACTGCCGCCGTCCTATCGGGAGGCGATTGCGTTTCCTATCCGGCTGCTGCAACTGGCGAACCAGTGCCAGCCGGAGGCGGAGCTGCCGCCCTTCTCGCAACTGACCAAAATGGTCGGCCAGATGAGATAGGGCTTGCCCCCCGGTCAGGCCTGGATCACGACTACCCGGCTGCCCGGCGTTGCCCTCTCGTAGAGGTCGATCACGTCATGGTTGAGCATGCGGATGCAGCCGCTGGAAACGGCCCTGCCAATCGAGTTGGGCTGGTTCGTGCCATGGATGCGGAACATGGTGTCGCGCCCGTTCCGGTAAAGATACAGCGCCCGGGCACCCAACGGGTTGTTCGGCCCGCCGGGCAGGCCACCCGCATACCGCCGATTGCGCGGATCGCGTCGCATCATGTTCGCCGTCGGCGTCCAGCTCGGCCACTGAGCCTTGCGGCCCACCACCGCGTTGCCGCGCAACACCAGACCCTCGCGGCCGACGCCGATGCCGTAGCGGATGGCTCGCCCGTCACCCAGAACATAGTAGAGACGGCGTTCGGGCGTGTTCACCACGATGGTGCCGGCGGGGTGCTCCGTGCCGAATGCGACCTCGGTGCGCCGCAGCTCCGGCCTGATCTGGGAGGCCGGCACCGCCGGAAGCGGAAAGCGCTCATCCGGTATCGCCGCGTAATTGGCATATTCGGAGGTTGCGCAACCTGCCAGAACCAATGGCAGCCCAATGATGAAGCCTCTGCGCGAAATTGGCATGTGCCCGCCCGAATTCAGTTTATGTCTCTGAATTGGTTAGGGCGCTATGGTTAACAAATGATTGCCGCAGGGCGATTTCGCCCCTCGCCCGGTGCAGGGCGATTTCGCCTCTCGCCCGGTAATGTGCCCGGTAACGTGACTGTCGGGGCGCCCAAGCCCCACCCCACCCCGACAGCCCGCCTGACTTCCATCAGGTCGCCGGCACAGCCGACATCTCATCCGATGCATTTCCCGTGCCATGCGGTTCCGTATTGAATTGGAACGAAATGGGCAGGCAATCAGGCAAGCAAGCAGTTGGGCTGGTTCAAAACGGGACTGGCCGGGCTGCCGGATGCTTCAGGAACGATACAGGGTTCCCGCGTCATGACCTGAGCAGCCATCCCTCGTCTAACGGCCTGCCCATGCGTCCCCGGCGACTTGTCGACCCGCGTCAGGTGTGGTTCCTTTTACGCGTGCAACAGAGGGAGGGAACGCATGGCAAGGTCGATTGCACGATGCCCGGTCTGCAAGAAGCCGGCGAAACAGACGGCAACGCCGACGGGAGACCACAACCAGATCGACTGCCCGGATTGCGGTCGCTTCCTGGCGTCGGAATCTTTCAGTCAGGCTGCTTCGGCCCATTCCATATCCGCCAAGCGGCTGGCGCTCGAGCATGCCCGTTTTCGGGCCAGATACGGGGCTTTGCCGGTCATCACGACCTACGACCTGCCGTAAGCGTTGCGCCTCTCGCGACAGGACATGCAGACCTGTGACTCCCACATGCGGCGCAGGGTGCGCGCATGACCGAATAAAGGACAGGGAGATGCAATCGACCCCGGAAGGGGGAATGGTGCGGTCGAGAAGACTCGAACTTCCACGGGTTGCCCCACAGCGACCTCAACGCTGCGCGTCTACCAATTCCGCCACGACCGCCCGTGGTAGGAGCCGGACGCATCCGGCACGCGGCGTGTAGCAAATCGCTTACCCCGAAACAAGTGGATGCGTGGGAATAATCGCGCTTTAAATCACAGCCGCGCCGACATACCCGCATCCGCGCCTTCGCGGCTGGACCTTGGGCTTGTTTCTCGCCATATGATTGGATGAAAATCCGGAACAAGCCATGCCTGAACGCAGCCAGACCGCCACGTCGTTTTTCGCCACCCCGGGTTCGGCGCCTGTCGAATGGCGCATCGAGCCGGGCCTTCTCGCCTATCCGGACGCGCTGGCATTCATGGAATCGCGGGCCGAATCGATTCGCAACGGCGAGGCCGGGGAGCTGGTCTGGCTGGTCGAGCATCCGCCCCTCTACACGGCCGGCACCAGCGCCCGCACCGAGGACCTCATCGACCCCGACCGCTTCCCGGTGTTCGCGGCCGGCCGCGGCGGCGAATACACCTATCACGGCCCCGGCCAGCGCGTGGCCTATGTCATGCTCGACCTCAAGCGCCGGCGCGAGGACGTTCGCGCCTTCGTCACAGCGCTCGAGGAATGGATCGTCCGCACGCTGGACACCTTCAACGTGAAGGGCGAACGTCGCGAGGATCGCGTCGGCGTATGGGTGCAGCGGCCGGACCGCCCGCCCCTCTCCAGCGGCTCGATGGCCGAGGACAAGATTGCCGCCATCGGTATTCGCCTGCGCAAATGGGTCAGCTTCCACGGCATCGCCATCAATGTGGAGCCGGACCTGTCGCATTTTGGCGGCATCGTGCCCTGCGGGATTCAGGAATATGGCGTCACCAGCCTGGTCGATCTCGGCCTGCCGGTGACGATGCCGGATCTGGACGTGGCGCTGAAGGCGGCATTCGAGGATGTCTTCGGACCGGCGACCACCACCGGGTCGGCCCGGTCCCTGGAGCCGGCAATCCAAAGACTTGCCGGCTGAGGCCCAACGGCCAGCCAACTACGCCCTGATGGGCCACCCCGGTATCAGCGCTGAAACATGCCCCCGAAAGCGGGCATCACCGGCGGATATCGTCTGATTGCTCCATGTTTCACCAGAAGAACCGGCGTCGGTCAGAGCGCGCCGATCCACATCGCCATCGAAATGAGGAAGGTGCCCATACACACCATCGAGACAACATCCTGAACGAGATCGGTCATGGCTTGCTCCTGTTTTTTATATGTTCTTAATTTGTTCTAATTTTGTTCAAATGTCAATCGACGGATTGCGGCCCTCACCCGAATCGGGCAGCGCCCGGTTTTCAGGGTTAAGGAAAGGTTTTCAGGCGCTGGATAGAAGGCCGTCCGGGGCAGCGGTCAGCCCGGTTTATTTTCACCAGCCAGTTGCCGACACTTGGCGTGGCGCAACTACGCGAAACAGAGGGCTGCCCGATTTTCAGGCGCCCTCGCTCCAGAAATGGAAACATACAGCGGCCTGGCCTGAGCGTCGTGCTCGACCGAACAGGCAATGCCTGCCCCCTGCCAACGACTCAGAAACCACCGCCCGGCACGGCCGGCGGCGGACAAAGCCTCAGAGCGGAACCACCCTGCCCTCGGCCAGCGTCACGCGCCGGTCCATGCGCGAGGCAAGCTCGTGGTTGTGGGTGGCGATCAGCGCCGCCAAGCCCGACTGCCGCACCAGCGCCTCCAGCGCCTGGAAGACATAGGAGGCGGTGACGGGGTCGAGGTTGCCGGTCGGCTCGTCGGCCAGAAGCACCAGCGGCGCATTGGCCACCGCGCGGGCGATTGCCACGCGCTGCTGCTCGCCGCCCGACAGTTCGGACGGCCGGTGCGTGGCGCGCTTGCCGATCTGCATATAGTCGAGCAGTTGCGCGGCCCGTTCGGCCGCCTCGCCGCGCGACAACCCCTTGATGAGCTGCGGCATCATCACGTTCTCCAGCGCGGAGAACTCGGGCAGCAGATGATGGAATTGATAGACGAAGCCGATATCGTTGCGGCGGATCGCGGTGCGATTGTCGTCAGACAGCCGCCCGCAGGCGCGCCCTGCCAGCACCACGTCGCCGCCATCGGGCCGCTCCAGCAGGCCGGCGGTGTGCAGCAGCGTGGACTTGCCGGTTCCGGAAGGCGCCACCAGCGCCACCATCTCGCCCGCATGCAGCGAAAAATCCGCACCGTTGAGGATGGTGAGCCGGCGCTCCGCCTGCTCATAGTGGCGCTCGACGCCCTTCAGTTGCAGAACGGCGCGCACCATCACTCATACCTCAGCGCTTCGACCGGATCGAGCCGCGCGGCCCGCCATGCCGGAAACAGCGTCGCCAGGAACGACAGGACCAGCGCCATCAGGATGACCGAGAAGGTCTCGCTGAAGTCCATCTTGGCTGGAAGCTGGCTCAGGAAATAGAGTTCCGGGTTGAACAGCACCGTGCCGGAAATCCAAGAGAAGAACTGCCTGATGCGCTCCACATTGAGGCAGATGAGAACCCCCAGCACGAAGCCGGCCAGCGTGCCGACCACGCCGATGGCCGCCCCGGTCATCAGGAAGATGCGCAGGATCGCCCCGCGCGTCGCGCCCATGGTGCGCAGGATGGCGATGTCGTGCCCCTTGTCCTTCACCAGCATGACGAGGCCGGAAATGATGTTGAGCGCCGCCACCAGCACGATCAGCGTCAGGATCATGAACATGACGTTGCGCTCCACCTGGAGGGCGGAGAAGAAGGTCTGGTTGCGCTGGCGCCAGTCGCTCATCAGGATCGGCCGCTGCGCCGCCTCCTCCACCCTCGGTTTCAGGGCATCGACGGCGTCAGGATTGTCGACATAGACCTCGATGCTCTGCGCCAGGTTCTCCATGTTGAAATAGAGCTGCGCCTCGCCAAGCGGCATGTAGACGATCGAGCTGTCATATTCCGACATGCCGACCTCGAAGATGGCGGACACGTGGTAGCCCTTCAGCCGCGGCATGGTGCCGAGCGGCGTCACGTCGCCATCGGGGGAAACCAGCGTGATGGTGTCGCCCAGCGCGAGCCCGAGATTGTCCGCCATGCGCGAGCCGATGGCCACGCCTTCCGACGTGTCGAAATCCTCCAGCGAGCCGAAGCGGATGTTGTCGGAGACGATGTTGACCTTGGCGAGGTCCTCGCCCCTGATGCCGCGTACCAGCGCGCCGGTACCGGAACCGATATTGCCTTGTGCCAGCACCTGCCCGTCGATCAGCGGCAAGGCGTATTTCACGCCCGGCACGCCGTTGATGCGGTCTGCCACCTGGGCATAGTCCTCCAGCGGCAGATCGGTGGGCGTGACGATGAGATGGCCGTTGACGCCGAGGATCCGGGTCAGCAATTCGGCCCGGAAGCCGTTCATCACCGCCATGACCACGATCAGCGTCGCCACCCCCAGCATGATGCCGAGGAACGAAATCGAGGCGATGACCGAAATCACCGTCTCCTTGCGGCGCGAACGCAGGTAGCGCCACGCCACCATGCGCTCGAAGCCGGAAAACGGCCCGGCCGCAGCCTTCCGGGTTCCGGCCTTCTGCGTCACGGCGGCGGTCTGGTTCACGCGGCTTTCTCCACCATGGCCAAGAGGTCTTCGATCTTCTTCACGTCGCGCTCGCCAGTCCTGCGGTTCTTGACCTCGACGGTCCCTTCGGCAACGCCGCGCGGGCCGACGATGACCTGCCACGGCAGGCCGATGAGATCGGCGGTGGCGAACTTGGCGCCCGGCCGCTGGTCGGTGTCGTCGTAGAGAACCTCTTTGCCGGCGTTCTCATAGGCGGCGAGAAGCTGCTCGCACAGCGCGTCGCAGCCGGCATCGCCCGGCTTCATGTTGATCAGCGCCACGTGGAACGGGGCGACACTCTCGGGCCAGATGATGCCGTTCTCATCGTGGCTGGCCTCGATGATGGCCGCGATCAGCCGCGAGGGGCCGATGCCATAGGAGCCCATCGAGACGAAATGCTCCTTGCCGTCCGGCCCGGTAACCTTGGCGTCCATCGGCTTGGAGTATTTCTCGCCGAAATGGAAGATATGCCCCACCTCGATGCCCCGGGCCGAAACCTGCTCGCTCTCGGCAATCGCCGCCCATGCGGTTTCGTCGTGCATCTCGTCGGTTGCGGCATAGGGCGTCGTCCACTTCTCGACGATGCCGGCGATTTCCCCGTCATTGGCGAAGTCGACATCCTCGCCGGGCACTTCGAAGCCCAGGTAATCCTTGTGGCAATAGACCTGGCTTTCACCGGTGTCGGCCAGGATGATGAATTCGTGGCTGAGGTCGCCGCCGATCGGACCCGTGTCGGCGCGCATCGGGATCGCCTGCAGGCCCATGCGCGTGAAGGTGCGCAGATAGGCCACGAACATGCGGTAGTAGGCGGCCTTGGCGCCCTCGTAGTCGAGATCGAAGGAATAGGCGTCCTTCATCAGGAACTCGCGCGAGCGCATGACGCCGAAGCGCGGCCGCACCTCGTCGCGGAACTTCCACTGGATGTGGTAGAGATTGAGCGGAAGATCCTTGTAGGACTTCACATAGGCGCGGAAGATGTCCGTCACCATTTCCTCATTGGTCGGCCCGTAGAGCATGTCGCGCTCGTGCCGGTCCTTGATGCGCAGCATCTCCTTGCCATAGGCGTCGTAGCGGCCGCTCTCGCGCCACAGGTCGGCCGACTGGATGGTCGGCATCATAATCTCCAGCGCGCCGGAACGATCCTGCTCCTCGCGAATGATCCGGCAGACCTTGTCCAGGACGCGCTTTCCGAGCGGCAGCCAGGAAAAGCTGCCGGCCCCCTGCTGACGGATCATGCCGGCACGCAGCATCAGCCGGTGCGAGACGATTTCGGCCTCGCGCGGGTTTTCCTTGAGAATGGGCAGAAAGTAGCGCGACAAACGCATAAGCTGTTCCGTGAGAGAAAGGGCGCCACCGGAATCGGCGCGCCGAGGCCTGTTTGCTTCGGCTTCATAGCCATTTCATGGCAAGTTGGAAACCCGCAGCCGCCGCGGGCGTATCGACGCAAGGCGCCTTCATCGTCGAGGATTGCGGAGGTGACTACCGAGCGGGCAATTCATGCCGACTTATTGTGCATTGCAGCACATTTAAGTCCTCTTCTGCGCAAAATTTATAGTGACTTTGCCGGCTCTGTTGGTCTAGTGTTCCCTGCATAATCGAGAGAGCAGAGAGAAATCTGTTCTCCTACGCGGTCTAAAGTCTTGGGAGGATGCGATCTAGGCGCGGTTACTCGCAGCCGCCGAATACCGGAAACAGATCGGACGCGTTTAATTTGCAAGGCTTCCAGCCTTGCATTTTTTTTGTTCAGATTTGAGCAACTGCGGCCCGCACAAGGCCGTCACCGAGTTGATCCATAAGATCAACACAGCCTCCGATCCTTTTGTTTCAGGCTCGTATTCCGGAAGTGATGCTTAGCACAGCGGGCGTTCTGATGAACGCCACCCGCTGCTCAGCAATGATTTATAGCCGCATTTGTGCAACGCCAGACTATTCCGTCTGGCTGCAAAATGCTCAGTCGAAATCCGGCACCATGCGCGGAATGTCGTCGAAGCTATAGCCCAGCCCCCAGGTGACGCCGAAGTAAGTGCCGACGATGAGCGTGGTGATGATGGTCGTCCAGATCACGGCGCGCAGCATATGCGGGCCGCGCGGCGCGCTGGAGACGGTGCCCAGCGTGACATTGTCGTCCTCGTCCTGCGTCGTCACGCCGAACGGCAGGATGGCGAACAGCACCAGCCACCACATGACGAAATAGATGGCGACGAGAGAAACCCAACTCATGACTGTTCCAGTTCGACCAGCGTTCCGCAGAAATCCTTCGGATGCAGGAACAGGACCGGCTTGCCGTGCGCGCCGATCTTCGGCTCGCCATCGCCAAGCACCCGCGCGCCCCCGGTCTTGAGCCGGTCGCGCGCGGCGAGGATGTCGTCGACTTCGTAGCAGACATGATGCATGCCGCCGGCCGGGTTCTTTTCGAGGAAGGCGGCGATCGGCGAACCTTCGCCCAGCGGCTCCAGCAATTCGACCTTGGTGTTGCCGAGATCGACGAACACCACCGTCACGCCGTGCTCGGGCAGCGCCTGCGGCTCGGTGACCGCGCCGCCCAAGGTGTCGCGATAGGTCTCGGTCGCCTTCGCAAGGTCGGGCACCGCGATGGCGACATGATTGAGACGTCCGAGCTTCATTGCCTCACTCCTCAATGCCTGCCCGATAAACGGCTTACGGTCACCGCGTCACGAACACCGTGACCAGTGGCTTCTTGCCCCAGGCCTCGTTGGCGGCGGCGCGCACCGCGCGGCGCACGGATTCCTGCACCAGATCGAGGTCTTTTCGGCGCTGGCGCGGGATGGAGTCCACCGCGCCTATTGCCGCATCGAGCATCAGCTCTTCCAGCGGCTCGCCGCCGGCATCGGCTTCCGCCACGCCGATGGCGACGACATCGGGATCGCCGGACAGCTCATAACGGTCGTCCAGCACCACATTGACCGCGACATGGCCGGCATAGGACAGCTTGCGCCTGTCACGGATGCCCATCGCCTCGTCCGTGCCGACCAGCTTGCCGTCCTTGTAGAGGCGGCCGAACGGCACCTGATCGACGATGGTGGCCGCACCCGGCCACAGGCGCAGCATGTCGCCGTCGCGCACCTGCGCCACCTGGCCGATGCCGGACATGGCCATCAGCGAGCCCTGCGCGACCAGATGCGCCGCCTCGCCGTGCACCGGCACGCCGATCTGAGGGCGCACCCATTCATACATGCGCTTCAGCTCGCTGCGACGCGGATGGCCGGAGACATGCACCAGCGCATCGCCGTCCTCGATGATCTTCATGCCAAGGTCGATCAGGCGGTTCTTGATCTCCAGGATGGCCTTCTCGTTGCCGGGAATGGTGCGCGAGGAGAAGATCACCGTGTCGCCGGCCGTCAGCGAAACCGTCTTCATCTCGTCGCGGGACAGCTTGGCGAGCGCCGCAAGCGGCTCGCCCTGGCTGCCGGTGCAGATGATGACCAGTTCGCGACGGTCGATGAAGCCGTAGTCCTCCTCCAGGACGAACTCCGGCAAGCCGTCCATGTAGCCGAGGTCGTCCGCCACCTCGATGACGCGCTTCAGCGAACGGCCGAGCACGAGGCATTTGCGGCCTGCATCGCGGGCGGCGCGGGCGATCGAAAGGATGCGCCCGACATTGGATGAAAATGTCGTTATGGCCACCCGGCCCTGCGCCTGCTCGATCAGCACCTTGAGGCTGGCGCCGACTTCCTCTTCCGAAGGCGAATCGCCATCGCGCAGCGCATTGGTGGAATCGCAGACCAGCGCCAGGACGCCCTTGTCGCCATAGGCCCGGAAGCGTACCTCGTCGGTCTTGGGCCCCAGCGTCGGCGCGGGATCGATCTTCCAGTCGCCGGTGTGGATCACCGTGCCGGCCGGCGTGGTGATGGCCAGCGACATCGGTTCGGGAATGGAATGGGCAACCGGAATGGCCTCGATCTCGAACGGCCCGACGGTGAACTCCTCGCCGCCACGATAGATGGTGACCGGGATCTTCGGCGCACCCTGCTCCGACTGCCGCTTGGCTTCGAGCAGACCGGCGGCGAACGGCGTCATCCACACCGGCGCCTGCAGGCGCGGCCAGATGTCGTGCAGCGCGCCATAATGGTCTTCATGCGCGTGGGTGATGACGATGCCGCGCACCTTCTCCAGCTTGTCCTCGATGAAGCGCGTGTCCGGCAGGATGAGGTCGACGCCGGGATGTGCCGGATCGGGAAAGGTCACCCCGACATCGACGATCAGCCATTCGCGCGCGTTCGCCGGCCCATAGCCGTAGAGGCCGAAGTTCATGCCGATCTCGCCCACGCCGCCAAGCGGCACGAAAACCAGTTCGGCATTTTCCGTCGCAGCCATTCCCGTCTCCAAACTATACGGCGTTCAATTCCAGGTAGAGCATTTCGGCTTCTTCTGGAATTCAGTAAACGCCCAATCTTCCTGTTCTGCGCGATTCCGGCTGCAAACCGGCTCCCGCCGTCCTGAAATCGCTACACGGCGCCGGCGCTGGCGACCGCGCCGAAATGCACGTCGCCCGCCGCGATCGTCACCACGCCGCCGTCATGGTCGCGGATCACGAAGCGGCAATCCTCGTCGATGGTTTCGAAAATACCGCGCACGATCCTGTTGTCGACCCGCACCGCGACCTCGCTGCCGATCCCGGCGGCGCGCTCCAGCCAGCGCTTGCGGATGGCCGAAAGGCCCCGCCCCTCGCTCCACAGCCGTGCATTGTCGGCCCAGGCATCGGACAAGGCCAGGAACAGCGTTTCGGCATCGCAGGTCGCGCCGAGCTTGTGCAGGGACGTAGCGGGATAAGGCAGGCCGTCGGGATGGGCGACGACATTGACGCCGATGCCCACGGCGACCGCGAACCGGTTTTCACCCAGCACGGTCGATTCCAGCAGGATGCCGGCAAGCTTTGCGCCGGAGGCCAGCACATCGTTCGGCCATTTCAGCGCGAAACGGTTGCGCGCCCCTTCGCCCGCCCCGCTGCCGGCGTCGATGCCGACTGCGATGCTACCCTTCGGCGTCACCGCATCCAGCGCATCGGCCAGCGCCAGCCCGGCGACGAAGCCGAGCGTCGAGGCAAGCTTCAGCTCGTAGTCGGCAACGACAAGCAGCGTTGCCGCAAGATTCCCCGGCGGCGACTGCCAGGCCCGGCCGCGACGGCCGCGCCCGCTCTGCTGGTTCTTCGAGACCACCCACAGCTTGCCGGGATCGCCGGCACGGGCGTGCTCGAGCGCCTGCGCGTTGGTGGAGCCGACCGTGTCGAGCGCCTCGAGGCGATAGCCTTCGGATGCCGCCGTCGGCGCCAGCGCAAACGCCATCAGAAGAACGTCTTGGCGGCGGCCTGCGCCATGGTGCTGATCGGGCCGCCGATGAGCACGTAGAACACCACGAAGGCGCCGGACAGGCCGAGGATCACCCGCAGCTCGGCGGCCATCGGCTGGAAGCCGCCGGCCGGCTCGTCGAACCACATGATCTTGATGATGCGCAGGTAGTAGAAGGCGGCCACGACCGAGGTCAGCACGCCGATGATGGCCAGCGCGTAGAGGCCGGCATCGATGGCCGCCAGGAAGACGTACCACTTCGCCCAGAACCCGGCCAGCCACGGAATGCCGGCCAGCGAGAACAGCAGGATGGTTAGCAGCGTCGCCATCACCGGATTGGTCTGCGACAGGCCGGCCAGATCGCCGATCTCCTCGACATTCTCGTCATTGCGCCGCATGGCGATGATGAAGGCGAACATGCCGAGCGTCATGGCGACATAGATCAGCATGTAGATGATGACGCCGCGCACGCCCGCCTCGCTGTTGGCAGCGAGGCCGACCAGCGCGAAGCCCATATGGCCGATGGAGGAGTAGGCCATCAGGCGCTTGAAATTGCGCTGGCCGATGGCCGCGAACGAGCCGAGCGCCATCGAGGCGATGGAGACGAACACGATGATCTGCTGCCAGTCGGCGGCCGACGGCTGGAATGCCTCCATGACCAGGCGCAGGATCAGCGCCATGGTGGCGACCTTCGGGGCCACGGCGAAGAAGGCCGTGACCGGCGTCGGCGCGCCTTCGTAGACGTCGGGCGTCCACATGTGGAACGGTGCCGCCGAAATCTTGAAGACGAGGCCGGCGAGGATGAAGACCACGCCGAACAGCACGCCCACCTGCCGCTCCTTGCCCGACAGGGTCGAGGCGATGACCTCGAAGTCGATGGAGCCGGTGTAGCCGTAGACCAGCGAGATGCCGTAGAGCATCATGCCGGTGCCGAGCGCGCCGAGCACGAAATATTTCAGGCCCGCCTCGCTGGAGCGCAGGCTGTCGCGGTTGATGGCCGCGACGATGTAGAGCGCCAGCGATTGCAGCTCGAAGCTGAGGTAGAGCGCGATCATGTCGTTGGCCGAGGCCATCAGCAGCATGCCGACGGTCGAGAGCATGACCAGCACCGGATATTCGAAGGAATCGAACTTCTGGGCGCGGCTGTAACCGATCGACATGACGAGCGCGACCGCCGAGCCGCCGAGGGTGAGCAGCTTCATGAAGCGCGCGAAGGGATCGAGCACGAAGGAATCCCCGAACGCCCTGCCCTCGCCCGTGGCGAACATCAGCCAGGCGCCGGCCGCGGCCATGACCAGAACGGCAAGCGTGGAGACGAGCGTGCTCGGACGGCCGCTTGAGAACACGCCGATCATCAGGAGCACCATGGCGCCTGCGGCCATGATGAGCTCGGGCGTGACGAGCGCGAGACTGGTGGAGAGTTCCGGCGTCATTGTTCCCTAAGTCTCCGGTCAGTTTGCGGCCGCGGTCTGCGCGGCATTGATCGATGCGGTGACGTTGCTCACCAGCGTCTTCACCGACTGGGCGGTCACGTCCAGCACCGGCGCCGGGTAGACGCCGAAGAAGATCGTCAGCACCACCAGCGGATAGAGCACCGCCTTCTCGCGGCCCGAAAGGTCGAGCATGCCCTTGAGGCTGTCCTTGGTCAGCGCGCCGAACACGACGCGGCGGTAGAGCCACAGCGCGTAGCCGGCCGACAGGATCACGCCGGTGGTGGCGAACAGCGCCACCCAGGTGTTGACCCGGAACACGCCGAGCAGCGTCAGGAACTCGCCGATGAAGCCGCTGGTGCCGGGCAGGCCGACATTGGCCATGGTGAAGATCAGGAAGGCCACCGCATATTTCGGCATGTTGTTGACGAGGCCGCCATAGGCGTCGATCTCACGCGTGTGCATGCGGTCGTAGATGACGCCGACGCACAGGAACAGCGCCGAAGACACCAGACCGTGCGACAGCATCTGGAAGATGGCGCCCTGGATGCCCTCGGCGTTCATGGCGAAGATGCCCATGGTCACGTAGCCCATGTGGGCGACCGAGGAATAGGCGATCAGCTTCTTCATGTCCTCCTGCATCAGCGCCACCAGCGAGGTGTAGACGATGGCGACGACCGACAGGGTGAAGACGAAGGGCGCGAACATCTCCGAGGCGATCGGGAACATCGGCAAAGAGAAGCGCAGGAAGCCGTAGCCGCCCATCTTCAGCAGGATGCCGGCCAGGATGACCGAGCCCGCCGTCGGCGCCTCCACGTGTGCGTCCGGCAGCCAGGTGTGCACCGGCCACATCGGCATCTTCACCGCGAAGGAGGCGAAGAAGGCGAGCCATAGCCATGTCTGCATATTGGCCGGGAAATCATGCGCCAGCAGCGTCGGGATATCCGTGGTGCCGGCCTGCCAGAACATCGCCATGATGGCGAGCAGCATCAGCACCGAGCCGAGCAACGTGTAGAGGAAGAACTTGAACGAGGCATAGACGCGCCGCTTGCCGCCCCACACGCCGATGATGATGAACATCGGGATCAGGCCCGCCTCGAAGAAGACGTAGAACAGCACGATGTCGAGCGCGCAGAACACGCCGATCATCAGCGTCTCGAGCAGCAGGAAGGCGATCATATACGCCTTCACGCGCTTCTGCACCGATTCCCACGACGCCAGGATGCACAACGGCATCAGGAAGGTGGTGAGGATGACGAACAGCATGGAAATGCCGTCGACGCCCATATGGTAGGAGATGCCGCTGTCCAGCCACTCCGCCTTTTCCACCATCTGGAAGCCGGCCTGCGAATTGTCGAAGCCGATCCACACGAACAGCGACACCACGAAGGTGAACACCGTCGTCAGCAGCGTGATCGAGCGGATGTTGCGGCGACCGTTCTCGTTGTCGTCGTTGATCAGCAGCACCAGAAGGGCACCGACCAGCGGCAGGAACGTGACCGTAGAGAGAATGGGCCAGTCGGTCATAGCATCATCCAGGTGGCAAGTGCGGCAACGCCGATCAGCATTGCGAAGGCGTAGTGATAGAGGTAGCCGGACTGCAGCTTGACGACACGCTGGGTGACGTCGATGACGCGCGCCGAAACGCCGTCCGGCCCGAGCCCGTCGATGATCTTCCCGTCACCGGTCTTCCACAGGAAGCGGCCGAGCGCCTTGGCGGAGCGCACGAACAGGAAGTCGTAAAGCTCGTCGAAATACCACTTGTTGAGCAGGAAGGCGTAGAGCCCGCGATGCTGCGCTGCGAGCCGCTTCGGCGTCTCCGGCGAGCGGATGTAGAACTGGTAAGAAACGAGGAAGCCGATCACCATCGCCACGAACGGCGACAGCTTCACCCACATCGGCACGCCGTGCATCTCGTGCAGGACGTGGTTGTCGGCCGAGGTGAACAGCGCCGTCTTCCAGAATACCTCGTAGGCGTCGCCGATGAACTGGTCGTGGAACAGGAAGCCCGCGAACAGCGCGCCGACCGCGAGGATGTAGAGCGGCACCAGCATCACCGGCGGCGATTCATGCACGTGGTGCAGAACCTCCTCGCTGGCGCGCGACTTGCCGTGGAAGGTCATGAAGATCAGCCGCCAGGAATAGAAGGAGGTGAAGCAGGCGGCGATCACCAACAGCGTGAAGGCGAAGCCCGCCACCGCATTGTGGCCGACGAAGGCGCTTTCGATGATGGCGTCCTTGGAGAAGAAGCCGGCGGTGCCGATGACCGTGGCCGGGATACCGACGCCGGTCAGCGCGATGGTGCCGATGATCATCATCCAGTAGGTGGCCGGGATCAGCTTGCGGATGCCGCCCATGTTGCGCATGTCCTGCTCGTCGGACATGGCATGGATGACCGAGCCGGAGCCGAGGAACAGCAGGGCCTTGAAGAAGGCGTGCGTGAACAGGTGGAAGATCGCCGCGCCATAGGCGCCGACGCCCAGCGCCACGAACATGTAGCCGAGCTGCGAGCAGGTCGAATAGGCGATGACGCGCTTGATGTCGTTCTGAACCAGGCCGACCGTCGCCGCGAAGAAGGCGGTGGTGGCACCGATGAAGGTGACCACGGTGAGCGCGCTGTGCGACAGCTCGAAAAGCGGCGACAGGCGCGCCAGCATGAACACGCCGGCGGTGACCATTGTGGCGGCATGGATCAGCGCCGAAACCGGGGTCGGGCCTTCCATGGCGTCCGGCAGCCAGGTGTGCAGCGGTACCTGCGCCGACTTGCCCATGGCGCCCATGAACAGCAGCAGGCACACCACGGTGATCGCCGCCGTCTTGTCCAGCGAGTAGCCGAGGAAGGTCAGCACCGCGCTGCCTTCCGCGGCACCTTCGGCCGGCAGATAGGTGGCGGCACTGGCGAATATGGTCGACAGGTTGATGGAGCCGAACAGCACGAACACGCCGAACAGGCCGAGCAGGAAGCCGAAGTCACCGACGCGGTTGACGATGAAGGCCTTCATGGCCGCCGCGCTTGCCGAGGGCTTCTTGTACCAGAAGCCGATCAGCAGATAGGAGGCGAGGCCGACGCCTTCCCAGCCGAAGAACATCTGCAACAGGTTGTCGGCAGTCACCAGCATCAGCATGGCGAAGGTGAACAACGACAGATAGGCGAAGAAGCGCGGCCGGTGCGGATCGTGGTGCATGTAGCCGATCGAGTAGATGTGGACCAGCGCCGAGACGGTATTGACCACAACCAGCATGACGACGGTCAGCGTATCGATGCGCAGCGCCCAGGCGGCATCGAGCCCGCCCGATTGCAGCCAGCGCAGCACCGGCACGGTGAAGGTCTCGGTTTCCGAGAAGCCGACCGAGAAGAAGGCGACCCACGACAGCGCGGCCGAAACCACCACCAGGCCGGAGGTGATGTATTCGGATGCCTTGGCACCGAGCGAGGTGCCGAACAGGCCGACGATCAGGAACCCGATGAGGGGCAGGAAGACGATGGCTTGGTACATGGCTGCGCCTCAACCCTTCATCATATTCACGTCTTCCACCGCGATGGAGCCGCGGTTGCGGAAGAAGACCACGAGGATGGACAGGCCGATCGCCGCCTCGGCCGCCGCGACCGTCAGCACGAACAGCACGAAGACCTGCCCCACAAGGTCGTTGAGCACCGAGGAGAAGGCGACCAGGTTGATGTTGGCCGCCAGAAGCAGAAGCTCGATCGACATCATGATGACGATGACGTTCTTGCGGTTCAGGAAGATGCCGAACACGCCGATCGTGAACAGGATCGCCGAAAGTGTCAGATAATGTCCGATGCCGACGGTCATGTCAGATGCCCTTCCCCGTCTCGACCTTGCGCACTTCGATGGCGCTCTCGGGCGTGCGGCCGACCTGTTCGGAGATCGACTGACGCCTGACGCCCTGCTTGTGGCGCAGCGTCAGCACGATGGCGCCGACCATGGCCACCAGAAGCACGATGCCGGCCATCTGGAAGAAATGGATGTAATCCGTGTAGAGGATGTCGCCGAGCGCGGCGGTGTTGGTGCGCTCTGCCAGGTCCGGGATCGGCCTCGCAACCGACGAGCTCAGTTCGGGCGCCAGTACGTAGCCGCCGGTCACGATGATCAGCTCGGCGGCCAGGATCAGCCCGACAATCGCGCCGATGGGCGCATAGTGCAGCGCTCCCTGCTTGAACTCGGCGAAATCGACGTCGAGCATCATGACCACGAACAGGAACAGGACCATGACCGCGCCGACATAGACGATGAGCAGGATCAGCGCCAGGAACTCGGCTCCCGCCAGCAGGAACAGCCCCGCCGCGTTGAAGAAGGCGAGGATCAGGAACAGCACCGAGTGCACGGGATTGCGCGACGAGATGACCATCAAGGCCGACGCGACCGCGACAAGGGCGAAGAGGTAGAAGAAAGCCGCCTCTAGTCCTTCAAGCATGGGGATCCCCCGGGTTTCCAAATCCTGATTCCGTGCCGCCTCCGGTCACGAAACCGCGTGTTCCTTAGACGAGCCGTTGCGGCCAGTCCATGTTTCAAATGCCGATGTCCGGGCCGCGCGCCCGGCATCCGCGCTCAGCGATACGGTGCGTCCATCGCCATGCTGCGCGCAATTTCGCGCTCCCAGCGGTCGCCGTTGGCCAGAAGCTTGTCCTTGTCGTAGTAAAGCTCCTCGCGCGTCTCGGTCGCGAATTCGAAATTCGGTCCCTCGACGATGGCGTCAACCGGGCAGGCTTCCTGGCAGAAGCCGCAATAGATGCACTTCACCATGTCGATGTCGTAGCGCACGGTGCGGCGCGTGCCGTCGTTGCGGCGCGGACCGGCCTCGATGGTGATGGCCTGCGCCGGGCAGATCGCCTCGCACAGCTTGCACGCGATGCAGCGCTCTTCCCCGTTGGGGTAGCGGCGCAGCGCATGCTCGCCGCGGAAACGAGGGCTGATCGGCCCCTTCTCGTGCGGATAGTTGATGGTTTCCTTGGGCTGGACCATCTTCTTGATGCCGAGCAGGTAGCCGGCAACGATATCTTTCAGGATCAGCGACTTCGCCGCTTGAGCAAATGCGGACATCAGGCAAGCCCCGTCAACTTGAGGAAGGCTGCCGTGCCCACGACCATGAACAGCGAGATCGGCAGGAACACTTTCCAGCCCAGCCGCATGAGCTGGTCGTAGCGATAGCGCGGCAGCACCGCCTTGGCCATCGAGAAGATGAAGAACACGAAGCACACCTTGAGCACGAACCAGATGATGCCCGGAACCCAGGTGAGCGGCGCGATATCGAGCGGCGGCAGCCAGCCGCCGAGGAACAGGATGGTCGTCAACGCGCACATCAGCACGATGGCGACATATTCGCCGAGGAAGAAGAGCAGGAACGCCGTCGACGAATATTCGACCATGTGGCCGGCGACCAGCTCCGACTCGGCCTCGACGAGGTCGAAGGGCGGCCTGTTGGTCTCGGCCAGCGCCGAGATCATGAAGATGATGAACATCGGGAACAGGCCGAGCCAGTGCCAGTCGAGGAAGCTGTTGGGCATGCCGAACATGGTGCCGAGCCCGTCCCTCTGCGCCAGCACGATGTCGGTCAGGTTCAGCGAACCGACGCACAGGAGCACGGTGATGATGACGAAGCCGATGGACACCTCGTAGGACACCATCTGCGCCGCCGAGCGCAGCGCGCCTAGGAACGGATATTTCGAGTTCGAGGCCCAGCCGCCCATGATCACGCCGTAGACCTCCAGCGAGGAGATGGCGAGCACGAAGAGGATGCCGACATTGATGTTGGCGATGGCCCAGCCTTCATTGACCGGAATAACCGCCCAGGCCGTCATCGCCAGCACCGACGAAACCAGCGGGGCCAGCAGGAACACGCCCTTGTTGGCGCCGGAGGGAATGACCGGCTCCTTGAACACGAACTTGAACAGGTCGGCGAAGGCCTGGAACAGGCCCCAGGGCCCGACCACGTTGGGGCCGCGACGCATCTGCGCGGCCGCCCAGATCTTGCGGTCGGCATAGAGGATGTAGGCGACGAAGATCAGCAGCACCACGAGCAGTGCGAGGGATTTCACCAGGATGATCAGTGCCGGCAACACATAGAAGGAGAAGAAGCTGTCGTCCATGTCCTATTCCGCCGCCTGCTGGAAGCCGCCCTGCGCCAGCGCCGAGCATTCGGCCATCACGGCCGAGGCGCGGGCGATCGGGTTGGTCAGGTAGAAGTCGCGCACCGGCGACACGAAGCCGGCCTTGTCGAGCTTGCCGCCGAGCGTGGCCACGCCGGCAACCTCCTCGGCCGATCCCGCCTCGATTTCGTCGATGCGGGCAAGATGCGGATATTCGCCATAGAGTGCAGCGCGAAGCTGCACCAGCGAATCGAAGGGCAGCCTGTGGCCGAGCACATCGGAAAGGGCGCGAAGGATCGCCCAGTCCTCGCGCGCATCGCCCGGCGCGAAGCCGGCGCGGCTGGTCTGCTGCACGCGGCCTTCCGTGTTGACATAGGTGCCGGATTTCTCGGTGTAGGTGGCCGACGGCAGGATGACGTCGGCGCGGTGGGCGCCGGCATCGCCATGGGTGCCGATATAGACCACGAAGCCGCTCTTGACCCTGCTCATGTCGATCTCGTCGGCGCCGAGCAGGAACAGCACGTCGGTGCCTTCCAGCATGGCGGCGGCATCCTTGCCGCCCTCGCCCGGCGCGAAACCGATGTCGAGACCGCCGACACGCGCCGCCGCATTGTGCAGCACGGCAAAGCCGTTCCACTCCGCCCCGACGGCGCCGACCGCCATGGCAAGCTTCGCCGCCTGGCCGAGCACGGCCGCACCGTCGGCACGCGCCAGAGCGCCCTGCCCCACGATGATCAGCGGGCGCTCGGCCTTCTTCAGCGCCTGGAAGAACTTGCCGTTGCCGTCGGCCAGGTCCTTCAGCGTCTCGGGACCGGCGCCAAGAGCTTCATAATCGTAGCGCAGGTCGCCGAAGTCGCCGATCACGCCGATCGGCAGCGGCCCGGCGCGGAAGCGCTTGCGGATGCGGGCGTTGAGCACCGACGCCTCGAAACGCGGGTTGGCACCGACAATAAGGATCGCATCGGCGTCCTCGATGCCCTCGATGGTCGGGTTGAAGATGTAGCTCGCGCGGCCCAGCGCTGGGTCGAGCGCGGCTCCGTCCTGGCGGCAGTCGATATTGGCCGAGCCCAGTGAAGCCATCAGGCGCTTCAGCGCATACATTTCCTCGACCGCGGAAAGATCGCCGGCGATGGCGCCGATCCGCTCCGGCGAGGCCGCGGCAATCGCGTCCTGGATGGCGGCGAAGGCCTCGCCCCAGCTTGCCGGCTTCAGCTTGCCGTCACGGCGCACATAGGGCCGGTCGAGGCGCTGGGTGCGCAGCCCGTCCCAGATGAAGCGGGTCTTGTCGGAAATCCATTCCTCGTTCACCGCGTCGTTGTTGCGCGGCAGGATGCGCATGACCTCGCGGCCGCGCGTGTCGACGCGGATCGCGGAGCCCACGGCATCCATGACGTCGATGGATTCGGTCTTGGTCAGTTCCCACGGCCGCGCCTGGAAGGCGTAGGGCCGCGCGGTGAGCGCGCCGACCGGGCACAGGTCGATGACGTTGCCCTGCAGTTCGGAGGTCATCGCCTGCTCGAGATAGGTGGTGATCTCGGCATCCTCGCCGCGGCCGATCAGGCCGAGTTCGGAAATGCCGGCCACTTCCGTGGTGAAGCGGACGCAGCGCGTGCAATGGATGCAGCGCGTCATGATCGTCTTGACCAGCGGGCCGATATACTTGTCCTCGACCGCGCGCTTGTTCTCATGGAAGCGCGAGGAATCCATGCCGAACGCCATGGCCTGGTCCTGCAGGTCGCATTCGCCGCCCTGGTCGCAGATCGGGCAATCCAGCGGGTGGTTGATGAGCAGGAACTCCATCACGCCTTCGCGGGCCTTCTTGACCATCGGCGTGTTGGTGAACACTTCTGGCAGCTCGCCTTCCGGGCCGGGGCGCAGGTCGCGCACGCCCATGGCGCAGGATGCCTGCGGCTTGGGCGGGCCGCCCTTCACCTCGACCAGGCACATGCGGCAGTTGCCGGCGATCGACAGCCGCTCATGGAAACAGAAGCGCGGCACTTCCGCGCCGGCCACTTCCGCCGCCTGCAACAGCGTATAGTGGTCGGGTACCTCGATCTCTTTCCCGTCGACCTTGAGCTTTGCCATCTTGCCTCAACCCCGCAGCCGTGCCGCGATCTCCGTTGCGGGCGCCATCGAAACGGCGCCCGGCCTGATTTTCACTTTACCCGTTGCCCGTCCCGCAGTGACGCCGCCTGCCCGGCCCAGTCATCGCGCCGGATGCGGCCGCGAAAACCGAGCGTGTCGTCCATCCACGCGATCTCGGCGTCCGTCCAGTCGGCGATCTGGCCATACGTCCAGACGCCGTAACCATTGAGCACCGCTTCAAGCTTTGGCCCGATGCCTGCTATAGCCTTGAGATCGTCCGGCACGGCCGGCTTTTCGATGCCCTGCGGCCGGCCGCGACCCTTCGTGGCGCCGCCTGCCGCCGCCGTGCTCACCAGACGCAGCGCCGGCGCCGAACGCGGCGAGCCCGCTTCCTGAGGCGGCTTGTCGTCCAGCGACTGGAGCATGCGATGCGAAGCCTCGCCCATGCCGCTGAGCGCGCCCAGCCACATGCCGAACGCCTGGCTGGCCAGGCCGAAGCCAAGCGCCGACGCAGCCACCATTCCGGCGGCCGGATGCACGAACAGATTGACGGCGCTGGCCATCTCCTTCGGCATCATTTCTGCGGCGTGGTTCTGCATGGTCTCGAAGCCATTCAATCCGGTCTGCAAACGATCGTTGCTGGAGGTTTTCGTCATTGCGATCTCCCGTCTCGGTGCTTTCCGGTTTCCTTTCAATCCTGCCTGTCGGTCCGTTCCGGCCACGCCTACTCGGCGGCGACCAGAACCGGCTCGACCCGGTGGGCGTTGCGGGTGAATTCGTCGATGCGCCGCTCGATCTCCGGGCGGAAGTTGCGGATCAGGCCCTGCACCGGCCACGCGGCGGCGTCGCCCAGCGCGCAGATGGTGTGGCCCTCGATCTGCTTGCTGACGTCGAGCAGCATGTCGATCTCGCGCTTCTGCGCCTCGCCGCGCACCAGCCGCTCCATCACGCGCCACATCCAGCCCGTGCCCTCACGGCACGGCGTGCACTGGCCGCAGCTCTCATGCTTGAAGAAGTAGGAGAGCCGCGCGATCGCCTTCACGATGTCGGTCGACTTGTCCATGATGATCATGGCGGCCGTGCCGAACGACGACTTGCGCTCGCGCAGGCCGTCGAAGTCCATCGGGCAGTCGATGATGTCCTCGGCTTTCACGACCGGACAGGATGCGCCGCCGGGGATGACCGCCAGCAGATTGTCCCAGCCGCCGATGATGCCGCCGCCGTGCTTCTCCACCAACTCGCGGAAGGTGGTGCCCATCTCTTCCTCGACCGTGCAGGGCGTGTTCACGTGGCCGACCAGCATGTAGAGCTTGGTGCCGACGTTGTTCGGGCGCCCGAAGGACGAGAACCAGGCCGCGCCCCGGCGCAGGATGGTCGGCGCAACGGCGATGGATTCGACGTTGTTGACCGTGGTCGGGCAGCCATAGAGGCCCATATTGGCCGGGAACGGCGGCTTGAGGCGCGGCTGGCCCTTCTTGCCTTCGAGGCTTTCCAGCAGCGCGGTTTCCTCGCCGCAGATATAGGCGCCGGCGCCGTGATGGACGTAGATGTCGAAGTCGTAGCCGTTCTTGTTGTTCTTGCCGATCAGCCTCGCGTCATAGGCCTCGTCGATGGCCCGTTGCAGCGCCTCGCGCTCGCGGATGAACTCGCCGCGCACATAGATGTAGGCCGCGACCGCGCCCATGGCGAAGCCGGCCAGCAGGCAGCCCTCGACCAGCGTGTGCGGATCGTTGCGCAGGATGTCGCGGTCCTTGCAGGTGCCGGGCTCGGATTCGTCGGCATTGACCACGAGATAGCTCGGGCGGCCGTCGCTCACCTTGGGCATGAACGACCATTTGAGACCGGTCGGGAAGCCGGCGCCGCCACGGCCGCGCAGGCCCGACGCCTTCATCTCGTTGATGATCCAGTCGCGGCCCTTCTCGATGATGCCCTTGGTACCATCCCAGCAACCGCGCGACATGGCGCCCGCCAGCGACTTGTCGAAGCGGCCGTAGATGTTGGTAAAGATGCGATCCTTGTCCTGAAGCATCGTTCTTCCCTCAAACCGGCTTCTTGCCGAAGACGCGGACATATTCGTCCACGCCACCCTTGGCGAGCGCCTTGGCCTGCTTGACCCAGTCCTCGCGCTCGATACGGCCATGGAAATTGAGATAGCCGTCCACCCATTCGCGCTCGGCCTTCTTCCACGAAGCGACCTGCGCATAGGTGAAGATGCCAAGCTCGTGCAGGATCTTCTCGTTCTTCGGCCCGACGCCCGAGATCAGCTTGAGATCGTCGACGCTCGCCGGACGGGCGATGCCGGCCGGGCGGTTCCTGTCGTCGAGCGACGGCTTCGCCGCCTTGGTCGGGGCTGCCTTCTTCGGCGCGGCGACGCTGACGGCCTTCTCGGCTTCCGGCGCGGCCTTGACCGTGGAGGGCGTCTTCAGCGCGGGGCTGGTTTCGGGCGCATCCGTCTTCGGCTTGCCGGCGTTGGACGGCGGCACCGGTGCAGCCTCCTCGGCCTTGGCCGGCGTGGCCGCCTTTGCCGCGCGGTCGCGGGTCGATTTCAGCACCGCCTTCTCGTCGGTCAGGCTGGTGAAGCCGCCGGCCGGAGCGGAGAGGAAGCGGTCGATCTGCGGGCCGGTGGGCACGCTGTCGCCCCTGCCCGCCTCGAACTCGTCGATGATCTCGGCCAGGCGCTCGGGCGTCAGGTCCTCATAGGTGTCCTTGAAGATCATGACCATCGGCGCGTTCACGCAGGTGCCCTGGCACTCCACCTCTTCCCACGACAGCGTTCCGTCCTCGTTGGTGTGGAACTGCTCGTGGTTGATCTTGGACCGGCACACATCCATCAGTTCGCCGGCGCCGCGCAGCATGCAGGGCGTGGTGCCGCACACCTGGACATGGGCGCGCGTGCCGACCGGCTTGAGCTGGAACTGGGTGTAGAACGTCGCGACCTCAAGGCCACGGATATAGGGCATTTCCAGCATGTCGCAGATCGATTCGATCGCGGCCTTGGTCACCCAGCCATCCTGCTCCTGCGCCAGCATGAGCAGCGGGATGATAGCCGACTGTTGGCGACCCTTCGGATATTTTGCGATCCACTTCTTCGCAGCCGACGCATTCTCCCTGTTGAAGGCGAATGCTGCTGGCTGGATGCTGGCATCTGCGAGACGGCGGACACTCATTAGCGGTCGACCTCACCAAACACGATGTCGAGGGAGCCGAGGATGGCGGCGACGTCGGCAAGCATGTGCCCCTTGCACAGGAAATCCATGGCCTGCAGATGGGCGAAGCCCGGCGCACGAAGCTTGCAGCGATAGGGCTTGTTGGTCCCGTCCGACACCAGATAGACGCCGAACTCGCCCTTCGGCGCCTCGACGGCGGCATAGACCTCGCCGGCCGGCACCTTGTAGCCCTCGGTGTAGAGCTTGAAGTGGTGGATCAGCGCTTCCATCGAGCGCTTCATCTCGCCACGCTTCGGCGGCACCACCTTGCCGTCGAGATTGGAGACCGGCCCGGTGCTCTCCTTGCCGAGCAGGAGATCGATGCACTGGCGCATGATCTTCGCCGACTGGCGCATCTCCTCCATGCGGATCAGGTAGCGGTCGAAGCAGTCGCCGTTCTTGCCGATCGGAATGTCGAATTCCATCTCGTCATAGCACTCGTAGGGCTGCGACTTGCGCAGGTCCCACGGAGCGCCCGAGCCGCGCACCATGACGCCGGAGAAGCCCCATGCCCAGGCATCCTCCAGCGACACCACGCCGATATCGACGTTGCGCTGCTTGAAGATGCGGTTGGGGGTCAGAAGGTCATCGAGGTCGTCGATCGTCTTGAGGAACGGATCGATCCACTTGCCGATGTCCTCGATCAGCTTCTGCGGCAGGTCCTGGTGCACGCCGCCCGGCCGGAAATAGGCCGCATGCATGCGCGAACCGGAAGCCCGCTCGTAGAACACCATCAGCTTTTCGCGCTCGACGAAGCCCCACAGCGGCGGGGTGAGCGCGCCGACGTCCATGGCCTGCGTCGTCACATTGAGGATGTGCGACATGATGCGGCCGATCTCGGAATAGAGCACGCGGATGAGCTGGCCGCGCTTCGGCACCTCGATGCCGAGCAGGCGCTCGGCGGCGAGCGCGAAGGCGTGCTCCTGGTTCATCGGCGCGCAATAGTCGAGGCGGTCGAGATAGGGCACGGCCTGAAGATAGGTCTTGTGCTCCATCAGCTTCTCGGTGCCGCGATGAAGCAGGCCGATATGCGGATCGACGCGGTCGACCACTTCGCCGTCCAGCTCCAGAACCAGGCGCAGAACGCCGTGCGCGGCCGGATGCTGCGGGCCGAAGTTGATGTTGAAATTGCGGACGGAGGTTTCAGCCATTTACTGCTTCACCTTTTCATCGCCGGGCAGCACGTAGTCGGTGCCTTCCCACGGCGAGAGGAAGTCGAAATTGCGGAATTCCTGCTTCAGCTCGACGGGCTCGTAGACGACGCGCTTGGCCTCGTCGTCGTAGCGGACCTCCACGAAACCGGTCAGGGGGAAGTCCTTGCGCAGCGGATGCCCCTCGAAGCCGTAGTCGGTAAGGATGCGGCGCAGGTCCGGATGGCCGGAGAACAGCACGCCGTAGAGATCGTAGGTCTCGCGCTCGTACCACAGCGCACCCGGCCACACGCCCGTGACCGACGGCACCACCGTCTCCTCGCCCGCCTGGACCTTGAGGCGCAGCCGCAGGTTCCGCTTCGGCGACAGCAGGTGATAGACGACGTCGAAGCGGTCGAAACGGGCCGGATAATCTGCACCGGACACGTCGATCATCGAAACGAAGCCGCACTTTTCGTCGTCGCGCACGAAGCGGGAAATCGTGACGATGTCCTCGGGCGCCACGGTGATCGTCAGCTCGCCATAGGCAAGCTCGCTCCGCAGAATCTCGACGCCGCCTTTCGCTTCGATATGGGCGGCCAGTTCACTGAGTGCTTCACTCATGTCATGTCACCGTTCGATGGTGCCGGTACGGCGGATTTTCTTCTGCAACAGGAGAAGGCCGTACATCAGCGCCTCGGCGCTTGGCGGACACCCGGGCACATAGATATCGACGGGCACGATGCGGTCGCAGCCGCGCACCACCGAATAGGAATAGTGGTAATAGCCGCCGCCATTGGCGCACGAGCCCATGGAAATGACGTAGCGCGGTTCCGGCATCTGGTCGTAGACCTTGCGCAGCGCCGGCGCCATCTTGTTGGTCAGCGTGCCCGCCACGATCATGACATCCGACTGGCGCGGCGAGGCGCGCGGCGCGATTCCGAAGCGCTCGCTGTCGTAGCGCGGCATGGCCGAGTGGATCATTTCCACGGCGCAACACGCCAGCCCGAACGTCATGTACATCAGCGAGCCGGTGCGCGCCCAGGTGATGAGCGCGTCGGCGGAGGTGACGAGGAAGCCCTTGTCGGCCAGCTCGTCATTGATGCCGATGAAGAACGGATCGTCCGACCCGACCGGCTTGCCGGTGCGCGGATCGAGAATGCCCTTGGGCTGCGGCGCGATCAGCGTGCCGGAATTGCTGCTCAATCCCATTCCAGCGCCCCTTTCTTCCACTCATAGATGAAGCCGATCGTCAGCACGCCGAGGAACACCATCATCGACCAGAAGCCGAGCATGCCCATGTCTCCGAAGGAAACCGCCCAGGGGAACAGGAAGGCCACTTCCAGATCGAAGATGATGAACAGGATCGACACCAGGTAGAAGCGGATGTCGAACTTCATGCGCGCGTCGTCGAACGAATTGAAACCGCACTCATAGGCGGACAGCTTTTCGGGATCGGGATCGCGATAGGCCACCAGGAACGGCGCCACGATAAGCGCCAGCCCGATCACCAGTGCCACGCCGATGAAAATGACGATCGGCAGATACGAACTCAGCAATTCGTTCATGCTGCAACTTTCCGTTGGCGGCGGATCCGCCTGAAACTAGCGCAGCCGGCCCTGTTACGGAAGCGTGACAGATTTGCCCCGGAACCCGTTCGGCCCCATGCTGCAACGCGGCGAGGGTTAGCGCAGGCGGATGGACGAAGCAAGTCAAACCTTGCCCGAAACGCCGCACCCTCCACTATCTGCGACAAAACTGATCATCTTTGATTTCCTTCACTTTTTACTCCACTTTTACTCCTGACAGCGTTCCCGCCTTTTGCCTGCTAGCCTGCGGGAATCGGGCTGCCGCAAAGCCGGTCCGCTGCTAGGTTGCAAACGCATGGCAGATAGGCTGCAAACGCATGACGGAAACCATTTCGCCCACCCTGGCACGACGCATCGCACTGGCCGCCCAGGGCTTCGGCGCGCGGCGTCCGTCGCCCGGCGCCATCGACCGGCGGCACCTTTCGCGTTTCCTCGCACGCACCGGCCTTTTGCAGATCGACTCGGTCAGCGCCGTCGTGCGGGCGCATTACATGCCGCTCTATTCGCGCCTCGGGCCCTACCCGCTTTCGCTGGTCGATGACGCCGCCCGTCCGCGCCGGCGCCTGCTGTTCGAATACTGGGCGCACGAGGCCTCGTTCCTGCCTCTGGAGACATGGCCCCTGCTGCGCTGGCGCATGGAGCGCGCGGCGCGCGGCGAGGAAATGTATCGGGGGCTGGCGAAATTCGGCCGCGAGCGTTCGGACTTCATCGAGGAGATTTATCGCGAGGTGGAGACGCGCGGCCCGATCGCGGCATCCGACATGGATGGCCACAAGGGGTCCGGCGGCTGGTGGGGCTGGAGCGACGCCAAGGCCGCCTTCGAATGGCTGTTCTGGGCCGGCCGCATCACCACCGCCTTTCGCCGCGGCTTCGAGCGCGTCTACGATCTTCCCGGGCGGGTTCTGCCGCGCAACATCCTCGACCTGCCCGTTCCCGCGACGCAGGACGCCCAGCGCGAACTGTTGCGTATTTCCGCCCGCGCCCACGGCATCGCCACCGTCGCCTGCCTGCGCGACTATTTCCGCCTTTCCGCAACGGAAACCGTGCCGCGCATCGCCGAACTGGTCGAGGAAGGCGAACTGATTCCCGTGCGCATCAAGGGCTGGTCGCGGCAGGCCTATCTGCATCGGGACGCGCGCCTGCCGCGCAGGATCGACGCCCGCGCCCTGCTTGCCCCCTTCGATCCGCTGGTGTTCGAGCGCGACCGCACGGAGAACCTGTTCGGCTTCCGCTACCGCATCGAAATCTACACGCCGGCCGAGAAACGGCAGTACGGCTATTATGTCCTGCCCTTCCTGCTGGGCGACAGGATCGTCGCCCGCGTCGACCTCAGGGCAGACCGGCCGGCCAAGGTGCTACGCGTTCATGCCGCCTATGCCGAACCGCACGCCCCGGCCGAAACCGCTGCGGCGCTTTTCGATGAACTGGAACAGATGCGCGGCTGGCTGGAACTCGACCGCATCGAGGTCACGCCCGCCGGCGATCTTGGCCCGGCGCTGGCAGACATGGCCGCGTCGTAGCCGCGCGTTGACAGCGCGCCCCGCCAAAGCCTAAATCCGCCAAGACGGTCTCCACTTCCAAAGGAGGGGAGCTAAGAGGGAATGCGGTGCGGGATGTTCATCCCAACGCCGCGGCTGTCCCCGCAACTGTAGGCGGCGAGCCTTGCCAAACACCACTGGGTCGAAAAGCCCGGGAAGGCGGCGAAAAGGCGACAACCCGCGAGCCAGGAGACCTGCCGTCGACGAAACCGAGCCGAAAGCCTGGCGGGTGTCCCGGGCAAGGAGCATATTTTGGACTCAAGCCCAGCCCATCAGGCGACGCCACCCGTCAGCGACCGGGAAACCCGCGCGACGATCATCGTGTGCGTGTCCTGCCGCGACGCCAGCGGCTCGGATGCACATCCGCGCGCCGGCGAAAAGCTGGCGGAGGACACGCGCCGGGCCGCCGCCGGCGCGCCGGTCGAGATACGCACCGTAGAATGCCTCGGCAACTGCAAGCGCCGGCTCAGCGCCTCCATCCTCTCCGACGGCGCCTGGAGCTATGTGTTCGGCGACCTCGCCGAAGATTGCGGCGCCGATCTGGTCGCCGGTGCCCGCCTGCTCTCTGGAGCCGACGACGGCCTGATGCCGTGGCGCGGCCGCCCCGATTCGCTCAAGCGCGGCCTCGTCGCGCGCATTCCTCCTCTTACCATCCTGAAGGATCGACCATGACCGCAACCGCCGCCCGCGTGCCCTGCACCGTCGTCACCGGCTTCCTCGGCGCCGGCAAGACCACGCTGATCCGCAACCTGCTGGAGAACAGCAAAGGCAAGCGCCTCGCCCTCATCGTCAACGAGTTCGGCGACGTCGGCGTCGACGGCGAGATATTGAAAGGCTGCGGCATCGACGCCTGCCCGGAGGAGAACATCGTCGAGCTCGCCAATGGCTGCATCTGCTGTACCGTGGCCGACGATTTCGTGCCGGCGCTGGACCAGATCCTGTCGCGCACGCCCAGGGTCGATCATATCCTGATCGAGACTTCGGGCCTCGCCCTGCCGAAGCCGCTGGTGCAGGCGTTCCAGTGGCCGACGGTGAAAAGCCGCGTCACCGTCGATGGCGTGGTCGCCGTGGTCGATGGTCCCGCGCTTGCCGAGGGCAAGGTCGCTTCCGACATGGATGCGCTCGCCGCCCAGCGCGCCGAAGACGAGTCACTCGACCATGACGATCCGATCGAGGAGGTGTTCGAGGATCAGGTGGCCTGCGCCGATCTCATCATCCTTTCTAAGAACGATTTGCTGGACAAGGCCGCTGCCATCCGCGCCCGCAAGATCGTCGATGCCCATATCACGCCGGCCGTGAAGGTGGTCCCGTCCGAGCACGGCAAGGTCGATCCGTCGATCCTGCTCGGCCTCGGCCTCGCCGTCGAGGACGACATCGAAAACCGCAAGTCGCATCACGACGGCGCCGGCGACCATGAACACGACGACTTCGACACCTTCGTCATCGACGTCCCGTCCGTCACCGACCCCGAGGAACTGGCGCGCCGCATCGCCGCCGCCGCCGAGCAGGAGGACGTGCTGCGGGTGAAGGGGTTCGTGGAGGTTTCCGGCAAGCCGATGCGCCTGCTGGTTCAGGCTGTCGGTCCGCGCGTCAATCATTATTATGATCGCGCATGGACGGCCAATGACGACCGCCGCTCGCGGCTGGTGGTGATCGGCCTCAAGGGTCTCGACCGCCCGGCCATCGAGAAGATTCTGGCGGGCTGAACTAGGCAAGCGCGCCGCTCATCAGGATTGAACGATGCATATCCTGACCACCACCTCCGCCTCGCTCGATGATGTCATCGAGCCGGTCGACCTGCGCCAGACGCCGGGCGAGGTGGTGGCGCTGTCCTTCACGGACAGCGATCTCGCGGCGCTGGCCTCGGCATGGAAGGCCGAAGCCGACCGCCTGCCCTCCATGCGGCTGGCGGCGCTGCGCGACCTGCGTCACCCCATGTCGGTCGACCTGTGGGTGGACAGCGTCGCACAGCATGCAAAGGTCATTCTGGTACGTCTTCTGGGCGGCTACGACTGGTGGCGCTACGGCTGCGACCAGCTTGCCGCCACGGCGCGCGCAAAAGGCATCAGGCTGGCGCTGATGCCCGGCGAATGCCGCGACGAGGACGAGCGGCTGGCGCAGGCTTCCACCCTGCCCCGCGAGGAACTTTCCCTGCTGCTGGGCTATTTCCGCGAGGGCGGCCCGGCCAACATGCAGGCGCTGGTGCGCCGTCTGGCAAGGCTGGCCGGCCATGAGGCCGATGCTGCGGCTCCCACGCCGGTGCCGCGGGCCGGCTATTACGAACCCGGAACAGGCGTTGTCGAAACACCGCTGCTGGCGGACGACAAATCTGCTTCCGTCGTGCCGATTCTCTTCTACCGTTCCATGCTGCCGGCGGACGACATCGCCCCCATCGATGCGCTGACGGCGGAACTGCGCCGCACCGGCATCGCGGCGGTGCCGGTCTTCGTCTCCAGCCTGAAAGACGTCGCCTCGCTCGGCTTCGTCGAAAAGGCGATTGCAGTTCTGCAACCGGCGGCCATCGTCACCGCCACGGCCTTCGCTTCGGGCGCGGAGCCGGGCGCGGAAACGCTGTTCGACCGCACCGGCATTCCGGTGTTTCAGGTGGTGGTCGCCACGACGAAACGCGAGGCATGGGCAAGCGGCCAGCGCGGCCTTGCGCCCGCCGACCTCGCCATGCACGCCGTGCTGCCCGAACTCGACGGGCGCATCATGGCCGGCGCCATCTCCTTCAAGGCCGAGGCGGAGGCCGATCCGGCCCTTGGCCTGCGCGCCAACATAAACCAGCCGGTACCCGACCGTATCGCGCAGGTGGCGAGGCGGCTTTCCGCCTTCCTGCGCCTGCGCGCCACGCCGCCGGCCGAACGGCGCGTGGTCGTCATGATCCCCGACTATCCGAGCGCGCCCGGCCGCACCGGCTATGCCGTGGGGCTCGACGTGCCGAACAGCGTGCTCGCCATGCTGCATGACCTGAAAGATGCCGGCTATGTGGTTGACCGGATTCCGCAATCGCCGCGCGCCCTGCTCGACATGCTGGATCATGGTGGCGAGGATTTCAGCATCGATGACTACAAGACCTACTTCGCTGAACTGCCGGTTGAGGCGCGCGAGGCCGTGACGCAGGCTTGGGGGCCTTGCGAGATACCCCTCTCTGGCCTGCCGGCCATCTCCCCCACAAAGGGGGAGAGAGGCAGTTTTGGCGCCGGCTCCCCATTTGCGGCGTCGAAGATTGGCGAAAGCGTTTCTCCAAATCCGGCCTCCCCCCTTGTGGGGGAGATGGCCGGCAGGCCAGAGAGGGGTGAACCCGCCACGACGCGCTTCACCTTCCGCGCCGCCACCTTCGGCAACGTCACGGTCGCGCTCGCGCCCGATCGCGGTCGCTCCGAGGACCGCCGCGCCGACTACCACGATCCCACCCTGCCCCCGCGCCATGAACTGGTCGCCTTCGGCCTGTGGCTGCGCAAGGCGCTCGATGCCCACGCCATCGTCCATGTCGGCGCGCACGGCACGCTGGAATGGCTGCCGGGCAAGACGGTGGCGCTGAGCGAAACCTGCTTCCCCGAGATCGTCGCCGGCCCGCTGCCGGTCGTCTATCCGTTCATCGTCTCCAATCCCGGCGAGGCGGCGCAGGCCAAGCGGCGCATTTCAGCCG
The DNA here is from genome assembly GCF_052978165.1 of Aquamicrobium terrae. NCBI lineage: Bacteria > Pseudomonadati > Pseudomonadota > Alphaproteobacteria > Hyphomicrobiales > Phyllobacteriaceae > Aquamicrobium > Aquamicrobium terrae. The sequence continues at coordinate 617,777 of NZ_JBRKLZ010000001.1, forward strand.
TCACGCTCGGCCATCTGCCGCCGCCGCTGATCGGCGCCGAACTGGACGAGCACCAGCAAAAGCTGGAACGGCTGGTGGATGAATATGCGCAGGCAGACGGGCTCGACCGCCGCCGCCGCGACCGGCTGGCGAAGCTGATCGTGGAGACGGCCGCCGAGACCGGCCTCGCTGTCGAGGCCGGCGTGACCACCACCGACGCGCCCGACGAGGCGCTGCGCCGCATAGATGCCTGGCTGTGCGACCTCAAGGATTTCGCCGTCAAGGACGGGCTGCACATCTATGGCCGCGCTCAGCCCGATGAAAACGATCCTCTGCGCCTGCAAAGCGCGAAAGCGGAAAAATCCGCCCTTCTCGCCGCACTCGATGGCCGCCACGTCACCGCCGGCCCGTCCGGCGCACCGGCGCGCGGCCGCACCGATGTGCTGCCCACCGGCCGCAACCTGTTCACCGCCGATCCGCGAGCCATGCCGACGCCGACCGCCTTCGACCTCGGCAAGGCGGCGGCCGGCGAGGTGGTAACTGCCTATGTGCAAACCCATGGCGACTGGCCGCGCGCGCTGGTCATCGACCTGTGGGGCTCGGCCTCGCTGCGCACCGGCGGCGAGGAAATCGCGCAGGGGCTGGCGCTGATGGGCTGCCGCCCGCAATGGGATGCCGCCACCGGCCGCGTCACCGGCATCGAGGTGCTGCCGCCGGCCGTGCTCGGCCGCCCGCGCGTCGATGTCACCTGGCGCATCTCCGGCCTGTTCCGCGACATGTTCCCGACCCAGATCGCGCTGATCGATGCCGCCGCGCGCGCGGTCGCGGCACGCGACGAGGCCGACGACGAAAACCCGCTGGCCGCCCTTGCCCGCGCCGAAGGCCGCATCGGCCCGCGCATCTTCGGCTCCTCGCCCGGCACCTATGGCGCCGGCATCGAAAGCCTGCTTGCCAGCGGCGACTGGGAAAGCCGCGAGGAGATCGGCCGCGCCTATCTGGACAGCGCCTCCCATGCCTATGGCGGCGCGGAGGGCGAAGGCGTCGCCGCGCCCGGCGCTTTCGCGGACCGGCTGTCGGAGGCCGATCTGCTCGTCCATACCGGCGACGATCCCGGCCGCGACATTCTCGAAGGCTCCGCCGATGTCGCCTTCATCGGCGGGTTTTCGGCCGCTCTCGCAACGCTCGGCCGCAACGCCGACGTCATCGTGCTCGACACCACCGACCCGGCAAGGCCGAAACCGCGCTCGGTATCCGAAGCGGTTTCTCGCGTGGTGCGCGCCCGCGCCGTCAACCCCCGCTTCATCGCCGGCCAGATGCGCCACGGCCCGCGCGGCGCTTCCGAATTCGCCGAAACCGTGGACCGGCTGGTCGGCTTCGCCGAAACCACGCACGCCATTCCGGGCGCGCTGATCGAGGCCGTTCATGACGCCTATCTCGGCGATGAGAAAGTGCGCGCCTTCCTGCTGCGCGAGAACCGCGAGGCGGCGGCGCTCATCGCCGAGCGCTTCCTGTCTGCCCGCCGGCGCGGCCTGTGGCACCCGCTGCGCAACTCCGTGGACGACGACCTCGCAGCGCTGATCGCCGAGGCAAGGCAGGTGGCGGCATGAACGCCTTCGCCAGACGCGGCGCCTGCCCCGCCCTTTCCACACCGATGCAGACCGGTGACGGCCTGCTCACCCGTCTCCACACTGTTGCGGGAGGTCTGCCGCCCAAGGCGTTGATCGGACTCTGCGAATCGGCGTTGCGCCACGGCAATGGCATCGTCGACGTGACGGCGCGCGGCTCGATCCAGATTCGCGGCCTCACGCCGTCGTCTGCGCGTGAACTGGCCCGCGAGGTCGCTGTGCTGGAGATCGACGTGCGCACCGGCGTGCCGGTCGAGACCGGCCCGCTGGCCGGCATCGACGCCCAGGAGATCGCCGACCCGCGCCCGCTGGCAAATGAAATCCGGGCCGCCATCGAAAAGGCCGGCCTTGGCGCGCGGCTCGGCCCAAAAGTTTCCGTGGTGGTGGATGGCGGCGGTCGCCTGCCCATGGACGCCGTGCTGGCCGATGTACGGCTTGTCGCCTGCGGCAACCCGGCAACATGGCATCTCGCCATCGGCGGAACTGCGGCGAGCGCCCGGCCACTTGGCTTCGTCGAAGAGGCACAAGCCTGCGCCGCAACCATCGCCATCCTCGAAGCCATTGCCGCCCTGGGCCGCGAGGCAAGGGCGCGCGATCTGGATGCGCAGCGTATCGTTGCGGAAATACCCCTCTCTGGCCTGCCGGCCATCTCCCCCACAAGAGGGGAGAAGGGATTGGGAGAAACGCTTTCGCCAATCTCCGTCGTGGCAGATGCGGAACTGACGCCAAAACTGCTGCTCTTCCCCCTTGTGGGGGAGATGGCCGGCAGGCCAGAGAGGGGTAATCTTCAAGCCGGGCCAACAGGCACTCCCGTCTCCATGTTCCCGCTGGCAGATGGCACGCTCGCCCTCGGCCTCGCGCTGCCCTTCGGCTCGATGCCGGCCGAAAGCATCATCGCGCTGGCGCAAGGCGCGATTGCGCTGGGCGTGACCGAAATCCGCCCTGCGCTGGCGCGGTCCCTGCTGTTTCCCGGCTTGAGCGCCGCTGCCTGCGAGACCTTGCGGCAAGCGGCGGCCTCCCTCGGCTTCGTAACCGACCCCGCCGATCCGCGCCTGTCCATTGCCGCCTGCCCCGGCGCTCCGGCCTGCGCTTCGGGCAGGATCGCGACGCGGGCACTGGCCGAACGCATCGCCGCCCGCCATGCGGATTTGCTCGACGGATCCTTCACGCTCCACGTTTCAGGCTGCGCGAAGGGCTGCGCGCACCCTGCCCCGGCGGCGCTCACCCTTGTCGGCAATGACGACGGTACGGGGATCACGCTGGGCGCAACCGCCCGGGCCCCAGCCGCCGAAGCGCATGTTGTCGCTGACGCGCAAGCCGGCATCGCCCACATCGCTTCGCTGGTGCAGGACATGCGCCATGCTGACGAAACCGTCGCCGCCTGCCTCGCCCGGCTGGGTGCTACAACCGTGACAACCGCCTTCATGCAGGAATGAGAATGACCGCCTACGATTACATACGCGACGGCAACGCCATCTATGAGCGCTCCTTCGCCATCATCCGCGCCGAGGCGAACCTGTCGCGCTTTTCACCAAAGGAAGCCGAGATCGCCATCCGCATGATCCATGCCTGCGGCGATGTCGAAGCGGTAAGGCATTTCGCCTTCGGTCCCGGCTTCGTGGAGGCGGCGCGCGCGGCACTTCAGGCCGGAGCGCCCATCTTCTGCGATGCCGAGATGGTGGCGCGCGGCGTCACCCGCGCCCGCCTGCCCGCGGACAACGAGGTGATCTGCACGCTGCGCGATCCGCAAACAGCCGAAATCGCCGCATCTATCGGCAACACCCGCTCCGCCGCTGCGCTCGACCTGTGGGGCGAGCGTATGGCGGGCGCGGTCGTCGCCATCGGCAACGCGCCCACCGCGCTTTTCTACCTGCTGGAAAAACTCCGCGACGGCGCGCCGAAACCGGCCGCCGTCATCGGCATGCCGGTCGGCTTCGTCGGCGCGGCCGAATCCAAGGAGGCGCTGGCGGAAAATTCCTGGGGCGTGCCTTATGCAATCGTGCGCGGCAGGCTGGGCGGCAGCGCCATGACCGCCGCCGCTCTCAACGCACTGGCGAGGCCCGGCCTGTGAGCGCGCAAGCAACCACCGGCCGGCTGATCGGCGTCGGCACCGGCCCCGGCGACCCCGAACTGCTGACGCTGAAGGCCGTGCGCGCGCTGGGTGAAGCCGATGTCGTGGCGCATTTCGCCAAGCGCAATTCCAACGGCAACGCGCGCGCCATCGTGGAGGGCCATATCAGGCCGGGCGCCGTGGAACTGCCCCTGCACTATCCGGTCACCACCGAGATCGACAAGGATCATGCCGACTACAAGGCGCAGATCCTCGCCTTCTACGAGGAGTCGGCGGCAAAAGTGGCCGAGCACCTTGCAGCCGGCCGCACCGTCGCCGTGCTGTCGGAGGGCGATCCGCTGTTCTACGGCTCCTACATGCACCTGCATGTGCGCCTCGCCCATCGCTTCCCCACCGAGGTCATCCCCGGCGTCACCGCCATGTCGGGCTGCTGGTCGGCCACCGGCCAGCCCATCGTGCAGGGCGACGACGTGCTGACCGTCCTGCCCGGCACCATGGGCGAGGCCGAGCTTGTGCGCCGCCTTGCCGATACCGACGCTGCCGTCATCATGAAGGTGGGCCGCAACCTGCCCAAGATCAGGCGCGCGCTGACCGCCTCGAACCGGCTGGAAAAGGCCGTCTATGTCGAGCGCGGCACCATGGCCAATGGCGCGTCGATGCGCCTCGCCGACAAGCTTGACGATGCCGCCCCCTATTTCAGCATCATCCTCGTCGCCGGCTGGGAAAACCGGCCCGGCGAGCGCGCTTCGGGAGTGGTGGTATGAGCGGCCGCCTCGCTATCATCGGGCTCGGCCCCGGCAATGAAGCGCAGGTGACGCCGGAAGCCAGCCGCGCCGTCGAGCAAGCCGCCTTCTTCTACGGCTACAAGCCCTATGTCGACCGGCTCGACCTTAGGCCCGGCCAGACCCGCATCGCCTCCGACAATCGCGAGGAGCTGGCGCGGGCGAAAGAGGCGCTGGAAAAGGCAGTCAAGGGCCACAGCGTCGCCGTCGTGTCCGGCGGCGACCCGGGTGTCTTCGCCATGGCGGCGGCCGTGTGCGAAGCGATCGAATCCGGTCCGGAAGAATGGAAGGCGCTCGACATCGAGATCGTGCCGGGCATCACCGCCATGCTGGCGGTGGCGGCGCGCATCGGCGCGCCCCTCGGTCACGATTTCTGCGCCATCTCGCTGTCCGACAACCTGAAGCCTTGGGACCTGATCGAGCTGCGACTGCTGGCGGCAGCCGGCGCGGGCTTCGTCGTCGCGCTCTACAACCCGATCAGCAAGTCGCGCCCCTGGCAGCTCGGCCGCGCTTTCGAGACGCTGTCTGCCATCCTGCCCGGCACGGTGCCGGTAGTGTTCGGTCGCGCCGCCGGCCGTCCGGACGAGCGCATGCAGGTCTGTCTGCTGGCCGATGCGAAGCCGGAAATGGCCGACATGGCCACCTGCATCATCGTCGGCTCGACCGAGACGCGCATCATAAAACGTGGTGAAAAGCCCGCTCTGGTCTACACGCCGCGCGCCGCGACGAGGCCGAAATGAGCCACCGCCATCTCGACAAGTTCGGCGACGGTGGAAGCGGAAGGCACCTGCGGCAGCACCGGCCGGCGGATCATGATCACCTCGATACCGAGCGCCCGCGCCGCCGCGATCTTGCCATAGCTGGCCGCCCCGCCGCTGTCCTTCGAGACGACGGCATCGATGCGGTTTTCCCCCAGCAATGCGAGCTCGGCCTCCTCCGCGAACGGCCCGCGCGCCAGAATGTAGCGCACATCGGGAGCCGCCAGCGGCGGTTCGACCGGATCGACGCTGCGGACGAGATAGAAATGCTGCGAGGCAGCCGCGAAGGCGCCTGCCTCCTGCCGGCCGATGCTCAGGAACACGCGGCGCGGCGCGTGTCCGAGCGCTCCCACCGCATCCGTCACATCTTCCGCAAACGTCCAGCGATCACCTTCCCGCTGCTCCCAGCCCGGACGACGCAGCGCCAGTATCGCGACACCCGCCTGTTGCGCGGCCTTGGCCGCATTGGCGGAAATGCGCGCGGCATAAGGGTGCGTGGCGTCGATCAGCAGATCGACCCGCTGTTCCGCCAGATGTCGCGCCAGCCCCTCCGCGCCGCCGAAGCCGCCGACGCGTACCGGCACCGGCTGGCGAACGGGATTTTCGGTACGGCCGGCCAGCGAAAGCGCGACATCGAGTTCGGGCAGGGCCGCGAGCTTTTCCGCTGCCTGCCGCGCTTCCGTCGTTCCGCCCAGAATGAGGATGCGCATGTCGGCTGAGGCTCCTTCCCGCCCGTGGCTCACCATCGTCGGCATTGGTGAGGACGGCATATCCGGTCTCGGCGAAGAGGCCAAGCAGGCGATCAAAGCCGCCGAATTCGTGTTCGGCGGCGCCCGGCATCTGGAACTCGCCGCTCCTCTCATCAAGGGCGAAGCGCGCCAATGGCCAAAACCGTTCGATACGGCCATGACCGAGGTGGCTGCGCTTGCCGGCCGCAAGGTCTGCGTGCTGGCTTCAGGCGACCCGTTCTTCCACGGCGTCGGCGTCACGTTGGCGCGGAAAATACCGGCGGAAGAGATGCGCGCCATCCCCGCGCCATCCACCACCTCGCTCGCCGCCGCCCGCATGGGCTGGGCCTTGCAGGAGGTGGAAACCGTCTCGCTGCACGGCCGCCCCATCGACCTGATCCGCCCGCTGCTGCATCCGCGCGCGCGCCTCCTCGCGCTGACCTCGGACGGCGAAGCCCCGGCGGCAATCGCGGCGCTGCTTGCCGAACTCGGCTTCGGCCCCTCGCGCATCACCGTGCTGGAGGCACTGGGTGGCCCGAACGAACGCATCCGCAGCGCCCGCGCCGACGCCTTCAAGCTCGAAAAAATCAACCCGCTCAATGTGCTGGCGCTGGAAATTGAATCGGAATCCCAAGCGCGCATCCTGCCGCTGACGCCCGGCATCGCCGACGATCTGTTCGAGCATGACGGCCAGATCACCAAGCGCGAGGTGCGGGCACTGACGCTCTCGGCGCTCGCCCCGAGGCGCGGCGAATTGTTGTGGGACATCGGCGCGGGCTCCGGCTCCGTCGCTATAGAATGGATGCTGGCGCACCCCTCGTTGCGCGCCATCGCCATCGAGGCCGACCCGGCCCGCGCCGCACGCATCGGCCGCAACGCCGCCGCCTGCGGCGTGCCGGACCTGACGGTCATCCACGGCGCTGCCCCCGAGGCATTGGCCGGTCTCCACACGCCGGATGCCATCTTCATCGGCGGCGGGGGCAGCGATCCCGGCGTTCTCGACGCGGCTATTCAGGCGCTGCGCCCCGGCGGGCGCCTCGTCGCCAATGCCGTCACGCTCGAACTGGAAGCGCTGCTGATCGCCCGCCATGCCGGCTTGGGCTGCACGCTCACCCGCATTTCCGTCGCGCGCGCGGCCCCGGTCGGCACCATGGCCGGATGGAAGCCGGCCATGCCGATCACGCAGTGGAGCTGGGAAAAGTCATGATCGTCGCCGGCATAGGATGCCGCAAGGGCGTCTCGCTTCAGGAGGTTCTGGCGGCGGTGGAATCTGCACTCGAGCCCTACGGCCTGTCGCCCGATTCGCTGTCGGGCCTCGCCACGGCCAAGCTTAAAGCCGGTGAACAGGCGATCATCGAAGCCGGAAACAAGCTGCGCCTTCCCGTCTTCCTTGTCGACGGGCCCGCCCTGCAACTGGTTTCGCTGCGCGGCCTGACCCGCTCGGCCGCATCGCTGTCCGCGGCCGGCACGCCGTCCGTCTCGGAAACGGCGGCCCTTGCCGCCGCAGGCCAGAAATCGCGGCTGCTCGGCCCCCGCTCCGTGCATGGATCGGTGACCTGCGCCATCGCCGTCAACGGAGAAGAGCCGTGACCGTCCATTTCATCGGCGCCGGGCCCGGTGCGGCCGACCTCATCACCCTGCGCGGCGCGAACCTGCTCGCCTCCTGCCCGGTGTGCCTTTATGCCGGTTCCATCGTTTCGCCCGAACTGCTTCGGCATTGCGGACCGGGAAAGAAGCTGGTCGACACCGCTCCGATGTCGCTCGACGAGATCGAGGCCGAGTATCGCGCCGCCCACGCGGCCGGGCAGGACGTGGCGCGGCTGCATTCGGGCGACCTTTCGGTGTGGAGCGCGGTGGCAGAGCAGATTCGCCGGCTGGAACGCGCCGGCATTCCTTACACACTCACTCCCGGCGTGCCTTCCTTCGCGGCCGCCGCCGCCGCGCTCGGGCGTGAACTCACCATTCCGGAAGTCGCGCAGAGCCTCGTGCTGACCCGCATTTCCGGCCGCGCCTCGAAGATGCCGCCCGGCGAAACGCTCGCCGCCTTCGGCCGCACGGGGTCCACCCTCGCCATCCACCTCGCCATCCACGCCATCGAACAGGTGGTCGCGGAACTGACCCCGCTTTATGGCACGGATTGCCCGGTGGCCGTCGTGTTCCGCGCCTCCTGGCCGGAACAGCGCGTGGTCAGGGCCACGCTGGCGACCATCGAGCAGGAACTTGGCAAGGATCCCATCGAGCGTTCGGCCATCATCTTCGTCGGCCGCTCGCTGGCCGCCGAGGATTTCTCCGAAAGCGCGCTCTACGATGCCACTTATCAGCGCCGCTTCCGCGGCCGGGAGGGCGCATGAGCGTCGACACGCCAAAGGCGGCGCTTGCCGAAGCGCTTGCCCGTCTCGATTTCGAGCCGCGCGTACTGGAACCCGGCCATGTCTGGCTGGCGGGAGCCGGCCCCGGAGACCCGCGCCTGCTGACCCTCGACGTGCTGGGCGCGCTGGCGCAGGCCGACGCCCTCGTCCATGACGCGCTGGTGTCGCCCGAGATCGTCGCCGTCGCCGCGCAGGCGGAGAAATTCTATGTCGGCAAGCGCGGCGGCCGGCTCTCCATCCCGCAGGAGGAGATCAATGCGCTGCTGGTGAAGCTCGGCCGGGAAGGCCGCAAGGTGGTACGGCTGAAGGGCGGCCACCCCTATGTGTTCGGGCGCGGCGGCGAGGAAGCCCGCGCGCTGTCCGAAGCCGGCATTCCCTATCGGGTGCTGCCGGGCGTCACCTCCGCTTTCGGCGGTCTCACTTCGGCCGGCATTCCCGCCACCATGCGCGGCGTCAACGGCGCCGTGATCCTTGCCACCGGTTTCGCAGCCGTTTCGGATGACCGGCCGGACTGGGCGGCCCTTGCCCGCACCGGCCAGCCCATCGTCATCTATATGGGCCTTACCCACATGGTGGCGACCGTGGCCGACCTGCTGTCCGGCGGGCTTTCGCCCGACACGCCGGCCGCGCTCATCGAAAACGCCACTCTGGCGCAAGAGCGCACAGTGGTGGCCACCCTCGGCACGCTGGTTGAAGCAGCGGAACGCGCGCAGATCGTCTCGCCGGCTCTCATCGTGGTCGGCGGCATCGTGGCGCTGCGCGACAAACTGGCGGGCAAGCCATGACAGCGCGTGCGATCATCATCGGCGCGCCGCGCTCGGGCGCGGGCAAGACCAGCGTCACCATCGGCCTGCTGCGGGCGCTGGCCCGGCGCGGCCTGCGCGTACGTGGCGCAAAATCCGGCCCCGATTATATCGATCCCGGCTTCCATGAGGCCGCCACTGGCCTTGCCGGCGTCAATCTCGACAGTTGGGCCATGGCCCCCTCGCTGCTCAATGGGCTGGCACGGCGCGCCGCTGAAGATGCCGACATCGTCGTTCTGGAAAGCGCCATGGGCCTGTTCGACGGCATTCCGGGCACGCCCGGCCGTTCCGGCGCTGCTTCCGATCTCGCCGCGCTATACGGCATCCCCACGCTGCTGGTGCTCGACGTGTCCGGCCAGTCCACCACGGTCGCGGCGGTTGCCAAGGGGTTCGCCACCTACCGGCCGGAGGTGCGCATTGCCGGCGTGGTGCTGAACCGGCTGGGCAGCGAACGGCATCGCCGCCTGTGCGCCGAGGCGGTGGAAGCGCTCGGCCTGCCGGTGGTCGGCGCCATCGAGCGCGACCCGACGCTTACCATGCCGGAACGCCATCTGGGGCTGGTGCAGGCGGGCGAGCATGACGACCTGATGGCCTTCATCGACCGCATGGCCGACATGGCCGAACGCTCCATCGACCTTGACGCGGTTATCGAACTGGCCGCCCCGCTAAGCCCGCAAGATGGAGATTTCGCCTGCGCCCTGCCCCCGCCGGGACAGCGCATCGCGCTGGCGCAGGACCGCGCCTTCACCTTCCTCTACCCGCACGTCGCCCGCCATTGGCGCGATGAAGGCGCCGAGATCGTGCCCTTCTCGCCGCTGGCCGACGAGTCGCCAGGACCCGATTGCGACGTGTGCTGGCTGCCCGGCGGCTATCCCGAACTGCACGCCGGAACGCTGGCCTCGGCCGAAAATTTCCGCGCCGGAATGGCAGTGTTCGCGGCGGAAAAACCCGTGCATGGCGAGTGCGGCGGCTACATGGTGCTGGGCGAGGCTCTGGAAGATGCGGATGGCGTCACCCACAGGATGCTCGGCCTGCTCGGCCACACCACCAGCTTCGCCAAACGCAAGATGAACCTCGGCTACCGGCAGGCGCACCTTCTGGCCGACTGTCCGCTGGGCCGCGCCGACGACCCCATCCGGGGCCACGAATTCCACTATGCGCGGGTCACCGACCCCGGCAACGACAGCCCCATTGCCGACCTTGCCGATGGCCAGGGCAACCCGCTTGGCCCGTCCGGCGGTCGGCGCGGCCATGTCAGCGGCACCTTCTTCCATGCCATAGCGCGGGCGGGCGCATGAGGGACCGGCTCAACCCGCTCGATATCGCGCTTTGCCTCGCCTTCTTCACGCGGCTGCCGCTGCCGCACCTCGATTTCCGCGACCGCACGCTGGCGGATGCGATCTGGGCCGCCCCCATTGCCGGACTGGCAGTCGCTATCTTTGCTTCCGCCGCCTATGCGCTTGGCGGGTGGCTCGGCCTGCCCTCGGGCCCGGCCGCCGCCCTCGCGCTGGCCGTCGCCATGCTGATGACCGGATGCCTGCATGAGGACGGTCTGTCCGACGTGGCGGATGGTTTCGGCGGCGGCTCGACGCGCGAGCGCAAGCTGGAGATCATGCGCGATAGCCGCATCGGCTCCTACGGCACGGCCGCGCTGGTCGTCTCCCTGCTGCTGCGCTGGAGCGCACTGGCTGCTCTCGCCGGCCCAGCGCAGGTGTTCGCCGCCCTCATCGCCGCCCATTGCGCCTCGCGCGCCCTGCCCGCCGCGCTGATGCATGTCCTGCCGCCGGCCCGCGCGGATGGGCTTTCGGCCAGCGCCGGCACGGTTTCGCAGGAGAGTGCCTTGCTCGGCGCTGGTATCGGAGCCGTGTCGCTTCTGGTCCTCGGGCTCGGCGCCGCGCTCGCTGCGCTTATCCTGCTTGTCCTGCTGATTGTCGGCTTCGCCGCACTGTGCCGCCGCCAGATCGGCGGCCAGACCGGCGACACCGCCGGCGCCCTCCAGCAACTGGGCGAGATCGCCATCCTGCTGGCCGCTTCAACCGCCTTCATCTGACTCATTTCCGGAGCTTCCCTTTCCATGCCCTTCAAATCGCTTGAAGAACTGCGCAGCGCTTGCCTCGATCTGCCGGCCGGAAACGAGGCGGCGCAGGCGGCCGTCGCGCGCCGTCAGGACACACTGACCAAGCCGCAGGGCAGCCTCGGCCGGCTGGAGGAGATTGCCGGCTGGCTGGCGCGCTGGCAGGGCCAAGACATGCCGAAGCTGGAGCGGGTGAAGGTGATCGTCTTCGCTGGCAATCATGGCGTCACCGCACAAGGCGTTTCCGCCTTCCCGGCGGAAGTCACCGTGCAGATGGTGGCGAATTTCGCCCATGGCGGCGCGGCCATCAACCAGTTCGCCCGCGCGGCCGGCGCGGAGCTTGACGTCATTCCGCTCGACCTCGACCGGCCGACCGGCGACTTCACGCAGGAGCCGGCCATGGATGAGGCCGATTTCCTTGCCGCCGTCTCGGCCGGCTATGATACGGTCGAGGAAAATCTCGATCTCGTCTGCTTCGGCGAGATGGGCATAGGCAACACCACGCCGGCCGCTGCCATCGCCGCCGCCCTGTTCGGGGGCGAGGTGCAGGGCTGGACCGGGCGCGGTACCGGCGTCGACGATGCCGGGCTGAAGCGCAAGGTCGCGGCCATCGAGGCCGGGCTGAAACGCCATTCGGCCGCGCTCGCCGACCCGCTGCAAGTGGCGGCCAGCCTCGGCGGACGCGAACTCGCCGCCATCTTCGGCGCCACGCTGGCCGCGCGTCATCGCGGCGTGCCGGTGCTGCTCGATGGTTTCGTATGCACCGCCGCTGTAGCGCCGCTGGCCAGGCTCCATGCGCAGGGCCTCGCGCATGCGTTTTCCGCCCATGTCTCGGCCGAGGCCGGCCATCGCCGCCTGCTTGAGGCACTGGAGCTGAAGCCCTTGCTCGACCTCGGCATGCGGCTCGGCGAAGGCTCAGGCGCCTGCCTTGCCGTGAACATCGTGCGATCGGCGCTGGAGTGCCATGCCCGCATGGCAAGCTTTGCCGAAGCCGGTGTCTCGGGAGGCTGAGCGGCAGAAGCGGATGTGAAAGGGACGGTCTGCCTTACCGCCCGTTGGAGGCGGCACCGCGCAAGGCCACGGCCGCCGCGCTGCTCGCTTGCCACCAATTGTCGATCTCGCCCTGCTGCGGCTTGATGATCGAGGCTTCCGGGGCGAAACGCTGCCAGGCATAGTGATGCTTGGGCGCGACCGAGGTGATCACCGGCTTGCCGAGCGCACCCGCCGCCTCGAAGGCGCAGAACAGGCCGCCGCCCACCGCTTCCACCTTGCCGAACTTGCTCAGCACCACGACATCGCTGCCGGCGATCTGGTCGAGGGCGCTCTCGCCGGCATTGGTCACGCCCATCTCGTCGAGGTGACAGGATGTGTGGGCCGGCGGCTCGTCGAGATACATGGGGAAACGGTCGCCGGTGACGAGGTTGCGCAGCGTGCCGGCGCTGCAACGGCTTTCGGCGGGACCGTCCGCCTCTTCGATGAGACCGCAAACCTTGAGGCCTGCGGCACGCCAACCCGCCACCGCGTTCAACAGAAGGGCCTGGATCGCCGCGGTTTCGGCACCGACGATTGCTGCGATTGCGTTCTGGGCCATGTTCACCTGCCTGCGAATACCGGTCATCATGGGACCCATGGGGGCCACGATCAAGCCTTTCCATAAGACAGGCTGTCGCAGGGGCCGCACAACCATGGCGGGGGTTGAAACTGTTTTAAGCCTTGCGCCAAAAGCCGCCGTGCCCCACGCCCGGCCGGCAGATGCAGCCGAGCGTCGCCACCGGCTGGTTCAGGGCCGTCTCGCCGCCACAATTCGACTTCAGGCTGTTTGCACGCGGGCTGCCCGACAGGCCGCAAGAGGGAACCTTCGCGCCTTTGTGGGCTTTCATGAGTGTTGAGAGGCCAGATACATGAAATCGCCCTGCCCGATCCTGCCTGCCTTGCTGCTTGCCATTGCCCTTGTCAGCGGGTGTGCGCGAGGTTCCGTGGACCCGGCACAATACCAGGCTGCGTCCTGCCCCGAACTGGACGACGCCATCGGCGCCAATTCCAAGGACATAACCGCAACGGCTGTCCGGCGCGGAAAGGTGGCCAACTGGAAGCCGCCATTCTGGGTGCCGGGCGTGGAAAGAGGCGTGGACGCGATCAAGGGCAGGCAGACGACAAAGATCGAGCGCCTGCAAGGGCAAGGAAACACGCTGATCGCGGAAAGAGCGCGCCGGTGCTGACGAGCGCGACGTGACGGCCGTGGCCAACCGCAGCAGGAACTTCTGGCTCTAAGTGATTGAAATGGTGGGTGATGTAGGGATCGAACCTACGACCCGCTGATTAAGAGTCAGCTGCTCTACCGACTGAGCTAATCACCCACGGGCGTTGGTAAAACCAACGTTGGCGCGCATATAACCGTCGCCATGGAGCCTGTCTACCCCTGTCCTGATATTTCGCTGAGAAAACATTCAAGGAAGATGGGGACGGACAGGCCGCCAGCCTACTTCCATGGCCGGTTCAAATCGGATTTGGCCTATGGAAATGTGCAAAAACAATAGGCTACAAGGGATTTTACTTCCTCGCACCGGCGCAGGGACCCGTCAGACGAAAATATGTCCTTCCGCAACCTTCACCGCATGGCCGCCGATGCGGGCGGCCGCGAGACTGCCGTTTTCGACATCGAGTTCGAGACGGATTCGCGACGGGCGCCCCATCTCCAGCCCCTGCTCGATCCACAGCCGCGACATGCCCTCGCCCGGCTTGTCGAAATGCATGATCGCCCCGGCGAAGGCGGCCGCGGCCGAACCGGTGGCGGGGTCCTCCCAGCAGGGCGTGCCGGGCACGAACATGCGCGCGTGGAAAGCGCTGTCCCTGTATTTCGTCTCGCGCGAATAGGCATAGAGGCTGGCGGGCTGGCCGCTTTCGTCGGTCGGCGCGATATCCAGCCAGGCGGCGTTGTCGAACTCGATCTTCGCCGCCGCCTGCAGGTCCGCCAGCGGCACCAGCACATAGCCGACGCCGGCCGACCAGAACGAAACACGATGATTTTCGAAACCCACCTCATGCGGCCCGAGCCCGAGGGCGGCGCCCACGGCCTCCGATTCGAGCGAGAATTGCAGCCGTTCCGGCAGCTTCGCCAGATCGAACTCGGCAAAGCCGCCGCCTGACGGCACCGCGCAGCGCACCGGCCCGATATTCTCCTCCAGCATCAGGATGCTGGCGCCGTTGCCTGCCTGCTCAGCCAGCGCCACCGCCGCCCCCACCGTCGGGTGGCCGGCGAACGGCATTTCGTAGTCGGGCGTGAATATCCGCAGCCGCGCCCGGTGCTGCGGCTGCTCTGCCGGCAGCACGAACACCGTTTCGGAAAGGTTGAATTCGCGCGCGATCCGTTGCATCGCCTGCGCTTCCAGCCCCTCGCCATCGAGCACGATGGCCAGCGGGTTGCCGCTCAGCGCCGTATCGGCAAACACATCGTAGATGAGGTATTTTCGACCCTGCATTGTCAGTTTCCACCCGCCGCACCGACGGAACATGAGCGAAAATTAATTTGAATTTCAGTCCCCAACACCTGATGTGTGTTTTTGTAAGGGACGTCACGGCTAATATAGGGGTCCGGCGTGGACCAGTTTGTCAATCCGCCGAAAGCGGAATCGGAGACCGCCATCGAGGCCAGCCTCGGGCTCGACGGCAAGGGCGTGACGAAACGCAGCCGGCGGCCGCTTGTCTATGCGGTGCTGGCGCTGGCGGTGGCCGCGGCGGCTTTTGCCGGCTATTCTTATTTTTCCGCGGGCACGGCCCGCATCGAATATGTCACGCAACCCGCCACCCGGTCCGACCTCGTCATCGAAGTCTCGGCCACCGGCACCTTGCAGCCGCTGACCCAGGTGGACATTTCCAGCGAGCTTTCCGGCATCGTGCGCTCGGTTTCCGCGGTCGAGAACCAGGAAGTGAAACAGGGCGACGTGCTGGCGACCCTCGACACCTCGAAGCTTGAGGTGCAGATCGAGCGGGCCAAGGCTTCCGCCAAGGCCGCCGAGGCCAAGGTGGACGACGCGGCGGTGACGCTCAAGGAAAACGAGCAGGCGCTGGTGCGCACCGACGCGCTGACCAAGCGCGGCATGGCGACCGCGCAGGCGCTGGAAGCCGCCACCGCCACGCGCGACCGCGCCCGCAGCGCGCTCGACAGCGCCGAGGCCAATCTGGCGATTGCCGAGGCCGACCTGAAGGCCCAGCAGACCGACCTTGCCAAGAGCACCATCTACGCACCCATCGACGGCGTCGTGCTCACCCGTTCGGTGGACCCCGGCCAGACCGTCGCCTCCTCGCTCCAGGCCCCGGTCCTGTTCGTGCTTGCCGCCGACCTGAAGAAGATGGAGCTGAAGGCGGCCATCGACGAGGCAGACATCGGCACCGTCAAGGACGGCCAGCAGGCGCGCTTCACCGTGGATGCCTTCCCCGACCGCCGCTTCGACGCGACCATCCGCGACATCTCCTATGCCTCGGTCACCACCGACGGCGTCGTGACCTACGACGCGCGGCTGGAGGTCGAGAACGACGAACTCCTGCTGCGCCCCGGCATGACCGCAACGGTGACCGTCGTCACCAAGCACGCGACGGATGCGCTCACCGTGCCCACCGCCGCCTTCCGCTACCGGCCCATGGCAGAGCAGCGTGAAAGAGGCTGGAGCGTGCTTTCCATGTTCACCGGCCGCATGGGGCCGCGCGAACGCCGCAGCCAGCAGAGCCGTCAGGGCGAGGCCGACGGCACCCGCATGCTCTATGTGCTGAAGGGCGGCGAGCCGCAGCCGGTTCGGGTGCGCATGGGCTCCACCAATGGCGAACTGACCGAAATCCTGTCGGGACTGTCGGAAGGCGATCTGGTCATCACCGCCCAGCAGCAGCGGGGATAGGCCATGTCCTCCTCACCGCTCATCCGCTTCGACAAGGTCTGGAAGACCTATGGCGAAGGCGAGGCGCGCGTCCATGCCCTGGCCGGCGTGGACCTCGCCATCGACCGTGGCGAATTCGTCTCGATCATGGGCCCCTCGGGGTCGGGCAAATCCACCTCGATGAACATCATCGGCTGCCTCGACACGCCCACTGCCGGAACCTATTCCTTCATGGGCGTCGATGCCGGCCGGCTGGACCGCAACCGGCGCGCCCTTTTGCGCAACCTCTATATCGGCTTCGTCTTCCAGGGCTACAATCTGCTGGCGCGCACCACGGCGGCCGAGAATGTCGAGCTGCCGCTGATCTATCGCGGCGTTGCAGCCGGCGAGCGGCGCGCGCTCGCCATGCAGGCGCTGGCCGAAGTCGGCTTGCAGGGCCGCGAACATCACACGCCGGCCGAACTGTCCGGCGGGCAGCAGCAGCGCGTCGCCATCGCCCGCGCCATCGTCACCCGCCCCACCCTGCTGGTGGCCGACGAGCCGACAGGTAACCTGGATACCGCGCGCAGCCATGAGATCATGGAACTGGTGACGCGCCTCAACGAGGAGCACGGGCTGACCATCGTCATGGTCACGCATGAGGCCGACATCGCCGCCTATGCCCAGCGCACCATTCACTTCCTTGACGGCAAGGTGGAATCCGACCTGCGCAACGCGGCGCGGAGGATGGCGTCATGATCTGGGAGACCGTCCGCCTCGCCCTGCGTTCGGTGCGCCGCAACGCGCTGCGCTCCTTCCTCACCCTGCTCGGCATCGTCATCGGCGTGGCGGCGGTCATCGCCATGCTCACCATCGGCTCCGGCACCACCGAGAAGGTCAAGTCGGACATTGCCCAGCTCGGCTCGAACCTGCTGGTCGTTCATCCCGGCCGCCCCGCCGGCCCGGGCGGGCCCGGCGGCGCGGACTGGAGCCAGCGCCGCAGGCTCGGCGACAAGGAGTTCCAGGCGCTGTCCACGCGGCTCACCGGCGCGCGCGCCATCTCGGCCGCCTCGCAGAAGCAGGTGCGGGTCATCTACGGCACCGAAAGCCTGACCGCCTCGGTGACCGGGACCGACAGTGCCTTCCTCGAGGCGCGCAACTGGACGCTGGCCTCGGGCCGCCCCTTCACCGAGCAGGAAACGCGCGGCGGCGCCGGCGTGTGCCTGATCGGCGAGACGGTGCGCCAGCAGTTCTTCGGCGCCGGCGACCCGGACGGGGAGCTGATCCGCGTCAACCGCAGCACCTGCAAGGTGATCGGCCTTCTGGAACCCAAGGGCTACACCGGCTTCGGGCAGGATCAGGACAATGTGGTGCTGATGCCGCTCCTGACCTACCAGCGCCGCATCGCCGGCAACCGCAACGTCGACAACATCTATGTGTCGGCCGATGAAGCGGTGCCCACTACCGAACTGCAAGCGCGCATGGAGAACATCCTGCGCGACGTGCGCCGCATCCCGCCCGACGGCGAGGACGATTTCGGCATCCGCGACATGACCCAGATCGCCGACACCATGGCGAGCGCCACGGCCACCATGACCGGCATGCTGGGCGCCGTCGCCGGCGTCAGCCTGCTGGTCGGCGGCATCGGCATCATGAACATCATGCTGGTGTCGGTCACCGAGCGCACGCGCGAGATCGGCATAAGGCTCGCCATCGGCGCGCAGGAAAAGCACATCCTGATCCAGTTCCTCGTCGAGGCGACGGTGCTGTCGCTGCTCGGCGGCATCATTGGCATCCTGCTCGGCCTGTCGCTGGCGGGAGCGGCGGCATTCGCCCTTGTCATCCCCTTTGCACCGAGCCCGGCCGTGATCCTGCTCGCCGTCGGCTTCTCGGCGCTGATCGGCATGGTGTTCGGCTTCTTCCCCGCGCTTCGCGGCGCGCGGCTCGATCCGATCGACGCGCTCCGGCACGAATGAGGCGGAACCTGCCCGTTCCTATACGTTCGAAAAATGCCAGTCGATCAGGGCCGGCATATAGGGCATCAGCCCGGCAGGCCGCGCCGCCGAATCGGCAATGACGATCGGCTCGCTGATCTCGGGATCGGGATCGGCCGCGATGTGCCCCCGGATATGAGCGGCGAGCGCCTGCGCCGTTTGTGCGAACCGGTAGCGGCGAAAGATCACCACCCCGCCCTGGGTCGAGATCAGATGGTGGCGGCGCTCGGCCTGCGCCGCATCAAGGTCAAGGCCGGTTTCCTCCGCCACCTCGCGCGCCATGTTGCGGTGCATGTCGACCTGGCCGCCGACAAAATCCTCCGGCTCGAACGATCCGGCCGCGAAGTAGACCCTATGGGCGTTGAGCGTATGCGGCGCCATGCGGATCGCCACCAGCGCCCCGTCGCCCGACACCGGCATGGCATGGGCGAAAGCATGGTGGGCGCCATGCGTATCGCTATGGCGCCGCCAATGCAGGAAAGTGGAGTAGCGCACCGCATGGCAGATGCCGGAAAGCCGCCCCTTGTCGTAGGTCAGCGTCGAAAGCAGCACCATCGTGCCGTCGAAAAGGGCCGGATTGCCAGCGCTCTGCTCCGCCCAGCCGGCGGCGATGGCCTCGGCATTGTCGCGCTCGAAAGGATGCGGAGCCGGATCGAGCCGCACGTCGATCTCGTCGACCGGCAGGATCACGTTCGGCGGCAGGTTGAAGCTCACGGCCAAAGCCTCACACGATGTCCAGCGTCACCGCGACCGGGCAATGGTCGGAGGCCTTGGGCCGGTCCCAGCCGGCGCGCGGAAAGCGGTCGACCTCCTGCCCTGGCGGAAAGGGCGTGCGCCATGGCTGGCCGTTGCGGATGATGTCGGGTATCGCGCCGGCATTGTCCTCGGCCAATGACCGCGACACCAGGATGTAGTCGAGCTGGCACAGGTGCCGCTCCAGCGGGCCGCGGGTGTGGTAGAGCGTCCAGCGGTCCATCTCCGGCCGCCGCTCGACGACATTCTCGCAGAACCCGTCCTGAAGCAGAACGTCGAGGCAGGACACGGGCTCGTCGCGCACTTCAAAGCGGTAGTCGGACGGCCCCTCGCCATCGATCACGATCCTTTGGCGGTAGTCGTTCATGTCGCCGCAGATTGCCCAGCGCCTGTTCGGCGCGTGCTCCCGGCCGAAGCGCTGCTCGATGATGTGGCGCACCGCGCGGGCCTCGGCAAAGCGGATCGGCATGGTGGCCTGACGGCCGTCGAGCCCGTTGCGCGGGCTGCCCATCGATTTGAAATGAACGAGATAGAGGGTGAACGGCTTGCCGCCGATCTTGAGGTCGATCTCCAGGCAATCGCGCCGGAAGATGCGCTCATGCGGCTCCTGGCCAAGGGCCGCCAGTTCGGGCGTATGGAGGCCGAGTTCGCCGAAGGTCAGATGCGCGTGGCTGGTCATGCGCACGAACTCGATCGGCTGGCCGTGCGCGGTCTCGTCACGCATCATCAGCGCCACGTCGATGCCGCGCGAATCGTTGCCCGCCGTGGTGTATTTCTGCCGGTAGCCCTGCCCCACCATCTTGAACAGATAGCCGTATTCGAACGCCTTCAGCGCCTCGACATTGTCGACTTCCTGCATGCATATGATGTCGGCCCGCGCGGCCGCGATCGCCAGGGCCGTAAGCTGGCGCGTATCGTCGGAATGGGCGATGGCGCGGGCCTGCTCCAGCGCGCGATATTCCGCCTCGCTCCTGATGTCGAACAAGGCCAGCGTCCGATCCTGATTGAGCTGATTGCGGAAACCGGAGAAATCGAACCTGTTCATCAGGTTCTCGACATTGAAGGTGGCAAGGCGCAGCGACATGGCAGCGACAATTGCCCGCAAGCGGCGGGGAACACAAGGGCTGAAATAGGCCCGGTGCGGAACCGTCGCCGTTCATCCTGCGTTCATTGACCAAACGTCATCCTGCGGCCCATCCCGATCGATCCGGCGCGGGGGCTGCTCGATCATTTGGAGTGGCACATGAAAACGCTTCTTTCCTCTCCCCTGAAGGCCGGCCTTGCCGCCCTGTGCCTGGCCGGCATGCTGTCGGTTCCGGCCGTTGCCGGCCCGGCGCCTGTCAACGCGCCTGCCGTGCCTGCCGCCAGCGTGGCCAACGACCTGATCCAGGTGCGGGACCACCGCTGGCGCAGAGCACCGCCGCGTCACTGGAGCCGTCACCATTATCGTGAAAACCGACGCTGGCGCCGGCATCACTACCGACCCTACTATCACCGGCCTCATTATCGCGGCTCGGGCTTCTACCTGGGCCTCGGCCTTGGCGTACCGGCTTACCGTTACGTCGAGCCGCGCCGCTACTATCGCCCGGCCGGCAATGCCCATGTGCGCTGGTGCTATAACCGCTACCGCTCCTACCGGGCTTGGGACAATACCTTCCAGCCCTATTACGGACCGCGCCGCCAGTGCAGGTCGCCCTACGGCTGAGCCTTCCCTGTCCGCCCATGAAAAAGGCCGGCGATGGTTATCGCCGGCCTTCGCTTTTTATGGAGCAGAACGACTTAGTTCTTGGCCTTGTCGACCAGCTTGTTCTTGGAGATCCACGGCATCATGCCGCGCAGCTTGGCGCCGACCTCCTCGATCTGGTGGGCGTCGTTCATGCGACGGATGCCCTTGAAGCGCGCAGCGCCCGAACGGTACTCCTGCATCCACTCCGAGGTGAAGCGGCCGGTCTGGATGTCGTTGAGGATGCGCTTCATCTCAGCCTTGGTCTCGGCGGTGATGACGCGCGGGCCCGACACATACTCGCCCCACTCCGCGGTGTTGGAGATCGAGTAGTTCATGTTGGCGATGCCGCCCTCGTAGATCAGGTCGACGATCAGCTTCACTTCGTGCAGGCACTCGAAATAGGCCATCTCGGGGGCGTAGCCGCCTTCCACCAGCGTCTCGAAACCGGCGCGGATCAGTTCGACCAGACCGCCGCACAGAACCGCCTGCTCGCCGAACAGGTCGGTCTCGCACTCTTCCTTGAACGTGGTCTCGATGATGCCCGAACGGCCGCCGCCGACGCCGCAGGCGTAGGACAGGCCAAGGTCGAGCGCGTTGCCGGAGGCATCCTGATGCACCGCGACCAGGCACGGCACGCCGCCGCCCTTCTGGTATTCACCGCGCACGGTGTGGCCGGGGCCCTTCGGGGCGACCATCAGCACGTCGACCGTCGACTTCGGCTCGATGAGGCCGAAATGCACGTTGAGGCCGTGGGCGAAGGCGATCGCAGCGCCATCGCGGATGTTGGCGGCGATCTCGCCGTTGTAGATGTCGGCCTGCAACTCGTCCGGCGCGGCCATCATGATCAGGTCTGCCCACTTGGCCACATCGGCAACCGTCATCACCTTGAGCCCGTCGGCCTCGACCTTCTTGGCGGTCGCCGAGCCGGCCTTCAGGCCGATGGCGATTTCCTTGACGCCGGAATCCTTGAGGTTGAGCGCATGGGCGCGGCCCTGCGAGCCGTAGCCGACGATGGCAACCTTCTTGCCCTTGATGAGGTTCAGATCGGCGTCGCGATCGTAATAGACACGCATTGTAGAAATCCTTCCCGTTTATGGATTCGCCTGTTGATGGGTTGCTTGGCCTATTGACCCTTCCCGGCCCCGTGCAGGGCAAGAAACTGTTTGGTGGCGCGCGCCGCGTCTTCCCCGATCGCGGCTTCCGTCATGCCCGGCCAGTCGCCGAGCAGGAGCCGGATCTGCACATCGCGCGCGACCAGCCCGAAAAACGTCCTGAACGCCGTCTCGGCATCCTCGAACACAAGAAGGCCGGCCCGCTTGCCGGCATCGAGAATTGGCTTCAGCCGCGCCGCCAGCGCGAAGCGGCCGTTCTGCAACACGATCTCGCCCAGGCTGTCGCGCCCCGATCCGGCATGGCTGATCGCCACCCGGTTGAGCGCGATGGAGGTGTCGCTGGAGATCACCTTGAGCCAGTCGCGGGCATAGCCCTCCAGGCTTTCCGTGAGCGAGATGAGATCCAGGCGGCCCTGGTCCACCGGCACCACCCGCACCTTCGAAGCCTGCCAGCGCACCGTGGCCGTCAGCAGCCCGTCGCGGTCGCCGAACCATTTGTAGAGGCTTTCCTTGGAGCATCTCGCCCGGCGCGCCACGGCGGCCATGGTGAGATTGTCGCCGTCCTCGACCAGCAGGCGCAGAGCCGTGTCCAGAACGTCCTTCTGGCGCTCCGTCAGCTTCTGCCCTTCTTCCTGCCCGTCCACTTGCTTCACGCCTCTTTCCACATTCGGTGCCGGTGCCCAGGGAATCCCGCCGATGCCCTTCTCCCGACCCGCACAGCCAGCATGCAGACCAGTACCGTACGTTACGGTTCCTGCTATGCCCCATCGCCGGCGGGAAGGCAAGAGGGTGATGGCGTGCGGATCGATCTTTCCGGGCTTGAAACGCCACAGCCGCTCATAAGCCTGCAACCGGTTCAGTCCGCCACGGCGGTCACAGGTCCGGCCGGTGCCTCCGCAACCCGGTTCCAGTCCGCTTCGGCAAGCCCGATCCCGCGCAACGGATCGACAATCGTGCCGGCCACCAGCGCGGCGAGGATGCGCGGCGCCGGCGGTATCCTCGCAGCCGTCGCCACCACGCTGTCGCGCATGAACGGCAGCAGCCGCGAATCCGACTGGTAGAACGGTGTGAACAGCCGCGACAGCATCTGGAAGCTGCGTATGTGCCAGCGCCGCGCCCGCGCATAGGTGGCCAGCGCATCCTCGATGGAGGCTTTCTCCCTTAGGGCATGGGCAAGTGCCGCCGCATCGAGCAGCGCCATGTTGGCCCCCTGCCCCAGTTGCGGGCTGGTCGAATGGGCGGCGTCGCCGATCACGGCCAGCCGCCGCCCCGCCGGAATGGGCAGGGTGTGGTGGCCGTAGCGCGCCAGCGAAAGCTGGTCGAAACTGGCGATCTGGTCGACATAGGCCGTGCATTCCGGCCAATGGTCGATCACCCGCGCCTTCCACGCCTCGAGGCCGGCAGCGCGCACACGCTCGGCATCGTCCGGCTTGAGGCTCCAGAAAAAGGCGGCCATCCTGTCACCGCCCGGCTCAGCCCGACCGATCGGCAGCACGCCGATCATCACCCGCGCCCTGTCGTAGCGTTGCAGCAGGGCACGCGCGTCGAAGCCCTCGTCACACCAGTCCAGCGACGCCCAGAAGGCGCCATAGGCCAGCGGCTTCGGCTCGACCGGCACATCCGCATGACGCCGCAATTTAGAGCGCGTGCCGCTGGCATCCACAACCAGGTCGAACGACCCGATCCGGCGCCCGCCGTCGTCCTCCAGCGCCGCAACCTCGCCGACATCGAGCGTTTCGATCTCGATGCCCGTCTCGATCGGGATGCCTTCGCGCAGCACGGCGCGATAAAGCACGCCGAAAAGCGCGGCGCGGTGCACCGCCACCCCGAAGCGACCGCCGGGCAAGGCCCGGTAGCGCACGTCGAGCACGGTGCGGCCCGAGCGCGCGTCCGTGCCATGCAGCCGGTCGATCCGGCTGCCCAGCGCGGCGATTTCTCCGAACAATCCGAGGTCGTGCAGGATCGTGAGCCCGGTCGGCTGCAGGATCAGCCCGGAACCGACCGGGACCGGCTTCTCGAACCGCTCGAACAGGGTGACCTTGTGTCCGGCCCGGTGCAGGTAGAGCGCGGCCGCAAGGCCCGCCGGCCCCGCCCCCGCAATGGCGATAGACAATCCTGCCCGCACGTTAAACCTGCCCTGCCCGGCGATGCCACTTCCGCACCGCCGGTTGCCGGATCATGTCCTTCGGATGCGTGTTGCAAGCGGGATACAACGAAGCCCTGCGTCGCCACAACCGCACCGGAAACGAAACCGGGCGGCGCATTGCCGCGCCGCCCGGTCGTCCCCCGCACTTCCCCCTTTTCACCTTCGCCGCGCGCCTAAGCCTATTTCACGACGATCGCGACGGTCCCGGACTGATAGCGATGGCCTTCGGACCCGGGCGCGATGGCGGTGCCGTTCACCGCCCGCGTCGGCACGCGCTTGCCGCAATCCCGGCTGACGCGGCTCGAAAGCCCCCCATCGGAATATCTGACGATCGAGGACTTCGGCAGGCGGCCCACGATTTCCGCATAGCTGGGCGCTCCGGCGCCGCAGGAATTGCCGCGATAGGCGGTCAGGTGCCTGGTTTCCCCCACCCGCATCTCGACGGTCTTGTCGGCATTGGTCGGCGTCACGCACCCCGACAGGATCAGCATGGCTCCAACAACAATCGCGTTTCGCATCTCGGTAAGCCCCTCTTTTACGCCTGGAAGTTGGTCCACCGGAGCCAGGCAAACATCGGCGGTGGCCCTTCAGGCGTGCCAAATCAATCTGCGCGAGCAAAACGAAAAGTCCGCCAATCGCCGGAAAATACGGAAAAACGAGAGCAATCTCGGTTGCTATCTCCATGAATCGCTTCTTAAATCGCCTTATGGGCAGCGCGGGGTGCACAAGGCATGCAGCGCCAGGAATGGAGCACTTACAACCAGTGGCATATGTTGCTCGACGAGTTGTGCAACAGCCGTGGTTATGTCGACAACGCCAGGCTGGCGAGCCAGCTTTGCCGCCGCGCCGGCAAGGCCGCGCAGGAGGATTTCAACGCGGCGGAGAAGAACCTGCGCAACTGGCGGCTCGGGCGGCATCTGCCGCTGCGCCGCAATTTCATGATCCTTGCCGAACTGCTGCGGGTGGCTGACGATCCCGGGCTCCTGCGGCAATGGAACCTTCTCTATGCCGCCGCCCGTGGCCGCACCCTGCCGGACCAGCAGGAGAACGCGGCCGACGCAAAACCGGACAGGGCACCCGCGACCCGCCGCCGGCTGCTGTGGACCGGGGCGGTGGTAGCCACGGCCGTGGTGGCCGTCACCGGCTTCCGCTGGCTGTCGGTCGATCCCTACCGGGACTTGCCGGTCATCGGCTACGACGCGCGGGTCCGGATGCTGGTCGGCGAAAGCCGCCTCATCCATGGCGACCGTGGCGATTGCGACGGCGGCAATGTTCCGGACTGGACCTACACCATGCCGCGCGTGCCGGTCAGCAGCCTCGGCGCTTTTTCAGACGGCGGCCTTGCCCGCAAGATGAGCAATTTCTGCAATGGCGTGGTGCCGGTGCGGGCCGTTCGTTTCACTGCCAAGACGGCCGGCGTCGAGGAGGTTCGCCTGCTCGACGATTTCGTCAAGATCTTCGTCACCGATCCGGCCAGCCTGAGCAGATGAGGAGCGAGGGGAAGAATGGGGGAACTCGACGGCACCGCATTTCCGTATTGGCACCTGCTGTTCGACGAGTTGTGCAACCGCGCCGGCTATTATGACGATGCCACGCTTGCCAGCGCCTATTGCGCGCTGACCGCCAGCAAGGGGCAGCGCCAGTTCGAAACGGCGATGCGCAACCTCAACAACTGGCGTTCCGGCCGCCATCTGCCACGCCCCGGCAATCTGCGAGTGCTGGCGAAGCTGCTCAACGTGGCCGACGATCCCGCAACCCAGGACCTCTGGAACAGGCTCTACAGGGAAGCCGGCGACATCGACCACAAGGTCCGGTCAGGCCTGCCGGCGCCGGTCGCGCCTTACCCTGCCCCGCGTGGCGGATTGCTGCCGGCCATCGTTCATCCCATGCCGGCCCCGTTCCGTCAGCCTGCGCTTCTCGGCTCCGAACGGTTCGGCCGCAAGCGCTTCTCGGCGCTGCAGGCCGCATTGGGTGGCATTGTCCTCCTGGCAATCGGCGCCACGGCCGGTTCGCTCGTCACCGCGTCCGGCTGGCGGCCATGGGCCGGTCCGGCCGACGATGCGCCGATCATCCCGTTCAGGCCGGTGGTGGCGATGAAGCTCGGCGAATCGCGGCCGATCTATGCCGAGCGCAGCGATTGCGGAAAACTGCCCCGCGACTGGGAGCTGGTGGAATCGGACCTGCCCGTTCTGCGTACAGGCACCTTCTCCGATGGCGGGCTGGCCCGCCGCTTCAGCAAGTTCTGCCAGGGTCTCACCCCGGCCCGCGCCATCGTCTTCACGGCGACGGCCACCGGTGTCGAGGAATTCGAGATCCAGGGCGATTTCTTCAAGATGACGGTAACCGACTGACGGCCGCTACCCGGGCCTAGATCGCCACCTGCGTGCCGATTTCCACCACGCGGCCGGTGGGAATCTGGAAATATTCCGTCGCGTCCGCCGCCGAGCGCGCCAGCCCGATGAACAGCCTGTCCTGCCACATCGGCATGCCGGAACCGGCAGCGGCCTTGAGCGAACGCCGCGACAGGAAGAACGACGTGGTCATAATGTCGAACTTCCAGCCCTGCTTGCGGCAGGAAGCCAGCGCGCGCGGAATGTTCGGCTGCTCCATGTAGCCGAAGGTCAGTGTGATGCGCATGAACAGGTCGTTGATCGCTTCCAGCTTCACCCGTTCGCTGTCGGGCACCTTCGGCTGCGGCGCGGTCACCACCGACAGGATGATGTTCTGCTCGTGCAGCACCTTGTAGTGCTTGAGGCTGTGCATGAGGGCGGTGGGCGCGCTGAGCGGATCGCTGGTCAGGAAGATGGCGGTGCCGGGCACCAGTTGCGGCTGCTTCTTGGCCAGATTGCCGGCCAGGAATTCCAGCGGCACCTCGTTCTTGCGTGTCTTCTCGAACAAAAGGCGCGATCCCCGCACCCATGTCACCATGACGACGACGACCATGAACGCCACCACCAGCGAAGCCCAGCCGCCGTCCCTCACCTTCATGGCATTGGTGACGAGGAACCCGAATTCGATCAGGCCGAACAGCGCCGTCAGGCTGAGCGAGGCCCAAAGCGGCCATTTCCAGATGCGGATCATGACGATGGAGAACAGCGTGGTGGTGACCAGCATGACGCCGGTGACCGCGATGCCGTAGGCGGACGCAAGGCCTTCCGATTCACGGAAGCCCAGAACCAGAAGAAGAACCACGACGGCCATCAGGAAATTCACCCGCGGCATGTAGATCTGGCCCGACTGGCGCTCCGAGGTGTGGCGGATTTCCATGCGCGGCAGCATGTTGAGCTGCACCGCCTGGCGCGTCAGCGAGAATGCGCCGGTAATGACGGCCTGGCTGGCGATGACGGTCGCCGCCGTCGCCAAGGCCACCATCACGTAAAGCAGCCATCCGTCGTTCATCTGGAAGAATGGGTGGCCGACATGGCCTTCATGGGCCAGCACGAAAGCTCCCTGCCCCAGGTAGTTCAGCAGCAGGCAAGGGAACACCACCCAGAACCAGGCAAGCACGATCGGCTTGCGGCCGAAATGGCCAAGGTCCGCATAGACCGACTCCGCGCCGGTGACGGCCAGGAACACGCCGCCGATGATCGCCAGCGACACCACCGGCTCATGGCCGAGGAAGCGCAGCATGTAGAGCGGATTGATCGCGAGCAGGATCTCGGGATCATGGATGATGTGGCGAAGCCCGGCAAAACCGATGGCGAGGAACCAGATCAGCGTGATCGGTCCGAAGATGATGGCCACGCCGCCGCTGCCGAAGCGCTGCACCGAAAACAGGATCAACAGGATGACGACGGTGAGCGGCACGATATAGGGACCGAAACCATCGCCGATGATGGTGAGCCCCTCCGTCGCCGAAAGCACGGAGATGGCGGGCGTGATGACCGCGTCGCCATAGAACAGCGCGGAACCCACCATGCCGATGCCGAGGATGACCGCGGGGCGCGTCGGGAAGGCGGAGCGGCCCAGCGCCATCAGCGACAGCGTGCCGCCCTCGCCCTTGTTGTCGGCGCGCAGCACGAACATCATGTACTTCACCGCCACGACGATGGTGAGCACCCAGATGATAAGCGAAAGCACGCCGAGGATGTCGTTGCGCGATGCGGTTTCCGCGGCCGAAGCCGCGCCCAGCGCCACACGGAAAGCATAGATCGGACTGGTGCCGATATCGCCATAGACCACGCCCAGCGCGGCGAGCATCATGTAGGGCGTGCTGTGGGGCTTGTGTTCGGGGTGACCGGCCTGGATGGCGGACTCGACCTCGCTACCGCTATCGGCAACGGCCATGGAAAGAACTCCGTTAAGCGCGCGGTGCTCTACTCTTGCCGCGGCGCAATATCAAGTGCTTCTCTCCCCTTTGCACCGCGACTGCACGCGGCGCGTCACGGCCAGCCGCAGGCTTTCAGGAAGCGTTTGACCGTTGTTGCCATGCCGAATTCCAGCGCATCGGCCGTCAATCCGTGACCGATGGAGACCTCCGCCAGCCGCGGAATCCGCTGCACCAGCGCCGGCAGATTGGCCACCACCAGGTCGTGGCCGGCATTCACCTCCAGGCCCAGTTCCAGCGCCGCATCCGCTGCCTGACCAAGCTTTTCCAGTTCGCGTGCCATGCGTTCGGGATCGGCGTAGCAACTCGCATAAGGGCCCGTGTAGAACTCGACCCGGTCGGCGCCGGTATCGCGCGCGGCCGACAGGCCTTCCGTTTCTGGATTCGAAAACAGGGATACCCTTGCTCCCCCTTGCTTCAATCGTTTCACGATCGGAATGAGGAACGCGGACTGCTCCACGAAGTTCCACCCATGGTCGGAGGTAGCCTGTGCCGGATCGTCGGGCACCAAGGTCACCTGCTCAGGCTGGTTCTTCTCGACGAGCTGCAGGAAATCTTCGGTCGGATAGCCCTCGATATTGAACTCGGCCTGCGGAAACTCGTCATCGATCAGCGCGCGCAGCTCCGGCAGGTCGGAATTGCGGGTATGCCGCTGGTCGGGGCGCGGATGCACGGTCAGCCCGTGCGCGCCGGCCGCCAGCGCGAGGCGGCCCAACCCGGTCACGCTCGGCCAGGGCAGGTCGCGACGGTTGCGCAGCATGGCCACGGCATTGAGATTGACCGACAGCTTGACCGGCATTTCCTCACCTCCCGATGCGTTTGGGATGGCATCTATAGCCGCTTTGTCGGGAACAGACAGGAGATTTGTGTGTTCCAGTCTGGAAATGGATTTTCCGGAAGGAGCGCACATGAATTTCCTCGAAGAAGTCCCGGCCATCCGCCGCCTCGAGACGAACAGGGACGACCTGTTCGCCGTCGACATCGTGGGCGAGGTCACCCCGGCCGACGCCGAGAACCTCTATGGCCTGCTCGAGGCCGCCTATGCGCTGCATCCGCATATCGACGTGCTGGTCCGGCTGACCGACTTCGAGGGCGCCCAATGGGCGGAGATTTCACCCCAGACATTCGAACAGGGTCGAGAAACGGCGCTGCGGCATGTGAAACGCTGCGCCAGCGTCGGTGGGCCGGACTGGACCGGTCTGCTGGGTTCGGAATTGCCCGAGGGCGCGGAGATAAGGCACTTTCCTGCCGGCGAGGAAGCGGAGGCCTGGCATTGGCTCGGCGCGCAACCGCGCGACACCGCCTGAAACCACTCACCTGACGATGGTCAGCCTTTCGGCAGCGCGCGTGATCGCCGTATAGAGCCAGCGCTCGCGCGTGTCCTTGAAGGCCCAGCTTTCGTCGAACAGCACCACATCGTTCCACTGCGAGCCCTGCGCCTTGTGAACGGTGAGCGCATAGCCATAGTCGAAATCGTCGAAACGCCGCTTCTGCTGCCACGGAATCTCGGCTTCCGTATCCTCGAAAGCCGCCTTGAGCAGCTTGATCTTGGCCACGCCGCGATCCGGGTCGTCTTCCTCGGGCGAGACGAGCAAATTGATGCCCGGCTTCACCGTCTCGCGCGAGGCGGTCATCACCTTCCACAAGGAACCGTTGAGCAGGCCCTTGGCCGGGTCGTTGCGCAGGCACACCAGCTTGTCGCCGGCCTGCGGATAGTCCGCTGTGAAGCCCTTCAGCTCGCGCAGCCGGCGGTTGTAGCGGCGGCGCGTACGGTTGGTGCCGACCAGCACCTGATCGGCGTCGAGAACCAGATCCTGCGTCACCTCCTCCTTGCCGATCACCCGCGCGGTGCCATAGTCGCCGCGCACCAGATCCCGCCCCTCGCGCACATCGAGCGCCATGCGGATGATGGGATTGTCGCGCGCCTGCCGGTGGATTTCGGTGAGCAGGAAATCCGGTTCCTGCTCGGTGAAGAACCCGCCACCGGAAATGGGCGGCAACTGGCCCGGATCGCCGAGCACAAGGATCGGCGTGCCGAAGCTCATCAGGTCGCGGCCGAGTTGCTCATCCACCATCGAGCATTCGTCGATCACCACAAGCGCCGCCCTGGCGATGGGGCTCTGGCGATTGAGCGAGAAGGTCGGCGACATGGAGGTCTTGCCGGTCGTCTCGTCCTCGACCGCCTCCTCGCCGCGCGGACGGTAGATCAGCGAATGGATGGTGCGGGCGTTGGTCGCGCCCTTGGAGCGCAGCACCTGCGCGGCCTTGCCGGTGAAGGCGGCGAACTGAACCTGCCCGTCGACATGCTCGGCGAAATAGCGCGCCAGCGTCGTCTTGCCGGTGCCGGCATAGCCGAACAGGCGAAACAGTTGCGGCCGGCCGGCCTTCAGCCACTTGGCGACGGCCTGAAGGGCCTCGTCCTGCTGCGGTGAGAATTGCATGAGACGGTCAGACCCGATTCGGCCCTGCCGGGCAAGCTCGATACGCCTGAACTGTCCCTGCCCCTACCGCACCATCGGCCACAGCGTGGCGGCGAGCAGCACACCCATGGCGATGTTGAACCACTTCAGCCGCACAGGATCGGACAGGAAACCGCGCAGCGCCATGCCGAATCCGGCCCAGCTCGAAACACAGGGCAGGTTGATGACGCCGAATACCGCCGCGATCAGGACGACCGACAGGAACGGGTTCGCCGGGCTCGAAAACACCGCCATGGCGGTGACGGCCATCACCCACGCCTTGGGATTGACCCACTGGAAGGCGGCAGCTTGCAGGAATGTCATCGGCTGCGCGGTGCCGTCTCCTCCGCTCTCGACCGAGCGCGACATGGCGATCTTCCATGCCAGGTAAAGCAAGTAGGCGCCGCCGACGATCTTGAGCACCGTGTGCAGGACCGGAAACGTTGTCAGCACCGCCCCCAGTCCAAAACCGACGGCCAGCAGCAGCACGACGAAGCCGATGCCGATGCCCAGCATATGCGGGATGCTGCGCACGAAGCCGAAGTTCACGCCGGACGACAACAGCATGAAATTGTTCGGGCCGGGCGTGATCGAGGTCACGAAGGCGTAGGCTACCAGGGCAAGAAGGACGTCCGAGGTCATGGGCTGCTCATTACGTCAGTGATACTGACCCATATCAGAAAAAGCGGCTGGAGATGCGCTCCAGCCACAGGCCGGCGTTTGGGCCAGTTCGAACGTTTCCCGCCGGCGCACATCGGCCGGGCCGAACACCGCGTCCACGTAAAGCGGTATTGCTTTTCGTATGCCTCACGCCGGCGGCAACGGGACTACATTCCCTGCTGGCCGCGATTCATGGCCGCCACGCCGGTGCGGCAGATCTCGACCAGCCCAAGCGGGCGCATGATGGCGATGAACTGGTCGATCTTCGTGCTCTTGCCGGTGATCTGGAAGATGAAGTGCTCGGTATTGGCATCGACCACATGGGCGCGGAAGGCATCGGCCAGACGCAGCGCCTCCACCCGGTCGGTGCCCGTGCCGGCCACCTTGATCAGCGCCAGTTCCCGCTCCAGCGGCCGCTCCTGCCCCAGCTCCAGTGCGCGCACGGTCAGGTCCACCACCCGGTGCACCGGCACGATGCGCTCAAGCTGGTGCTTGATCTGCTGGAGCACATGCGGCGTGCCGCGCGTCACGATGGTGATGCGCGACAGGTGCGTTTCGTGCTCCGTCTCCGAGACGGTCAGGCTCTCGATATTGTAGCCGCGCCCGGAAAACAGGCCGATCACCCGCGCCAGCACGCCCGGCTCGTTCGCCACCAGCACCGACAGCGTGTGCGTTTCCGGCTTCTCCGTCTCCCTGGCGATGAAATAGGCGGAGCCGGTGGGCTGAAGCTGTGCGTTCATGGTTGAATCCCGATCTTCAAAATCTGCAACAATTCATTGTTTTCGCGCAGTTTTCACCCACGCGCCCGCCTTTACACCAGTTCCCTGCCCTTGGCGTCGATGGCGTTGGCGACGGCCTCGTCCGTGGCCTCGTCGGGGAGCAGCATCTCGTTATGCGCCTTGCCGGAGGGGATCATCGGGAAGCAATTGGCGAGCGTTGCGACACGGCAATCGAAGATCACCGGCTTGTTCACCGAGATCATCTCGCGGATCGCGTCGTCAAGCTCGTCCGGCTTGTCGCAGCGTATGCCATGGGCGCCATAGGCCTCGGCCAGCTTGACGAAGTCCGGCATCGCCTCGGTGTAGGAGTGCGACAGCCGGTTGCCGTGCAGAAGCTGCTGCCACTGGCGCACCATGCCCATGTACTGGTTGTTCAGGATGAAGATCTTGATCGGCGCTTCATACTGTACCGCGCACGACATCTCCTGAATGCACATCTGGATCGAGGCGTCGCCGGCAATGTCGATGACCAGCGCGTCACGATGCGCGATCTGCACGCCGAGCGCGGCCGGCAGGCCGTAGCCCATGGTGCCGAGGCCGCCGCTCGTCATCCAGTGGTTGGGCTTGTCGAAGTGGAAATGCTGCGCCGCCCACATCTGGTGCTGGCCGACCTCGGTGGTGATGTAGGTGTCACGATCTTTGGTCAGCTCGTAGAGCCGCGAGATCGCATATTGCGGCATGATGACGTCAGCGTTGGGCTTGTAGGCCAGGGAGTCGCGCGCGCGCCATTTGGCGATCTGCTCCCACCACGGATGCAGCGCCTTCTTGTCGGTCTTCCCGGTCGCCCGCCACAGGCGCACCATGTCCTCCAGCACCGTGGCGACGTCGCCGAGAATGCCGATGTCGACATGCACGTTCTTGTTGATCGAGGACGGATCGACGTCGATGTGTATTCTCTTGGAGTTGGGCGAGAAGGCATCGAGCCGCCCGGTGATGCGGTCGTCGAAGCGCGCGCCGATGCACACCATGACGTCGCAATCGTGCATGGCCATATTGGCTTCGTATGTGCCGTGCATGCCCAGCATGCCGAGCCAGTTCTTGCCGGAAGCCGGATAGCAGCCCAGCCCCATCAGCGTCGAGGTGATCGGGAATCCGGTGAGGTCGACCAGTTCGCGC
Source organism: Aquamicrobium terrae (assembly GCF_052978165.1). Taxonomy (NCBI): domain Bacteria; kingdom Pseudomonadati; phylum Pseudomonadota; class Alphaproteobacteria; order Hyphomicrobiales; family Phyllobacteriaceae; genus Aquamicrobium; species Aquamicrobium terrae. Next base: position 650,885 of record NZ_JBRKLZ010000001.1, read on the forward strand.
AGCAGATGGCTGGCTTCCGGCCCGGAATTCACCACCCCGCCGCCGGTGTAGAGGATCGGCTTCCTGGCCTTGGCCATCAGCTCGACGGCCGCCTTGATCTGGTTGAGATCGCCCTGCAGCCGCGGCGTGTAGCGGGTGCGCGGCGCCGTCTGCGGGGAAACATAGGTTCCCCTGGCGAACTGGACGTCCTTCGGGATGTCGACGACGACCGGACCCGGCCGGCCGGTGGTGGCGACATGGAAGGCTTCATGGATGATGGCGGCCAGCTCGTTGACGTCCTTCACCAGCCAGTTGTGCTTGGTGCAGGGCCGGGTGATGCCGACGGTGTCGCACTCCTGGAAGGCGTCGGAGCCGATCAGGCTGGTCGGCACCTGCCCGGTGATGCAGACGAGCGGGATGGAATCCATCAGCGCGTCCTGCAACGGCGTCACCGCATTGGTGGCGCCGGGGCCGGAGGTGACCAGCATGACACCGGCCTTGCCGGTGGAGCGGGCATAGCCTTCGGCGGCATGTCCTGCACCCTGCTCGTGGCGCACCAGAATGTGCTCGATGTCGTCCTGCTGGAAAAGCTCGTCATAGATCGGAAGCACCGCGCCGCCCGGATAGCCGAAGATGTGCTCGACGCCGTTGTCCTTCAGCGCCTGCACCACCATCTCGGCGCCGGTCATTTCGCGCCGCTCGTTCTGTCCGTTGGTCATCGATCTGGTCCCGTCCTGTTTCTGCTTCCGCAGGGGCAATCTGCCGTCGTTTAGTGCCATTTCGGATAATAAAAAAGGCCCCCGAGGGAGCCTGTGTGTAGCGCATGGGAGGATTTCGCCCGGTGGTTACACCACCTTGCCCACGCGCCGTCCTACTACGAGAATGAGTGCCTTTTCCATGGGGCGCGACAATAGAAGCGATTTTCGCGCCGTGTCAACGCCCAATCGCGACGGAAAATACCTTTGCGGCAAAGTGGATTGTTAAGACTGCCGCAACCATGCCCCCTCACCCCCCTTTAACCGGAGCCTGCTATGACAAGCCAGGCAGGGCACGGGGGTCTCTAGCATGTTTGTCGAGCGCGGAAATCCGCCCGGAGAAACCACGTCGCAGGAACGACGCGACACACAGCAGGCCGAGCATCGCATTTTGGGGCATGTGGTCCGGTGCGATGGATCGCGCGCCGTGCTCAGCGCTTTTGCCGCCGACGACGAGGCAGGCGATGCGGCGGAGCGCTGGACCGTGGGGCGGATGATCTCCATCAATCTCGGCTCGACCCGCACGGTCGGGCTGGTCTACGGCGTCGGCAAGCCCGATCACGCGTGGCGGCCGGGCGAACTCAACCCGATCGAGGTGGAGGTGGAACTGGTCGGCGAGGTGCAGGACAGCGCCGCGCCGGGCGGCAAGCCGGTGTTCGACCGCGGCATTACCCGCTATCCCCATGTCGGCGCCCACGCCCATCGCATCCGCGCGCGCGACCTGGAGGCCGTCTACGATCTCGCCGGACGGCGCGGCATCACCATCGGCCATCTGTCGCAGGACGAGCAGATTGCCGCCAACATCGCCATCGAGGACACGCTGTCGCGGCACTTCGCGGTTGTCGGCACCACCGGCGTCGGCAAGTCCACGGCCGTGTCGCTGCTGATGCGCAAGGCCATCGCCGCCTGTCCCGACCTGCGCATCCTGATCCTCGACCCGCACAACGAGTTCGCCGCCTCCCTGCCTCAGCACGCCGTGCGCATCGACAGTTCGACGCTTGACCTGCCGTTCTGGATGTTCCGGCTGGAGGAATTCGCCGAGGTCCTGTTCCGCGGCCGTGAAACCATTCCCGAGGAAATCGACCTGCTGCGCGACCTCATCCCGCTCGCCAAGCAGATGTACCGCAGCGGCAGCGCCGGCAGCTATACGCGGCGCGGCGCCGACACGCTGACCGCCGACACGCCTGTGCCCTACCGCATCGCGGACCTGCTCAAGCAGATCGACGAACGCATCGGCCTGCTGGACGGCAAGGCCGAGCGCCCCGTGCTGAGGTCGCTGAGGGTGCGCATCGAGCAGGCGGCGGCCGATCCGCGCTATCGCTTCATGTTCAACTCGCACCTCATCGAGGACACGATCCACCAGACTATCGGCAACATCTTCCGCGTGCCGCATGACGGGCGCCCGGTCACCTGTTTCGAGATGGCCGGCCTGCCCTCGGAGGTCGTCAATGCCGTGTGCTCGGTGCTGGCCCGTCTCGCCTTCGACCTCGCATTGTGGAGCGAGGGGCGGCTGAAGCTCCTGGTCATGTGCGAGGAAGCGCATCGCTATATGCCTGCGGATTCGCGGCTCGGCTTTGCCCCGACGCGCGAGGCGCTGGCCCGCATCGCCAAGGAAGGCCGCAAATATGGCTGCTTCCTCGGCATCGTCACCCAGCGCCCCGGCGAACTCGACCCCACGATCCTGTCGCAGTGCTCGACGGTCTTCGCCATGCGGCTTGCCAACGAGCAGGACAAGGCGATCATCCGCTCCGCCATTTCCGACTCGTCGGCTTCCACCCTGTCCTTCCTCTCGTCCATGGGCCAGCGCGAGGCCATCGCCTTCGGCGAAGGCGTGGCCACCACCATGCGGCTGAAGTTCGAGAAGCTGGACAAAAGCCTGCTGCCCGGCCAGAACAAGGGCGACGATCCGACCGCTGGCGCTTCCGGCCGCGAGGTCGACCTGGCGGCCATCGTCAACCGGCTGCGCAACGGCTCCGCCCAGCAAACGCTCTCACCCGAAACCTCGCTGGTGTTCGCCGATCCGGCCGATGCGGCCAGCCAGCCGGGCGATCCCGACTATCGCAGGCCGTCCTCATTGTTGCGCCGCCCCGTCACGGAAGAGGCGGAGCAGCGCTATGGCCTGAAGCCGACCACCTTCGGCATGCGGCCGCATAACGGCTGAGAGACCGGCTGATATCTTACAGCCTTATGCTTCCGTCATCCCCGAAGCCGGAGCAAGGCGACGGCTGTCCGGGATCCATTCCGTGATGTTTCAAAGTTCCGGCATGGATCCCGGGTCTCGCTCCGCTCGGCCGGGATGACGCGTGGGGAAAGCAATGGGTCCCTCACCACCCTGCCCCCAAGTCTACGCGCAGACCCGGTTGCGGCCCTGTCGCTTGGCTTCGTAGAGTTGCCGGTCGGCCCGGCGATAGAGCTCTTCCGCCGTTTCCTTGCCGTCCCATATGGCCAGCCCGACGCTGGTCGTCACCTTGAGCCTGCCACGGGCGATCGGGATCGACAGGGCGGCAATGGCCTCACGAATGCGTTCGGCGAGCTTCTCCAGCCCTTCGAGGTTCATGTTCGGCGCGACGATGGCGAATTCCTCGCCTCCGAGGCGGGCCACCACATCGTGATAACGGGTCAGGTCCAGAAGGCACCGGCCGACCGACCGCAGCACGTCGTCCCCGACATCGTGGCCGTGATTGTCGTTCACCTGCTTGAAGTGGTCGAGATCGAGGATCATCAGGCCCACCGGCTTGTCGATCCGCCGGAACTCCAGAATGTATTCCCGCAGCGCGTCGTCGAAATAGCGGCGGTTCTGCGTGCCGGTCAGCCCGTCCGTCAGCGCCGCCACCTCCAGCGTCTCGGAGCGGGCACTGAGCGAGGCCGTCATCTGGCGCAGCTTGTTTTCCTCCCGCACCTGCCGGCGGATCAGCGGATAGATGAAGAACATGCCGAAAAACAGCGCCGTGGTCAGAAGCACGCTGGTGAAGAAAAGCAAATCCTTCAGATAGGATACCTTGGCGACACGCTCGGGGCGCGTCACCTCCATGATGTTCTCCATGACGCCATGGGCGAACAGCATCAGCATACCGGCGCCGAAGATCACCGTTATGAAGACGAAGAATGCCGATTCCGCCTTGTGGAAGCGCATCATTGCCCGCTTGAAACATGCCCACCTGCTTGTCTCATGGTCCCGCTTAATAAAAAGCTGATTTCGGCAACCAGAACGCGAATATCGGCGGATTTTCATCCAAACAATTGCATACCGATGGTTATGAAATTGCCGGGCCGGCTGCATCTCCGAGCCCGCCATATCCAGGCCCGACCCGCTTCCATTCCGGCCCGAGCTGGTTGCGGAACCATGTCGACTGACGCTTGGCATATTGGCGGGTGGCGGTCTTGGCCCGCTCGATCGCTTGGGCAAAGGACATCTCGCCAGCCAGCGCGGCCTGCAATTCCCGCACGCCGATCGCCTTCATCGCAGGCAAGGCCGGATCGAGATCCAGCCGGGCAAGCTCACGCACCTCGTCCAAGGCGCCACGTTCCAGCATGGCATCGAAACGCAGGCCGATGCGCGCGCCAAGCTCGTCCCGGTCCGGTTCGATCACCAGGCATTGCGCGCTCGCCCGTTCCACCAGCGGTTGTCCTCGCTGGCCCTGCCAATCGAGGATCGAGCGGCCGGAAGCGTCCCAAACCTCCAGCGCGCGCACGATGCGCTGGCCATCGGCCGGCTTCAGCCGGGCGGCCGCCGCCGCATCCTGCTGCGCCAGCCTTCGATGCAGGGCCTCGGCGCCCTCCTCCAGCAAGGCGCTGCGCCAGCGGTCCCGGATATGTGCCGGAATGTCCGGCATTTCGGACATGCCTTCGGTCAGCGCCCGGAAATAGAGGCCGGTGCCGCCCACGAAGATCGGCCGCAGCCCTCCAGGCATGCCCTCATCCACCAGCCGCGTGACATCGCGCAGCCAGGCCCCGGTCGAATAGGCGACCGAAGGCGGCACATGGCCATAGAGACGATGCGGCGCCCGGCGCAAATCGTCAGCCTCCGGCCGCGCCGTCAGCACATCGAGCACGCCATAGACCTGCATGGAATCGGTGTTGACGATGGCACCGCCCAACCTTTCGGCCAGTTTGAGGGCGAGCTTCGACTTGCCGCTGGCAGTCGGCCCGGCTATCAGGATCGCGTCCCTGACGCGCCCTTCCTTTCCTCCTTCACCGGAAGCCCCGATGCCGCTCATCGCCACGCTCATTTCCAATCCAGCCAGCCGCTCCCTGTCGGCAGACCTAGCGCATAAGGCGTCGAAGGCCGTCGGCGCAAGTGCCGTGGACTGGCTGGCCGACGAGGTGGCGTGCGACATCGCGCTTTCCGGTGCGCTGGAGCCGCAGGCCGCGACCGCCCTGCTGCGCGAAACCATCGGCGGCGCACCGGTGGACATTGCCGTGCAGGAAGCCGGCCACCGGCGCAAGAAAATCCTGATCGCCGACATGGATTCCACCATGATCGACCAGGAATGCATCGACGAACTGGCCGACGAGGTCGGCTTGAAGGAGCATGTCGCCGAAATCACCGCGCGTTCCATGAACGGCGAGATCGCCTTCGAACCGGCCCTGCGCGAGCGCGTGGCGTTGCTGCGCGATCTCGATATCGGCGTCGTGGACCGGATCGTCGAAAACCGCCTCACCCTTGCCTCCGGCGGCCCCGCCCTGGTCGCCACCATGCGCGCCAAAGGCGCCTGGACGGCGCTGGTATCGGGCGGTTTCGACGTGTTCACCTCGCGTATCGCCACCATGCTTGGCTTCGACGAAAACCGCGCCAACCGCCTCATCGAGCACGACGGGCGCCTGACCGGCGAGGTGGCCGAGCCGATCCTCGGCCGCGCCGCCAAGGCCGAGGCGCTGCATGACATTTCCGCCCGCCTGAAGCTGACGCCCGCCGATGCCATCGCCGTCGGCGACGGCGCCAATGACCTCGACATGATCCGCCTTTCCGGCACCGGAGTCGCCCTGCACGCCAAGCCTTCGGTCGCGGCCGAGGCGAGGGTTCGCATCGACCACGGCGACCTTACCGCCCTGCTCTATCTGCAAGGCTACCGGCAGGAGGAGTTCAGCCTGTGACGCCGCTCCGCGCCGAACGCCTTATCCTGCGCAACTGGGAGGAGCGCGACCGCGACCTGTTCCACCGCATCAACTGCGACGAACAGGTGATGGAGTTTTTTCCGTTTCGGCGCGACCGGGCGGCTGCCGACGCCAAAATGGATGAGTTTCGGGAGACGATCGCCCGGCAAGGCTTCGGCTGGACGGCAGCGGAAATCGCCGCGACCGGCGAATGCATCGGCTTCGTCGGCCTGAGCCGCACCGAGGACACCCCCTTCATGCCCGAAGGCACCGTCGAGATCGGCTGGCGCCTCGCGCCCGAGTTCTGGGGCAAGGGCTATGTCTCGGAAGCCGCACGGGCCTGGCTCGACTACGGCTTCGAGATGCTTGGGCTCGGCGAAATCGTGTCCTTCGCGGTGACCGCCAACCGGCGCTCGACGGCGGTCATGGAGCACATCGGCATGGTCGCCGATCCGGCTCGCGACTTCGACCACCCCGGCGTTCCGGACAGCCACCCCCACCTGAAGCGCCACAGCTTCTATCGGCTCACCAGCGAGGAATGGGCGAAGAAAAAGGCGGCCTCCTGACCGCCTTTTTCATTTCTCAATCCATGCGGATCGTCACGAAGCGCAGTTCGCCGCTCTTGGAAGCCAGCATCAGCAGCGCATTCTTGCGGCCCTGTTCCTTCAGCGCCGCGATGCGGTCCATCACGTCCTTGGGGCTCGACACCGATTCCTGCGCGATCTCGGTGATGACCTCGCCCGCCTGAACACCCCGCTCGGCCGCCGCCGAATCCGGCTCGACCTCGGTGACGACCACGCCGTTGACGCCAGCGGCGACGCCGAACTTCTCACGGGTGGCGTCGTTGAGTTCGCCGATGGTCATGCCGAGCACGGAGGCGGTCGCCACCTCCTCGCCCTGCTCGGCGCTTTCGTCATCCTGGCCCTCGGCCATCTGCTCGCCATCCTCGAGACGGCCGAGCGTGACCTTGACGGTCATCTCCTTGCCCTTGCGCACCACGACCACGTCCACTGCCTTGCCGACCGGGCTTTCGGCGACGATGCGCGGCAGGTCCCGCATCTCGTCGATCTCCTTGCCGTCGAACTTGGTGACGACGTCTCCCGCCTGGATCGAGCCGTTATCCACCGGCCCGCCCTTGATGATGCCGGCGATGAGCGCGCCCTTGGCGTCCTTCATGCCGAGGCTTTCGGCAATGTCCTCGGTCACCGGCTGGATGCGCACGCCGAGCCAGCCGCGCCGCGTCTCGCCGAACTCGCGCAACTGGTCGACGACCCCTTTCGCCAGTTGCGTGGGGATGGAGAAGCCGATGCCGATCGAACCGCCGGTCGGCGAGATGATGGCCGTGTTGATGCCGATGACCTCGCCATGCATGTTGAACAGCGGGCCGCCTGAATTGCCGCGGTTGATGGCGGCGTCCGTCTGGATGAAGTCGTCATACGGACCGGCATTGATGTCGCGGTTGCGGGCCGAGATGATGCCGACCGTGACCGTGCCGCCGAGCCCGAACGGATTGCCGATAGCCATCACCCAGTCGCCGATGCGCATCTTGTCGGAATCGCCGAACTTCACCTCGGTCAGCTTGTGGCCGGCCGGATCGACCTTCAGGATCGCGATATCGGTCTTGGTGTCGGTGCCGACCAGTTCGGCCTTCAGCGTCAGCCCGTCGGAGAAATTGACCTCGATGTCATCGGCATCGGCGATGACGTGGTTGTTGGTGACGACAAAACCTTCCTTGGCATCGATGACGAAGCCGGAGCCCAGCGACTGCACCTTCTGCGAACCGCCACCGCGCTGCCCGCCGCGATCCTTGAAGAACTCGTCGAAGAAGTCCTGGAAGGGCGAGCCTTCGGGAAGCTGCGGCATCGGCACCGCGCCGGGGCCTTCGGTGCCCTTCACCGTCTGCGAGGTGGAAATGTTGACGACCGCGCCGAGCAGCCCTTCGGCAAGGTCCGCCACCGAGGCAGGGCCTGCCTCCGGGCCGACGGGAGCCGGATTGCCCGGAGCCGGAGTAACGGGGGCCGGGGTACCGGGGGCCGGAGTGGCGGGAGCCGGCAGGCTCTGCGCCATCGCAGGCGATAGGGTGCCCGTTGCGGCCACGGCCAGCGCGCTGGCCGCTAACAAGGTGGTTCGCGTTGCGCGCAGGAGAAACTGGGGTGTCATGGAACGGGCTCCGGGCATCTCGAAGTTGCGTGTGTCATGATGGCATGAAATACGGCACGTTTGCGACGCAAAGTGCCATCGTCAGGTAAATCCTGCGTAATGGAAAGGGGCGGAACGATACCGCTCCGCCCCTCTCGAATTCAGCCGCGCACCAGCCATACGATGCCGACGCCGAAGGCTATGGCCAGCAGGCCCGCCATGCGCAGGGCACCCTCTGGCATGGATTGAACCTCCACCGCCAACCGCCGTGCCAGCCGGGGAAAGCCCCCATAGACCAGGCCCTCGATGACGAGGACCAGGCCCAGGGCCGCCAGGAAATCCTGCACGGATTACTGGCCGTTGGCGGCCGGCGCAGGCGCCTGAGCAGACGGAGCGGCCACAGCCGCGTCGCCCCGCGCCGGATCGCGGAAGAAGCGGAAGAACTCCGATTCCGGCGAAAGGACCATTGTGGTGCCATCGCCGTTGAGGGCGATCCCATAGGCGCTCATCGACCGGTAGAAGTCGAAGAACTGGGGATCACGCAGGTAGGCGTTGGCGTAAATGGCGCTTCGTTCGGCATCGCCCTCACCGCGCAGGATCTCGGATTCCCTCTGCGCCTCGGCGACGATTTCCACCACCTCACGATCGGCACGGGCGCGAATGCGCTGGGCCGCCTCGTTACCGCGGGCCCTCAGCCTTTCGGCTTCGGCCAGGCGTTCGGCCTTCATGCGCTCAAAGGTCTGCTGCGACACTTCCTGCGTCAGATCGGTACGGCGGATGCGCACGTCCACGATTTCGAGACCCAGCGACGTCGCATCGGGACGAAGCTGGTCGCGCACCTCGCGCATCATGTCGGCACGCTCTTCCGAAAGCGCCGCCTCGAAGCCGCGCAGACCGTAGACACGACGCAGTGCCGCATCGAGACGGGTCCGAAGCCGCTGCTCGGCCAGTTCGATGCTGCCCGAAACCGCCGAACGGAAGACGCGCGGGTCCGAAATGCGGTAGGCGATGAAGGCATCCACCTCATAGAACTTGCCGCCCGAAACCTGCACGCGGATGTTGTCGAGGTCGAAACGCAGCACGCGGTTCTCGATCATCTGCACATTGTCGGCGGAGAAGAAGGAAAACGGCATCTTGAAGTAGATGCCCGGTTCGCTCTTGACCTCGACGATCTCGCCGAAGCGCAGCACGATCGCCTGCTGGCGCGCGTTGACCACGAAGATCGACGAGTAGATCAGGAACAGGATGACGATGCCGGCAACGGCAATGGCTGGAAGACGGTTCGCCATTATTGCGTTCCTCCGGTCGTCGTGGTCGCCCCGGTCGCTGGCGACCTTTTTTGCAGTTCAGGCAGCGGCAGATACGGCACGACGCCCGGGCCGCCGCCCTGCTCCACGACCACCTTGTTGGAATCCTTCAGGACCTTCTCCATGGTCTCGAGATAGAGACGCTTGCGCGTCACGTCCGGCGCCTTGGCGTATTCCTCGTGGACCGAGATGAAGCGCTGCGCCTCACCCTGCGCCTCCTGCACGACGCGGTTCTTGTAGGCGGCAGCTTCTTCGCGAAGCTGTGCGGCCTGACCGCGGGCCTGGCCGAGCTTCTGGTTCGAATACTGGTTGGCCTGCTCGACGAACCTGTCCTCGTCCTGCTCGGCGCGCTGCACCTCGTCGAACGCGTCGGCCACTTCGCGCGGCGGCGCGGCATCCTCGATCGAGATGGCATTGACGTTGAGGCCGGCATCATAGCCGTCGAGCGTGGTTTGCAGGATCTGTCGCACGGATTCGGCGATGCCCTGACGATCGTCGCGGAAGATGTCCTGCGCCGGACGGCGGCCGACGGCCTCGCGCATGGCGCTTTCGGCAACCTGGGTCAGCATGCCGTCGGGATCGGAGACTGCGAACAGATAGGCGCGCGGATCGGAAACCTGATAGGCGACGGAGAACTGAACGTTGACGATGTTCTGGTCGCCCGAGAGCATCAGGCCGGACGTGTCGTTGGCGCGTGCCGAGCCGCCGATGTTGACGAGCTGTTCGGAAATCTTCGCGGTCTCGACCGTTTCGATCGGCCACCAGTGGAAGTGCAGGCCAGGCTCGGAGAGTTCCTCCTTGGGCTTGCCGAAGCGCAGTTCGACGGCCACTTCATCCGGCTGCACGGTGTAGACGGCCTTGAACACCCACATGCCCAGCAAAAGCAGCGCAAGGACCGCGAACATGGCGCGGTTGCCGCCGTTTCCGCCCGGCAGGGCGCGGCGCAGCTTGTCCTGCCCCAGCCGGATGATATCCTCCAGATCGGGTGGCGTGCCTTGCGGGCCGCTCGGCCCTCTCGGTCCCTGGCCCCACGGGCCGCCGCCGTTGCCTCCGCCGCCACCCCACGGGCCGCCGCCACTCTTGTCGTTCCAGGGCATAAATGTCCTTTCGTCCGCAGTCCCTCACACGCCATCCATGGCGCACAAGCCTTGACCTTCTATAGGGAGGCCAAAGCCGGCTTTCAACGCGTAGGACGCCTAAAAAGCCCTTTGCCCCTGCGGCATTACGCAACTTTATGTCATCGGGCGAAGTTGCGCCTCTCAACCCCGCCTTTCATAAACGACATAACGGGTGGCGTGGCTGTCCTTTTCCCCGGCAGGCACCTCCTGCTGCAATACCGGCTGCCATAGTTCGGGGTCGATGGCGGGGAAGCGGGCATCGCCGTCCACCTCGCCCAGCACATGGGTAATGTGCAGCCGGTCGGCCAGCGGCAGGGCCTGTGCATAGATATCCGCGCCGCCGATGATGCAGGCTTCCCCGTCCTGCCCAACATGGCGCTCGGCGACGTGGATCGCCTCATCGAGAGAATGCGCGATTTCGGCGCCCTCGACCCTGTAGCCGGTGTCCCGCGTCACGATGATGTTGAGCCGGCCCGGAAGCAGCCGGCCGATGCTTTCATAGGTCTTGCGCCCCATGATCACCGGCTTGCCCATGGTATCCGCCTTGAAGCGCTTCAGGTCGGTCGAAAGCCGCCACGGCAGGCCGCCATCGCGCCCGATGACGCCGTTCTCGGCGATCGCCACATAGATCGCAGTTTTCATGCCTTTTCCTTACTCCGCCTCGCCGCCGGCCGGAGCGAGGATCAATATGTCGATGTCGCGCTCGGGATAGAAATTCTTCGCCCGCATCTCGAAAGTGGTCGGGCCGGTCTTCTTCACGCCCGTGCCGCAGAAGGAAACCAGCGCCGCCGCATCGCCCTTGTCGATGGTCAGCCTGAAATCGCCGATGGTGCCCAGCGCCCAGTTCGAGCCAGTGGTCAGGACATAGGACATGCGATACTCGGAGAGGGCCGGAACGCCGTTGGCGTTTCGGCTCGCCGCCTTGCGCACTGCATTTTCAAAGGCAGGATCCATGCAATAGCGGTGCTTGTAGTCCTGATAATCGCCCTGGAACTTGCCGTCATAGAAGAAGCCGATGCCCGCCGTCGCACCGACGCTCGGCACATAGCTGTGCGAGACGCGCACATCCTTGCCGGCGGCAAACGTCGCTTTCCACCAATAGGTCGAGCGCAAGCTCCACAACGGGGTGCGCTCGGTCTTCCAGCCGGACCCGTCATCATATTCGTTGAGCATGAGGATGCCGCGCTCCTGCCAGTCCCGCGCCACATCGTCGGGCAGCCCGGCCAGTTTCGCATAGGCATCCTCGGCATAGGGATTGAGCGGAATGCCTGCGGCCTGCAGTTCGCCGGTGACGTCGAGCCCCACGGCAAACGCCTTCTGCTCCAGTTGGGGCGTGATCTCGGTGCCGTCGCTGGTCACACGGAAGTCGAGGAAATTGTCGGAGGCATTGTCCGGCACGGCCACCATCATGTCCGGCCCGCCGGAGATATCCGGCATCGGGAAAGCGACGATGGTGGAAATATCCTCGTCCGAGCGGTTGGCGAACACATAGTCGACCCGCACCTGCTTCCGCGAAATGAACAGGTCCTCGCTCTTCATCTCGATCAGGTCGCTGCGCGACAGGATGAGGCCGCCGGTGCCCAGTTCGGCCACGGAATCGTTGGCGAAAGCCGGCAGGGCAGCCAGCATCGCAAGCGAAGACAGGCACAGGCGCAGCATGGGTGATTCCCTCCTCGTCGGGCGACGACGCGACACTAGAGCAATTCCAGCAAAAGTGCGAAGCGGTTTTGCGTCCGGAATTGCGTCAAAACAAAAGGTTAGAGCGTTTTCGCGATTTAGGGAAAAGCGGAAAGGCTCCAGAGAGTTTCAGCCAGGCTTCCCAGGTCGAAAGCCCCCGAACCGGTCAAAGGCCCCCTTGATTCCGCCCTGCGCTCCGCTGGACAGGACGAGGCGGATCGGGCAGGAAATTGCGCCATGCGCACGCTTCTCGTCATCGGCATCGGCGCCGGCAATCCCGAACATCTGACCGTTCAGGCCATCGCGGCGCTGAACCGGGCGGATGCGCTGTTCATTCCCGACAAGGGCTCCGAAAAGAGCGATCTTGCGGCGCTGCGGCATGAAATCTGCGACCGTTTCGTCACCAATGCGGCCACGCGCCGCGTCGGGTTCGGCGTGCCGAAGCGGGCCGAGCTGACGTCCTCCTATCGCAGCACGGTGGACGACTGGCACGAGGACATCGCCGGTATCTATGAGGCGCTGATCCTCGACGAACTCGGCGACAACGGTTGCGGCGCGCTCCTCATCTGGGGCGACCCGATGCTCTATGACAGCGCCCTGCGCATCCTCGAAAGAGTACGCCAACGCGGCAATGTCGATTTCGCGGTCGAGGTCATTCCCGGCATCACGGCCATCCAGTCGCTGTGCGCCAGCCATCGCATCGCGCTCAACCGCATCGGCGACCCGGTGCTCATCACCACCGGCCGCCGGCTGGCCGCCGAAGGCATGCCAGACAATGCCGGCACCGTCGTGGTCATGCTGGACGGCAACTGTGCCTTCCGCACCGTGAAGGACAAGGACGCCATCATCCATTGGGGCGCCTATCTGGGCACGCCGGACGAGATCGTCATTGCCGGCCGCCTCGGCGACGTCGAGGATCGGATCGTCGCGACACGCGCCGAGGCCCGCGCCGCCAAGGGCTGGATCATGGACACCTACCTGCTGCGCAAGCCGGGCGAAGCGGAAGAATAACCCCATCGCCGGTTCCACGTCAGGGCGTGCCCTCACGTGTGATTCTATCCGGCGTCGATCTCGGCCTGCAGCGCCATCATATGCGTCTCGGCGGCCGAGGCGGCGGCGCGCTCGATGGCCCGGTAACGGCTGACCACGGCAAGTCCGACCGGGGTGAGCTGAGCTCCGCCTCCGCGTTTGCCGCCGGTCTGGGCGCTTACCAGCGGCTTGCCGAAGACGCGGTTCATGTCCTCCACCAGATCCCAGGCATGCTTGTAGGACATCTGCATGGTGCGAGCGGCAGCCGATATGGAACCAAAGGAGGCGATGTGCTCCAGAAGCTCGATCTTACCGGGCCCGATGCGCCCGTCAGGATCGAGATTTATCCGTAAGGTCAGCGACGGCATCTTCTCTTCCCGCAATCCGGTCTCCTTCACCCATAGCGCCTTTGAGGCCGTACCGCTATTCTAAAATAGAATAACGATGGTGCGACGCTTCACATATCCGCCTCCTGTATTCCCGCACCAGTATTGGCTTCGTCGAAGGTGACGGTCTTGACCACCGCGAACACCGGCAGGCCGGGCTTCAGATCCAGGGCCTGGCGCGACTGTTCGGTGATGCGCGACACGATGGGCACGCCGTTGCAGTCGATGCGCACCTCGCTCTCGGCGCCCGTGCCATGGGCGATGGCCGCGACCTTGCCCGGCAGGATGTTGAGCGCGCTGAGGCCGGTTGGCCGTTCCGTGGCGATCATCACGTCACGGGCGCGGATGCGCAGCCGCACCGGCTGGCCGACGGGAATGCCGATGCGCGGCACCCGGATCTCGCCGGCGGCCGAGTGCAGCACCGACATGGAAAAGGCGTCGTCATGGCGCGCCACCACCGTCTCGACCAGCGCGCCGCCCTCGCCGCGCTCGCCCGCAGGCAGCAGGTCGAGCCGCTGCAATATGTCGGCCACCGGGCCGGAGGCAGTCACCTTGCCCTGCGCCAGCACCACCACGTCGCTCGCCAGCCGTGCCACCTCGGCAACGGAATGGCTGACATAGACGATGGGGATTTTCATCTGGTCGCGCAGGCGCTCGATATAGGGCAGGATCTCGGCCTTGCGCGCCTCGTCCAGCGAGGCCAGCGGCTCGTCCATCAGCAACAGCCGGGGACTGGACAGCAGCGCACGCCCGATCGCCACGCGCTGTTTCTCGCCGCCCGACAGCGTTGCCGGCTTGCGCTCCAGCAGCGCGCCGATACCGAGCAGGTCGACGATCGCACCCATTTCCAGATAGCGCTCGGCAGCGGGCGTGAACCAGCGGCCATAGAGCAGGTTGGAGCGCACGCTCATATGCGGGAACAGCCGCGCATCCTGAAAGACCATGCCGATACGGCGCTTGTGACGCGGCACGAATATTCGGGCTTTGGTGTCGACCAGCACCTTGCCGTCGACTTCGATGCGCCCCTCGTCCGGCCGGATCAGCCCGGCGATCAGGTTGATGAGCGAGCTTTTGCCCGAACCGGAGGGTCCGAACAGCGCCGTCAGACGGCCGGATCCGGCAAATTGCGCCTCGATCCGGAAGTCGCCCTGGAGGTGGCGGATAGCGACGGAGAGCGTCATTCCACGTCCATCCGCTTGCCCAGCCGGCGCGCCAGCACTTCGGAGGCGACCAGCGCCAGCATGGAAATGACGATGCTGATGAGAGTGAGCCGAAGCGCGCCCTCGTCGCCGCCCGGCACCTGCGTGAAGGTGTAGATGGCCGAAGGCAGCGTCTGAGTCTCGCCCGGTATGTTGGAAACGAAGGTGATGGTGGCGCCGAACTCGCCCATCGCCTTGGCGAAGGACAGGATGGCGCCGGCAATGATGCCGGGCAGGATGAGCGGCAGCGTCACCGTGGAAAACACCCATAGCGGGCTGGCGCCCAGCGTCCCGGCCGCCGCCTCCAGCTTGCGGTCGACCGATTCGATGGACAGCCGGATCGCGCGCACCATCAGCGGAAAGCCCATTACCCCGCAGGCCAGCGCCGCGCCCGTCCAGCGGAACGAGAAGACGATGCCGAAATGCTCGGCCAGAAAGGCGCCCGCCGGGCCGCGCCGGCCAAAGGCGAGCAGCAGCAGATAGCCCGTCACCACCGGCGGCAGCACCAGCGGCAGGTGAACGATGCCGTTGAGCAGCGTCTTGCCCCAGAAGCGGCCGCGCGCCAGCACATAGGCGATCAGGATTCCGGGCGGGATGGAGGCGAGCATCGCCACCGTCGCCACCCGGATCGACAGCCTGACGGCCGTCCACTCGTCAGGCGTGAGATCAAGCAACCAGTTCATGGACGGCGGGCAGGCTTAGTTGGAGACCGGCGCCAGGACGGTGAAGCCCTGCTCCTCGAACAGCTTACGGGCCTTCTCCGTGTGCAGGCACTTCAGGAAGGCCGGCGTGTCGGCATCCTTGGACTCGGCCGTCTGCGCCACCGGATAGATGATCGGCGCATGCGTCTCTTCCGGGAAGGTGCCGATGACCTTGACCTCCGGCTCGGCCACCGCATCCGTGGCATAGACGATGCCGGCCGCGGCCTCGCCGGTGGCCACCAGCTTCAGCGCCGCACGCACGTTCTCCGCCTGCGCCAGCTTGCCTTCGACCGAGCCCCACATGTCGAGCGCCTCAAGCGCCGCCTTGCCGTATTTGCCGGCCGGAACCGCCTGCACGTCGCCCATGGCGAGCCTGCCCTCGCCGATCAGGCCGGCGAGGTCGAAACCCTTCTCGAGCTTGGCTTCGGCGGTCGAATCCTTGGGGGCGACGAGCACGATGCGGTTGCCGAGCAGTTGCTCTTCAGTTGCGGCGTTGATGAGGTTCTTGTCGGAAAGATACTTCATCCAGTCGAGATCGGCCGAGATGAACACGTCGGCCGGCGCGCCTTCCTCGATCTGCTTGGCCAGCGCCGAGGACGAGGCATAGGAAATCTTGGCGGCCTCGCCGACATAGGCCTCGCAGGCGGTGTTGATGGCGTCGAGCGCATTCTTCAGACTGGCGGCGGCAAAAACGACGACCTGGCTGTCGTCGGCCTGCGCCGTCGAAACGGGGGCCATCAGCAGCGCCGAAAGCGCTCCCGCCGCCATCATTGCCTTCAAACCCGTCCTCGTGGCCCTGGCCATCGCGCTTCTCCCTGTCAGATGACTTTTGATCGAACGCCGCGGCGTGCGGCTTCATAGTCGATATATACGGATGGATATAACAAGGGAAGCCTTTTGCTTGCGCCGCAAGCGTGCTTCAGTCACTCCATTGAAAACCGGATCTGGAAAGGATCAGACCATGAAAATCAGCGCCCGCAAGATCAAGGGCCGGATCGTGGAAGTGTCGAAGGGCGCCACTACCGCCCATGTGCGAATCGACATCGGCGGCGCCGTCGTCACCGCCTCGATCACCAACGAGGCCATGGACGAGCTGGGACTGAAGGAAGGCGGCGACGCCTATGCCGTCATCAAGGCATCCGACGTGATGGTGGCCGTGGACTGACAGGCGTCAAACCGCGATCGGCGCCCTGATGCTGGGATCGGCAACGTAGTTTTCCAGCCTGAAATCCTCGAATCGGAAGGCGAACAGGTCGTCCACCGCCGGATTGATCCACATGGTGGGCAGCGGTTTCGGCGTGCGCGCGAGTTGCTCGCGCGCCTGCTCGAAATGGTTGGCGTAGAGATGGGCGTCACCCAGCGTGTGGATGAACTCGCCGGGCTTCAGCCCGGTCACCTGCGCGATCATCATCGTCAGCAGCGCATAGGAGGCGATGTTGAACGGCACGCCGAGGAAAATATCGGCCGAGCGCTGGTAAAGCTGGCAGGAAAGCCGCCCTTCCGCGACATAGAACTGGAACAGGCAATGGCAGGGCGGCAGCGCCATGGTGTCCACCTGCGCCGGGTTCCAGGCGGAAACGATGAGGCGCCGCGATTGCGGGTTGCGGCGCAGCTCGATCAGCAGGTTGGCGATCTGGTCGATCTCGCCGCCATCGGACCCCAGCGCCGGCCAAGACCGCCACTGGCGGCCGTAGACGGGGCCGAGATCGCCGTTCCCGTCGGCCCATTCGTCCCAGATCGTGACGCCGTTGTCGTTGAGATATTTGATGTTGGTGTCGCCGGCCAGGAACCACAGCAGTTCATGGATGATCGACTTCAGATGCAGCTTCTTGGTCGTGGTGACGGGGAAGCCGTCCGCCAGATCGAACCGCATCTGATAGCCGAACACAGAGCGCGTGCCGGTACCGGTGCGGTCGCCGCGATCGACACCGGTTTCAAGGACATGCCGCAGAAGATCGAGATATTGCCGCATCGGCTCCGTTCCGACGAGTTTTCACGGTCCGCACTATAGACCCGGCGGTCATTCCCGCACAGCCGTCGGCGCAGTCGCTCCACAGCCGAGACGACATGCGCCGGCCGGTCACGAGACATGGCCGGACTGCAGAGGATGACAGCCGGCGGGCGATGCGACCCGCCTGCCCTGTCTTCAGAAATGCCGGATCTTCAGAAACCCCGCCAGCGGCAGGCGCCTGACGATCTCTTAGAGCGAGCCCAGCTCGCCGAGTTCCTTGGCGACCAGATAGTAGAACGTCACCCGTTCCTTGGTGTTGTCGCCGGCCATGGCCTTGGCGACCTTGGCGATGGCAGCCTCGGCGGCCTGCGGCTCGGCGCCGAGCTTCTTGATGCACCAGCTGTCGCGCACGCGGTCCAGTTCCTTCTGGTCGCTGGTGGCGACAAGCGAGGAATCGCGATTGCGCAGGGCTATGCCCAGATGCTTCACGATCTTGTCCACCACCGCGGCATCCGCGCCGGCATCGTATTTCTTCACATCAGCCAGATAGTCGCTCATCGACATCCCCTCTCGGAGTTAGAAATCCCCACTTCCACGGTGATCCGCCGCTGCAACCTGTCGCCGGGCAGGATTCCCGTACCGATTGCGAGCCTGCAAGATATCGCGCGGCCAAGTCAAGCCAAAGAAATCCGTGCCGACACCGATAATTGCCTGCCTGCGCACTCTTCCATTTGCCGCCGGGACTGCCTATATTCGCATCGTCGGCTCGTCCGACTATGGCGATAAACGGGCGATGAAATAAACCGTTCGGACCCGGGGGCGGTACCCGGCGCCTCCACCAAAAACCGCCGTTACGGGCGGCTTTTGCTGGGGGCGAAACAGGATCGACGAAGGTGTAAAGATCGTACTTTCGCCCGGCATTGTACCACCGTTATCGGGCTAAACTTATAGTTGCCAACGACAACTATGCGGAAGCACGTCTCGCTGCGTAATGCGGTGCGACAGCTTCAAATAAACTCCTAGGGGTTCGCACCTCTAGGCGGGGTTCGGAGGTACCTGGCAACAGAAACCTCCACTTTCTCCCCTCCTCTTTCATCTCCTCCTCTCCAAGGCCGCTGCGACGCGCCGCCGCGCGCGTTGGCGTGCCGGTTTTCCACCCTGACATTTCCAAGGAGTATCCGATGGGTTCCGAACGCTTCTTCGTCATCACCGGCGGTCCCGGCTCCGGCAAGACGACGCTGATCGAGGCGCTGGGTGCAAAAGGCCATTCGGCCATGCCCGAAGCGGGACGCGGCATCATCCGCGCCCAGCAGGCGATCGACGGTCCCGCCCTGCCGTGGCGAAGCCCGGCCCTGTTTGCCGAACTGATGCTGTCCTGGGAAATGCGCTCCCATGCCGCCGCGCGGGACATGGAAGGCCCGCTGGAAGGCCCGCTGTTCTTCGACCGCGGCATTCCCGACACCATCGGCTATCTGCGCCTCACCGGCCTGGCGGTGCCGGACCATATGATGAGCGCCGCCAGAACCATGCGCTACAACCGCCAGGTTTTCATCGCGCCGTTCTGGCCGGAAATCTTCGAGCAGGACGCCGAGCGGCGGCAGACGGCGGCCGAGGCGGAGCGCACCTTCGACGCCATGCGGACGGTCTATGAGGAACTCGGCTACGAGCTGCTGCACCTGCCGCTTGCGCCGGTCGACGAGCGTGTCCGCTTCGTGGCCGAGGCCGTCGGCCAACCGCCCCAAACATAGCCTCTGGCAGGGGTCGCCGATCAAATTTGCACGGCCTGGGCCCTGGAGGGGGCGTTGCCCCTCTATATGCGGTTTACGCCGTCGCCAAGCTTGATTACAGCTAGGCTGACGATTTAACGGAACTGTTCATGGCCGACGACCATATCAGATACGACATTCTGGCTCAGGAAGCCCTGCGCGGCGTCATGCGCAAGGTGCTGGCGGAGGTTTCGCGCACGGGCCTGCCCGGCAACCATCACTTCTTCATCACCTTCCTGACCGGCGCGCCGGGCGTGCGTATTTCCAGCCGCCTGCGCGAGCGCTATCCCGAGCAGATGACCATCGTCATCCAGTTCCAGTATTGGGACCTGAAGGTCTCCGATACCGGGTTCGAGGTCGGCCTTTCCTTCTCCGACATTCCCGAGAAGCTGGAGATTCCGTTCTCGGCGGTTCGCGGCTTCTACGATCCTTCGGTGAATTTCGAACTGGAGTTCGATGTCAGGACCGAACCGTCGGAGGCCGCCTTGCAGGAACCGCAGGAACCGGCCGCGCAGCCGCCGGCCGAGGTGAAACCCGCCACCAAGAAGAAGCCGGCCGAAGCCAAGAAGGAAGCGGCCGCCGCCGAGCCGGCGGCCGGCAAGGGCGCCGAAGTCGTATCGCTCGACGCCTTCCGCAAGAAATAGGGCGGGCACCGCCGTGGCCGAGATCGTCAACCTGCGCCAGGCCCACAAGCGGAAGGCGCGGGAAGATCGGGAGCGCGTGGCAGCCGGGAACCGCGCCCTTCACGGCCGGTCGAAGGCCGAGCGGGAACGCGACCGCAAGGCCGATGAAAAGGCGGTCAGCTTCCTCGATGGGCACAGGCGTTCGCCGCCGCCCTCTTCCGACGATGCCTGAGTGAGCCTGCGGACAGTGCCATGGGCCTGGTGAAAAAACGTTCGGTCACCATTCGCGGCCACCGTACCAGCTATTCCCTTGAAGAGCCGTTCTACGACGATCTCGTCGCCATCGCCGTCACCCGCGACATGCCGCTTGCGGCGCTCGTGGCCGAGATCGACGCAAGCCGCCCGAGGGAGTCCAACCTGTCGTCAGCCCTGCGGCTCTATGTGCTCGACTGGGCCAAGGGCAAGCGGGGCTGATGCCCTCCGGCCTACGCATCGTCATCCCCGCACCCGCAGCCCGCGAGAACTTGTCCAAGTTCGGGCATGGATTCCCGACACTTTGCGCTCCCTGCGGTCGCTTAAAGGTCGGGAATGACGGATGTGCTTATACTTTTCCGTCATTCCCGGCCTCGCAATGAGCGAAGCGAATGGAGAGTGTCGGGAATCCATGCCGGAACGCTTCAAGATTCCTGAATCGCTTCCAACTCACGATCACTTCGCCTCCTCCTCGGGAGTGACGGCCGCAGCGCGATTCATCCGCCTTCGAGCGACCGCAACAGGTTCTGCAAGGTGAACGGTTCGGTTGCCGGGGGCACGGTGCCGTTGTCAGTGGCGGGCGGCGGCAGCGGCGCGCGCTCCAGCGCCGGCGGTTCCGGCGAACGGGCGGCCTCCGCCTCGCGGCGCGCACGCTCCTCGGCTTCCGTTGCGCGAGCAGCCTGCTCGGCCCGCAACTGCTCTTCACGCGCAAGGCGTTCCGCCTCGGCCCTTGCCCGCGCTTCCTGTTCGGCCTTCAGCCGTGCCTCTTCCTGCCGGCGCCGTTCCTCCTCGGCCGCGCGCTCGCGCTGCACCTGCAAGGCCGCGTAATAGCGCACTTCGCGCCGCAGCCGCTGCTTTTCGAGCAGGGCCGCCTGCATGGCTTCCACCCGCTGCTGCTCCCGCTCCAGCGCCCGCTGGGTCAGGAATTGCGCCAAGGGCGCGCTGTCGAGGCTGACCGTCATGGAAGCAAGGGGGCCGCCGACCGAGAAGTTGAGCACCGGCTCCGAGCCGACCAGCGCCTCGTTTCCGGCACGGTAGGCAACTGCGCCCTGGACCTGCGCGGTGCCGGCAGCCAGATCGGCGCCAAGATCGGCCGAAATATCCGCTGCCTTGCCAGACAGCTTGACCGGCGGCGCCCGCAGCACCCCGTTCGCGAGCGTGAAGGCAATGTCCGCGTCCTGCACGGCGAAGCTGCCTTTCGTTGCAATCGCCGGCGCGAACTCGGCCGTCCGGCGTGCATCGATGTCGCGGCCCGCGGCATCGGCCGCCGCCAGGAAGGCAGGCAGCGCATCGGCGTTGAGGTTGGCGACCTGCAGCCCCCTGAGCGAGGCCGTACCGGAGCCCGACAGCGAGGTCACCATGCCGTCGACCGACTTGCCGCTGGTCGACAGGGCGGCGGAGAGATCGGTCTTTCCGGACAGGCCGCTGTCCGGCAGGAGCGCGGCAAGGTCCGCGCCCCCCACGCTCATCTGTGCGCTCAGCAAGCCAGTCCCGCCGGAATTCTTGAGCTCGAACAGGCCGGACAGCGCCCCGCCGAACAGCCTGCCCGTGAGATCGGAAACCCGCAGCCCCTCGCCGTCCAGTTTCAGCGACAGGGAGGCATCGTATGCGGTGGCGAAATGCCCGGCCAGAAGGGCGGCCGTGGAAACGTCCAGCTCGGCGCTGACCGGTGCGGTGGAGGTGGCCGCGAAGGGCACTGTCGGCCAGCCCTCGGTGACGGACGCAAAGGCGGCATCGCCCATCAGCATCGCCGCCAGCGGGTCGAGGTTGAGTTCGTCGAGGACCAGCTCGCCGGTAAGATGCGGCTTGCCGTCCTTCACCTCGGCATTGATGTCGCCTGAAAAGGCGCTTTCATTCACTGCGCCGGAGAGGCCGTTGAGGATCAGCAGGCCGCTGCCATAATCGGCATCGGCGCTGAAAGACATCGAGGTTCCCGTGCCCATGCCGGGGATGGCGACGCCGGCCGTCATCAGCCAAGGCTCGATATCGGCCGCCTCCAGGCTTGCCCTGCCCTTCAGCGCCGCGCCCTGTCCGGCCGCCGAAACCGTGCCGTCGAACGAAGCCTTGAAATCGTCGCCGGTCAGCACCGCCATGGTGGCCATGCCGTCGCGCAGGCTGCCCTTGGCGGAGATATCCGCCACGCCGGGACCCGTCAGCCCGAGCGGCAGCGCCGGCAGGCCGGCCAGCGCCATCAGCGTCGTCGCATCGTCGTTGCGGATGCCCAGGGTGACGGACAAGGGCGTGTCCAGCATATCGCCGGCATCGCGCTGGCCCGAAAGGCTGGCTGAAAAGGCGGAACCGCCGGCGCTGCCTTGCGCCGAAAGGGCGAAGCTGCCGCCGCTGCCGTCCTCGGCCGCCACGCTCATCACCGCATCGATACGCGCATCCTCCAGCAACCCGGGATAGGCGCGCGCACGCGCCGCCAGCCCCTTAACCAGTGCCCCGACGATCGGCCCGCTGTCGCCTTGTCGGCCATCCAGAGCCTCGACCAGCGGCGCCAGATCGACGGCGACCAGCGAGGCATCGAGATTTCCGGCGGGACTGTCGGGAAAACCGGAAATGCGCCCGGTGGCGCTGACGGCAGCGCCGGCCAGTCCGGTCAGCGCCAGCCGGTCGACTTCCAGCACACCCTCGCGCAGCCGCAGCGCCGTATCCACCCGCTCGGCGGAAAGACCCCATGCCTCGACCGGGCCGGCCTTGATATCGAAATCGAGATCCTGCCCGGTGAAGCGGTTGGCGCCCTCCGTGCTGACGAAGATCGAGGCAAAGGCGGAAAGCCCTTCCAGGTCGAGCGCCCCGCCATCGAGCGTCAGCGCCACCGCCGGCCTCGCATCACCGGTCTGCACGGCCTCGATACGGCCGCCGAACTTGGCGCCGCCCAGCATCAGTTCCAGATTGCTGAACTTCTGGCGCGAACGCGTCAGGTCCACCTCGGCGCTGAAACCGGCGCCCGGCAGGCGGCGCACCGCCTCGTCGACGTCCCTCGCCAGCCATGCCGCGAACCCGGAAGGCTGCGCCACGGCAAGCAGCATCTTGCCCTTGAAGCCGAAGGACTCGCCGGTGCTCAGCAGGCCGTCGGCATCCAGCGTCGTGCGTCCGGGCAAGGTCGCGCCCAGCGAATGCACCATCCAGCCGGCTTCCGCCGGTTCGGCCGAGAGGTGCACGTCGCGAATGGTGGTGTCGCCGGCCACCACGGCCGGCAGTTGCACATCGACGGAGCCGGGGATCGTCGGGCGCGGCAGCCGCCGCAATGCCGTCTCCAGCGCGGCGATACGCGCTTCGGCGCTGAGCGCCGGCCCGCCTTCGCCCGAGACCGCTTCGTCGAATTGCACCTGCGCCCCCGACGCCTCGATGCGGAAGCGCGGCTCCGGCCCCAGATCGAGCGAGGCGGTGCCGTCCGCGGCATAGGGATTGTCGAGCGGCCCCGTCTCGAAACGGAATTCGTCGAGGGAAAGCCTGCGGTGATCGAGCTGGAACTTGCCGCTGGCCCGATAGCCGGGCACGGCCTTCACCGGCGCGACCGCCACAGCCTCGCCGTCGCTGCCGCGCAATTGCACCGGGCTCGCCTCGTCCTCCGTCAGCCTGAACTGGCCGGCATAGAACAGCGCGCCCTTTTCAATACGCGCATTGCCGTCGCTTTCCATGGTCGCGGCAAGGCCGTGGGGCCGGGCCCGCAGCCTCAGCCGCATGTGGCCGTCGTCGCCGACCCGGCCGGTGGAGGCGGAAATCTCGGTGCGCAGCCCGTCGAACAGCATGGCGCCGTCCACCCGCCATGGTCCCAGCAGCGACCTCGCCGAAACCGTGGCATCGACGCCCGACAGCGTGTGAACGCGCCCGCCCGCGCCGTGCCGCACTTCCACCTCGCCATCGGAAATGGTGAGCTTTTCGACGGCGATCTGGGCCGGATCGAAGGGCGAGGACGGCCGCATCGCCCAGTCGACCGTGCCGTCCTCGCCTATGGCGATGGTGGCGCGCGGCCGCTCCAGCCGCATGTCGAAGATCAGCACCTCGCCGCGCAGGAACGGCGCCAGTTCGGCATCCATGGAGAATGTATCGACGGTCATGGCCGGCTGGCCTTCGGCGCCGCCGGACACCACGACATCGGTGAAGGTGACGGATGGAAACGGCAACAGCCGGGCCGTGGCATCGCCGCGCACCGTGACGTTGCGGCCGAGGATGGCGCTCGCCTCACGCTCGAAATCGGCGCGGTAGCCGGTCCAGTCGATGAACGGCGGCACGGCCAGCGCCGCAAGCAGCACCAGAACCAGCAATCCGCCGACGATCACGAACAGGCGTGCGAGCATGTCCTCACTTGAGCCCTGGAGCATTTCCGCTTTCTGTGAATTGCGAAAACACCCCAACCCTTTGTTTGACGCAATTCCGATCGCAAAACCGCTTCGCACTTTTGCTGGAATTGCCCAGGAAGCAGCCCGATCCTATCCGGATATCGATGACGATAAAGAGGCAATGCCGGTTGCCCGCTGCAAAATGCTCTAGCCGGTGATGGTCTTGCCCGGGTTGAGGATGCCCTGCGGGTCAAGCGCCTGCTTGATCGCGCGCATGATATCGACGCCATGGCCGAGTTCGCGGCGCAGGAAACCGGCCTTGCCCTGCCCTATGCCATGCTCGCCGGTGCAGGTGCCGCCCATGGCGATGGCGCGCATGTTGAGCCGGGCGACGAACCCCTCCACCCTGGCGATCTCGGCCGGATCGTCTGGGTCCATCAGCACCAGCGTGTGGAAATTGCCGTCGCCGGCATGGCCGACGATCGGCGCGACCAGACCGTTCTCGGCGATATCGACCTCGGTTTCGGCCACGCATTCGGCCAGCCGCGAGATCGGCACGCACACATCGGTGGAAAGGCCCTTGGCGCCGGGCCGCAGCGTGAAGGAAGCCCAATAGGCGTCATGGCGCGCCTTCCACAGCTTGCTGCGCTCCTCGGCCACGCTCGTCCACAGGAACGGCCCGCCGCCCTGCTCCTCGGCGATCATGCCGAACAGATCGGCCTGTTCGGCAACGCCGGCCTCACTGCCGTGGAACTCGAGGAACAGGCATGGGCTCTCGGGATAGTCGAGCTTCGAATGCAGGTTGATGGCCTTCATCTGAAGGGCGTTGACGAGTTCGATGCGGGCGACCGGAATGCCCATCTGGATGGTCGCGATGACCGCTTGGCAGGCTGCCTCCAGGGTCGGGAACGGGCACACCCCGCCCGAAATCGCCTGCGGAATGCCGTGCAGGCGCAGGGTCAGGCTGGTGATGACGCCAAGCGTGCCTTCCGATCCGACCAGCAGGCGGGTGAGGTCGTAGCCGGCGGCACTCTTCTTCGCCCGGCTCGCGGTCGTCACGACCTCGCCATCGGCCATCACCGCCGTCAGCGCGATCACGCTTTCGCGCATGGTGCCGTAGCGCACCGCATTGGTGCCCGATGCCCGCGTCGCCGCCATGCCGCCGAGCGAGGCGTTGGCGCCGGGGTCGATCGGGAAGAACAGGCCCGTGTCGCGCAGGTGCCGGTTGAGGTCCTCGCGCGTTACTCCCGGCTCGACCGTGCAGTCGAGATCCTCGGCATTGACCGCGAGAATACGGTTCATGCGCGAAGTGTCGAGCGAAATGCCGCCACCCGGCGCGTTGACATGGCCTTCGAGCGAGGTTCCCGTTCCGAACGGGATCAGCGGCACGCGATGCGCGGCACAGGCCCGCACCACCTGCTGCACCTCTTCGGTGCTTTCGGGAAAGACCACGCCATCCGGCATCTGGTTCGGCAGGTAGGTCGTCGTGTGGCCATGCTGCTCGCGAATGGAATGGCCGGTCTGGAACCTCTCCCCGAACGCATCGCGCAGCGTTTGCAGAACCGCCGCGATGCCTTCCTCGTTGCGTTCCACCGCGATCAGGTCGCTGAGAGCCATGCTTCCTCCGCCAACAGGACAGGCGGGCCTCCTGCTTGCGATTAAGCTCGGCCCGCGATTATGTTTCCTGATCTGCCTTTCCGGCAGCTTTGTCCAGCTTTGGAAGGACCCTGCATGACTGTTTCCGCACCCTTCGTCTCGCGCGTCATGGAGGTCGAGAAGGACTGGATCGACTACAACGGCCATATGAACATGGCCTACTACAATGTGCTGTTCGATCGCGGCGCCGACGAGGTGCTGAACCTGCTCGGCATCGGCGCGGCCTATGCCAGGGAGCGCAATCTCACCATCTACACGGCCGAGGTGCATGTCTGCTACGTGCAGGAATTGCACCAGGACGACAAGGTGGCGGTGAGCTTCCATCTGCTGGACAGCGACGAGAAGCGCCTGCGCGCCTATCAGGAAATCCGCCATGTCGATGGCTGGCTGGCGGCCACCTCCGAAAGCCTCTCCTTGCATGTCGACATGTCCGGCCCGAAGGTTGCCGCCTTCCCCGAAGATGTCGCGGCCAATATCGAGGCGATGCGCGCGGCGCACAGCCGCCTGCCGATGCCCGAACGGGCCGGACGCGCCATCGGCATCCGCCGCAAGGCGACGGCCTGAAAGGGGCGCCCAAGCGCCCCGTTAACCCTAAGAAAGGATAAACGGGGGATAGGCCCGACGATGCCGTTGCAACGAATCGCGGCAACGGCCAATCCATTGGCATGGCTACGCAGAACAACCTGCCGCCTTCGTCCGCGACGGCCGGCCCCATACGCAGCGTCAAAATGGAAGCCGAGCGGCTGGCCGCCGATCCGCGCGTGACGGACTACGATTTCTGGCGCACGCTGCGCAATGTCGACAATTGCATCTTCGAGATCGCGGCCAGGGGCCAGCCCATTCCCTTCGACATGGTGCGCTGGCGCGCCATCCTCAAGCAGGCGCGCTCGCGGCGCGGGCACGCCTGACGGTCCGCACCACAAAACCCTTATCTGTCAAAGGTTTACGACCGTCCTTGGGCTCCATGCCTCAGAACGCATAGGCGGCGGTCGAGGCCACGCCCAGCAGAAGCGCCACGCCGATCAGGATCGCATAGAGGCGCGGCAGGTCGAACAGCACCGCATAGCCTGCGACATAGGCCGTGAAGGCCGAGCCCAGCGCCAGAAGGAAGCCGTTGCGGTCGCCCGCCACCAGATTGGCCGCCATCAGTCCGCCGAGGATCAGCGCCCCGAACAC
Organism: Aquamicrobium terrae; assembly: GCF_052978165.1. Taxonomy (NCBI): domain Bacteria; kingdom Pseudomonadati; phylum Pseudomonadota; class Alphaproteobacteria; order Hyphomicrobiales; family Phyllobacteriaceae; genus Aquamicrobium; species Aquamicrobium terrae. Next base: position 677,979 of record NZ_JBRKLZ010000001.1, read on the forward strand.
GATGATGACCGCAATGCCGGCCTTGTCGAAATTGTCGTCCATGCCTCATCCCTTGCAACCGGTCCGCTGTCCCCGGGGGAATTCCGAGGCGGACCGGTGAAGCAGACTTAACCGAGCAGACGGCGGGAGCAAGACCAAACTGGTATTCACCGCCCCGGAAGCCGGATCGGTGTGGATTTCAGGAGACGGTCGGCCATTGCGGCATGCGCCGGAAGTGGGGCGATGAGCACCCGCGCCGGAGGCTTTGCTTGCCAGCCGCCCGCCTGCCGGGGTAATCGAGAGCGGTTGCCGGAACAAAACGGCGACACTTCTGGTCTTTCGGGACCGAATCACTACATTCGGGAACAATGTCCGGCTTTTCCGACGATATGCCCTTCTTTGACGAACCGGGCGCCAGGCCTCCGGCCGCCTCCGGCGACGCTCACGCGCCGTCCGGCATCGCCGCACGCGCCATGGCCGCGCGTCAGGCGCAGAGCGGCCCGCCCGACTATCTGAAGGGGCTCAATCCCGAGCAGCGGCAGGCCGTCGAGACCACGGAAGGCCCTGTACTGGTCCTGGCCGGCGCCGGCACCGGCAAGACGCGGGTGCTCACCACCCGCATCGCCCATATCCTGGCCACCGGCCGCGCCTACCCCTCGCAGATCCTGGCGGTGACCTTCACCAACAAGGCCGCGCGCGAGATGAAGCAGCGCATCGGCCTGCTGGTCGGCGAAGCGATCGAAGGCATGCCGTGGCTCGGCACCTTCCACTCCATCGGCGTCAAGATATTGCGCCGCCATGCCGAACTGGCCGGCCTGCGCTCCGATTTCAGCATCCTCGACACCGACGACGTCATCCGCCTCATCAAGCAACTCATCCAGGCCGAAGGTCTGGACGACAAGCGCTGGGCGCCGCGTACTTTCGCCCAGATGATCGACGGCTGGAAGAACAAGGGCCTCGGCCCCGAGGAGATTCCGGAAGGCGATGCACGTGCCTTCGGCAACGGTCGCGGCCGCGAGCTCTATCGCGCCTATCAGGAGCGGCTGACCACGCTGAACGCCTGCGACTTCGGCGATCTTCTGCTGCATCCGATTCGCATCTTCCGCGCCTACCACGATATTCTGGCCGAGTATCACAAGCGCTTCAGATACATATTGGTGGACGAGTACCAGGACACCAACACCGCCCAATATATGTGGCTGCGCCTTCTGGCCCAGCGCCCCCGAACTTCGGCATCCACCTCCCCCCAAACGGCCGAAGGCCGAGCGCGCGACGGCGCGCCGGGCGACGTTTCGTCCGCCCCCGCGGAGGGCCAGCCGCCGCAGGCGGCGATGCGGCCCGTGAGCGAAAACAAAGTCAATATCTGCTGCGTCGGCGATGACGACCAGTCGATCTATGGCTGGCGTGGAGCGGAGGTGGACAACATCCTGCGCTTCGAGAAGGATTTTCCGGGCGCGACGGTGATCCGGCTGGAGCGCAACTACCGCTCCACCGCCCATATCCTCGGCGCCGCAGCGCATCTCATCGCCCACAATGAAGGCCGGCTCGGCAAGACCCTGTTCACCGACAGGCCGGACCCCGAAGACCCCAAGGTCAATGTCCATGCCGCCTGGGATTCGGACGAGGAAGCGCGCGCCGTCGGCGAGGAGATCGAGGCGTTGCAGCGCAGGAGGCATGTGCTCAACGACATCGCCATTCTGGTGCGGGCCTCGTTCCAGATGCGCGCCTTCGAGGACCGCTTCATCGAGATCGGCCTGAACTACCGCGTCATCGGCGGCCCCCGCTTCTACGAGCGGCAGGAAATCCGCGATGCCATGGCCTATCTGCGCGTCGTGGCCAATCCGGGCGACGATCTCGCCTTCGAGCGCATCGTCAACGTGCCGAAGCGCGGCCTCGGCGAGGCCACCATCCGCCAGATCCACGACACGGCCCGCGCGCTCGGCGTGCCGATGCTTCAGGCTGCCGCCAACCTGGCGGAGAGCGATGAACTGAAGCCCAAGCCGCGCGCCGCCCTGCGCGAGGTCGCCGCCAATTTCGCCCGCTGGCAGGACCTTCTGGAATCGACGCCGCATACCGAGCTGGCCGAGACGATCCTGGAGGAAAGCGGCTACACCGACATGTGGAAGAACGACCGCTCGGCCGAGGCCCCGGGCCGGCTCGACAACCTCAAGGAGCTGATCCGCTCCATGGAGGAGTACGAATCGCTGCGCGCCTTCCTCGAACATGTCGCGCTGGTCATGGATGCGGAGCAGAACGAGGACCTCGACGCCGTTTCGCTGATGACGCTGCATTCGGCCAAGGGGCTGGAGTTCGAGACGGTGTTCCTGCCCGGCTGGGAGGAAGGCCTGTTCCCCCACCAGCGCGCGCTGGACGAAGGCGGCCGCTCGGGCCTCGAGGAAGAGCGCCGGCTCGCCTATGTCGGGCTGACGCGGGCCAAGAAGAACCTGCACATCTGGTTCGTCTCCAACCGGCGCATCCACGGCCTGTGGCAATCCACCATTCCCTCGCGCTTCCTCGACGAACTGCCCGAGGCGCATGTGGAGGTCAGCAAAAGCGGATCGAGCTATGGCGGCTACGGCAACCCCTATGGCGCCTCGCGCTTCGACAATCTGGGCTCGCCGTCGGGCGGTTATGCCCAGAGAGGGGACCAGGCCTTTTCCAACACCTACGCCACCCCCGGCTGGCAGCGAGCCCGCCAGAACCGCACCGAAGCGACCAGCCGCAACTGGGGCACCCGGTCCGGCCATGCCGTCGAACGCATCGGCTATGGCGAGGCCGATTCCGGCTATGGCGCCGGCCGTGGCTCGGTGAAGGGCCGCACCATCGAGGGCGAACTGGTCGCGAAATCGGTGGCGGATGCCCCGTCGGCCTTCAAGGTCGGCGACCGGGTGTTCCATATGAAGTTCGGCAACGGCAATGTCGCCGCCATCGATGGCAACAAGCTGACCATCGATTTCGACCGCGCCGGCCAGAAAAAGGTGCTGGACAGTTTCGTGACCGCGGCCTGACAGACTAGCTTACCCGCCCGAGCGCATGGCTTTCAGTTTTTCGGCGGCCGCGGCGGCAAGGTCTCCGAATTGTTCCTCCAGCCGCTCGGCCGCTTCGATGACGGAAAAGTCGTGGTCGAATTTCTCCAGCGTGGCGCGCAGGTCCTCGACGAATTCGGCCTGACGGTCGAGTTCCCCGAACAGCGCCCGCACCTGCTCCTCCGTCACATGCGGATTCTCAAGGATCGCGGGCACCTCGCGCGCCATCTTCTCGCCCGTCTCGGTCTGCTTGCGCAGGATTTCGACCCAATCCGCCACGACATCCTCGTTTCTGTTCCGGCAACCATGACCGCTTGGGCGCAAAGGTCAATCTCCGGTCGTGGGCTGCTCCTTTTTCCCGGCGTTGCGCGCCTGCCGCCGAACCGCGCGCTCGCAGGTCTTGCGGATGTTCTCCACCTCCGTCTCGGTCAGATGCTCGATGCCGATGAAACGGTTGTTCGCCTTGGAGATGCGGATGAGTTCGTCCAGTTTCGCCTGCATCGCCACGCCGTCGCGGTTTTGCGTGTTCTGGATCAGGAACACCATCAGGAAGGTAACGATGGTCGTGCCGGTGTTGATTATGAGCTGCCACGTATCGGAGAAGCCGAACAGCGGCCCCGTCACCGCCCATATCACCACCACCGCCACGCAGGCGATGAAGGTGAACGGCATGCCGGCGATATAGGCGACGGCATTGGCAGCTTTGGTGAAGGACTTCTCGAGCATCGGACTGTCCTCGGACCCATACAGAACAGCGAGGCATGGCAACCGGTTCCATCCCGCCAAACGACTACAACTTTATACAACTTTCAATTGTAAAACCCATATACTGCATCTTATGGATGATCGGCCACAGTTTTCATGCAGGCGATGGTGCCTGTTCTTTCCGCTTCAGCGGAACCTCCGGCCCCTTCCGCCTCGCCACCCCCGCACGGCGGAAGGGGTACCGGCCTCGGGAGGGAGACGACATGGCGCGAAAGCCGGAGCGGCGGCGAGCAGGCAATGCATCGTCCGGCCGAGCGCTCCTTCTCGCAGCCCCTGCCCTCCTGTCGCCCCTCATCGGTCCTGTTGCCGCCGGGGCTGCCGAACCGCAGCTATCGGCTTCCATCGAGCGTCACTGGACCAGCAACGCGTTGGACAGCGAGATCGCCGTGGCGGACTGGTACACGCTACTGCGCGGCGGCATGCGCCACCAGGTGGGTGACGACGACGCCAATGCCGGCATCGACGCCGAGTTCCAGCTTGCCCGCCATGATCGCATCGCCATCGAGGACGATCGCAGCCTTGCCGTCTCGGCCCACGCCTTCCGCCGTCTGTCGCCTGTGCTGGAGCTGCGCGGAACGCTCGCCTATTCCGCCATCAGCAAGGGCGACCACCTCGAAATCGGCCCGCTGGTCATCGGCACGCGCGCCCTCAAGCAGGTGGCGAGCGCGCAGGTGCAGATGGGCTTGGCGCTGGGCGGAGCCACTGCCCTCGTCCTCGATATGTCGAATGCCTTCGAGACGACGGGGCGCACGCATTTCGAGCAGGACCTCCTCGATCCGGTGCGGCTCGATCCCGATGTGAACAAGTTCAGGGCCGCGGCGCGCCTCATGCGCACCCTCGGCCCGCTCGCCGCCGGCGGATCGCTCTCCGCCCTGTTCGCAACGGTGGAAAAGCTCGGCTCGCCGCCTGTCGCCCTCTCCTATACGCTCTACGGCGCGCAGGGCGAACTGGAGCTGCGCACAGCCGCCGGCATCGCCTTCGGCATGGCGCTGGGTGCGGAGAACTTGCGCGGGGCGCATGGCATCTATGATGAGGTCCGCCCCGCCTGGCATGTGAAGGCATCCATGCCGCTGCCACGCGATTTCGAACTGCGCGGCGCCTGGTTCGGTCGTTTTGAAACCGCCGACAGCGACGATCCGCTGGCCTCCTGGCTCGACCGGGCCGAGGTCGAGCTGGGCTGGAAGGCGACGGAACGCCTCGCTTTTTCCGCCGGCGTCTATCGCGAAGTGAAGCAGAACCTGCTTATGGAAAACGAGGAGCGTGGCCGGGGCTTCTATGCGCAGGCCACCTATGCCTTCGGCAAACCGCTCAGCGCAATATTCCGGGTGGATGTATCGAAGACGTTCAAGACCATCCTCGACATCCGGGAACGCACCACCGACGCCTTCATCGGCCTTCGCGCCCGGATTTGAACTGTACCTGCTCACGAGTGCGGGCAGCAAGGACGCGAACCTTCCTGCCCGCAGCCGGACCCGGACATCCGACTTATCGGCTTAGCGGCGCTTCTTCACCGCGTAGGACTTGACCGAATAGGTCGAGTAGGAGTTCCCGCTGTCGTAGGTGTTGCCGCTGTTGTCGGTGTAGCTGTTGCCGCCGCCGCCAATGCCCACCGACGACTTGGCCGAACCGTTGCCGATGCCAAGAACGCCGAGCCCGATGCCGCTCAGGATGCCGTTGCCGAGCACGGTGTTGTTGCCGGACAGGATCGGCGACTTGTTCAGGATCGGCGACTTGTTCAGGATCGAAAGGCCGTTGAGCAGCTTGACGTCGCCCAGCGCTATGGCAGGTGCAATATTGAGCAGGCCGCCACTGGAATTGTTGCTGTTGCCATTGGTGCCCCAACCGCCGGCATGTGCACTGAAAGTTGCAAAAGAAATAGCTGCGCCTGCAAGAATAACGGTGAACTTGTTCATGACACTCTCCTCTGTTGCTTCCGTTTGTCCTTGCGCTTCAGATAAATGCCTCCGATGTCAGGATACGGAATCCCGATCTGGTTGCAACTAAAGATTGCTATACTTTGGTTCTTCAACCCATAAACAGAATTTTAACGCTAATGTTTTACGTTAAGGGATATGGTTAGCAGTGCTGACCTGAAATCAGCCGCGCTCGACTTCCCACCGGTCCAGGAAATCTTCGATGGACAGGTTCTGCATGTCGCCGATGGCGCGGCCGATCTTCTCCACCGGCCAGTCCCACCAGGCCAGTTTCTCGATGCGCGCGGCTGTTTCCGGCGCAAAGCGCCGGCGCAGCAGGCGCGCCGGGGATCCCGCCACGATCGCATAGGGTTCCACGTCGCGCGTCACCACGGCATTGGCGCCGATCACCGCACCGTTGCCCACGCTTACGCCCGGAAGCACGACGGCTCCGTGGCCGATCCAGACATCGTGGCCGATGGTCACGCGCTTTGCCTGCCTGCGCTCGCGAAAGCCGGCATCGACGCCGAGATAGCGGAAATACTCGTTCGCCCGGTAGCTGACCTTGTGCTGCGTGATGCGCTCGATGGGATGCTCCAGCGCATTGATGCGGACATTGGCCGCCACCGAGCAGAACTTGCCGAGCGTGGCGTAGATGGCTTCGGCGTGGCGCTCGAAATAGGTGAAGGCGCCGACCGCCACCTCGCGCAGCACAACCCGCTCGCCGATCGCCACGTAAGGCTCCAGCCGGCAGCCCTTCAGCTCCGCCGTCGGATGGATGCGCGGTTGTGGCTCGCGCGGTTCTGGCTGTTGCGGCTCGTCCATCAGGCGGCTGTACGACGTGCCCTGCCCTTCGGCAAGCCTCGCGAGGTCCAAGCCTATTGGGGCTTGCCCTTGGCCCACTCCACCTGTTGGCCATAAAGCGGAACGGTGGTGATCGCCATCTTGGCCGATCCGTCCTGCACCTGCTGCGAATGGGCGACATAGACCAGCGTGTCATTGGCCTTGTCGTAGATGCGCCGCACCACCTGCTTCTTCCAGATCAGGCTGATCGACTGCCGGAACACCTCCTCGCCGCTCTGCCCGAGATCGATGTCGCCGATCCTGATCGGCCCCGTCTGCTGGCAGGAAAGCGCCGCATTGGACGGGTCCTCGAACCAGTTGCCTTTCTGGAGCCGGTCGATGACGCCGCGGTCGAAATAGGCGAGATGGCAGGTCACGCCCTCCACCTTGGGATCGGTCACGGCCTCGATCTTGATGTCGTTGCCGAACCAGTCGACGCCGATCTTGCCCACTTGTTCCGCATGAGCCGGAGCGAGGGTTCCGGCGACGGCCGCAGCGGCCATCAGGCTGGCAATCGTCTTGCGCAAGAGGATCTCCATGCTTTGCATTCGTCGCCAAGCAAGTGGGTTGAGCCTGCGCGCATTGCAAGCACAATAATGTGAAGCACCCGCATTGCGGCAAAGGGACCTCTTTGCCTGCCCCCGCCGGGCCACTAGAACTGGCGCATCTGTTCATCCTTGCGGCCGATGCCGCCTGAAAACCGGAATGTCCTGCCATGCGTAAGATCCTCGTCGGCATTCTCGTCCTCATCGCGGCCGGCATCGGCTGGCTCACCTACAACTGGTACGGCCAGCACTATGGCGGCGAACCCTTCGGCGCCGCCTTCGCGCTCACCGACCAGAAAGGCGAGCCGATCACCGAACAGGCCCTGCGCGGACAGCCGAGCGCCGTGTTCTTCGGCTTCACCCATTGTCCGGAAGTGTGCCCGACCACGCTCTACGAACTGGCGGGCTGGCTGAACGAGCTTGGCGACGAAGGCAAGAATATCCGCGCCTATTTCGTTTCGGTGGACCCCGAGCGCGACACGCCGGAGATCATGGACACCTACATCAGCAATTTCTCCGACCGTATCACCGGCATCACCGGCGACCCCGAAAAGGTCTTCGCCATGGCCAAGTCCTTCGGCATCTTCTGGAAAAAGGTGCCGACCGACGACGGCGACTACACGCTCGACCACACGGCCTCCGTGCTGCTGCTCAATTCGCAAGGTGACTTTTTCGGCACCATCGCCTATGGCGAGAGCCCCGATGCCGCCAAGGCCAAGCTGAAGCGGCTGGCTGCGGGAAGCTGACACCAACAGGCTCTCACCCCATGACCCAGACGCGCCTCCACTTCATCACCTCGAAGGAAGAGGCCGAGCGCATCTTCGCGGGCCTTGAAGCGGCCTTCGAGGACGACGGCTGGCCGATTGCCGTGCTGGAAGTCGACGAGGATCGCGATATCCACGAAGTCTCGCTTTACGCCGACGGCGATATCGACGAGGCGGAAGGCCGGTTGCGCGAGGTCCTGCGCTCCCTGTCCGTGGATCGCCCGGTGGAGCGGGAAGAACTGCCGGACATCGACTGGGTTGCCCGCTCGCTGGAGGGATTGCAGCCGGTGCGCGCCGGCCGTTTCTTCGTCCATGGCTCGCATGACCGCGACCAGCGCAGGGACGGCGACATCGCCATCGAGATCGAGGCGGGGCTGGCCTTCGGCACCGGCCATCACGGCACCACCGCCGGCTGCCTCGAAATGCTGGAGCAGGTGGTGGAGGCCGAGCACCCGGCCAACGCCCTCGACCTCGGAACGGGAAGCGCGGTGCTCGCCATCGCGCTCGCGAAACTTTCCGGCATCCCGGTTCTGGCCACCGACATCGACCCGGTTGCCACGGAAGTCGCCGCCGGCAATGTCCGGTTGAACGGCGTCGCCGGCCATGTCGAGGCCGTCACGGCCACCGGCTTCGACCATCCCGTCTTTGCCGAGCGCGGCCCCTTCGCGCTGATCGTCGCCAACATATTGGCGGGGCCGCTGATCGAGATCGCGCCGCAGATGGCCGCACATGTCAGGCCCGGCGGGTCGCTCGTCCTGTCCGGCATTCTGGACCGCCAGCACGACGCCGTGGTGGAAGCCTATGTCGCGCAGGGCTTCTCGCACATCGCCACGCTGCACCGCGAAGGCTGGGTCACCATCCATTTCAAGCCGGCCGCCTGAAACCGGCTTCCAGCCGCAATTCACCGGCCGTAATTCAATTGTCAGGCCCGCGCCGGAAGGCTAGGTTTCCGCGAGATTCATTCCGGGAAAATCCTGACATGTTCCAGTCGTTCGATTCGACCAGCGATCCCTCGCTTGCCTCGCCGCGCATCGCTGCCCTGCGCGCGTGGCTGGCCGCAAACGGCCTCGACGGCTTTTTCGTGCCGCGCGCCGACGAGCATCAGGGCGAATATGTGCCGGCGCGCGCCGCCCGGCTGAAGTGGCTGACCGGCTTTTCCGGCTCGGCCGGCGTGGCGCTGGTATTGGCCGACCGTGCCGTCATCTTCGTCGATGGCCGCTACACCTTGCAGGTGCGCCAGGAAACCGACCCCGCCATTTTCACCTATGACAACCTTGTCGAGAACCCGCCGTCGGTCTGGATCGGCGACAATCTCGAATCCGGCACGCGCCTCGGCTTCGATCCATGGCTGCACACGACAGGCGAGATCGACACGCTGAAGAAAGCCGCAAAGAAGGCCGGTGTCGACCTTGTGCCGCTGGACAGGAACCCGGTGGATGCCGTCTGGGAGGACCAGCCCGCCCCGCCCGTCACCCCGGTGGAACTCCATCCCCTCGCCTTTGCCGGCGAACTGGCCAGGGATAAGCTGGCCAGGCTGGCGGCGGCGATCGAGGCGGACGGCGCCACCCATGCGGTGCTGACCGACCCCTCCTCCATCGCCTGGGCCTTCAACATCCGCGGCAACGACGTGCCGCACACGCCGCTGGCGCTCGGCTTCGCCATCCTCGCCGCCGACGGCCCGCACCTCCTGTTCATGGACAAGGCCAAGTTCTCGCGCGAGGTCGAGGCCTATCTCACCCAGCTTGCCGAGCCGCATCAGCCGGATGAATTCGAGGCGGCAGTGGCCGCACTGGCCAGGAAAGGCGCGCGCATTGCGCTGGATCCTGTCCTGGCGGCGGAAAAGCTGCGCATGCTGGTCGAGGACAATGGCGGCACCGTGGTTTCCGCACCCGACCCCGCCCGCATCCCGCGCGCCGCCAAGAACAAGGCCGAGCTTGACGGCAGCCGCGCTGCGCATCGCCGTGACGGGGCCGCGGTGGCCGCCATGCTGTGCTGGCTCGACCGGCAGCGGCCGGGCGGCACCGACGAGATCCGCGCGGTCGAGGCCCTGGAGGATTTCCGCCGCCGCGCCGGCGAGGAGACCCAGATGCCGCTGCGCGACGTCTCCTTCGAGACCATTTCCGGATCGGGACCGAATGGCGCCGTCATCCATTATCGCGTCTCGCGCGCTACCAACCGCAAGCTGGGCGACGGCGAGCTGTTCCTGCTCGATTCCGGCGCGCAGTATCAGGACGGCACCACCGACATCACCCGCACCATCCCCATCGGCAAGCCGAGCGGGGAAATGCGCCAGCGCTACACGCTGGTTCTCAAGGGCCTGATCGACATCTCCATCCTGCGCTTCCCCGCCGGCACGCGCGGCAGCGACATCGACGCCCTCGCCCGCGTGGCCCTGTGGCGGCACGGGCTCGACTATGCCCACGGCACCGGGCACGGCGTGGGTTCCTATCTCGCCGTGCACGAGGGCCCCCAGCGCATCGCCAAGACCGGCATGGAACGGCTGCGCGAAGGCATGATCCTTTCCAACGAGCCGGGCTACTACAAGGAAGGCCACTACGGCATCAGGGTCGAGAACCTCATCGTCGTCACCCCTGCCGAGCCGATCGACGGCGGCGACATCGCCATGCACGGCTTCGAGACGCTGACGCTGGCCCCTTTCGACCGGCGCATGATCGTGCCGGAGCTGCTCTCGCCCGAAGAACGGGACTGGCTCGACGCCTACCACGCGCGCGTTCTTGCCGAAATCGGCCCGATGGTCGACGGCGAAGTGCTGAAATGGCTGGAAAAGGCCTGCGCACCGCTTATGCAAGAGGCGTAAGGGTCAGGCCATGAAATGCCGGGCGATGACGAGCACGGCGGCGCCCGCCAGGAACATCGACATCAGCCCGCCGCGCAGGGCCACGACGCCGGCCACGATGATGGCCGCCCATTCGGCCGGCCCGCCCTGCATGACGGCGGGGGCCACCAGGGTGGTCAGCACCGCCGCCGGTACGGCATTGAGGCCCGCTTCGACGCGGGGATGGATACGGTCGAAGCGCGACAGCACCAGATAGCCGCCGATGCGCGTGAAATAGGTCGCGACGGCAGCCGCGATTATGATCCAGACGGTGCTGCTCACGCCTTGGCCTCCGCCACGCCGACCCCGCTGAAGCGCGGCGGCATGATGACGGCCAGCGCCACTCCGGCCAGCCCGCCGATGGTGACATGCCAAGGCGAGCCCACCGTCCTGTAGGCCACCACCGACGCCACGGCGCTGATCGCCACGATGGGCAACCACAGCGGCCGCTGGCGGAAATCCATGACCAGCCCGAGGAAATAGATCGGCAGCAGGAAGTCGATGCCGAGCGCCGTCATATCCGGAATGAGCGTGCCGAACCACGCGCCGATCCCCGTATTGACCACCCACAGCGCATACATCGGCAGGGCCAGTCCCATATACCAGGCGAAGCTCGGCTGGTGGCGAAGGGCCCGCGTCTCGGTGAGCGCATATTGTGGATCGGTCAGCAGGAAATAGGCGACCCCCTGCTGCGGCTTCGTCCATGGCGCCAGATACCTGCCGACGGCGGCCGAATAGAGCACGTGGCGGAAGTTGACGGCGAAGATCGACAGCACGATCAGCCAGCCGGCCGCATGATGGCCGAACAGCTCGATGCCGACGAGCTGGCTGGCGCCGCCGAACACCATGGCGCTCATCAGCACGGCTTCGAAGACAGAAAAGCCGTTGTCGACCGCCAGCGCCCCGAACAGCATGGCGAAGGGAGCGGAAGCCACGAAAACGGGCACGCTGACGCGCACCCCGTCCAGGAATTCACTCCTCGTCGGCGATGCGGTGATGGCCTGTGCGCTCACGGAAATCCCTTTCAAGCGCCCGTATGTAGGCATTGCGCTGCGGCCTGTCATACGAAATCGATTGAACCAAGCGATCAGAACTAGTGATCTATGCGCCGGCGAGATGCGGGAGCAGCAGGTGTTCTGAACGGCCTCGCTGCTTCAACTTGTTTCTTCCAGCCACATTTGTGCAACGCCAGGCGATTCCGTCTGGCGTTGCACAAATGCTCTAACCCTTGCCCACGCGTGCGAACCAGGCGTCCTCGTCGATCACCTCGATGCCGAGTTCCGTCGCCTGCTTGAGCTTCGAGCCGGCGCCCGGCCCGGCCACCACCAGATCGGTCTTCTTCGACACGGAACCGGAAACCTTGGCGCCCAGCTTCTCGGCCATGGCCTTGGCCTCGTCGCGCGACATCTTCTCCAGCGCCCCGGTGAACACCACCGTCTTGCCGGCCACCGGCGAATCGGTGGCACCGACCGGCTCCTCGTCGAGCGGCGTCACCTGCGCCAGCAGCGCGTCGAGCACCTGCCGGTTGTGATCCTCCTCGAAGAACTCCACCACCGCGCCGGCGACGATGGAGCCGATGCCGTTGATGTTGTTCAGCTCCTGCCATGCGGCATTGCCGGGATCGCCCTTGCCCTCGGGCATATCCGCTTCTTCGGCCACCTTGCGGAACGCCTCGAACGACAGGAAATGGCGGGCGAAGCGCTTGGCGTTGGTTTCGCCGACATGGCGGATGCCGAGCGCGAACAGAAAGCGCGAGAATTCGACCTCACGGCGCTCGTCGATGGCCGCAAACAGCTTCTTCACCGAGACAGCGCCGAACCCTTCGACATTCTCCAGCTTGGTCAGCGAATCGCGCTGGCGCTCCTTCAGCGTGAAAATATCGGCCGGCGAGCGCACCTGAAGGGCCCGATCGTCCGACTGGAAGAAGAATTCGATCTGCTTTTCGCCGAGCCCCTCGATGTCGAAGGCATTGCGCGACACGAAATGGCGCAGCCGCTCCACCGCCTGCGCCGGGCAGATCAGCCCGCCGGTGCAGCGGCGCACCGCCTCGCCCTCCTCGCGCACGGCATGGCTGCCGCAGGCAGGACAGGTATGCGGGAACTCGTAAGGCACGGCATGTTCGGGGCGCTTCTCCAGCACCACATCGAGGATTTGCGGAATGACGTCGCCGGCGCGCTGGATAACCACCGTATCGCCGATGCGGATATCGCGCCCCTCGCGGATCGGCTGGCCGCTGTTGCCGATGCCCTTGATGTAATCCTCATTATGCAACGTGGCGTTGGTGACGACCACGCCGCCCACCGTCACCGGCTCCAGCCGCGCCACCGGCGTCATCGCACCGGTGCGGCCGACCTGGATGTCGATGCCGTTCAGCACCGTCATCGCCTTCTCGGCGGCGAATTTGTGCGCCGTCGCCCAGCGCGGGCTGCGCGAGCGGAAACCCAGCCGCTCCTGAAGGTCGAGTCGGTCCACCTTGTAGACGACGCCGTCTATGTCATAGGGAATTTCGGCACGTTCCGCCTCGATGCGGTGATAATGCTCCAGCATCGCCTCAACCGTGTCGCAGCGCGCCATGAGGTCGTTGACCCGGAACCCCCAGTCGCCGAACCGCCTCACCACCTCATATTGCGTCTCGCCCAGCCGCGCGGACGTGTCCCCCCATGCATAGGCGAAGAAGCGCAACGGGCGCTGGCGCGTCACTTCCGGGTCGAGCTGGCGCAGGCTGCCGGCCGCCGAATTGCGCGGATTGGCGAAGACGCGGCCGGTTTCGGCCATGCGCTGGTTCAGCTCGAAGAAGTCGTCGCGGCGCATATAGACCTCGCCGCGCACCTCCACCACGTCCGGCGCGTCCTTTGGCAGGGTCTCGGGTATCTCGCCGATGGTGCGGATATTGGCCGTCACGTTCTCACCGGTGGTGCCGTCGCCACGCGTCGCCGCCGTCACCAGCCGCCGGTTCTCGTAGCGCAGCGACATGGAAAGCCCGTCGATCTTCGGCTCGGCGGTGAACACCAGCGACCGGTCCGCCGGCAGGGCCAGGAAGCGCCGCACGCTAGCCACGAAATCGCGCACGTCCCCGTCGGAGAAGGTGTTGTCCAGCGACAGCATCGGCACGGCATGGACCACCTTGCCGAAGGCGCCGGACGGCGCGGTACCCACCTTCAGCGACGGCGAATCCTCGCGCACCAGTTCGGGAAAGCGCGCCTCGATCTCGGCATTGCGGATGCGCAGCGCATCATAGTCGGCATCCGAGACGGTCGGCGCATCTTCTGCATAGTAGCGCCGGTCATGGTCCGCGATTTCCTTTGCCAGCCGCTCCAGTTCTGCGGCGGCCTCGCTCTGGGTCAGGGCGTCAACGGGTTTCTCGGACATGATGAAATCTCTCACCTCGGCACACGGGCCGGAACTGGAGAGAAGTATGTAGCGCGCGCAAAGCCATTGGGAAACACGTGCCTATGCCCGGCTCCTGAATCATCTTGTCAGTTGTGGATAGAGCATGGTCCCGCAAGTCGCGGACTTTTGGGATCAGGAAGCCGGAACGGTGTTTTCCCGCAGCAGCCGTTCGGCCGCCGCCCGCGCCTCGTCGGTGATGGTGGCGCCGGCCAGCATGCGGGCGATCTCTTCCTGGCGGGCATCGCTGTCCATGGCCACGATGCCGGTGGCCACGCGATCCGCACCACCGGATTTCGAGATCAGGAAATGCATCGAGGCGCGCGCCGCCACCTGCGGCGCATGGGTGACGGACAGCACCTGCACGCGCCGCGCCAGCCGGGCAAGCCGCTGGCCGATGGCGTCCGCCACCGCGCCGCCGACGCCCGTGTCAATTTCGTCGAAAACCAGCGTCGGGGCCGAGCCGCGATCGGCCAGCGCCACTTTCAGCGCCAGCAGGAAACGCGACAGCTCGCCGCCGGAAGCCACCTTCATCATCGGGCCGGGACGGGTGCCGGGATTGGTGCGCACCCAGAACTCGACCTGATCGATGCCCTCCTCCATGCGGCTGTCGGGCTCGCTCGACATTTCCACGATGAATTCGGCGCGTTCCAGCTTCAGTTCCGGCAGTTCGGCCATCACCGCATCGCGCAGGCCCCGGGCAGCGGACAGGCGCAGCGCGGAAAGATGCCCGGCAAGCTGGTCGTAGAGGTCGCGCGCCTGCCGCGCCTGTTGCTCCAGCACTCCGAGCCGCTCCTCGCCGGCATCGAGATCGGCCAGGTCGGCCGCCATGGTGTCGCGCAAACGGGCAAGGTCGTCGACCTGCACATTGTGCTTGCGGCCGGCGGCGCGCAGCGCAAACAGCCGCTCCTCGGCCTGCTCCAGCCGCTGTGGGTCGTATTCGGTGGCGCGCAGGGCCGCCTCGACGCCGGATTGCGCTGCATCGAGCGACAGCATCGCCTCGTCCAGCGATGTAACCACCTCGTCGAGCAGGCCGGGCACTTCCGCCGCCTTGCGTTGCAGGCGCCTGAGCAGGCTCGCCAGTTGCGGCAGGGGCGAGGACGGGCCGGACAGCACGTCCTGCGCGTCGCTGATCTCGGAGGCGATCTTTTCGGCGCGCATCATGGTGGCGCGCAGTTCGGCAAGCTCGCTTTCCTCGCCCGGCTGCGGATCGAGCTGCACGAGTTCGGCCACCGCGGCCCTGAGATAATCGGCCTCGCGCGCCGCCGCTTCCACCCGCGCCTTGTGGCGGGAAAGTTCCTGCTCGGCGGTGCGCCAGCCCCGCCATGCCTCCGCCGTCTCGCGCACCGCGCCGGAATGGCCGCCGAAGGCATCCAGAACTTCACGATGGGCGCTGGCGTCGACAAGCGCCCGCTCGTCGTGCTGGCCGTGGATCTCCACCAGCGCATGGCCGATGGCGCGCATCAGGGCCACGCTCGCCGGCTGGTCGTTGACGAAGACGCGCGTGCGCCCGTCCGCCGTCTGGATGCGGCGCAGGATGATGTCGCCATCGTCGTCTATGGCGTTCTCGGCAAGGATATCCCGGGCCGGATGGCCGCGCGGCACGTCGAACACGGCCGTCACCTGCCCCTGGACCGCGCCGTGGCGCACCAGCGAGGCATCGCCGCGCGCGCCGAGCGCAAGGGATAGTGAATCGAGCAGGATCGACTTGCCCGCCCCGGTTTCGCCGGTCAGCACGGAGAGACCCGGAGCAAAGTCTATGTCCAGCTTCTCGATCAGTAC
Source organism: Aquamicrobium terrae (assembly GCF_052978165.1). Classification (NCBI taxonomy): domain Bacteria; kingdom Pseudomonadati; phylum Pseudomonadota; class Alphaproteobacteria; order Hyphomicrobiales; family Phyllobacteriaceae; genus Aquamicrobium; species Aquamicrobium terrae. The sequence continues at coordinate 693,819 of NZ_JBRKLZ010000001.1, forward strand.
GATATCGCGGATCGACAGTCTGGCGAGCATGGCAGCCGTCAGCCGGTAATCAGCTTCCCGGCCTTCGATATCCACGAGCCGGCATTCTCACGCGGCGTCAGCCCGCCGCTCTGCAGCAGCTTGTAGGAATCCTTGTACCACTGGCTGTCGGGATAGTTGTGGCCCAGCACCGCGGCAGCCGTCTGCGCCTCGTCGGTCAGGCCCATCGCGTAATAGGCTTCGACCAGGCGCGCCAGCGCCTCCTCGATGTGGCGGGTGTTGGAATACTGCTCGACCACGGTGCGGAAGCGCTTGATCGATGCCAGGTATTCGCGCCGCTCCAGATAGTAGCGGCCGACCTGCATCTCCTTGCCGGCGAGCTGGTCGTTGGCGAACCGGATCTTGGTCCGCGCATCCTCGGCATATTGCGAGTCCGGCCAGCGGTTCACCAGCTCCTGCATGGCCTGGATGGTCTGGCGGGCTTCCTTCTGGTCCTGCGTCACGTCGCGGATCTGGCGGAAATAGCTGAGGCCGGCGATATAAACCGCGTAGTCGGCGTCTTCCGAAGACGGATAGAGGTTCAGATAGCGCTGGGACATGCTGATGGCGTCTTCGTAATTGCCCTGCCGATAATTGGTGAAGGCGCCCATCACCATGGCCTTGCGGGCATATTCCGAATAGGGGTGCTGGCGGTCCACGGCGGCGAACTTCTTCGACGCTTCGCCGAGGCGGCCGGCATTGAGGTTGGCGAGGCCCTGGTTGTAGAGCACGTCGGCCGGCTCGGTCTGGTCGACATAGGTCGACAGGTCGAGGTCCTTCTCCGAGGACATGCAGCCTGTCAGCAGCAGCGGCGCCGCGACGACCGAAACGGCCAGGACAACGCCCCTCATCGGGCTCTTCACTGGTGCCATCGATCGATCAGCCCGTTTGAACAACATGATTGGGATTCGCCCTTTCGGCACCGTTTCCTCGGTCAGCGTGCAGCCATAAACCATAACCGCCACGCGCGGCAACGCTATCGTCCGGCAATCGCACATTTTTGTGGCAGGCGTGGACTTTGCGCATCCATCCCCGCAAAAACTGTAAACCCTTGCAGATCAAGCGCTCAAATCGCCCAGGGCGCGAACACCGGCCCGCTCACGGCGCTGATTTCGGCGGACCGGCCACGATCGCGGCGCGTCGTCTCGACGATCTCGAAGGCGCTGCGGTCCGAAAGCAGCCGGCGCAGGGCCGCCGCATTGAGCCGGTGGCCGCCGCGATAGGAGCGGAAGCAGCCGATGAAGCGCGCGCCGGCCAGCGCCAGATCGCCCATGGCGTCGAGCGTCTTGTGGCGCACGAATTCATCCGGGTAGCGCAGGCCACCCATGTTGATGACGCGGTTGTCATGGCCGATGACGACGGAATTCTCCAGCGACGAGCCCAGCGCGTAGCCTGCCGCCCACAACCGTTCCACATCCTTGAGGAAGCCGAAGGTGCGCGCCCGCGCCACCTCGTTGCGGAACGAATCGCCGGTCAGGTCCATGGCGAATTGCTGGCGCCCGATGGCCCGGCTCTCGAAATCGATCTCGATCTCGAACCTCGTGCCGGAATACGGACGGAACTCCGCCCAGGAAGCCCCGCTCTCGATGCGCACGTCCTTGAGAACCCGGATGAAACGGCGCTTGAGCGGCTGGACGTCGAGGCCGGCCTGGTCGATCGCCTCGACGAACATGGCCGCGCTTCCGTCCAGGATCGGGATTTCGTTGCCCTCGATCTCGATGACGAGATTGTCGATGCCGACGCCCAGAACGGCCGCCATCAGATGTTCGACGGTCGAGACATGCACGCCGGCCGGGTCGCCCAGCAGCGTCGAAAGGTCGGTCGCGCCAACCTCCGAGACAAGGGCGCGCAATTCCTTGCCCGGCTCCTTGCCGCCGATGAAATGAAAGACGATGCCGGTGTCCACGTCGGACGGGACGAAGGTAACCGACACAGGCTTGCCGCTGTGCACGCCGGTTCCGGCCAGCGTCACGCGCGATTTTATCGTCGTCTGATAATCGTTCAAAACGATCCCCGTATGCCCGCCCATATGCCCGACTGCCCGTCGGCTTCATGCGCGCCGGTCGCCCGGCTTGTACAGCTACGGCAAGAAGGCATCTCCCCCAACCTGCAGGCCGCTTCAAGAATGCTGCCGGCGAAGATAGTGACGCGCCCAACTTCCTCCAAATCACGCTTTCTTACCCGATGTAATTGCGCGCGTCACCGGAAAATGCCTGGTAAATCCTTGTTTTCCAAAGCTTTCAACGAGAAAGGGCAGCCGGTTTCCCGGCTGCCCTTTTCGGATTTGTGACGCTTCTGCGGCGATCAGTTGGCCTGGCGGCGCAGGAAGGCCGGGATCTCGAGCTGGTCGTCCTCGTGAGTCGCGCGCGGCTGGGCGACGAGACGGCCCTGATCGTCGAGCTGGCCGCGGCGCGGCGCGTAGAGCTGCGAGTCATGGGCCGGCATGCGGCGCACTTCCGGACCGGCCTGGCGAAGCTTCGGCTCGCGCGGCTGGGCCGGCTGGAGACGGGCAGGCTCCTCCTCGCGGCGCGTCAGGCCATTAGTGAGGCGCTTGAGCAGGCCCATGGGGCCCCGCTCTTCGTGGCTGGCTGGATTGTTCTTGGCCTCGACCTCGGCGCGCACCACTGGCGGGAAATCCTCCACGCGCGGCATGCGCTGGGGCGCGGCCGGCTGGTGCATTTCACGCTGCTGCGGCGCGGGCTGCGGAGCCGGCTGCATCTGCACGGCGGCCTGCTGCATCACCACCGGCTGCTGGAACTGCTGGGCGGGCTGATGCGGCTGCGGCTGCTGGAACAGCTTGCTCTGCGGGTGGAAGCCGTCTGCGGCGGGAGCCGGACGATGGGCCATGGCGGCGGCGTTCTGCTCTGCCATCTGGAAGGCTTCGGCAACCGGATCGGCAGCGCGCGGCTCCTGCACCGGGGCCGGCTGCGGCGCCGGCTGGACCGGACGGGCTTCGGCGGCGGGAGCCGCCGGGCGCACGGCCGGCTTGGTCTGGGCCGGACGGATGGCGATCGGAGCGGCCGCGATGTCCTCGGCCGACTTGTCGATACCGGTCGCTACGACCGACACGCGGATGACGCCTTCCAGTTCCTCGTCGAAGGTGGCGCCCAGGATGATGTTGGCGTCCTGGTCGACTTCCTCGCGAATGCGGGTCGCCGCCTCGTCCACCTCGAACAGGGTGAGGTCCCGGCCGCCGGTGATCGAGATCAGCAGGCCCTTGGCCCCCTTCATCGAGGTCTCGTCGAGCAGCGGGTTGGCGATCGCGGCCTCGGCGGCGGCCATCGCGCGGCCCTCGCCGGAAGCCTCGCCGGTGCCCATCATGGCCTTGCCCATCTCCCGCATCACCGAACGCACGTCGGCGAAGTCGAGGTTGATGAGGCCTTCCTTGACCATCAGGTCGGTGATGCAGGCAACGCCCGAATAGAGCACCTGATCGGCCATGGCGAAGGCGTCGGCAAAGGTCGTCTTGTCGTTGGCCAGGCGGAACAGGTTCTGGTTCGGAATGACGATCAGCGTATCGACGCACTTCTGCAGTTCCTCGATGCCGAGGTCCGCCGTCTTCATGCGGCGCTGGCCCTCGAAGTGGAACGGCTTGGTGACGACGCCGACGGTCAGGATGCCCTTCTCGCGGGCGGCGCGGGCGACGACCGGAGCAGCACCCGTGCCGGTGCCGCCGCCCATGCCGGCGGTGACGAAGCACATGTGGGTGTTGGACAGGTGATCGTTGATCTCGTCGATGCACTCCTCGGCGGCGGCGCGGCCGACTTCAGGCTGCGAGCCGGCGCCCAGACCCTCGGTCACGTGCGCGCCGAGCTGGATGAGCCGCTCGGACTTCGACATGGTCAGCGCCTGGGCGTCGGTGTTCGCCACCACGAACTCGACGCCGCGCAGACCGGCGGTGATCATGTTGTTGACGGCATTGCCGCCGCCGCCGCCGACACCGAAAACGGTGATGCGCGGCTTCAGCTCGGTGATGTCCGGCTTTTGCAGATTGATTGCCATTGTCCTCGTCCTTTGCCTTTCCCGCCGCTTCGCCAAAGCGGCCGCCTGGGGGCTGTCCCCGTTAACTCTAGAAACTGTCTCTCAACCACTGACTTACGCGATACAGTCGCCCGTCCGTTCCGGTCATCCTGAACCCGGAACCCCCTTTTGCAGGGCGACTCTCGAAATTCGCCACTTGCGGATAGATCAGGAGCCCGACCACCGTCGAGAACGCGGGCCCCTTGGCTGCCTCGGGCAGCCCTGCGACGCCGAGCGGCCGCCCGGCGCGCACGTTACGTCCGAAAATGCGGCGCGCCGCTTCCGGAAGGCCGGCGAGCTGGCTGGCGCCGCCCGTCAGCACGATTCGCTTGCCGATCGCGCTGCCATAACCTGATTTGCCGATCCGGTCGCGCAGCATTTCCAGCGTTTCCTCGACGCGGGCGCGGATGATGCGCGTCATCACCGCACGCGGAATCTGCATCGGCGCGCCATGGTCGTCGCCGATCGGATGGATGGTGACCAAGTCGCGGTCGTCGGCGCTGCCGGGCAGCGCCGAACCGTGCATGACCTTCAGCCTCTCCGCCGCCTCGATAGTGGTGGACAGGCCCTTGGCGAGGTCCAGCGTCACATGGTTGCCGCCGACCGGAATCGCGTCGCCATGCACGAAATTGCCTTCGGAGAAGATGGATATGGTCGTCGTGCCGCCACCCATGTCGATGCAGGCCGCGCCCATCTCCAGCTCGTCGTCGACCAGCGCCGCAAGACCGCTGGCGTAAGGGGTGGCCACCATGCGCTCGACCGACAGATGCGAACGGTTGATGGCCAGTTCGATGTTGCGCAGCGGCGCGGCATCGCCGGTCAGCACATGCATGTCGACGCCTAGCGTGTCGCCCACCATGCCGCGCGGGTCTCGTACCCCGCGTTCGGCGTCCAGCGAGAAGCCCACGGGCAGCGAATGGATCACCTCGCGCTCCGACTTCAGCGCCTGCCGCGCGCCGGCCGCCAGGACGCGCTTGATGTCGCTTTCGTCCACCTCGTGACCGCCGAGGTTGACGGTGGCGGAGAAGGTCTCGCTCTTCAGGCGGCCCGCCGTCATGTTGACGATCAGAGAATCGACGGTCAGCCCGGCCATGCGCTCGGCCGAGTCCACGGCCAGCCGGATCGCGTGCTCGGCGCGCTCCAGGTCGATGACCACGCCGGACTTCATGCCCTGCGACTTCTGGTGGCCGATGCCGATCACCTGGATGCGGTGGGTACGCCCGCGCAGCAGATTGCCGTCCTCGCAGGGCTTCAGCTTGGCAACCACGCAGCATACCTTGCTCGACCCGACATCGAGCACGGTGAGGATGCCGGAGCGCCTGGCCGATGCGTCGCCGTTTCTACGCAGCCAGTTCATATGCGGCTCCCCGGTTTGCGCGCTGCTTTCTTGAGCGCCGCCATTCGTGCCTCGGAAGCATCCGGCGACAACGCCACCGCCACCCGGTCCGGAATGCGCAGATCAACCGCGACGATGTCGCGCCCCAGCAAATCCTGCTCGCGGTCCATGCTGGCCAGCCGCTCGAGGGCGGCATCGATGCCATGCTCTGGAAGCTTGACCGTCACGCCATTGTCGAGATGCAGGTCCCAGCGGCGGTCGCCGACGCGCACATAGCCCTTGACCCGCCCGGCCAGTTCCGGAACCTGCGCGATGCGGGCCAGCAGCACGGGCGCGTTTTCGGGCGCGCCACTGCCCACGATCAGCGGCAAGGAAGCCAGCCGGCCGCCAGTGTACGGCGCAATGATCCGGCCCGATTTCTCGATGACGCTCAGCACCCGCCCCTGCTGCCAGATGGCAAAGGGCTCGCGCTCATCGACGCGCACTTCCAGCGTGTCGGGATAGATCTTGCGAACCGTCGCATGCTCGACCCAGGGCAGCGACGCGATCCGGTCGCGCGCATCGCCCACATCAAGGCCGACCAGCGCAGTCCATCCATTCAGCTCCAGCCTGTCGAGAATATCGATCTCGGACGTGTATTGGTTGCCGACCACCTTGATCTGGTCGACGGCGAAGCCTGTCCGCGCCGTCACGCCCTGCACGAAGCCTTCGAGCTGACCGCCGAGATAGGCGCCGTAAGTGGCGCTTGAAGACAGGAGCGCAGCCGACAGGATCGTCGCAGCGAAGGGCGGCGCCCGATAGGCGCCCTCGCCCAGCCGGGAAACCATGCGCAGGGGACGGCGCAGCCAGCGCGGCATGACAGGATGCATGGCAGGCAGCAGCCCTGCCAGCCCTCCTTCACCCATTCGGCCCGACCTCAACGAAGACACGAAGCGTCCTCCACCATCCAACTCAACAGATCGCCGAAGGAATGTCCTGCATGCGCGGCGATCTCAGGCACCAGGGACGTCGGCGTCATGCCCGGCTGGGTATTGACCTCCAGCCACACGACCTCGCCATTTTCGGAATGGCGGTCGTCGTAGCGGAAGTCAGACCGGGACACGCCCCGGCAGCCGATCGCTTGATGAGCCTTAAGCGCCAGTGTCTGTATTTTTTGGTAAATATTCGGTGAAACTTTCGCGGGGGTTTCGTGTTTTGAGCCGCCCGGAACATATTTCGAATCGTAATCGTAGAAGGCGTGCCCGGTCGGAACGATCTCGCACACGCCAAGCGCCACATCGCCCATCACCGCGCAGGTCAGCTCACGCCCGTGGACGTAGCGCTCCACCATCACCTGCTCGCCGTAGCTCCAGTCCGGCGACGAGATGATCTGCGGCGGATGCGACTGGTCTTCCTTCACGATGACCACGCCGAAACTGGACCCCTCGGCGATCGGCTTGACCACATAGGGCGGCGCCATCGGATGCTCGCCCTCGACGGCAAAGCGGTTGACGATCTTCGAGTCCGCCACGGGAATGCCGGCCGCGCGCGCAACCTTCTTGGCCTGCTCCTTGTTCATGGCAAGCGCCGAAGAAAGCACGCCCGAATGCGTATAGGGGATGGCCAGATACTCAAGGATGCCCTGGATAGTGCCATCCTCGCCGAACGGGCCGTGCAGCGCATTGAAGGCCACATCGGGCTTCAGCTCGGCAAGCACGGCGCCGACATTGCGATCCACATCGACGCGGGTGACCCTGAAACCCTCGGCCTCGAGAGTGTCGGCGCACGCATTGCCCGAGGAAAGGGAGACCGGCCTTTCGGACGAGAACCCTCCCATCAGGACAGCAACGTGCTTCTTGGTCATATCCCGTCATCCCCTTGGCGGGCACTCATCCTAGTTTCCCGAGTCAGAGTCCATGGCCACAGCCCCGTCGGGGACCGCGACCTACGCGCCGAACGACTCAATCAGGAAACGCTTGAACCCAAAGAATCAGAGAGTTGATTCCGTGACAAGCCCTTAGGATTCCGAGAGATTCACTTTCTGCAAATTTGAATGAAAATTTGCGCTTCGTGAGTCCTCAAAGCAACTGTCCGAGGAACTCCTGGACCGTCTGGCCGGGACGGAATTCGCCGATGCGCCTGATCTCCCAATGCAGGCGGATGCCGGAATTCTCCAGCACGCGTGCGCGCACCGTCTCGCCCAGCGTTTCAAGGTCGTAGCCGGTGGCCGAGCCGGTGTTGATCATGAAGTTGCAATGCATGGGCGACATCTGCGCCCCGCCGATCATCAGTCCACGGCAGCCGGCCTTGTCGATCTCCTTCCAGGCGGACGTGCCTTCGGGATTCTTGAAGGTCGAGCCGCCGGTCTTCTCCTTGATCGGCTGCACCGTCTCGCGATGGTGCTGGACCTCGTCCATCGCCGTGCGGATCACATCCTTGTCCTCGGCATAGCCTTCCATGACAACGGACGTGAAGATCAGGTCTTTCGGTGCCGAGCAATGGCGATAAGCATAGCCCATGTCGGCATTGGTGAGGACATGCAGTTCGCCCTTGCGGTCGAGCGCCCTCACCTCGACGACCCGCTCGCGGGTCTCCACGCCATTGGCGCCGGCATTCATGCGCAGCGCCCCGCCGACGGCTCCGGGAATGCCGTGATAGAAATGGAAGCCGCCGATGCCTGCCTCCAGCGCCGCGGCGGCCACGCGCTTGTCCGGCACGGCCGTTCCGGCGCGAAGCCGGGTTTCCGAAATCGCCTCGACCGCCCCGAAACCCTTGGCCGAGAGCCGCACCACGAAGCCCGGAATGCCGCCGTCGCGCACCAGAAGGTTGGAGCCGATGCCCACGACCATCACCGGCACTTCTTCCGGCACCGCCTTGAGGAATGCCGAAAGGTCGTCCTCATCCGCCGGCTGGAACAGCGCGGCGGCAAGGCCGCCGGCACGGAACCAGGTGATCTTGTCCATTTCCGCATCGGGCGTGACACGGCCGCGCAGGCCGGAAAGCCTGTCGCCCAGACTGTCGAGCAATGCCTGGCCCCGGGTCAATTCACCGCTCCGTTCAGTTCCTTCGGCAGGGCATAGGCCCATTGGGTGATGTTGCCGGCCCCCAGGAACACAACGAAGTCGCCCGGCTGCGCCAGTTCGCGCACCAGCGGCGCAACGGCTGCCGCATCCGCGATATGGCGGGCATCGCGGTGGCCGCCGGCACGCATGCGCGCCACCAGCGTATCGCTGGAAATACCGTCGATGGGGTCCTCGCCCGCCGCATAGACCGGAGCCACCATCACCGTGTCGGCATCGTTGAAGCAGACGGCGAAGTCGTCGAACAGGTCGCGAAGCCGGGTGAAGCGATGCGGCTGGGCAACGGCGATGACGCGGCCCTTGGTGGCGTCGCGCGCCGCCTTCAGCACCGCCTTGATCTCGACCGGGTGGTGTCCGTAGTCGTCGAAGATCTCGACGCCGTTCCACGAGCCGGTGTGGGTGAAGCGCCGCTTCACGCCGCCGAAGGAGGACAGGCCCTTGCGGATCGCCTCGTCGGTCAGGCCAAGCTCGCTGGCGACGGCAATCGCCGCCGTGGCGTTGGAGACGTTGTGGCGGCCCGGCATCGGCAGGCGCAGGTCGGCGATCGATTTCTCCGCGCCGGTCTTGCGGTTGCGGATGACCACGTCGAACACCGAGACGGCGCCGTCCATGCGATGGTTGGCGAAGCGCACGTCGGCCTGCGCGTTCTCGCCATAGGTGATGACGCGGCGGTCGCCGATTCGGCTGACCAGCGCCTGCACCTCGGGATGGTCGATGCACATGACGCCGAAGCCATAGAACGGCACGTTCTCCACGAATTGGCGGAACGCCTCGCGCACCTTGTCGAAGGAGCCGTAGTGGTCGAGATGCTCGGGGTCGATATTGGTGACCACGGCGATATCGGCCGGCAGCTTCAGGAACGTGCCGTCGCTCTCGTCCGCCTCGACCACCATCCATTCGCCGTCGCCCATGCGCGCATTGGTGCCATAGGCGTTGATGATGCCGCCATTGATGACGGTCGGGTCGAGCCCGCCCGCTTCCAGCAGCGTCGCCACCATCGAGGTGGTGGTGGTCTTGCCATGGGTGCCGCCGATGGCGATGGCGTTGCGGAAGCGCATCAGCTCGGCCAGCATCTCGGCCCGGCGCACCACCGGCAGCAGCTTCTCGCGCGCCGCCACCAGTTCGGGATTGTTGCCGCGGATGGCGGTCGACACCACGACCACCTCGGAATCGCCGATGTTTTCGGCCCGGTGGCCGACGAAGCATTCGATGCCCTTGTCACGCAGCCGCTGCACATTGGCGCTGTCGTTCTGGTCGGAACCCTGCACCTTGTAGCCGAGATTGTGCAGCGCCTCGGCAATGCCGCTCATGCCGATGCCGCCTATGCCGATGAAGTGCACGAGGCCTATCGTCTGCGGCATCTTCATGCGTTGTGTTCCTTCCTGAACTGGTCGAGCGATTGGCCCGACGCAATAGCCTCTGTCAGATCGGCGAGCAAGCCGGCGGCATTGGGACGGCCGACCGAGCGCGCCGCCCCGGCCATCGTCCGCAACCGTTCGGGCGCGGCCATCAGCGCACCGATCAGCCCAGCCAGCTTCGCCGCGTCGAGCGACGATTGAACGTGAACCTCCGCCCCGCTGGCCGCAGCAAGCGCCGCGGCGTTGGCAGCCTGGTCGTGATCCAGCGCATGCGGATAGGGAACCAGCAGCGCCGGCCGGCCGATCACCGCGATTTCGGAGACGGTCGAAGCGCCCGAGCGCGAAATGACGAGTTGGGCATTGGCCATGCGCTCCGCCATGTCGGTGAAGAAGGGCGATATTTCTGCGGGAAGCCCGAGTTCCGCATAGGCGGCCGCCACCCTGTCCACATCCTCCTTGCGCGCCTGCTGGGTCACGACGAGCCGGTTGCGCAAGGCGTCGGGAAGCTGCCTCACGGCCGCAGGCACGGCATCGGAAAAGAACTGCGCGCCCTGGCTGCCGCCGAACACCAGAAGCCGGAAGGGCTCGCCTTCCTGCGAAACCTGATAAGGCTGCGCGGCGGCTTCGATCACCGCCGGCCGCACCGGATTGCCGGTGGTGACCGTCTTGCGCCCGGCGGCACTCGCATCCTCCGGCAGGAAGCCGCCGGCGATCGCCGTCACCCGGGCCGCCAGCGCCCGGTTGGCGCGGCCCATCACCGCGTTCTGCTCATGGACCAGCGTCGGGCGGCCACGCCGCGTCGCGGCATAGAGCGGCGGCAGGGTCGGATAGCCGCCGAAGCCGACGACAGCCGCCGGCCTGATCCTCGCGATGACCGTCGAGGCCTGCCGCACACCCTTCCACAGTTTCCAGAACGTCCTCGCCAGTGCCAGCGGGTTCTTCGAGCCTATGGTGGCGGACGGGATCGGGTGGATGGCATCGGCCGGAAACTGCCCGGCAAAGCGCTCGGCCCGGTCGTCGGTGGCCAGATGCACGCTCCAGCCGCGCGCCTTCAGCTCATGCGCCAGCGCCTCGGCCGGAAACAGATGGCCGCCGGTACCGCCGGCGGCCAACAGAATGGTGCCCTTCGCCATTTATTCCGCCGGAAGGATGGAACTGGAAAAACCGTAGGCGAGCGGCTTGCGCTTCTGCGGCTTGCGGCGGGTCAGCGCCAGCACCATACCCATGGAGATGGCGATGGCGATCTGCGAGGAGCCGCCATAGGAAATGAACGGCAGCGTCATGCCCTTGGCCGGCATGAGTTGCAGGTTCACGCACATGTTGATGACCGACTGGAAGCCGAAGATGGTGACCAGCCCGCCGATGGCATAGCGGGTGAAGTCGTCATGCTCCTTCAGCGAGACGGACAGGCCGCGCAGCACGATGAAGGCAAAGATCAGCATGATGACCATGCAGGTGATCAGGCCGAACTCCTCGCCGGCCACGGCGAACACGAAGTCGGCATGGCTGTCGGGGATCAGGCGCTTGATGCTGCCCTCGCCCGGCCCCAGGCCGAACCAGCCGCCATTGACCAGCGCCTCATGGCCCATGTCGACCTGGAAGGTGTCGCCCTCGCCCGTCAGGAAGCGGTCGATGCGGCCGGCAACGTGCGGGAATATCTCATAGGCGGCGAACAGCCCGACGACGCCCAGCCCGCCAAGCGCGACGATCCATATCCACGACAGCCCGGCCATGAAGAACATCACGCCCCAGGTGCCGACCACCAGAAGGGTCTGGCCCATGTCCGGCTGCGCCAGCAGCAGCGCAAGAACGAGGCCGAGCAGGATCATGGCGAAGAGGTTTCCCGGGATTTCGGGCTGCCGCTTGTGCTCGGCGAACAGCCAGGCGCAGATGACGACGAAGGCCGGCTTGAGGAATTCCGAAGGCTGGATCGACAACCCAGCCAGCGACAGCCACCGCCGCGCGCCCTTCACCTCGACGCCGACATAGAGCACGGCCACCATCATCACCAGCATCACGCACAGCATGCCGAGCGCCAGGCGCCGGATCTGGCGCGTGTTGAGGAACGACACGGCCAGCATCACGCACAGCGCGGGAATGGTGAAGATGATCTGCCTCGTTGCGAAGTGGAAGGAATCGAGCCCGATACGCTCGGCCACGGCCGGGCTCGCGGCGAAGGACAGCACGATGCCGAGGCCCAGCAGCGACAGGAACGCTGCCAGGAACCATCGGTCGATGGTCCACCACCAATTGGAAACGGGGCTGGTGTCGAGACGGCTCTGCATTATCGTGTCCCTCCGATGGGTTCGATCCCATCAATGGCATGGACGGCTTGCCTGAAGGCTTCGCCGCGCACCTCGAAATTCCTGAACTGGTCGAAGCTGGCGCAGGCCGGCGACAGAAGCACCACGCCTTCGCTGCCGCCCTCGCGCCCGGCATCTGCGGCGGCATGTTCCACGGCGGCCGCCAGCGTGCCGGAAATCTCGTAAGGCACCGCCTCGCCCAGCGTCACCGAAAAGGCGGGCGCCGCCTCGCCGATCAGATAGGCCTTGGCGATGTGGGGGAAGAGCCCGCGCAGCGGCTCGATGCCGCCTTCCTTGGGCAGCCCCCCTGCGATCCAGTAGATGCGTTCGAAGCTCGACAGGGCCGGTGCGGCCGCATCGGCATTGGTCGCCTTGGAATCGTTGACGAACAGCACATGCCCCTTGCGGCCCACCTGCTCCATGCGGTGCGCCAGTCCGGGGAAGCTCTCGAGGCCGGCCTGTATCTCCTCCACCGTCAGCCCCACGCTGCGGCAGGCGGCAAGCGCGGCCAGCGCGTTCTGGGCATTGTGCTGGCCACGCAGCGAGCCGATGCCGTCCAGCGAGGCGACGCGGGTGTGGCGGCCGTCCACCGCCTCGACCAGATCGGTTCCTTCGGCGAAATAGCCGTCCTTGAGCGGCAGGCGCTTGGAGATGCGCACCACCTTGCGGCCGGCGCGCTCCAGCCGCTCGGCGATCTGCGCGCACCAGCTGTCGTCCACGCCGATGATGGCCGTGTCGGAGCCCGCCACCAGCCGCTCCTTGATTTCGGCATAGTGCTGCATGGTGCCATGGCGGTCGAGATGGTCGGGCGTAAGGTTGAGCAGCACGCCCGCCGTCGGGTTGACCGAGGGGGCGAGGTCGATCTGGTAGGACGAGCATTCCACCACATAGTGGCGCTGCGGCGCAGGCGGATCGAGCGTCATCACCGCGCGGCCGATATTGCCGCCCATCTGCGTGTCGCGGCCCGCCGCTTGCAGGATATGCGCGATCAGCGCCGTGGTCGTGGACTTGCCGTTGGTGCCGGTGATGGCGATGAACGGGGCGTCGGGAGCGCGGGCATTGCGCTCGCGAACGAACAGTTCGACATCGCCGATCACCTCCACGCCGGCGGCCCGCGCCAGTTCCACAGTCCAGTGCGGCTTGGGATGGGTCAGCGGCACGCCGGGGGACAGTACGAAGGCGGCAAAGCGCGACCAGTCGGCCTCGCGCAAATCGCCGGTGGCGATGCCCTCGGCACCCGCCTTCTCCACGCTTTGCGGATTGTCGTCCCACGCCAGCACCTCGGCACCGCCTTCGACCAGCGCATGCGCCGTCGCCAGCCCCGAGCCGCCGAGCCCGAAGAGCGCCACCTGCCTGCCTGCGAAGGAACTTGCCGGGATCATCTGGCGCCTACCGCAGCTTCAGGGTGGAAAGCCCGATCAGGGCGAGGATGACGGCGATGATCCAGAAGCGGATCACCACCTGGCTCTCGGTCCAGCCGAGCTTCTCGAAATGGTGATGGATCGGCGCCATCAGGAAGACCCGCTTGCCGGTCATCTTGAAATAGCCGACCTGGATGATGACCGACAGGATTTCGACCACGAACAGGCCGCCGATGATGGCCAGCACGATCTCGTGCTTGGTGGCCACCGCGATGGTGCCGATCAGCCCGCCCAGCGCCAGCGAGCCGGTGTCGCCCATGAAGATGGCGGCCGGCGGCGCGTTGAACCACAGGAAGCCGAGCCCCGCCCCGATCACCGCGCCGAGGATGACGGCCAGTTCACCCGTGCCGGGCACGAAGTGGATTTGCAGGTAGTCGGCGAAGATGGCGTTGCCAGACAGATAGGCGATGACGCCGAAGGACGCGGCCGCGATCATGATTGGCACGATGGCAAGCCCGTCGAGCCCGTCGGTGATGTTGACGGCGTTGCCCGCCCCCACCACCACGAAGGCGGCGAAGGGGATGAAGAACCAGCCGAGATTGATGATGAATTCCTTGGCGAAGGGGAAGGTCAGCGAGGAGGAGAACGGCTCCTGCCCGTTATGCATGATGACCCAGGCGGCGATGCCGGCAATCAGGAACTCGAAGGCCAGCCGCGCCTTGCCGGAAAAGCCGAGATGCGACTGCTTGGTCACCTTCAGATAATCGTCGTAGAAGCCGATGGCGCCGAAGCCCAGCGTCACCAGAAGCACGACCCAGACGTAGACGCTGGAAAGATTGGCCCACAGCAGCGACGAGATGATGATGCCGGTCATGATCATCAGCCCGCCCATGGTCGGCGTGCCGGCCTTCTTGAAGTGGGTCTGCGGGCCGTCCGCGCGGATCGGCTGGCCCTTGCCCTGCCGCAGGCGCAGCGAATCGATGATGGCCGGGCCGAAGATGAAGACGATCAGCGCCGCCGTGATCAGCGCGCCGCCCGTGCGGAAGGTGATGTACCGGAACACGTTGAAGACCGTGATCCGGTCCGCGAATTCCACGAGCAGCGTCAGCATGCGTTTTTCGTCCCCTGGGCCGACCTGGCCCCTTCATCAACTCTCGGCGTATGCCGGAAACCTGTTCACCAGCGCCTCGACGATCCCGGAAAAGCCGATCCCCTTCGATGACTTCACCATGATCACGTCGCCCGGCTGCACCGTATCGAGGAGCAGCCGGCTGAGATCGTCGGCCGCATCGCGGTGGACGACGGCGATATCGCTCGGCAGAACCTCGGCCAGCGCCTTCATATGCGGTCCGCCCAGCAGCACATGGCTGATGCCCGTGCCGACGATCAGCTCGGACAGGTCCGCATGCAGCTTCTCGGAGTGCTCGCCCAGCTCCAGCATGTCGCCCAGCACGGCGATGCGGCGGCCGTCGCCGGCAACGGGCGTGGCGTCGAGCAGGTCGAGCGCCGCCTTCATCGAGGCCGGATTGGCGTTGTAGCTTTCGTCGATCAGCGTGAAAGGCCCGCCCGCATGGGACAGCACGTGGCGTCGGCCGCGCCCCTGCTGTGTGGGCAAGGTGCCCAGCGCCATCGCCACCCGGTCGATGTCGGCGCCGACCAGATCGGCCGCGCCCAGGACCGCCAGCGCATTCTGCACCATGTGGCGGCCGGGCGCGCCGATGCGCGCCACCAGCTCGCGACGGCCGATGCGGGCCGTCATCGTCGAATGATCGGCGTTGAGCACGCAATCGATCAGCCGGTAGGTCGAGCGCTGGTGCTCGCCGAAGCCCAGCACATGCTCGACGCCCGCCTGCCGCGCCATCTTGCCCAACAAGTTGGCGCGCGGATCGTCGCGGTTGAGCAGCGCGGTGCCGCCCGGCTCGATGCCCTCGAAAATCTCCGCCTTGGCGGCGGCGATCTCGTCGAGGTCGCGGAAGAAACCGAGATGCGCGGCGGCCACCAGCGTGACGATGGCGACATGCGGGCGCACCATCTTCACCAGCGGGCGGATTTCGCCCGGATGGTTCATGCCGATCTCGAAGACGGCATATTCGGTGTCTTCCGGCAGGCGCGCAAGCGTCAGCGGCACGCCCCAGTGGTTGTTGAACGACTTGTCGGAAGCATGGACGGAACCGACCGAGCCAAGGACATGGCGCAGCGCCTCCTTGGTGGTCGTCTTGCCGGCCGAGCCCGTCACCGCGATGACCCGGCCCTTCGCCCGCGCCCGCGCGGCGACGGCCAGCTTTTCCATGGCCGCCAGAACGTCCGGAACGACGATCTTCGGCGCCGTCAGGCGCCCCAGCGCCGGCAGCTTGCCCTCGGCGACAACCAGCACCGCCGCTCCCGCCTTGACGGCAGCGGTGGCGAAGTCGTGCCCGTCCATGGTCTCACCCTTGATGGCGAAGAAGGCATCGCCCGGCTCAAGGGTCCGGGTATCGATGGAAATGCCGTGCACCCCGTCCGGCATCTGGCCGAGCGGGCGTCCGCCCATCGCCTCGACCAGCGCCTCGATTGTCCAGAGATAGCTCATCCGGCCACCTCCTTCAGCGCCGCGCGCACCTCCTCATGATCGGAGAAGGGGAACGTCTCGGCGCCGATGGTCTGGCCTTCCTCATGGCCCTTGCCGGCCACGATCAGCGTGTCGCCGGCGCGCAGCATGGCCACCGCCTCGTGGATCGCCTTGCGGCGGTCGCCGATCTCGATGGCGCCCGGAGCCGCCGCAAGAATGGCGGCACGGATTTCGGCCGGCACTTCCGTGCGCGGATTGTCGTCGGTGACGATGGTGACATCGGCGAGCCGCGTGGCGATCTCACCCATGATCGGACGCTTGCCGCGGTCGCGGTCGCCGCCGCAGCCGAACACCACCACGACGCGGCCTGTGGTGAATGGACGGACCGAGGCCAGCACATTCTCCAGCGCATCGGGCTTGTGGGCGTAGTCGACATAGACCGGCGCGCCGGCGGGCGTGACACCGACCAGATCGAGCCGCCCCGGCGCGCCTTTCAGTTTCTCCAGCGCCGCCATGACAGTGGGGGCGGAAGTGCCGGTGGCGATGGCAAGGCCGGCGGAAACCAGCGCATTGGCGATCTGGAAATCGCCGGCCAGCGGCAGGTCGATCTCGTAGATCTCCCCGTCATGCACGATTTCGGCGCGCTGCTTGGCTCGCTCGTGCTCGACGCGGTTGAGCTTGAGGAACGTGCCCTTGCGGCCAACGGTCAGCACCTCGATGCCGGCAACGCTCGCCGCATCGATGGTGGCCTGCGACCAGGGATCGTCGGCGAAGACGATTGCCGGCATGCCCCTGGGCAGCAGATCGCGGAACAGGCGCATCTTGGCGGCGTGGTATTCCTCGACCGTCGGATGATAATCCATGTGGTCGCGGCCGAGATTGGTGAAGGCGCCGGCGGCGAGCCGCACGCCGTCCAGCCGGTGCTGGTCGAGCCCGTGGCTGGAGGCTTCCATGGAGGCGTGGGTGACGCCGGCCCCGGCCAGTTCGGCCAGCAGCTTGTGCAGTGCGACCGGATCGGGCGTGGTCAGCGAACCATATTCATTGCGCCCCGGCGCGACGACGCCGGTGGTGCCGATGGAAGCGGCGGCAAAACCGGCATGTTCCCAGATCTGGCGGGTGAAGGCGGCCACCGAGGTCTTGCCGCTGGTGCCGGTCACCGCCACCATCGTATCGGGCTGGGTGCCGTAGAATTTGGCGGCGGCCAGCGCCAGCGCGCGGCGCGGGTCCTCGACCTCGATCACCGGCACGGAAACCGCCCCGTTCGTGCGCCCCATCGCGGCAACAACCGCGAGCGCACCCCGGGCAGCCGCATCGGCGGCATAGTCGGCGCCGTCCGCCTTGGTGCCGGCGAGCGCGAAGAACAGCATGCCCGGCTGGACGGTGCGCGAATCCGACGACAGGCCGGCAATCTCCGTATCGGAGGGAAACGCCTCGTGGAGAGGCACTATGCCGGTCAGATCATCGAGTTTCATCTGGTTCTGGTCACCTCTTGAAAGCGGCGCATCCGCCGCAGAATCACTTAATAGGACGCAAGCGTTGCCGTATTTTCATGGCCGAAATCCGGCTCTACGCCAAGCATCGCGGCCGAGCGGCGGATGATGTTGGCGACGATCGGAGCGGCGTTGAGGCCGGCGGTCGCGCCCATGCCCGGCTTCTCCGATTGCGGCTCGTCGATGACCGACAGCACGATATATTGCGGGTCGTCCATCGGGAACGCGGCGAGGAAGGCGTTGAAGCGCTTGCCGCTGACATAGCGTCCGTTAACCACCTTCTCGGCCGTGCCGGTCTTGCCGCCGACGCGGTAGCCGGGCACCTCGGCGCGCTTGCCGGAGCCCTTTTCGGCGTTGAGGCGATAGAGATAGCGCATGTCGGCGCTGGTCTTCTCGTTGATGACGCGCTTGGCGTTCGCCATCGCCTCCTCGGCGCTACGCATCAGGAAGGTCGGGTTCATCAGGTAGCCGCCGTTCATCAGCGCCGCTGCGCCTACCGCCGTCTGCAAGGGCGTGGTGGTAAAACCATGGCCGAAAGAAGCGGTTATCGAATGAACCTTCTTCCAAACCTTCGGCTCGACCGGCCGCGCCACTTCCGGCAGCTCGGTCTGCATCCGCTCCAGGATTCCGAGGCGGTGCAGGAATTCGCGGTGTCCCTCGATGCCGACGATATCGGCCTCGCGGGCAGAGCCGATGTTGGAGGAGTAGATGAACACCTCCGGCAGCGTCAGCACCCGGCCCTTGCCGTGGAAGTCGCGGATGGTCTGGCGGCCGATGGTGATGGGCCGCGTCGCGTCGAAGGTCGAGTTCAGGGTTGCCTTGCCGGAATCCAGCGCCATGGCGGTGGTGAAGCTCTTCACCGTCGAGCCCATCTCGTAGAGGCCCGCCGACATGCGGTTGAGGCGGTCCTTGTCCTGCGCATGGATCGGATTGTTGGGGTCGAAATCCGGCACCGAGGCCATGGCGACGACCTCGCCGGTCTTGGCGTTCAGCACCACGGCGCCGGCGGCGATCGCCTTGTAGCGATCCATGGCGGCGGTGATCTCGTCATGCACGATGTGCTGCACGCGCAGGTCGATCGACAGGCGCACCGGGGCCAGGTCCTTCGGCAGCGCAAGGCCGCTCTGCTGCAGGTCGGCCAGCCCCTGCCCGTCTATGTACTTCTCGAGGCCGGAAATGCCCTGGTTGTCGATATTGGTGAGACCGACGATATAGGCGGTGGTCGGGCCGGCCGGGTAGAAACGCCGCGTCTCTGTGCGGAAACCGACGCCGGGAATGCCGAGCTGCATGATCTCGCTCTGCTGGCGCGGCGTGAGCTGGCGCTGGAGCCAGACGAAGCCGGCGCCGCTTTTCAGCTTGTTGTAGGTCTGCTCGTAGTCGATCTCCGGCAGCACCGTGGACAGCTTCTCGATCGCCTCGTCGGCATCGACGATGTGGCGCGGCTCGGCGAATAGCGAAGACGTCTTGATGTCGGTCGCCAGCACCTCGCCGTTGCGATCGACGATATCGGGGCGCGCCGCCGTCACCCGGCTTGCGGGCGCACCGGAGGGCATCGGGTCCTGGAAGCCGAGATAGACGAGGCGTCCGCCGATGATGGCATAGATGCCGAAGAACACCGCCATGGTCATGACCACGCGGTTGCGCGTGCGCCCGCCGGTCGACTTGCGGGCCGAATCCATCACGATGGAGGTGTCGTCGGCCGGCTGGCGCGTGCGCCGGAAGGGATTGAGCATGCCGATCATTCGACGGCTCCGGTCTGGGTTGGATCGATAAGCTTGCCTGCGGCATCGGCGGCGGTGATGTCCTCGATGGTCAGCGGCCGCTGCGGCAGGCTGTCCACGCGGGCGAACTGATGCGGCGTGGCCGGTTCCAGCCCGAGCTGGTCCTGATAGCGCTCGACCAGCCTTTGCAGCCGCCCCGGCTGGGTAAGCAGGCTCCAGTCAGCCTTCAGCAAGTCGATGGTTTCTTCCTCGGTGCGGATCTGCGCCTGAATCTTGCGCACCGTGGCAAGCTGCTCGCCGGCATCGCGCTTGATCGTGTAGGTCATGGCTGCCGCGGCCACCATGACGCCTATCAGGACGATATCGCTGGTGCGGAACATGATCTCACCTCTCTCCCGAAATGGCGGGAAGCTTTGGAAGCCCGAAAACCGAAGGATCGTCGCCGCGTGGCGATGCGTCTGTGCGCACCGCCGCCCGCAGCCTTGCCGAGCGGGCGCGCGGATTGCGCTCGACTTCCGCCTCGCCGGGCGCGATGCCGCCGCCCTTGCGCATGAAGGTCGCCACCTTCACCACGACCTGCGGCAGATGGCGCGAGCCGGCGACCGTCTCGTCGCGGTCGGCAAGGAAGCGCTTGACGATGCGGTCCTCCAGCGAATGGAAGGTCACCACCACCAGCCGCCCGCCGGGCTTCAGCGCCCTTTCGGCCGCGACCAGCGCGCGCGACAGCTCGCCCAGTTCGTCGTTGACATAGATGCGCAGCGCCTGGAACACGCGCGTGGCGGGATGGATCTTGTCCTTGGGCGAGCGCCCGACCAGCGTCTCGATGGCGTCGGCCAGTTCCAGCGTGCGGGTGAAGGGTCGCTTCTCCCGCCGCGCCTCGATCATGCGGGCGATGCGCCCGGCATGGCGCTCCTCGCCCAGCAGCCCGAAGATGCGGGTGAGGTCCGAAGCCTTGTAGGTGTTGACGATATCGGCGGCAGTCGGCCCCGCCTGCGCCATGCGCATGTCGAGCGGCCCGTCGGCGCGGAAGGAAAAGCCGCGCTCGGCCTGATCGAGTTGCATGGACGAAACGCCGATGTCGAGCACCACGCCGTCGACCTGCTCCACATGTTCGTCGAGCGAGGAGAACGGCGCCTGCACCAGCCGCAGCCGGCCCTCATGCCCGGCTTCCAGCGCCCTGCCCGCGGCGATGGCGTCGGGATCGCGATCGATGGCGACGACGGATGCGCCGGTGGCGAGGATGGCGCGCGTGTAGCCGCCGGCCCCGAACGTGCCGTCGATGATCACCTCGCCCGGCTTCGGCGCAAGCGCCGCGATGACTTCGTCGAGCAGGACCGGAAGGTGCGGCGCTTCGGCGTCGGAACCGGTCGTCATCACGCCTGCCCTCCGCTTGCCGCCTGCCTGAGTTTCAGAAGCCGCTCGCGCACCTTCGCGCCATGCGCAGCCAGCCGCTCCGGCTCCCAGATCTGGAAGAACCGGCCTCGCCCAACGAAAGCCACCTCCTGGCCGATACCCGTATGCTCGCGAATGAAGTCCGTCACCGTGATGCGCCCGTCCTGATCCAGCTTCAGGAAGGCGCCGTCGCCATGGCAGAAGAAGGACATGTCGTCCGCCGCCTGCCGGAAAGGGTCTTCCTGCGCGATGCGCTGCTCGTAGCGGTCGAGCAGGTCGAGCCCGCCGACATCCATGGCCGGCTGATCCAGGCACCTCAGCGCATAGAGTTCCGCATAGCCCCGCTTGAGCACCACGGCGCGGAAATGGGCCGGCACCGACACCCGTCCCTTGGCGTCGATCCGGTTCACAGAGCTTGACAGAAAACGGTCCATGACGCGCTACAGCCGCTTTTGCCGCCGCACCCCTTTCCATCGTCGCACCCGCGCCGCCGCGGTGCGGTCCCTCGTCCACGTTCCAGCCATCCGTCGCGCAGGCGCGCGCCATCGCACGAACGGCCGCCGCGGCCGCCCATCCGGCATACGCTTCACCCTGACACGAAACGAAAGCTTGAAACTGCAAATGGGATAACATGGGGGTTTATGGGCGTCAACGGGAACAACTTGCACGATCACACCGCCCGGCCCCACCTCGGCGGACACCTGCGGTATCCTCCTTTATCTTCCATTAAGCCTAACGAAGTGTTTAGATTTTCCCGCCGCGCCCGCATGCGCGCCCCGGCCGCGAAGGCCGGAGCGATGCACAATGCGCAGGTAAGGAGACAAGGTGCCAGCCGGCCTGTAAGCCGGGTTCTGTATGGCCTCCGCGCCTTGCGGCGCGGAAACGTGGCGGCCATTCATCTTGGGCGCCCGTTGCCGGACGCCTCACGCAACCTACCCGGACGGCGGGCTGGAAACAGCCCCCGAGGGTCGCCCCTCGCGCCGCCCCTATTCGGTCTTGCTCCCGGTGGGGTTTACCGTGCCGCTTCCGTTACCGGTCGCGCGGTGGGCTCTTACCCCACCCTTTCACCCTTGCCGCACAAAATGCGCGGCGGTTTGCTTTCTGTGGCACTTTCCCTAGGGTTACCCCCGCCGGCTGTTAGCCGGCACCGTGTTTCCATGGAGCCCGGACTTTCCTCACCCGCAGCCTTTCGGCATCATGGGGTGCGGCCGCCCGGCCGGCTGGCAGATGCGTATAAAGGTATTCCGCAGCCAAAAGGCAACAGAAAAGCTGCCGCCACCCTCAGCTTGAAGGGGCGAGCGAGGCGATATGCACCTTCACCTTGCTGCAATAGGCGGAAGAAACCGGGTTCATCCGTTTGGCGGCATGGCCGGCATTGTATTTGAGAATCGTGCCGCAGGTCGTGCCGCCGCCCAGATTGTGAGCCTTCGCCAGGTACTTCATGCCGTACTTTATATTGGTATCGGGGTTGAAAAGGCCCTTCGCGGAACCGCTGTAGCCCATCATGCGGGCCGTGGACGGCTTGATCTGCATGAGGCCGATCTCGCCGGCACTGCCGACCACGTTCGGACGATAATTGCTTTCCACCTTGACCACGGCATGGGCGAGCGAAACCGGAACGCCATAGGCCACGGCATAGTGGTCGATGATCTTGGAATAGGTGGTGCCGGTGGTTTCGACTGCCACGCTGGCCGTGCGCGAAGACCGCTTCACGACCTTCGTCGACTTCGCTGCCTTCTTGGAAACCGCAGGCTTCTTGGAAACCGCCTTTTTGGAAACCACCTTCCTGGATGCCGCCTTTTTCGTGGGTGCCGCCTTCTTCGCAACTGCCTGCTCGGGCTTTGCCTCGGCCTTTTCGGTTTCGGCCGCCTTCTTCACGACGAGGCCGCGCCCGCCGAGTTGCGGGTCGAAACGGTCTGCCATGGCAGAGCCTGAGGCAACAGTGAGCATAGCGGCAGCAACAGCTGCCGTAAAAACGGTCAACTTCTTCATTTGGTCCTGTTCTGTATCAGGCGCGCAAGGAAAAGTGCGCGCCGGGGGCTTCGACGCGACCGGGAGTTACTTGGGGCATGTCCGGCCGGCTCGGGCATTCCTCTGGAGTGAGATGCCGGGCCAAAAATGGCAGCGCCGTTCAATTTGAATTAAATTATATTACAACGAAAACGATAGTGCTGCTTATTCAAGATCTTGCGCGACGGAAGCCAGAAGTCGCTCGAGGGTACGAAATGTGGAACCGTCGGCGATCCCATCCACCAGGCGGGGCCGAAAATGGCGCTGGAACGCCTCGACGACGATGCGCGTCTGCGCATCGTAGGCGCCGGTGATCTCCACTCCATAGCCGTAGAGCGCCAGCATGGACTGCAGTTTTTCCACGTCCGGCCCGCTGTCGCCCTCGCCAAGGCACGGCCCCGAAGAGATCGGCGACGGCTCGACCAGATGGCCGACACCCGCCTCGAACAGGCTCTGCCAGGGAAACTTCTCGCCCGGGTCGACCTTGCGCCCCGGGGCGACGTCGGAATGGGCAAGCACCTGCACCGGCGGCACCCGATGCCGCGCGACGATGCCCCGGCACAGCGCGATGACGGCCTCGATCTGCCGTTCCGGAAAAGGGGCATAGCCCAGTTCATGGCCCGGATTGACGATCTCGATGCCGACCGAACAGGAGTTTATGTCGTTCACGCCCCGCCACGAGCTCTTGCCGGCATGCCAGGCGCGATCGCTCTCGCGCACCATCTGCACGATGCGCCCGTCCTCATGCACCAGGTAGTGCGACGAGACCTCGCTTTCGGGATCGCACAGCCGCTCCTCGGCCGCATGGCCGCTCGCCATGCCGGTGTAGTGCAGGATGATCATGTCCGGGCGCTGCCCGTCGCGCCTCGGCCCGAAATTGGGCGAAACCCTGACTTCCGCTCCTGGATGGTCGGGGGCGAAGCCGCTCATGCCGCCTGCAGGCTCCGCTCGATGATCTCGTAGGCGGCATTGATGGCCGCCAGCCGCGTGGTGGCGATGGCGATGAATTCCTGCGGCAGCCCGCGCCCCATCAGCTTGTCAGGATGGTTTTCCGCCACCAGCCGGCGATAGTGCTTCTTCACTTCGGCCAGCGGCCGGCCGCGTTCGATGCCGAGCACGACATAGGGATCGGCGACGCCAAGCTGGACATGGCGCGCAAGTATCGTCTGGTAGTGGTCTTCCGCGATGCTGAAGATCTCGGCCACCCGATGCAGGAAGCCTTCCTCGCGTTCATGCAGGACGCCGTCGGCGGTTGCGATGTAGAACAACCCGTCGAGTATGTCCTCCAGCATCATGCAATTAGGGCCGCCATTGCCGCAGAGCCCCGCCATCTGCCGCGCATAGGCTTCGAAACCGGCCGTATCGCGCTTGGCGAGGTCATAGAGGCGGGCGACATTGTGCGCCTCCTGCGGCGGCACCTCGAAAATCGCCTGGAAGGCCCGCACCTCGTCCTGCGTGACGACGCCGTCGGCCTTGGCCATCTTGGCGGAAAGCGCGATCATGGCGACTGAAAACGCCACTTTCCGGCGCAGTTCGGGGTCGCCTGCAAACAGGGTGCGCACCGCCTCCACCATGTCGGCCACTCCGGCCGCCGTAGAGGAGGAAAGACGCTGGATGAAATCGCCAATGCGGTTCCAGATGGACATGGGGGCTGTTTAGAGCATCGAATCGAAAAGGGGAATCACTCCCACAAAAAAAGCCGGCGCGAAAAAGGCCGGCATGAAAAAGGGCCGGCAAGGCCGGCCCCTTCGGGAGGATGGCAGCAGAGCTTATTCCGCAGGCTGAGGCGTTGCATCGGGCTGCGAGCCGCCGTCGCTCGGCGCCGGCGTGATGCTCTGCGTGGTCGAGCCATCCGTGGCCGGAGGCGTGGCGGGAGCCGTGGAATCGGGAGTCATCGGCTGCTCGCCCGCCGGCGGCGTGGTGCTCTGCGTCGTAGTGGCGTCGGAACCGCTGTCGCTGCACGCGGCGATGCCGAACAGTGCCAGAGCGGAAACCGATGCAAGAACGAGCTTCTTCATTTTATGTCTCCTTACAAACATTCACACCCCCGCCTCATGGACGGTTGCAAATGTAATGCCGAAAGACGCTATCTGTTTCATAACGTTGCGTTTCGGCCTGTAACAGCTTCTTGCGGCGGCCACTCCGGCCTATTCGACGGAACGTATTTCATCCGCCTCGAAGTTGCCTTGAATCATCGCATGAGCTTCCAGACTCCAAATCTGTGCAGTACGGCGCAAGCCTTTGCTTTTGCATTATTATCGGCAATGATCTTCTATTCTTGCCCGCCCGGCGGGTTGAGCGCCGCCACCAAGGCCGACACCAGAAGCTCCGGCCCGTAGCCGAGCTTCTTCGGCGTCAGCCCCATGCGCACCACCACCATGCGTTGTGAAGGGATAACGGCAACCGTCTGCCCGTCATGGCCCTTCAGCCAGAACGTATCTGCCGGCACGCCCATCCGGCTGCCATTGCCGCCCGGCACCTCCAGCCAGACCTGGCCCCGGCCATAGACGCCATCCGAGGCCGGCGCCGGCTCGCGCATCCAGGACACGAAGCCCGGCGGCAATATCTGCTCGCCGCTCCACACGCCGCCCTGCAACAGGAACTGGCCAAGGCGTGCCCAGTCGCGGGCGGTGGCATAAATGTAGGAGGAACCGACGAAAGTGCCGCTCTCATCTGCCTCGATCACCGCGCTGTCCATGCCGAGCGGCGAAAACAGCGCCCGGCGCGGCCATTGCAGCGCCTCGCCGGCATCGCCCAGAGCCTCCTGCCACAGCCGCGAAAGCAGCACGGCGGTTCCGCTCGAATAGGAAAACACCTCGCCCACCGGCGCCGCCAGCGGCTTGGCGCCGGCGAAGCCCGCCATATCCGGTTCCAGATAGAGCATGCGGGTCACATCGGTGACATCGCCATAATCCTCGTTGAACTCGAGGCCGCTCGACATGGCCATCAGGTCGGCAAGAGTGATCGCCGCGCGCCCGTCCGCCTCCCAGCCTGGAAGCAGGCGGCCCTTCTCTAGCGACATCCTGCCGTCGCGCAGCAGCGTGCCGATGATCGCGGCATTCACCGTCTTGGACATGGACCAGCCGAGCAGGGGCGTATCCGCTGAGAAACCCTCGCCATAGCGTTCGCCGGCGATGCGCCCGTCACGCACCACCACGATGGCCCGCAGGCCCTCGCCCGCAAGGTTGTCGTCGGCCAGAACGGCGGCAACCTCCGCCGTGGCCGGCTCGACCCGTTCACCCTCGGGCCACGCCGCATCCGGCGGCGGCGACGGCATCGGCATATCCGGCAATTGCGCAGCACTGGCCCGCGCCAGGTCGCCGTCCGGCACATTGGCGCAGCCGAGCCCGCCGCGCGCCACAGCCACGCTCTCGCCCAGAAAGCCGAGCAGCCCGGCGCGCACGACCTTTTCGTCCCGGTCCACCGAAACCCGCATCAGCTTCAGCAGCGGGTGGCCCGGCGCCTGCACATCCACTTCCAGCACCTGTTGCGGGTCGCGGCCGGCAAGGAAGACATTGGAGCAGACGATCTTGGCGGCATAGCCGGAACCGACGCGGATCAGTTCCGGCGGCGCCGCATAAAGCCACGCGAACAGCCCGACAATGGCGACGAGAAGGAGCAGCACCAGCGTCCGCAACAGTCTGAAGATCAGCCGCATCGCTTCCCGCCCCTCGATTCGCCGCGCATTTCCCCTCATATTTGCGGTTCTGCCGGTGGCCATCAACCGAATATCAACCATGTTCGGCAATCACCGGGACAGGGCAATTCCAGAAAACGGAAGCGCTCCGAAGCGGCTCGGGCATCCACCGCAGCCATCAACGGGTTTGGGGAACACGATGCGCCGACTTGCACCGCTTCTTGCACTGGCTCTGCTCGGCGCCTGTTCCGCCACGCTGGAGGACATGGCTCCGACAGGCGCGCCCTCCGCATCGACGCCGGCCGGCACCGCCGGCAAGGCGCCCCGCTTCGGAGACAGCGACCCCCACGACTGGCAGGGCGCAGCACCTTGGCACTATGCCGTGCACGGAACCGACGTCTCCAAATACCAGACCTCGGTCGACTGGAATCAGGCCAAGGCGGCCGGCATCTCCTTTGCCTTCATCAAGGCGACGGAGGGCGGCGACCGGCTGGACGACTATTTCAAGCAGCACTGGCGCGACGCCAAGGCGGCCGGCGTGCCGCGCGGCGCCTATCATTTCTACTATTTCTGCCGGCCGGCGGCCGAGCAGGCGCGCTGGTTCATCGCCAATGTGCCGAAGGACCCCGCCGCGCTGCCGCCGGTGCTCGACATGGAGTGGAACCCGCATTCGCCGACCTGCAGGCTGCGCCCGCCGCATGAAACGGTCCGCCGCGAAATGTCCATCTTCCTGTCCATCGTCGAGAAGCACTACGGCAAGAAGCCTATCATCTACACCTCGATCGACTTCTTCGACGACAACAAGCTTTCGACCTTCCACGGCTATCCCTACTGGCTGCGTTCGGTCGCCGGCCACCCTTCCATGCGCTATGGCTCGCACCCCTTCACCTTCTGGCAATATACGGGCACCGGCATCGTGCCAGGCATCAGGGGCAATGCCGACATCAACGTCTTCAACGGCACCCAGGCCGCCTGGCAGAAATGGCTGCGGCAGAACACCCGTTGACAGCGTAAAGCCAATCGCATTCATGGTTCCGGCCATGGCCCATGCCCGCTTTTCGACATAAGCGGCGGCCATAGAGCACGCCTTGAGAGCAATTCCAGCAAAAGTGCGAAGCGGTTTTGCGTTCGGAATTGCGTCAAAATTAAAGGATTGGAGCGTTTCTGCGATTCGGAGAAATGCGGAAATGCTCCAAAGAGGCACTGCCCCAAACCGTCGAGCCGGAAGGACACCCATGCGACCGCCTATTCTTGCCATCGCCACGCTGCTGACGGCATTTTCCGGAGTTGCCGCCGCCCAGGAATGCGGCATCGATTTCGAGGCTTGGAAGCAGGGCGTGGCCGAAGAAGCCCGCGCCGCCGGCGTCGGCGAAGCCGGCCTGGGGGCGCTGCAGGGGGCCGACATCGACACCCGCGTTCTGGCCCGCGACCGCTCGCAAGGCGTGTTCTCGCAGACCTTCGTCGAGTTCTCCGGCCGCATGATCTCGGACTACCGCCTCAAGCACGGCGCGGCCAACATGCGCAAATACGCCTCCGTCTTCGACCGGGCCGAGCAGGAATACGGCGCGCCGGCGCCGGTCATCACCGCCTTCTGGGCGCTGGAAACCGATTTCGGCGCCGTGCAGGGCGATTTCCCGACGCTCAACGCGCTGGTGACGCTGGCCCATGATTGCCGCCGCCCGCAACTGTTCCGCCCGCATCTGGTGCCGCTGCTGACCCTGATTGACCGGGGCGTGCTGCCCGCCGACGTCAAGGGCGCCTGGGCCGGCGAGATCGGCCAGACCCAGATCCTTCCGGCGGATTATCTCAACAACGGTGTCGATGGCGACAATGACGGCATCGTCGACCTGCGCAACAGCGCCCCCGACGCCATCATGACGACGGCCAAGAAGATCCAGTCGCGCGGCTGGGTCCCCGGCCAGCCGTGGATCGAGGAGGTTCGCCTCCCCGACGACCTGCCCTGGGAAGAGACCAGCCGCACCAACAAGCTGCCCATTTCGCGCTGGAACGAATGGGGCGTGACCTATCGCGACGGCAGCCCGCTGGAGGACAACGGCCTGACCGCCGGCCTCGCCCTGCCCATGGGCCGCAAGGGTCCCGCCTTCTTCACCTATGATAATTTCGAAGTCTACCTGAAGTGGAACCAGTCCTTCACCTACGCGCTGACGGCGGCCGTGCTTGCCACGCGCCTCGACGGTGCGCCGCCCTACGATCCGCGTTCGCCGGAGCCGGGCCTCAGCATGGAGCAGATGAAGGAATTGCAGCGCAAGCTGGAGGCCAGGGGCCACGATGTCGGAACCGTGGACGGCATCCTCGGCACCAACACCCGCGATGCGGTGCGCCAGGAGCAGATGCGCCTCGGCTTCGCCGTCGACGGATGGCCGACCCCCGACCTTCTGATGAAGCTGTAGGCCGGCCGCCGGGACCGAATCCGGGTTGCCGCCCCAGGCCGCATCCGCCGAAAGCGGTAGCGGGCAACCGGGCGGCGAAATGCCGGATTTACGGATTCCAACCGCACCCTGTCACAATTTATGCACAAAGCTTAAGGGCATTTTCGCCAGCAATTTCAACGCACGTACGGAAAACGATCCACAAATCCGCCGCAATGCAGCAAAATTTTCGCTTGTCTGTTGGCCGAATATTTCTAGATTCCATGAATAGCTTTTCAGAAGGAGGCTATCCATGGGACTTACAAGGCCGCTAAACGCATTGATAGTTTGCGCCGCTTTCGCTTTCGTCGGCGCTCTGATCATAGGCGTTCTTCCTTGACCCGCATAAGCCGGTAGGCCAGTTAAAAAGACCCAGTACCTGAAAACATGGATCAAGCGAAAGGCCGGGCTCCACCCCCGGCCTTTCTTGATTCTGCCTTATCAAAGGTTCGAAACGACCTTTCAGGCCGCGGCGGACTTCGCACTGGTACCCTCGTTCGGGCGCGGGCGGATGCCGATCATATGGCACACGGCATAGGCGAGGTCGGCCCGGTTCATGGTGTAGAAGTGGAAATCCCCCACCCCGCGCTCGATCAGGTCCTGCACCTGCTCGGCGGCCACGGCGGCGGCGACGAGCGCGTGGGTCTGCGGGTCGGCCTCCAGCCCGTCGAAGCGCTCGCGCAGCCACGCCGGCACGTGCGCGCCGGCCCGCGCCGAGAAATTGGCGACCTGCACGATGTTGTGCACCGGCAATATGCCCGGCACGATGGGGATATAGATGCCCGCCCGGCGTACCCGCTCGACATACCGCTCATAGATGTCGTTGTCGAAGAAGAACTGGGTGATCGCCCGCGTGGCGCCATTGTCGACCTTGCGCTTGAGCATGTCGATGTCGGTGGCGAAATCCGGGCTCTCGGGATGCTTTTCCGGATAGGCGGAAACGGAAATGTCGAAATCGCCCTGGCGGCGCAGCGCCGCCACCATTTCCGCGCCGTTGGCATAGCCTTGCGGATGCGGCTGGTAGCCGGTGCCGACGCCGGAGGCCGGGTCGCCGCGCAACGCCACGAAGCGCTTCACGCCGAGTTCCGCGAACTGGCGGATCACCGCATCGACCTCGTCGCGCGACGCGTCGATGCAGGTCAGGTGCGCGGCGGGCGCAAGATGCGTCTGATGCAGGATGCGGGCGACGGTGCGCGCCGTGCGCTCGCGCGTCGAGCCGCCGGCGCCATAGGTCACCGACACGAAATCCGGGTGCAGCGGCTTCAGGCGGGTGACGGTCTCCCACAGGCGCGTTTCCATCTCGTCCGTCTTCGGCGGGAAGAATTCGAAGGAAACGCGGATGCTGTCGCCGAGATCGGGGCGACGCGAGAAACGGAACTGACTCATCAGGCAACTTCCCCGATCTGGGCTGCATGTAGGGTTTGTGCGGGATCGGCGATCAGCAGGCGCCGATCGCGGCCGAGCCACAGCTTGACGGTGAGCTTGGCGCCGTTGTTGCCGCGCGGCTCGAACTCCTGGCTGCTTTCAAGGTCGAGCCCCGCTTCAGCGAACCATTCCTCGATCTGCTTGTCCGAGAAGCCGAGCCGCTGGTGGGCGTGCTCCTCACGCAGGAATTCCAGCGTGTGCGGCGCGAAATCGACGATGATCAGCCGGCCGGACGGACGCAGCAGCCGCGCCGCCTCGGCGATGGCGCGGGCGGGATCGTCGAGATAGTGCAGCACCTGGTGGATGGTGACGAGGTCATAGGCATCGCGCTCGACCGGCGGCGCGAAGATATCGCCCTGCCGCACCTGCGCATTGGTGATGCCGGCGTGGTCCAGATTGGCGCGCGCCACGGCCAGCATCTCGCGCGACATGTCGATGCCGACGCCGCGCCGGTAGAGCGGGGCGAGAATCTCGAGCAGCCGCCCGGTGCCGGTGCCGAGGTCGAGCATGGACTGGAACGGTCGCTTCCCGACCAGCTCCAGCAGCGCCGCCTCCACGGCCCTGTCGGGCACATGCAGGGAGCGGATCTCATCCCAGCTCGCGGCGTTCTGCGAAAAATACTCCGTCGCCCTCTCCTGCCGCCGGCGCTTCACCGTGGCGAGCCGCTCCATGTCGCGCTCGACCTGCGGATCGGCGGTATCGATGCCGGCGATCAGCCGTAGCACGAAGGCGCGCGCCATATCCTGGTCGGAAAGGCGGAAGAACGCCCACGAGCCCTCCTGGTAGCGGCCGATCAGTCCCGCTTCCATGAGCAGCTTGAGATGGCGCGAGACGCGCGGCTGCGACTGGCTGAGGATTTCGGTAAGGTCGGAGACGGTGAGGTCGCCCTGCGCCAGCAGCACGAGGATGCGCAGCCGGCTGGATTCGGCAGCCGCCTTCAATGTATCTACCATCGTATCGAGCGCGACGTTCATGTCCTTGCCCATCCGGAAAGCCACTCAAGAAAGATATAAAGATATGTTTATGTCATTTTCGGCAAAAGCGCAATGGGTGATTTGCTCTGCCCTGTGGATGGGCGGGAGGCGCTAGCCATGTTCGAGCCACGCACGGACGAACGGACCCTGGCTGACGATCCCGCGCGGATGGAGCCAGACGGCCATGTCGTCTTCATCGGCCGCATTGCCTCCCCGTGGACGGAGCGCGCGGACTGCCCGAAGAACATGCGCCAGGCGCGCGAGCGCAATGCGACGGCGACTCTTGTGCTGGACCCCGCCTATCGGGAAGGCCTTGCCGGGCTCGAAGGCTACAGCCACGTCCATATCCTGACCTGGCTGCACCATGCGCCGCGGAATCTGATTGTCCAGAAACCGCGCCATGCGCCTGATGCCAAAGGTGTTTTCGCGCTGCGCTCGCCGGCGCGGCCGAACCCCATCGGACTGCATACGGCCAGGATCGTCCATATCGATGCCGGGACAGGCACGGTGGAACTCGACGCCATCGACGCGTTGGACGGCACGCCGGTGCTCGATATCAAGCCCTATTTCCCCTCCGTCGATGCCATCGCCGAAGCGGCAATCCCCAGCAGGGACCCTGCATGAATCGCGCCACCGGGCGGCAAAAAACCATCGCCAAGGCGCTGACCGCGCTGCTGCCGACGGCGCCCTATGCCGATATCGAGAAGATCCGCGCGGAAGCGGGCGCTCCGCATCTCAAGGCCCTGCCCGCTTCGATCGCCGTATGGCTGGCGACGGTCGCCCATATCCGCCATGCCCACACCGACTACGAGAAGCTTCTGGCCGAAGGCTACGACCGCGATTCGGCCCGCTTCTTCGTCGTCGACGAAATCAATTCATGGCTGACGAAGTGGCGCGCCACGCGGCTGCTCGACCCGGACGACGACGAGGTTTGAATTCCCGCGTCAGCCCTTGCGCACGGCCACGATGAACAGCCGCTTGAACCCGAGCAGCACCTTGCCGTCGGCCTGCACGGCATAAGCTTCGCTTACCCGTTCCAGATAGCGCGCCAGGAACGCCTGCCGCTCGCCCTCGTCGAGCACATCCAGATAGGGCTTCAGCCCGGTCGACTTCACCCATTCCATGATCGCTTCCGGCCCGGCAAGCGGATGGTTGTAGTGGGTGTGCCAGATATCCAGCCGGCCGCACAGCGGCTTCAGC
Source organism: Aquamicrobium terrae (assembly GCF_052978165.1). Classification (NCBI taxonomy): domain Bacteria; kingdom Pseudomonadati; phylum Pseudomonadota; class Alphaproteobacteria; order Hyphomicrobiales; family Phyllobacteriaceae; genus Aquamicrobium; species Aquamicrobium terrae. Next base: position 726,100 of record NZ_JBRKLZ010000001.1, read on the forward strand.
AGATCGTAGTAATAGCCGACCGGCGACAGGGGCGCCCGACCGGCGCCGGCCATCTTGGCGGCAAACGGCATTTCGGCGGCCGTCTCGCGCATCAGCCGGTGCGAGGGCTCGCCCAGATTGTCCGGCATCTGCACGGCCAGCGTGCCGCCGGGCGCAAGCTGGTCCATCAGCCGCACCAGAACCTGCGGATGGTTGGGCAGCCACTGGAACACGGCATTGGCGAACAGCACGTCCACCTTTTCCGCCGGCGTCCAGCTTTCGGCATCCGCCAGCTCGAAGCTGACACCCGGCAAGCGCTTGCGGGCCTTTTCCAGCATGTCCGGCGAGGTGTCGATGCCGGAAACCTCGGCCTGCGGCCAGCGCTCGACCAGCAGCTCCGTGGAATTGCCCGGCCCGCAGCCTATGTCGACCACACGCCCGGGCTCGACCGCCGGCACCTGCGCCACCAGGTCGCGAGAGGGGCGGGTGCGCTCGTCCTCGAACTTCAGATATTGCGTCGCCGACCAGTCCTGCATGGTTTCCCTCCCGGCAAAAGCAAAAACGCCCCGCTTCTGGCGGGGCGTTCGGAGCAAAGATCAGCGCGTCAGGCGCTTGTAGGTCATGCGATGCGGGTTGACCGCCTCGGGGCCGAGCCTGCGGATCTTGTCCTGTTCGTAGTCCTCGAAGTTACCCTCGAACCATTCGACATGGCTGTCGCCCTCGAAGGCGAGGATGTGCGTCGCCAGACGGTCGAGGAACATGCGGTCGTGCGAGATGATGACGGCGCAGCCGGCATAGTTCTCCAGCGCGTCCTCCAGCGCCGCCAGCGTCTCGGTGTCGAGGTCGTTGGTCGGCTCGTCGAGCAGCAGGACGTTGCCGCCGTTGCGCAGCATCTTGGCCAGGTGCACACGGTTGCGCTGGCCGCCCGACAGGTTGCCCACCTTCTGCTGCTGGTCCTGCCCCCGGAAGTTGAAGGACGAGCAGTAGGCGCGGGTGTTGGCGTCGAACTTGCCGAGCTTGACCACTTCGGCGCCGCCGGAAATCTCTTCCCACACGGTCTTGTTGGGGTCGAGCGCATCGCGGCTCTGGTCGACATAGCCGAGCTTGACCGTCTCGCCGATACGGACCGTGCCGGCATCCGGCTTTTCCTGTCCGGTGATCATCTTGAACAGCGTGGTCTTGCCGGCACCGTTGGGGCCGATGACGCCGACGATGCCGCCGGGCGGCAGCTTGAACGACAGGTCCTCGATCAGAAGCTCGTCGCCGAAGCCCTTCGACAGGCCCTCGACCTCGATGACGACATTGCCCAGCCGCTCGCCATAGGGGATGACGATCTGGGTGTCGCTCGGACGGCGGTTGTTGGCCTGTTCCAGAAGTTCCTCGAACGCCTTGATACGCGCCTTGGACTTGGTCTGGCGGGCCTTGGGGCTCGACTGGATCCACTCGCGCTCGCGGCCGATGGCGCGCTGGCGCGCGTCGTCCTCGCGGCCCTCCTGCTTGAGGCGCTTGGCCTTGGCTTCCAGATATTTGGTGTAGTTGCCCTCATAGGGGATGCCGCGGCCACGGTCGAGCTCAAGAATCCAGCCGGTGACGTTGTCGAGGAAGTAGCGGTCGTGGGTGATGAGCAGCACCGAGCCCTTGTAGGCGCGCAGGTGCTTTTCCAGCCACGCCGTGGTCTCGGCGTCGAGGTGGTTGGTCGGTTCGTCGAGCAGCAGCAGGTCCGGCTCTTCCAGCAGCAGGCGGCACAGCGCCACGCGGCGGCGCTCGCCGCCCGAAAGCTTGGTCACGTCGGCGTCCTTGGGCGGACAGGCCAGCGCGTCCATCGCCATCTCGACCTGCTGCTCGAGGTCCCACAGGTTCAGGCGGTCCATCTCGTCCTGAAGCCTGGCCGATTCTTCCGCCGTCTCGTCGGAATAGTTCATCATCAGCTCGTTGTAGCGCTCGATGATGGCCGTCTTCTTCGCAACACCGTACATGACGTTCTCGAACACAGTCTTGGACGGATCGAGCTGCGGCTCCTGCGCGAGGTAGCCGACGGTCGCGCCCTCGGCCAGCCAGGCCTCGCCGGTGTACTCCTTGTCGAGCCCGGCCATGATCTTGAGGATGGTCGACTTGCCGGCGCCGTTCGGGCCCAGGATGCCGATCTTGGCATCCGGGTAGAAGGAAAGATGGATGTTCTCCAGCACCTTCTTGGTGCCGTAGGCCTTGTTGAGGCCGGCCATGTGATAGATGAACTGGCGTGCCACGCGCGCTATTCCTTGAATAAGGGTGATTGGGGGTCGCGCGCTATGTAGGCGAAAGACCGCCGCGGGGCAATGCCCAAGCTCGTCCCGCGACCCTTGCTGCGGCAGATGCCGGCCGCCGCGTCAGGGTTTTATGTAGGTATAGCCCTGCTGTTCCAGATAGCTGAGCTCGGCCACGCCGGAAGGCACGATATCGTCCTCGAACACCTCGAACAGGTCGTTTTCATAGTCGATCTTGCGGCTGGTGAGCGTGTTGTTGCACACCAGAAACGACACGTTCTGCGTCTTGAGGCTGGTGACGGCCGATTGCAGGGACAAATCGTCCTGCGCCGCCATCAAAAGCTTCACGCCGTCGCCATGCAGCACGACCTTCACGTCGATATTGTCGTTGCCCACCGCATTGACATGGTTCTGTACATTGACCAGCGCCGCCTTGTAGGCCTTGCTCTCCGGCCCGCCATCGCCATTGATATGGTAGACCACTTTCTGCTTGCCGTATTTTTCCGCCGCGCCAGCATGGCCGACGACAGCGATAGCGGACAGGATTGCCATGACGAGCACCGCACCGATCTTGAATTTCATCCCGATTTCCTCCTCTGAACGATACATCGATATATCATGTTATTTGCATGTTAAACCCATCATGCGGAATTCGCCACCTGCCGCTGTCGCCGGCGAAAGGCGGGCGACTGCTCCGCATCGGCAAGAAAGCGCCAGTGGAAAAGGCGGAAACAGGATATGACCTTCGACGGAAGACGCACCCTCACCTCCCCGACGGGAGCGGCGCTGAACCTTTATGTCGAGCACGCAACGGCGCCTGCCCGTGGCGTCGTGCAGATCAATCACGGTCTTGCCGAACATGCCGCGCGCTATGCGCCGTTCGCCGATTTCCTCAGCCAGCGCGGCTATCATGTCTATGCGCATGACCATCGCGGCCACGGCTTCACCCGCGCGCCCGATGCACCGCCCGGCCGCTTCGCCGGACAGGATGGGGTCGAAGCGCTGGTGGCCGACGTCAATGCCGTTCACGACCTCATCGCCCAGGACCATGCCGGCCTGCCCGTTGTCGTCTTCGGCCATTCCATGGGCGGCATGATCGCGCTCAACTATGTGCTGCGCCATTCGCGCCGCATCGATGCGGCGGCCGTGTGGAACTCCAATTTCCAGGCCGGCCTGCCGGCACTGGCCGCAAGGGCGATTCTGGCATGGGAACGCTTCCGCCTCGGCTCCGACGTGCCCTCGCGCCTGTTGCCGAAGCTCACCTTCGAGGCGTGGGGCAAGGCCGTCCCCGGGCATCGCACCTTCTTCGACTGGCTGTCGCGCGACCCGAAACAGGTGGATGCCTATATCGCCGACCCGCTCTGCGGCTGGAACGGCTCGGTCTCGCTGTGGCTGGACCTGTTCCGCCTTGCCGGCAACGGGGCGGCCGACGCGAATTTCGGCGACGTGCGCAAGGACCTGCCCTTCCATCTGGTCGGCGGCGCGCACGACCCAGCCACCGATGGCGGCAGGAGCGTCAACCGCCTTGCCGGCCGCCTGCGGCGCATGGGCTTCTCCGACGTGGCCGCGACCATCTATCCCGACACCCGCCATGAGAGCCTCAACGAGGTCAACCGCGAGTTGGTCATGAACGACTTCGCCTCCTGGCTCGACCGGGTTTGCCCCCGCGACGAAGCCGGCTCGGCAGGCCCGCGCGCCCGTCAGGCTGGCCCATTGCATGGCACGTGACAGGATCGGCAAGGCTTGCTAGAGCATGGCACCCGAAGGCGGGAACCGGTTTCGGGACAATGACATGCGCAAACCCTCCCGATGCAGTGAGTAGTCCATGGCCCCTCCTCCGCTGAAAGGCGTCCGCGTCATCGAACTGGCCCGCATCCTGGCCGGACCGTGGGCCGGGCAGGTGCTGGCCGATCTCGGTGCCGACGTCATCAAGGTGGAAAGCCCGCAGGGCGACGATACCCGCAAATGGGGACCGCCCTTCGTCATGGGCGCGGACGGCGAGAACCTTTCGGCCGCCTACTACCATTCCTGCAATCGCGGCAAGCGCTCCGTGACGATCGATTTCTCCACGCCGGAAGGCGCGGAGACGGTGTGCAGGCTGGTGGCCGACGCGGACGTCCTCATCGAGAATTTCAAGCTCGGCGGCCTGAAGAAATACGGCCTCGACTACGAGAGCCTGAAGACCGTCAACCCGAAGCTGATCTATTGCTCGATCACCGGCTTCGGCCAGGACGGCCCCTACGCGCCGCGCGCCGGCTACGACTTCATCGTGCAGGGCATGTCGGGCCTGATGTCGATCACCGGCGAGCCGGATCGCGAACCGCAGAAGGTGGGCGTCGCCGTCACCGACATCTTCACCGGCCTCTATTCGGTCATCGCCATCCAGGCCGCCCTTCGCCATGCCGAAAGGACCGGCGAAGGCCAGCATATCGACATGGCCTTGCTCGACACGCAGGTGTCGGTGCTGGCGAACCAGAACCTCAACTATCTGGTATCCGGCAACGCGCCGAACCGCATGGGCAATGCCCATCCCAACATCGCCCCCTACGAGGTGCTGCCGGTCAAGGACGGGCATTTTATCCTCGCCGTCGGCAATGACAGCCAGTTCGCCAAGTTCTGCGCCGTGATCGGCCGCGCCGAACTGGCCGCCGACCCGGCCTTCGCCACCAACGCGGCGCGCGTGGCCAATCGCAAGGACCTGCGGGAACATATGGTTCCGGCGCTGGCCGCCTTCGCACGCGCCGATATCCTCGCGGCGCTGGAAAAGGCCGGCGTTCCCGCCAGCCCCATCAACGACATCGGCCAGACCTTCGCCGATCCGCAGGTGGTGGCACGCGGCATGCGCCTCGACCTCGACGACGGCCACGGCAACAGCCTGCCGTCTGTGCGGGCGCCGATGGTGATGTCGGCCACGCCGCTCGCCTATGAGCGTTCCTCGCCGCGCCTTGGCGAGCATACACAGGAAATCCTGGCCGAACTGGAGCGGAAGACGCGATGAAGACGGGTGGACAACTGATCGTCGAGGCGCTGGAGGCCAATGGCGCCGACCGTATATTCTGCGTGCCGGGCGAGAGCTATCTCGCCGTGCTCGATGCGCTGCACGATTCCAGCATCCGCACCTTCGTGTGCCGTCAGGAAGGCGGCGCCGCCATGATGGCCGACTGTCAGGGCCGTCTGACCGGCCGGCCCGGCATCTGCTTCGTCACGCGCGGTCCCGGCGCCACAAACGCCTCTGCCGGCGTGCACATCGCCATGCAGGATTCCATTCCCATGATCCTGTTCATCGGCCAGATCGCCGGCCACGCCAAATATCGCGAGGCATTCCAGGAAGTCGACTATCACGCCTTCTTCGGCGACATCGCCAAATGGGTGGTCGAGATCGACGATGCCGCGCGCATTCCCGAACTGGTCACCCGCGCCTTCGCCGTCGCCACCTCGGGACGCCCCGGCCCGGTCATCGTCTCGCTGCCGGAAGACATGCTGGCGAGCGAGGTCGAAGCCCCGGCTGCGCGGCCGTTCACGCCGGTCGAGACCCGGCCGGGCGAAGCAGAGCTGGACGAACTGGAAAAGCTGCTCGGCGAAGCCAGGCGCCCCTTCGTCATTCTCGGCGGCACGCGCTGGAGCGAAGACGCAGTCGGCCATATGCAGGAAATCTCGGAAAGCTGGGCGCTGCCGGTCGGCGTCTCCTTCCGCCGCCAGATGCTGTTCGATCATCTGCACGGGAACTATGCCGGCGATGTCGGCATCGGGCTCAACCCGAAGCTTGCCGCGCGCGTGAAGGAGGCAGACCTGATCCTGCTGATCGGCGGGCGCTTCGGCGAAATGCCGTCATCCGACTACACGCTGATGAAAAGCCCCTACCCGGACCAGAAGCTGGTGCATGTCCATGTCGACGCCAACGAGCTTGGCCGCGTCTACCGCCCGACATTGGCGATCAACGCCTCGCCCGCCGCCTTCGTCGAAGCATTTTCGAAGCGAAAGGGACCGGCATCGCCCGGCTGGGCCGGCGAAACGGAGCAGGCCCATGCCGACTACCTCGCCTGGTCCACCCCTCCGACGACCGGCCCCGGCGCGGTGCGGATAGGCCCGATCATGGATTATCTCGAAGGCGTGCTGCCGGAAGATGCTATCATCTGCAACGGTGCCGGCAACTTCGCCACATGGATGCACCGCTTCCACCGCTTCCGCCGCTTCAACACGCAGGCGGCCCCCACCTCCGGCTCGATGGGCTATGGCGTTCCGGCCGGCGTCGGCGCGAAAAGCGTGTTTCCAGAACGCGAAGTGATCGTATGGGCCGGCGACGGTGATTTCCTGATGCACGGGCAGGAATTTGCGACGGCCGTCCAGTATGATCTGCCGGTGATCGTCGTCATCCTGAACAACGGCATATACGGTACCATCCGCATGCATCAGGAGCGCGAATATCCCGGCCGCGTTTCCGGCACCAGCCTGAAAAACCCGGATTTCGCCGCCTATGCGCGCGCCTTTGGCGGCCACGGCGAGACGGTGGAGAAGACCGAAGACTTCGCCGCCGCCTTCGAGCGGGCACGGGCAAGCGGCAAACCGGCAATCATCGAGGTCAAGCTCGACCCCGAGGCGATCACGCCGGCCCGTACGCTGACCGACATTCGCGAGAAGCGGTAGCCGACCCTCCTTCTTCCCTTGTGGGAAAGTGCCTGAGCGCAGCGAAGGCGGATGAGGGGTTTCTTGCCGGCATCCGGTCGAAGCCACCCCTCATCCGTCTCGGCGCTTCGCGCCGATCTACCTTCTCCCACAAGGGGAGAAGGGAAAAGGGGATCAGACCACCGCCAGCGCCTGCGCCAGATCGGCGACCAGATCGTCGGGATGCTCCACGCCGATCGACAGGCGGATGGTGGTGTCGAGCACGCCGATGCGCTGGCGAACCTCCACCGGCACCCCCGAATGGGTCATCGCCGCCGGATGGCTGGCAAGCGACTCCGTGCCGCCGAGGCTGACGGCCAGCTTGAACACCTGCAATGCATTGAGGAACGCGAAAGCCGCCTTCTCGCCGCCGCGAATGTCGAAGGAAAAGGTCGAGCCGGCGCCACTGCACTGGGCCTTGAACACCCTTGCGGCCGGCGTCTCGGGGTCGAGGAACGGCAGATAATGCACCTTGTCCACCTTGGCATGGTCGCGCAGGAACTGCGCCACGACATGCGCATTGGCGTCGGCCTTCTCCATGCGCAGCGCCAGCGTTTCCAGCGAGCGGCCGAGCATCCAGCAGGAATGCGGATCGAGCTGCGTGCCGATGGCGCCGCGCAGCGCCTTGATCGGCTTGATGACCTCCTTCGCGCCCATCGCCGCACCGGCAATCAGGTCGGAATGGCCGCCGACATATTTGGTGAGCGAGTAGAGCGACACGTCCGCGCCCAGTTCCACCGGGCGCTGGAAGACCGGCCCGAGCATCGTGTTGTCGCACATCACTATCGGCCGGTGGCCCTGCGATTGCCCCAGTTCGTCGGCCACCGCCTTCATCAGCGCCAGGTCGATGACGCTGTTGATCGGGTTGGACGGCGTTTCCACCAGGATGATCGACACCTTGCCCTTGGCCGCCGCTTCCTTCGCCGCCCTGCGCACCGCCTCGCCGTCGACGCCGTCGGAGAAGCCGACCGCGCCGATGTCGAGCCCGGCCAGCGTGCGCGACAGAAGCGTCTCCGTGCCGCCATAGAGCGGCTGCGAATGCAGGATCACGTCGCCCGGCCGCGCATAGGCCAGCACGGCGGTGGCGATGGCCGACATGCCGGAGGAGAACAGCACGCAGCTTTGCGCGTTCTCGTACACCGCCAGCCGGTCCTCGACGATCTCGCTGTTGGGATGGTTGAAGCGCGAATAGACCAGTCCCGCCGCGGCCCCCTGCGGCGGCTCCTTGCGCCCGGAGGTGTAGTCGAAGAAGTCGCGCCCCTCCTCGGCCGAGTGGAACACGAAGGTCGAGGTGAGGAACACCGGCGGCTTCACCGAGCCTTCCGAAAGCAGCGGATCGTAACCGTAGCTCAGCATCATCGTTTCGGGATGCAGCTTGTGATTGCCGATATGGGTTCTGGAAGGTTTTGGCGCGGTCATGGCGATCCCCCGGCGGCCTTGCGGCCTGACGTGTCGATGTTCTCGCACCGGGTTCCGCCGGAAAACGATTTTTTCCCTTCGGCCGGTGCCTCTGCGCAATCTAGCCAAAGATTGCGGTGCAGTCCTTGCTATTTCCGACCGATCATGGCTGGAGTCACGCAATTCCAGCCCACGAAAGGCGGATAATGACGCAGAAAATTGCCGATGAATTCGACCGCAGGATCCTGAGCGAGTTGCAGGCCGACGCCCGCCTGCCGAACATCGAACTGGCCGAGCGGATCGGGCTGTCGCCCTCGCCCTGCCTGCGCCGCGTGCGGCGGCTGGAGGAAAGCGGCGTCATTCGCGGTTATACGACGCTGGTCGACCTCGCCGCCTTCGGCTGGACCATGACGGCCATCGCCACCATCCGCCTCGGCCACCAGAACGAAGACGACATCATCATGTTCGAACAGGCGGTGCGGGAATGGGACGAGGTTCTGGAATGCCATCTCGTCACCGGCTCGCGCGACTATCTGCTGAAAGTCGCCGCCTCGGACCTCGGCAACTATGAGCGCTTCATCAAGGAGAAGATCGCGCGCCTCAAATGCGTCGCCTCGATCGAAACCAGCTTCATCATGAGCACGATCAAGGAGCGGCGCATCTAAGCGCGGCTTGTCTTGCGAGAAAGGGGCGGCCACCCGCCTCTTTCCCAAGCAGAAGCTGCAAGTCCGCGCCTACTGCAACGCCTTGTCGGTAATCGCGGTCGTAAAGGCGCCCTCGGGCTCCTTGGAGACGATCTTCTGGTCGAGCAGCGCCTTGGCCGTGCGCTCATAGACGACCGGATCGAGCTTGCCGTCACCGATCAGCTTGGCCACCTCGCCCACCATGCGCTTCTGGTGGTTCTCGTCCTGCCCGCCGGCCTCCATCACCGCCTCGGCCGCCTCGTCCGGGTTCTCGACCGCATATTTCCAGCCCTTCATCGAGGCGCGCACGAAGCGCACCATCTTGTCCTCGAAGGCTGGGTCCTTGAGATTGTCCTCAAGCACATAGAGCCCGTCCTCGAGCAGGTCGTTGCCGAGTTCCGTATAGTTGAAGACCACGAGGTCCTCCGGCTTGAAGCCGGCATCGATGGCCTGCCAATATTCATTGTAGGTCATCACCGAAATGCAATCCGCCTGCTTCTGGATCAGCGGCTGCACGTCGAAGCTCTGCTTCAGCACCGTCACGCCATCCGGCCCGCCTTCCGTGGGGATGCCGAGCTTGTTCATCCAGGCATAGAACGGATATTCGTTGCCGAAGAACCACACGCCCAGCGTATGACCCTTGAAATCGGCTTCGGTCTGCACCGGCCCGTCCTTCGGGCAGATCAGTTGGAGGCCCGATTTGGCGAAAGGCTGGGCGATGTTGACGAGATTGACGCCCTTGTCGCGCGCGGCGAGGCCCGCCGCCATCCACGTCACGATCACATCGGCGCCGCCGCCGGCGATCACCTGCTCGGGCGCGATGTCCGGCCCGCCGTTCTTGATCTCGACGTCGAGCCCTTCCTCCTCGTAGAAGCCCTGCTCCTTGGCCACGAAGTAGCCGGCGAATTGGCCCTGCGCCACCCATTTGAGCTGGAGCACCACCTTGTCGGCGGCCATGGCCTGCGCGGCCGCCAGCGACATCGCCCCGGCAAGCAATGATACGAGCATTTTTCTCATTGTTCTCACCCTCTGAAGAGCCGCCTAGCCACCACGGATAGACGGATGCCAAAATGTGACGGCCCGCTCGGCCAGCGCCACCGCCCCGTAGAACAGCGTGCCGGCCAGCGCCGCCACCGCGATCTCGGCCCACACCATGTCGATGTTCATGCGCCCGACCTCGGTGGAGATGCGGAAGCCCATGCCCACCACCGGCGTGCCGAAGAACTCGGCCACGATAGCCCCGATCAGCGCCAGCGTGGAATTGATCTTCAGCGCGTTGAAGATGAAAGGCATGGCCGCCGGCAGGCGCAGCTTGAACAGCGTCGGCCAGTAGCCGGAGGCATAGGTGCGCATCAGGTCGCGCTCCATATGCCCGGAGGCGGAAAGGCCCACCACCGTGTTCACCAGCATGGGAAAGAAGGTCATGATGACCACCACAGCCGCCTTGGACGGCCAGTCGAAGCCGAACCACATGACCATGATCGGCGCTACGCCGATGATCGGCAAGGCCGCCGCCATGTTGCCGATGGGCAGCAGCCCGCGCCGCAGGAACACGAAGCGGTCGGCCGCGATCGCCGCGACGAAGCCCGCCGCGCAGCCGATGATATAGCCGGCCACCACCGCCTTGAACACGGTCTGGCGCACATCGGCGGCCAGCACGGCGCTCGACGCCGCGATCCGCGCCGCGATGGCGCTGGGCGGCGGCAACAGCAGGAAGGGAATGCCGGCGCCGCGAACCACCGCTTCCCACAGGATCAGCACCCAGGCCCCGAAGATGACCGGGATGAGCAGGCCGAGCATCCGGCGCCCGGACAGCGAGGCCGGTTTTTCCAGCGACAGCACCGTCACGCAGCGCCAGGCGAGCAGCCACGCGCCGCCAAGCGCCAGGTAGAAGGACGCTCGCGCTTGCCCTTCATGGCCGGCGATGCCGGAGAGCAGGAGCCAGGCCGCCCCATGCGCGCCGAGAAACAGGATGGCGGCCTCGGGCAGCGGCCTGCCGGCCAGCGCCCATGCGCCTGCCGCCGCCAGCGCGACGAGCCCGAGCGCCGCCCAGATGTTGGCGGGCCCCTCGCCGGCCACGCCCCCCGATTGCAAGGCAAGGCCGGCCACGACGGCCAGCAAGGCCAGCGCGATCTGCCAGGGGAGCAAAGAACGGGGCAAGGTAGAAGGCGAGATGGCGGGGGATGCGCTCATGCCGGCCTCCCGCCCATGGCGCGCTCGGTGATGCGGGCGGCCGCGCCCACCAGCGCCACCAGCATGACCGCGACCAGCGAGCCGGCCACCAGCGCCGCCCAGATCTCGATGGTCTGGCTGTAATAGGAGCCGTTGAGCAGCCTGGCGCCGATGCCGGCAACTGCGCCTGTCGGCAGTTCGGCGACGATGGCGCCGACGAGGCTCGCAGCCACCGCCACCTTCATCGAGGCGAACAGGAAGGGCAGCGAGGCCGGCACCCGAAGCTTCCAGAATACCTGCGGCCGGGTGGCGTTATAGGTGCGCATCAGGTCGAGATGCATGGTTTCGGGCGAGCGCAGCCCCTTCACCATGCCGACTGCGACGGGAAAGAACGACAGGTAGGTCGAGATCAGCGCCTTGGGAAACAGGCCCGTGATGCCCACCGCGGCGAACACCACCACCACCATCGGCGCAATGGCAAGGATGGGAATGGTCTGCGAGGTGATGATCCACGGCATCAGGCTGCGGTCGAGCGAGGCGAAATGCACGATGCCGACGCCGATCAAGATGCCCAGCCCCGCCCCGAACACGAAGCCGACGAAGGTCGAGGACAGCGTCACCCACGAATGGTAGATCAGGCTGCGGTTGCTCCACGGCTTCACCGTGAAGGTGGATTTATAGAAGTTCTGCGCCACCTGGTGCGGCGCCGGCAGCGTCGGCTTGGGCTGCGACCATGTGCGCATGAGAAACTCGACCGTGCCCGGCGCCTCGCCCGCGCGGCGGTCCAGATCGCGCTGGAACGGGCCGTTCAGCACCACCGCGAACCCGTACCAGGCCACCACCAGCAAGGCCAGCAGCGTGGTGACGGGAACGATCTTGGAGCGGAAGGAGTCCATCAGCACCTGCCTTCTTCCTCTCCCCCTTGTGGGGAGGGGTCAAGGGTGGGGGGAGCGGGGCGGACGGCCGTCACATCGAGTTCGCACAGGATCTCCTCAATGCATCCATCAAAGCTTTCGAAAATCTCGCCGGTGTTGGAGCGGAGCACCCGGTATCCCTGGCTCGCAAGCCAGTCATCGCGCTTCTTGTCCCGACAAAGCCTCTCCGGTTCGAAATGATGTTGGCCATCCACTTCGATGGCCAGACGGTGCGCATGGATCATGAAGTCGACGACATAGGCTCCGATAGGCGCTCGCCTGCGAACATGAACGCCATACCAGCGCCGGAACTGACGCAGTTCCGCCCACAGCTTCCGTTCGCCATCGGTCATTGCATGCCGTAGTTTCCGCGCGCGGGAGATGGCGGCCGGATCGATTTCCGTCGGCATGAGCACCCCCACCCCTAACCCCTCCCCACAAGGGAGAGGGGAATGCTAGCACCACCGCATCCGCCTCCCTTTGCAAGGCTTTCCTGCCTGGCTCCGGCAGGGAAAAGGTCAGCACGACGCAATCCCCCTCCCCCTTGTGGGGAGGGGTTAGGGGTGGGGGCCAGCCCCTCGGCGACAGGCCAGATCACCCTTCCCACCTCAGTCCTCATAGCTGTGCCCTGCCCTCAGGCCCTCGCGCACGCGCGCGGCGATGGCGAGGAATTCCGGCGTTTCGCGGATATCGAGCGGGCGCTCCCTCGGCAGGTTGGTGTCGATGACATCGGTGACGCGGCCGGGCCGCGGCGACATCACCACGATGCGGGTCGAGAGATAGACGGCTTCGGGAATGGAATGCGTGACGAAGCAGATCGTTTTTTGCGTCCTTGCCCACAGTTCCAGCAATTGCTGGTTGAGGTGGTCGCGCACGATCTCGTCCAGTGCGCCGAACGGCTCGTCCATCAACAAAAGGTCGGCGTCGAAGGCCAGCGCCCGGGCGATGGAGGCGCGCTGCTGCATGCCGCCGGACAGTTGCCAGGGATATTTCTTCTCGAAGCCGGTGAGGTTGACCAGTTCGAGCGTGCGGCGGATGCGTTCGGCCCGCTCGGCCTTCGCCACGCCCATGATTTCCAGCGGCAGCGCCACATTATCGGCGATGGTGCGCCACGGAAACAGCGCTGCCGCCTGGAAGACATAGCCGTAGGCACGGTGCTGGCGGGCCTGTTCCGGCGTCATGCCGTTCACCGAAATGGTGCCGGACGTGGGCTTCTCCAGATCGGCGATGACCCTGAGCAACGTGGTCTTGCCACAGCCGGAAGGGCCGATGAAGGACACGAACTCGCCCTTGCCGATGGTAAGGTCGACATTGCTGAGCGCCTGCACCGGCCCGTCATTGGTCTGGAAGGTGAGGCCGAGCCTGTTGGCCGCAACAACATTCGCGGTGCCGGGCGAGGCGGTAGGGGTTGCGGTGGCTGGCTGGTGGCTGGCGATCGCATTCATGATTGCAGGTCTTTCAGCTTGCCGTTCGCATCGGGCCGCTCACATCGGGCCGTTCCACAGGGGTTTGTGCCAAGCTTACACCCCCGTGGCCGGAATGCCGCTGCGCTCCACCTTGCGCGGCGCGGTGATCTCCTTCCAGGTCGACAGCGCCCGGTTGGGCGCCGAATTCGGCTCGCGCGCCACGAACTCGCCGTGGCCCGGCCTGGTCTTCACCTCCGTCTCCTGGATCACCAGTTCGCCGCGCGAGAAGACGAAGCGCGGCAGGCCCGTCACCTCGACGCCCTCGAACACATTGTAGTCGATCACGGATTGCTGGCGCCCGGCGCTGATCGTCTTCTTGCGCTTAGGGTCCCACACGACGATGTCGGCGTCGGCCCCCTCCACGATGGCGCCCTTCCGCGGATACATGTTGAGGATCTTGGCAATGTTGGTGGAGGTCACCGCCACGAACTCGTTCATGGTCAGGCGGCCGGTGTTGACGCCCTTCGTCCACAGCACCGGCATGCGGTCTTCCAGGCCGCCGGTGCCGTTGGGAATCTTGGTGAAGTCGCCGACGCCGAAGCGCTTCTGCTCGGTGGTGAAGGCGCAGTGGTCGGTGGCCACCACCTGCAGCGACCCCGCCTGCAGGCCGGCCCACAGCGAATCCTGATGCAGCCTGTTGCGGAAGGGCGGGCTCATCACCCGGCGCGCGGCATGGTCCCAGTCCTTGTCGAAATACTCGCTCTCGTCCAGCGTCAGGTGCTGGATCAGCGGCTCGCCATAGACGCGCATGCCCTTCTGGCGCGCCCGCCGGATCGCCTCGTGGCTCTGCTCGCACGAGACATGCACGACATAGAGCGGCACGCCCGCCATGTCGGCGATCATGATGGCGCGGTTGGTGGCCTCGCCCTCCACTTCCGGAGGGCGAGAATAGGCGTGGCCTTCCGGTCCGTTGTTGCCCTCGGCCAGCAGCTTCTGCGAAAGCGCGGCCACCACGTCGCCGTTCTCGGCATGGACGAGCGGCAGCGCGCCCAGCTCGGCGCAGCGCTGGAACGAGGCATACATCTCGTCGTCGTCCACCATCAGCGCGCCCTTGTAGGCCATGAAGTGCTTGAAGGTCGGGATGCCCTTCTCCACCACCGTGGCCATCTCGTCGAACACCTGCTTGCCCCACCAGGTGATGGCCATGTGGAAGGAATAGTCGCAAGCCGCTTTCGACGTCTTGTTGTCCCACATCTGCAAGGCTTCAAGCAGCGATTGCTGCGGCGCCGGCAGGCAGAAATCGACCACCATGGTGGTGCCGCCGGCAAGGGCCGCGCGCGTGCCGCTCTCGAAATCGTCGGAGGAATAGGTGCCCATGAAGGGCATTTCCAGATGGGTATGCGGATCGATGCCGCCCGGCATCACATAGCAGCCGGTGGCGTCGAACTCATGGTCGCCATGCAGGTCCGGCCCGATCGCCACGATCTTGCCGTGCTGAAACAGCACGTCCGCCTTCCACGTGCGGTCGGCTGTGACGACGGTGCCGTTGCGGATTACTCTGGTCATCTGTCATTCCCCTTGCGCTGCCGCTTCTTCGCGAGCGGCTTGAGCTTTCCGGTTCAAGTGATTCCGATCACTCCACGATCTCGGCCGTCTCTACCCTAGCCATCAAAAATTCTAGATACCCAGCTCTATTATTATAGTTTGATTAAGAATAGCGTTGCCCTTGCCTCGCCCCATGGCAGCCACGCGTATTCCAGAACCTGGATTATCGATTAGAAATTTTGCTGCATCTTCTATCCTCTCGAACTTATGTGCGTAAGCATCGGAATTACTCGGCCGCCCTTTCTTAAAACATTTAAATACCGGAACAGGATCAAGCGGGCCTTGTATTAGCTCTGCAGAACGCCCTGTTTTTTTGCAAAAAATCTTCACTCTATAATCTCCGCCGTCTCCACCACGGCATGGAACAGCACGTCGGCGCCCGCCGCCGCCCATTCCCTGGAAATGTCCTCGGCCTCGTTGTGCGACAGACCGTCCACGCACGGGCACATGACCATGGTCGCGGGCGCGACCTTGGCGGCCCAGCAGGCGTCATGCCCGGCACCCGAAATGATGTTCATGTTCGAAAGCCCGAGCTTCTCGGCCGCCGCCCGCACGCGCCCGACCAGAACGGGATCGAAGGTGATGGGATCGAAATGGCCGACCGGATCGACCGCGCAGCCAACGCCGAGCTCGGCGGCGATCCTGGCTGCTTCGGCTTCGATGCGGGTGCGCATGGCGTCGAGTTTGGCCTGGTCGGGCGAGCGGATATCGACGGTGAACACCACCTGCCCCGGCAGCACGTTGCGCGAATTCGGCGAGAACCGCATCTGGCCGACGCCGCCCACCGCGCCCGGCTGGTTCTCCATGGCGACCTTCTGCACCATTTCGAGGATGCGGGCCATGGCGAGCCCGGCATTGACGCGCATGGTCATAGGCGTCGAGCCGGTATGCGCCTCCTTGCCGGTCAGCGTGAACTCCAGCCACCACAGGCCCTGGCAATGGGTGACGACGCCGATCTGCTTGTCCTCGGCCTCTAAGATCGGCCCCTGCTCGATGTGATATTCGAAATAGGCGTGCATCTTGCGCGCGCCGACCTCCTCGTCACCCACCCAGCCGATGCGCTCCAACTCGTCGCCGAAGCTCTTGCCCTCGCCGTCCTGCCTTGCATAGGCGTAGTCGAGCGTGTGCGCCCCGGCAAAGACGCCCGAGGCCAGCATGGCGGGCGCGAACCGCGCGCCCTCCTCGTTGGTCCAGTTGGTGACGACGATCGGGTGCTTCGTCCTGATGCCGAGATCGTTGAGGGTGCGCACCACCTCCAGC
Organism: Aquamicrobium terrae; assembly: GCF_052978165.1. NCBI lineage: Bacteria > Pseudomonadati > Pseudomonadota > Alphaproteobacteria > Hyphomicrobiales > Phyllobacteriaceae > Aquamicrobium > Aquamicrobium terrae. Next base: position 742,422 of record NZ_JBRKLZ010000001.1, read on the forward strand.
CCGGAGAGGACGCCGAGCACCCCGTCGAACTTGCCGCCCGTGGGCTGGGTGTCGAGATGCGAGCCGACATAGACCGGCAGCGCGTCGGGGTCGGTGCCCTCGCGGCGGGCGAACATGGTGCCCATCCGGTCGACGCCCATGGCAAGGCCGGCCTCGTCGCACCAGCGCTTGAAAAGATGGCGGCCTTCATTGTCCGCATCGGTCAGCGTCTGGCGGTTGTTGCCGCCGGCGACGCCGGGTCCGATCTTCGCCATTTCCATCAGCGAATCCCACAAACGGTCTGGATTGATTCGCAGATTTTCGCCTGGCGCGGCCATTCCGTTCCCTCTCATTTTTCAGGGCGGGGGCGGCGGTTCTCCCGTCGCCGCCCCTCGCCCATGACGGTTGCGGATGATCAGTCGACCATCCTCAGAACCTCGCGCACATGGTCGATCAACTCGTCGATCTGGCCCTTGCTGATGATGAGCGGCGGCGACAGCGCGATAATGTCGCCCGTGGTGCGGATCAGCGCTCCACGCTCGAATGCCGTGACGAAGGCCTGGAAGGCGCGCTTGGTCGGTGCGCCGGCGATCGGCTCCAGTTCGATGGCGCCGATCAGGCCGATATTGCGGATGTCGATGACATGCGGCTCGCCCTTGAGCGAATGCAGCGCCTCTTCCCAATAGGGCGCGAGTTCGGCGCCGCGCGTCAGCAGGCCCTCGTCCTTGTAGGTCTCCAGCGTGGCCAGCGCCGCCGCCGAGGCGATCGGGTTGCCCGAATAGGTGTAGCCGTGGAAGAACTCGATCATGTGCTCGGGGCCGTTCATGAAGGCGTCGTGCACCTCCTTGGTCACGAACACCGCGCCCATCGGGATCACGCCGTTGGACACGCCCTTGGCCGTGGTGATGATGTCCGGCACCACGTCGAAATAATCGGCCGCGAACGGCGTGCCGAGACGGCCGAATCCGGTGATGACCTCGTCGAAGATCAGAAGGATGCCGTGCTTGGTGCAGATTTCGCGCAGACGCTTGAGATAGCCCTTCGGCGGGATAAGCACGCCGGTCGAGCCGGCCACCGGCTCCACGATCACCGCCGCGACGGTCGAGGCGTCGTGCAGCGCCACGATGCGCTCCAGCTCGTCGGCCAGGTCCGCGCCGTGCTCCGGCTCGCCCTTGGTGAAGGTGTTCTTGCCCGGCAGATGGGTGTGCGGCAGGTGATCGACGCCGGTCAGCAGCGTACCGAACATCTTGCGGTTGGAAACGATGCCGCCGACCGAAATGCCGCCGAAATTGACGCCGTGATAGCCGCGCTCGCGGCCGATCAGGCGGAAACGCGCGCCGTCGCCCTTGGCGCGATGGTAGGCGATAGCCATCTTGAGCGCGGTGTCGACCGATTCCGAACCGGAATTGGTGAAGAACACATGCTCCATGCCCTTCGGCGCGATGTCGACCAGCCGGTTGGCCAGTTCGAACACGATCGGGTGGCCCATCTGGAAGGCGGGTGCGTAATCGAGTTCGGCCGCCTGATTCTGGATCGCCTCGGTGATCTTGGGACGGCAGTGGCCGGCGTTCACGCACCACAGGCCGGCGGTGCCGTCCAGGATCTTGCGGCCGTCGGCGGCGGTGTAGTGCATGTCCTTGGCCGACACCAGCATGCGCGGCGCCTGCTTGAACTGCCGGTTTGCCGTGAACGGCATCCAGAATGCGGAAAGATCGTTGGGCGTTACCTTGAGCCTGTTGGACATGACCAAGCCTCCTGATGGTTGATGTCTCGCGGCCAACGCTTGGTCCCTTGCGTCAATTCATGCTACGCAATTTTTGACCGATTGGACAAACGTTAGCACCGCCAAATGAGCGGTCAAGCCATTACTAGACGAAAAGCCCCGCGGGCCGAGCGCTCCACAGGGTCGGGAACCACTGGTCCAGACTCTTGGTCCAGAAGGAATGAAGTCGGGAGGGAAAGAGCGATCATGGAATCCGCCGCACGGCCGCTCACCCGCATCCAGCAGGAAAAGCGCGAGCTTATCCTGGAAGCCGCGCTCGACGTGTTCTCGGTCCACGGTTTCCGCGGCTCGACCATCGACCAGGTGGCCGAGGCGGCGGGCATGTCGAAGCCCAACCTGCTCTACTATTTCCGCAGCAAGGAAGACATCCACGCCACGCTGATGCAGCGCCTGCTGCACACATGGCTGGCGCCGCTGCGCGAATTCGACGATGCCGACGATCCGGTCGTCGAGATCCGCAGCTATATCCGCCGCAAGCTGGAGATGGCGCGCGACTATCCGCGCGAAAGTCGGCTGTTCGCCAACGAGATCTTGCAAGGCGCGCCGCGCATCATGCCCATGCTGGAAGGCGAGCTGAAGGAGTTGGTGGACGAGAAGGCGCGCATCATCGAAAGCTGGATGCGCGCCGGAAAGATCGCAAAGACCGACCCCTACCACCTCATCTTCGCCATCTGGGCCACCACCCAGCACTATGCCGATTTCGACGTTCAGGTGCGCGCCGTGCTCGGCCCCGACCGCAGCGGGGAAGGCCGGTTCGAGGACGCGGCACGCCTCCTCGAACAACTTTTCATCGGCAGCCTACGCCCCTGAACGAGGCGGCGAGCCTACGCCGCCTTGGCCACCTCGACCGGATGCAACGCGTGGAACGAGACGCACAGCCGGTTCCAGGTGTTGATCATGCCGGTGGCGACGGTGAGCTTGACCAGTTCCTGCTCGGAGAAATGCTCGAGCGTCGCGGCATAGAGGTCGTCGGGAACGCCTGCATCGGCAACCTGCGTCACGGTTTCCACCCAGGCCAGCGCCGCACGCTCACGCGCAGTGAACAGCGGCGATTCCTTCCAGGCCGCCACCAGATAGAGCCGCTGCTCGCTCTCGCCGTCCTGCCGCGCCTCGCGGCTGTGCATGTCGACGCAGAAGGAGCAGCCGTTGATCTGGGAGGCCCTCAGCTTGATGAGATGCAGCAGGCTCCTTTCCAGCCCGCATTTCTCCACCGCCTGGTTCAGGGCGATCACGCTCTTCATCAGCTCCGGTGCGGCGGCAAAGAAATCCAGTCTCTGTTCCATGTTCTTTCCTTTCAGCCTGTGGCCTTTCAGCCTTGTGGATCGACAGTGTGTTTTTGCGGCCGCCGGTTTTCCGCGACGAAGGCGCGGCTGGCGGCGACCGAACGCGGGTCGGCCTCGGCCAGAAATTCCGACACGATATCGGACAGCCGCTCCGCGGCGAGCGCGGCGCGATAGGCCCGCTCGGCCCGCAACATGGCGGCATTGATGCCGCACGGCCTGGCGTAGGCCGATGCCGGCAGCCTGACCGGACCGCGCTGGCGAATCTCGCAGCAGCGGAACGCCGGTTGCGGCCCCTCCACCGCCAGCACGATATCGAGCAGCGAGATGCTGTCGGCCGGCCGCGCCAGCCGGTAGCCCCCGGCGGGGCCCGGCACCGATTCCAGCAGGCCGGCCGCCGTCAGCGCCTTCAGGTGCTTGAGCAGATAGCTCGGCGAAAGGCCGAACTGGGCCGCCATCGCAGAGCCGGGAATGGTGGCATCGTCGTCCAGCCCCGCCAGCAGGGCTGCGCAGTGGATGGCCGCTTCCACGCCTTCGCCGAGTTTCATCGCCGACTCCTTCAATCTGGATACCTTTTATCATGGATATTTTTTATCTACAATAAAGAGAAATGAATTCGACCCTGCACAATCCACAGGATGATGAAGCATGACGTTGGGGCAGCCGGGAAAACGCGCTGGCCACAGTATTGACAAGCTTTTAAAGGCTCGCCCATGTTTGCGCCTTTAGATTGAGGACGGGAGTTCAAAATGGCTTTTTCAATCACACGGCGCGCATTTTCCGCAGGCGTGGGCGCAGCCGCGGTTCTCGCCGGCACGGGCATGTCGTTCGCGCAGCAGGCATTCTTCCGCATCGGCACGGGCGGCACCTCCGGCACCTACTACCCGATCGGCGGCCTGATCGCCAACGCGATCTCGGCCACCGGCGAGGCCGGGGTGGAAGGTCTCGTGGCGACGGCCGTCGCCTCCAACGGCTCCGTGGCCAACATCAGCGCCATCCAGTCGGGCGCCGGTGAGGCCGGCTTCACCCAGTCGGACGTGGCCTACTGGGCCTACAGCGGCACCGGCCTCTACGAAGGCAAGCCGAAGGTCGAGGACCTGCGCCTCGTCGCCACCCTCTATCCCGAGACGATCCACCTCGTCGCGCGGGCCGATGCCGGCATCAAGTCGGTCGCCGACCTCAAGGGCAAGCGCGTCTCGCTCGACGAGCCGGGCTCCGGCACCATCGTCGACGCCCGCCTCGTCCTGGCCGCCTATGGCCTCTCCGAGAAGGACCTGCACGCCGAATACCTGAAGCCCGGCCCCTCCGGCGAGAAGGTGCAGGACAATTCGCTGGACGCCTACTTCTTCGTCGGCGGCTATCCGACCGGCGCCATCGTCGAGCTGGCTGCCACCAACAACATCACCCTTGTCCCGATCCACGGGCCGGAAGCGGACAAGCTGCTCGCGGAACAGGGCTTCTTCCAGACTGACACGGTGCCGGCCGACACCTACAAGAACGTCGGTGAGACGCAGACCATCTCCGTGGCCGCCCAGATGGTGTCGAGCGCCAAGCAGCCCGACGACCTCATCTACAACATCGTCAAGTCGCTCTACAGCGAGGCCAGCCAGAAGGCGCTTCAGGCCGGCCACGCCAAGGGCAAGATGATCACGCTCGACAACGCGGTGAAGAGCGCGGGCATCCCGTTCCACCCCGGTGCGGAGCGATTCTACAAGGAAGCCGGCGTCCTCAAATAAGGGCGCACGGCACAACTTCGCGATCGGCCAGGTGGAGGCATCGCCCTTCCCCTGGTCGATTTCGTATCGGCCCGAAAATTCAGGGGCCGTGAACACAAGAGGAAACAGCCCCGATGAGCGACAAGGACGATCAGAAGATCAGCCTCGCAGGCGTCGAACTGGACGAGGAAAAGGCGCGCGAACTGGAAGAGAAGTTCGATTCCGAAATCCGCTTCCGCACGCTGGGGCCGGCCGCCGGCTATCTGGTCGGCTTCCTGCTGGTGGTGCTGTCCATATTCCACTACTACACCGCCGGCTTCGGCCTGCTGCAGGAAATGACCCATCGCGGCATCCACCTCTCGCTGGTGCTGGCGCTGGTGTTCCTGGTGTTCCCCATCACCAAGCGCGGCTACGACAAGCCGTCCGATTCCACCTGGCTGCGGCCGCTGGGCATTCCGCTCTATGACTGGCTGCTGGCCATCGGCGCCGTCGTCGCCGTCGCCCATGTTCCGCTCATTCCGCTCGACGACCTGGCCTTCCGCGTCGGCAACCCGACCCAGACCGACGTCATCCTCGGCGTGCTGCTCATCGTGCTGCTGCTCGACGCCACGCGCCGTTCCGTCGGCTGGCCGCTGTCGATCATCTCCATGCTGTTCATGGCCTATGCGCTGTTCGGCCAGTACATGCCGAGCATCCTCGTCCATCCCGGCAATTCCGTCGCGCAGCTCGTCAACCACCTGTATCTCACCACGCAGGGCATCTACGGCATCGCGCTGGGCGTGGTGGCGACCTACGTCTTCCACTTCGTGCTGTTCGGCGTCTTCGCCACGCGCATCGGGCTCGGCCAGCTCTTCCTCGATTGCGCGGCCTGGGTGGCGGGGCGGTTCGCCGGCGGCCCGGCCAAGGTCTCGATCTTCGGCTCGGCCCTGTTCGGCATGATCTCCGGCTCGTCGGTTGCCAACACCGTCACCGTCGGCTCGCTCACCATCCCGGCCATGATCAAGCTCGGCTACAAGCGCAATTTCGCCGCCGCCGTCGAAGCCGCCTCCTCGACCGGCGGCCAGGTGACGCCGCCGATCATGGGTGCGGCCGCCTTCCTGATGATCGAGTTCCTGCAACTGCCCTATACGACCATCATCCTCGCCGCCATCGTGCCGGCCTTCATGCACTTCTTCGGCGTGCTCATGCAGGTCCATTTCGAGGCCAAGCGCACCGGCCTGCGCGGCCTGCGCCCCGATGAGATGCCGGACGTGAAGGAAGCGCTGAAGCGCGACTGGCCCACCATCATCCCGCTCATCGTGCTCATCGGCGTCCTGCTTTCCGGCTACACGCCCTATCTGGCGGCGTTCTGGGGCATCACGCTGTGCGTCGTCGTCGGCCTGCTCAATCCGCGCCGGCGCATGTCCCTCGCCGACATCGTCATCGGCCTGCGCGACGGCGCCAAATACGCGCTGGCCGTCGGCGCCGCGGCCGCCACGGTCGGCATCGTCGTCGGCGTGGTCACGCTCACTGGCGTCGGCTTCAAGCTGTCCTACATCGTCACCTCGACGGCCGCCCAACTGGCCACCATGTCGGGCTCGATCATTCCCGAGATGATCTTCTCGCCGACCACGCTGACGCTGCTGTTCACCCTGATCATGACCGGCGTGGTGTGCATCCTCATGGGTTGCGGCATCCCCACCACCGCCAACTACATCATCATGGTCACCATCGCCGCCCCTGCCCTCGTGCTGCTCGGCGTCGAACCCATCGTCGCCCACTTCTTCGTCTTCTATTACGGGCTGCTGGCCGACATCACGCCGCCGGTGGCGCTCGCCGCCTATGCGGCGGCGGGCATGGCGGGCGCCGATCCGTTCAGGACCGGCAACACCGCTTTCCGGCTGGGGCTCGGCAAGGCACTGGTGCCTTTCGTCTTCGTGTTTTCGCCCTCGCTGCTGCTGGTCACCAGGGACTTCACCGTTCCGGACTTCCTGCTCGCCTTCTTCGGCTGCTCGTTCGGCATCGTCTGCCTGGGCGCCGCCCTGTCGCGCTTCATGCTGGTGCCGACAAAGGCCTGGGAAAACGTCCTGCTGGTGGTTGCGGCCTTCCTGATGATCGCGCCGGAGATCTATTCGACGCTGCTCGGCGTCGTGCTGGTGATACCGGTTCTGCTGCGCCACCTTGCCAGCCTGCGCAGCCAGAAAATGCAGCCGGCATAAGACCCGGCACCCAAAGCCGAAAGGCCCGCGCCGGAGACACCGGCGCGGGCCTTTTTCATGAAGCGAAGCGCAGGCGGAGCCGCTTCCCCCCGGTCGCGGCTCCGCCCGGCCCGGGAGGAACTACTCGGCCGCCGTTCGCGCCATGGGGTTGTTCGGGTGCGTGGTCCAGTTGGCATAGACCGGCGATACCGGCTGGCCGGTGCGCTGGTCGATCTCGCCGACGGCCAGCGGCTGCATGGTGATGCAACCCTCGACCGGGCAGACATTGACGCACAGATTGCAGCCGACGCACTCGTCGTCCATCACCTCGAAATGGCGCACGCCGTCGACCATGGAGGTGATCGCCTGGTGCGAGGTATCCTCGCAGGCGATGTGGCACCGGCCGCACTTGATGCAGAGTTCCTGGTCGATATGCGCCTTGGCGATATAGTTCAGGTTGAGATACTTCCAGTCGGTGACGTTCGGCGTCGCCCGCCCGATGATGTCGTCGAGCGAGCGATGGCCCTTCTCGTCCATCCAGCTCTCGAGGCCGGCGATCATCTCCTGCACGACCTTGAAGCCGTAGGTCATGGCCGCCGTGCACACCTGCACGTTGCCAGCCCCCAGCGCCAGGAACTCGGCCGCGTCGCGCCAGGTCGTCACGCCGCCGATGCCGGAGATAGGCAACCCCTGCGTCTCGGGATCGCGGGCGATCTCGGCCACCATGTTGAGCGCGATCGGCTTCACCGCCGGTCCGCAATAGCCGCCATGGCTGCCCTTGCCGTCGATGGTCGGCTCCGGCGCAAAGCTGTCGAGGTTGACCGAGGTGATCGAGTTGATGGTGTTGATCAGCGACACCGCGTCGGTTCCGCCCGCATGCGCCGCACGCGCCGGCTTGCGGATATCGGTGATGTTGGGCGTCAGCTTGGTGATGACGGGCATGCGCGAATATTGCTTGCACCAGCGCACCACCATCTCGATATATTCCGGCACCTGGCCGACGGCCGACCCCATGCCGCGCTCGCTCATGCCGTGCGGGCAGCCGAAATTCAGCTCGATGCCGTCCGCCCCGGTCTCCTCGACCAGCGGCAGGATCGCCTTCCACTCCTCTTCCACGCACGGCACCATGATCGAGGCGACCAGCGCCCGGTCTGGCCAGTTCATCTTCACCTGCTTCATCTCGCGCAGGTTGGTCTGCAGGTCGCGGTCGGTGATCAGCTCGATATTGTTGAGGCCGAGCAGGCGCCGGTCAGCGCCCCAGATGGCGCCGTAGCGCGGGCCGTTGACATTGACCACCGGCGGGCCTTCGGAGCCGAGCGTCTTCCAGACCACGCCGCCCCAGCCCGCCTTGAAGGCGCGCTCGACATTGTAGGCCTTGTCGGTCGGCGGCGCGGACGCCAGCCAGAACGGATTGGGCGACTTGATGCCGACGAATGTGCTGCGGATGTCTGCCATGCTCATGCCCTCCCGTTCGCGGTCACAGGGTCGGAAGCAAGTGCGCGATGGATGCTTTCGGCGGCATCGCGGCCTTGCGCCACCGAGGTCACGGTCAGGTCCTCGCCGGCATGGATGCAGTCGCCGCCGGCCCACACCCGCGCCATGGTCGTGCGCCCTTCCGCGTCCACCTTGATGCGGCCGCCCTCCAGCTCGATGCCGGCGCCCGCGCCGTTGAGGCCGGCGGCGACGAAAGTCTGGCCGATGGCCTTGAAGATCTGGTCGGCCGGCAGCGTCAGCAACTCGCCGGTGCCGGTCAGCCGGTCGCCTTCCATGGTCGTGTATTCCAGTTCCAGCGCGGTCGCCCTGCCATTGTGCGAGATCACCCGTTTCGGCTGCAGCCAATGGCGGATGACGACGCCGTTGGCGGCGGCAAGGTCCTGCTCGAAGAGCGAGGCGTTCATGTCCTCCTTGCCGCGCCGGTAGCAGATGGTGACCTCCTCCGCGCCGAGCAGCTTCGACTGCACGGCCGCATCGATCGCCGTCATGCCGCCGCCGATGACGATGACACGCCGGCCGACCGGCAATGCCGCCAGGTCGGACGTCTGGCGCAGGATGGAGATGAAATCGACGGCGTTCTCGACGCCCGCCACGTCCTCGCCCTCGGCGCGCAGCGCGTTGATGCCGCCAAGCCCCATGCCGAGGAACACGGCATCATGGGCACCGGCCAGATCGGCAAGCTGGACGTCGCGCCCCAGCGCCATGCCGTTCCTGATCTCGATGCCGCCGATCCCGGTGACGTAGTCGACCTCGGCCTGGGCGAAATCATCGGTGCTCTTGTAGGCGGCGATGCCGTACTCGTTGAGGCCGCCGGCCTTGGGCCGCGCCTCGAATATGGTGACGTCATGGCCGTGAAGGGCAAGGCGGTGAGCGCAAGCGAGCCCGGCCGGCCCGGCGCCGACCACCGCCACCTTTTTGCCGCTGCGGTCCGGCCGGTGGTAGAACTGGCGCTGTTCCTCCATGGCCACATCGGTCGCATAGCGCTGCAAGCGGCCGATCTGCACCGGCTTCCCCTCGGCCGCCTCGCGCACGCAGGCTTCCTCGCACAAGGTCTCGGTGGGACACACCCGGGCGCACATGCCGCCCAATATGTTCTGGTCGAAGATAGTCTTGGCCGCCCCCAGCGCGTTGCCGGTGGCGATCTGGCGGATGAACATCGGGATGTCGATCGATGTCGGACACGCCTGCATGCAGGGCGCGTCGTAGCAGAAATAGCAGCGATCGGCCTCGACCAGCGCCTCGTGATGATCGAGCGGCGGGTGAAGATCGGCAAAATTGTCCGCGTAAGCGTCGGCCGGCAGCCGTCCGGCGGCGATGCCTTCCTTGAAATGACCTGTCGCCATTTCACATTCCCCTTTTTTATCGTTGGGGAAAAGCTAGCACATCCAAAATTTTTATCAATTGGTCAATTTTCACTCAAGCCGCTGAAAATCCACAATAAACATGAATTATTTTATCATGTTTTATTGAAAGCATCCTGCTGCAACCGCGGAACGCCTACCTCGTTTTGCCATGTCGGAAACGGCCGGTATCGGCCGTCCTATAGGTACGGCTGTGCGAGATAGCCGCCAAACAGGGAGAAATCTCATGCCGGATCGCGCGAAATCCTTCTTCTGGTACGAACTGATGACCAATGACCTCGAAGCCGCCGAGGCGTTCTACACCAGGGTTGTCGGCTGGATGGCGGAGCCCTTCGATGCGCCCGGCATTCCGCCCTACATCGTCGTCAAGGTCGGAGACCGCGGCGTCGGCGGCCTCATGGCCTTTCCCGAGGAGATTCGTGAAAGCGGCATGCCGCCGGCATGGATGGGCTATATCGAGGCCGACGACGTCGACGCCGCCACCGCCTCGGTGAAGGCGGCAGGCGGATCCGTGCATCGCGAGCCGTCGGACATTCCCGATGTCGGGCGCTTTTCCGTGGTTGCCGATCCCCAAGGCGCGGTCTTCATGCTGCTGCACGCGGACGGACCGGAACTGCCGCCGGTGCCCATGGACGCGCCCGGCCACATCGGCTGGCGCGAACTCTACACCGATGACTGGGAAAGTGCGCTGGAGTTCTATTCCGGCCAGTTCGGCTGGACCAGAGATGCCGGCATAGACATGGGAGAAATGGGCACCTACCAGCTTTTCGCCGTCAATGGCGAACAGAACGGCGGCATGATGAACCGCCCGCCCCAGGTGCCGGTGGCCTTCTGGCAGTTCTATTTCAACGTGCCGGCCATCGACGCAGCCACCAGGCGCGTTACCGACAATGGCGGCACGGTGACGTTCGGGCCGGAACAGGTGCCCGGCGGCCAGTGGGTCGTCACCTGCACCGACCCTCAGGGTGCCCATTTCGGCCTCGTCGCCCCTGCCCGCTGACAGATCGCCGGTCGCCGCTCCGCTGTTCCTGCAACAGCGGAGCAGCCTTTGTTTTCATCGCCTTACAGCCGGTTCCGGAATCAGGACGGGAACTGCCGCAGCCTCGCCGCAATCGTTAAAATCCCGTCAAGACTCCCTTTATCATTTGCGCCTAAAGCTCGGCCCATGTCCGGGTACAATTTTAGTCGAGTTTTACCGGTTGTGGCGCTGCTCGGCCTTTCGGCCTGTGCCACGCCGCCGAGCCAGATCAACAATGTCTGCGCTGTCTTCGACCAGCGCGACGGCTGGATCGACAACTGGCATTCCGCCGCCAAGCGCGCCGAGGCGAAGCACGGCATCCCGGTGCCGGTGCTGATGGCGACGGTGCGCAAGGAATCCGGCTTCAAGGCCAACGCCAAGCCGCCGCGCGCCAAGCTGCTCGGCTTCATCCCGTGGAAACGCCCGTCCACCGCCGCCGGCTATTCGCAGGCGCTGAACGGCACCTGGGCGCAATACCGCGCCGAAACCGGCAATTTTACCGCGCGACGGACCAGCTTCGCAGACGCCATCGACTTCGTCGGCTGGTATCACGCCAAGAGCGCCAGCACGCTGGGCATCGCCCGCAACGACACCTACAATCTCTATCTCGCCTATTATTCCGGCTGGAACGGCTACAGGCGCGGCGCCTACAAGAGCAATGCCGGCATCCGCAACTATGCCCGCGAGACCGACACCATGGCTCGCCGCTACGCCCAGCAGATGCAAAGCTGCGGTCGCCTGTAGGGCTTTTTGCCCCGCTTCGCCATCCCGCAGCGGGAGCCGGGGTTCCATTCCGGCCGGTTGGCGGCTACCCAGTAACGCCGCTGCATGGATTCCCGACTTTGCAGCGACCGCAGGGAGCGCAAAGTCTCGGGAATCCATGCCGGAACCGTCCCGGTCACTCTGCCGGATAGTCCAGGATGGCGCGGCGGTTAGAACCTGCGCCTAATATTCCTTTTCGTAGAAAATGCCGCCCTTGGCCTCGCCGGCATCGCTCGCCTCGCCGCGCAGCTTCACGCCGCGCCCGACATTGAGGTCGATGCGCGCCTTGCCGGATCCCGGCTTCTCGCCCTTCTGGATCGTCACATAGGTGCGGTCGTTCAGATATTTGCCGGCCTGCACGGAGGTGCCGCCCTTGTCGTCGGTGACGACGTCGAGATCGTCGACGCCGATGGCGTTGCGCAGGTTCTGCAGCAGCGAGGTCGAGCCGCCGACACCGGCAAGCTGGGCCGCCGCTTCCGCAAGCTGGGCGATCTGCAATGGCGACAGGTTCGACATGGAGCGGCCGAAGATCAGGCGGGCCAGCACCTCGTCTTCCGGCAGGGCCGGCACCGAGGCGAAGACGAAGCGCGGATTGGTGGCCTCGCCGCTCACGGTGATCGTCACCGTGGCGTCGGAGGCCGTCGATTCGGCGACGAGGTTCAGATAGGGGATGGTCGATCCGGAGAAGGTCAGCGTGCCTTCGGTGAAATTCAGCCGCTTGCCCAGGATTTCCAGCCGCCCGCGCCGCAGCGTGAAGCTGCCCACCGCCTGCGGCGAGGCGGCCGAACCGGTGAGGCGGATATTGCCGCCAAGCTCGGCATCGACGCCCCTGCCCTGCACGAAGATGGAATTGGGCGCGTTGACGGTAAGGTCGAGGTTCATGCCCCCGCCCGCACCGCCGTCGCCGCTGGACGGCGGGTTCAGCGCCCGGTCCTGCTGGCGCACCGCGCTGGGCGCATTTTTGTGCTGCACATTGAGTTCGGAAAGCGAGCTGGGCAGCTTGGTCGGCACGGTGATGACCGTGCGCGCCAGGTTGATGGTGCCCGAAAGCACCGGCGAGGCAGTGAGCTGTCCCTTCACCGCCAGGTCGCCGCTCAGATTGGCGGTGACGATGCGCCCGTCGGTATAGCGTCCGTCGGCCAGCCTGATGCTGATGTCGGCCGGGAAGCCTGAATTGGGGTCGATGCCCACCGTGCCGCCCACCGTCAGCGTGCCGCCGGAGGAGAGCGTGCCGGACAACCTGTTGATGGTGGCGACGCCGTTGCCCATCGAAACGTCGAGCGCGATGTCGTTGACGGCGAGGCCAGCCTGCGCGGCCACGAAGCGCGCGCCGCTCGACCGCACCGTGCCGCTGATGACCGGCGCGGATGCCGGGCCGCGCACCTGCACCGCGACGGCGGCCGTGCCGGTGAGCGACAGGCCCTGCTCGGCGATCTTGCGGTTGAGGAAGGCGAACGGCACGTTGCCGTTGAAATCCAGCGACAGGTTCGGCGTGCCCTGCGTGGTCACCGCGCCGCCGCCCTGAAGCCGCAGGCCCGAGCCCTCTGTGATGGTCGAGGTGAAGTTGAGGCGGTTGGCGGCGAAGGTGCCGGAAGAATCGATACCGATGCCACCAAGGCCCGCGCTGCGGGTCTGCGCCAGTTCCACGCCGCTTGCCTTGATGTCGTACTTCACCGCGGGCGCGGAGGTCGGGCCGGTGACGTTCACCGTGCCCGAAATGCTGCCCGCCGCGTCGAGCCCGGCGGCGAAATTGTTGGCCACCGAGATCGGCACGGAAGCCAGATCGGCCTTGATGTCGAGCGCGTCGGCCACCGAACCGGACACGATGGCCCGTCCGCTGCCGATGCCGATCACCAGCCGCTCCAGCGCCGTGCGCCCATCCTTGATGACGATGGTCGAGGGTTCGGCTATGGTCGCCCGCGCGCCCTGGAACGTCGCCTGCCCGGAGTTCAGCTCCACCGTCGTGGCGCCGCCGGCAACCTTGACGCGGCCAGCCGCGCTGGCGGGGATGTCCTTCACGGTCGCCCCGCCCGAGAAGGCCGTCCACTCGCCGTCCTGCTTCAGGTCGATGTCGATGCCGGTGACGGCCGTGCCGCCGGAGGTCACTCCCTCGGCCTTGACGGTGCCCGAGATGGCCGGCGTCTCGGCGTAATTGGCGATCTGCGCATCGACGTTCACATTGCGGGCGTTGAGGTCGCCGCGTGTCAGGCTTTGCGTGGCCGCCTTCACCGCCATGTGCGGCACGCCATCCTGCTTGGAGAAGACGACGCTGCCGTTCAGCGCGCCCTCGATCTTTTCCAGCGCGAGAGCCGCCAGAGGGCCGAGATCGGGCAATTCAAAGCCGATCCGCCCTTCGGGCAGGAATTTCTCGTCGAGCACCAGATCGCCGGCGATGCGGTTCTCGCCCAGCGACAGCGTCAGCCCGTCGATGCGTTTCTGCCCGCCCTCCGTCTTGAGCGTCGCCTTGCCTTGCAGGGCCTCGCCGGCGACATTGCCGGCCAGCGTCACGTCGGCGGCGGGGTTGGCGACATCGGCCTTGGCGGTCGCGTCGAGCTTCAACCCGGTGATCTCGCGGTCGGCCACCACGAGCTTGTCGCTGGTGACGGTCACCGCGACATCGGGGCCGAGCAGTGGCCCGCTGGCCTTGAGGGCAAGCGCGATGGCGCCGCTGGCGTCCTTGGCGAAGGGCGCGATCTCGGCCAGCGCGCCGTTCAGTTCGGCCGCGACGGTGCCATCCGTCAGGCTCGCCTTGCCCTGGGCCGACAGCGGGCCGGACAGGAGCTCCAGCCTGTCGGCGGTGACATTGCCGTTGCTGTCGCGGCGCACGGCCACCGAAAGCGTCGTCCGCTCACCGAGCGCCGGGCGCGCCGAAGCCGGAAGAGCCGCCGAAGCGGCATCCGCCTTCACGTTCAGCTCGATCGAACCGTCGGCCAGCGAAACCTGGCCGTCGAAGCCGCCTTTCAGCGCCTCGCTGGCGATCTCGCCCTTGCCTATGGTGATGGTGTCTTTGGTGATGTCGCCCTCGATCAGCGCGGTAATGCGGCCGGCGATCAGCGGGGCGATGGTGGGGTTGTCGAGCCCGATCTTGTCGGCGCTGGCCGTGCCGGAAATCGGGCCGCTGCGGTTCTCGATGTCGAAGCCGTCGGAATGCAGCGCCAGCGCGATATTGTCGACGCGCATGTCCCTTGTGGCCACGCTCGCCAGATTCGCCGCGATATCGACCGCCGGCGCCTTGCCCTCGCCGAAGGCGCGCAGCGAGGCCGACTTCAGTTCGAGGTCGATGGGGCTTTCCTCGCTGCCGAGGCCGAGCGGAACCGTCGGCCCGGCGGAGCTGAATTCGAGCGAAAAGTCCGTCGCGCCGGCCGGATTGATGCTGCCTTTGGCCACGCCGCGCAGCACGGAAGTGTCGACCGTCGCGGTCTCGACGGTGATGCCGCGCTCGGCATGGCGGCTGCCCGCCAGCTCGAACCGGGTGCGGCCGGCGAGCAGGGATTGCAGCCGCGCCGGCACGAAGCGGGCAAAATCGCCGTCGCCGCGCAATTCCACCCGGCTGCCCCCGTCGATGAAGGCGTGGTGGCCGGAAACTTCGGCGATCAGCTGGCCGCCGACATGGAAGGTGCCGCGCCCGGTCCAGTCGGCCAGCGGCCCGTTGCCGGAAATCGAGACGTTGACCGGCGGGGCGTCGGGAAGCTGGAGCAGGTTGGCGATGATGCCGCCTGCCGGCTCGGCGGCCTGCACATCGAGATCCAGGCGGTTGTCCTCGGGCAGGAAATGCACCAGTGCCGAAACCGTGCCGTCATGGCCGTCGCGCCGTTCCATCGACAGCTCGGCCTCGATGGCCAGCGGCGCGCGCTCCGCCCGCACCTGGCCTTCGGCGGCAAGCTCGGCGACGCCGGCACCCGCCAGCGCTTCACCGAGCGCGATCTGCGGCAAGTCGATGTCGCGGATGTCCACGGACACGGGCAGCGAGAACCCGCCGCCGGTGCGCGGCTTCTCCTGCGGGTCGGACACCGGCGCGCGGGCCGCCTCGATGCGCCCCACCGCGACCCGGTCGGCCAGGAAGGTGCGCGAAAGCAGGGCGAAAGGCGACCAGTCGACCGCCACCTCACGCAGCACCAGCCACGGCCCCTCGCGGTCCTCCAGCACCACATGGTCGACCCTGAGATTGCCCGACCAGATGCCGTCGATGCCGCGGACGGTAACCTTGGCGTCGTCGGAAGAGGCCATGCTGGAGATCAGGCCGGCGAGATTGTCGCGGCCGCGCTCGGTGGTGGTCAGCACCACCGCCGCGCCGGCGAGCCCTGCCACGGCGACGAGCACCGCATAGAACAGAACGCGCATGATCCGCTTTGCAATCTTCATGCCCTTCGCCTGCCGTCCTGCCGCGTCAGAATGATTGCCCGATTCCGGCATAGATGCCGAATCGCGGATCGCCCGGGTCGCGGTTGAGCGGCACCGCGGCATCGACCCGAAGCGGCCCGAAAGGCGTTAGATAGCGCAGGCCCACGCCCGCGCCCACCTTCAGATCGGAAAATTCCGGGAACTGTTTCGTCGAAACCGTGCCGGCATCGACAAAGGGCACGATGCCGATGGTTTCGGTGACCGCGACGCGCAGTTCCGCCGACGTCTCGAAGTAGGAAAGCCCGCCGATCGGCTTGCCGTCTGCATCCTTCGGCCCGATGCCCTGATAGGAATAGCCGCGCACCGAACCGCCCCCGCCCGCATAGAAGCGGCGGTCGGCAGGTACGTTGGTGAGGCCGGCCCCCAGGATGGAACCCGCGGCGACGCGGCCTGCCAGCACGAAGCGGTTGCTCTCCGCTGGCGCGTAATAGGCCGAGCCTTCGCCCCGGAGCTTGATGAAGGCCTTGTTGTTGAGCGTGTCGTAGCTCGGCTCGACGAAGGCGAGGACCCGGAAGCCGCTGGTCGGGTTGAGCCGATCGTCGCGGTTGTCGAAGACATATTGCAGCGGCACCGAGGCGATCAGATATTCGTTCTTGCCGAAGCTGTCGGTGATCTTCGAATAGTCGAGCGACAGTTCGGCCGAAACGGTCTGCTGCTTGTCGAGCTGGTAGGACAGGCCCACTCCGCCCTTGACCGAGAAGCGGTCATAGGCATCCGGATGCTCGTAGACCGTCCTGAGGTTGGCGAAGAACTTCGAGGCGGGGCCGACAACGCCCGGCTTCTCGAACATCACGCCCGCATTGTAGTTCAGCTTCGAGATATCGTTGGAGCCGATGCCGCTGATCGAGCCGTCGAACCGCAGCTTTTCAGCCCGGCCGAACAGGTTGCGATGGCCCCAATAGCCTTCGAGGCCCAGCCCCTCGGTGTTGGAGACCGTGCCGCCGATGCCGAAATAACGCGGTTTGCGCTCGGTCACCTGCACCTCGATCGGGATATTGCCCTCGCCGTCCAGCGCGCCGGCCTCGCGCACCGTCACGCTGTTGAACACCTCGAGGCCCAGCAGCCTGTCGCGGGCGTCGTCGATGTCCTTGGGCGAATAGCGCGCGCCGCGCTTCAGGCCGGTCATGTATTCGGTGAACTCGCGGTCCACCTGCTCGGTGCCTTCCACCGTCGTCGCGCCATAGCCGGCCACCGGCCCGGCCTTCACGGTCAGCGTCACGTCGAGCGTGGTGGTGTTGTGGTCGGCGACGATCTCGCGGTCGGTGATCTCGGCCAGCGGCCGCCCATCCTCCTTCAGCGCGCGCACGATCAGCGCCTCGGCCTTGAGGATGGCGCCCGAGCCGGCGTCGCCGCCCGAGATCAGGCCGAAATCGGCGCTGGCAAGCCCGGCCGCGTCGCCCGCCAGGCGGATATCGCCAAGCGTGAACTTCGGCCCCGGCGTGACGTCGATCACCACCGGCACCGGCTGCGGACCGGTGAATTCGGCATCGGGCGGCAGGTCGTCGATGGAACGGCCGTCGATCGACACATTGACGACGCCCTCGTAGCGGGCATCGGTATAGAGCGCGGCCACAAGCTGCTCGCGGTCGCCGCGCGCCTTGGCCATCAGGCCGAGCGAGCCGGAAACCGGACGGTCCTCGTCGGTCTTGAGCGCGGAAGCCGCCTCCAGCCTGTCCTTCAGATCGGGATAGTCGTCCGGAACGTTGATGGTGACCGTATAGGTCATCGGGTCGACGATGTCGGCGTCCTCGTCGTCGGACGAG
This sequence comes from Aquamicrobium terrae, assembly GCF_052978165.1. Classification (NCBI taxonomy): domain Bacteria; kingdom Pseudomonadati; phylum Pseudomonadota; class Alphaproteobacteria; order Hyphomicrobiales; family Phyllobacteriaceae; genus Aquamicrobium; species Aquamicrobium terrae. The sequence continues at coordinate 760,155 of NZ_JBRKLZ010000001.1, forward strand.
CCCCAAAGCTTGATTCCGAACAGTTCGAATGCCGCCGCCGGCTGCGGCGCGGCGGTCATGGCGGAGGTGACGAGCAGCGCGAGCAACAGCGCACGCGGCAGGGAAAGCCCCGCCGCCGGCCTGTCCAAGCTGTGCCCTATATCACGCCGCATCCTGCCAACTTAACGAACAAAGTTAAAATTCGACTGAAATTCCGAACCTTTCGCTGAATTACACAACGCCCGCTTGTGCCAGAAGAGCGTCAGGTTGAAATTCAATCCTTTCCTCCTTCGGCAAGAATGCGTGATCATGCATTTAGGCTGAATAGCGGCGAATGGCCCGAAATGAAACCGTTACGTCGATCACGAGGCGTTCACCAGATTGACAAGCCCTGCCGATCGCCGAAAGCTGAGTGCCCCGACCTTCGGAGAGGTATCATGACAATGCGCGCGTTCCAGACCCTTGCGGCAGCCGTTCTCATATTGGTGACGACGCTGGGAATAGCCGCCCATGCGCAGGAGGCGCGCCGCATCGCCACGACGGAAAACGCCGACTATTTCGGCTTCGACCTGCGGTCCGAGCAGAACGTGACGCTCGACCAGTGCTCGTCCGCCTGCCTCGGCGATTCGGCCTGCCGCGCCTTCACCTACAACAACAAGGCGAAATGGTGCTTCCTCAAGTCGGATTTCAATGAGCTGAAGCCCTTTGCGGGGGCCACCGCCGGCAAGGTCGTGACGCTCGACGCCGATCCCGACATCGGCGCGCCGCCGGAACTCGCCTATGTACCGGCCTGGGTGAAGGACCAGGCCGCGCAATACCGCAACACGCTGACCGGCCCGAACTACCCGAAGCCCACGCAGGGCCTCGGCGGCCTGATTGAGGACGCCGCCGCTGCCGCCCGGAACGGCGACCAGCGCTCCGCCATGCAGAAATACGAGGCGGCGGTTTCCGCCATGCCGCAGGACGGGGCGCTGTGGCTGGAGCTTGCCCGCGCCACGCTCGCCGCCAGCCCCAACGACCGCACGGAAACCACGACGCTGCGCACCAGCGCCACCTCGGCGGCGCTCAACGCCTACGATCTTTCGCGCACCGCCGCCACCCGCGCCGACGTGCTGGCCCAGCTCGGCGCGGCACTCGACGCGCGCGAGCTCTATCGCCCTGCCCTGCAGGCCTATGAGGCCAGCCTGGCGCTGGTCAATTCGGCTTCGGTGCGCGCCACCTACGAGGATCTCAAGGCGCGCAAGGGCTTCCGCATCGTCGATCATTCCATCGACGCCGACACCGCCGCGCCGCGCATCTGCGCCCAATTCTCCGAGGATCTCGTACGCACCGGCGTCGATTATGCCCAGTTCGTGCGGGTCGACGGGGCCGCGCCCGCCGGCATCGAGGCCACGGAAAAGCAGATCTGCGTCGAGGGCCTTGCCCATGGCCGCTCCTACGAGGTCACCTTCCGCGCCGGCCTGCCGGCAGCCATCGGCGAGGTGCTCGCCGCGCCCGTCACGCTGTCCATCTACGTTCAGGACCGCGCCGCCTCCGCCCGCTTCACCGGCGACAGCTTCGTCCTGCCCGCCGGCATGCGGCGCGGCATCCCGGTCGTCACCGTCAACATGGCGGCGGCCGACATGAAGCTCTACCGCATCGGCGACCGGGCCCTGACCCAGTTGCTGTCCGGCTACCAGTTCCTGCGCCAGCTCGACGGCTACGACATTTCCAACATCGCCGACCAGATGGGCGAGCCGGTCTGGGAAGGCAGACTGGAGATCGAGGACCAGCTCAACAAGGAAGTGACCACCTCCTTCCCGGTGGACGAGGCGCTGCCCGAGCGCAAGCCCGGTGTCTATGTGCTGACCGCCCAGCCCGTGGACGACCGCAGCGAGACGTGGAATTCGCGCGCCACGCAATGGTTCGTCGTCTCCGACATCGGCCTTTCCACCTATACGGGCGAGGACGGCCTCACCGTCTTCGCCCGCTCGCTGGCCAGCGCCAAGCCGCTTGCCGACGTGGAACTCACCCTGCTCGCCCGCAACAACGAAGTGCTGGGCACCGCCAGGACCAATGACGAAGGCCGCGTCATCTTCAATCCCGGCCTCACGCGCGGCGAAGGCGGCCTGGTACCGGCCGTGCTGACAGCCAAGCAGGGCGACAGCGATTTCGTCTTCCTCGACATGGCCCGCGCCGGCTTCGACCTGTCCGACCGCGGCGTCGAAGGCCGCGCGGCACCCGGCGCGCTCGACGTCTATGCCTGGACCGAGCGCGGCATCTACCGCGCCGGCGAGACCGTCCACGTCTCCGCCCTTGCCCGCGACGGCAGCGCCACCGCCGTGGACAATTTGCCGCTCACCTTCGTCTTCTCGCGCCCCGACGGCGTCGAGGATCGCCGCATCGTCTCCGAGGGCGCTTCGGCCGGCGGCCATGCCGTGGACCTGCCGCTGGAGCCAAACTCCATGCGCGGCACCTGGTCGGTCGCCATCCACACCGATCCCAAACAGCCGGCCGTCGCCAGCCAGATGTTCCTGGTTGAGGATTTCGTGCCGGACCGCATCGAGTTCGACCTGAGCGCCGACAAGACCGAAATCGCGCCCGGCGAGACCGCGACGATCACCGTCGACGGCCGCTTCCTGTACGGCGCCCCGGCCGCCGGGCTGGCGCTGGAGGGCGAGCGCACGCTGGTCCTGACCCGGCAATGGGACCGCTTCAAGGGCTTCTTCTTCGGCCTTGCCGACGAGGAGGCCGGCGAGCCTTCCGTCACGCCGCTGACCGACCTGCCGCTGGTCGGCACGGACGGCAAGGCCACCTTCCCCGTCGCCATCGACCAGCTTCCCGCCACCACCCAGCTCGTCAACGCCAAGGTGACGGTGCGCATGCGCGAAACCGGCGGGCGCGCCGTCGAACGCGCGCTCGACCTGCACGTGCGCCCGCAGGGCGACATGATCGGCATCCGCCCCGACTTCACGGAAGTGCCGCAAGGCGGCACCGCGAAATTCAGCCTCATCGCCGTCGACAGCCAGGGCGAACGCACCGCCTTGCAGGGCGCGAGCTGGTCTCTGGTCAAGGTCGAGCGGAACTATCAGTGGTATCGCAACGGCGGCTCGTGGAACTACGAGCCGGTGACCTTCACCCACGCCGTCGCCAACGGCACGGTGGACATCGAGGCCGGAGCCGAGGTCGCCATCTCGCAGCCCGTCGAGTGGGGCCGCTACCGCCTCGAAGTGGCCAGCACGGCCGCAGACGGCCCCGCCACCAGCTATGAATTCGATGCCGGCTGGTATGTCGAGGCCGCCTCCACCGAAACGCCGGACGGACTGGAAATCGCCCTCGACAAGGACACCTATGCGCCCGGCGAGGTGGCGAAGCTGAAGGTCTCGCCGCAATTCGCCGGCGAGCTTCTGGTCGCCGTCGGCGCCGACCGGCTGCTGAAAACCGTCTCGGCCTCCATCCCCGCCGAAGGGGGCACCGTCGACATTCCGGTCGGGGAGGACTGGGGCGCCGGTGCCTATGTCACCGCAACGCTCTACCGCCCCGGAGATGCGCAGCAATCGCGCATGCCCGCCCGCGCCATCGGCGTCAAATGGCTGAAGGTCGATCCGGCCGAGCGCAAGCTTGCCGTCGCACTCGCCCCGCCGGAAAAGACCGAGCCGCGCCAGCCGCTCACCATTCCCGTTAGCGTTTCCGGCATGGCCGCCGGCGAAAAGGCCTATGTCACGGTCGCAGCCGTCGATGTCGGCATCCTCAACCTCACCAGCTACAAGGCGCCCGACCCCGAGGACTGGTTCTTCGGCCAGCGCATGATGGGTCTTGAACTGCGCGACCTCTACGGCCGCCTCATCGACGGCTCGCTGGGAGCCGCCGGCCGTCTGCGCACCGGCGGCGACGGCGCCGCTATGCAGTCGCAGGGCAACCCGCCCAAGGAAAAGCTGGTCGCCTTCTTCTCCGGCATCGTCGAGGTCGATGCGGAGGGCAAGGCGGCGGTCGCGTTCGACCTGCCGCAGTTCAACGGCACGGTGCGCGTCATGGCCGTCGCGTGGACCAAGGAAGCCGTCGGCCACGCCGTGAAGGACGTGATCGTGCGCGATCCGGTCGTCATCACCGCCGGCCTGCCCCGCTTCCTCGCGCCGGGCGACGCCTCCACGCTGCGCCTCGACGTGGCCAACACGGACGGTCCGGCCGGCGACTATGCCGTGACCATCGAGACCGCCGGCGGCATCGCTATCGGCGACGACCGCGTGCCGGCAAGCGTCACCCTCGGCGCCGGCGAACGGCGCGGCTTCGAGGTGCCGCTGATGGCGGTCGAGCCGGGCGACGCCTCGCTGACCGTGCGCCTTGCCCATGCCGACGGCACTTCGGCCGAGCAGGTGCTTTTCCTGCCGGTGCGCCCGGCGCAGCTTCCGGTCACCACGCGCATGGTGGTGAACCTCAAGCCCGGCGCATCGCTGCGCGTCGATCAGGAATTGCTGGCGGCAAGCCTGCTGCCCGGCGCTTCCGTCAGCGTCGGCGTCCTGCACACGGCCGCGCTCGACGTGCCGTCGCTGCTTCTGGCGCTCGATCGCTATCCCTATGGCTGCACCGAGCAGACCACCAGCCGCGCCCTGCCCCTGCTCTACGTCAACGACCTGTCGCAGAGTTTCGGCATCCCCGTCGATGACGGCCTGCGCGAGCGTGTGCAGGAGGCGATCTACCGGGTCATCGCCCACCAGTCCTCCACCGGCGGCTTCGGCCTGTGGGGGCCGGGATCGGGCGATCTGTGGCTCGACGCCTATGCCACCGACTTCCTGACCCGCGCCCGCGAACAGGGCTACGACGTGCCCGAACGCGCCGCCGCGCAAGCCCTCTCCAACCTGCAAAACAGCCTCGGCTACGATCAGGACGTTCAGGAGCGCGGCAACGAGATGGCCTATGCGCTCTATGTGCTGGCCCGCAACAAGAAGGCCTCGGTGGGCGACCTGCGCTACTATGCCGACACCAAGCTGGAAGACTTCTCCAGCCCGATGGCAGTGGCGCAGCTTGCCGCCGCGCTCGCCCTTTATGGGGACGCGCAGCGCTCGGAAGCGACCTTCCAGGCCGCCTTCCAGCTTGCCCGCAACAGCACCGGCTTCAACCAGTACCGCGCCGACTACGCCTCGCCGCTGCGCGACGCGGCGGCCATGCTGGCGCTTGCCGCCGACAGCAAGCCGTCGCCGTCCGTGGTGCCGGAACTGGTCAGCCTGGTGAACCGCGAGCGCGCCGCCGCCACCTGGACCAGCACGCAGGACAATGCCTGGATGCTGCTTGCCGCGCGCGGCTTGAAGGAGGGCAACGAAGCCATCTCCCTCACCGTGGATGGCGCCGCCCATGACGGCCCGTTCGCCCGCGAGATCGACGGCTCCGACCTGGTCCGCAGCCCGCTCACCATCGCCAATGCCGGCAAGGAGGCGGTCGATGCCGTGGTCACCACCATTGCCGCGCCCGCCCAGCCGTTGCCGGCCGGCGGCGACGGCTTCGCCATCGAGCGCACCTACTACACGCTCGACGGGGAAGAGGCGAACGTGACCGAGGCCGGGCAGAACGAGCGCTATGTGGTGGTGCTGCGGGTCAACCAGCAGAACGACTGGCCGACCCGCATGCTGGTCACCGATCTCCTGCCGGCCGGCTTCGAGATCGACAATCCGGGCCTCGTCTCCAGCGCCCAGCTTGCCAATTTCGGCTGGCTGCCGGACACCAGCGCCGCGCATCTCGAATTCCGCGACGACCGCTTCGTCGCCGCCTTCGATCCGGGCGGCAACAGCAGCCGGGAAGTCACGCTGGCCTATGTCGTGCGGGCGGTCACCCCCGGCGTCTACGCCCATCCGGCCGCCAGCGTCGAGGATATGTACCGGCCCCAATATTCGGCCCGCACCGCTACGGGCATGATGGAGGTGAAGGCACCGTAGGAGTTCCCGACGTGACGATCGCACTGCCCCTCACCCTTACCCTCTCCCCGCTCGCGGGGAGAGGGGGCGTTGACGTCGCGGCCAGCCGCCTTTTCCCCGTGCACGGGGAGAAGGTCCCGGCAGGGGGATGAGGGGCGGCGATGCGTTGGCAATCAATGTCCCTGCGCAGATCAGCCATCGCGGCCGCAGCGCTCGCCGCCATCGGCGCCGCTTCCCTGTTCGCCCTCGACCGCGCCTACCCGCCGCCCCTACCGGAAAAGCCGGTGCTCTCCGCCGAAGTGCTCGACCGCGACGGGCAAATGCTGCGCGCCTTCGCCACGCCGGACGGATACTGGCGCTTCGGCGCGTCGCTCGACCGCATCGACCCGGCCTTCCTCGACATGCTGGTCGCCTACGAGGACAAGCGCTTCTGGGACCACAGCGGCATCGATCTTCTGGCGCTCGGACGCGCCGCCCTGCAATTCGCCGGCAGCGGCCGTATCGTCTCGGGCGGCTCAACGCTGTCCATGCAGCTCGCCCGCCTCATCGAGCCCCGCACCAGCCGCAGCATCGCCGCCAAGCTGCGCCAGATCGCCCGCGCCGCGCAGATCGAGCGGCGGCTGTCGAAGCGCGAGATCCTTCAACATTATCTCACCCTCGCCCCCTATGGCGGTAATCTGGAAGGGCTGCGCGCCGCATCGCTCGCCTGGTTCGGCAAGGAGCCTTCGCGCCTGACCGTCTCCGAAAGCGCGCTGCTGGTCGCCCTGCCGCAACTGCCCGAGAAGCGCCGGCCCGACCGCAACGCGCAAGCCGCCCGCGTCGCGCGCGACCGGGTGCTGGAGCGCATGGTCAGCGCCGGCCTGCTCGGCGAACGCGAAGCCGCCCGCGCGGCACTGGAGGACGTCCCCTCCTATCGCCGCGCCATGCCCTCCTTCGCCGCCCACGCCACGCTGCGCGCCCTGCGCACCGGCGACGAGCCCCCTCGCCTCACCATCAGCCGCCGCGTGCAGCAGGGGCTGGAAGCGGTTGCCCGCGAGGCGGCGGCACGACTCGGGCCGAAGCTCTCGGTCGCCATGGTCATGGCCGATTCCCGCACCGGCGAGATACTGGGCGAGGTCGGATCGGCCGGCTTCACCGATTCCGCCCGCTCCGGCTGGATCGACATGACCCGCGTGCTGCGCTCGCCGGGCTCGACGCTGAAGCCCTTCATCTACGGCCTCGCCTTCGAGCAGGGGCTGGTGGCGCAGGAAATGCTGATCTCGGACAGCCCCGCCGATTTCTCCGGCTACCGGCCGAAGAATTTCGACATGGGCTATCAGGGCGATGTCAGCATCCGCACCGCCCTGCAACTGTCGCTCAATGTGCCGGCCGTGCGCGTCCTCGATGCGGTCGGCCCGGCAAGGCTCGCCGCGCGGCTGCGCAACGCCGGGGTGTCGCTGGTGCTGCCGCCGAACGAGCCGCCCGGCCTCGCCATCGGCCTCGGCGGCGCCGGCATCACGCTGCGCGATCTCGTCCAGCTCTATGCCGGGCTCGCCAATGGCGGCAAGGTCCACCGCCTGCGGGACGGCACCGAACCCGCTTCCGCCACGCCCTCCGGCGCGACGCTGCTCGATCCGCAGGCCAACTGGCAGGTCACCGACATTCTCTCCGGCGTCCGCCCGCCGCAGGGGGCATCCCGGCGCGGCATCGCCTACAAGACCGGCACCTCCTACGGTTACCGCGATGCATGGACGGTCGGCTATGACGGCCGTTACGTGCTGGGCGTCTGGGTCGGCCGCGCCGACGCGGCGGCCATTCCGGGCCTGTCCGGCTATGTGTCGGCCGCGCCCATCGTCTTCGAAGGCTTCGCCCGCTCCGGCCTTGCCGCCGTGCCGTTTCCATCCGCGCCGCCCGGCACCCGCCATATGCGGCGCGAGGACCTGCCCGTGACGCTGGCCCGCTTCGGCACGGACACCCTTGCCGCCGCCGGCCCGGTGGAACCCGCACCGCGCATCGTCTTTCCGCCGGATGGGGCCCGCGTCGATCTCGGCACCTCGTCCAGCGCCGCCACCCCGCTGGTGCTGAAACTTCAGGGCGGCCGTGCGCCCTTCCGCTGGCTCGCCAACGGCAGGCCGCTGGAAGGTCAGGACCGCCGCCGCACCGCCACCTGGCAACCGGACGGGGCCGGAACCTCCACCTTGACCGTCATCGACGCGGCCGGCCGCGCGGCCAGCGTCAGCGTGTTCGTCGAATAGGACGCCCCTCGAGCGCACTCACCTCGAAAAGAGAAGAATTTTCCGATTGCGCCTTCGATCGGGCAGGAGTTTTCTGTAGAGGCCCGAAAAAGGCAACGGCCTGCGCATCCAATTTCTACCAATTCAGTAGAGTAAAGTGGTGTGAACAGGAGGCTGACATGAGCCAATTCCGTAAAACTACCCTGCTCGGCATACTCATCGCGGGCTCCGTGCAATTCGGCACTTTGGGCTTCGCGCTGGCGGATACGACGATCCTCAATGTTTCCTACGACCCGACCCGTGAGCTGTACAAGGAGTTCAACGACGCCTTCGCCAGGCACTGGAAGGCCGAAACCGGCGAGACGGTGACCATCCAGCAATCGCATGGCGGCTCCGGCAAGCAGGCCCGCTCGGTGATCGACGGCATCGATGCCGACGTGGTGACGCTGGCGCTCGAAAGCGATATCGACGCCATCGCCGAAACGTCCAAGAAGATCAAGCCCGACTGGCGCCAGCATTTCGACAACAATTCCGCCCCCTATACCTCGACCATCGTGCTTCTGGTGCGCAAGGGCAATCCGAAGGGCATCAAGGACTGGGGCGATCTCGTCAAGGGCGACGTCCAGGTCATCACCCCCAACCCCAAGACCTCCGGCGGCGCGCGCTGGAACTATCTCGCCGCCTGGGGCTGGGCGCATCACCAGTTCGGCGGCGACGAGGAGAAGATCAAGGAATATATCAGCGAGCTTTTCCGCCGCGTTCCCATTCTCGACACCGGCGCGCGCGGCTCGCTCCTGACCTTCACTGAACGCAAGATCGGCGACGTCTTCCTGTCCTGGGAGAACGAGGCCTTCCTCGCCAAGAAGGAATATGGCGAAGACGCCTTCGAGACGGTCATCCCCTCGCAATCCATCCTGGCGGAACCGCCGGTGGCGATCGTCGACGCCAATGTCGACGCCAAGGGCACCCGCAAGGTCGCCGAGGCCTATCTGCAATATCTGTACTCCGAGGAAGGCCAGCGGATCGCGACAAAGAACTTCTACAGGCCTTCGAAACCGGACCTCGTACCGGAGGAAGAAAGAAATATTTTCCCGAAAGTCGAGCTGATTGGAATAGATGACCCCATTTTCGGCGGCTGGAAGAAAGCACAACCTTACCATTTCGCCGATGGCGGGATATTCGACCAGATCTACAAACCGGCGCAATAAGCGCCACGGCATGCCTCCCGAAGCGGGAAGCCGGTTTCGGGAGGCAGACATGCGATCAGATACGAAGAAGGCGCGGCCAGATCGCGGCGCGCTTTAACAGACAAGGGGCGACATGACCGCAGTACCCGCCAATGCGGGGTGGCGATTCAGGCAGCCGAGCGTCATTCCGGGTTTCGGACTGACGCTCGGCCTTTCACTTGCCTACCTCACCCTCATCATCCTCATCCCGCTCTCGGGTCTCGCCTGGCGCTCGGCTTCTCTCGGCTGGCCGCAATTCTGGGCTCTCGTCACCGATCCGCGCACCGTCAACGCCCTCAAGATCAGCTTCGGCACGGCGCTGGCGGCGGCGGCGGTCAATGTCGTGTTCGGCACCGTGGTCGCCTGGGTGCTGGTGCGCTACCGGTTTCCCGGAAGGCGCATCGTCGACGCCATGGTCGACCTGCCCTTCGCGCTGCCGACCGCCGTGGCCGGCATCGCGCTGACCACGCTCTACGCCCCCAACGGCTGGATCGGCGCCCTGCTCGGCCCCCTTGGCATCAAAGTCGCGTACACGCCGCTCGGCATCGTCATCGCCTTGGTCTTCATCGGCCTGCCCTTCGTGGTGCGCACCGTACAGCCGGTGATGGAAGAGATCGATCGCGAGGTCGAGGAAGCCGCCGCGACGCTCGGCGCCAGCCGGTTCCAGACCATCACCCGCGTGCTGTTTCCGGGGCTGGCGCCGGCCATCGTCACCGGTTTCGCGCTCGCCTTCGCACGTGGCGTCGGCGAATACGGCTCGGTGATCTTCATCGCCGGCAACCTGCCGAATGTCTCCGAGATCGCCCCGCTGCTCATCATCATCCGACTCGAGGAATACAATTACCCGGCCGCCACGGCCATCGCCGCGGTGATGCTCATCATCTCCTTCGCCATGCTTCTCGTCATCAACATGCTGCAATCCTGGAGCCGCAAGCGCTATGGCTGATCCCGTCGTGTTCGCCGCCGAAGCGGCTCCCTCGGCCGGCGCCGGCATCACGGAATCGCGCCCGGCGCGCTGGGTGCTGATGGCGATCGCCATGGTCTTCCTCGGTGTCTTCCTGTTCCTGCCGCTGGTGCTGGTGTTCATGGAAGCCTTCAAGAGGGGCATCGGCTTCTACATCTCGACGCTGGGCGAGCGCGACACGCTTTCGGCCATCCGCCTCACCCTTCTGGTGGCGGCCATCTCGGTGCCGCTCAACCTCGTCTTCGGCGTCGCCATGGCCTGGGCCATCGCCAAATACGAATTCAAGGGCAAGGCGTTCCTCACCACGCTGGTCGACCTGCCCTTCTCCGTCTCGCCGGTCATTTCCGGCCTCGTCTACGTGCTCCTGTTCGGCGCGCAGAGCGTGCTCGGACCGTGGCTGAAGTCGCACGGCATCGAGATCCTGTTCGCCGTGCCCGGCATCGTCCTGGCAACGATCTTCGTCACCTTCCCCTTTGTGGCGCGCGAACTGATCCCCTTGATGCAGGAACAGGGCACCAAGGACGAGGAAGCCGCCATCTCGCTGGGCGCCAGCGGCTGGCAGACCTTCTGGTATGTGACGCTGCCCAACGTCAAATGGGGCCTGCTCTACGGCGTGCTGCTGTGCAACGCCCGCGCCATGGGCGAGTTCGGCGCGGTGTCGGTGGTGTCCGGCCACATCAGGGGCCAGACCAACACCATGCCGCTGCATGTCGAGATCCTCTACAACGACTACAACGCCTCGGGCGCCTTCGCCGTCGCCTCGCTGCTGGCCGGCCTGGCGCTGGTGACGCTGGCGCTGAAAACCCTCCTTGAAATGCGCTACGGCGCCGAAATCGCCGCGACCCGCGGGCACTGACAGGATTCACCATGCAAGTTCGCGTCGCAAACGTCCGCAAGGAATTCGATACTTTCCCCGCGCTTCATGACGTATCGCTGGAGATCCGGTCCGGCGAACTCATCGCGCTGCTGGGCCCCTCCGGCTCCGGCAAGACCACGCTGCTGCGCCTCATCGCCGGGCTGGAGCAGCCGACCGCCGGCCGCATCTTCTTCGGCGAGGAGGACGCCTCGGAAAAAAGCATCCGCGAGCGCAATGTCGGGTTCGTCTTCCAGCACTATGCCCTGTTCCGGCACATGACGGTGGCCGACAATATCGGCTTCGGTCTCAAGGTGCGCCCGGCCGAAACCCGGCCCGCTTCCGCCGAAATCCGCAAGCGTGCCACCGATTTGCTCGATCTGGTCCAGCTTTCGGGGCTGGAAAAGCGCTATCCGGCGCAACTGTCGGGCGGCCAGCGCCAGCGCGTGGCGCTCGCCCGTGCACTCGCCATCGAGCCGAAGGTGCTGCTGCTCGACGAGCCCTTCGGCGCCCTCGACGCGCAGGTGCGTCGCGGCCTGCGCCGCTGGCTGCGCGAAATCCACGACGCCACCGGCCACACCACCGTCTTCGTCACCCACGATCAGGAGGAAGCGCTGGAACTGGCCGACCGTGTCGTGGTGATGAGCCAGGGCAGCATCGAGCAGGTCGGCAGCGCCGACGAGGTCTACGACACACCGAATTCGCCCTTCGTCTACGGCTTCATCGGCGATTCCAGTTCCCTGCCGGTCAAGGTCGAGGACGGGCAGGTGTGGCTGGCGGAGCGCCCGATCGGCCTTTCCGCGCCCGACCTTCCGCCCGGTCCCGGCACGCTGTTCTTCCGCCCGCACGACGTCGAGTTGCTGGACGGCTGCTCGGGCTGCATCGCCGGCACCGTCGCCGCCAGCCGGCGCGTCGCCGGCACGAGGCGGGTGGAGCTGGAGATCGGCGGCCAGCGCGAGCGGGTCGAGATCGAGCTGCCGGTGGACCATCCTGCGGCGCAGAAGAGCCGGGTGGCCTTCCGGCCGCGAAAGTGGAAGGTTTTTCCGCAGAGCGACGCCTGAACCAAAAGACGAGGAGGACAATTCCATCATGCCTGGAGAAAGATGGAATTATTTTCTCAAAGCGGGGCTGGAACAGCAGCGCCATGCCTCGCGACGGACAGGCGCCCCGGGCTATAGACTGGGCATTCTCATCTGGAGCCTGTCATGAAACGCCTTCTGCTCGCCGCAACGGCCGCCGCCGGTCTGCTGTTTTCCTCCGCCTCGGCCTTCTCGGCCGACAAGCTGCTCAATGCCTCCTATGACGTGGCGCGCGAGCTGTTCGTCCAGATCAACCAGGCTTTCGTGGCCGAGCATCCGGGCGTCAGCGTCGACCAGTCACATGCCGGCACCTCCAAGCAGGCGCGCGCCATCGCCGATGGCCTCGCTGCCGATGTCGTCACCTTCAATCAGGTCACCGACATCGACTTCCTCGTCAAGCAGGGTCTGGTGTCGGACGACTGGCAGAAGGAATTCCCGGACAACGCCTCGCCCTTCTACTCACTGCCTTCCTTCCTGGTGCGGGCCGGCAACCCCAAGAACATCAAGGACTGGGACGATCTGGTGCGCGACGACGTGCAAATCATCTTCCCCAATCCCAAGACCTCGGGCAATGCGCGCTACACCTATCTGGCCGCCACCGCCTACGCCCGCGAAAAGTTCAACGGCGACGAGGCCAAGGTGAAGGAGTTCGTCACCAAGATCTTCAACAACGTGCCGGTGTTCGACACCGGAGGGCGCGCCGCCACCACCACCTTCGCCGAGCGCGGCATCGGTGACGTGCTGATCACCTTCGAGTCCGAAACCCAGGGAATCGCCAACGAATACGGCACCGACAAGTACGAGCAGGTCGTGCCCTCGGTCAGCCTGCTGGCGGAATTCCCGGTCGCCATCGTCGACAAGGTGGTGGACCAGAATGGCAGCCGCGATCTGGCCAAGTCCTATCTCGAATTCCTCTATTCGCCTGCCGGCCAGAAGATCGAGGCGGAAAACGGCTTGCGCGTTCGCGACGAGGCGATCGCCACCGAGTTCAAGGACAAGTTCCCGGATGTGCGTCTGGTGACGGTCGAGGACGTGTTCGGCGGCTGGGAAAAGGTCCAGGCCGAGCACTTCGCCGAGGGCGCCCTGCTCGATCAGGCCTACGGCAACCGCTGATCTGCGGTAACGGCATTGGAGAAAGGCCGGCCCACGCCGGCTTTTCTTGCATGCACTTCCGATACCTTCACCGTTGCGGTCGATCTCCGGCAGCCCTGCCCGCAGGTGTGGCCTTGTGGAAATCTGCCGGCGGTCCTATCCTCGGCAAAAGGTCGGCTCCGATCTGAAAAACCCTCCAAACCGCGACCGGCAAACCAGCGCCGGTCCGGCCTTTCGCTAGATCATCGACGGCCATGCTCACCAAAAAAGGCAAATATGGTCTGAAGGCCCTCGTGCATCTGTCACGGTTGCCTGCCGGGCAGCTTGCCTTCGTCAACGACATCGCCGTCGCCAACAAGATTCCCAAGAAGTTCCTCGACGCCATTCTGGTCGAGCTGCGCAATGCCGGCTTCGTCGAAAGCCGCAAGGGCAAGGACGGTGGCTACCGGCTCGCCCGGCCCGCCTCGGAAATCCGCATCGGCCATGTCATCCGCGTGCTGGACGGGCCGCTGGCCCCCCTGGCCTGCGCCAGCCGCACGCAATATGTGCGGTGCGAGGATTGCCGGGACGAAGCGGCTTGCGAGGTCCGGCACATGATGCTGGAGGTGCGCGAGGCCATCGCCCATGTGCTGGACGGCCGCAGCCTCGCCGCCATGCGCGATGCCGCCAACGACGACTTCCCGGCCGATCTGGCGCTTAATATCTAAAGCATGCCGCCCCAAAGTGGGAACCGGTTTCGGGACCACGACATGCGTAAAAACAAAGGCTTAAACCGCAAGGAACGAATCTGAAAGATCGCGGCGCGCTTTAAGCTATTTACCGGGGGCCCCTGCCCGTTCCGCCAGCATGCGGCGGGCGCTTTCCTCGTCGGTGATCAGCACCGTGGGCTGGATGAGGTGCATGGCGCCCATCAGCGCGCCGATCTTTTCCTCGCCGCCCGAGGTGAGGATACGCACCGGGGCGCGGCGCAGCCGGTCGACCTCCACCGACATCACCAGCTGGTTGACCGGGTGATCGACCAGATCGCCATTGCGGTTGAAGAAATGGAACAGAAGGTCGCCCACCGCCCCGCGCGCCACTAGTTCCTCGCGATCGGCCTCCTTGAGGAAGCCGCCGCGATAGAAGGTGGTGGCCGAGGCGATGCCGCCCACACTCACCAGCACGGCATCCAGCGAATCGGCAAGCTGGAAGATTTCCTGCAAGCCGCAGCGCTCGACCAGCGCGACCTTGGTCTCGATGCTGTCGACCACGGCCGGTGTCGGGATCAGGTAGCCGTCGCCCTGGAAGGCCTGCGCGAAGCGCCAGGCGAATTCGGCCGGGTTGAAGCGCCGGGCGACGCCGACGCCGCCGAGCAGCGAGATCACCTTGAAATCCGCCAGCGAGCGGGCGCTCAGGAACTGAAGGGACGAAAACAGCGTGTTGCCCCAGCCGACGCCGACCCGCATGCCGGCCTTCATGATTTCCGAGACGTAGCCGCCCGTCTTGGCCGCGATGGCCGGGATCGGATCGGCATCCGGCCTCGAAAGCGGCGCCACGATCGCCTGCTCCAGCCCGAAGGCGCGCTCCAGTTCGCGCTCCAGCCGCACGATCTCGACCAGCTCGCTTTCGATTGTGATCTTCACCTCGCCGCGGGCCCGCGCATCGGCAAGCATGCGCACCACGGTGACACGGCCGACACCCAGCACGTCGGCAATCTCGTTCTGGGTCATCTGCTCGACGAAATACATCCACGCCGCGCGAATGCGCAGCCGGTCGCTGCGGCTCTCCGCGCCGCCATTGGCGACGACGGGATCGCCGTTCACCATCGAGCCGCTCTCTCCCTTGGGCTTCCTTGCCAAATTCCTGCTCCCCGGACGATGCACGCTGCACGTGTAACGATTCAGCGCGGCTGCACAATATGGTCTATTGACCGCGAAGGCACGATGGGAACAATCCTGTTTTCCGGCTATCTTTTCTAAAACTCTTGGTCCACCACCAAACCGGGGCGCCAGAATGCTGCGTGAAATCTCCGAGGAAGTGCGCATCAACCTCAAGGACAGGCTGCGCGACATGCGCCAGGCCATCCGCCGCCGTCGCCACGACAGCAGGCAGGCCAGCCTCCTGCCCCCGCCGCCCGGTGGCCATACGCCGTTTCCGTTGCCCGAGATCGAAGGGCTGCTCGGCCGCGCCGTCAGCGCCTTCGACGACGCCATGACCATGGCCACGACACTGGTCCCGCACGATGGCGGGGGCAATGCGCAGGCACGTCCGTTCGAGACCTATTTCCGCTCCGGCAGAGGCGCGATCGAGGGCGAGCGGGCCTTCCGGCGCGACATGTATTATCTGGCCGGGGCGATGCTGGCGCGCAAGAAGGCGCTGGCCGATCCCGTGCACGAAGCCGGCTTTGCCGCCGTCCACGCAGCGATGCTGCGCCAGCATGGCGGCCTCCTGCATCCCGCCGGCGGCGAGGCCGGCGACACGCAGCGCACGGCCCGCATCGCCGAATTGTGCGCGGCGCTTTCGGTCGAACTGCTGCGGGCGCGACCGGTGCGGCCCCGCCTGCCGGAAGGCGCGGCGGCGAATGTGCTGGAAGCGGAAGCGATGCTCGCCGTTTCCGTTCTGGTGCCCATGGCGCTGGCCGTGGCGCTGGCCAGCGCCGGCGTGGAGACCGAACCCGGCTCCGACCTGCTCGACATGGCCGCCATGGCCGTGGAAGCGCGCGTGGACCGGATCATGCCCGCCTGCCGCGCCGCCGATCCGGTCGCGGAACTGACCCCGATCTTCGCCATGCTGATCTTCCACCTGCGCTGAGCGCGAGCGGGGGTCGTTTCTGGCCTGAACTGTAACGGCATGGAATGGAGAGTGTCGGGAATCCATGCCGGAACCTTGAAGCCGCACAGAACAGGGCCCGGATAGCACTCCGGCGTCCCCACACCGATTTCCTTCGCAAATCAACGAGATGCAGGCGCCCGTTGAATCGGCTTCAACGGGCGCCTTCATGTCATTTAGCCGCTTCGGCCAGTTCCACGATCACCTTCTTGGCGCGTGGAATGGAAGCCGGGCTCATGGAAAGCTCGGTCAGCCCCATGCGCAGGAATTCCGGGATCAGGTCGGGCCGGCCGGCCGCCTCGCCGCACATGCCGACCATGATGCCGGCTTCCGTGCCGGCCCTGGCCGTCATCTCGATGGCCGCCATCACCGCCGGGTTGGAGACGTCGTTCAGCCCGGCCACGGTCGGGTTGAGCCGGTCCGCCGCCATCACATACTGGGTGAGGTCGTTGGTGCCGATGGAGAAGAACGCCACCTCCTTCGCCAGTTCGCGCGCGATCAGCACGGCGGCCGGCGTCTCGATCATCACGCCAAGCTCGAACTGGCCGAAGGGCACGCCGCGTTCCTTCAGCTCCGCCCCGCATTCCGCGATCAGCTCGCGCGTGCGGGCGACCTCGGACAGTTGCGAGACCATCGGCAGCATCACCTTGACGTTGCCGTGCACGGCGGCGCGCATCAGGGCGCGCAACTGCTGCTTGAAGATGTCCGGCCGGTCGAGGCACATGCGGATGCCGCGCCAGCCGAGGAACGGGTTTTCCTCGGCCGGGAACTCGATGCCGGCAATCGGCTTGTCGCCGCCGATGTCCAGCGTGCGCACGATGACCGGCGCCGGCGCAAAGGCCTTGGCCAGCGTGCCGTAGATTTCGGCCTGCATGTCCTCGGACGGCAGGTGCATGTGCCGCATGAACAGAAGCTCGGTGCGGAACAAGCCGACGCCCATTGCGCCTGCCTCCCTGGCCGCGTCGATCTCCTCCAGCGAGCCGAGATTGGCCGCGACCTCGATGACGGTGCCGTTGGCCAGCTTCGGCACCACGTCCTTGTAGGCTTCCAGCGCCGTGCGCTCCGCTGCCGCCTCGTCGATGCGCTTGCGATAGGCCTCGCGCGTCTGCGCATCGGGATCGGGGATCACAGCGCCGCTGTTGCCGTCGACGGCCACGTCCTTCGCCGCGCGCAGGTCGTGGATGCGGGCGCCGAGCCCCAGCACGGCGGGAATGCCGTGCGAGCGGGCGATGATGGCGATGTGGGAGGTCGCGCCGCCATGGCCGCAGACCACTGCGCCGATGCGCTCCAGCGGGGCGCGCGCAAAATCCCATGCGCCGATGTCCTCGGCGATCAGCACCGCCCCTTCGGGAATGTGGTCGAGGCTGGCATCGTCCTGCCCCAGAAGCGCCAGGCAGATCTGGCGGCCCACCGCCTGCATGTCGTCGGCGCGGGCGTTGAGATAGGGATCGTCGACCGCGCCGAACTCCTGGGCCAGCCGCGCCGTGGTGGCGATGGTCGCCGAAACGGCGTCGAGGCCGCCCCGGATCGTTTCGGTCGTGTCGCCCACCAGCGTCTCGTCGCCGGCGATATCGCGCAGCGCCGCCACGATGCCGCGGTCGCCCTCGGCCAGCCTGTCGTCGGCCAGCGCCTTGTCCATGCGTGCCCGCACCGCCTCGACCGCCGCGCGAAAACGCTCCAGTTCCGGCTCGATCTCGGCCGCTCCCAGCTTGCGGTCCTCGGCCTTGATCTGCGGCGGGAAATGCGCGAATGCCGGGCCGAGATGAACGCCCTCGCTGGCGGCGACACCGGCAAGCCCGCTGCCGGGCGCCGCAGCCTGCGCCGCAACCGCGGCCGACCGCGCGGCCGCCGGCTCGGGCGCGGCAGCCGGCTTCGGCTCGGCGGGCGACGCCGCCTCCTCGTCCAGCCCGGCCTTGGGATTTTCGAGGAACCCGATCAGTGCCTCGACCGCCTCGGCGGCATCCGCGCCCTCGGCCCGCACGGTGACCTCCTGGCCTTCCTTGACCCCCAGCAGCATCAGCTTGACCGAACTCTTGGCGCTGACCGCCTTGCCGTCGCGGACGATCTCGACCTCGGACTCGAAGCTCTTGGCGAGCTTGACGAACCGCGTGGCCGGCCGGGCATGCAGCCCTTCGTGCACTCTGACGATTGTCGAGCGTTCCATGACCATGACTCTGCCTTGTTCATTTCGGCCGCCGCTTGCGCGATTGCCGGGGGCATCGGTCCGGAAACGGCATCCGGTCTCCGGACGTTCCGATGCCTGACTACAATATCGGAGCCTCCCTCGCGCGTCCGCCGGGACGCGGGGCGCTCTATGCCGCGATCGTGATCGTGGCGTCGGGCTTCAGCGCCGCCACGAGCTGGTCGGTCTCCACCACGGAGGCGCAGATTTCACCGGGACGCTCGGCGCTGCCGGCACCGTTGAAGGTGATGACGACATGGCCGATCTCGCGCACCTTGGCCCAGGCTGTCGGGCCGATGGCGGTGATGGTCGCGCTGACCGGGCCGATGGCGATGGATGCGCCGACCTGCGGCGCATCCGCGCTCGGGCCTTCTTCCGTCTTGTGCAGCACGGAGACCTCGGCCAGCTCCGGCGGCGAACCATCCGCGAACAGGATCAGCACGCCGCCTTCCGCGAGGTCCGCCACCTCGGGTCCAATCTCTGTAACCCGTGTCCTGAGAAGAACTGTCATCTGGCGAACCTCGCTTTATTTTCTGCTTACAGTACGAACAGGCTGACCACCCAGGCGATCAGCACGGAGACGGGACCCATGATCTGGCGGCTGATGAGCACCGCCGGCACACCGATCTCGATGGTCTTGGGCTTGGCTTCGCCGAGCGCCAGGCCGACCGGCACGAAGTCGCAGCCCACCTGGGTGTTGTAGGCGAACAGCGCCGGCAGGGCCATTGCGGGCGAGATCGTGCCGTTGGCGATCTGCGGGCCGATGATGGCGACGCCGATCACCTGCGCGATCACCGCGCCCGGCCCGAGGATGGGCGACAGGAACGGCAGGCCGCAGATGGCCGAGATGATCAGCAGGCCGATGATGTTGTTGGCCAGCGGACCCATGGGCTGGGCGAGCACGTCGCCGATGCCGGTGTAGAGGATCAGGCCGATCAGCATGGTCACGAACGCCATGAACGGCAGGACGTTGCGGATCACCTGGTCGATGGTGCGGCGGCCGGCGTTGAAGAAGATGCCGACGACCCTGCCCATAACGCGGCCGACCGAGCTGATCAGCCCGACGATGCCGCCCTCGCTTTCCTGTGCCACGGCCGCGGCGGCCGGGGCCGGAGCAGCCGCGCTCGCCGCGTCTGGCGCAGCCGCGCCCGTGCCGGTCACGGTTTCGCTGCCGTCGGCCAGGGCGATGTTGGCGGGCTTCACGCCGGACACGTAGATGTCCTCGGTGATGAACTGGGCCAGCGGCCCCGCCTGCCCCACCGGCGTCAGGTTGACGGTCGGGATGCGCTTGCGCGGATAGACGCCGCAGCGGGCGGTGCCGCCGCAGTCGACCACCACCACCGCCATCTCGCTCTCGATCGGCGGCGACTTGAAGCCGTCGACCGCTTCGCCGCCGGTCAGGTCGGCGATCTGCTGGGCGACCGGATGGATGCCGCCGCCGGTGACCGACACGATCTTGTTGCGCTGCTCGGTCGGCTCGATGACGAGCGGGCCGCCCCAGCCGCCGGAGCCCTTGGAAATCTTGACTGCCTTGTACTTCTTGGCCATGTGTCCCTCCCCGCGCCTAGAGCTCGACGCCCTGGCGGCGCGCCATGAGGGCAGTGATGCGTTCGGTGAGCATGCCCTTGAGCAGGATCACGACGAGGCCGACGATCGCGTACCAGATCGCCACCTGGATATGGTAGCCGCTGGCCACGGAGCCGTTGCGCTCCAGCTCCAGCAGCGCCACCAATATGCCGCCCCAGACGAAATATTCGCCCGGGTTGACGTGCGGGAACAGGCCGAGCGGCGGATGCACATAGGACACGGCGGCGTCGTAGAAGGCCGGCTTGTGCTTCTCTTCCAGGAACGAGCCGAAGGTGTAGGCCATCGGGTTGGTCAGGAAGAAGACGGCGAGCACCGGCAGCACCGTGTAGCGGGTCAGCGCGATGCGCCCGGCGCCGCGGGCTATGCCGTGCACGCGCTCCTCGCCGACCAGTTCGGTGATGGCGTAGAAGGCCGTCATCAGCACGACCAGCGTGGGAATGATGCCGGTGACGAAACCGGCGAAGACCTCGCCGCCCTTCTGAAAGATGCCGATGAAATATTTGCCGGCGGCGGTCAGCCAGCCGAGCTGCTCTTCCTGCTGGACCTCGTTCAGCCGTTCGCGGAACTCGTCGACGGTGATGTTGCCGCCATCCGTCGCCTGCGCGAGGATGACGAGCTGATCCGAGGCATGTTCCACGGCAAGCTTGCCGTGCAGTGCCGCATCGTGAACCATGGCGCCTGCGACATGCAGGTTCTGCATGGCCATGTCGGCGTGCGGCGCCAACAATGATATGACAGACATGTTCCCTCCTTGCGCCGCGCCAGCCGCCCTCAATCGGGCGACGGCGGCGCCGTTTCTAAGCCCTTGCTGCACTCAAGCCGGACAAGCCCGGCTTCCTGTCTGGCTCCGACCGCGCCCGGTCGATCTGCTCGATCGCCC
The DNA here is from genome assembly GCF_052978165.1 of Aquamicrobium terrae. Lineage (NCBI taxonomy): Bacteria > Pseudomonadati > Pseudomonadota > Alphaproteobacteria > Hyphomicrobiales > Phyllobacteriaceae > Aquamicrobium > Aquamicrobium terrae. Next base: position 780,903 of record NZ_JBRKLZ010000001.1, read on the forward strand.
GCTTCACAGCCTCGGCCACACCGGGTTCCCCCTCCCCCAGAATTGCAGGGTCGGACCGGATATCGTCGAGGGGCACGCCCTCGAATTTCTCATGACGCTTGAACTTCGTGAACACGGAGCGCCCGCTCATGACCAACAGCCGGCGCACGACCAGATCGGGAGTGACCACGATGAGCACGATGGTGCCCTTCCTGAACCGACCCCTGAAATTGCCAGCGCCGACAAAACCATCCTTGTACTTGTTCGTGATGCCCTTGAAGACATCGGTGTAGTGCCTCATCTGCAGCCACACGCCGAAGGCCTGCAAAGCCCACACGACGGCCAGCAGCAGCAAGGCCCATTGCCAGATCGCCATCAGCTTTTTCCTCCCATGCCCAGGCGGACGCACGCCGTTGGCGCAATCTCGATCCTAGAGAACATTTGTTTTCTTGAGTGTCAATATGTATGATTTCAGCTATTAACTATAGCCGACGCCGCGCCCATGCTAAAGTTGCGCGCGAAGAGGATGGATGATGGACCTTCGGTTCAAGGACGAACTGGCCGCGATGCCGGACCTGCGCCACAGGCTCAGGCGCCTGCGCTGGTTCCGCGCCACCTTCCGGGCCAGTGCCAAGGCCGTCACCCGGGCCTATGGCGTGCGCTTCGAGATCGACGACGCCCGCCTCACCCGCGCCTTCCTCGACTGGATCGAGATCGCGGAGCGGCAGAAGGCCTTCGCCGAAGTGAACCGCGCCGATTTCATCGTCTTCGCCGCCGGCGTGGTGCTGCGCGAGCTGATTCGCCAGAACCCGGCTCGGGCGGTTTCGGAAGCGGCCGCGCCAGCGGGTGAGGCCGATGTGTCGACGGCCACGCGGGAGATCGTCCACTTCTGGCCCGAAGGCTTCCTCTACACCAATTATTGCGTGTCGGCGGTGGCGGCGGTCCACGAGCAGGAATTCGGCACGGTGCCGGCCATCGACAAATGCGCCGACGACCTGCGCACATGGTGGTCCTATCGCGAGAACGTGGCGGAGGTTCCGGCCTATGCCGTGGCCTTCCTCGACCGCTTCCTGGGCGGTGAGCCGAACTGGATCGCGCCGGACCATCCGGCAGCACGCCATGCCATGCAGCGCATGAAGCCGGCGCTGGACGGCGCCCCGCCGCTCGGCGTTCCCGCCGCCTAGTTCAATCCCTATCTCCCCGACAAAGAGGAAATCCGTGACAGGATCACAGCTCATCATTTTCGATTGCGACGGCGTTCTGGTCGACAGCGAGCCGCTGGCGGTGCTTGCCTATGAGCGCGTCTATGAGCGCCATGGCATGCCCGGCGTCGGCATCGACATCATCAGCCAGTGCTTCGGCATGAAGCAGGCCGACATCATCGCCCGCATCAAGGAACTGACCGGCCATCAGTATCCCGACCATGCGCCGGACGACCTGTGGACCGAGACGAAGGCGCTGTTCACCGAGCGGCTGGAGCCGACTGCCGGCCTGCCCGATTTCCTGTCCGGCTTGAAGATCGACCGCTGTGTCGCCTCCTCGTCCTCGCTGGAACGCATTCACCACAGTCTCGACGTCACCCGCATCGCTTCACATTTCGGCGATGCGATCTTCTCGTCGTCAATGGTCAGGCATGGCAAGCCGGCACCCGACATCTTCCTGTTCGCGGCGGAAAAGATGGGCGCCGATCCGGCCGACTGCGTGGTGATCGAGGATTCGCCTTTCGGCGTGGAAGGCGCGGTCGCAGCCGGCATGACGGCCATCGGCTTCACCGGCGGCAGCCACAGCTATGACGGCCATGGCGAACGCCTGCTTTCCAGCGGCGCCACCGTGATCAGCTCAAGCTGGACAGGCGTCGCGACCGAACTGGAAAAGCTCGGCTTCCGGCTGAGCTGAGCCTTATTGCCTTCCTGAAGCAGCACTTCCACCGTCATCCCGGCCAACGGAACGATAGCGACCGCGAGCCGGGATCCATTCCGCTACGCCACAAACGTTCCGGGATGATCAGTTCGCGAACGCAGAACGTCAGAGCCCCGCCACGAACCCGTCGTCCAGCCGCGAGCCGCCGAACCAGTTGAGCCGGTTGACGGTGACGAAACCGGCGTCGATCATGCTGTTCTCGTCGCCCTGGATGGAGGTGTGCGGGCGCCCGCGCGGCACGACGATCACGGTGCGGTCGCCGTCGCTTTCCACGACTTCCGCCTTGGAGGCGATCTTGTCGCGGCCGATCACCGGCTGGCGCACCTCGGCCGGCAGCCGCATCGGCAGGTTGACACTCAGCCAGTGGCCCTGCGCCGCCCATTCGGCCCGCTTCTCCCACAGCCTGCCGATGAAGCCGGCGAGCCAGACCTCGTCCGCGTCGGTGATCTCAGGGTTCTTCACTCGCGAGAATCCGATGGAAGGCACGCCCCAGAAGGTCGCCTCGCGGGCGATGCCGAGCGTGCCCGAATAGGCAAGATCCTCGGCCACGTTGCGCCCGTCATTGATGCCGGACACGACGAGGTCCGGCTTGCGGTCGTTCTCGAACAGCCACGCCATGGCCGCAACCACGCAATCGGCTGGGCGGCCGGAACAGGAGAAGCGCCTGTCGCCACGCTTTTCCATGGTGATCGGCTGGGCGATGGTGAGCGAAGGCCCCGCCGCCGTATGCTTCTTCTCCGGCGCGACCACCCATACGTCGTCGCTCAGCCGGCGCGCGGCCTCTGCCAGGCGGGCAATGCCCGGTGCGTCGATACCGTCGTCATTGGAAACCAGAATTCTCATGCACTTGCCTTTTGTCCAACCACCAGCCGCTCGCCGGTGCGCCTTGCGCTTTGCAGCGCCGGAATATGCTCGCCCAGCCGCGCGATCTCGTCCGCTCCGCAGGAATGACCGAGCACCGCCGGACGGCCGGATTTCTCCCAGATCTCGACATTGCCGGCGAGCGTCGGATGCGTCGGCATCCTGATCCAGTCGGCGCGTCCCTTCGCGTGCAGCTCGAAACCGGGCGTGCCGGCCGGCAGATGGCCGGAGAGCAGGATCGGAAAGCCCTGCGCATCGGCCAGCGGGATCAGGCGCGACGATGGCCCCGCCTTGCCCATGCCGTCATCGGCCAGCAGCGGACAATCCGGCAGCGGCTCACCGTCCGTCCAGTCGAGCGCCGCATCGATGCGGGCGCGCAGCAATTCAGGCATGCCGGGCTTCAGCGCATCGCACGCCTCGATCTGGGCCAGCAGATGTTCGCGCATCGAGGCATGGACGGCGAAGCGGCCGGACATCGCCGCCACCAGCTCCAGCGACCGTCCCGAAAGCGGCGTCGGCAAAAGGCAACCGCCCGCGCGCTCCGCGATCCACGCGGCAATGCGCTGCGCCCGCTCGCCGCCCGATACAGGGTCCGCCCCATAGGAAGCGTCGAGCAGCAGCAAATCGCATTCGGGCATGCGGTCCATGACGAAGACGGCGCTGTCCGGCACCACGTCGGCGCAGTAGACGACGCGGGTGCCTTCATCTTCCAGCGAAAACCACACGCCGCCCACCACATGGCCGGAGCGCCCGGTGGCGATGCGGAAGCCGGCGACGTCGAGCACGTCGCCCGGCCTGAACAGCTCGATCCTGTCGGCCGGGAACGGATATGCCTCGACAAGCGCCTTCTCGCCATAGGCGGCCAGCGTGGCCGGCGCCTCCTCGAGCGTTTCGCGCGTCATCAGGATGCGCCCGCGAAAGCCTTCCGACAGCAGCCAGTTGAGCGCCCCGACATGATCCTCATGGGCATGCGAGATCAGCACCGCGTCGAGCTGGTCCACGGGTGCCAGCGGCCGCGGATAGTAGTCGCGGCCGGTCGCGCCCACCTTGATGCCCGCATCCAGCATCACGCGCTGGCCTTCGCGCCCCACGACGACGCTGGTGCGGCCCTTCTCGCCAAAGCCGCCGGCGAGTTCCACGTCCAGGGTCATGCGCCCTGCCCGCCGGGAATGAGCCAGCCCGAAACGATGCGCAGCCGCAGCCGCGCTCCTTCCTCGAAACCTGCATGGCCGGGATATTCGAAGCTGATGTGCCGGTCCGGATCGACCGTCGGCTGAAAATCGATGCGCAGCGCGCCGCCCTTGTAGACGGCGCGCGTCACCGTGCCGTCGATGCCCGGCTCGCCCTCACCGGCGATCTCCAGATCGGGGGTGCGCACGCAGATGCTGGCGGCAGCGCGCGGGCCGTCGCCCGGGCGGCAGCGCACCGTGACCTCCTGGCCCAGAACCTCCACCCGCGCCTTCCCGCCTTCCGCCGAAAGCACCCTGGCCGGCAGCACGATGCCCTGTGCGATGAAGGAGGCGACCATTTCGTTGGCCGGCTCGCTGTAAAGCTCGCGCGGCGTGGCGAGCTGCGCCAGCCGGCCATGGTCCATCACCGCGATGCGGTCGGCCAGCGCCATGGCCTCGGACTGGTCATGGGTGATGTAGACGATGGTCGTGCCGGTGCGCTTGTGGAAGGCGGCGAACTCGTCCTCCATCGAGGCGCGCAGATGCACGTCCAGATTGGCCAGCGGCTCGTCGAACAGCACCAGCGAAGGTGCGGCCACAAGGCAGCGCGCCAGCGCCACGCGCTGCCGCTGCCCGCCCGAAAGATTGGCCGGGCGGCGGTCGGCAAGGCCCTTCAGGTCCACCAGCGCCAGCGCCTCGTCCACCTTGCGCTTCGCCTCGGCCTTGTCCACCTTGGCGACTTTCAGCGAATAGCCGACATTCTCGGCCACCGTCATGTGCGGCCACAGCGCATAGTTCTGGAAGACGATGCCGACGCGCCGCTTCTCGGGCGGCACGCTGCCGCCGGCGTCCGACACGGTCTGGCCGCCGATACGGATCTGCCCGTCGCTCACCCGCTCGAAGCCCGCCACCAGCCGCAGCATCGTGGTCTTGCCGCAGCCCGAGGGGCCCAGCACGGCAAGGAACTCGCCGTCGCGCACGTCGATCGAGACGTCCTTCACGGCATCGAAATCGCCAAAGGTCTTGGTTACGTTGGAGAGCGTCAATCCCGCCATGGCAGAACTCCGTTGGGAAGGTAGGGGGCGAGCAGATTGGTGGCGAGCATCAGCACGAAGGTGATGGAGACCGTGATGGCCGACATCGCCGCCGCATAGCTGGAATCGCCGCCCTGCTCGAACGAGAACATCACCACGCCGATGGTCTCCGAGCCGGAGGACCACAGCAGGGCCGAAACCGTCAGTTCGCTGAGCGCGGTCATGAAGATGAGAAGCCCGCCGGCAAGGGCGGCCGGCGCCACCAGCGGGAAGACGATGGTGCGCAGCCGCGTGAACAGTCCCGCGCCCGCCACCTGTGCGGCCTCCTCCAGCGCCCGGTCGATCTGGTGATAGCCGCTCACCGTCGGCCTCAGCGCCAGCACGAGAAAGCGGGCGAGATAGGCATAGAGGATGATCCAGACCGTGTTGTAGAGCTGGATGCCGGTGAACGGGATCGGGCGCAGGAACATCAGAAGCGCGGCAATCGCCAGCACCACGCCCGGCAGCGCATAGGGCAGCTCGATGGACAGGTTCACATAGCGGATCCACTTGTGGCGGCCCCAGGCCACCAGATAGCCGACCGGCACCGCGACCAGCACGGCGAAGGCCGCCGCCGCGATCGACAGCGCGAACGAGTTGAAGAAGGAACGCCGCGCCGCCGCATGCTCGAACAGCACGAAGCGGTAATTGTCGAGCGTGGCCGTCGCCCAGCCGAGCGGGATGCCGTAGCCCGGCACCAGGGAGGTGAGCAGCAGGCCGAACAGCGGCAGGACGAGGATGAGCACGATGAACAGCCACATGCCGACCTCGACCGGCAGCCGCCATTTGCCGAGTTCATAGGGGTCGGCCGGCAGCGAGGTGGACGAGATGCGGTAGTCGCGCCGCCGGCTCATCACCTCCTGCGCCAGAATGCCGGCCATGGCGATGATGCCGATCAGCACCGACAGGAACGCCGCCTCGCCCAGCACCGCCGGGCCGCCGCCCGCCAGCTTCTGGTAGATCAGCGTCGGCAGCACGAGATAGTTGGCGGGAATGCCGAGGAAGGCGGGAATGCCGAAATTGCCGACGCAGGAAACGAAGGCAAGTGCGGCCGCCGCCACGATGGAGGGCGTCATCAGCGGCAGCACGATGGTGCGCAGCACGGTGAACCAGCCCGCCCCGCCCGAGCGCGCCGCCTCGATCAGCTCGCGCGGCAGCTTGCGCAGGCCGGCGCGCACCAGCAGGAACACCAGCGGCCCATATTGCACGCCGAGCAGGAGGATGATGCCTTCCGTGGAATAGAGCGGGTTACGGCTGCCCAGCGGCGGCGCCATGCCGATCATCTTGAGGAAGGGGCTGGCCGGCCCGAACAGTTGCAGCCAGGCCAGCGCCGTCACCTGCGGCGCGATCATCAGCGGCATGACATAGGCCAGCACCAGCGTGGAGCGGCCGCGAATATCGGTCAGCGTTACCAGAAGCGCCACGAAGGTGCCGAGCACCACGGCCAGCACCGTGCCGCCGAAGCCGACGACCAGCGTGTTCACCGTGGCGGTCCAGGTGGCCGGACTGGCGAGGCCGAGGCGGATCGCCGTATCGGAAATGGTGCCGCCCGGCGCCACGATCTCCTTGATGAGGCGCAGCATCGGCAGCAGCGAAAGCAGCACGATGACGACGGCAACGGCCACCGTCAGGGCCATTTCCTGGCCCCGGCTTTCCTTGACAGGTGCGGACATAATTGTTTCCCGAGATGCCCCAGGGGGCCGGTCAATAGGTTTCGTTTATGTCGGTCGGCTCCGGGCCGCCTCGATATTCGTCGCCTTTTCCTTCGTGTCAGGCGCTGCGGCCCGGGCACGACATGCGATGGGCAGGGACCGGCGGCATAGCTGCCGGCCCCTCGCCCGGCTTCAGCCGCCGAACAGTTCGGAGAATTTCGACTTGTCGGCTTCGGTGTTCTTGATGATGGCGGGCATGTCGAACGACATCACCTTCACCTCGGTGCCTTCCGGCATCCATTCGGGCCGGCCGACCGACGCCTTGGCCGGCAGGTAGCCCATGTCGAGCGCCAGCTTCTGGCCGTCGTCGGAGAGGATGAAGTCGACGAACGCCTTGGCGCCCTCGACATTCCTGGCCGTCTTCATGATGGCGACGGGCTCGGTCACCGCCGGCACGCCTTCCGTGGGGAACACGAACTCGACCGGCGAGCCCTTGGCCTTGGCGTTCATGGCCATGAAGTCGACGAGGATGCCGTAGGGCTTCTCGCCGCTGGCCACCGACTTCAGCACCGCGCCATTGCCGCGCACGGAGATGGTGTTGTTTTCCTTCAGCTTCTGGAAGAAGTCCCAGCCATATTCGGAATCGGCCACGAAGCCGGAAAGCAGATAGGCTGCGGCGCCCGAATAGAGTGGGCTCGGCATCACCAGCCCGTCCTTGTACTCAGGCTTGGCGAGATCGGCCCAGTGCTCGGGCTTTTCGGCCGCGGCGGTGTTGTAGGCGATGCCGGTGGTGATCAGCTTGGAGCCGAAATAGGTCTTGTCCTTGTCGACCGCATCGGGCTCGATGCCGTCGGTCTTGGCTTCCGGATAGGCCATCAGGCGGTCTTCCGCCTTGAGCAGTTCCATGCTCACCGCATCGGCGATCAGCAGCACGTCCGGCTGCGGGCTGCCGGCGGCGAACTCGGCCGCGAGCTTGGCCAGAATGTCGCTCGTGCCGGAGCGGTAGATGTTCACATCGGTGTCCGGATTGGCCTTCTTGAAGGCCTCCACCGTCTTGGCCGCATCCGCTTCCGGCTGCGAGGTGTACAGCGTCAGCGTGTCGGCGCTGGCTGCTCCCGAGATGAGCATTGCAGCGAGCGCGACCTTGCTCGCAAGCAATGTGACGAAACGCGTTTTCATAAGACCTCCTGATCCTTTGCGCATGGCCTCCGGCTTCTTTGCCGGCCAAGCCCGCTCCTCCCTGCACGGCGTATATGACCCGTCGATGACAAAACGCCTGCATCCATATGATATGTTCATTTGTTCGTTGTCAAACACAAATGAACATGTCTAGTGTGGCATTGTCGACATAAGCGTTATCCACAATGGCGCATCGGCCCGGGAGAGAGGAACATGCAGCCAACAGCGAAGAAGAAGCGCAAGATTGCCGGCCGGGACGTGCCGCTGGTTTCCTCCGACATCAACGTCAAGACGGCCTGGCTCTATTATGTAGAGGGGCTGACGCAGGAGCAGATCGCCGAGAGGCTGAACGTCAGCCGCGTCAAGGTCATGCGCACGCTGGCCGCCTGCACCGCCGAGGGCGTCGTCGTCACCACCATCAACGCGCAGGCGGCCAAGCAGGTGGCGCTGGAGCGTGCCCTGGAGAAGCGCTGGAGCCTCGATTCGGCGGTGGTGGTGCCGACGCCCGAGGATGCCGGCCATCTGGAGAAGGCCATCGGCCATGCGGTGGCGCTCTATCTGGGCGAGCACATGCAGGACGGCATGACGCTGGCCATCGGCGGCGGCGCGACGCTGCACGCCAGCCTCGGCTTCCTCGCCCGCCGGCAGTTGCAGGACGCGACCGTGATCGGCCTCGTCGGCGCGCTGCCCCATTCGCAATGGATCAATCCGTCCATCGTCGCCGCCAAGGTGGCCGACATCTTCGGCATCGACAGCTACCAGATCACCGCCCCGGTCATGCTGCACGACCCGGCGCTGCGCGATCTCCTGTGGGCGCAGCCCGAGCTAATGGACGTGAAGGCCCGCGCCGCCAGCGCCGACATCGCCCTGCTGACGGTCGGCGAGATCGCGCGCGAGGCCACCATCTTCCGCCACGGGCTGGTGCCGCCGACACTCATCCCCTCGCTGCGCGCGAAGGGCGCGACGGCCAATGTGCTCTCCTATTTCATCGATGCGCAGGGCCGGCTGGTCGATCACGAGGTCAACGACCGGGTGATGGCCATCGATCTCGACGTGGTCGGCGCGATCCCCAACGTGGTGCTGGCCGCCGGCGGCCGCCACAAGATCGCCGCCATCCGCGCCGCCCTCAATGCCTTCGAGACCAATGTGCTGATCACCGACAGCGAAACGGCGGAAGCGCTGGCGGGAACCGACTGACCCCTTCCCGGTCCCGCGCCTACATTCCCTCGTCATCAACTCTGATGGTTTTGATTGTCTCTGAGCCTTGCGTTGAGGGTTATGATGATCTTTCGCATGGTCGCTGCGATTGCGAGGATCGGTGGTTTTCCGTTGGCGATGAGGCGCGCGTAGAAGGCGGCGAACTCGCCTTGTCCGGCAGCGGCGCGCAAGGCCGGCATGAAGAGTGCGGTCCTGACCTGCGGTCTGCCGCCGCGCTGGCGTCGCCGGCCCCTTGCTGTGCCGCTCTCGTTGGGGTGCGGGGCGGTGCCGGCCAGCGCTGCGGCCTGTCGGCGCTGGAGATGGCCGAGCTCGGGCATCAGGGCGAGGATCGTCACGGCGCTGACCGTGCCGATGCCGTTCATGCCGGTGCAGATGGCGACGCGGTGGCGCAGGCCCGCGTTTTGCGCCACCAGCGCGGCGATCGCCCGCTCGAGCGCCGCGATCTGCCGGGTGATTGTTGCGAGCATGGCCCGAAACGAGGCGGCCATCGCCCTGGCACCGGGTGCCCGTGACCGGTTCTGCTCGGCAACCTTGAATGCGACCAGGTCGGCCCTTCGGCGCACGAGGGCCTGCATCTGCTTCTCGTCGGCGTCGGGCGCCTGCCACAAGGGCAGCTTCGTCCAGCGCTCGCGTCCATAGGCGGCCATCTGCGCGGCGTCGATGGCGTCGCTTTTGCCCAGCGTTCCGAAGGAGCGGATGAAGGCCTTGAGCCTGAGCGTGTCGGCGCGGTGGCAGGCGATGCCGGCCCTCAGGCACTCTTCCAGGAGCAGCAACTCGTAGCCGCCCGTCGGTTCGCACACGACGAGATCGGGGCGGCTGGTCCTGAGCAGCGAGCGGATGGCTGCGCGGCTGTTGGCGACAGTCGCAGCCGTGATGCCGTCATCGACGGCCAGCCGGTCCCTGGCGACATCGACACCGAGGCAGCGGACGGGCGCATGGTGCAGGAAGGTCATGACGGTGCTATCCTTTGCAGGCTTCGGATTGTTTGCGGGCGTGGTGGTGTGCCAGAGGCCCGATCAACTCTCCAAGCGGGGGTGCAAAGGCGGCAGAGACCTTGATGACGTCGGGTGTCGGCCCGATCCCGGAACCGGTCGCCTGCCGCCGAGGCTGCGGGTTTGCAGGCCCGCAGCCTCGCTGCTCAACCTACCCGATATCGATCAAACAATCCCGGAAGTCTGCCGCAGCGAAGCGAAGGCTGTCCGGGAGTCCATGCCGTGCCAGAGCAATCTGCTTGCCGTTGGCCGGGATGACGATGGGGCGTTTCCTAGATCAGCCCGCGCTCGCGCAGGAAATCGTCGAGGCCGGCATTGGTCATGTCCTCGAACTCGCGCACCGCCTCGTTCATGCGGCGGCGGTGGGTGACGAGCAGGGTCAGCACCTGCCGCATCTCGACGGAAATGCCGAATCGCGCCCAGCGCTCGGCGATGTGGGCGGGAAGCTGCAAGTCGGTGCAGAAGGCTTCGAGGCTTTCATAGCCCAGTTGCTGCACCAGCCGGGCGGTGTCCTCGCCCGAAAGCCGTTCCTCGAAGGCATGGTCGTGCAGGCGCTGCGCCACCAGCTTGATGTCGGCCGGCGAGGCGCTCATCACCTTCGAGACAATGTTGCGGACGTCGGATGGACCGAACGGGGGCATGGCGAGGTTCCCTGCTGCCTTGGCGTTCCCCGCCCACAAGGGCGAGGAATTTTCAGCCCGAATATAGGGGCATTGCCGGCCAGCGCCAACGCGGTTCAGACAACGAGACCCATCGGGTTTTCGATGAGGCGCTTGAAGGCGCCGACGAGTTCGGCGCCGAGCGCCCCGTCCACCGCCCGGTGGTCGGTCGACAAGGTCACCGACATCACCGTCGCGACCTTGACCTCGCCACCCTTCACCACCGCCCGCTGCTCGCCCGCGCCGATCGCCAGGATCGTCGCATGCGGCGGGTTGATGACGGCGGCGAAGTCCTTGATGCCGAACATGCCCAGGTTCGACACCGCCGTGGTGCCGCCCTGATACTCTTCCGGCTTCAGCTTGCGGGTCCGCGCCCGCGCCGCCAGGTCCTTCATCTCGTTGGAGATCGACGACAGGCTCTTTTCCTCCGCCTTGCGCACGATCGGCGTGATCAGCCCGCCGGGGATGGAGACGGCCACGCCGACATCGGCATGCCGGTGCTTGACCATCGCGCCCTCGGTCCACGACACGTTGGCGTCGGGCACCTCCTTGAGCGCCAGCGCCAGCGCCTTGATGATCAGGTCGTTGACGGAGAGCTTGTAGGCCGGCTCCTCGCCCTTTTCGGTCTTCTTCACCGGGGCGGCGTCGTTGAGCTGCTTGCGCAGCGCAAACAAAGCATCCAGCTCGCAGTCCAAGGTGAGGTAGAAGTGCGGCACGGTCGACTTCGCCTCGACCAGACGCCTTGCTATGGTCCTGCGCATATTGTCGTGCGGGATCAACTCGTAGGAGCCTTCCTCGAACAGCTTGAGCACCGCCTCGTCCGACATCGGCTTGACCGCCGGCGCGGCTGCGGCAGGCGCGCCGGCTTCCGCAGCCGGAGCGGCCGCCTTGGCCCCGCCGCCGGCAATCGCCGCCTCGACATCGGCCTTCACCACCCGCCCCTGCGGACCCGAGCCCGAAATCCCGGAAAGGTCGAGGCCGGCCTCGCGGGCCAGACGCCGCGCCAGCGGCGTGGCGCGGACCGCACCCGCCTGTACAGGCGTATCCTGTACCGCGGGCGCAGTCTGCGCGGACCTGTCCTGGGAGGACGATTCGGGCTTTTCAATTTTCACTTCGGCGGCCGGGGTCGCGGCAGACGCAGCCGCCGGAGCAGCACTTGCATCCTCGCCCTCGGCATAGATCCACGCCACCGCATGGCCGACGGGAATGTCCACGCCTTCCTTGCCGGTGATGTTGCGCAGGACGCCGCTGGCCGGGGCGTCGATCTCCATCGCCGCCTTGTCGGTCTCGATCTCGAACAGCACGTCGCCCTGCTTGACGGTGTCGCCTTCCTTGAAGAACCAGCGCGAGATCTGTCCGGTCGCCATGTCCATGTCGACCTTGGGGAGGATGACTTCGACGGCCATGTCTCAGCGCACTCCCTTCGCCAGGTCGCGGGCAGCAGCGATGATGCCGGGCACCTGCGGCACGGCGGCCTTTTCCAGCTCCGGATTGTAGGGGATCGGCGTCTCGGCGCCACCAAGACGCACGATCGGCGCGTCGAGATAGTCGAACGCCTCGCTCTCGGCGATCATGGCGCTGATCTCGGCGCCGATGCCGAGCGTCTTCACCGCCTCGTAGACGCACAGCAGGCGCGAGGTCTTCTTGACGCTCTCGATCACCGTCTCGCGGTCGATGGGGCGGATGGTCCTGAGGTCGATGACCTCGATGTCGATGCCCTCGCCGGCCAGAGTTTCGGCCGCTTCCAACGCCTTGTGCACCATGATCGAGGTGGCGACGATGGTCAGGTCCTTGCCCCCGCGGCGCACCTCGGCCTTGCCGATCGGCACCGTGTAATGGCCTTCCGGCACCGGGCCCTTCATCTTGTAGAGCAGCTTGTGCTCGAAGATCATCACCGGGTCGGGATCGGCGACGGCCGCCAGCAGCATGCCCTTCACGTCATGCGGGGTGGCCGGCTGAATCACCTTGAGGCCCGGCACATGCGCCAGCCATGCCTCGAGGCTCTGGCTGTGCTGGGCGGCAGCACCCGTGCCCGAACCGGCCGGAAAGCGCATGACGACGGGAACGGAGACCTCGCCGCCCAGCATGAAGCGCATCTTGGCGGCCTGGTTGACGATCTGCTCCATGCCGAGCGTGGCGAAATCGGAGAACTGGAATTCGAAGATCGGACGCAGGCCAGTCACGGCCGCACCGACGGCGACGCCGGCGCCGCCGAGTTCGGAGATCGGCGTGTCCATCACCCGGTCGGTGCCGAAGCGCTCGACCAGATCGCCGGTCACCTGGAAGGCGCCGCCATAGACGCCGATGTCCTCGCCCATGAGGATGACGCGCTCGTCGGCCTCCATGGCAATCGCCATGGCTTCCTGAATGGCCTGCGAGTAGCTCAGTTCACGCACAGCGGCATCCATCACGCCACCTCTTCCGTATAGACAAATCTGGCAAGGTCGGAGATTTCGGGCATGGGGCCTTCCTTGGCGTACTCGATGCCTGCCGCGATCTCGCGCGCCACGTCCTCGCGGATCGCCTCGATGCCCTTGTCGTCGACCACGCCGAATTCCTTCAGCTCGGTCTCGAACAGGGTGATCGGATCGCGGTTGGTCATCCAGTCCTCGATCTCTTCCTTGGTGCGATAGCGGTTGCGGTCGCTCTTGGAATGGCCGCGATAGCGGTAGGTCTTGGATTCGATCAGCGTCGGCCCCTCGCCGGCCCGCGCCCGCTCGACGGCGGCATGGGAGGCTTCCGCCACTTCCGAGAAATTGTTGCCGTCGACGATCACGCCCGGCATCGAATAGGCGGCGGCGCGGTCGGCGATGTTCGGCACTGCGGTCGAGCGCGCCGTCGAGGTGGACATGCCGTAGCCGTTGTTCTCGCACACGAAGATCACCGGCAGCTTCCAGATCGAAGCCATGTTGAGCGATTCGTGGAACGCGCCCTCATTGTTGGCGCCGTCGCCGAAGAAGGAGACGACGACCTTGCCGTTGCCAAGGCGCTTGGCCGACAGCGCCGCACCCACGGCGATCGGAATGCCGCCGGCGACGATGCCGTTGGCGCCGAGATTGCCCTTGCTGACGTCGGCGATGTGCATGGAGCCGCCACGGCCCTTGCAGTAGCCGGTCGTCTTGCCGAAGAATTCCGCGAACATCTTCTTCACGTCCGCGCCCTTGGCGATCGAATGGCCGTGGCCGCGATGCGTGGAGGTGATCTGGTCGTCGTCGGTGAGCGGCATGCAGATGCCCATGGCGCTCGCCTCCTGCCCGATGGACAGGTGCATGGTGCCGTGGATCAGGCCGCGCATGTAGCTGTCTTCCGCGCCCTCTTCGAAGCGGCGGATCAGATACATCTTGCGCAGCACGTCCCTGAGCTGCTCGTGGCTGTACTGGGTGTAGGCGAAGGGCAGGTTCGACTGTTCCGCCGCCTTTTTCGCTGTGGCCATGTTCAGGTTCCTCAACCGTAGACGAGCTTGTCCTGCCGGGCGCGCAGTTCGGCGATCTTCGATCCCGGCGCGGGCGCGGCGTTGGCATAGGTGATCAGCTCACCCTTCTTGATCGGCGCGGTCACCGAGCCGCCCTGCAGCAGGCCGCAGGGAATGGCCTTGGCGGCGTGCGCTTCCGGCGCCGTCATGATCCAGGCGCGGTAGCAGTATTCGCCGATGGCATCGAGCTTCTCGCCCGGCTGCATGTCCTTCTTGGCGACGGCGCAGACCTCGGCGACCGGCTTGGCCAGCGGCACCATGTCGGCCTTGCCGTAGAGCACGACGCGGGCGCAGGTCAGCGGCACTTCCAGCGAGGTTAGGTGATAGGGGCGATGGAAGGTGAAATACGGGCCCTTGCCCATCTTCAGGTCTTCCATGCGCTCCGAAATGCGCGGATGCGACATGTCCGCGACCACGAACACGCCCGGCGCCACGCCCTTGCCGATGGAGTAGTCGACCACGCCGACCTTGGAGAGCACGCCGCCGTCCTTTTCCGGGATCAGCACGCTGGAGAGCTGGTCGAGCGTGGCGGCGGGGCCGTGCATGCCGGGCTTGTCGGGCACCAGGCCGGTGGCGTTGGCGATGGCCGCCATCTCGACCATGGTCTTGGAGCCGTCGACGAACTCGACCAGCATGCGCACGTTCATGTTGCGGCGCTTCGCCTCTTCCTCGTAGTCGGGCGGCGTGGCGTCGATGTTGAGCGGGTTGTTCTTGCCCTTGCCGGCGGCGACGATCGGATGGCCCATGGCCGAGACGAACTCGATCAGTTCCATGCACGACGACGGCTCGTCGCCCGCGCCCAGCGAATAGGTGACGCCGAGGCGGTCCGCTTCGCTCTTGAGGTAAGCGCCGATGGTCACGTCGGCCTCGACATTCATCATCACCAGATGCTTGCCGTGCTCCATGGCGCGCAGGCCGATCTCGGCGCCCACGGCCGGAACCCCGGTGGCGTCGATGACCACGTCGATCAGGTCGTTGTTGATGATGAGGTCGGCATCGGCGGTCACCGCGACCTTGCCGGCCTCCATCGCCGCCGTCATGTCGGAAGCGTTGGAAACCTCGCGCGAATGGCCTTCTTCCTGATAGGCGATGTCGACCGCCTTGTGGGCATTCGGAACCCTCAGCTCGGAGATCGCGCCGATCTCAATGCCCGACATATGCGCCACGCGGGTGACGATATCGGTGCCCATCTCGCCCGAGCCGATGAGGCCGATGCGGATCGGCTTGCCCGTTGCGGCACGTTCCTGAAGATCCCGCGCCAGACCGGTCGGGGCGATGTTGATGCTCATGTCGTGCGTCCTCCAGTGGTTGATCCATCAATAGTGAACATGTGTCTCTCAATCAAGTCGAATGTTCATGAAGTTGATAATAGCACCCATTCACCGCAGCTTTGCGGCAGCGTCCTGTGGATGACGACGGGAAGCGGTGAATTGCCGCGCGTCAGGCCGTGAGCGCGCCGTGTCGTCCCGGAACATGAAAACGCCGCGCATCCCGACGGATGCACGGCGCTCTGACATTTCTTCGACGAATTTTGCCAAAAGGGAGCGGAGCGCTCCCCCGCTTTCAGGCACCGGCCGGATGCAGGCCCGGCCGGTGCCCCGCGATCACTGCTTGGGAGTGAGCTTGGAAATGCGGTCGCCTGCCGCGTCTTCCGGACCGGTCGACTTGTTGATGGCGAAAACGTCACCCTTGCCGTCGATGGCGACATGATTGGCGAACGGCGCGTTCTCGAGATTGGCAACGATGTTGCCATCCGGATCGACAACGGTGACCGTTCCGGCGCCGCGGCTGCTGACATAGGCAAGGTCGTTGACCGGATCGAAGGCGACGTTGAGCGCCCCTGCACCGACCGGCACGTTGTGCAGCGTCTCGCCGCTGTCGGCGTCAACGATGAGAAGATTGTCGCTGCCCTGCGAGGCAACGAAGATGCGCTTGGTCTCGCCGTCATAGGCAACGCCGATGGAACCGCGCGATCCTTTGATCGGGATCACCTTGTCCACCTCGCCGCTGGCGACATCGACGATCGCCACCTCGTCGGTGGACAGGCTGACCGTGAACAGCTTGCCGCTATCGGCATCGAGCTTCAGGCTGCCGACCGAGAAGTTCTCGCCCCGCTTGTCGCTCTTGATCTCGATGGTGGCGGCCTGCTCCAGCGTCTTGGTGTCGAACACAACCACGTTCGGCGTGCCGGTGGCGGTGACATAGGCCTTGCCGTTCTTCTCGTCCAGGACCACGTCGCGGGCATGCGGGGCGACGCCCGGCTCGAACTGCTTGACCAGCGAAAGGTCGGACTGCTTGTAGACGGCCACCGTGTTCTGGCGGGTGTTGGTCACCCACACCGTATCGTTGCTGTCGTCCACGGCGACGCCATAGACGGCGAACACGCCGCCTTCCTTGCCTTCGTCGCGCGCGGGCGCTTCCGCCGGCGTCACCTGTGCGGCGATCTCCAGCGTCTCGGGGTTCACCTTGACCAGTTCCGACGCCTTCACCGGCGGGCGGCCGACGGCCGAGGTCACGAACACGGCATCGTTCTTGGCGCTGTAGGCGCTCTGGTAGAGGCCGGGGACCAGTTTGTTGTCCTTGACCTCGAACTTGTCCTCGCCCGACAGCGGCACCTGCGGCGAGACCTTCAGTTCCACGATCTCGGCATGGTAGGGCGCGGCCGTGGTCAGCACCAGCGGATGGGTGCCGACGGCGGCATCCTCGGGCAGCTTGAAGGTCGCCTCGAACTTGCCTTCCTGGTCGGTGGTAATGGCCCCGTCGCCCAGCGTCTGCGTGCCGCGCTGGATGGTCACGGACTGGCCGGGCTTGAAGTCCTGGCCGGAAATCTTGATCTCCGAGCCCGAATAGACGGGCTTGCCCTGTTCGGCCGCCGTGGCGCGCACGCGGCCCTGGAAATCGGCGTCGGGCGCATCGAAGGCGACCTGCGCCAGCGCCGTGCCGAGGCTGAGCGCCAATGCGCCCGCCGCAATGATGAAGCGCAATCCCGCAGCGGACCGGTTTCGGGAAACGGAGGATGAAATGCCGTGCATGGAAAGCTTTCCTGTCAGTTGCGACCCCTGCAAGCAGCGGTCTTTTGGGAGAACGGCTCCGTTCTACATAACATGATAATGATGCTCAAGTTATATTTGCTCAACCGCGCAAGGTGGCGCCACCGTCCACATAAAGGTCGCTCATGGTGATGTGTCCGGCGCGGTCGGAGAGCAGGAACACCACGGCTTCGGCGATGTCCTGCGGCGTCGCCAGCTTGCCGAGCGGAATGCCGCTCTTGAACGTCTCCAGCGAGCCGGCGATCACCTTTTCCGCGCCGGTCTCGTCGGCCCACATCCCGGTCTGCATCGGCGTCAGCGTCGAGCCGGGCGCGACGATGTTGCAGCGTATGCCGAAGGGGGCCAGTTCCAGTCCGAGGCAGCGGGTGAACATGGTGGCCGCCGCCTTGGACGCCGCATAGGCGGCCATGGCGTGGCGCGGAATGCCGGCCGCGTTGGAGCTTACCGTCACCAGCGCGCCGCGCCGCCTTTCCTTCATGCGCTTTGCCAATGCCCGCATCACATGGAACACGCCGTCGCTGTTGACAGCGAACACGTTGCGCCATGTCGCGTCCGACGTTTCGGTGACGAGATCGGTCGACAGGATGCCGGCCACGCTGACACCGAGGTCGATCGGCCCCGCGTCGCGCTCATGGGCCTCGACCAGCGCCTCGACGGCAGAAGAATCGCGCACGTCGAGCGCAGCCGTCGTCACCCTGTCCGCCGGCAGGTCGGCCAAAGCGGCAAGCCCTTCCACGTCGAAGTCGGTCGCCAGAACGTTGGCGCCCTCCTCCACCAGAAGCCGCGCCACCACCTGCCCGATACCGCCCCCGGCACCGGTCACCAGCGCGGTCTTTCCCTCAAGTCCGGTCGGGCGCATGAAAAAACTCCTTCAGTCGTATTGGGCAAGCCGGCGGTCCAGCTCCGGCGCGATCAGCGCCGAGGCCGCCGGCGCGGTCAGTTGCGGATGCAGGAACGGCACCTCGATGCAGTCGAGCGCCGCCGCGTGCGCCAACCACAGCTCCGGCACCAGATCGGGGCGCTCCTTGTGGTCGAGCCCGGCCCGCACATGCGTGACCGTGCCGTCATAGCGGTCGTGATAGTGGGTGCGCACCAGCCGGTTGGTGTCGAGCACCACCCGCACCACCCCGTCCAGCGCCGTTCCCGGCAAATTGCCGAGCGGGCTGTCGCCGGCGCGCAGGAAGGCGATGATGGCCGCGCGCGTCGTCAGTTCGGGATGCGCGTTGGGATCGTAGCCGGCAATCGCCAGCAGCGCGCGCAGCGCCGCCGCCTCGTCCGGCTCCGGCTCGGCCCGCCAGCACTCCGCCGGATAGGAATCGAGCATCGCCACCACGCCGGCCTTCTTCCCAAGCGCCTGAAGATGCACAGCCATGGCATGCGCGATGATGCCGCCCACCGACCAGCCGGCCAGATGGTAAGGACCCTCCGGGCAAAGCTCCACGATCCGCGCCGCATAATCGGCGGCCAACGCATCGAGACTGTCGGGCAGCGGATGGCCGGGATCGATGGCCGGCGATTGCAGCCCATACACCGCGCGCCCCGCCACCAGCGACCGCGCCAGCGTGCGATAGCCCCATGAAAGCCCGCCCGCCGGATGGACGATGAACAAAGGCGGCCTGCCTCCATCGCCACCGTGCAGCCTTATGACCGGCTCAAGCCCGCTGTCATGCACCCGGTCGGCATCGATTGCTGCGGCCAGCGTGGCGATGGTCGGATGCTCGAACAGGACGCCCAGCCCCGGATCGAAGCCGAACCGCTCCTGAACCCGCAACAAAAGATGCACGGCCAGCAGCGAATCGCCGCCCAGATTGAAGAAATCCGCATCCGGGTCGGGCAGCGCTTCCAGTCCCAGCACATCGGCCACGAGTTGGCAGAGCGCGGCCTCGGTCGGCGTCATCGGCGCGCGCGCGGCTGTCGCCTCGAAGCTCGGTGCCGGCAGCGCCTTGCGGTCCAGCTTGCCGTTGGCGTTGACCGGCATCGCCTGCATCTCGACCACGGCCGACGGCACCATGTAATCCGCCAGCCGCGCCGCCATATGCCGGCGCAATTGCTCCACGTCATACCCCTCGCCCGCCACCACATAGGCGACGATGCGCTTGTCGCCCGGACGGTCCTCGCGCACGATCACCGCCGCATCGCTCACCAGACCGGAGCCGGCAATCGCCGCCTCGATCTCGCCAAGCTCGATGCGCAGGCCCCTGATCTTCACCTGATGGTCGGAGCGCCCGAGATAGACAACCGCGCCATCCTCGCGCAGCCGGGCCAGATCGCCGGTCATGTACATGCGCTCGCCCGGCCGGAACGGATCGGCCACGAAGCGTTCTTTCGTGAGATCCGGCCGACCCAGATAGCAGCGGGCAAGCTGCACGCCGGCAAGGTAGAGATGGCCGGCGACGCCCGGCGGCAGCGGCCGCAGCCGTGCATCCAGCACATAGAGCCGCGTGTTCCACACCGGAAAACCGATCGGCACCGGCGAAGACGTATCGTCCGGCCCCGCCGGCCAGTAGCTGACATCGACCGCCGCCTCGGTCGGCCCGTAGAGATTGTGCAACTCGCCCGTAATGCGCTGATGGAAGCGGTCGCGGTGGTCGGCGGTCAGTTCCTCGCCGCTGCAGAATGTGCGCGCGACGCTCAGGCCCTGCGAGGCCGGCGAAGCCAGGAAGGCCGAGAGCATGGAAGGCACGAAATGCAGCGTGGTGATGCCGTGCCGGCGCACCAGCGCCGCAATTGCCGCCGGGTCGCGATGCGCGCCGGGCGGCGCCACCACCAGCCGCGCCCCGCACAGGAAGGGCAGGAAGAATTCCCAAACCGAGACGTCGAACGTGGCGGGCGTCTTTTGCAGGAAGCGGTCTTTGGCCGAAAAGCCGTAGTGCGTGCGCATCCACTCCAGCCGGTTGACGATGGCGCGATGCTCGATCACCACGCCTTTCGGCTCGCCCGTGGAACCGGATGTGTAGATGACATAGGCCATGTCACGGGGTTCGACCTGCGGCAATGCCGCGCCACCCGGCTCCGTCGGCCAGCACGCTGGAGCCAGCACTTGCGCGTACGCAAAAGCTTCATTGCCCGGTTCGGCCAGCACACAGACGGGCTCGGCGGATGCCACGATGCGGGCCAGCCGTTGCGGCGGATTGTCGAGGTCGAGCGGCAGATAAGCCGCGCCCGCCCGCAGTGTCGCGATCAGGGCGATCACCAGTTCCAGCGAGCGCGGCAGCGCCACCGCCACGATCCTGTCGCGCCCCGCCCCAAGCTTCACCAGTTCGCCGGCTAGCGACGCCGTGTGCCGGTCAAGCTCGGCATAGCTCAGCACCGTGTCGCCGAACACCAACGCCGGCGCATCCGGCGTCGCGCGCATCTTAGCCTCGATCAGCGCCGTCAGCGTCGTGTCCGGCACCTCATGTTCGGTGCGGTTCGCTTCCACCACATAGCGCTGCACATCAGCCTCGCAGGCGGTCGGCACATCCGCCAGCGTCGCCGCCTCCATGGCTTTTTCGAGGAAAGCCGCCAGCCGCCGCGAATGCGCTCTTGTGGCTTCCACCGAATAGAGCACGGGATTGGAATCCACCTCCATCAGCAACGCGCTGCGCGCATCCCCCCGGAAGGTGAAAGTGATGTCGTCCACCGCGCCCGCGCCGAGGATGTTCAGCTTAACATCCAGTCCCGGCATGGTCGGCGGCAGGTCGAAGGGCTGCATGTTGACCAGCGGCCCATAGAGCCGGCGCTGCCCGCCGACCAATCCCAGATCGCGACGCAGTTGCTCGGAGCGGTAGCGCCCGTGCCTTCGCGCCCGCATCATCTGCTTCGACACGCCAACGAGAAAATCGCCCACGCCCTGCGTCTCGTCTGGCGCGACGCGCAGCGGCAACACGTTCATCAGCATGCAGGGCACGCGCGCCGCCACGCTGCCCAACCGCCCCATATAGGGCACGCCGACGACAATCTCTTCCGTTCCGGCGAAGCGCCGGCAATAGGCCGCGACCAGCGCCGTCAGCGCATCCGGCCACGTCACTTTCGCTTCTGAAGCAAAGGCTTGCAGCCGTTCCATGAATCTTTGCGGCAGGTAGCAGCTTTCCCGGTGGAAGTTCGGGCCGGAGACAGCGCGCCCCGGGGCCATGCCGGTCACCGGCTCCAGCCCCGCCATCGCCTCGTGCCAGAAAGCGCGGTCCGCCTCGCGCTTTTCCGATTGCGCATAGGCGCGGTCGTCATCCAGCGCCACCTGCAACGGCGGAAAATTCGCCGCCGGCTCCGTGCCCTTCATCAGGCAGCCATAGCGCTCGGCCACCCGGTTGGTCACCAGCACCATGCCGAAACCGTCGATGGCCAGATGGTGGATGCGCTCGTAGAAGAAATGCCGCTCGTGCGACAGCCGGTAGAGCCGGAACGCCGCGATCCGGTCGCGGGCGAGGTCCACCGGCGTGTTCGTATCGGCCTCGATCAGCGCCAGCGCCTCGGCTACGGGATCGTCCGCGCCTGAAACATCCACGATTTCGAGGAACGGCCGCCGCGACGGATCGACCATTTGCACGGGTCCGTCAGGTCCGTCCTCGAAGCGCAGCGACAGCGCCTCGGCCTCCAGCACGGTCTCATCCACCGCCTTGCGGAAGGCGTCCACATCGAGCGGCCCGACAATATCGAGATACTGCCCGGTGTTGAGGATCGGATTGGCCGGGTCGATGCGCTGCGTGTACCAGAGGCCCGTCTGCGCCTCGGTCAGCGGCGCGCCTGTCCCTGAAGCGGCGGCAGGCGGCTTGGCATCCATGTCTAGGCCCCGCCGCCCGCGCCCGCCTGCTTCGCCTGGATCGCCTCCCACCAGCCGGCCAGCGTGAAGCGGTCGGCCAGTTCGGCGAATTCGAGGTCGAGCCCGTCTTCCTGCCATTTCAGGATGAGGTTGAGCAGGCGCATGGAATCGATGCCGAGGTCCATTAGGTTGTCCTCCAGCCCGATTTCCTCCGGGTCCTCGTGGATCATGCCTGCGATGTCGGCGCGCATGCGCTCCAGCGTGATGGCCATGTCAGCCTCCGTCAAACAAGGGCGGCGATGAACTGGTCGGTGCCGGCGACGACGCCGCAGCGCCCCGCCACCCAGTCCAGCGCCAGGTCGTGCTTCGCCCGGGAAAAATCGGCCAGCGCGTCGGCGGCGAAGAACGCCTCGATGTCGCGCTGGAAGGCCTCCGCCGCCGTCATCATGCAGCCGATATGGGCATAGATGCCGGTGACGATGAGCTGGTCGCGCCCGCGCGCCCGCATCAGCACCTCCAGATTGGAGCGCTGGAAGGCGCTGTAACGATGCTTGACCAGCACGAAATCGCCCTTCTCAGGCACAAGCGGCGCGATGATCGCCTGATCCGCCTCGGCCGAACTCATCCCCGGCCCCCAGATGTCGGCCTGCAAGCCACGGTCGCACCGGTCCTGGTCGCCGTGCTGGGCGGTATAGAACACCGGAATGCCCTTCTGCCGGCAATGTGCCGCCAGCCGCGCGATATTGGCGATGGCCGGCGCAAGCGGCGAAGCATCCGTCACGAAGGGCCGCACGAAATAGTTTTGCATGTCGTGGATCAGCAGCGCCGCGCGAGCGGCTTCCACCTTCCACGGCCCGCGCGAAGCGGGCAGTTCCGCCGCTGACGGCAGGTCGTAGGGCGGGATCGTCGGCAGGCCCATGGCGTTCACCCCTTTTCCGCTTCGGCGTCGAGGAATGCCTGCCGCAGCCGCGCGCGCAGCTCCTTGCGGCTGATCTTGCCGACCGCCGTGGTCTCGAACGCATCCACGAACAGGATCTGGTCCGGCACCTTGAACTCGGCCACGTTGCGGGTGCGCATCCACGCCTTGATGGCCGCGCCCTTCGGCTTCTCGCCCTGCGGGATGATGAAGGCGCAACTCCGCTCGCCGAGGAACTCGTCCGGGATCGACACCACCGCCGCGTCGAACACGTTCGGGTGTGCCAGAAGATGGTCCTCGATCTCTTCCGCCGAAACCTTCTCGCCGGCGCGGTTGATGTGGTCGGTCGCCCGCCCCTGCACCACGAGGTAGCCCTCGGGCGTGCGCTTCACAACGTCGCCGGTGCGGTAGAAACCGTCCCCGGTGAAGGAACGCGCATTCGCGCCCGGCTCGTTGTGATAGGCGCGGATCGTATAGGGCCCGCGCGTCAGGAGGTTGCCGGCCTCGCCTTCGGGCACGGGATTGCCCGCATCGTCGACGATCAGCACCTCGTCGTCAGGGCTGATCGGCCGCCCTTGCGTTTCCACCACGATCTCGTCCGGGTCGTCGAGCCGCGTGTAGTTCACCAGCCCTTCGGCCATGCCGAACACCTGCTGGAGCTGGCAGCCCAGCGCAGCACGCACCCGGCGCGCGGCTTCCGGCATGAACTTCGCCCCCCCCACCTGCAACACCTTCAGGCTGGAAAGGTCGTGCTTCGCACTGGCCGCCGCCTGCATCCACAACAGCGCCAGCGGCGGCACCAGCCCGGTGATCGTCACCTTCTCCTGCGCGATCAGCGCGAACGCCATCTGCGCGTCGGGCGAAGGGCACATGACGATGCGGCTGCCGGCATGAAGCGCGCCCATCACGCCCGGCGAACTCATCGGGAAATTATGCGCCACCGGCAGCGCCGCCATGTAGACGCTGTTCTCATCGAGCCCGCAGATCTCGGCGCTCGCCCGGAACGAATAGATATAGTCGTCATGGGTGCGCGGAATGAGCTTCGACAGCCCGGTGCTGCCGCCCGAAATCTGCAGGAAGGCAACATCTGAGGGGGAAGGATCGCCCGGCAGCAGCGACGGATCGGCGGCAAAATCCTCGAAGCGCGCGAATTCCTCCGCCTCGCCCAGCACCACGACATGGCGAAGCCTCGGCGCCTGCGCCTTCACCTCGCGCGCAAGGGCGCGATAGTCGAAACCGTCGCCCCTGTCGGCCACCACATAGCCGGCGGCTTCGGCCTTCCCGGCGAAATGCACGATCTCGGTGCGGCGGTGCGCCGGCAGCGCGTAGACCGGGATCAGCCCGGCATAAAACAGGCCGAACACCACGGACAGAAACTCCGGCCGGTTGCCGATCTGCACGATCACCCGCTCGCCGGGCTTCAGCCCGAGCTTGAGGAAACCGGCAGCCGCCGTTTCAGCGCGGGCATGCAGCTCGCCATAACTCCAGCGCTGATCGCCGCCCACCACGGCGATGCGGTCGGGAAAGGCGGCGGCGCGCTCGCGCAGCATCTTGGGAAAAGTTTCGCCGCGCCAATAGCCCTTGTCGCGGTAGCGCCGGGCGAATTCCTCCGGCCATGTCTGGCTGACTTCACTCATGCCGCATGCTCTCGCAGGGGTCGGCCGTGCTCGTCAATACCGAGTGCGGAAAGCAGCGCCACGAACTTGGCCGAGGTCTCGTCGGTCTCGCCGGCGGGATCGGAGCCCGCGACGATGCCTGCCCCCGCATAGAGCGTCGCGTGCCTGCCAGCCAGCCGCGCGGAGCGGATCGAGACATACCATTCGCCGTCGCCCTTCTCGTCGGCCCAACCGACAGCGCCGGCATAGAAGCCGCGATCGTAGCCTTCCAGCTGGCCGATCACCCCGGCGGCGCGCTCGCGCGGCAGGCCGCACACGGCCGGCGTCGGATGCAGCGCGCCAGCCAGCTCAGCCACCGGCGTTTCGGTGTCCTTCAGCCTGCCGACGATGCGCGTGCCCAGATGCCACATGGAGGCGGTGGGCCGCAGCGTCGTGCCGTCCGGCGCCGTCAACTCACTGCAATAAGGCGACAGCGCATCGAACACCGCATCGACCACGGCCTGGTGCTCGCGCCGGTCCTTCTCCGAACCCTCCAGCACAGCGGCCGAACGGCGGTCGGCGCCCGGATCGCCGTAGCGCCGGGCCGAACCCGCCAGTGGATACGAGACCACTTCGGCACCCTTCCTCGACACCAGAAGCTCCGGTGTCGCGCCCACCAGCAGCGGGTGCGGCGCATCGGCCTCGGCCGGCAGAAGCGTGGAGAACACGGTGACGCTGGGATCCCTGCCCAGCGCTCGAATCAGGTTCCCGGCATCGAATGCATGCGACGAGGCCAGTTCGAGGCTGCGCGACAGCACGACCTTGGTCAGCGGCTCGGCATCGCCGGCCGAAGCCGCGATCATCTCCAGGCAGGCGGCGACCGCGTCGCGATAGGCCGAAGGGGCCGGCACCGGCCGGATGGTGCAATGCACCGCATCGGGCAAGGTGGCAGCCTTGCCGGCCTCGCTCCGGCTGCCCATGGCTACCGCCTCGGGCTGGAACAGGTAGTCGGCCCGGGAGCGATCGAACGGCAGGCTGCCCATGACGAGTCGCGGGCCGCCTTGGCGATCAGAAAAAAAGCCGCGTACGCGCTCCGCGAGGCTGTCGATCGCCCCGCGCGCGACTTCCGCGCGCAGCCCTTGTCCGATCAGGGTCTTTTCGCTACCGCACAGCCGGAAGACCTCTTCCGCCTGTCTGCCGGTTCCCGCAACCTCGTTTCCTGACGACAAGATACGCACCTGAGTTTCAGTTTTCCGGCCGCACATGCGGTTTGCGCGCGAAACCGGAAAGGATTCCGACAAGGGAACCCGTCATGGATTTACCGGCACCAATAAAAATATGAATTGCAATGTCAACTTAAAAACTTGCATTGTGGACGTGAATCCATGATGCCAGCGCAGACAGTTGACGAGGGCATGCAAGGAGCGAAACCGGATATGAACGAGCGGCACCGATACGATCCGGTCGCCATCTGGTTGCACTGGCTGGTGGCGGTTCTGGTGCTCGCCCAGTTCGCAACCGGCTGGATCTGGGGCTTTTTCGAGCGCGGCTCGGAGCCGCGCTTCTACCTGTTCCGCACCCACATCACCCTCGGCTCGGCCATACTGGCGCTGGCGCTGGCCCGCATAGGCTGGCGCCTCACCCATCGGGCGCCACCGCTGCCGCAAGGCATGTCGCGCCTGCAGCGGATCGCGGCGCATGCCGGGCACGGCCTGCTTTATCTGGCCATACTGGCCCAGCCGGCGCTCGGCCTGCTGGCCATTTCCGCCTTCGGCAAGACGCTTGGCCGCTGGCCGCGCGACCTCCATAATCTCGGCGCGAAGCTTATCCTCGCCATCGTCATGCTGCATGTCGCGGCGGTGGTCTGGCACCAGTTCATCCGCAGGGACGGGCTTCTGTCGCGCATGCTGCCGTCCCGCCTCGCCGTCCGCACATAGGTCCGCCTTACATGAGAAATCGCATCCAGCTTCTTGCCTGCGCCCTGTTCACGGCGCTTGCGTTTCTGACGGCCGCTCCCGCACAGGCCGAAATCGAGACGACCGATCTCACCGGCCGCAGGATCGTTCTGGCCGAACCCGCCCACCGCATCCTCATCGACGACAGCCGCTATCTGGTGGCGCTGTCGCTGATCCATCCGGACCCGGTCAGCCTGCTTTCGGCCTGGCCGCGCGACATCAACCGCCTCGGGGCGGAGACCTACCGGCAATATGCGGAAAAGTTCCCGGCCATCGAGAAGCTGGCGTTGACCGCCAGTTCGGCCGGCACCTTCTCGGTCGAACAGGTGCTGGGTGCCCAGCCGGACCTTGCCATCTTCTCGCTCCAGTCGCAGCCCGGCGCCGATGACATCGCCCGGCTGGAAGCCGCCGGCGTGCCGGTCGCCATCATCGATTTCTTCGACCAGCCTCTGGAAAACCTCGAACCCAGCCTGCGCCTGCTGGGCGACGTCACCGGCCGCCGCGCCGAGGCCGACGCCTTCCTCGCCTTCCGCCGCGCGCATATGGACGCCATCGCGGCCAGGGTGGCGGCGGCGTCCGGGCCGCGTCCGCGCGTCTTCCTGGAGCCGCATGCGGCCCGGACCGACGAGTGCTGCGCCTCGCCGGGGCGCGGCAATATCGGCAACTACATCGAGTTCGCCGGCGGCGAGAACATCGGCAACGTGTTGCAGGGCGTGACCGGCACGCTGAACCTCGAATATGTGATCTCGGCCGACCCGCAGGTCTATATCGCCACCGGCGGCCCGCATATGGAAGGCACCGCCGGCCTGCTGATCGGCCCCGGCTATGACGAAAAGCGCATAAGGGAGACACTGGCCCGCGTCGCCGCCCGCAACGGCATTTCCGGCCTCGCCGCGGCGCGCGAACACCGCGTCCACGGCCTGTCCCACCAGCTTCTCA
This sequence comes from Aquamicrobium terrae, assembly GCF_052978165.1. Taxonomy (NCBI): domain Bacteria; kingdom Pseudomonadati; phylum Pseudomonadota; class Alphaproteobacteria; order Hyphomicrobiales; family Phyllobacteriaceae; genus Aquamicrobium; species Aquamicrobium terrae. Next base: position 808,270 of record NZ_JBRKLZ010000001.1, read on the forward strand.
ACTCGCCACTGGATATCCTCACCGTCGAGGCGCTGGCGAAGTGGATCCGCCCCGACCTGTTCCCGGACCTCGACCCGGAAAAGACCCGACAGGAGATCAACGAGCGCTTCCTCGCCGTGCCGATCGAGGGCACCTACTGGGCCGATCTAAACTAGGCCGCGTCGTCGACCATGACCTGGAGATAGCCGCGCGAGCAGCGCTCCACCCGCGCCTGCACGCCATAGACGCCGGCGAACATTTCCGGCGTCACCGCCTCGTCGGGCGTCCCGTCGGCGAACACCTTGCCGCCCGACAGCACGAGGATGCGCTCGCACCAGCGGCAGGCCAGCGCGATGTCGTGCAGGACGAGCACCGTGGCGATGCCGCGCTCGCGGGCGATCGCCTGCACCACCTTCATCACGCGAAGCTGGTGGTTGAGGTCGAGCGCGCTGGTCGGCTCGTCCAGCAGAAGCACCGAGGGCCGCCGCGCGATCGCCTGGGCCAGGCTTGCCATCTGCCGCTGGCCGCCCGAAAGCTCGTCCAGAGGCCGCATGGCCAGTTGCTCGATGCCGAGGCGCGCCAGCGTCTCCAGCGCCAGTTCCCGGTCGGCACTCGACGCGCGACCGTGCGGCGAGGCCTTCAACGCACCCAGCAGCGCCTCGAACACGGTAAGCCCGACGCGCTGCGGCAGCGATTGCGGCATGTAGGTGACATGGGCGGCATGCTCGGCGGCGCTGGCGCCCACCAGTTCGCGCCCGCCGAAGCGGATCGAGCCGCTCGCCCGGTTGAGGCCCGCCAGTCCGCGCAGAAGAGTCGTCTTGCCTGCCGCGTTGGGCCCGACCAGCGCCGTCAGCCCGCCGCCGCGAATGGGCGCCAGCGAAAGATTGTCGATGACCTTGCGGCCCGGATAACCGACCGACAGGCCCTCCACCTCCAGCAAAGCCGCCGCGCCGCTCATGTGCGCTCCCGCCTCAGGAAGATCAGCGCCACGAAGAAGGGCACGCCGATCAGCGCCGTCACGATGCCGACCGGCATCACCGCGCCGGGCACGATCACCTTGCTGGCCACGGAAGAGAGCGACATGACCGCCGCGCCCGCCGCCATCGAGGCGGGCAGGAAGAAGCGGTGGTCCTCGCCCACCAGCAGCCGGGCGATATGCGGCCCGACCAGCCCGATGAAGCCGATGGTGCCGACGAAGGCCACCGAGGTGGCGGCGAGCAGCGAGACCCTGAGCAGCGACACGAAGCGCAGCCGTGTCACGTCCACGCCGAAGCTGCGCGCCCGGTCCTCGCCGAGCCGCAGCGCCGTCATCTTCCACGCCGACCACATGGCGGTGGGCGTGACCAGCACCAGCACGACGAACAGCACCGCCAGCTTTTCCCAGTTGCCGCGCGTCAGGCTGCCCATGCTCCAGAACACGAGCTGTTGCAGCGCCTCCTGCGTCGCCACGAACTGGATCAGCGCCACCAGCGCGTTGAAGGTGAAGACCATGGCGATGCCGAACAGCACCAGCGTTTCCGGTCCCGTCCCGCGCAGGCGCGACAGCGCCTGCAACAGAAGCACGGAGCCGAAGGCGAACAGGAAGGCGTTGCCCGACACGATCCAGCTATTGGCGATGCCGGGCAGGCCGATGCCGAGCACGATGGCCAGCGCGGCACCCAGCGAGGCGGCCGACGACACGCCGAGCGTGAACGGACTGGCCAGCGGGTTGTTGAGGATGGTCTGCATCTCCGCGCCGGCCAGCGACAGCGCCGCGCCCACCATGACGGCCAGCAGCGCCTGCGGCAGCCGCACATCCCAGATGATGACGCGCACCGGCGGCGACAATTCGCCCGGGAAGATCAGGCCCCGCACCGCCTCGGCCACCGAAAGCTGCGACGGGCCGGTCACCAGGTCGGCAACGAAGCCGGCCAGCAGGACGACGCAGAGGCCGGCGAGGATGGCCAGCCGCCTGCGCACCAGCCGGTCATAGTCCTCGATCACGGAAGAAGCCTGCACGCTATCGGCCAAGAGATGCATCCTGAAGCAGTGGCCCGGTCAGTTCAGGGCCGGCCGCTTATGGGGTACATGATAAAAATCGTCAAGTTAGCGCCGGCCGCTCTTGACGGCGTTTCACCCGACCTGCCACAGCTTGAGGATGCAGTCTGCCGCCCCTGCCCCCGTCCAGCCCAAGCAGCCGCAACCGGCGGCGCTTGCCATTTTCGACACCGGCGTTTCCACCCACCGGCTGGAACGCCGGCTGGTTTCCACGCAGGGCGGCCGGACGTTCCAGATCTTCCTCGCCATACCGCATGCGGCGCCCCCCGTCGCCGGCCATCCGCTGCTTTACATGCTGGACGGCAATGCCGCTTTCGACGCGCTCACGCCCGCGCATCTGAAGGCCGTTCCCACCCTGGCGCTCGCCGGAATCGGCTACGACACGGACCTGCGCTTCGACGTGGTGGCACGCAGCTTCGACTTTACGCCGGTCGAGATCCTGCCTGCCCCCAACGGCCGCAGGACCGGTGGCGCCGCCGCCTTTGTCGACCTTCTGGCCGGGCAACTGCGCGACGAGGTCGAGGCCGGCCTTCCCGTCGATCCGGCCCGCCGCGCCCTGTGGGGCCATTCTCTGGCGGGCCTGTGCACCCTCTATTCGCTGTTGAGCCGGCCCGGCGCCTTCCGGCGCTACGCTCCGGTCAGCCCGTCGATCTGGTGGAACGACCAGTGGATGCTCGGCCTGGAAGCCCAGACCCCGCTATCGGGCAGCGAAGCCGACGTGCTGGTGATGCTGGGCGATGCCGAGCGACGCTCGAACCCGGCCGGCCCGCATTGGGACGGCCCTGCTCCCCACACGCTGGAAATGGTCGACAGGCTGAAGCGGCGGGCGGGACTGGCGGTCGAACTGCGCATCTTTCCCGAGCTCGGCCATGCCGCCACGCTGCCGGCTTCGCTTGCGCCGGCGCTGGCCTTCGCGAACCTGCAGGATCATGCCTGAGCGGCTGCAAAAGGCGCCGCCCGGCTTGCCGGCGCCGGAATTCGACATAGTTTCTGACGAAAGTTGTCGTATAATCTTGAATGATTTAGTCAACAATGGTAACCGCCATCCAGTTTGATCGAAAGGCGTCCCCGGACGGCCTTCGATGAAGTGCGCCACTGGCGCCGGGACCAGCATGGCGCTTGAGCGCCGCGAAACAATTGAGATGGGTTGCAGTATGGTCGATCTGATGAAGCATGAATTCTGTGCAAAGGGATCGGCCATGAAACGCCTGGCCGCCATCGCGCTCTCCGCCGGCATCTGCCTTGCCTTGGCCCAGTCGGCCATCGCCCAGGAGCAGGCAGCCCCTGAAGCTCCTGCCGCCACCGTTCCGGCCGAACCCGCGCCGGCACCCGTCGCGCCGGCCGAAACCACGCCTTCCGCACCGGCCGCTCAGGCCCCTGAAAACCCTGCGCCGGCCGCCTCCGATACGCCCGCGACCGCGCAGGACGGGGCACAGGCCCCCGCACCCGCCGCGACCGAACCGGCGCAGGACGCCGAGGCCGCGGCCCTGCCGCTGGAAGACGGCGCACGCGACATGACCCTGCCGCACGACCTGTCGCCGTGGGGCATGTTCATGGCCGCCGACTGGGTGGTCAAGGCCGTCATGCTGGGCCTCGCCTTCGCCTCGCTCGTCACCTGGACGGTGTGGCTGGCCAAGTCGCTTGAGCTCGCCGGATCGAAGGCGCGGCTGCGCTCGGCCCTGCGCGCCATTCTCGGCTCGACCTCTCTGCAGGAGGCCGCCCAGAAGCTCGACAAGCGCCGTGACGCCGGCGCCCTGCTCGTCAATGCCGCCATGGAAGAGACCCGGCTGTCGATCGGCGCGCTCGACCATGCCGATCCCTCCGGCCTGAAGGAGCGCGTCTTCTCGCGCCTGTCACGCATCCAGATCCAGACCGGCCGCAGGCTCAGCCGCGGCACCGGCGTGCTGGCGACCATCGGTTCCACCGCCCCCTTCGTCGGCCTGTTCGGCACCGTGTGGGGCATCATGAACTCCTTCATCGGCATTTCGGAATCGCAGACCACCAACCTTGCCGTCGTCGCGCCGGGCATCGCCGAGGCGCTGCTGGCCACCGCCATCGGCCTCGTCGCGGCCATTCCCGCGGTGGTCATCTACAACGTGTTCTCGCGCTCGATCACCGGCTACCGGCAGGCGCTGGCCGATGCCGCCGCCGGCGTCGATCGCCTCGTCAGCCGCGACCTCGACTTCCGCCTGGTGCCCGCCGCGTCGCGGGACAGGCTGGCGGCGGAATAGGAGCAGGCGTCATGGCCGGAGGCATCAGGGAAACTACTGGCGACGACGACGATCTCCAGGAAACCCACGAGATCAACGTCACCCCCTTCATCGACGTCATGCTGGTTCTGCTCATCATCTTCATGGTGGCGGCGCCGCTCGCCACCGTGGACGTGAATGTCGACCTGCCGGCCGCGGCCGCCACGCCGGCGCCGCGCCCGGACAAGCCGCTCTACCTCACCGTCAAGGAAGACCTGTCGGTCCTGCTCGGCAATGACGAGGTGGCCCGCGACAACCTCGCCGGGGCGCTCGACACGTTCACCGAAGGCAACAAGGAACAGCGCGTCTTCCTGCGGGCCGACCAGTCGGTCGACTATGGCGAGCTGATGAATGTCATGAACCTGCTGCGCAAGGCCGGCTATCTCAAGATTGCGCTGGTCGGCCTTGAAATGGTGCCGACGGCGACGACGGAAACCGGAACCGGGTCCCCGTGATGAGTCCCGCGATGCGCAAGACGGCCTACCATCCGGCAGACAGCCTGTCGCTCAATCTCGGCAAGGGCGAGATGGCGCTCTGGTCGGGCGCCGCCGCCTTCGTGCTCGCCGCGCATATGGCTGGCGCCTGGTATCTGCAGCGCGTGCCGGCCATGGAAGCCCCCTCCCTCGACGCCGCCCCCGCCATCATGATGGAACTGGCGCCCATGGTCGTCGCCCCCGAGGCGGTGCTGACCGACATGGCCGACGTCGTCGACAGCGCCCCCGTCGAGCAGGTGGAGGAAGTCACCGAGGAACTCGATCCGGTCGAGGAACCGGTGCTGGAAGAGGTGGCCGAGGAAACGCCGCTCGAGACCGAGGAGGTCGCCGAGATCGAGCCTCTGGAAGAGGTCGAGGAAGTCGTCGAGGAACTGGAGGAAGTGCCGCTGCCGGAGGTCGCCATGGCGGTGCCGCAGCGCCGCCCTGTTCCGGAAAAGCCGAAGCCGGTCGAAAAGCCGGTGAAGAAGAAGGTCGAAAAGAAGATCGAGAAGAAGCGGCCGGCGCCGCAGGTGGCGGCAACCAAGTCGGCCGACGACGCGCCGAAGGCCGCCGCGCCGCGCGTCAGCAAGGCGGCCGCCGGCTCCGGCATGTCGCCGGCGCGCTGGCAGTCGCGCGTCAACGCCCATCTCAACCGCTACAAGCGCTATCCGCGCGATGCCCGCGGCATCGGCACCGTCACCGTGCGCTTCACCATCAATCCGGGCGGCGACGTGGTCGGCGTGTCCCTCGCCGGCTCCTCGGGCGATCCGGCATTCGACAGCGCCGCCCTCGACCTGGTGCGCCGCGCCTCCCCGGTTCCGGCCCCGCCGCCGGACATCGCCAAGTCGCGCATGAGCCTGGTGGTGCCGATCCGCTATTCGCGCTGAAGCCCGCTGTATCGCAGAGTTGACCCGGCTCCGTCGCCAGGGCTCCTGTCCGGTGGCCTGACGCCAGCGTGCGGATACGGACCGCCCCCTACCCGCGCCTCCCAGTGCGTCATTTGCAACAGGTTGCGGCAAACCGTTCTGCCGAAACGCAACCGGGCTGGCCCTTCATCGGATGATACTTGACAATTATTATCAGCTTCCCTAGCGGAAGGTTGCCGGTGTTTCCCGGCGACCCCGCTTTCTTGGCTCGGCAACAATCTGGAGACATTTTCCTGGCCCCGGAGGGATCGCGGCCAGCAAGAAAGGTTGGGGATGAAATCCATGGAAACTGGCAATGGTGGTCTCATGACCGCACCCGAAGGATCGGCACAGATCCGCAACACTTTGGGGCTCCTGCCCGTCATTGCCATTTCGGCAGCGTTAACCGGCCCGGCCTACGCCCAGACGGTCGCGCCTGCGCAGAACAGCGCCGGCAACAATAGTGATGTCCGACTGCAACAAGTCAACGTGCAGGGCAAGGGCGAACCGTCCAACGCCGTCGAGCAGGAAACAGACCTCGGCCGCATTCCGGGCAAGGTCAAGGACGTTCCGCAGGTCGTCAACGTCATCACACCCGAGGTGATGGAGCAACAGAAGACGCAGACGCTCGAACAGGTGCTGCGCAACGTGCCGGGCGTCACCATGGCCATTGGCGAAGGCGGTGGCGGCCTGAATGGCGACCAGTTCAAGATTCGCGGCTTCGAAGCCAAGGGCGACATCTACAGCGACGGCCTGCGCGATTTCGGCGTCTATGTCCGCGACAGCTTTGCCTATGAAGGCGTGCAGGTCTTCAAGGGTCCCTCTTCCGAGAACTTCGGCATGGGCACCACCGGCGGCGCCATCAACACCCAGCAGAAGAAAGCGCATCTCGGCGATGAAATTTATGTCGAGGGACAGGCGGGCAACGGCCCACTCGGCCGCGCCACGCTGGACGTGAACAAGCAGTTGAACGAAACCAGCGCACTGCGCTTCGTCGCTATGGGCCACTGGCAGGATCTTGCCGGCCGCGACCACGTCGAGTCCAACCGCGCCGGCATCCTCGCCACCGGTTCGTTCGGCATTGGCACCGACCTCACCTGGGACATCAGCTATATGTACCAGCATGGCGACCGTACGCCCGACTATGGCGTGCCGATGGTCGTGAATGGAACGGCAAGCCCGGATAATCCCTCGCTGCCCATCACCGAGTTCGGCGTGAGCCGTAATGTCTTCTACGGCAAGAAGCAGGACCACGACGTCTTCAACACCCATGCCGTCACCTCGAAGGTGAAATGGCAGGCCGAGGACTGGCTGACGATCTACAACGATACGCGGCTGTCCGTGTACGACCGCGACTTTTCCACCAGCGTGCCGGGGTGCAGCGGCGCATGCGCTACCGACTTCTTCGCCGGCAATCCGGCTTTCCTGTCCGGTTACGGCGGCGGCAACCCAACCTATGAGCAGAATTCCTGGGGCATCCAGAACGTGACGACAGGCGTCGCCAGGTTCGAGACCGGCTCGCTACGGCATGAACTGGTTTTGGGCCTTGATGCCTTCTATCAGGAAAACGATCGTGACGCCTTCACCGTCACCGGCAAGGATCCGAGCATCGTCGATGTCCGCAATCCGGGGGCGACTTACAACCTGCCCTATACGGTCGCGCGTAATCCCAACGGGGACCGCCACAGCACCGGCACGAATATCGCCCTGTTCGGAAGCGATCGGGTCTGGTTGACGGAACAGTTTTCCGTTCTGGCCGGCGGGCGCTTGGACTATTTCGACTCCAAGTACCATCAGGCGACCACATCGAATAGCGATCCGACTCCCTTCGACGGGCGTGAAAAGACCACTGTGTTCTCCCCCAAAGTATCGCTTATCTGGGAGCCGACATCAGATCAGACTTACTACGCTTCGTGGGCACGCTCCTTCACACCGGCGGGGCAGTTTATCGCCAACGGGTCCAGCACCATCAGCCCGACTCAACCGAACCTCGACCCGGAAAAGAGCGATCTTTACGAGGTTGGTGGAAAGGTCAATTTCCTCGGTGGGCTGATGAGCGTCACCGGCGCCGTGTTCCAGGTCGAAAAAAGCAACGCCTTCTATACCGATCCCAATACCGGTGATCCCGTTGCCACGGGCGAGAAGCAGCGCGTGCGCGGCGTCGAGCTCGGCGTTTCCGGGCGGCCTACCGAGAACTGGACTGTCGGTGTTTCCTACAGCTATCTGGACAGCAAAATCCTTACCTCGACGGCCACGCCACCGAATCCGTCGACGGTCGGCAACGAAGTTGCCTACGTGCCGCACAATGCCGTATCGCTGTGGACCAGCTACGAGGTGTCTCGCCACTTCGATATGGAAGGCAAGCTCGATGTCGGCGGCGGCATCGTCTATTCCGATGCCTACTACACGAATTCGGGCAACACCGGCCGCATTCCGGAGTCCTTCTCACTCGATGCGTTCATTGCGTACGAATACAAGAACCTGAAATTCGCTTTGAACGGCTACAATCTGACGGATAATCTCAATTACTCCACGGGTTGGAGCAACCGTGCCGTGGTGGCGCCGGGCAGGAGCTTCGTGTTCACGGTCGGCGCGAAGTTCTGATCCAGTAACCGCGTCCCGGATCGGGCCGGCCACGCTTCGGCCTGCCCGATCCGCCATGGGAGACCCATCATGCTCATCACCATTCCCGACGTGCTCACCAAGGAAGAGGTGGCCTATATCCGGCAGGTGCTGGAAAACACGCAATGGGTGGATGGGCGAACCACGGCCGGCGAGCAGGCCGCGCTGGTGAAGAAGAACCTGCAGGTGCCGGTCGACGCGCCCGCCGCGCAGGAACTCAGCCAGATCGTCATGCGTGCGCTCGGCCGCAACCCCACCTTCTCCTCGGCCGCCCTGCCCCTGCATGTGCTGCCGCCCATGTTCAACCGCTACGACGAGGGCATGACCTTCGGCGCCCATGTCGACGGCTCGATCCGCGTCGTGCCGGGCGCGGGCATGCGCCTGCGCACCGATGTCTCGTCCACCCTCTTCCTCACCCCGCCGGAAGATTATGACGGCGGCGAATTGGTGGTGCATGACACCTACGGCACCCATTCCGTAAAGCTGCCGGCCGGTCACATGGTCGTCTATCCGGCCACGTCGATGCACAGCGTCACCCCCGTCACGCGCGGCAGCCGCTGGGCGTCCTTCTTCTGGACCCAGTCCATGGTCAAGGATGACTGGCGCCGCCACATGCTCTACGATCTCGACATGTCGATTATCCAGGTGCGCCAGACCATGCCCGACGATCATCCGGCCGTGGTCGGGCTGACAGCCCATTATCACAACCTGATCCGCCACTGGTCGGAACTGTAGCGGCATGACGGCCTCGCCCGTCCCCGCCGATGTCGTCTCGCTGGCGGACTATGAGCGCCACGCGCGTGAGCGTCTGCCGGCTGCCGTCTGGGCCTATATTGCCGGCGCCGGCGCTGACGGCATCACCCGGCGCTGGAATCGCGAGGCTTTCGACCGCCTGAAGCTGGAAGGCCGGGTGCTGGCCGACATGACCGGCGCCGACACGGGTCTGGACCTGTTCGGCCAGAGGCTGCGCGCTCCAATCATCCTGGCTCCTGTCGCTTTCCACAAGCTTGCCCACCCGCGGGGAGAACTGGAAACTGCTCTGGCTGCCGCCGCCACCGGCACGGTGATGACCATCAGCGCCCAGTCGAGCGTCCTCATCGAGGAGATCGCCGCCTCCGCGCAAGGGCCGTTGTGGTTCCAGCTCTACATGCAGGCGCGGCGCGAGGACACGCTTGCCCTTGTGCGCCGTGCCGAGGCAGCCGGTTGTCGCGCCCTGCTGGTAACGGCGGACGCCCCCGTCAACGGCGTGCGCAACGAAGAGCAGCGCGTAGGCTTTCGCCTGCCCGACGGTCTCGAGGCCGTGAACCTCAGAGACATGCCCGGCCCCGTCCTGCGGGTCGGCCCCGGCGAAAGCCCGGTCTTCAAGGGATTGCTGGATGCCGCCCCGACATGGCGCGACATCGAATGGCTGCGGGCAAGCACGAAACTGCCGCTGCTGCTCAAGGGCATCATGAGCTGTCATGACGTGCGCCTTGCACTCCAGAGCGGTGTCGACGGCATCGTCGTGTCCAACCATGGCGGCCGCGTGCTCGACACGCTGCCAGCCACCATCGAGGCGCTTCCAGCCATAGCCGACGAGGTCGCCGGGAAGGTGCCGATCCTGCTCGACGGCGGCGTGCGCCGTGGCACCGACATCGTCAAGGCCGTGGCCCTTGGCGCCAACGCGGTAATGGTCGGCCAACCGATATTGCACGGGCTTGCGGTTGCCGGGGCCGTGGGCTTGGCCCATATCCTCAATATCATGTGCGCGGAACTGGAGGTGGCGATGGCGCTGACCGGCCGGCCTCGCCTGAGCGATATCGACCACGGCATTTTCGCCTCCTGCTGAAACGGAAGCACCGCCGCCGGATGAACCGCACATGAATGCGCGGTTCGCGCGCCGTTCAGCCACCGGCTCCTAATGTGCCTTCCATGGACGGGCGATGCAGCAAGCCCGTCCCCGAACGGACCCTGGAGAATACCATGCTCAAGATGATCAAGACCGCAGTTCTTTCCGCCCTCATCGGCCTCGGTGGCCTCGCCGCCATGCCGGCCGCGGCCCAGGCGGACGGCCTCTACCTCAATTTCGGCGGCAACGGCCCCGGCTACGGCGTACAGGTCAACCATCGCGATCACGGCCGCCACAACAACTGGCGCCGCGGCTGGGACCGCCGTCAGGCCTGCTCCCCCAACCGGGCGTTGAACAAGGCCGAGCGCATGGGCGTCCGCCGCGCCCGCATCGTCGATGCCAACCGCCGCGTGGTCAAGGTGGCCGGCCGCAAGTTCAACCAGCGCGTCATGGTCACCTTCGCCAACCAGCGCGGCTGTCCGCTGCTTTACCGCTAATCGGAACAGGGCATCCCCATCATGAAAAGCCCCGGAGGCCATCGCCTCCGGGGCTTTTCATGATGTCGGAGCAATACCGGGCTCATCGGGACCAACCGTCATCCTCTCCCCGCAAGCGACAGGTTACCCCGCCGCCGCCGCCGCAATCTTCGACATTTGGCGCCGGATGCCGCCGTTGCAGAATTCTCCTCCCCCTTGTGGGGAGGGGTTAGGGGTGGGGCATGACGTCGCCCGGTCAGCGGACGATAGCCCGGCCGCAAACGCCCTATTTCATCTCGAAAGTCACGTTGACCTGCACGCGATAGGCATTTTCGCCCGCCTGCACAGGTGCACCGCCCGCCTGGGGCATGGCATCGAAGGACTTCGCAGCCATGCGGATAGGCATCGGCGGTGCAAACTGTTCGGAAATCTCGATCACCCTGCCCACCGAAGTGCCGGCCGCCTCGGCCAGCGTTTTGGCCTTGGCGGCGGCGTCGGCGACCGCCTTCTTGCGCGCCTCGGTGACGATGGCAGCCGGGTCCGCATTGGTGAAGACGATGCCGCCGCCCTCGTTGACGCCGAGCGTCACCGCCTTGTCGAGCAGTTCGCCGGTCTTGTCGATGTCGCGGACGCGCACCGACAGCGTGTTCGTCACCTGATAGGCGATGAGTTCGGCATTCTGGGTGCCATCGGGCTTGTTGGTGTAGTTGTAGCGGGGGCTGATCTGGATGCCGGCCGTCTGCAGGTCGCGATCCTCGATGCCGGCCGCCTTCATGGCGGTGATGACCGCCGCCATGGCGTCGTTGTTGGCATCCAGCGCCGCGCGCGCCGTCTTAGCCTCGCGCATCACCGACAGCGACAGGATGGCCATGTCGGGGGCAACCGTCGCCTCCCCCTCGCCGGTAACGAAGATGCGCGGCCCCGGCCTGGTGTCGCCGGCATGCGCGATGGCAGGCAGCGCCATCGCCGCAGCCAGTGCCAGAGGAAGAAGGAATCCGTTCATCATGTGCTCCATGAAATGCGTCCCAGCGCGAGATGGACTAAGTGGGGAATATGGACTGATTTGGGCGATTGGCGCCAGACCTTCGCCAAATGGTTGAAGTTTGCCGGTTGCCGGACAAGGGCACCGGCCTCGCCGACCTGCCGCTTCCGCGTGCCTCTTGTGCACGGCAGCGAAACACACTAATCAGCCCCCGTGGGGCCTGTAGCTCAATGGTTAGAGCCGGCGGCTCATAACCGCTTGGTTGGGGGTTCGAGTCCCTCCGGGCCCACCAGTTTCAAATAAAATCAATACTTTATGCGCAGCTATCCGCAAAGGGAGGCCCACGCCACCGGATTCGCTCTTCTTTTGCATGGTTTGGCCGAGCAGTTCGGCCGCCTCGAAACACGCTCCCGCCACCGGCCGGCACTGGCAGCACGGTCCGCCTCCGTATAAAAAAGCCGGGCCCCTTACGGAGCCCGGTTTTTTGCTTGTACCTATGAAATATAGACGACCCTAAGCCTTCACGATCCTTTCGGATTTCAGAGCGTGGCGAACGCAGGCATTGCGGGTGTCGATCACCAGCTTCGCATTGTCCACCACCAGCTTGTAGTCGACCGCGTCGTGGTCGGTGGCGATCAGCACGGCATCGTATCCGGCCAGAGCCTCTGCGCTCAGCTCCACCGACCGGCGGCCGGCGAGCGCCGCGTGCTCGCGGGTCATCGAAATCTCGGCGATATGCGGATCGTGGTAGGCCGTTTCGGCGCCCCGCTCCTCGATCATCTCGATCAGCCGCAATGACGGGCTCTCGCGCATGTCGTCGACATTCTTCTTGTAGGCGATGCCGAGCACCAGCACCCGCGCCCCGTTCAGCCCGCGCTTGAGCTGCTCGTCCATGGCCCGGGCCAGCCTGTCGACCACCCGTCGCGGCATGGCGGTGTTGATCTCGCCCGCCAGTTCGACGAAGCGGGTGGAAATCTCGTATTCGCGCGCCTTCCAGGTCAGGTAGAAGGGGTCGATGGGAATGCAGTGCCCGCCAAGCCCGGGGCCGGGATAGAACGGCATGAAGCCGAAGGGCTTGGTCTTGGCGGCGTCGATCACCTCCCAGACATCGATGCCCATCGCCTCGTAGACCACCTTCAACTCGTTGACGAGCGCGATGTTGACGGCGCGGAAGATGTTTTCCGTGAGCTTGACCGCTTCCGCCGTCGCAGTGGACGAAACCGGCACCGTGCGCGTTACCAGCGCCCCGTAGAGTGCATCGGCCAGTTCCATGGCCAGCGGGCCGTCGCCGCCCACCACCTTCGGGATGGTCGAAGTGCCGAAATCGGGGTTGCCCGGATCTTCCCGCTCGGGCGAGAAGGCCAGGAAGAAATCGCGGCCGCTCTTCAAGCCGCCCTGCTCCAGGACAGGTCTCAGCACCTCGTCGGTGGTGCCCGGATAGGTGGTGGATTCCAGGGCCACGAGTTGCCCCGGCCGCAGATTCTCCGCAACCACCTTGGCGGTCGCCGTCACGAAGGAGAGGTCCGGCTCGCGATGGCGTGTCAACGGCGTCGGCACACAGATCAGGATTGCGTCGGCTTCTTTCAGCCGGGAAAAATCGGCGGTCGCCTCGAACAGGCCCTTGTCGATGGCGCCTTTGATCAGCGCGCCGTCGATATGCTTGATCATCGTCTCGCCGGCGTTGATCCGTTCCACGCGACGGGCATCGATGTCGAAACCCAGGACCGGGAAGCCGGCATTCGCAGCCGTCACCGCCAGCGGCAGGCCGACATAGCCAAGACCGATGATACCGACGCGCGCGGTGCGCGCCTCTATCGCCTGACGCAGCTTTTCAAAGACTTCGTTATCGGGGCCGACACCGTGCTCCGAGTGATTTTGCAACATACTAAGGTTCCTTAGTTTGCTCCCGCGCAAGGCGGAATAACCGGCAGACCTGTCCCAAGGCAAGGCTTTCGGTCGGCCGCATCACGGTTTTTTACCCCGTAGGGAACAATCCCAGAGGATTTCTCCACGACTTCAGAGGGCAGAATGATCCAGGCAGGTGGTACGGGCAATCGCGCAGTTGCCGTTCCAAATCGATCACGCAGCGGTCCCCTGCTTTCGAGCCTCCGGCACGGCCTTGCCCGCAGTTGAAGCGTCCCGCAAGGATTCGAAACCTTCCAGCACGCGGGCGGCAAGCGCCAGCCCGGCCTTCATCTTGCCGTTCAGGATTGTCCGTTCGAGATGGACACAGTTCGCCACCAGCATCACATGGCCGCTGCCGATGTCATCCGCCAGCATGCCCGGGCGACGGCGGCGCACCTCGGCCAGCAGGGCCGCGAGCTTGTCAGCATTGGTGAGGGAAGCAGGCAGCCCCGCGCCCAGCGGCAGAAGGGACCACTGTCCCCACCCCCCCAGAACGCGCACGGCGCCATCGGCATCCAGCACGATTTCGGCCGGGGTGAAGCCGGGATTGCTCAGGCGCAGCGGCAAGTCCGCGATCAGCTTGCGGATCGATGGCAAGGCATCGCCGAATCGGTGAAGCATCTCGGAATCGGCATCCGTATCGACGGCTATATCCATCCGGGCGACCAGATCCTCGCTCAGGCGCTCATGCATCGGCTTGTGGGAAGCCGAATAGATCCGCAGGAGGGCCGGCGGCAGTTCCGCGCACCACAGCGCGGTGATGAAGTCGCGGTGGCTTTCGGCCAGCGCCGCGCCCTTCGGCGCGACCCCTGTGCCCGCATCGTAGACGATGCATTCGTGCTCGCCATGCATGAAGCGCGCCATGACCGGCGCCGCGCGGACCGCCTCGCGCGCGACATGGCGGAACAAAAGGTCCTCATTCTCCAGCATGCGCCGCAGCCGGGGCGGGAAAACCCGCTGCCGCAAATGACGTACCTGCCCCCCGCTGCCCTGAAGGACGATGGAAAACTCCGCCATGCCGCGCAGCGGCGGGTCGAGCCAGCCGACGCTCAGGGTCTGGTCCGGTTGCCGCAATTCGGCAAGCGCATCGGCTATCAACTGGTCCCGTTCCTGCCGCCCGAACAGTTGGCGAAGGGCGCGTTGGTCCTCGCCCTCCAGCGGGTGAAACTGGCGGTCGGGCATCACCAGCGTATCGGCCAGATGCCGCTTCTGCGCGAGTGCCACCATGTCCCTGATGGCGCCGGTCGCCGTCGCCGTCATCTGGCGCAGCAGCATGAAGCAGATGATGGCCACCAGCACATTGGCGCCTGCCTCTTGCAAAAAAGGGCGCAGAACGACAAGAAAGCCAGAAAGGAACGCGACCGACGACAGGATGCTCAGATAGTTGGGCAACTGCTTATCGATGAAATCGCCCAGCCAATTGCGCTTGAGAGGTGTGACGCCTTTGAGCGCCCAGGCCGTCAACAGGTAGAAAATCATGCCGAAGGCGGACAGATAGGCGGCCAGCAGCGGATCGAGCACCGCCAGCATTCCCATTGACACCATCACGAACAGTGTACCGGACACGATCTGCATGAAGCGCGCATAGATGCCCTGCATCTCGGCCCGCTGGTTGTCGACCAGGGACATGACGCCGGCGGCGCTCATGAGATCGGCACCGGCTCTGTCCGACAGCCGCTTGGTATGGCCCTCAAGAAACAGGGTGATGGCATAGAAGGCGATGGCCGCTGCCGACAGGATGGCGATACCCAACTGTTTCTGGTCATTGGCAAGGAACGGCCGGAAATAATGCGGCACCCCGTTCGAGCCGGCGAGCAGGATGACCTTCAGCGGCAGCAGGAAGGCAAGCAGCCGCGTGATGCGCGCGGCCGTCAGATAGACGACCAGCGCCAGCGTCGTACCCGGCACCACGCGCAGGAACCGGCCCAGGATCTGAAGCACCCATTGGAACGTGCTTCTGGTTTCGACAATCAGGTTCATCAGCGCGCCTGCCGGTGGTTCTGCCGCATTTCCAGACGTGCGGGAAAAAGATCATAGGCACAGTTGGACCGGACAAAGGCGCGTCCAGCCTCGACGCGCCCTATCCACGCAGCCTCGTCTTTCCACAACCGCTCTATCGTCGGCCACACTTCGTGCGGCTCGGCATAGAGGGCCGCGTCCGCGAAGGTGGCGCGAAACACCGGCGGCAGTATGACGGGCACACCGATGGCCATCGCCTCCATAGGTGCACGCCCGAACTCCTCGATATAGTCGTCATGCGGATAGTGCAGGAAGAAATCCAGCCCCGCCAGGAAGTCCTTCACATCGCGAGAACCGAACGGCTGGACTTCCCAGTTTTTCGGCCAGCGCCCGGCCGTCTTGCGGGCGTGCGCCGCGCCACCAAGAAAACGCACCTCGCAGGCTTGCTCGGCGCAATAGGCATCCAGCAGCGCCGCACGCGCGCCAGGCCATTTGAGAAAATGATCGCGGCCGTGACGGCCGATCACCGGGCGGTCGCGCTCGCCACCCCGCCAATGCGGGCGATGCGCAAGCCACGTGTCCGTATCCACCAGCGGCATCCACGTATCCCGGTGTGGAGGGGGGTAGCGTTCATCCGCCTCCATGAGGGCGCGCACCGTCCCGGAAATCGGCACCCAGTCGCCTTCATGCCCGAAATAGTCGATGAGACGCCGCCGCACCACGGCAGGATCGTAGGCGACGTCGCGTCCGCTCCTGTCGCGCTCGGCCATCTGGTTGACGACGGTAACGACACGCTCGTGGTTCAGCCGCGGGAACATGTCGAGTTGATACTGCAATATCGGCGGATGCGTAACCACCACCGTACCGACATCCACCTCCTCGCCGGCGCAAACGATTCGGACACCGTTCTTTTGGGCATAGTCGATGACCTCGCCCTTGAGCGGTTTGGTCACGTCCAGATCATAGCGATAATATTGCAGGATACCGGCGCTCAACCCCGCTGCCCTTGCCGCGCGCAACATACCCATGGCCGAATGATAGGTGCCGCCGCTCATGTTGAAATCGCCGATGAAGACGACATCGAGCTTCCCGGCGACCGAATTGTCGCTCCGGATCGAGGAGGGAACCGGCAGATCCGGCGGAACCACCGGCCGGCCCGCTTGTGCGAGGCCATCCGCCAGCGACCTGTGCCAGTGTTCCGTAACCTCGTGATAGGTACGGCGGATGCCGTGGTGGAACGTCCTTACATGGGTTTTGCCATGCCGGGTGAGCGAGGTCGACACCGTGCGGCCGAACGCCAGAGGGCATTCCGACACGACCTGTTTCCTGTGATTGGCACCGAACAGCACATCCAGGCGCTTCACGAACTCCTGGTCGGCTGAAACGCGCACCTCGTTCCAGTTCCCCGCCTTCTCGAACACGGATCGTGCGACCATCAGCGATGACAGGTTGAGCGATGTCAGTTCGGCCGAGGGACGCCATGTGCCGAAAAAGCAGAGTTGCGGGGTTGCCCGCGCCAGCCGTGACAGATTGTAGGGAACGGCCGGCGACTTCAGCAATGCGCGCGCCTGCTGCTCGATCCGCAACGGGTGAGCCCAGTCGTCGGCGTCATGGATCGTCACGAACCGGCCGGCGGCCTCTTCCAGCGCCCGGTTCCGGCTGGCGTAGCTGCCGCGATTGACGCTTTGCCGGATGAGCCGGAACCGTTCATCCTTCCGGCAGAACGCTTCCACGATCCGGGCAGTATCGTCGGTGCTGCAATCGTCCGCCACCAGGATCTCGAGATTGCGCCAGCTCTGTTCCGCGAGGCTGGTCAGCGCCGTCCCGATGGTTTCGGCCGCATTGTAGGCCGGCACGATCACCGTCACCCTGGCGTCGGGATCGTCATGGGGCTGGCCCCCCTCGCCCCGTATGTTGTCGAGGGAAAGCTGCGTATCCGCGTCGCGCTTTACGATTCCCGGCAGCTTGTAGTGGGCATAGACGGCGTTGATATGCTCCAGCGTCTTACGCTCGGCCTCGACAGTCTGCTTGCCGGATATGGCAGGGTTCCAGCCATTGGCCATCATCAGCCGGGCCGAAATGTCGAAGGTGTGGCCGCTGACGGCCTGCCCGACAAGCGCCCGCGCCTCTTCCGCCCGGCCGAGCCTGCACAGCAACAGCGCTTCGAGCATATATTGCCGCGCGGCCCGTCCAACGCCCGGATTGATGGCCCGGCGGTCCTGCATCTCCTTCAGGGCGGCGGCGAAGTCGCCCTCCACCGCATGCCAGCGCGCAAGGCTGTAGCAGGCTTCCGACCGGTCGCGAACCGGCCGGCGCTCATCCGCCTTCATCGCCGCGAGGTCGGCCAGTGCCTGGTCGGAAAAGCCCCGCCACAGCTTGCCGTCATATTCCGCGACCTGGGTTCGGGACGTGAACCGCTCCCTGACAAAATCTTTCGCAGCCCGCGGCACGGCGGTCCGGGCCACGGCGGGAAGCATATCGTAGGCCCGGCGAAGCCCTCCTTCGATCGAGGCGACGAGGTCCTTCTTCAGCGACCGCTGCATCGAATCGGTCCTGTTACACACATGAGACAAAGGGCGTGTAGCATAGCGCATACCCCCGCCCTGCATCCCACATTTTAACAGCCTGGTTCATTTCGTTATCACCTCGGTCGCATTCCTGCCCCGTCCCTGCCCGGATTTGACCCCATGCAGGCAGCGGTTCCACTCGCTGAACATGTCATCAATATGGTCCGGCGAATCCGGGGTTGCGGGCAGGCCGCGGAATTCGGAGGCCGCCGCTTCACTTGACACCCCCTGTCCGGGAGTGCTCACACATCAGCCTTCGAGTTAGACGAGGTCTTCACGCATGCGGGTCACTGTCTTCGGGACTGGCTATGTCGGCTTGGTAACGGGTGCGTGCCTTGCCGATGTCGGCCATCGCGTCATGTGCATGGATATAGACGAGGGCAAGATCGCACGGCTCAAGGCCGGCGAGATACCGATCCATGAGCCCGGGCTCGACACCATCGTCGAGCGCAACGTAAAATCGGGCTATCTCGAGTTTACCACCAGCCATCGCGACGCCGTGGCGCATGCGGAACTCCAGATCGTCGCCGTCGGCACGCCACCCGACGAAACCGGCGCCGCCGACCTGCAGCATGTGCAGGCCGTGGCCGAAGCCATCGGCGCCCATATGACCGCCCCCAAGATCGTCGTGGTCAAGTCCACGGTCCCGGTCGGCACCTGCGACAAGGTGGCCGGGCGTCTGGCCGCCGTGCTCGGCGGGCGCGGTTCGGATATCGGCTTCGAGGTCGTCTCCAACCCGGAATTCCTCAAGGAGGGCGCGGCCGTCGGCGACTTCCAGAGGCCCGACCGCATCATCGTCGGCACCAATTCGGCACATGCGCGCGCCGTGATGGCCGAACTCTACGAACCGTTCAACCGCAACCACGACCGCATGGTCTACATGGCCCCGCGGTCCTCCGAACTGACCAAATACGCCGCCAACGCCATGCTGGCGACGCGCATCTCCTTCATCAACGAGATCGCCAACCTGGCCGAACGCCTCGGCGCCGACATCGAGCAGGTGCGGCGCGGCATCGGCTCGGACCCGCGCATCGGCTACCAGTTCATCTATCCGGGCGTCGGTTATGGCGGCAGCTGCTTTCCCAAGGACGTCAAGGCCCTGGCGCGCACGGCGCGCGAAGCCGGCTACGGCGCCAGCCTCATCGAGGCCGTGGAAGCCGTCAACAGCCGCCAGAAGATGAAGCTGTTCGAGAAGATCGCCGCGCATTTCGGCGGCGAGGCCGCATTGCAGGGCAAGACCATCGCCATCTGGGGCCTCGCCTTCAAGCCCAATACCGACGACATGCGCGAGGCGCCGAGCCGGGTGCTGATGGAGGCGCTGTGGGCCGCCGGCGCCGCCGTGCGCGCCTTCGATCCCGTCGCGGGTGCCGAAACGCTGCGCCTCTACGGCGAGCGGCCCGGTTTCGAGCTGGTGCAGGACAAATATTCCGCCCTCGACGGCGCCGACGCGCTGGCCATCTGCACGGAATGGCAGCAGTTCCGCGCCCCCGATTTCGGGGAAATGGCGCTGCGCCTCGCAAACCGCGTCATCTTCGACGGCCGCAACCTCTACTCGCCCGAGCGGCTGCGCGACGATGGCTGGACCTATTTCAGCATCGGCCGGGCAACGGCCTTTCCGCAAGCGCAGGCGGTGGAGCAACCGGGATGAAGGTGCTCGTCACCGGCAATGCCGGCTTCATCGGCTTCCACGTCGCCCAAAGGCTGATCGAGCGGGGCGACGATGTCGTCGGCTTCGACTGCGTCAACGACTATTACGATCCCGCGCTCAAGGAAGCCCGGCTGGCGCGGCTCGACGACATGTCCGGCCGACAGGGCGGTCGTTACCGCTTCATCCGCGCCGATTTGACCGACCGCGCCGCCGTCGATGGCTGTTTTTCCGCCCATGGCTTCGACCGCGTCATCCATCTGGCCGCCCAGCCTGGCGTGCGCTACAGCCTTGAAAACCCCTATTCCTACGTGGCCAGCAATCTGGTCGGCTTCGCCAACGTGCTGGAGGCCAGCCGGCAGGCGAAGGCCGGGCACCTCACCTATGCCTCGACCTCCAGCGTCTACGGCGCCAATACCAGGATGCCCTATAGCGAGCACGATCCGGTCGACCACCCGCTCCAGCTCTATGCCGCCACCAAGCGCGCCAACGAACTGATGGCGCACAGCTATTCGCATCTGTTTTCGCTGCCGACCACGGGCCTGCGCTTCTTCACCGTCTACGGGCCGTGGGTGCGGCCGGACATGGCGCTGGCCAGGTTCACGCGCAACATCATCGAAGGCCGCCCCATTCAGGTTTTCAACAACGGCAACCACACCCGCGACTTCACCTATGTCGACGACATCGTCGAAGGCGTCATCCGCGCCAGCGACAAGCCCGCCGCCCCCAATCCCGACTGGGATGCCGCCAAGCCCGACCCCGCCACCAGCAACGCCCCGTTCCGCATCTACAATATCGGCAACAGCAGCCCGGTGCGCCTCGGCGACTACATCGCGGCCATCGAGGAAGCCGTGGGCAGGAAGGCGATCAAGGAAATGCTGCCGCTGCAACCGGGAGACGTCGCCGACACTTTCGCCGACGTCGGCGACCTCGCCACCGACCTCGGCTATCGGCCGCAGGTTTCGGTGCAGGAAGGCGTGCGCCGCTTCGTGGGCTGGTATCGGGAATTCTACGGCGCCTGACAGTGCAGACTATCTGATGCCTTACAGGAGAGGCGTCATCCCGGCCAAGGGAACGTCAGCGACCGCGAGCCGGGATTCATGCCGGAACCTTGCAAAGTCACGGAATGGATCCCGGACAGCCTGCCTTCGCTTCGCTCATGCAGACTTCCGGGATTGTTTGATCGATATGGGGTAGGTTGAGCAGCGAGGCTGCGGGCCTGCAAACCCGCAGCCTCGGCGGCAGGCGACCGGTTCCGGGATCGGGCCGACACCCGACGTCATCAAGGTCTCTGCCGCCTTTGCACCCCCGCTTGGAGAGTTGATCGGGCCTCTGGCACACCACCACGCCCGCAAACAATCCGAAGCCTGCAAAGGATAGCACCGTCATGACCTTCCTGCACCATGCGCCCGTCCGCTGCCTCGGTGTCGATGTCGCCAGGGACCGGCTGGCCGTCGATGACGGCATCACGGCTGCGACTGTCGCCAACAGCCGCGCAGCCATCCGCTCGCTGCTCAGGACCAGCCGCCCCGATCTCGTCGTGTGCGAACCGACGGGCGGCTACGAGTTGCTGCTCCTGGAAGAGTGCCTGAGGGCCGGCATCGCCTGCCACCGCGCCGACACGCTCAGGCTCAAGGCCTTCATCCGCTCCTTCGGAACGCTGGGCAAAAGCGACGCCATCGACGCCGCGCAGATGGCCGCCTATGGACGCGAGCGCTGGACGAAGCTGCCCTTGTGGCAGGCGCCCGACGCCGACGAGACGCAGATGCAGGCCCTCGTGCGCCGAAGGGCCGACCTGGTCGCATTCAAGGTTGCCGAGCAGAACCGGTCACGGGCACCCGGTGCCAGGGCGATGGCCGCCTCGTTTCGGGCCATGCTCGCAACAATCACCCGGCAGATCGCGGCGCTCGAGCGGGCGATCGCCGCGCTGGTGGCGCAAAACGCGGGCCTGCGCCACCGCGTCGCCATCTGCACCGGCATGAACGGCATCGGCACGGTCAGCGCCGTGACGATCCTCGCCCTGATGCCCGAGCTCGGCCATCTCCAGCGCCGACAGGCCGCAGCGCTGGCCGGCACCGCCCCGCACCCCAACGAGAGCGGCACAGCAAGGGGCCGGCGACGCCAGCGCGGCGGCAGACCGCAGGTCAGGACCGCACTCTTCATGCCGGCCTTGCGCGCCGCTGCCGGACAAGGCGAGTTCGCCGCCTTCTACGCGCCCCTCATCGCCAACGGAAAACCACCGATCCTCGCAATCGCAGCGACCATGCGAAAGATCATCATAACCCTCAACGCAAGGCTCAGAGACAATCAAAACCATCAGAGTTGATGACGATGGAGTATTTGCCGGAGCAATTTAGGTCCGGA
Source organism: Aquamicrobium terrae (assembly GCF_052978165.1). NCBI lineage: Bacteria > Pseudomonadati > Pseudomonadota > Alphaproteobacteria > Hyphomicrobiales > Phyllobacteriaceae > Aquamicrobium > Aquamicrobium terrae. Next base: position 830,261 of record NZ_JBRKLZ010000001.1, read on the forward strand.
AAAACGTTCCTCATTCCCTGCTGGAACCTCCCCGTCTGCGGGAAGAGGGCAAGGATAAGGGTCCGTTTCCGGCAGAACCCGAAACGGCCTACCCCGCCGTCCGGTCGCCGCGACCGCGCCCCCGGGCAGTCGCCAGTATGATGCGCAAATCCAGCAGCAGCGATTGCAGGGCGCCGTAGCGCGCATCCCAGCGGGCCAGCCTTTCGGGATCGCTCATGTCGATGTCGTTGACCTGGGCAAGGCCGGTGATCCCGGGCTTCAGCTTCAGCACGCCGCACCGTCGGCGCGCCTCGACCAGTTGCCGCTGCACCGGAAGGCAGGGCCTCGGGCCGACAAGGCTCATCTCGTTGCGCAGGATGTTCCACACCTGCGGCAGTTCGTCGAGCTTCGTGCGGCGCAGGAAACGGCCGATATCGGTGATCGCCTCGCCCGAAACCTCGTGGGTTCCCGCCTGCACCGTACCGGTTTTCATGGTGCGGAACTTGTAGCAGGTGAACACCTCGCCGTTCCGGCCGACCCGCTTCTGGGCAAAGATGCCCGGGCCGGACGACTGGATGCGGACCAGCACCCACACCAGCAGCATCGCCCAGCCGAGCAGAACCGTCACCGCAGCGACGAATCCCAGATCGACCGCCCGCCGCAACACGCGGTAGGTCAGGTTCCGGCCCTGCCCGTCCGACAGGACGGTCTCCTCCTCCCGCTGCACCGCCGGTTCGATCAGGAAAGCGGCAAGGCGCGAAACATGCACGGTCGGCTTCAGCGCCGCCAGCAGCCGGAACGCCGGACGCGCCAGCCATCGCGGCAGCCTGTTCAGGAACGACAGCGCCCCGCTCCACCGGTCCCCATAGACCGCCGGCAGGTAGACGGTCTGCGTCTCGATGCCCTCCATGTCGGCCAGCAGCCGCGCCGCCTCGCGCTTGCTTTGCGCGTAAGGCCCGGCATTGCCCGGATCGAGGGCATGCACCGACGAGACATTGACGAAGCGGCCGATGCCCGCGCGCCGCGCGCTGCCGGCCACCTCCAGCAATTGCCGCACATTGACCTCGAAGAAGGTCTCGGCCGGCTCGTCGGCATCGTTGTTGACCACCGCCAGATGGACCAGAAGGTCGAAACCCGCGCCCTGTCGCTCGATCGCGTCATAGCCGCACACCGCAAGACCGGGGAAAAGCTGCGCAATCCGCTGCGGCTGGCGGCCGACCAGAAGCAGTTCCGCCCCGGCATCGGCCAGAAGCGGCACCAGTTGCCGGCCGACGAACCCGGTCGCTCCGGTGACGACCACCCTCACCCGGCTGGTCTCGCATAGAGCGGGATGCTGTCGAATGTCATGGTCGGGCTCCGGCCGTTTCCCTTGCTTGACCTGCTTCGCGGCTTGCCCGGTGCATGTCAAATCCGTTGGCGTTTGTCCACATGCCCCGATGCGTGCTAGCTGCCATGCCTCCATGCATCGAAGCCGGATACGCAATGCAGGATATCGCTGCTCTGGGCGGCCTTTTCGGCATCGCCTTCATCGCCGCCACCATTTTGCCGGCCCAGTCCGAGGCCGCGCTGGTGGGGCTGTTCATCGCCGGCAAATGGTCGCCGCTCTTGCTGGTCGCGGTGGCGAGCGCCGGCAATGTGCTGGGCGCTGTGGTCAACTGGGCGCTGGGGCGCGGTGTCGCCCGCTTCCGTCATCGACGCTGGTTCCCGGTCGGCGAACAGGCGCTGGAGCGGGCCACGCGCTGGTATCATCGCTGGGGCCGCTGGTCGCTGCTGCTGAGCTGGGCGCCGATCGGCGGCGATGCGCTGACCGTCGCCGCCGGCGTGCTGCGCGAGCCGCTGTGGAGCTTCCTTCTGCTGGTCACCCTTGCCAAGGCGGGCCGTTATCTGGTGCTTGCCGCCATCACGCTGGGCTTTCTGTAAGGCCACAGGGGCAATCGGCCGCCGGCAAGCTGGCGCCCGCGCAGGAAAAGGACTAAGAGCGGCACCGCAAGCAACTTCCTCACCTTCCCGCAAGGCACAGAGCCCCCAAAGGCATAAAGCAGCGACGACCGGAGCATCATGTTCGGCATTCCCAGCTATGAGATCGTGATGATGGCCGCGGCGATGCTCGGCGCGGGTGCGGTGACCGGCCTGCTGGCGGGCGTTTTCGGCGTCGGCGGCGGCTCCATCATGGTGCCGGTGCTCTACGAGTTCTTCCGCCTGCTCGGCGTGCCGGACGAGGTGCGCATGCCGTTGTGCATCGGCACCTCGCTGGCCATCATCGCCCCCACCTCCGTGCGCTCCTTCCGCGCCCACCACAAGAAGGGCGTCGTCGACCTGACGATCCTGAAGATATGGGCCGTTCCGGTGGTGGCCGGCGTCGTCGTCGGCGGCTTCATCGCCAGCTTCGCCTCGGAAAACCTGTTCAAGACGGTGTTCGTCGTGGTTTCCGGCATCTCCGCCCTGAAGCTTTTGACGGCGCGCGAAAGCTGGCGCTTCGGCAACGATCTGCCCGGCAGGGCCGCCATGCTCGTCTACGGCCTGGTGATCGGGCTGCTCTCGGCTCTGATGGGCGTCGGCGGCGGGCTGCTGTCCAGCATGTTCATGACCTTCTATGGCAGGCCGATCCATCAGGCCGTGGCCACCTCCTCGGGGCTCGGGCCGCTCATCGCCATCCCCGGCGTCATCTCCTATGTCCTCGCCGGCTGGGGCAAGGCCTCCCTCTATCCCGACGTCACCCTGCTCCAGATGCCTTACGCGCTGGGCTTCGTGTCGCTTCTGGGCCTGGTGCTGCTGTTTCCGGCCAGCATGCTGACCGCGCCGGTGGGCGCGCGCCTTGCCCATGCCCTGCCCAGGCGCAAGCTGGAAGTCGCCTTCGGCATCTTCATGCTTGTCGTGTCGGCGCGCTTCCTGTGGTCGATGTTCAATCCCTGACTACATCAGCGGCCTTCATCACATCAGGGCTCTTCCTCGAGCACATAGTCGAAATAGTCCTCCGGCTCCTGCAGGTCGCTTTCGCTCGCCCGCACCCGGCCGCGAACGGAGATGCCGGCCTCATGCACCGTCTCCGGGCTGCCGGAAACCAGCCGGTGCCACCAGTAGAGGTCGTGGCCCTCGGCCACCAGCCGGTAGGCGCAGGTGCTCGGCAGCCATGAAATGGTGCGCACGTTCTGCGGCGTGAGGCCGACGCAATCCGGCACGCGCGCGAGGCGGTGCTCGTAGTCGGCGCAGCGGCAGCTTTCCGCATCGAACAGGCGGCAGGCCACGCTGGTCCAGTAGATATCGCCCGTGTCCTCGTCCTCCAGCTTCGACAGGCAGCATTTGCCGCAGCCGTCGCACAGCGATTCCCACTCGGCCGCGCTCATGTCCTCGAGCGTCTTGGTTTTCCAGAAAGGCTTGTCCATGGGCCGCATGTGGCCCGTGCGGCAAGGAAGGTCAAGCGGGCCGGAAAATGGACACCTTCCTGCCACGCTTTCGACCGGCAATGGCCTTGAGCCCCGCTTAACCCTCTCGCGTCGGAACCAAATGCGGGACGGCAAGTTTCGACACGGATGGGACTCTACAAGGAGAGCGACAGGATGAAACTCCACCCTCGAATTCTGGCGGGAACCGCCCTTGGCCTGCTCATGGCCTCGGCCCCGCTGGCAGCGTTTCCCCTCACCGGACAGGACAATCTCGCGCCACGCGCATCCGGCAGCCCGCTGATTCTCGCGCAGGCCGAATGCGCCGAAGGCGAATCGGCGGAGGATTGCGCGGCACGCCAGCAGCGGGCCCCTGCCGAGGAGCGTTCGGCGCCGGAGCCAGAGGCAGCGCCCGCCGAGCCTGCTCCCGAGCCGCAAGCCGAACCGGAGCCGGCACCGGAGCCCGAACCTGAACCCGAGCCTGCTCCGGAACCGCAGGCGGAACAGCCTGCGCCAGAGCCGGAAGCCGCACCAGAGCCGGAGCCCGAGCAGCCGCAACAGGAAGAACCCGCGCCTCAGCCCGAGGCAGCTCCCGAGCCTGAAGCCGAGCCGGCGCCTGCCGAGGAGGCCGAGCCCCAGGCTGAGGAACCCCAGGCCGAGCAGCCCGCCCCGGAGGCAGAGCCGGCCCCTGAACCGGAAACCCGGCAGCCCGCGCCCGAGGAGCCGGCAGCCGAGGAGCCCGCCCCGAAACAACCGGCTCCTGAACAGTCCGCTCCCGAACAGCAGGAGCCCGAGCGGCGACAGCAGGAGAATCAGGCTCCCGCCGGCGAGCAGCCGCAGCAGCCTGCCGAGCCGGAGCAGCCGGCTACGCCCGAACAGCCTCAAGCTGAACAGCCTCAAGCTGAACAGCCGGCTGAAGGCGAAACCGCACCGGCCGCCCCGACCGAGGCGCCCATTCTCGACAGCCAGAAGGAGGCCCCGCAGCCTGCCCCTGCCGAGGATGGCCAGACTGCGCCTGCCGAAGGACAGCAGCCTGCACCCGCCGATGGGCAGCAGCCGGCCCCCGAAGGCCAGCCCGCGCCCGCCGAAGGCGGACAGCCGGCCCCGGCGCAGGAGGGTCAGGCACCGGCCCAGCAGCCGGCTCCGGCCGAAGCCGGGCCTCCGCCGACCGACGACCGCGCCGCGCAGCAGGCCATCGTGCCCGAAAGGATCCTGCCGGTGACCGAGGAAAAGGGCACCCGCCGCGAACGGGCACCCGATGAGCGCCGCCGCGAACGCCCGAGCGGGGTCGACGTGCTGCGCGAAATCGGCGACCGCGTCATCCTCCAGCTTGGCGGCCAGACCATCGTGGAGAGCAACGAGCGGCCGCGCATGACCCGTGGCGCCCGCGACGTCTATTACGAGGACCTGCCGCGCGGCCGCACCCGCGAGATCATCGTGCGCGAGAACGGCAGCCAGATCGTCACCATCCGCAACCGCAATGGCGACGTCATCCAGCGTTCGCGCATCACGCCGGACGGGCGCGAATACGTCCTCAACTATGTCGACGAGCGCTATTACGAAGACGTGCGCGAGTGGCGCGATCCCGGCGAGGACCTGCCGCCGATCCGCCTCACCATCCCGCGCGAGGACTATATCCTCGAATCGCGCCAGGTCAGCGACCCGGACGTGTATTACGAGTTCCTCGAACAGCCGCCGGTGGAGCGCATCCAGCGTCTCTATTCGGTCGACGAGGTGAAGCGCTCGGCCCGCGTGCGCGACATCGCCCGCCGCATCGACCTCGATACGCTCAACTTCGAGTTCGGTTCGGCCTCGATCGGCGACAGCGAGGTGGAGAAGCTGAGCGGCGTCGCCAGCGCCATCGAGAAGATGCTGGACAAGAACCCCGCCGAGACCTTCCTGATCGAAGGCCACACCGATGCGGTGGGCTCCGACCAGGCCAACCTCGCCCTGTCCGACCGCCGCGCCGAGGCGGTGGCGGAAGCGCTTTCCGGCGCCTTCGGCATCCCGCCGGAGAACCTGACCACGCAGGGCTATGGCGAGCAATATCTGAAGGTCAACACGGAAAAGCCGGAGCGTGAGAACCGGCGCGTGACGATCCGTCGGATCACCCCGCTTGTCGCCCCGGTGGCCAGCGCCAACTGACGCGAAGAACGGCGCCGCAACTCAAAACCATTGAATTGCGGCGCCGACTACCCAGATTCCATGCTAGGGTTCCCTGCCCTGTCCCGCTCCTGCGGGACCCGCGCCCCGCCGGCCACGCCGGCGGGGCGTTTTTTGGGAGGGCATGGATGCGAGAAGTCATTCCGGGTGGTCGATCGGCAAAATAACGGTAGCCGGCCCCGACTCGGTCATAGGGACCAGCTGTGGTGCGGGCAACCAGGACTGCCATCCGCTTGCCGCCGCCCTCACTTGAGGCGTTCCAGCTTTCCCTTTCGTTTAACGATGTTTTTGTAATCCCATTGGATGAGGCGGGATTCATCGAGCCATGACCGCAACCGATCGTGATCGATGTCAGCGGGCGTTACGAAGCGCTTCTCGGCGGCCTTGAACGTTCCTTCCACTTCCAGACCCGTGGTCGTGAACGACTGGCCACTCCAGAACAGCAAGCGAACGCAATGCTTCAGCTTGCTGTAGCCAACGATCGGGTTGCCCTCGAGGAACCAGACGGGATGGGCGTGCCAGATCTTGCTCTCCGCCTCCGGAAGTGCCTGGTCGATCTCCTGCCTGAGAGCATCGCAGATCAGTCTGTCATCCCCGCTCTGGGCGTTGTTGAAGGCCTCGATTGTCGCGTATGCCATGGCTACAGAGACTACATCGAAATTCCGGTTTGGACAAAAGCGACCCTGGATTTCGGCGACAGGCCGGAATGTCGGCTTTCGATCCCTTTTCCGTCATTGGCTTCCGCAAGCGGAATGACCGCATCTGGCTCTAGGCGGTCGTGCCTTGTTTTTGGTCGTACTCGTCCGAAGCAACGACGAGCGCTTCAATATCATTGGCGGCAATGAACGACTTCAAGGCATCGAACTTGGCTTCGTGCCATTTGTAGATATCGAGTTCGAGGAGCCTCTTGACCACATCTGCCGGAAAACGCTGGCGAATGGGAACAGCCGGGTTACCAGCGACAATGACATAAGGTGCGACATCTCTGGTGACGATAGCGCCGGAAGCCACCACCGCGCCTTCACCAATAGTGACGCCCGGCATGATCATCGCCCGCATTCCAATCCAAGCTCCATCGCCGAGAATGGTGTCGCCTTTGCCAATGTAGGCATCGAGAATAACCTCAGGAAACGGATAGAGGCTGAACCAGTCAGTCCGGTGCGTATGATTGCCGCCCATCAAGATAACAGCTTCCGCACCGATACATACGTAGTCGCCGATATAGAGTTGATCGATTGGCCACAGGGGTTCCCATGTCTTGAGGCTGTACGCATCTCCATAGTGATAGCGAACCACGCTCTCCTCGAATGAGCCTGTCCACGCGGCACTGTAATAGCTGTGTGTCCCACGGATATGAATGTTCGGATTTTTCACGGTCTCGTGCAGGAGCTCTACCTTTGACCAATGTTTGGACGGGGCGCGCTCTGGCATCATGGTACAATGACTTTCTATGGGCTGGCGGTACGAGTTAGATCAACGCCTTGAGGACGGGCCGCGGGTAACAAATCCTGTATGTCCTGAAAAGAACATCCCACCTTTTGAACGTGGGCGGATGACCGCTATTGGCGTCAAGCCGCCTTTAGCATCCGACTATCTGAATAACTGCTTTCCACCCCAAACCCGAACCGCCCCTACAGCATCCCCGCCAGCTTGGTGTCGCTGCGGGCGATCACCTCGTCGGGCAGGAAGAAGTCGGCCACCAGCGGTCCCTTGGCCCCCGGCGCATAGGTCGTGAAGTCGGTCACGCCTTCGGCCTTCAGCACTTCCTCGTCGATGTAGAAATTGCCGGTCGCCTCGCGCGCGGGGCGGTTGAAGATCGCATAGGCGGCATCAGCCATGATGTCGGGCGTGCGGCTCATCGAGGCCATCGTCTCGCCGCCGAGCACGTTGCGCACCGCCGCCGTGTCGATCGCCGTCAGCGGCCACAGCGAATTCACCGCAATGCCGTCCTTGGCGAATTCCGCGCTCATGCCCAGCGTGCACATAGACATGCCGAACTTGGCCATGGTGTAGGCGACGTGGTTCCTGAACCATTTCGCCTCCATGTCGAGCGGCGGGGCCAGGTTGAGGATATGCGGGTTCTGCGCCTTTTTCAGATGCGGGATGCACAGCTTCGACACGAGGAAGGTGCCGCGCGTGTTGATCTGGTGCATCAGGTCGAAGCGCTTCATGTCGGTTTCCAGCGTGCCGGTGAGCTGGATGGCGCTGGCGTTGTTGACGCAGATGTCGATGCCGCCGAACGTCTCGACCGTGCGGGCCACCGCGCTCGCCACCTGCTCCTCCTCGCGGATGTCGCACACCACCGGCAGCGCCTTGCCGCCGGCCGCGACGATCTCCTCGGCGGCCGTGTAGATGGTGCCGGGCAGCTTGGGGTGCGGATCGGCCGTCTTGGCGGCGATGGTGACGTTGGCCCCGTCGCGTGCGGCGCGCAGCGCGATCGCCAGCCCGATGCCGCGCGATCCGCCCGAAATGAACAGCGTCTTTCCCTTCAGGGACATGTCCGGCCTCCTCATTATGTGGAGCTTCGGACCGGGCCGGGTTTCGGCTTGCTCCGATGCTCGGTCAAGTGCTGGAGCGTCCGTTGTGCATCCGGATGAACGCACGGCGTTCCATGACCGATCCATGCCCGGATCGCCCGCCCCGCGCAAGCCCGCCGGGCAAAAAGTTACGTTTACGTAAGGTACGGAAGACCGGCGCTGCCCGCTTATCCGGTCCTGTAGAGATGAACCGGCTTTCGCGGTGCGCGCCGGATGACGCCCTTGGCCTCAAGGTCGAGTTGCACCGCCTTCAGCCACCATCCGGCCGTGCTTCCCTGCGGGAAAAGGGCCTCGGGCAGGCGGGGCAGCAGCGCCTCTTTTGCATCGGCCACCGTCAGCCCGGGCGCTTCGCCGGGCAGCACGGCCAGAAGGGCGTCGCCCATCGCCATGTATTTGGCGCGGTTGACGCGTTCGGTCCGGCCGGGCGTGGTGATGCTTTCGATTTCGATCTTGTCGTCAGGCATCGATCGTTCCCTTCACCGCGATTTTAGGATTTCGGAACCCCATGGCCACCCACGCCGCCAGAAGCCTGGTGAAGAACGACATCGTATGGGTCTTGGGGTTGGGAATGTCGTTTGGCAGGCGGGACCTGTCGGGCAGGTCGCCGGTCATGGTGCGCATCTCGGGCCTGGGCCGCGTCTCCTGCGGCCACAGATGCAGATAGACGCTCAGCCAGTGCGCGCCCTTCAGTTCGAGGAACATCGGCGTGTTGCAGCAAGCCGCCACGACGCGGCGCGAGCCGGCCCCGGCCGACAGGCGAAATTCGCCGAGATGCTCCTCACCGGCAACGATCCGCACCCGGTCCTTGCGGTATTCGGCGGCAGGCGTCCCGCCATAGCCGGTGAGCATGTTGCGGGCGCCGGGCAGCTTGGTCAGACGGTCCGCCGCCGCCCTGCAACTGTCGCACAGGCATTCCGAAACGAGGATCGGCCGCCCCGTCACTTCGAGGCGCGTGCGCCCACATGCGCAGCCGATCTGCGTGGTCCTGGTCATTTCGCGTGCTCCTCCGCGACGTGGAACAGATGCCGGATGTACCGGTCCAGATGGTCGAGGCTTTCGCGCGCCAGTTCGGGATCGTTTCCGGCCTTGGCCAGCACGAACCCGCCCTGCAACACGGCTTGCGTGTGCCGCGCCAGGCTTGCCGCCGTCCAGTCGCCGGCAATGCCGCGCTCGCGCCGCGCCGCCTCGATATCGGCCTCCAGCGTGGCGGTGTGGCCAAAGATGCTGCGGGCGCAGGCGTCACGAATGTCGGGCGAACTGGCATAGACCTCCTGCGCCATGGTGCCGACGAGGCAGGTGAACTCGGCGATCTCGCCCACGATGATCGCCTTGCGGAACGCGACATAGGCAAGAACCCGCTCAAGGGCGTCCGCCGGCTGGTGGTAAGGCGCGGCCTCGAAGAAGGCCGTCGTCTCCTCGGTCCAGAACTCGGCCGCCGCCACGCCCAGCGCGTCCTTGCTGACGAAATGGTGGAAGAACGCCCCCTTGGTGACGTCGGCCACCCGGCAAAGGTCGTCGACCGTGGCCGCCGCGTAGCCCTTGGCGCGAACAACGTCGCGTGCCGCCTCCAGAAGCCGGGTTCTGGCATTGCCGCGTTCGGGAGCGTGCTTGGTGGGTCTGGACATGCCTGATACATACCATACAGTTGGTATTTATCAAGCCTGTCGATTTCGCACCTCTCAAGGGCCCGAAGCGCGGCCCGGACAACCGCTGCACGCCTCATCCCTCGCCAGAACTTTCTCCGCGCCCATGGGCAAGGAATGCCGCCCGCAATGCTGACGCCTCCCCTCTCCCCGCTTGCGGGGAGAGAGTAAGGGTGAAGGGCCTGTTTCCGGCAAAACCTGATGATCTAGCCTGCCGCCGCGCCTTCTTCGTACTGCGCCAGGAATTCGGCCGAGGGCGGGATCGGCTTGATCACGTCGATCAGCACCCCGTTCGGGTCGGCGAAGATGAAATGGCGCTGGCCGAACGGTTCGTCGCGCAGGCTGCGCAGGATCGGCAGGCCGGCCGCCGCGATCCGCTCATGCACGGCATCGACGTCCTCCACCTCGAAATTGATCAGCAGCCCCTGCGCGCCCCTGCTCCGCGCCGCCTCCGGCACCGTGTCGTGGCCGGCGTCGACGATGCCCAGATTGACGCCTTCGTCCTCCTCCGATTGCAGATGGACATACCAGTCGCTCGAAAACAGCGGCCGGAAGCGCAGATGCTTCACATAGAAGTCCGCCGTGGCGGCAACGTCGCCGGTCATGAGGACCGGATAGTAGCTGGTCGTTTTCATGGCTTCCCTCTTGGCTTCAATTAACATACAGTCTGCATGTTTCTAACAATTAACATACAGGCTGCATGTATGCAACAGGAAAACGCCCGCCGTTCCAACCGCGAACGCACCGAGGCCACCCGCGCCGCGCTGATGGCGGCGGCGCGTGCCCTGTTCATCGAGAAATCCTATGCGGAAACGGCGACGCCGGAGATCGTCGCTGCGGCCGGCGTCACGCGCGGCGCGCTCTATCACCATTTCGCCGACAAGCAGGCCCTGTTCCGCGCCGTGGTCGAGCGCGAAGCGGCGGAAGTCGCGGCCGAGATCGAGCGGGCGACGCCGGATGCCGAAAATGCCCGGCAGGCCCTTCTGGACGGCGGCAGGGCCTTCCTGGCCGCCATGGCCACGCCTGGCCGCACCCGGTTGCTGCTGCTGGATGGACCGGCCGTGCTCGGCCGCGCCGCCATGGACGAGATCGACAACAGGCACGGCGCGCGCACATTGCGTGAAGGGCTGGAAGCAGCCATGCGCGAAGGCGCCATGAAACCGGCCCCGGTGGAAGCGCTGACCGCATTGCTGGCGGCCGCCTTCGACCGCGCCGCCCTGTCCATCGAAGCCGGCGCGGCGCAGGCCGATTTCATCGAAACGCTGGGCGTGGTGCTCGACGGGCTGTTCCTGCCGACGCCGTGACCTTCGCCCGGCCGCCTGTCCCCGGAGCAATTCCAGCAAAAGCGCGAAGCGATCTTCGCGTTCGAAATTGCGTCAAAACAAGGAGTTGGAGCGTTTCTGCGATTCGGAGAAAAGCGAAAATGCTCTAGTCGAAGATGCGCTCGCCCTGCTCGTCGACAAGCTGGATGCCCTTGCGGATCGACACCGTGGCCGCATCGTCGAGCCCGGGAAACCGGTCGGCGCGGATGAACTTGTGCTCCTTCACCACGCCGTCGATCTCCTTGGAGACGACGCCGCAGGTCTGGTACTGGCCGTCGGCCTTGTAGGGCATGGCAACGATGGTGAAGCCCTTGTGCTCGACCTGCTTGGCAGGCTCCGCCGGCTTCGCCGCTGCTTCCTGTCCGCCACCACCGAACAGCCGTTTCAGGAAAGACATTCGAACCTCATTCTCGGAGCATGTCTCCCCGACGCGGGAACCGGTTTCGGTCGAAGACATGCACAAAACAGCAAGCCAGGGCGCGACAGGCGAATCTGCAAGGCCGGAACGCGCTTTGGCCCGCGACCATAGACCCTATCCGTCCGCCAAGAAAGGCCGGCGACAGGCCATCGCGCCCCCTAGTCGAAAATGCCGTCACGCCAATGTGGCGATGATCTCGCGATAGGCGCCTTCGGGAAATGCCTTGAGCGTGCGCGAGCGCACATTGCCGCCCATGCCCAGCTGCATGGCAAAGCGCGCCGCCACGGCGTCGTCGGGCGCCTCGCACACCGCCACCATGTCGTATTCGCCCATGGTGAGGTAGAACGCCTTCATCTCCCCGCCCATCTCGGCCAGTTGCTTCTTGGCCGTATCGAGCCGCGACGGCGAATCGTGGACGCTCTTCACGCCGGCGTCCGTCCAGTTGAGCAGCATGATGTAAGTGGTCATCTGTCGCCTCCCTCCGGTGCCATGACGGGGGAAGACGGGTCCGGCAACCGGAATGAACCCGCCTGCCCTTCTTTCGATATGGCCCTCACAATATCGCAAACAGGCGCGGAGTTGCAAAAACACGCTTCCGCTCTGGAATTTTGCGAAGCATGCGGGTATAGGCATCGCGTGCGCCTCGGGCGCGCCGTAAGCGTGTGACGTCAGGCAACGCATCCACTCCCGGTCCTCCGGGCAACGCCGCAAGGCGATAGGATGCCATGCCCCGGACCGGCTTTTTCCAGGAAATTCTTATGTCTATCCAACGCACACGCCCCAGGCTGCCTGCGCGCTATGCGCCTTTGGTCACCCCGCTGGTTCTCTCCCTGCTGATGACCTTCATCGTGTCGCTGATCTCCACGCTGAAAGGGGTCGGCCTGCGGCCGGACTTCATGGCCGTCTGGGGGCCGGCATGGGGCCTGTCCTGGCTCGTCGCCTTCCCCACTCTGCTGCTTGTTCTGCCCATCGTGCGCCGCATCGTCGGCTGGATCTGCCAGCCGGTTCCCTGAGCGCTCGTTCTTCGGCCGCTGGCGGGCAGGGCCCCGCCGGCGGCACTCCGCCGCCTATTGCTGCTGTTGCAACGCCAGCCGCGCCCCCAGCGCCACGAAGGCGGCGGCGAAGGTGCGGCGCATCCACGCCATCACCCGCGGGCTGCCGATCACCCGGTCGCGCATCGCCGCCGCGCACAGGCCGTAGAGCAAGAAGATGAGGAAGGTGGCCAGCATGAAGATGGCCGACAGTTCCAGCATGCGGGCCAGCACATGTGCCTCGCCCGGCGCGATGAACTGCGGCAGGAAGGCCACGAAGAAGATCGACAGCTTCGGGTTGAGCAGGTTGATGAGGATGCCGTCGACCAGCACCTGGCGCACGCTGCGCGCATCCGCTCCCGCCTCGATCTTGAGCGCCCCGCGTTCGCGCAGGCTCTGCCAGGCCATGTAGATCAGGTAGGCGACGCCGGCATATTTCACGATCTCGAAGGCCAGCGCGCTGGCGTGCAGCAGCGCGGCAAGCCCGGTCAGCGCCGCCACCAGATGCGGCACGATGCCCAGCGTGCAGGCCAAGGCGGCCAGCACGCTGGCCCGCCCGCCCCGCGACAGCCCGGCCGCCAGCGTATAGACCACGCCCGTCCCCGGCGAGGCGACGATGATCAGCGTGGTCAGCAGGAATTCGATCGACATGGCCGGAAATCCTTCAGGTCCGCAAGGCAACAGGCCTGCGAACCATGTCCGCAAAATCCGGTTTTGACGACCCGGATTCGTCATGGCGGCGAAAAAATCCCTGTCCCACCAAGCAAAAGGCCGGGCAAACGCCCGGCCTTTTTTCATTTTTGGAACTTCGCTCTAGCTGTCGAGGAAGCTGCGCAGCTTGCGGCTGCGGCTCGGATGCTTGAGCTTGCGCAGCGCCTTGGCCTCGATCTGGCGGATACGCTCGCGCGTCACCGAGAACTGCTGGCCGACTTCCTCCAGCGTGTGGTCGGTGTTCATGCCGATGCCGAAGCGCATGCGCAGCACGCGCTCCTCGCGCGGGGTGAGCGAGGCGAGCACGCGCGTCGTCGTCTCGCGCAAATTCGCCTGGATCGCCGCGTCGATCGGCAGGATCGCGCCCTTGTCCTCGATGAAATCGCCGAGGTGCGAATCCTCCTCGTCGCCCACCGGGGTTTCGAGGCTGATCGGCTCCTTGGCGATCTTCAGCACCTTGCGCACCTTTTCCAGCGGCATGGCCAGCTTCTCGGCCAGTTCCTCCGGCGTCGGCTCGCGGCCGATCTCGTGCAGCATCTGGCGCGAGGTGCGCACGATCTTGTTGATCGTCTCGATCATGTGCACCGGAATGCGGATGGTTCTTGCCTGATCGGCGATCGAACGGGTGATCGCCTGCCGGATCCACCAGGTCGCATAGGTCGAGAACTTGTAGCCGCGCCGGTACTCGAACTTGTCGACCGCCTTCATCAGCCCGATATTGCCTTCCTGGATCAGGTCGAGGAACTGCAAACCGCGGTTGGTGTACTTCTTGGCGATGGAGATGACGAGGCGCAGGTTGGCCTCCACCATCTCCTTCTTGGCGATGGCCGCCTCGCGCTCGCCCTTCTGCACCTGGTTCACGATCTTGCGGAATTCCAGGATCGAGATCGCCGTTTCGGTGGCAAGGTTCTGGATCTCGGAGCGGATCTCCTTGATCGTCTCCTTCTCGTTCTGGTGGAATTCCTTCCAGCCGCGCGAGGTGAGGTTGGCGATCGAGCGGGTCCAGTTGGGGTCGAGCTCGGAACCCTGATATTCCTTCAGGAACTCCTCGCGGCGCACGCCGTAGCTTTCGGCCAGGCGCAGCAGCCTGCCCTCGTTCTGCACCAGCCGCTTGTTGATGTCGTAGAGTTGCTCGACCAGCGCCTCGATGCGGGCCTGGTTGAGCGACAGCGACTTCACCGCCTTGATGAGCTGGTCCTTCAGCTCCTTCAGGCGGCGGTCCTGGCTGGGCGACAGCGTGCCGGCGGCGGCCAGCCGGTTCTCGACCTGCTGGTCCTGCAGCTTGCGCAGCTTCTTGTAGGTATCGGCGATGACGTCGAGGGTTTCCATGACCTGCGGGCGCAGTTCCGCCTCCATGGCGGCCAGCGACAGGTTGGTCTCGTCCTCTTCCTCTTCGTCCTCCTCGCCGCGCGTCTCGCCGCCGACATTGGTGATGTCGTCGTCTTCGCTGCGGCCGCGGCGCGGCTTTTCCTCGGCCTTGGGCTTGGCCTCTTCTTCCGTGCGCTCCACCACCGGCGCCTGCTTGGCCTCGGGGCCGGCATAGGTGGCTTCGAGGTCGATGATCTCGCGCAGCAGGATCTTCGCTTCGTTCAGCTCGTCGCGCCAGATGATGATCGCCTGGAAGGTCAGCGGGCTTTCGCACAGGCCCGCGATCATCGTCTCGCGGCCGGCCTCGATGCGCTTGGCGATGGCGATTTCGCCCTCGCGCGACAGAAGCTCCACCGAGCCCATCTCGCGCAGATACATGCGCACGGGGTCGTCGGTGCGGTCGGTCGGCTCCTTCTTGGGCGTGGTGGCGACGGCCGTGCCGGTCTGCTCGGCAACCTCCTGCGGATCGTCCTCGGACTCCTCGCTCTCGTTGTCGTCGCCCTGCTCGTCGTCCTCGACGACGTTGATGCCCATGTCGGACAGCATCGCCATCGTGTCTTCGATCTGCTCGGAAGTGACCTCCTCGGACGGCAGAACCGCGTTCAGCTCATCCATGGTGACATAGCCGCGCTTCTTCGCGACCTTGATCATCTTCTTGACAGCATCGTCGGAAAGGTCGAGCAGCGGGCCGTCGGTTGCACCGTCGCGTTCGTTCTCGACCTCTTCCTTTTCCTTCGTCGCCATTCTTCTTCTGCCTCCAGACGGCTGCTCAAGCCGCGAAATCTAAGCCTGCTGCAAAATTGTGCGCGCCTGCTGAAACGACGCGTTCATCGCCACAGTTGCCGCAACTCTCGTTAAGCCTGGATTAACCCTGGTTTTCCATCGTGCCCCAGATTTTCACCGTGCAACAAGCGGCACTACCGCATCTGCGTTCTTTTCGTCGATGCCGGGTTGGGTTAACTGTAACTCGAATCGACCTGATTCCGTCATTCTACCGATAGGTCAAGCGCCTGTGGCATGATTCGCCCCAAAAAAGCGAATCAATTGCCCTCAAGCGCCCGATTCGGCCGCAAACAGCCAGGGCTGCCCACAGCCGGTCCTGCCGCCGGCTAACTTCTGCCGGCCCGACCCGACAATACGCCGAAGCCTTCGATCAGGGCCTCCGTCGCCTGCACATCCCGGAATTGCGCCTGAATTTCGACGAGGCGCCTGTAATTCTCATCTGTGGGGTCGCTGGCGAGCGCGGCCTCCGCCTGCTTCAGTTCCTTATGTAGAGTACGCGCACTGCGGTGCAAGTGCAGGGCCTGGGCGAAAGCGTCGCGGGCGTCGTCCAGCGCCGCACTTTCCAGCGCCGGCCATTGCCGCGTGCGCCGGATCAGCGCCTCCGCCCGCTCCCGGATGTCGGCGTGGCCGGCACGGCTGATCGCCTCGACCACCGCCTGCCGCTCGTTGGCCATGTCGTGGGCCAGCGCGTCGAGCAGCGCCGCATGCAGCTTGCGCAGGTCGCCATTGACAAGGTCGAGGAACTCGATGTGCTCGAAGAACTCGTCGATCAGCGCCGGGTGGTTGATCAGCGCCACCACGATGGTCGCCTCGCGCACCGTCATCACCTCGCCGCCGCGCTTGAGCAGCGCCGAACGCCCGAGGCTTTCGGTGATGGCGCTGCGCCCGGCCGCCCCGCCCTGCCGCGACCACTGGCCCGCGCCCTGATAGCCGCCGCCCTGGAAACCGCTGCCTTGCCCGCGCCGTCCGTTCTGCCCCTGCTGCCCCCCGGGCTGGCGCCTGCGCTGCGTGCCGAAGAAGCTCTGCACGCGTTCGCGCATTTCCTGATTGTAGTGGAAGCGCACGCTTTCGTCGCGGATGCGGCCGGTGAGTTCGCGCAGCGTCTTTTCCAGTTCGGCCCGCCGTTCGGGCGTATCGAACACGCCGCCGGAAGTCTCGCGCATCCACAGAAGGTCGGCCAGCGGCCGCGCCTCCGAAAGCACGGTCCGGAAAGCGTCGGCGCCGCCGTCGCGCACCAGGTCGTCCGGGTCCTTGCCATCGGGCAGCAGCGCGAAACGCGCCGTCTTGCCGGGCTCGATCATCGGCAGGATGAGATCGGCGGCGCGCCATGCGGCCTTCAGCCCGGCCCCGTCGCCGTCGAAGCACAGCACCGGCTCGCCGGTCATGCGCCACAAAAGCTCGAGCTGGTTTTCGGTCAGCGCCGTGCCCAACGGCGCCACCGCGTTCTCGAAACCCGCCTGCGCCAGCGCGATCACGTCCATATAGCCTTCGACGACCACCACCGTCTCGCCGCGCGCCACCGCCTTGCGGGCGCGGGCGAAATTGTAGAGCACGTTGCCCTTGTGGAAGAGTTCGGTTTCCGGCGAGTTCAGGTATTTGGCCAGCGCGTCGGGCGACATCGCCCGCCCGCCGAAGGCGATGGTGCGCCCGCGTGAATCCGGGATCGGGAACATGATGCGGTCGCGGAAACGGTCGTAGGAAACCGGCACGTCCTGCCCGTGCACGACCAGGCCGCAGGCCTCGATCTCCTCCTTGCCCACCCCGCGCGAGGCCAGAAATTCCTTCAGCGCGTTGCGGCTTTCGGGCGCATAGCCCAGACGGAACGACTGCTGGGTGGCCGGCGTCATCCCCCGGTCGCGCAGATAGGCGCGCGCCTTCGCCCCTTCCGCCGATTGCAGCCGCTCCTGGAAGAACGCCGTCGCCAGTTCCATGACGTCGGTCAGTTCGGCGCGCTGTTTCTCGCGCGCCTCGGCCTGCACGTCGCGCGCCGGCATCGGCACGCCGGCCATGTCGGCGATGCGCTCCACCGCCTCGGGGAAGCTCAACCCGTCCAGCTCGGTCAGGAACTTGAAATGGTCGCCGGAAACGCCGCAGCCGAAGCAATGGTAGCGGCCCTTGCGGTCCTCGCAGTGGAAGCTCGGCGATTTCTCGCCGTGGAACGGGCAGCACGCCCACCAGTCGCCCTTCGGCGCATTGGTCTTCTTGCGGTCCCACGTCACGCGCGCGCCGATCACCGATGAGATCGGCACCCGGTCACGTATCTCGTCGAGGAATGAGGGCGGAAAGCGCATCTGGGAAACTGCTCGTTTCCCCTCATATAGCCGTCCTTTGCGCTCAAGACGACTCTCGGCGCATCCCATACCCGGTATTCACAGGCCCCGGTATTCACAGGCCCCGGTATTCACTGGCAAGAAAATGAAAAGAGCGGCCCGAAAGCCGCCCTTTCCTTATTCCGCCATCCGCCCGCCTAGCGCGCGGCGATCACACCGGCGATCAGACCTGTCGCGAGGCCCACCAGCAGATAGTCGTTGTCGACCTTGATCCACTGCTGGCCGGGGGCCGGACGCTTCAGGCCATGGCGCCGGTAGTCCCGCACGGCCTGGTGACGGCGCCAGTCGGAGTAGCGCTGGCCGCGCTTCCACTGGTGGCGCTTGGCATACTGGTACTTCCTGGCCGTGTGGCGGTTGTCGTAGCGCTTGCTGTCGCGCCGGTTGTCATATTTGTGGGAGGGCTTCTTCCAGTCCACCTGGACCAGTTCGGCCTGCGCCGCCGCCGGCCTGTTGAGCGGCGCGGCCTGGCCTTGCAGGGAAGTCGCGGCCAGCATGGAGATGGCGAGGACCGAGAGAACGATGCGTTTCATGGAAGGCACTCCTGTGTTGTTCATGCCCAAAGGGATAGCGGCCACCGGATGAACCGAAACTGAACGGCTGCATTACAATTCCGTAATGGAATCCGTAGCTTATTCACCTGTATTGATTCACGCCCTGAAGCCGCCTCCTCCGCCCGCACCCCGCCGCGCGGCAACCGCCCCTCGGCGCCGGCCTTGCCTTGAGATGAACAAAAATTTGTTCCAAGAGCCTAGCGGGGCTGGACAATATTGGTTACCCGGCTAATATAAAAGCCCTTAACGGATATTCCCGCCATGAAGCTGATTCGCCCCTGCCCGCGCGCCGGTTGCGCGCCTTGTCCGATGCCGTCGCGTCGTCGCGTCACGGCTGCTGCCCGCGCGGGAGCGCCTGCATGACCGGGTCGGTGGTCCTCGTCCATCTGGCCGGCGCCGTGGCGCTGATGCTCTATGCCACCCGTCTCGTGAAGACCGGCGTCGAGCGCGCCTATGGCGATGTGCTGCGCCATAAATTGCGCGCCACCTTGCAGAACCCGATCATGGCGGTTCTGGCCGGCACCGGCCTCGCCATTGCCCTGCAAAGCTCCACCGCCGTCACCCTTCTGGTCGGCTCCTTCGCCGGCGCCGGCATCGTGTCCGGCCTCGCCGGCCAGCTGGCCGTGCGCGGCGCCGAGATCGGCTCGGCGCTGGTGGCCAAGCTTTTGACCTACGATCTGACCCTGCTGGTGCCGCTCTGCCTCATCATCGGCACTTTCCTGTTCATGGCCACGGAAAGCCGGGACTGGCGCCAGAAGGGCCGCATCCTGGTCGGCGTCGGCCTGCTCATCCTGTCGCTGGAGATGATCGGCCACGCATCGGAACCGCTGCGCGAAAGCGAGCTGATGCCGATGATCATCAACTATTTCTCCAGCGATCCCATCACCGCCTATCTGCTGGCGGCGCTCATCACCTGGCTGTTCCAGTCCTCCATCGCCGCCGTGCTTCTGATGGCGACCATGGCCGGGCGCGGCCTCATCACCCCGGAACTGGGCGTGGTGCTGGTGCTGGGCGTCAATCTCGGCTCCTCGATCATCGCCCCCATGCTCACCCGCAATTCCGACCCCGGCGTGCGCATCGTGCCGATCGGCAACCTTTTGATGCGCGGCATGGGCTCCATCGTCATGCTGGCGCTGGTGATGATCTTCAAGCCGCAGATCGGTTTCCTCGGCGCCACCGCCTCGGACCAGATCGTCAACGCCCACATCCTGTTCAACGTCATCATCCTGATCGCCGGCCTGCCGCTCGCCGGCCTCGTCTACCGCGCCTCGGAAAAGATCGTGGCGCTGGGCGCCAAGCCGGAGCCGGCCGAATCCCTGCAGGTGGCCGAATTGTCGGCCCTGTCGGAATCGGCGCTGTCCAGCCCGCCGCAGGCCCTCGCCAACGCCACGCGCGAGGTGGTGCGGGTGTGCGAGACCGTGGAGATCATGCTCAAACGCATCATCGAGCTGTACGAGAGCGCCGACGAGGACAAGATCAACGCGCTGGCCGCGCTCGACGACCGGGTCGACGAACGCCACGCCGCCATCAAGATCTATCTGGCCAGGCTCACCCGCAATTCGCTCACCGAGGATCAGGCCCTGCGCTGCCAGGAACTGATCGGCGCCTGCGTCAAGCTCGAACAGGTGGGCGACATCATCGTGCGCAACATGCTCGTCCATGTCCGCAAGAAGCTGGCGCTGGGGCTGGAGTTCACGCCGGAGGGCTGGCAGGAGCTGACCTCCTTCCACGCCTCCGTGCTCGCCAATGCCCGCCTCGCCTTCAACGTGCTGGTGTCGCGCGATGCCGAGACGGCGCGCCAGCTCGTGCTGGAGAAGGACCGCCTGCGCGACCTCGAGAAGGAAACCAGCCAGAAGCATTTCCTGCGCCTGCGCGACGGCACGCCGAAGTCGATCGAGACCAGCTCGATCCACCTCGACACCATCCGCGACCTCAAGCAGATCAACTCGCTGCTCGCTTCCATGGCCTATCCGGTGCTGGAGGAGCAGGGCCTGCTGCGCGGCTCGCGCCTGAAGGCAAGCTGAGGCATCCCTGATCCGGGCCGGGAAAATCCCGCCCTCGCCTGAAAAAGAACCGCCTGCATCTGTGAGGATACAGGGCGGTTCATTGCATGGTGCCGGGCTTGGTGGCGGCGGGCACGAACCATCCAGAGGCGCAGCCCAGCAAAAACAAGCGCTTGACGCACAAATTCTGAATCAGTTTGGAAACTGGCAGCCAAGTCCTTGACGCGCGTCCAATCACGCAACATATAAAGTTACATGAAAAGAGACAGCAGACTGTCGGGCGTGCTGCACGTCCTGTTGCACATGGCCGAATACAGGGAGCCGGTCACCTCCGAGGTGCTGGCGCGGGCCATGCACACCAATCCCGTCGTCATCCGCCGCATCATGGCTGGCCTGCGCGAAGAGGGCTATGTGCACTCGGAAAAGGGCCATGGCGGCGGCTGGACGCTGGCCTGCGACCTCTCCCGCGTCACCTTGCGCGATGTCTACGACGCACTCGGCCAGCCGGCGCTTCTCGCCATGGGCAACCGCACCGAAACGCCCGGCTGCCTTGTCGAGCAGGCCGTCAACGCCGCCCTCGGCGCGGCCTTCGACGACGCCGAGGCCCGCCTGCTCGCCCGCTTTGGCGAAGTGACCCTCGCCATGCTCAGCGAAGATTTCCACCGCCGCTTCGCCTCCCGCGGCGGCGACCACGATCTGGAGACCGTTCATGCACAATGACGCCCCCAACACCTACGACGCGATCGTCATCGGCGGCAGCTTTGCCGGCCTGTCCGCCGCCACCTATATCGCCCGCGCCCGCCGCTCCGTCTGCATCGTCGATGCCGGCCTGCCACGCAACCGCTTCGCCGCGCATTCGCACGGCTTCCTTGCGCAGGATGGCAGCGATCCGGCCGTCATCCTCGCCACGGCCCGCAGCCAGGTCCGGGCCTATCCCACGGCGCGCTTCGTCGCCTCGCGCGCCACCGACGCGCAGGCGCGGGACCATGGCTTCACGGTTGCTCTGGCCGACGGCGAAACGCTCCATGCCGGCCGGGTGGTGCTGGCCTTCGGCCTTTCCGACGATCTGCCGGCGATTCCGGGCCTTGCCGAGCGCTGGGGCGCGTCGGTCATCCATTGCCCCTATTGCCACGGCTACGAGTTTTCGGACCGGCGTCTGGGCGTGCTCGCCTCCACGCCCATGTCCGTGCATCAGGCCATGCTGGTGGCCGAATGGGGCCCGACCACCTTCTATCTCAACGGCCAGCCGGCCCCGGAAGCGAGCCAGCTTGCCGAGCTGGAAAGGCGCGGCGTTGCCATCGAGCCGGCCGCCGTCACCGCCCTGCACGGCGATCTGCCCCGCCTTTCGGCCATCGAACTGGCGGATGGCCGCGTGGAGCCGCTCGATGCGCTCTATGTCGGCCCGCGCACCCGCTTCAACAGCGATATCGCCGAACAGCTCGGCTGCGCGCTGGAGGAGCACGCGGCCGGCGCCTTCGTCCGCACGGATTCGCTCAAGGAAACCACCGTGCCCGGCGTCTACGCCGCCGGCGACATCGCCCGCGGCGCCCACTCCGTGGCATGGGCCTGCGCCGACGGCGTCACCGCCGGCGTGGCCGTGCACCGGTCACTGATCTTTTAGAGCTTTTCCGGTTCAGGCAGGCCTGCCCCTCATCTCCCCGCCGGGACCACCGCTAACCCCTCCCACAAAGGAGAGAGACGCCGACGCTGCCGTGTCGCCCGAAACCAGCACGTCGGTGGCCGTGGCATCGGCGCAAAGTTCCCCTCCCCCTTGTGGGGAGGGGTTAGGGGTGGGGGTCCCCGACTGTCGAGGTCGAGGAAAATTCCCCATGCGACAGCCTGTCGTGAACGGGTGGGTGCCACCCGCGACGCCGACGCCCCCTTTCCCCGCAGGCGCAGGGAAATGGCAAGAGGAAAGAGACTAACCCAGCAGGCCCTTCACCACGCCGCTGGCGCGGCCGAAATCCATCTGGCCGGCATATTTCTCGCGCAGCGCGGCCATCACCTTGCCCATGTCCTTGACGCCCGCCGCCCCCGTCTCGGCGATGGCGGCGCGGATGGCGGCATCGGTTTCGGCCGCGTCCATCTGCTTGGGCATGAAGTCGCGGATCACCACGATCTCCTCGCGCTCCTTCGCCGCCAGTTCCGGCCGGGCGCCATCGTCGAAGGCCTTGGCCGAATCCTCGCGCTGCTTCACCATCTTGGCCAGAAGCTGGGCGATCTCGTCGTCGGTGGCCGCTTCCTTGCCCGCGCCGCGATTGGCGATGTCGCGATCCTTGATCGCCGCCTGGATCAGCCGCAGCGTGGAAAGGCGCGACTTGTCGCCCGCCCGCATCGCAGTCTTCACTTCCTCGGTCAGCCGTTCGCGCATGATGTCGTCTCCTTGATGGGTCCAGATAAAGCATGTGGCCGGCGGCTGGAAGCGGGTTTGCCATAAAACCTGCGGCAACTTCCCGCGCGGTGTTGACCGGGCCGGCCGCTTCCCCTATTTCGTGGGCCTTAGCATGAACTGAGCACTAAGTGCGCGGAGGTCGCGAAGGTTCGCCGCCCCGTGCCTTTTGCCGCGGATGGACGGCCTTGCGGCCGTGTGCCCGCGCAACTTCACGATGGAGCGCCGCCATGGCCAGCACTGCCCCCTGGGTTTCGGAAAAGCCGACCGCCCTGCTCGTCCTCGCCGACGGAACGGTGATCGAAGGACGCGGCCTCGGCGCCACCGGACAGGCGGTCGGCGAAGTGTGCTTCAACACCGCGCTCACCGGCTATCAGGAAATCCTCACCGATCCGTCCTATGCCGGCCAGATCGTCACCTTCACCTTCCCCCACATCGGCAATGTCGGCGTCAACGACGAGGATGAGGAAAGCCTGGCCCCGGCCGCCCGCGCCGGTGCCGTCGGCGCCATCTTCAAGGCCGACATCTCCACCCCGTCCAACTACCGCGCCTCCGGCGGCCTCAACGAGTGGCTGAAGAAGCGCGGCATCGTGGCCATGTCCGGCATCGACACCCGCGCGCTCACCGCGCTGCTGCGCGAAAAGGGCGTGGCCGACGCCGTCATCGCCCATGCGCCGGACGGCGATTTCGACGTCGAGGCGCTCAAGAAGCAAGCCGCCGGCTGGTCCGGCCTCGTCGGACTCGACCTAGCGAAGGACGTCACCAGCGGCCAGTCGAGCCTGTGGCAGGAAACGCCGTGGGTGTGGGACGAAGGCTATGGCGAGCAGGACGAGCCTTCCATGCACATCGTCGCCGTCGATTTCGGCGTCAAGCGCAACATTCTGCGCCTGCTGGCCGGGCTCGGCGCCAGGGTCACGGTGGTGCCCGCCACCGCCTCGGCCGAGGATATCCTCGCCCTCAAGCCCGACGGCATCTTCCTGTCCAACGGCCCGGGCGACCCGGCCGCCACCGGCGAATACGCCGTGCCGACGCTGCGCGAACTGCTCAAGACCGACATTCCGATCTTCGGCATCTGCCTCGGCCACCAGATTCTGGCGCTCGCCACCGGCGGCAACACGGTCAAGATGCATCAGGGCCATCACGGCGCCAACCATCCGGTGAAGGATCACACCACCGGCAAGGTCGAGATCGTGTCGATGAACCACGGCTTCGCGGTCGACACCGCCTCGCTGCCGGAGGGTGTGACCGAAACCCATGTCTCGCTGTTCGACGGCTCGAACTGCGGCATCACGCTGGTCGGCAAGCCGGTGTTCTCGGTGCAGCACCACCCCGAAGCCTCGCCCGGCTCGCAGGATTCGCACTATCTGTTCCGCCGCTTCGCCAACCTCATCCGCGCGCGCAAGGGCGAGCCGGCATTGGCCGAGCGGGCCTGATCCCGCCCGCCCGTCTTCCCACTAGAGCGCGTCGCGATCTTTCAGATTCGCTCCGTACGCTCCAACTTGTTGTTTTTACGCATGTCGTTATCCCGAAACCGGTTCCCGCTTTCGGGCGACCTGCTTTGAACGGCAGGCTCAACGTATCGGCTGCTCCGTGGACTTGAAGCGCTTGTTATCTCGTCATCCCGGCCAAGGGAGCGTCAGCGACCGCGAGCCGGGATCCACGCCGGTCGGATGACGCTCGGCCGCTGGCTGGTCTTGCCGGCAAGGTCACGGAACGGATCCCGGACAGCCTGCCTTCGCTCCGCTGCGGCAGGCTTCCGGGATTGTTTGATCGATATCGGGTAGGTTGAGCAGCGAGGCTGCGGGCCTGCAAACCCGCAGCCTCGGCGGCAGGCGACCGGTTCCGGGATCGGGCCGACACCCGACGTCATCAAGGTCTCTGCCGCCTTTGCACCCCCGCTTGGAGAGTTGATCGGGCCTCTGGCACACCACCACGCCCGCAAACAATCCGAAGCCTGCAAAGGATAGCACCGTCATGACCTTCCTGCACCATGCGCCCGTCCGCTGCCTCGGTGTCGATGTCGCCAGGGACCGGCTGGCCGTCGATGACGGCATCACGGCTGCGACTGTCGCCAACAGCCGCGCAGCCATCCGCTCGCTGCTCAGGACCAGCCGCCCCGATCTCGTCGTGTGCGAACCGACGGGCGGCTACGAGTTGCTGCTCCTGGAAGAGTGCCTGAGGGCCGGCATCGCCTGCCACCGCGCCGACACGCTCAGGCTCAAGGCCTTCATCCGCTCCTTCGGAACGCTGGGCAAAAGCGACGCCATCGACGCCGCGCAGATGGCCGCCTATGGACGCGAGCGCTGGACGAAGCTGCCCTTGTGGCAGGCGCCCGACGCCGACGAGAAGCAGATGCAGGCCCTCGTGCGCCGAAGGGCCGACCTGGTCGCATTCAAGGTTGCCGAGCAGAACCGGTCACGGGCACCCGGTGCCAGGGCGATGGCCGCCTCGTTTCGGGCCATGCTCGCAACAATCACCCGGCAGATCGCGGCGCTCGAGCGGGCGATCGCCGCGCTGGTGGCGCAAAACGCGGGCCTGCGCCACCGCGTCGCCATCTGCACCGGCATGAACGGCATCGGCACGGTCAGCGCCGTGACGATCCTCGCCCTGATGCCCGAGCTCGGCCATCTCCAGCGCCGACAGGCCGCAGCGCTGGCCGGCACCGCCCCGCACCCCAACGAGAGCGGCACAGCAAGGGGCCGGCGACGCCAGCGCGGCGGCAGACCGCAGGTCAGGACCGCACTCTTCATGCCGGCCTTGCGCGCCGCTGCCGGACAAGGCGAGTTCGCCGCCTTCTACGCGCGCCTCATCGCCAACGGAAAACCACCGATCCTCGCAATCGCAGCGACCATGCGAAAGATCATCATAACCCTCAACGCAAGGCTCAGAGACAATCAAAACCATCAGAGTTGATGACGATGGAGTATTTGCCGGAGCAATTTAGGTCCACAAAAGGGCCAACCCCGGCACCCCTTATGCCTCCTCCGTCACTCCCACAGTCACCGGCTTGCGTTCGGGCGCCCGCACCTTGGTCACCAGCACCAGCAGCGCCAGCGCCAGGAACACCCCGGCCAGCGCATAGGGCGCTCCGCCGAACGTCACCGGCGCCGAGGGGCCGGTGAACCAGGCGAAGATGTTCGTGTAGAGCAGCGGCGTGATGATCGAGGTGATCGAGAACAGGCTGGTGATCGCCCCTTGCAGCTCGCCCTGCGCCGAAGGCGGCACCTTGGCGGCGGCGAGGCTGCGCAGCGGCGGATCGGCCAGCGCCTCCAGGCAGGTGGCCACGATCACCGCATAGATCATCCAGCCATGCCAGGCCGCCGCATAGCCGAAGGCGGCGATGGCGGTGAAGGCGAGCCCCACCGCGGCGGTGCGCCATTCGCCCAGCACCGGGATGACGCGCGGCAGCACGAAGGCCATCACCAGCGCCCCGCACAGCCCGAACAGGCCGAGCGACAGGCCGATCTGGCGCTCGCTCCAGCCATAGCGATAGTCGCTGACGAAGGACCACACCGCCGGATAGACCATGTGGCCGAGCGTCATCAGGAAGAACACCAGTCCCAGCCAGCCGATGCCGGGATAGTTGCGCATCTGCTTCAGGGCGCCGAGCGGGCTGGCGCGCCGCCAGTCGAAGCGGCGGCGATAGGCCGGCGCCAGCGTCTCCGGCAGCAGGAAGAAGGCAACCGCGAAGTTGAGGAAGGCCAGCCCCGCCGCGAAATAGAACGGCACGCGCGGCCCGAACTCGCCCAGAAGGCCGCCCAGCACCGGCCCGATGACGAAGCCGACGCCGAAGGCGATGCCCAGAAGGCCGAAATTGCGCGCCCGGTTCTCGTCGGTGCTGACATCGGCGATGAAGGCCGAGGCGGTGGAATAGCTGGCCCCGCTGATGCCGGCCAGCAGCCGGCCGATGAACAGCATCGGATAGGACCAGGCGATGGCGCAGATCAGATTGTCGATGGCGAAGGTGAACACCGAGGCGAGCAGGATCGGCCGCCGCCCGAAACGGTCCGACAGGTTGCCGATCACCGGCGCGAACACGAACTGCATGGCGGCATAGGCGAAGAACAGCCAGCCGCCCTCGAGGGCCGCGGCGCTAACGTCAATGCCGGACAATTCCTGCAGATAGGCCGGCAGCACCGGCATGATGATGCCGAAGCCGATGATATCGAGCAGCAATGTGACGAAGACGAGCGCAAGTCCGCGCCGTGCCGTGGCGGTGTCCACCATCCTGCGTCCTCCCTTCGCCAGAAAGGCGAAGCGCTCCTTATAGGCGTGTCGCCAGGATGGAACAATGGGAGAACACTTCAAAAGTTTTCATGCTGACATAAGCTGTCGTGGCGGCGCGCCCTCATGCCGGGGCCGGCTTGTGAACCGCGACGCCGGCCATCACCAGCGCGATGCCGGCCAGGTCGCGCCCGCCGGGGATCTGCCCCAGCACCAGCGCGGCAATCGCCGCCGCCGAGGCCGGCAGCAGCGCCAGCAACAGCGCGAACGTCGCGCGCGGCAGCCGCGACATCGCCAGCTGGTCGCAGACATAGGGAATGACCGACGAGCACATGCCGACCGCCACGCCGGCCGCGACCAGCGTCGGTGACGCCATTGCGCGCGCCGCCTCGGCAAGGCCCACCGGCATGAGAACGACCAGCGCGATCGCCATCGCCGCGCCGAGGCGGCGCACCCCGTCCCCCGCCCCGCCGCGCGCGGCCCGGTGGCCGAGGATGATGTAGCCGACGAACAGCAGCGCGTTCAGCGCCGCCCACGACAGCCCGGCCGGATCGGACGCCCATTTCACGTTGATGAGGAGGAAGACCCCGCTCACGGCCAGGACCAGCGCAACGACGTTTCTGGCGCGCCGCTCCCCATAAAGGGCGACCCCGATGGTGCCGACGAATTCCATCGCCGCCACCAGGCTCATCGGCAGCCGCTCCAGCGCCAGATAGAACGAGGTGTTCATCACCGCGAGACAGACACCCAGCGCCACGAGAAGCAGGCGCGTGGTCCCGTCCGCCTCCGCCAGCGTCCGCCACGGACGTGTGAGTACGGCAAACACCCCCGCCGCCGTCGCGACACGGAACCAGGCCACGCCCAGCACCCCCACCGCCGGAAACAGCAGCACGGCGAAGGACGGCCCCAGATAATGGAAGACGGCGCTGACGCCGAACCATAGCTGCGGCGGAACCGCCGTCGAAACCCTGTCAATCTGGCTCTTCGGCTGCATGGCGAAGCCGTCTCCGGTCGTTCGCCTATTTATAGAAGCCACATCCGCTATCTTATATGCTTATTCCATGGCGTAATTTGCGAATTTCGTTTCTCTATGCAGGGCATTGCCATGAAACGTCTTGGAATCGAAAACGGCGCCCTCGATGCGGTGGACGCGCGCATCGTCGCGCTGCTGGCAGACAACGCCCGCATCCCCACGGCCGAGCTTGCAAGGTCGGTCGGCCTGTCCGCCCCGAGCGTCGCGGAGCGTCTCCGGCGTCTGGAGGACAGCGGCGTCATCGAAGGCTACATGGCCCGCATCGCCCCGGCGGCGATCGGCTATCCGGTCTCGGCATGGCTGAGGGTGCGCCCGGTTCCGGGCGAGCTGAAGCGCGTCGCCGAGATCATCCGCTCCATCCCCGAAATCACCGAATGCGACCGCATCACCGGCGAGGATTGCTTCCTGGCGCGCGTGCGGGTCGCCTCGGTGGCCGATCTGGAGCGGCTGCTCGACCAGCTCGTCCCCTATGCGATGACGAACACCGCCATCGTCCAGTCGTCGCCGGTCCTGCCGCGCCTGCCGCCGCTGGCCCCGGCGGCATAGCGGT
The DNA here is from genome assembly GCF_052978165.1 of Aquamicrobium terrae. Taxonomy (NCBI): domain Bacteria; kingdom Pseudomonadati; phylum Pseudomonadota; class Alphaproteobacteria; order Hyphomicrobiales; family Phyllobacteriaceae; genus Aquamicrobium; species Aquamicrobium terrae. The sequence goes on from NZ_JBRKLZ010000001.1 coordinate 858,676, forward strand.
CCGGCGGCCTGCGATCTACGCCATCAGTTCGCGCGCCGTGATCGCATATCTGAACCTGTCCGGGTCGAGGCAGTCCAGCCGCAGCGAGGCCGTTTCCGCCTGCGGATACATCAGGAAGCCGAGCTTCGGCCCTGCCGCCCCCGGCAGCGACACGTCATGCGCCATGTTGTAGGCCAGCCAGTTGGTTTCCCATGCGCCGAACAGCGCCTCGCGCGCCGCCACCACCTTGGCGTCGTCGGCGGCCAGGTTGCCGGGCGGCTCCTCCAGCACTACCTTGCGCACATCGGCCGGATCGACCGGCACCCAGCCGTGACCGTCCAGATAGACCTCCGCCCGGCAGTGCTGCGCCTTGGTGATCACCTCGTTCTTCGCACCGAGGCTGGCATAGCCGAACTGCGAGGGCGCCACCCGGATGCCGTAGACGTCGCGCGCCGGAAGGCCCGCGGCCCGCGCCAGCCCGACATAGAGCGCATTGAGGTCCGCGCATTTGCCGCCGAGATTGCCGCTCTCCAGCATCGCCGCGATGTCGCCGATGCCGCAGCCGCGCACGCTGGCGTCGCGGAAGGTGTTGTCCACCACCCAATCGTAGATCGCCCGCGCCCGGTCGAGGTCGGTGTTCGCGCCGGCGGTGATCTTCTGCGCCGTCTCCAGCACGATGCCGTCGACGGGAATGAGGTCGGTTCCGGCCGTGTAGAGCGCCTGTTCGGTCGGCGTCAGCGGCGGCGGGCTGCCGGGGGCGGAAAGATCCACGGCCCGGTCGCGGGTGGCGATGCGGCTGACCACCTCCACCACCGGGGCCTTTTCCCCGTCCTTCCATTCGACATGCAGCATGTCGGCCCCGTATTTCGGCTCCCGCGCCAGTTGCGCCCTGCCGGCATTGGTCGTCCATTCGCTGTTTTCGGAACGGAACCAGTCGGCCTCGTTCACCGAAGGCAGCGGAATCCATGCCTGCGTCCGGCCCTGCGGCTCGGCGATCTCAAGCCGCGTCACCACCTCGAAGCGGCGCCAGTTGCCGGGCTTCGGTGCAAAGGCGCTGTTGGCGCGCGCCGTTGCGGGCAGCAGCATCGCAGCGGAAGCCGCGGCACCCGCCTTCAGAAAATCCCGCCTGTCGATCCTCATTGGTTTTCCTCCCGTTGAACCGTTTCCATTTCCGGATTGCCGGTTGCCAGCCGTTCCCGCAGCCGCTCCACCGCAATACCGTCCCAGTCGAGGTCGTGGGTGACGACAAGGCGCGGCGTCAGCGCATCATCGAGCACGAAGGTGGTCGGCAGGGAGCGCACGCCCCACTCCCTGGCAACGCTCATGTCCATGTCCAGCAGAACCGGATAGGCGACGGGCGCCTCCTCGAAGAAGCGCCGCACCCGCAATTCCACCTCGCCCACGGAAATGGCCAGCACCGTCAGCGGCTGGTGCCCGGGCTGCGTCTGCGAGCGCGCGGCCAGACGCTGCAAGGCCGGCAGTTCCTCCCGGCACGGTTCGCACCATGTGGCGAAGAAGTGGACGAGGACCGGCCCGCCGCCATGGTCCGGCAGCTTGACGGTCTTGCCGGAAAGGTCGGTCAGGGAAAATGACGGGGCGGCATCGGCTTGGGGTGCCGGGCGAAGCTCCGCCATCGCGTCAGCCGCCACCGCTCCTTGCACCGGCAACGCCAGCGAAACGGCGGCCAGGGCCGCAAGCAGGACCGCGCCAGCCCTTCGACGATGACGTGAAGTGTCCGGGATGCCGGAAGTCGCGCACAGGCGTCGCAACAGCCATCCGCCCGGAAAACGGAGGGCAATGTCCGCTATGCCGACAAGGTGACCGCCCCGAAACTCGGGAGCCCGCGCGCCACGCATTGCAAGTCAGTATGGCGCAGATTTTCCGCCCGTCAATCGAAGGGCGTGCGCAAGGCCATGACGGTCCGGCGTCAATGCCTTCCGGCTAGGGCGCGGCCTCGCCGGGCTCCTCGCCGTCCTCGCCCCCCTCGCCGTCGGCGACTTCGACCTGATAGCTCACCGGCGCGCGCGCCGTCTCGTTCACGCTGAGCCTGAATATGTCCGGGCGCGCATAGTGCCCGGCCACGTCGAGGTCGTACTTGCCGCGGATCGTATCGGCAGGGTCGATGTCCGCGGTCAGGACCGCTTCCCGATCGTGGACGGGGCCGGCGAGCACATCGCCGAGCGGCCCCACGATCACGCTGCCGCCCCGGATGAGGACGGTCGAAGGATCGTTCCCCTGCACGCAGTCATAGGCGTCCGGCGCATCGGCCCGCGTCATGTACTGGCAGGCGCTCAGCACGAAGCAACGCCCCTCGTAGGCGATATGGCGCATCGAGGCCTGCCAGATGTCGCGCTCGTCCACGGTCGGCGCGCACCACAGGCTGATGCCCTTGCCATACATCGCCTGCCGAAGGTTGGGCATGTAGTTTTCCCAGCAGATCGCCGCGCCGATGCGGCCGATATGCGTGTCGAAGACGGGAATGGTCGAGCCGTCGCCCTGCCCCCACACCAGCCGCTCGCTGGCGGTCGGCATCAGCTTGCGATGCTTTCCGAGCAAGGCGCCGTCCGGCCCGAAGAACAGCGCCGTGCAATAGAGCGTGCCGCCGTCGCGCTCGATCACGCCGGTGACGAGATGCGCCTTCATCTTGGCGGCAAAGGAGCCGATGCGGGCCGTCTCCGGTCCCGGCACCTCGATCGCAGCCTGCCAGTAGCGCAGGAAATCGTCGCGGCCCTGCGCCGTGCGCGATCCGATCCGCGCGCCGAAATCCAGTCCCTTGGGATAGCCGCCGACATAGGCCTCGGGAAAGACGGCGAGTTCGACGCCTTCGGCGGCGGCCGCCTGGCAATGAGCCTCCATGCGCTCGAGCGTGCGCGGCGTGTCGAACAGGCTGGTCCCGGCCTGGATAACGGCGATGCGGCGTTGTGCCATGCGGCCCTCGGATCGGGTTGTTGCCTCAGATCGGATTATTGAACGTGTCGCAGTCGGAAAGCTTGCCGCTCTGGTAGCCGCGGGCGAACCATTTCTGGCGCTGCTCGGAGGTGCCGTGGTTGAAGGTTTCCGGCACCACATAGCCCTGCATGCGCTTTTGCAGCGTGTCGTCGCCGATCTGCTGGGCGGCGTTCAGCGCCTCTTCCAGGTCGCCCTCTTCCAGAATGCCCTTCTGCGCGGTGTAGTGGCCCCACACGCCGGCGAAGCAATCGGCCTGCAATTCCACCTGCATCGACATGTGGTTCGCTTCCTGCTCGCCCATGCTCTGGCGCATCTGGTTGAACTTCGGCAGAACGCCGATCAGGTTCTGCACGTGGTGGCCGACCTCATGGGCGACGACATAGGCCTCGGCGAAATCGCCGGAGGCGCCGAACTGGTCGGACAGTTGCCGGAAGAAGGACGTGTCGAGATAGACCTTCTTGTCGGCCGGGCAGTAGAAGGGCCCGGAAGCGGAGGAGGCGAAGCCGCAGGTCGAGCGGATCTGGCCGTCGAATAGGGTCAGCTTCGGTTCCTCGTAGGTCAGGCCGTTGGCCTTGAAGATGCCGTTCCAAACATCTTCCGTCTCGGCCAGCACCGTGGCCACGAACTGCCTCATCTCGTCGTTGCGCACCGAGCCCGCCCCAGGTTCGGTGGAGGTGATGCGGCCGTTGTCCTCGCCCGGCAGCAGCCCGCCGCCTCCGCCGGTCAGCACCTGCATCGGGTCGATGCCGCAGGCCTTGAGCGCGAAGAACAGCACCACGAGGATGATGATGGTGGAAATGCCGCCGCCGCCGGCGCGGCCGCCCACGGGAATGCGGATGCGGCCGGGGCCGCCGCCGAAACCGCCGGGCCGGCCGAAGCCGCCCTGCCCGCGCTGGTCCTCGATGTTGTCGCTTTGACGGCGGCCTCTCCAGCGCATGCACGATCCCCATTCTGCCGGCAGGCGCGGCGGCCTGCCCTTTTCCTGTCCGTTAACAGATAACTGAATGGCCGGGACGAGTCATGACCATTCTTCGTCCCGCACCATGCCCGGCCCATACCATGCCCGGCAAACTCAGCCGCGCTGCTTGGCCCCGGCGCTCTTGCCGTCGGAGCTTTTCGAGCGCTCCTCGAACCGCTTGGCGCCCTTCTTCAGGTCCCTGCCGGATGCTTCCTCAACCTTGCGTTCCTCGTTCTTCGCGGCCTTCAGCAATCCCTCGGCCGCTGCCGCGCCCTTGGCCGTCGTCGCATTCTCCTTGCCCATTTTGGCCTCCATCGCCCATCTCGACTTGTCCATCTCGACTTGCATTGACTGCGCCGCCGGCCGGTCGGCATCGCCTTCAACGCCGCTGGCCGCACGCGGTTCCGCCGGGGAATGAAACGAAGTGTCGGAAGCGGCGTTTGCCCAACGTCCTTGCAACATGCGCCGGGCACGAAACCGCCCGGTGCGGCACCATCGCCGACCAGAAACCCGAAAGGGACATCCAATGAGAAAGATCCGACTCACCGCTTTCGTCAGCCTGGATGGCGTCATGCAGGCCCCCGGCGGCCCGGACGAGGACCGCGACGGCGGCTTCGAGCATGGCGGCTGGACCTTCCACCATTGGGACGAGCCGATGGGCGCGTTCATGGACCGGACCTTCGACACGCCCTTCGAGCTGCTGCTCGGCCGGCACACCTACGACATCTTCGCCGCCCACTGGCCGCGCGTTCCCGATACCGACCCGATCGCGAAATCCTTCAACGCCGTGACCAAGCACGTCGCCACCCACCGGCCGGACAGCCTCGGCTGGCGCAACAGCCGGGCCCTGATGCCCGAGCCCGTTGCGGCGCTGCGGGAGCTGAAGGCCGGCACTGGGCCCGATCTGCTGGTGCAGGGCTCCACCGTCCTGCTCCAGGCATTGCTTGCCGGCGACCTGCTCGACGAGATCAGCCTGCTGACCTTCCCGCTGGTGCTGGGCAAGGGCAAGCGCCTGTTCGGCGACGGCGCCATGCCGGGCGCTTTCAGATTGCGGCACTCGCAGGTCTCCACCACCGGCGTCCTCATGGCCACCTACGAGCGCGCGGGCGAGATCGTCGCCGGGTCGTTTGCGCTCGACGAGGACGGCTGAGCGCCGCCGCGAGCGCCCAGCCCACGCGTTTAATCCGGCTCCTTTGCCCAGCCCCTTTGCCCGGCCATGCGCATTGGCTGGGCAAACATGCATTTTTCGGGGTTACATCGGTTGAAACTCTCCCCTATAAGGCCCCCTTAGCCTGATACCAGTATTCACCTCGCGCACATCGGCCCGGTTTCCCGGCGCCGGCGTTTCGCGCGCATAGCCATAACGGACCCTGCCATGCCAAAACGCACCGATATCAAATCCATCCTGATCATCGGTGCCGGCCCCATCGTCATCGGCCAGGCCTGCGAGTTCGACTATTCCGGCACCCAGGCCTGCAAGGCGCTGCGCGAGGAAGGCTTCCGCGTCATCCTGGTCAACTCCAACCCGGCCACCATCATGACCGACCCGGAGCTGGCCGACGCCACCTATATCGAGCCGATCACGCCCGAAGTCGTCGCCAAGATCATCGCCAAGGAGCGCCCGGATGCGCTGCTGCCCACCATGGGCGGCCAGACCGCGCTCAACACCGCCCTTTCGCTGCGCCGCATGGGCGTGCTGGAGCGCTACAATGTCGAGATGATCGGCGCCGACGCGCAGGCCATCGACAAGGCCGAGGACCGCGCCCTGTTCCGCGAGGCCATGGCCAAGATCGGGCTGGAGACGCCGAAGTCGATGCTGGCCAACGCCACCGACGTCAAGGATGCCGACCGCAAGAAGCACGAGGCCGAGCGCGCCGAGCTCAAGGCGTCCGGCGCCTCCGACACTGACCTCGACGCGCTCGAAACCCGCTGGAACCTCGGCGAAGGCGACCGCAAGCAGCGCTACGTCGCGCACGCCATGGGCGTGGCAGCGCAGGCGCTGGATGCCGTCGGCCTGCCCGCCATCATCCGCCCCTCCTTCACGCTCGGCGGCACCGGCGGCGGCATCGCCTTCAACCGCGAGGAATTCTTTGCCATCGTCCAGTCCGGCCTCGACGCCTCGCCGACCACCGAGGTGCTGATCGAGGAAAGCGTGCTCGGCTGGAAGGAGTTCGAGATGGAGGTCGTCCGCGACAAGGCGGACAACTGCATCATCGTCTGCTCCATCGAGAACATCGACCCGATGGGTGTCCACACCGGCGACTCGATCACCGTCGCGCCCGCGCTGACCTTGACCGACAAGGAATACCAGATCATGCGCAACGCCTCGATCGCGGTGCTGCGCGAGATCGGCGTCGAGACCGGCGGCTCCAACGTCCAGTTCGCGGTCAACCCCGAAAACGGCCGCCTCGTCGTCATCGAGATGAACCCGCGCGTGTCGCGCTCCTCCGCGCTCGCCTCCAAGGCCACCGGCTTCCCGATCGCCAAGATCGCCGCCAAGCTGGCCGTCGGCTACACGCTGGACGAGCTGGAGAACGACATCACCGGCGGCGCGACGCCGGCCTCCTTCGAGCCGACCATCGACTACGTGGTCACCAAGATCCCGCGCTTCGCCTTCGAGAAATTCCCCGGCGCGGAGCCGACCCTCACCACCGCCATGAAGTCGGTCGGCGAGGTCATGGCCATCGGCCGCACCTTCCAGGAATCGCTGCAGAAGGCGCTGCGCGGCATGGAGACCGGCCTCACCGGCCTCGACGAGATCGAGATCCCCGGCATCGGCCAGGGCGATGACAAGAACGCCATCCGCGCCGCCCTCGGCACCCCGACGCCCGACCGGCTGCGCATGGTGGCGCAGGCCATCCGCATGGGCACCTCGCTGGAAGACGTGCACGCCATGTGCAAGATCGACCCGTGGTTCCTCGAGCAGATCGCCGGCATCATCGCCATGGAAACCCGCATCCGCGAACACGGCCTGCCCGAGGACGCCGCCAATCTGCGCATGCTGAAAGCCATGGGCTTCTCCGACGCCCGCCTCGCCTCGCTGACCGGCAAGAAACCCAAGGAAGTCGCCCAGCTTCGCAATTCGCTTGCCGTCCACCCGGTCTACAAGCGCATCGACACCTGCGCCGCCGAATTCGCCTCCCCCACCGCCTATATGTACTCCACCTATGAGCAGCCTTTCGCCGGCCAACCCGCCAACGAGGCCGGCGTCTCGGACCGCAAGAAGGTTGTCATCCTCGGCGGCGGCCCCAACCGCATCGGCCAGGGCATCGAGTTCGACTACTGCTGCTGCCACGCCTGCTTCGCGCTGGCCGAGGCCGGCTACGAGTCGATCATGATCAACTGCAACCCGGAGACGGTTTCGACCGACTACGACACCTCCGACCGCCTCTATTTCGAGCCGCTCACCGCCGAGGACGTCATCGAGATCCTCAAGATGGAGCAGAGCCGCGGCGAGCTGGTCGGCGTCATCGTCCAGTTCGGCGGCCAGACCCCGCTGAAGCTGGCAGAGGCGCTGGAGAAGAACGGCATCCCGATCCTCGGCACCTCGCCCGACATGATCGACCTTGCCGAGGACCGCGACCGCTTCCAGAAGCTGCTCCAGAAGCTCGACCTCACCCAGCCCGAGAACGGCATCGCCTATTCGGTCGAACAGGCCCGCACCGTTGCCGGCGAGTTGGGCTTCCCGCTGGTGGTGCGTCCCTCATACGTGCTGGGCGGCCGCGCCATGCAGATCATCCATGACGAGGCCATGCTGCAAACCTACCTGCTCGACACCGTGCCCGAGCTGGTGCCGGAGGACATCAAGCAGAAATACCCCAACGACAAGACCGGCCAGATCAACACGCTGCTCGGCAAGAACCCGCTTCTGTTCGACACCTATCTGTCGGGCGCCATCGAGGTCGATGTCGACTGCCTGTGCGACGGCAAGGACGTCTACGTCTCGGGCATCATGGAGCACATCGAGGAGGCCGGCATCCATTCGGGCGATAGCGCCTGCTCGCTGCCCGTCCACTCGCTGTCCGACGAGATCGTGGACGAACTCGAGCGCCAGACGGCCGCGCTCGCCAAAGCGCTCAATGTCGGCGGCCTGATGAACGTCCAGTACGCCATCAAGGACGGCACCATCTACGTGCTGGAGGTGAACCCGCGCGCCAGCCGCACCGTGCCCTTCGTCGCCAAGACGGTCGGCAAGCCCATCGCCAAGGTCGCCGCCCGCATCATGGCCGGCGAGACGCTGGACGAAGCCTTCGCGCACTATGGCGAGAAGCCGAACGCCCGCAATCCCGGCCACATCGCGGTCAAGGAAGCCGTCTTCCCCTTCTCCCGCTTCCCCGGCGTGGACATCCTGCTCGGGCCGGAGATGAAGTCGACCGGCGAAGTCATGGGCCTCGACCGCGACTATGCGCTGGCCTTCGCCAAGGCGCAGCTCGGCGCGGGCGTCGACCTGCCGCGCTCGGGCACGCTGTTCGTCTCGGTGCGCGACGACGACAAGCACGGCATACTGGAGCCGGTGCGCCGCCTCGCCGGACAGGGTTTCCGCGTGCTGGCGACCGGCGGCACCCAGCGCTTCCTGGCCGAAAACGGCATCGAGGCGGAAAAGATCAACAAGGTGCTCGAAGGCCGCCCCCACATCGAGGACGCCATCCGCAACCGTCAGGTGCAGATCGTCTTCAACACCACGGACGGCCAGAAGGCGGTGTCGGACTCCAAATCGCTGCGCCGCGCCACCCTGATGCAGAAGGTGCCCTACTACACCACGCTGTCCGGCATGGCGGCGGTAGCCGAAGCCATCGCCGCCCTCAAGGCCGGCTCGCTGGAAGTGCGGCCGTTGCAGGAATATTTCTGAGTCCTGAAGGGTTCATGAAAAGGCCGGGTTTCGACCCGGCCTTTTCATTTGGCCGCTGCGCTTGTCGGGAACGCAGCCGCTCATTCGTCCTCTGGCTGAAAAGCCCAGTAGCCGAATAATATGAGCGAAACCGCCCGGAGCCTTCCCATGATCCCCACTATCACCGCCTTTGAAAGTTCGCCCGACCGCGGCAAGGGTCAGGCGCGCGACATGCGTGTCCGCTGGGCGTTCGAGGAAGTGGGCCAGCCTTACGGGGTCCGTCTTGTTTCGTTCCGCGAGATGAAAGAAGCCGCGTATCGCGCGCTCCAGCCTTTCGGGCAGATTCCGACCTATCAGGAAGGCGATCTCGCGCTGTTCGAGTCGGGGGCCATCGTGCTCCATATCGCGCAACATCATGCCGGCCTGCTGCCGGACGATCCGCATGGCCGGGCCCGCGCCATCATGTGGATGTTCGCCGCGCTCAACACGGTGGAGCCGCCTATCGTCGAGCACGAACAGGCGCCCTATGTGGAACGCGGCCAGCCCTGGTACGGCAGGGAGCGCCTGTCCTTCCTCGAGGATCGCATCCGCGTCCGGCTGGCCGAACTTTCCCGCCGTCTTGGCGACGACGGCTGGCTCGATGGCGCCTTCAGCGCCGGCGACCTCATGATGGTGATGGTGCTGCGCAGGCTGAACGGGTCGGGGATGCTGGAAGAATATCCGAACCTTGCCGCCTATGTCGCCCGCGGCGAGGCGCGACCGGCCTTCCAGCGGGCATTCGCGGCGCAACTGGCCGTGTTCCTCGCCGCATCGGGCGACAGATAAGCTTCCGGTTGCTGCCCGAAAGATTCTTTTCTCCGCAGACAGGGAGAAGGAAGATGGCCGCAACGCCGATGCCTCCCTCTCCCCGCCCGGGGGGAAAGGGTAAGGGTGAGGGACTTTTTCCTGCAAAATCCGAAAGAAACCGGCACTTTTATCCCCACCCTCGCCGCCTCGCCTATCATTCCCCTGCCCTTCCTGCGGGACCGCCGGTCATGACGGTGGCGGCGGAGGATGGGACGGCGCGGCGGCGAACCCTGAACGTGAGGGCAAGCCGCTGATCGGGAGTGCCTGGCGAAGGGATCGATGGTTCGCCGCAGGCTGGACTGTGCGGTAATGCGGCAGCCCGGCTGAAACCGTTCTGGAAACGGGACGGGTCGGTCCATTGCACGCGTATCCTCGCAAGGGGTGCGCGGCCTCGAAGGCTGTAGCCGGCTGGGCCCGGTAGGACGCTGGACGGGCGGTCGCAAGGCCGCACCACAAAACTTCAGATGAGCGACCGAGCGCCGCCCGTCATCCCGACTTGATCAATGGCCAGACGGTTTTCCGGGCGTGGCGAGGATGAATTGCGCGGTGGCCCGGCCGTCCTCGAGCAGGGGAGAAAAATGCCGGAAGGATCAGGATTCGTTCAGCGCGACCGGCAGGTCGACATGGCTCGGTGTTTCCACCGGCAGGGCCGGGATGGCGGCCGGTTCGCGGCGGCGCTTGCGGTCCTTGCCGAGACCGGTGATCTCCAGCATGCCGCGCCTCTTGGCGTGGTAGTAGTAGCCGGTCTGGTAAAGCCGGTCGGCGCGGTTTTCGTCGCCATCGGCCACCAGCCAGGCGCCGCGCAGATATTTCACCGCATATTTCAGGTTGGTCTCGGCATCGAGCAGGCCGTTGGCCGGGCCGTCATAGCCCATGCCGCGCGCCGTCGCGTGCTTGATCTGCATCAGGCCCCAATGGCCGTTGTTGTACGCCTTGGGATTGAAGGTGCTTTCGCGCTTCACCACGCGGCGCACGAACTGCTCCGGCAGGCCGTAGACATTGGCATATTTGGCGATCAGCCCGTCGACGCCGCCGCGCGAGACGGGCTCCGCATCGGCGGTCGTGGTGGTCAGCACCGCGGGCTCCGCGCGCGGCATGGCGGCGGCGGAGGCGAGCTGAATGGGGGATGCCGCAGGCGCGGCGGCCAGCGCCATCACCGGCGCGGTCTCGCCGGGCTGCGCGGGCGCCGGGAAAGCGGCCAGATCGGCGTTGCGGGAAGCATCGGCGAAAGCGCTCTCGGGCAGCACGGCCACCGTCTCGGGCAGCGGCACCACGAAGCCGGCGTCGGCCTCCGCTTCGCTCGTCTCGACAAGGTTCTGGGTGGTCTGCGACGTGGTCGTGCAGCCGGAAAGGCCAAAAGCGGCCAGCACCATGCCAAAGGCGACGATTTTGAGCTTCGCTGGCAAGAGCGGTACAAGTCCGTTGATCGGTTAATCGCTCCTTACACCAGCCGATTCCGGCGGGCAACCTGCGGATGTGCTGTTTTCGGGTGGCGGCCACGGCAGGCAGATGAGATAATGTAACAATGCGTAACAATTCCGACAAAACCGCCGGCCATACCGTCTTCGAAACGCAGATGGGCTTCACCGGCTTTGCCTGGAGCGAAGCCGGCATCACGCGGCTCTGCCTGCCGGAGAAAAGCCGCGCGGGCGTCGAGCGGCGGCTGGCCGGGCACGGCCCCGCCGTCGCCCAGCCGCAAGGCTGGGTTGCGGAGCTGGTGGAGGCGATCAGGGCCTATTTCGCCGGTGCCGATATCGATTTCTCGGCCGTGCCGGTCGACCTTTCCGGCATCGACGCCTTCCGGCTCGACATCTACGCCGCCGCGCGCCGGCTGGCCTTCGGCGAGGCCGTCACCTATGGCGAGCTTGCCCGCCGCGCCGGACATGAGGGCATGGCGCGCGAAACCGGGGCTGCGCTCGGCGCCAATCCGGTGCCGCTGGTGGTGCCCTGCCACCGCATCGTGGCGGCCGGCGGCAAGATCGGCGGCTTTTCCGCCCCCGGCGGCTCGGCGACCAAGGAAAAGATGCTGGCGCTGGAGGGCGTGCGGGTCGGCCCGCCGCCGCCCGCCCAGACGTCGTTCGGCTTTTGAGCATTTTGCATGCCAGACGCAACCGCCTGGCGTTGCACAAATGCAGCCAAGGAAACCAGGCTCCAGCCGTCAGTCCCGCCCGAACATCCAGATCCGGCCGCGCCGCTCGAATTCCGGCTGCTTGCATTTGTAGACCGGGCACGAGCGCGTGTCGGCGCTCGGCACATAGGCGCGGGCCCGCACCTGTCCGGCCGGGCAGAAGCGGCTGTCGCTCACATAGCGGTCGTAGAGCGGCAGGCTGGGGTTGCGGGGCGAGCGGTAGCGCAGGATCACCGCGCCCTCGCGGGCGACGCGGACCTGCACGCCGTCGCAGCTCATGCGCGTCGGGTCGTAGCGTGAGACGGCATGCGCCTCGGCCGCAAGCAGGCTCAGGCCGAGCCCGAGAACAGCGATCTTGCCAAGGTGAAACGTCTTGCCGAAGGGAAGTTTGGTCATTTTCGTCCTCCGCAATGCGAGGCTCCTGAAACGCCGTCCCGGCGGGCCTTGTTCCGCAAGGCGGCAGAAGCCCGTTTATCGCAGCCCCTTGTTTTGGCCGCAAGCAAACGCTATATGCGGCTCGTTGATATTTCGGCCGATCGATCCGGGCCGCGCGTTCCTACGAGCTTGCTGCCGTCTATCTGCAAAATCTCGATACCACCGGCCGGATGGTTTTCCGGTCACAGACAAAGCAGCCAACTTGAAGGAATACGCAATATGGCAACCGGAACCGTGAAATGGTTTAACGCCACCAAGGGTTATGGCTTCATCCAGCCCGACAATGGTGGTCCGGACGTTTTCGTCCACATCTCCGCCGTGCAGCGCGCAGGTCTGACCTCGCTCGCCGACGGCCAGAAAGTCACCTTCGAGATCGAGCAGGACCGCCGTACCGGCAAGTCGTCCGCTGGATCTCTGCAGGCGGCCTGACCCTGCGCGAGCGCGCGCCGGGTGATCGACCCGGACCGCGCGGCAAGCCACGGATGTACTGGCGGTCGCGAGGGAAGCGCGCCGGAGCTTGAAGAAACCGACCAGCCGAAGCAGCGGATTGCTGCCGGCCCGGCCAGAAAGCTCCCTGTCAGGCCACCTGACCCCATCGAATAGGAAAAGGCGGGCTTTGCCCGCCTTTTTCACGCCGGCGTTTCAGGCCGGCGGCAGCCACTCGGCCGGAACATGCCCCGGATCGGTCTCGACCCGCCGCAGCCATTCCACCACATGGGGATAGGCGTCGAGGTCGAAGCCGCCCTTCCCCGCGCTGTGGGTGTAGGCATAAAGCGCCAGGTCCGCCACGCTGATGCCGCCGCCCGCAAAGAAATCGCGGGTGGAAAGATGCCCGTCCATCACCGAAAGCGCCTTGTTGCCCCGCTCCAGCGTCAGCGCCAGCCGTTCCGGTGTCGCATCCGCGGCGCGTTCGGGAAAGGTCAGCAGCGCCTTGCGCACGGCGATATAGGGCTCGTGGCTGTACTGTTCGAAGAACAGCCACTGATAGGCCAAGGCCCGCTCGTAGCGGTCGGACGGAAGGAACCGCGTGCCCTCGGCGAGATAAAGCAGGATGGCGTTCGATTCCGCGATCGCCCTGCCGTCGTCCAGCTCCAGCAGGGGCACCATGGCATTGGGATTGCGCGCCTTGTAGTCGGGCGTGCGGGTGGCGCCGGTGCGGGAACTCACCTCGACATGGGCGAAGGGCAGGCCGAGCTTGGCCATCAAGAGCCGCGGCTTGTAGCAATTGCCGCTGTCGATCATTCCGTAAAGTCTGGGCATGGGCATCGCTCCGTTGGCGCGCATATTGCGCGGCGCGGACGCCGGGTTCCAATGACTTAATTTGCTGGAAGCATCAAAAAAAGCTTCACCTGCCCCGATCCGGCCGCAGCGCCATGGCCGCATCCGCCCCGGGCAGGAGCCGGTCGATCACCAGCGGGCTTTCGTCGAAGAACGCGCCCGCGGCAAGCGGCCTTGCCAGAAGCAGGCCTTGCAGCAGGTCGGCGCCGGCTTCCAGCGCCATGCGCAACTGCCGCGCCGTCTCGATACCTTCCACCAGGACCTCGACCCCGGCATCCTGAAGCATGGACACCAGCCGCCCGAACAGGTGCCCGGCGGCCGGATAGGAGCACAGCAGCGCGAAGAGCGGCCCGTCGACCCGCACGACATGCGGCCGGATCACGTCGACCTGCTGCTCGCTCTCATGGCCGGTGCCGAAGCCGGACAGGACCACGCCAAGCCCGCTGGCGCGCATTTCATAAGCCACCTCGCACAGGAGGCCCGGCTCGTCCGCATGCCCCCCTGCAACCTGGCACATCACCTGCCCCGGATGCAGGCCCAGCTCGTCCAGCCGGCCGGCCATCAGCCGCAATTCGGAAACCGTGCGCCCCGCCCCGTCATTGACGTCGAGGTCGAAGCCGAAAAACAGCTTCAGCCCGTCCAGGCCGATATTGCGGAAATTGCGCAGGTGCAGCGTGCGGCACAGCGCATCGACGAAGGGACGCTCCCCCGGCAGAACCGCGTCGAGGAAGATGGCTGGCGAAACGCTGCACCCCCGGTGATGCGCCTCGACGGCCGCTTCCACCGCCACCATGCGCAACAGCTCGCCGCGCGGCGCAAAGATCGGCTGGTAGGTGCTGCGCAGCCGGAAATCCTCGTGCACGGCATATTCGATGCCGATCTCATCGGCGAATATGGCATCCGCGACCATGCGCCGGCGTCTGTTTCCGGCTGTCATCGCACCACCCGCCGGCCGAATGTCCTTCCGGGCGGATGTTGCGGGCCGGACCGTGGCGCCGCCGGCTTGAGCTGTTCCTCCGGCTCCGGTTCCGGGGGCGGCGTACCTGCCCCCTTCATTTCGGGCGAGGCCATCACCGGCCGCGCCAGCACGAAACCCTGCACCATGGAAGCGCCGGATTTTTCGGCCAGTTCGATCTGCCAGTCCTCCTCGATGCCTTCGAACACCGTGCGGATGCCCTGCTCCTCGAACGATCTGACCATGGTCGCCAGCAAGGCGAAACCGACATCGGATTCCATCAGCCGGTTGATCCAGACCGCATCGAACTTGACGATATCGGGCATCAGATCCTTGATGCGGCTGATGTCGGATTCATCGGCGCCGTAGTCGTCGACGGCGATGCGAAAGCCGTTGCCGCGCAGGCCGGTGACGAAACTGTAGAAGGCCTCCTGCGACCCGGTCGGGTTCTCCGTGACCTCGCACACGACGCGGGCCGGCGCAATGCCGACGCTGCTCAGCACCAGCCGCATGTTGCGCAGCGTGGTGTCACCGATGTCCTGCTCGGTGAAAACCGACGGATCGATGTTGATGAAAAGCATGACGCCTTCAGGCAGGCACACCCCGGCATTCAGCAGGTGCAGCGTCCGCGTCAGTTCCTCGACCTGCAACCTGTCGCTGGCATTGCAGGTGGCGAAGAAGGCCGGCGGCGTCTCCGGCTCCCCGTTGCGGAACGGACGCACCAGCGCCTCGAATGCCTCGACGCGCAGCTTGCCTTCATGGAAGGCGAAGATCGGCTGGAAGGCGGTCCTGAGCGTGAAAGGCCCCCACCGCCCGATCGCGGTGCCATCCGCCTCGCGCTCGATATGAGATAGGCCTGCCCTGCGCTCCACCCTTACGATCTTTCCCTTCGCTTCGCGGGATTCGTCCAAACTGTCACGAAACGCTTAAAAGCGGTTTAACCCGCGTTAATCCGGCCCTTTAAGACCCGGCAACCATTGCGCCAGCAGCGAACAATGCTTGCACTCGACAGCACGATGCGACATTAGAGGCGTGCAGCATTTTTCCCCGTCCAGCCATATATCGGAGACGTCCAAATGGCCTTTCTTGCCGACGCCCTTTCCCGCGTGAAGCCTTCCGCGACCATCGCGGTCTCGCAGAAAGCGCGCGAGCTGAAAAACGCCGGGCGCGACGTCATCGGGCTCGGCGCGGGCGAGCCCGATTTCGATACGCCGGACAACATCAAGAACGCCGCCATCGAGGCGATCCGCCGCGGCGAGACCAAGTACCCGCCGGTGTCGGGCATCGCGCCGCTGCGCGAGGCGATCGCCAGGAAGTTCAAGCGCGAGAACAACCTCGACTACAAGCCGGAGCAGACCATCGTCGGTACCGGCGGCAAGCAGATCCTGTTCAACGCCTTCATGGCGACGCTGAACCCCGGCGACGAGGTCGTCATCCCGCGTCCCTACTGGGTGAGCTACCCGGAGATGGTGGCGCTGTGCGGCGGCACGCCGACCTTTGCCGAAACCTCGATCGCCAACGGCTTCAAGCTGACAGCCGAGGCGCTGGAGAAGGCGATCACCCCGAAGACCAAGTGGCTGGTGATGAACTCACCGTCCAACCCCTCGGGCGCGGCCTATGCCGAAGCCGAACTGCGTGCGCTGGCCGACGTGCTCCTGAAGCACCCGCATGTGTGGGTGTTGACCGACGACATGTACGAGCACCTGACCTATGGCGACTTCGTCTTCAGGACCATCGCCGAGGTGGAGCCCAACCTCTACGACCGCACGCTGACCATGAACGGCGTGTCCAAGGCCTATGCGATGACCGGCTGGCGCATCGGCTATGCCGCAGGCCCCATCCAGCTCATCAAGGCCATGGACATGATCCAGGGCCAGCAGACCTCGGGCGCCTGCTCCATCGCGCAGTGGGCTTCGGTCGAGGCGCTGAACGGCCCGCAGGACTTCATCGCGAAGAACAAGGCGGTTTTCCAGGGCCGGCGCGACCTCGTCGTCTCGATGCTCAACCAGGCGCGCGGCATCACCTGCCCGACGCCGGAAGGCGCGTTCTACGTTTATCCGTCCTGCCAGGAACTGATCGGCAAGGCGGCCCCCTCGGGCAAGGTGATCGACACCGACGAGACCTTCGTCTCCGAGTTGCTGGAGGCGGAAGGCGTGGCCGTGGTGCACGGTTCGGCCTTCGGCCTCGGCCCCAACTTCCGCATCTCCTATGCCACGTCGGATGCGCTGCTGGAGGAAGCCTGCACGCGCATCCAGCGCTTCACGGCCAGCCTGAGCTGATCGGCGCAAGCGATTCAAAAGACTCCAAAAGCCCGGCCTCGCGCCGGGCTTTTCTTATCCGACCCCGAGAAGGATCACGCCGGCGATGAGGACCGCGCATCCGGTGAGGCGCCAGGGCCCGACGATTTCCCTCAGGAAGAACATCCCCATCAGCGTCCCCACCATCATGGACATCTCCCGCATCGGCGCGACCAGGCTGAGGGGTGCGCCCGATCCCAAGGCCGCCAGAACGAGGATATAGGACAGGGGCGACAGCAGGCCGACCGCGACGGCGGTCCACCAGAAGCCGCGCATGGCCTTCAGGGCCCGGCGCGGATGCGCGACGACGAAGGGGCCCAGCAGGAAGAACCGCAAAAGGTTGGAGAACCAGTCGAGCACGACGGGGGCGATGCCCAGCACCTTGACCGCATAGGCATCGACCACCGTATAGGACGCGATCAGCCCGCCGGTGGTCGTGCCCCAGCGAACGCCGGACTGGCCGCCCGGCCGCCGGAATGCCGAGAGGTCGCCCCGCGTTGCGATGAGCCCGATCCCGGCGACCACCAGCACCAGCCCAACCAGCCCCACGCCGGTCGGCATCTCCCCGAGGATCAGGAAAGCGCCGATCGTCGACAGCATCGGGCCGGTGCCCCTTGCCACCGGATAGACCACCGAAAAATCGGCCAGTTGGTAGCCCCGCTGCAAGCACAGGCTGTAGGCCAGATGGATGACACCGCTGAGAAGCACGAAGCCGACCCCGGCGCCGCTCCACGCGATGTGGCCCTGCCCCAGGACGTAAAGCACCCACGGCGCGTAGCCGATGCAGGAAACGAGGTTGTAGGCAAACACGAAAACCGGGCCGACCGAGGCCGCGCGTTTGGCGAGCAGGTTCCAGCTCGCGTGGATGAGCGATGCCAGAACGACGAAAAGCAGCGAGGACAGCGTCATTGAGACCCCCTTGCGCGCCTGTGGCGCCGGTTGATCTCGACGTCTCCTCCCCTGGTGTTTTATCCCTTGGGTGCAGCCGCGGAAATTCCCGCGGTCTCTGCAACGCTCGGTCCAGCAGCGGACATGCCGCCCGGAACCCTAGTTGCCACTCGGTCGATGATGGAGCCTAGCCCGACAGGGCACGGACAATCAAGCGCAACGGCCGCATGGGTCCGGATCAAGGGTCGTCATCCGCTGTCAGGATCGATTTCCTTCAAGGGATCGCCGCCGTCGATGAACAGGCGGCCGCCGGGCTTCAAGGCTGCCTTGATGCGCAGCAAGGCCATGGGCGCCGCTTTCGGATGGCGCCCGTCGAGCGCGCCGACCCGCATGGCAAACGCCAGATCAAAGGGCTCCTCGCCGGCCTCCGCCACGAAGTCCTCGATCGCAACGCACCTGAAATCGAGCCGGCCCGAAGCCATCTCGGAAACCGATCCCGCGCGGGCCAGGCCGACCGCCTTCTCGGACCGGTCTATGGCCAGGACGAACCCATCGCCTATGCGCCTGGCCGCCTCGCGAGCGGCCACGCCGGGGCCGCACCCGATCTCCAGAACCCGCATCCCGCGCTTCAGGGGAAGGGCTTCGACAAAGGCGGCAATCCGTGACGACGTGCCGGCCATCCGGGGTTCCCCTCACCCGCCATATTGCGCGTCGTCGACCGGCTCCAGCCAGTCGACGGCCTTGCCGTCCAGCGCTTCCTGCATGGCGATGTGGGTCATGGCCGTCTGCGGCCCGGCGCCGTGCCAGTGCTTCTCGCCGGGCGGGAACCAGACCGTGTCCCCGACACCGATTTGCTGGATCGGCTCGCCCCACACCTGAACCAGCCCGGCGCCCGCCACAACGTGGAGCGTCTGGCCGAGCGGGTGGGTGTGCCAGTGCGTGCGTGCGCCGGGCTCGAAACTCACCGAAACCGCCCGCAGCCGCGCCGGCGCTTCCGCCTCGACGATGGGGGTCTGGGTGACCCGGCCGGTGAAATAGGCATCGGAGGCAATGACGGTCGGCACGCTGCCGCCACGAATGATCTTCATCGGCTCTCTCCTTTGCCTCATTTCAGCCGAAGCGAGGATGCGCGGCAAGCCCGCTTCGCGCCTGATCCACTTGCCCTGCCTGCAAAGCCTACTTGTCCTTCCTGCAAAGCCATGTGACCATGCTTCACGGCAGGCAGCCGCGCCACGAAGCTGCCGCCGCGCGACGGCCGCCAGGCCGGCCGCCGCTCCCTTCAAAAATGCCTGAGCGGAGGTCAGCCATGGGTAATCGCGCCGGAGGACGACGTACGGGACCGAAATGCATTGCCATCGTCGGTCCCTTCTCAAGCGGCAAGACGACACTTCTCGAAGCCATTCTCGCCCGCACGGGCGCCATTGCCCGCCAGAATCCCACCGCCTCGGGCAACACCGTTTCCGACCACTCTCCCGAAGCCCGCGAACACGCCATGAGCGTCGAGGCCAATTTCGCCACCGTCGACTTCATGGGCGACACGCTGACCTTCGTCGACTGCCCCGGCTCGATCGAGTTCGCCTTCGAGGCCGAGCCGGTGCTTGCCGCATGCGACGCCGCGATCGTCGTGGCCGAGCCCGACGAGAAGAAGATACCGGCCCTGCAACTCATCATGCGCCGCCTCGACGAACTCGGCGTGCCGCGCATCCTGTTCCTCAACAAGGTCGAGAAGGCGACGACCGGCGTTCGCGAAGCGCTCAAGACATTGCAGCCGGCAAGCTCGGTGCCGCTGCTGCTGCGCCAGATTCCCCTGCGCAAGGACGGCGTCGTCATCGGCTCGATCGACCTGGCGCTGGAGCGCGCCTACATCTACCGCGAATATGCCGAGAGCGAGGTGGCCGAGATTCCCGGCGACGAGAAGGCGCGCGAGATCGAGGCGCGCTTTTCGATGCTCGAGACGCTGGCCGACCACAATGACGAGTTGATGGAGCAATTGCTGGAGGAGATCGAGCCGCCGCGCGATGCGGTGTTCGATGACCTCGCCGCCGATCTGCGCGAAGGGCGGGTGACGCCGGTCCTGCTCGGCACGGCCGAAAAGGGCAATGGCGTGCTGCGCCTGCTGAAAGCGATCCGCCACGACGCGCCGGACGTCGAGGCGACGCGCCGGCGGCTCGGCGTGGGCGACGACGAGCGCGCCACGCTGGTGCAGGTGATGAAGACGATCTACACGCCGCACGGCGGCAAGCTTTCCGTCTCGCGCGTGCTGTGCGGCCAATTGGCGGATGGCGGGGAGCTTTACCTGCCCGACGGCGAGGTCAACAAGGTTTCCGGCCTTTACCGCATGTTCGGCAAGGACCAGACCAAGCTCGGCCAGGCCGTGGCCGGCGACACGGTGGCGGTGGGCAAGCTCGACGGCGCCCGCACCGGCCAGACCCTGACCTCCGCGAAGGGCGGCAGGGCGCCGCTGATCGAACTGACGCCGCCGAAACCGGTCTATGCCTTTGCCCTGCGCCCCAAGGAACGCAAGGACGACGTGAAGCTTTCGGCCGCGGTCCAGCGGCTGGCCGAGGAAGACCCCTCGCTCAGCCTCGCCCACAACCAGGATTCGGCCGAAACGGTTCTGTCCGGCCATGGCGAAATGCATCTGCGGGTGGTGCGCGAACGGCTGGAGGGCCGCAACCAGATCGCCGTCGAAGGCCACGCGCCAGCGGTGCCCTACCGGGAAACCATCCGCAAGGGAACGCAGCAGCGCGGCCGCCACAAGAAGCAGTCGGGCGGGCATGGCCAGTTCGGCGACGTGGTGATCGAGATCAAGCCGCTGCCGCGCGGCAGCGGCTTCGAGTTCACCGACACGATCAGCGGCGGCGTGGTGCCGAAGCAATATATCCCCTCGGTCGAGGCCGGCATACGCGACTACCTGAAAAGCGGCCCGCTGGGCTTTCCGGTGGTCGACATCGCCGTCAATCTCAGCGACGGCTCCTACCACACGGTCGATTCCTCCGATATGGCGTTCCAGATGGCGGCGCGGCTCGCCATGAAGGAAGGCATGGCCGCATGCTCGCCGGTGCTGCTGGAGCCGATCATGAAGGTCGAGATCTTCACCCCCTCGGATGCGACGGCGCGCATCATCGCCCTCATCCCGCAACGGCGCGGCCAGATACTGGGCTATGACGCCCGCGACGGCTGGCCGGGCTGGGATGTGGTGGAGGCGACCATGCCGCAGGCGGAGATGGGCGACCTGATCGTCGAACTGCGCTCGGCAACCGCGGGCGTCGCCACCTATGTCGCAAGCTTCAGCCACATGGCTGAATTGACAGGCCGGCTGGCCGATGACGTCATGAACGCAGCCGGCAAGGCGGCCTGACATGCCGCAGCGCATGGTCCAGCATGAACAAACGGCGGCAGATGATACTGCCGCCGTTTGTTGCGGACCGTCCCCGGGGAGGAAAACGGCAGGTCCGCCGCATCGCGCCTGCCAGCAACGCCGGCAAGAAACCGGATGGACGCGGCCGTCACCTGAGACCCGGCTTCGGAAGATGCCCCCATCCCCGAAGCCTGCCGCGTCCTTGTCCTGTGTAGTGAAGATTCGCCTTTGCGGTCACGTTACAGGGGTTACATGACCGTTACGCGCTGCCCCTGAACATCGCGAGCACCCATGGATGCGTTCGCCGGCTTGCAAGGGCGGCGAAACCGGCGGCCCACCGTCATGCGAGCATGTCGGCGTTTGCTCCTGTGGCGGGCTGCGAAAAATTTCGATGGTGGTGAAGAACGCCCACCGTGGCCGGAAACCGACCCGGCAAGAAAGCTGAAGATCAGCCGGCGGAAGCCAAAAACAAAAAAGCCGGATCAGAAGATCCGGCTGAGTTTGATGGAAGTGCCAAAAAGGCTAAACCTCCAGAGGGGAACACTCGTGAGCGCTAATGGGAGGAGAACGCGCTCAGGAGATGACTGATATATGGGCCACCGCTGCTCAACAAACAAGCATCTATTTTGCAACGCACGCATGCAAAAAGGCGGCATCTGTGGTCCAATGCATCGCATGCAGCAATAAGGCCAGAATAAAGGCACGAAATCTGGCCGGATGCCTGCTCCCGAGGCAGGGGCACCAGTGGCGAGGCGGCGGCATGCGTATTTCTGCGCCGGCTGCCAGGCAGGACAGTCTGTTCCGGAGGCCGCACCAAGGCGGGGATGAAGCCGGCCGATACCGGCCCGAGCGCCGAACCCGCCGCCCGCTTCAGTAGGACCAGTTGCGGGCCTTGGCGAACATGAAATCGCGGAAGGCCTTGAGCTTGGCCTGATTCTTCATCGCCTCGGGATAGACGAAGAACGTGTCGAAGGACGGCCCTTCGAGTTCCTCGAGGATCGGGACGAGCCCGGACTCCTTTCCGGCCATGTAGTCCGGCAGCATGGCGATGCCGACGCCACGCTTGACCGCCTTGCGGATCGACATCAGGTCGTTGATCTGCAACACGCTGGGCCGCTTCTCGCCATCCGGCCGCCCCACCGTCTCCAGCGCATTGAGGCCGCCCAGATAAGAGGGCACCGGCTCGCCGAAGGTGACGATGCGGTGCTGGTCGAGTTCCGCTACCGATTTCGGCTTGCCGTGGCGCTCGATATAGGCCGGCGAGGCGAAGACATGCAGGTGCACGGTGAAAAGGCGCCGCTGGATCAGGTCCGGCTGCTGCGGCTGGCGC
Organism: Aquamicrobium terrae; assembly: GCF_052978165.1. Lineage (NCBI taxonomy): Bacteria > Pseudomonadati > Pseudomonadota > Alphaproteobacteria > Hyphomicrobiales > Phyllobacteriaceae > Aquamicrobium > Aquamicrobium terrae. Next base: position 880,908 of record NZ_JBRKLZ010000001.1, read on the forward strand.
AGGCGCACGGCGCAGTCGGCCTGACGCATGGTCAGGTCCAGCTCCTCATTGGTGAAGACGAGCTGCAGGTTGATCTCCGGATAGAGATCGATGAACTCCTTCGTGCGCTCGGTGAGCCAGCCGGTGCCGAGCCCGACCGTCGTCGTCACCCGCAGCACGCCGGTCGGGTGGTCCTTGGTTTCCAGCAGCCGCGAACGGATCGACTCCAGCTTCATCAGCACGTCATGCGCCGTGCGATAGAGCATCTCGCCCTGTTCGGTCAGCACCAGGCCGCGCGCATGGCGGTGGAACAGCGGCACGCCGACATCGTGCTCCAGCGCGCTCACCTGCCGCGAGATCGCGGACTGCGACAGATGCAACGTCTCGGCGGCATGGGTGAACGACCCCGCCTGCGCGGCTGCATGAAAAACCCTGAGCTTGTCCCAATCCAGCGCCATGATTCCCCTCGTGTGATGCGGCGTCTGAAAGACGAGTTGGGATTTTTTGCGGCTACTCCGCCGCGTCCCGGTGTGCTTCGACGGTCGCCAGATATTTCTCGGCTTCCAGCGCGGCCATGCAGCCCATGCCGGCCGCCGTCACCGCCTGGCGATAGATGTCGTCCGTGACGTCGCCCGCGGCGAACACGCCGGGAATGTTGGTGCGGGTGGAATCCGCCTCGGTCCACAGATAGCCGTTCGGCTTCTGCTTCAGCTTGCCGGCGAACAGTTCCACGGCGGGTGCGTGGCCGATGGCCACGAACACGCCGTCGATCGGCAGGTTGCTTTCCTCGCCGGTCACCACATTGCGCAGTTTCAGCCCTTCCACCGAAGGCGGCTGCGGGGGCTGCCCCGGACGGCCGGTGACTTCGTCCACAACCGTATCCCAGATGACCTTGATGTTGTCCTTGGCCAGCAGGCGCTCGCGCAGGATGCGCTCGGCACGGAAATCGTTGCGGCGGTGGATGACGGTGACGCTGCGCGCCAGGTTGGACAGGTAAAGCGCCTCCTCGACCGCCGAATTGCCGCCGCCGACCACCGCCACGTCCTTGCCGCGGTAGAAGAAGCCGTCGCAGGTGGCGCAGGCCGACACCCCGAAGCCCATGAAGGTCTGCTCGGAGGGAATGCCGAGCCACTTGGCCTGCGCGCCGGTGGCGATGATGAGCGCATCGGCCGTGTAGACGGTGCCGGAATCCCCCTTCGCCACGAAGGGACGCGCATCGAGGTCGACCTCGACGACGATGTCGTGGACAATCTCCGCGCCGACATGCTCGGCCTGCCTGGCCATCTGCTCCATCAGCCACGGGCCCTGCACCGGTTCGGCGAAGCCCGGATAGTTCTCGACATCGGTGGTGATGGTGAGCTGGCCGCCCTGCTGCAGCCCCGCCACCAGCATCGGCTTCAGCATGGCGCGCGCCGCATAGATGGCGGCCGTGTAGCCTGCCGGACCGGAACCGATGATGAGGACGGGAGCATGCTTGACGGTCATGGCGCTGCCTTGGCGATGGCGGGCCGCCCGGCAGCCCGCAGGAAAAACAGATCGATATGCGCCGTCAATGTAAGTGCTGGCCGCCGTGCCAGCAAGGCAAACGGCAAAGTGTCCCCGGAAAGCTTGTCGCAGGAGAGAAAGAGAAACGCGGCGTAACGTAAAATCGCTGGCGTATGATAAAAAGTCGTTTAATTACCGGAACACGACAGATTCTTGCGCAGAGATGATCGCATGACCGTGAAGGCCGACCTCGACGCCATCGACTGGAAAATCCTCCGCGAATTGCAGCATGACGGCCGCATGACCAATGTCGAATTGTCGCAAAGGGTAGGCATTTCCGCCCCGCCCTGCCTGCGGCGCGTGCGCCGGCTGGAGGAAACCGGCATCATCCGCGGCTACCGCGCCCTGCTGGACGCCCCTTCGCTCGGCATGGAGGTGGTGGCATTTTGCCTGATCGGCCTCAAGCACCAGGCCGAGGTGGAACTGAAGGCCTTCGCCGAGCGCACCCGCAACTGGCCGATCGTGCGCGAAGCCTGGATGGTGTCGGGCGAATCCGACTTCCTGCTTCACTGCGTGACCAGCGACATCGGCACCTTCCAGAGCTTCGTGATCGAGGACCTGACCTCGACGCCGAACGTGGACACGGTGCGCACCGCGCTGACCATCCGCAAGGTGAAGGATGAAGTGCCGGTGAGGATCGGGTAGGCCGAATTCAGACAAGCTCGCGCTAACGAGATTGTAGTTCGCTTATTTCCGTTCCAACCAAGGCGATCAGACCCAATCAAGATCGATGTTATCGATTTTCTCGGAGAGAATACGTCTGCGCAAAGCGCTTATCCTCTCACGAATCTCATCCGAGAAACCTTCATGGGTCTCAATGAACATATATCCTATTCGGCGATGACTCCCTGCATCGAGCATAGCTTCGAGGCACTCGGCCTCTGCGCCCTCAATATCCATCTTTAGGGCTGCGATGCGGCCATCCACTTCATTTATAAAGTCGACGATGTTAACGACTTCAACATCGAATGTATTGCCACCAGTATGTTCATGCGTGAGCACCAGTGATGAGGACTGTGTTTTCATCAGGTCATCAACGTCAGGACGTTGATGAAAAGTCGCAATTCGAGCCAACCCACCAACAGCTTTGGGAATGATCGTAATTCCGCTATCGTCGTTCGTTCGCGCCTCCAGCACCGCACGCGCGATGGGATCAGGTTCAAAGGCGATGACTCTCATGCCATATCGGCGAGCTGCCAAGGTGACATCGCCGATGTTTGCACCAAGGTCTATAAATATATCGCCCCTATCTCGAAGGCGTGGAATAATTGTATGGAAATTGTATTCAGACTGCCGCAATGGCGATATACGCTTCTTCCAGCGCCTGTACAGATACCATCGCATCAAGAACTCAGCACGGCTTTCTTTAAACATTCTCACGATCCCATTAAAAAAGAAAAAATATACATATTAATAACTTATATAAAATATTTGATAATAAATATTTCATAAATCAACAGGGTTGAATGTACATGATTAAGTGCAGACTGCATATCAAACGAACAAATTAAATTTTACACTTTCATGATGAAAGTCCCGGAAATTCAAATAAGGCATCATCGCAAAGCAAGGTGAAAGGTCCCGCTTCGAATTCCATTGGAATCTCTGGAGCCGTACACCGCAAAACGAAGCATATCTCGCGCCGATGCTATTCAAATGCAACAAGGCCTCTTTTTCTGCCTTTGATCGAGAGCCACACCATTCGCCAAAATTGCTCGAACGGCCTGCCGATCTCCCGCCGGAGCTTTCGCAGACCTTTTCGCGTTGTATCCCTTCCCAGTGGATTTCTTTCACGATGGAGAGTGCTGCTCAAGACTGGGTCGACGTCTTTCGAGTTAAGCGCCACCTCCTGCACACATAGGGCCGGTGACATCTGATAAATGACCAGGGAACTGAAGCCCGAAAACCGCGGGTCAAATAGGAAGTGATCAACAGGGCAGGAAAGTTTCCCGCTCAGGGAGAGCAGCTTCGACGCGGCACTGCTGGAGATGATGTAGCCGCCCGTTCCGAAATGGGTCCTCCACAATCTGGTGATTTTCCTTCCGCACACGACGGAGGCGGGTTTCCTCTGCATCTGCGTGGGATGCAGGAAAGTCTCTATCTTAACGATATCGGCGTCGGCTGGAATCCAGTCGACGCGCGAGAGAATTTCCGTCGCGTTCCTGCCGATGTGAATGTCATCCTCGAATATTACGAAGTGGCTTTCGGAGCTGCCCGCTATGACTTCCCAGCATTTGCGGTGGCTCAGAAAGCAACCGATCTCCCCTGCGGTCAGCTCGTAGGGCGTATCGCCGTCACTCAGCCAGTGCCGCTGCTCCTCCGCGGAAAGCAACTTGCCGTCTACAGCCGGAATTCGCGCGAACTCAATCCCCACGCCGGCGAACACGGCGGCCATGCGTTCGAGCCGTTCGGGGCTTCTGTCGAGATTGATGAGATAGCATTTCATCAGTGTCTCTCACGAATCCATCTTCTTCCCATCAAAATCGACTGCCATAAATACAGACCTTCGCATGAGCGTTAGGTAGATTCTTGCAAGAAGGCTACGTAATTGCATCAGTATACGATTTACCTCTCTCTTAATTTTAGTGAAATGTGTTACAGTAATACTCTTGGTTATCAGACGGCTCTCGACACGTTCCTTATCAACAACACTTCGAAGATTTTCAGTATCTGCGTGCTCTTCGATATAGACATCCTGGATGCAAATTGCCGGAAGTATTTGCCACGCCTCCAGTTGATGCTCCTTCATGTAATTCATTGCAAACAACAGACCGTCGACAGCCTCGCACCTGTGTTCCGTGAAGGCCAACAAATGACTAGCCGCCTCAGGTGTAAGAAGATAGCCACCCGCACCCAGATGCGTCGACTTCAACCGCCTGAGTTCATGGCCGAAAGGCGTCGGCCATGAAGTGGGAGAAAACTCATGTCGCCTTAAATCTGTCTCCGCCTTTATCAAACCAGCTTGTGCGGGGATCCAGCTATCGTCGCAAAGAAAAGCCGCGGCATTTCTCGAAAAATGAATGTCGTCCTCGGCAATGAAGGCCCACTTTTCCTGAGCGGCGAGCACCGCCTCCCATGCTTTTCTATGGCTAAGGAAGCAGCCGATTTCGCCGCGCGAGAGAATCTTGTTCCCTTCGGACAATTGCCGCCAATGATCCAGTTCCCCCGCCGGCAGTTCCCGGCCATCGACCGCCGGAACCCGCACGAGATCGAGCCCGAGCGCTTCGGCCTGCTGCGTGAACCACGCGCGACGCTCGGGCGACCTGTCCAGGTTTATGTAATAGACCTTCATTGATAAGCTCATTTACGCTGGGGCACGCCTGGGGTTGAGGGACTTCTAGGCTTTTGCCCTGAAGCGATACCGACGGCCCAGGGCGATCAGCTTATCCTCAAGAAGCCTCTTCTGCTTGGAGAAGCCGTAATACCATTTGCGGCCATATCTGCTGCGCTTGCGGCCATCCGATGCGGCAATCTGGCTTTCCGCGTCGGTGGTGGTGACCGGCGCCGGCCAGAAGGCATATCCATGCCCGGCGCGGGTCAGCCAATAGCGAAAGTAATTGTCGACAGGAGCAAATATCTTGCCGTGGTTTTCGACGAATTGCCTGGCTCCTTCCCGGGACCAGACGATCGCGCATGCCATCATGGGAAAATAATGCGCGGCAACGAGACTGCATCGATAACTGCCGATGTCATGCTCCGAAATCGGGCTGGTGATCTTGGACTTGTTGGCGCCGATATTGAGCAGGAGCCAATCCTTGTCCGCGCTCTCCAAGACGGGAAGCGCCTCCTCCAGAAGTGCGATGGGATTGTAACGCAACAGCACGTCGTCTTCGAAGACCAATCCGTACTCGGCATCCGACTGCAGGAACTGCGCCGCAGCCGAAAGATGGCTGCGGTAGCACCCGATTTCCGCGCCAACCAGGCTTCGCCCCATATAGCGCTCCGCGCGGCCCGCATCGTAGTCGGCAACTTTGCTCAGATCGAGCTTGCGGCCATCGAACGCGGGAACACGCTCGAAATCCATGCCGAATGAACCAAGCATCCGGCTGACGGATTCAAGGCGCTCGGTGCCGCCGTCCAGATTGATCACATAGGTGCGGATCGATCCTTTCATCGTCACCGTTTCCTGCGTTGCAGTGGCTCGGTGTCGATTCCCATCAGCCGCAGCCTGTGCCAAAAATGGCGCCCCAGAGATTCGCGCCATTTGCGCAAATTTTCGCGCCTCAGCAGACGTGACAGGCCACCCGACGAGGCCGGCCTGCGATATCCCGCTCCATTTCCGTAAGCGGATCGCGCATCGCCGGCGTGTTTTACCCCGCCGCCGATCATCCAGGCCATGTCCCACTTGCGGGCCTTGTAATGGTGGCTGATGGCCATTTCATCCCCGATGGCCGCGTAGCCGCCCCGTAGTGCCCGGTAATCTTCGGTCCGCCGCAATCCCGGATTGAAGGTGAACGTATGCCATAGAAAGTGCAGTTCCGGAAAAGCCAGCTTGTAGCTCGCTGTCCCGGTCCGGCGCGTCTTGAGGCTGCGGACATAGCGGGGCATGTCGGCATCGTCGCGCACCGTCACCATGATGGCCTGCGGCTCCTGTTCGAGGATCTCGACGGCCCGGGCGATGAAGCCCTTGCGGGTGAACAGCCAGTCGTCTTCCATGTGAAAGATATAGTCCGATGCGATGTCCGCGTAGGCTTTGTCGATCGAGGCGATCTGGCCGATATTCTTGCCGTTGAAGATGATGCGGTGCCTTGTCCCCTGCAACAGGGGCTCGATGCCGTAGACGCCGCGATCGTCCGAGTCCTCGATCACGATCAGCTCGTCGAGCGGATAGTCGTTCTGTTCAAGGAAACTCTCCAGCGTCTTCTCAAGCAGGTCGAAGCGCCGGCAACTGGTGACGACGGCGGAGACGGTGGGGCGGTTCTCGGCTTGTGTGCTCATCGGCTCAAATTCTGCACAGGCGGGGTGCGGCGACCATCGTGCCATTCCGGCATCTCGCACGGATCATTGCCCGTGTATAGCGGCTGCATAGATCTCTCCCAGCCGCCGCACCTCTCCCTCGATGCTGAAACGCGTCGCGGCGTGGGCCCGGCTGTTCGCCGCCGCCTGCCCTAGCCCGGCCTCGTCCTCCATCCATCGCTCTGCCGCAGCGATCATCGCGCCGAGGTCGTCGCGGGGGATGAGCGTGCCGGTGACGCTGTCTTCAATCAGCTCGGAGAAGGCGCCGACATCGGTGGCGACGACGGGGACCGCCGTCGCCATAGCTTCGAGCGGGGTGAGGCCGAACCCCTCCCAGCGTTGCGGAGCGATGAACAGCGACAGCGGCCGATACCAGCGCTCGATGTCGCGGTGCTCGCCGACGAACAGGATGCGGTCGGCCAGGCCGGCTTTTTCGACTCGGGCGCGCAGATCCACCTCGAACCCCTTGTGCTCGGCCGTCGCGCGGCCGGCCACGATGGCGGACCAGCGCGGATGGCGCGGCAGAAGCGCGATCATGGCATCGACGAACAGGTCGGTGCCCTTCTGGTGCCGCACGCGGCCGAAACAGCCGACATGGAACTGGCCGGGGTCGAGCCCCAGTTCCCGCGCCGCCTCGGCACGATCCGCCGGCGGGTGGAAGCGTTCGATATCGATGCCGTGCATGACCACCGTGTTCGGCACTTCGAGATAGGCGGCGGTCTTGCGGCTGGTGGCGATCACCCCGTCCATGCGGCGGATGAGAAACTTCGTCCAGCGCTTGTGGCGGCGCTGCGAGGCCGAGGTGAAGACGAGCTTCAGCGGCGCGCGAAAGATGTCGCGCAGCACCACGCCGGCCAGCATTTCGGGGTTGCGGCGCGCATGCCAGACACGCACCGAGGCGCCCTGCGGCCGTCGGAGCAAGCCCGGCACCTGCCACCAGCGCAGGCGCGGCAGGTGGTCGGGCAGGCCGGGCCCAAGCGTGGCGATGCCGATCTCCTTCGCCTGCAACGGCACGAGCTGGATGATGGTGCTCGTGACGCCGGACAGGCGCTTCTTGAAATTGGGCACCACGACATGGACCCGCGACAGGTCGACCGGCGCTGCGGCCATGGCTGGATCTTCCTATCCGGCGACCGGATCAGGCCCAGCGCAGTTGGACGATCTCGTAGCCACGCGCACCGCCCGGTGCGTTGACCTCGATGGCGTCGCCGACTTCCTTGCCGATCAGAGCGCGCGCGATGGGGGACGAGATGGAGATGCGCCCCGCCTTCACATCGGCTTCCTGGTCGCCGACGATCTGGTAGGTCTTTTCCTCTTCAGTGTCCTCATCCACGAGCACGACCGTGGCGCCGAACTTGATCTTGTCGCCGCTCAGCTTGCTGATGTCGATGACCTCGGCGCGCGCGATCAGGTCCTCAAGCTCGCTGATTCGGCCTTCATTGAGGCTCTGCGCTTCCTTGGCGGCGTGGTATTCGGCGTTTTCCGAGAGATCGCCATGCGAACGCGCTTCGGAAATCGCCTCGATGATGCGCGGCCGTTCATCCTGCTGGCGCCAGCGCAGCTCCTCCTTCAGCGTCTCGAAGCCACCGCCTGTCATCGGCACCTTGTTCATAGCCACTCCTTTCCTGCCGTACGCCCTTTCCAGGCGCCCTTTCGACAAAAAGAAAACGGTCCGTCAGGACACTGACGGAACCGTCACATCTCGGATTCTCGTCACAATATAGCAATTGCTGGAGGTTTTTCACGTCCTAAAAACGAAGGACGCTTGCCCGGCAAAAAAATCAGGCCCTGAAAATCAGCGCCGCGCCGCAGGCAATCAGCAGGAAGCCGAAAAAGTGGTTCCAGGTCAGCGCCTCCTTCAGATAGGTGACCGAGAACACGGCGAAGACGCCGAGCGTTATGACCTCCTGGATGATCTTCAGCTCCGCCGCCGAATAGACCTGATTGCCGAGCCGGTTGGCCGGCACCGCCAGCCAGTATTCGAAGAAGGCGATGCCCCAGCTCGCCAGGACGACGACAGAGATCGCCGCGCCCTTGAACTTCAGATGGCCGTACCAGGCGAAGGTCATGAAGACGTTCGAGGCCAGCAGCATGAGGATGGGCAGGACCTTGGGAGTGAGGAGCGACGCCACGCTGGGGAATCCGATCGAATGGAGAGAGCTTGCGCCATTTCATTCGCCGCGCTGGCCCTGTCAATCCGGCCTCTTGCGGCCGAAGCTCGGCCGTATGACGAATGTGCGAGATAGGCTATCATCGGGCGGGTCCGGCAGCACCGGCCGGGCTGGATTGGCACGAGGATTTTCGATGCGGAACAGCCAGGAACGCGAGTGGGAGCTTTCGATCGGGCCGGACACGGTCCGCATGCTGATCCTCAAGGCGAAGGCGTTGAGCGCCGGCATGCGCGACGATTTCGATGCCGGCAGCGAGCATGAGATCGAATTCGACGGCGAAAGCCGCGACCTCCAGCATCATCACGGCCTGGCGGAGGAAGAGACGGAAGACCTGACCGAACGCGAATTCCGGGCACTGATCAGCGATCTCAACGTCGACGAGGCCGCCGAGCTGATCGCGCTGGCATGGATCGGGCGCGGCGACTTCGACGCAAGCGAGTGGGACGAGGCGCTGACAGCGGCGAAACAGCGGCCGCTGCGGCAGACGGCCCGCTACCTGCTCGGCCTGCCGCAGCTTGCCGACTGGCTGGAACAGGGGCTCGAGAGCGTTGCCGAATAAGACTACGGCACCGGCGCCGGCCATCGTCGAGGGGTTTTTCATCGGTACGCTGGCGCCGCTCGGACCGCGGCAGGTGCCGAGCGGCATCGACAAGAAGCCGGTGCAAGGACATCTGGCCATCACCCGCGTCGGACTGCAAGGCGACGAGCATGGCGACACCCGCCACCATGGCGGCCCCGAGAAGGCCGTGCATCACTACCCCGCCGACCATTATGGCGAATGGCGCAAGGAAGGCATCGAGGCCGCGGCGCCGGCCTTCGGCGAGAACATCACGACAAGCGGCCTGTCCGAAGCCGATCTCTGCATCGGCGATGTCTTTCGCCTCGGCTCCGCATTGCTGCAGGTGAGCCAGGGACGCCAGCCCTGCTGGCGGCTCAATGCCCGCTTCGACCGCCCGGACATGGCGATCAGAGTGCAAAAGAGCGGGCGCACCGGCTGGTACTACAGGGTGCTGGAAGAGGGCGCGGCCGAGGCGGGCAATGCGCTGGTGCTGCATGAGCGCCCGCAGCCGGAGTGGTCGCTGGCGCGCATCATCGGGCTTCTCTACACGCGCACCATGGACACGGAATCGCTTCAGGAGCTTGGTGCCCTGCCGGAACTGGCGCCGTCGTGGCGTGAGCTTGCCGCGCGGCGCATCGCCAGCCGCAAGGTCGAGGACTGGAGCCGCCGGCTGCATGACAGCCACGCATGAACCTGCAAAAGGGATTCGGCTTCAACGACTTGGGCAGCGTTCCGGAATCTGCCTGCGAAGTGCGAGGAACACGCCGGCGGCAACAAGCCGTTACCGAAGGTGATCATTTTTCGCTGCAACCGCGCGGGCCCGTACCCGTTTGGATGCGATGGCCGTTTCGCGATTTCGTTCCCTGTCCCTGTTGATCCTTGCCTGCCTGATGGCGCAGCCCGCTGTCGCAAGGCGCCAGCCTGTGCGGCTGCCGCAATCGGCGCCCGTGCCCGAAATGCTTGCCGAACGGACCCCACAGCCCGATATTGCCTCCCAGACGGAAACGCCGACACCGGAGCCCCGGCCGGACGACGCGCCGCAGCCAGCCTCTCCACCCAGCCAGGCGCCCGTGCCGGAAGCCAAGCCGCCCGAAAAGCAGCCATCCGAAAGCAAGCCGCCCGAAAGCAAGCCGCCCGAAAGCAAGCCGGACGAACCGGAAAAAGCCGAGGACAAGCGGCCCACCCCGCAGCCTGATCCGCGTTCGGGCATGGTTGCCGCCGAAAAGATGCCGGCCGAGGAGGAGGCCTGCCGCAAGAGATTGCGCGCCATGGGCGTCGCGTTCGAGGACGAGCCGGCACAGCACGACGCGGCTGCCGGCTGCTCGATCCCCTACCCGGTTATCGTCACCAGCCTCGGCAAACCCGTCGAACTGGCTCCGAAAGCGGAGCTGAACTGCGCCATGGCCGAGACCCTCGCGCGCTTCATGGCCGACGTCGTGCAGCCGGCGGCCAGGGAGATCATGGGTTCGGAGGTGGCCGGCGTCACCCACGCTTCCGCCTATGTCTGCCGCCCGCGCCACAACGGCGCGAAAATGTCGGAACATGCCTTCGGCAATGCGCTGGATATCGCCTCCTTCACCCTCAAGGACAAGAGCAGCGTCGAGGTCGGCCTCGCGCCTGCGGAAAAGCAGGGGAAATTTCTCGACCGCATCCGCAAGGCCGCCTGCGGCCCGTTCAAGACCGTGCTCGGACCCGGCAGCGATGCCGATCATGAAACCCACCTGCATCTGGACCTTGCGCCGCGCCGCAACGGCTCGACCTTCTGCCAGTGAGAGGCCACGAGGCGGCCTGCCCCAATGCGGCCACAGGCATGAATGGCGGCGCTGATCTTTCCTTTACCCTTGACGGTTAGGCTCTGCTTTCCAAGGAAACAGAGTTCATCGCCATGGCAGGCACGCCCCGCAGCGCAATGCCCGGCACCCCCTATGGGCGGCGCCTCGGCCGGTTTCTGGCAGCCATTGCCGCCCTGACGGCGGTGGCCGGCGTTTCGGCCTGCAACACCGGCAGTGTGTTCGATCTCCAGCCCGCCGTCGACGTCGGCACCACATCGGGCGTACAGCCCGGCGTCGGCATGCAGGCGCTGGTCCCCTCCAATCCCTACATGACCGCCGCCTATCCGCGCTTCGACCGGCCCCTGTCGCCGACCGACCAGCTATCGCCGGACGAGGTGGATTGCCGCAAGGAGCTGAAGCGGCTGCGCGTGGCCTATACCGACCTTGCACCGATCAGCGACGGCGGCCAGTGCGGCATCGCCCATCCGGTCAAGGTCTCGGCGATCGGCAATATCGAGATGAAGCCGGCTGCGACGCTCACCTGCGCCATGGCGGCCAGCTTCGCGAGCTGGACCCGCAACGAGCTGACATCGGCCGCGCGCTGGCGCTATTTCAGCGGCGTCAAGTCCATCCGCCAGGGCTCGAGCTATTCCTGCCGCAAGATACGGGGCGAAGGCGTGCTCTCCGAGCACGGCAAGGGCAATGCGCTCGACGTGATGGCCATCGAGCTGAACAACGGCAAGGTGATCGACGTGCGCAAGCCCGGCCTGTTCGCCTTCCGCGAGCGCGGCCTGCTGAACACCGTGCGCGCCGACGGTTGCTCCTATTTCACCACGGTGCTCGGGCCGGGCTACAACTACGACCACCGCAACCATTTCCATTTCGACATCAAGAGCCGCAAGAGCGGCTATCGCGCCTGCCGCTGAAAAAAGCGGCCGGATCGGCGACGATATACGAAGCCCGATTTGCTCTCTTTTCCAAGAGGCATCGGGAATGCTAATGAGCATTCATGCTATACATTGAAATCGCCATCGTGGTCGTCCTCATCTGCGTGAACGGCCTGTTGGCCATGTCGGAACTGGCGATCGTTTCTTCCCGGCCCGCGCGGCTGAAGACCATGATCGACCGCAATGTGCGCGGCGCGGCGCGCGCGCTGGAACTGGGCGCCAATCCCGGCAAGTTCCTATCGACCGTGCAGATCGGCATCACGCTGGTCGGCGTGCTTTCGGGTGCGTTCTCGGGCGCCACGCTGGGCGACCGCCTGTCGAAGGTGCTGGTCGAATCGGGCATGTCGACCGGTCTCGCCCATACGCTCGGCGTCGGCATCGTGGTGGCGGTCATCACCTATGCCTCGCTCATCATCGGCGAACTGGTGCCCAAGCAGATCGCCCTGCGCGATCCGGAACGCGTCGCCTCCAGGGTCGCGGGGCCGATGGCCATGCTGGCCACCATTTCGGCGCCGCTGGTGTGGTTGCTCGACCTGTCCGGCCGCTCGGTGCTGTGGCTGCTCGGCCAGCGCGGCGAGAGCGAGGAGCGGGTCACCGACGAAGAGATCAAGATGATCGTGGCGGAAGCCGAGCACCAGGGCACCATCGAATCCGACGAGCGGCGCATGATCGCCGGCGTGATGCGGCTGGGCGACCGCGCCGTGCGTGCGGTGATGACCCCGCGCACCGATGTCGACTGGCTCAACATCCAGTCGGACGAGGCGGCCATTCGCCGCCTGCTGATGGAAAGCCAGCATTCGCGCCTGCCGGCGGCCGACGGCAATGTCGACAACATGATCGGCGTCGTCCAGACCCGCGACATCCTGGCCACCTTGCTGGCCGGCAAGCCGCTGGATGCGCGCAAGCATGTGCGCGAGGCGCCCATCGTGCACGACCAGGCCGACGCGCTGGACGTGCTGGCCAAGCTCAAGGAAGCCGACATGCCGATGGCGCTCGTCCATGACGAATACGGCCATTTCGAAGGCGTGGTGACCCCTGCCGACATTCTGGAAGCCATCACCGGCGTGTTCCGATCCGACCTCGACGAGGACGATACCGAGGACACCGCCGTGCAGCGCGAGGATGGCTCCTGGCTGCTGGCCGGCTACATGCAGGCCGACGAAATGGCCGACATGATGGGCATCGACCTGCCGGAGAACCGCGATTACGAAACCGTGGCCGGCTATATCCTGTCGCACATGCACCACCTGCCCGCCACCGGCGAGACGGTGGACGCGCAGGGCTGGCGCTTCGAGGTGGTCGACCTGGACGGCCGCCGCATCGACAAGGTGCTGGCGACCAAGCTGCCGGCCAACTGATCCGGCAAAAAGGGCCTGTGCAACCGCACAGGCCCTTCTTCTTGCCATCCGTGTTTTGTGGCCTCGTCAGGCCGCCTCGGCGCGTTCCTCGGCGTCCCGCGCGGCGCGCAGCGCCTTGGCCCACCACACCATGTCGGCCAGCAGCGCATCGGCGCTGGTGCGCAGATGCGCCAGTTCGGCAATATCCTGTCCCTGCTGGATGGCGACATAGTCGGGCAACTGGATGTGCACGGCCGCCCGCACCGGCGCCATCTGCAATTCCACCGCGATCATCCGCAACTGCTCCACAGCCCGCGCGCCGCCGACGCCGCCATAGCCGACGAAGCCGGCCGGCTTGCGGAACACCTGGGAGCCGAGATAGTCGAGCGCGTTCTTGAGCACCCCGGTCGGGGCGTGGTTGTACTCGGCGGCGGTGAAGACATAGCCGTCGAACGTGGCCATCTTCGCTTGCCAGCGCAACGCATGCTCATCCTTGGAAGGTCCCCACAGCGGCGACGTGTCCTCCGCGAACATCGCCATCGGATAGTCCTTCAGGTCGACGATCTCCGCCTCGACGTCGTCACGGCTATTGATGAGGTCGGCGATCCAGCGGGCGGGCTTGTCGGCAAAACGCTTCGCCCGGATCGAGCCGATGACCACGGCCAGCCTGGCTTTGGAAGATGACATGCATGTTCTCCGTTGATGGTGGTATAAAAAGGAAACCGACGCTATTTATGTAACCAGGATACCGCCACGCAAGGAGGCACTTTTTTGAAACCAAGGCACCATCACCGCAGCGAGGATTGCCGGGCTGTCAGCGCGGTGCTGCAACGCGTGGGTGACAAGTGGACCGTGCTGGTCGTGTCGATGCTCGGCAGCGGACCGATGCGCTTCAACGAATTGCGCCATGCCATCGGCGGCATCTCACAGAAGATGCTGACCACGACGCTGCGCAGTCTCGAACGCGACGGTTTCGCCACCCGCACCGTCTTCCCGACCATCCCGCCGCGCGTCGACTATGAACTGACCGACCTCGGCCGCGAGCTTCTGGTTCCGGTCACCGCGCTGGCCGATTGGGCCCGCGCCAATACCGGCCGCATCAACGCCGCCCGCGAGCAATTCGACAGCACGCCGAAACAGTAAGGTGGGCAAGGCTGCCCTATTCCGCCGGCACCGGCGTCGGCTTGCCCTCGCCATCCAGCGCAACCATGACGAAATCGGCGTGGGTGACCATTTCCATCAGCTCGGACAGATAGCGCTGCGCCCACGCCTCGACCTTCAGCGTGATCGAGCTGCGGCCGACGCGCTCGACATGCGTGTAGATGCACAGCGTGTCGCCGATCTTGACCGGCTTGGCGAAGGACATTTCCTTCACCGCCGCCGTCACCACCCGTCCGCGGGCGCGCTCGGCGGCGCGGATGCCGCAGGCAAGGTCCATCTGCGCCATCACCCAGCCGCCGAAGATGTCGCCGGCCGCATTGGCGTCCGCCGGCATGGCCAGCGTGCGCAGCGTGAGTTCCCCCTGCGGCGCGCCGTTCACATATTGCACCATGCCTGACCTCCGGGACGTTTGCTTCATCCTGCCGTAGCTTCGCGACAGGGATGCGTCAACGGCCGGACGAAACGGTTCAATGAAATCAAGAGATTGCATCGCCTTGCGGAATCGATTCCGCAACCTGTTGAATCAGCATCTCAAGGTCAGTGCGCGCGGCAGCACCTCGAACGTCGCCGGAATGCGGCCCGGCGACTCCCCGTCTATGTCGAGCAGGGCACCGTCGGCCATGGCGCTTCCGACCGGCTCCACCAGCACCTTCCTGGCGCGCACCATGGTCACCGCCGGGTGGTTGCGGTGGCGCCCGCCATAGAGCTGGGTCAGGTCGCGGATCAGGCCGGACTTGCCGGCGGCGCGCACGATGACCACGTCGAACCAGCCGTCATCCATCTCCGCATCGGGCGCGACCATCATCCCGGCCCCGAAGAAGCGGCCGTTGGCCACCGCCACCAGCGCCACGCACGCCTCGACCGGCTCACCATCGTCCAGCGTGATGCGGACGGTCTGGAACCGATAGCGCAGGAACGAGCCGATGGTGCGCCAGTAGAACAGCGCCTTGGCCGACACCCTCCCCTTGCGCTTGTCTGCATTCACCGCCCGCACGGTGACGCCCGACAGGCCGAGGCTGGCGATGTTGATGAAATGGCGGCTGGACAGCGCGCCATGGTCGTCGACGAAGGAGATGCGCCCGACATCGATCTGGCGGCCCTTGGCCCCGGCAATATGCCGGAGCAACCCGGCCGCATCGCGCGGCAGGCCGAAGCCGCGCGCGAAGTCCGATCCGGTGCCGCAGGGCAGCAGGGCCAGTTCCGTGTTCTTCACGCCCTCGCGCCGGGCGAGCAGGAGACCATCGGCCACCTCGCTGGCCGTGCCGTCCCCGCCGGCGGCGATCACCAGCCGGCAGCCCGACATCGCAAGATCGAGCGCCAGCCTTTCGGCATCGCCCGCGCCTTGCGTCTCGCGCAGCTCGACCTCCGGGAACTGCGTGCGCAGTTCGGCCATCACCTGAGGCCAATGGTCCTTGAGCTGGCCGCCGCCGGCCACCGGATTGAGGATCACCCCGACCTTCACACGCCTCCTCCCGAAGCTCCGCGCCATCTATTGAAGCGCGGACCCGGCGGATTCGGCAAGCGGCGATTGCAGCCGACATGAAATGGCCGGCCCCCACAGGACCGGCCTGAAACGCGCGGATATGCAAACCCGCTATGAAGCGGCGGCCTCGATCGACGTCACGGTGCCGGTGGTATCGTCCACGGTCACCACCACCTTGGTGCCGACCGCAAGCTGGTCGACGGCGGCCTCGGCGGGCAACTGGTAGATCTTGCCGTCGTCGAGGGTGATCGACTTGGTTTCCGGGTCGACCGCCTGAATCGTGCCCTGTACGGTCGCCGCATAGGCGGTGCTGAGAAGGGCAAGGAGGGCACTGGCGGTGGCAAGGGTCTTCTTCATGTCGGGAACTCCCGTTTTCAGCGGTTTTGGCCAGAGGCGCCGGACAAGCCGGCCGCCTCGCGACACCCCGGAACCTACGGAGCCTGCCCTCGATTTCAAATCACGAAGGGTAACTTTTCCAAACGTAATCAGCGGCTTAATTCCGACACATTGTCCTGGAGCCGATGGAAGCGATGCCGTCGCGCAGCCCGTTTGCGACATGCTCCAAGCGCGCAAATCGAGTCGGTTGGAGCGGTTCCGGCGAGCAATGTGACAGCCACGCCGGCACCACATTCCTCCCCTGCCGACGATCACGGAAAGCGCCATGAAAAACCCGCTGAGGACACATTTTGTTTCGTTGGGCCAGCCCTTGGGCTGCTTCCCCGCGACGGCGAATCTGGCATAGGATGAGCGGCACTGTTCGGAGCCCCCACCTTGCATCACTGGATTGAAATCATAGGCGCGCTGGCCGCGTTCATCACCACGCTCGGCTGGATTCCTCAGGTCGTCAAGCTGGCGCGCGAGCGCAAGGCCGACAACATCTCGCTCATCGCCACCGGCTCGATCGCGGCGGGCGTGGCGCTTTGGGCTGTCTATGGCGTGCTCATCGGCTCATGGCCGGTCATCGTCGCCAATGTGCTGACGCTGCTGTTCGTCGGCGCCATCCTCGCCATGAAGCTGCGCTTCCGCTGAAACGCTCCTGACAGCCTCCTGTCAGCAGAGCCGCCGGGACCGCTTTCCGGGCAGGGCGCCCCCTTTCCATTTGAACCGAGTCCACCCATATTCGGGACCATGGCCAAATCTCCTGACAAGCAGGCGCAGCCCAAGCGGCGCAGCCCCCTGACCGATTTCATGGATGCCAGCGAGCCGCTGCACAAGGGCGGCTTCGCCGAAGCTCCGCAGCCGCCGCTGTCGGGCACGGCCCTGTCCGGCTCGATCTCGGACTGGGCCGAGCAGATTTCGAGGGAAGGGGACCAGCGGGGGAGCGCCCCCGCACCGCAGTCCGGGCCTCTCCGCAAGGAGGACAAGACCGGCACCAAGCCCGCCAGGAAGATTCCGGCCCGGTCGGCCTCGCCCACCCGCACGGCGCGCGGCACCTCGATGGGCGGCGCGGCTTCGGCCAAGGAGCGCGCGGCCGTCGGCCTCAACCCGGTGGCCGGCCTCGACATCTCGCTGGAGGACGCCGCGTCGCTGCCGAACTCCGGCGTCACCGCCACGGTGCAGGCGCTTGCCGACCTGATCGAGAGCGGCAATCCGCTGCACAAGAACGGCGTTTTGTGGACGCCGCACCGCCCTGCCCGCCCGGAAAAATCCGAAGGCGGCATCGCGATCCAGATGGAATCGGAATTCGAGCCGCGCGGCGACCAGCCGACCGCGATCAAGGACCTTGTCGAAGGCGTCTCCAACGGGGACCGCACGCAGGTCCTGCTCGGCGTCACCGGCTCGGGCAAGACCTTCACCATGGCCAAGGTAATCGAGGAGACGCAGCGCCCCGCCCTGATCCTCGCGCCCAACAAGACGCTGGCCGCCCAGCTCTACGCCGAGTTCAAGAAGTTCTTCCCGAACAACGCGGTGGAATATTTCGTCTCCTACTACGACTATTACCAGCCCGAGGCCTATGTGCCCCGGACGGATACCTATATCGAGAAGGAATCCTCCATCAACGAGCAGATCGACCGCATGCGCCACTCGGCCACGCGCTCTCTGCTGGAGCGCGACGACGTGATCATCGTCGCCTCGGTGTCGTGCATCTACGGTATCGGCTCGGTCGAGACCTACACGGCGATGACCTTCCAGATGACGATCGGCGACCGTCTGGACCAGCGCCAGCTTCTCGCCGACCTCGTCGCCCAGCAATACAAGCGGCAGGACGCGAATTTCGTGCGCGGCTCGTTCCGCGTGCGCGGCGACACCATCGAAATCTTCCCGGCCCACCTTGAGGACCGCGCCTGGCGCATCTCGCTGTTCGGCGACGAGATCGAGGCGATCACCGAGTTCGACCCGCTGACCGGCAGCAAGACCGGCGAGCTCAAGAGCGTAAAGATCTACGCCAACTCGCACTATGTGACGCCGCGCCCGACCTTGAATCAGGCCATCAAGTCGATCAAGGAAGAGCTGAAGCAACGCCTGCAGGAGCTTGAAAGGGCTGGGCGCCTGCTGGAAGCGCAGCGGCTGGAGCAGCGCACCCGCTTCGACCTGGAGATGCTGGAGGCGACGGGCTCCTGCGCCGGCATCGAGAACTATTCGCGCTATCTCACCGGTCGCCAGCCCGGCGACCCACCACCGACGCTGTTCGAATATGTGCCCGACAACGCCCTGATCTTCATCGACGAGAGCCACGTCACCGTTCCGCAGATCGGCGGCATGTATCGCGGCGACTTCCGCCGCAAGGCGACGCTCGCCGAATACGGCTTCCGCCTGCCCTCCTGCATGGACAACCGGCCGCTGCGCTTCGAGGAATGGGACGCCATGCGCCCGCTCACCGTCGCCGTTTCGGCGACGCCCGGCGGCTGGGAGCTTGAGCAGTCCGGCGGCGTCTTCGCCGAGCAGGTCATTCGCCCGACCGGCCTGATCGACCCGCCGGTCGAGGTGCGCCCGGCCAAGAGCCAGGTCGACGACGTTCTGGGCGAAATCCGCGAGACGACGAAGAAAGGCTATCGCACGCTGGTGACGGTGCTGACCAAGCGCATGGCCGAGGACCTCACCGAATATCTGCACGAGCAGGGCATCCGCGTGCGCTACATGCACTCCGACATCGACACGCTGGAGCGCATCGAGATCCTGCGCGACCTGCGCCTCGGCGCGTTCGACGTGCTGGTCGGCATCAACCTGCTGCGCGAGGGCCTGGATATTCCCGAATGCGGCTTCGTCGCCATTCTCGACGCTGACAAGGAAGGCTTCCTGCGCTCCGAAACCTCGCTGATCCAGACCATCGGCCGCGCCGCGCGCAATGTCGACGGCAAGGTCATCCTCTACGCCGACCAGATCACCGGCTCGATGGAACGGGCGATGGCCGAGACCAATCGCCGCCGCGAAAAGCAGCTCGAATACAACGAGGCCAACGGCATCACGCCGGAATCGGTGAAGTCGCGCATCGCCGACATCCTCGACTCGGTCTACGAGAAGGATCACGTGCGCGCCGACATCTCGCAGTTCACCGACGACGCCGGCCAGTTGATGGGCAACAACCTCAAGGCCCATCTGGAGTTCCTGCAAAAGAAGATGCGCGACGCCGCCGCCGACCTCAATTTCGAGGAGGCCGCGCGGTTGCGCGACGAGATCAAGCGGCTCACCGAACTGGAACTGGCCGTTGCCGACGACCCGCTGGCCAAATATGCGGAATCCGAAAGTCCGGTCTCCGGCCGCGAGAAGGGCAAGCACAACAAGGGCCGCGCCCGCCACCGGGCCGTGGAAGACGGCACCGAGGGCGACTCCCTGTTCCGCAAGCCGCATCTCGACGAGATGGGCGCCGACGGGGCCGTGCCGGTGAAGAAGCCGCTGTTCGCCAAGCCCTCACTGGACGACATGGGCCCGGGCACCGACATGACGAGGCCGGCCGGAGCCGTTTCGCGCTCGCTGTTCAAGAAGCAGTCGGCGCAGGAGGCGCATGGCTCGGACTTCGGCATTCCCGGTGAAATCGGGCGAAGCCCGAGCGGCCGACAGGCCGCCACCGACCGTTCGGCGCCCCCGCGCAGCGGCGGCAGTGTGAGCGAGGGTAAACCTTCCCTGTTCAGGAAGAATTCTCTCGACGAGATGACCGTACGGCGGACGGAAAAGCCGATGGAAGGCGCAAAGCCGGTCAAGCCGGACGACGTGAAGCCGATCCGCCGAGAACGCGCCGGTATCGGCTCCTATGAGGACCCGTCGGATACGGCCCAGCGCCGGCGTCGTCCCGCGAAAACCGGGAAGCCCGGAAAGTAGATTGCTGCGACGGCGGAAAATTTCCGCCGTCAGTGTCGGACCGCCGCTTTGTCATACGTCCTGTGGGGGCTTTCAACGCCAGACCCGGGAGATGCTCATGACCAATGCAGACGCGAAGACCCAGGCCCCGCCGATGCCGAAGCCGCTCGGGGGCCTCACCCCTTACCTGCAACTGGACGGCGCGCTGAAAGCCGCCGCATTCTACGAGAAGGCCTTCGGCGCCGAGCAGGTCTTCGCCGTGCCGCCGGACGAACAGGGCCGGACCATGCATGTCCACCTCTACGTCAACGGCTCCAGCCTGATGCTGTGCGATGCCTATCCGGAACACGGGCATCCGCACCAGCCGATCCAGGCCTGCACCATGCAGCTTCACCTGACGGCGGACACCATCGATTCGTGGTGGCAGCGCGCCGTCGATGCCGGCTGCGAGGTGGTCATGCCGCTGGACGTGATGTTCTGGGGCGACCGCTGGGGCAGCCTGCGCGACCCGTTCGGCGTCGACTGGGCCATGAACGCACCCGTCAATCAGTAAGCAACCGGACGACAACGCTGAAGGAGGAAGCAATGTCCTATGTCGATGGTTTCGTGCTTGCCGTGCCGCAGGCAAAGCTGGACGAATACAAGGAAATGGCCCGCAAGGCGTCCGATGTGTGGATGGATCACGGCGCGCTCGCCTATGTCGAATGCACGGGCGACGACGTGCCCTATGGCGAGCTGACCTCGTTTCCGCGCGCGGTGCAGGCCAAGGACGACGAACTCGTGATCTTTTCCTGGGTGGTCTACAAATCACGCCAGGACCGGGACGAGATCCTTGCCAAGGTGATGGCCGATCCACGTTTGAAAGGCGACATGGAAAACATGCCTTTCGACGGCAAGCGCATGATCTATGGCGGATTCGAATCCTTCCTGGACGTGCAGAAGGAAGCCGCTCTCTAGGCAATTCCAGCAAAAAGAAAGAGGAGGTGGCGGACCATGCCGCCCCCTCCTCTTTGCCGACCGATCAGCGGCAGCTACCGCTACGGACGATCCGCCATTCGGCGGCGCGCGCCTCGCAGGCGTTGGGGAAGGTACGCAGCTGGCCCCGGCTCGAAGCGCAGACGGGCGCGAATTCGCGCGTGCAGGCTCGCGACGGGCGCTCGGGAGGACGCGTGCCGGGCCCCCCACCCCAGCCGGGACGCCCACCCCAACCGGGCCGGTCACCGCCGGAGCGGCATGCGCCCTGATGGCTGATGCGGTAGCCGTTGGTCCTGGCCTGGCAGCTATTGCCGAAGGTGCGGCTATCCGAGCCGCGCACGCCGCAGACCGGCGCGTATTCCATGGTGCAGGCCTGCGCCGGCGGACGCGGACGTGGCGGCGGCGGGCGGTAGCCGGGACCCTCGTCGACCGCCACGGTACAGGCCGCGAGCAGGCCGGAAGTCAGCAGGACCGCCACTCCCGACACGAAAACGCTTTTGAGCTTCATGGATTGTCCTCTCCTATTTGCCTGGGGCAGCGCAAACAACGCGCACCGATGCGGCAGTTCCGCCGGGTACCGGCAAGTCGTTGATTTTCATCGGTCCGCAGACTGGCCTGATTGGCCCTGAAATAGCGCCGTCTTGCCACAGTCACAAAACCGTGCGATAAGTCCATCGTTCGGGTATTTGCATCCCGGAGAATGGAACGTTTTGGACGACCCTATCCCCGATATCGTGAATCTCTGACAGCCCCGTTTCTGGCGGGGGGTTTACCCGTGCGCGAATGCATGACCGCCGAGCAACCACCGGACTTCCCCTTGCCCGGCAGCCGCTGGCAGGAAGAGGTCCAGAACGACGAACGGGTGAAGGAGTTCTCCCAATGTCCCAGACCGGTACCGTAAAATTCTTCAACACCACCAAGGGCTTCGG
The DNA here is from genome assembly GCF_052978165.1 of Aquamicrobium terrae. Lineage (NCBI taxonomy): Bacteria > Pseudomonadati > Pseudomonadota > Alphaproteobacteria > Hyphomicrobiales > Phyllobacteriaceae > Aquamicrobium > Aquamicrobium terrae. The sequence goes on from NZ_JBRKLZ010000001.1 coordinate 902,958, forward strand.
CTTCATCACGCCTGAAGACGGCGCCAAGGACGTCTTCGTCCACATCTCGGCGATCGAAGCTTCGGGCATGCGCACCCTCGTCGATGGCCAGAAGGTCACCTTCGACGTCGAGCCCGACCGCATGGGCAAGGGCCCGAAGGCGGTCAATCTGCGCGCCGCCTGATTTCGACTGCTGATTGCAGTTCCGGCAGGGGGCGCGGCAGCTATTGCCGCGCCCTTTGTGTTTCATCGCCAGAATCTTTGCTGACTAACGGCTTGAATAGCCTGCTGGTACAAAGTTTTTGTTGCCGATGAACTCAAAATAAATCACAAATTCGATCTTCGGGCCTTCGCAAACCCGAGAACAAGACTATGGGACTATAAGGGAGCATCCCATGCCGCAGACCGGCACCGTAAAATTCTTCAACCACGCCAAGGGTTTCGGTTTCATCACGCCAGACGATGGTGCCAAGGACGTCTTCGTCCACATCTCGGCCGTACAGGCTTCTGGCCTTCCCGGCCTGGAGGACGGCCAGAAGGTGACGTTCGAGACCGAACCGGACAAGCGCGGCAAGGGCCCCAAGGCGGTCAACCTCACCATCGGCTGAGGCTGCGCGGAACAACTGGCCGGCGGCTGCGTTTTTACGGGTAAAGCACCGTTTCGTTCAGCCGCCGTTCAGGCACGGTCCACTATCTGTTCAGGCAACATCGGGCCGCGTACGCGGTGGGGCTGCGAACAGGAGACCGTCATGAACAGATTTTTCAAGGCATTCGTGTTGTCGACGGCGGTCGTCGCGACCATGGCGACTGCCCTCCCCGCGGCTGAAGCGCGCGACTGGCGCCGCCATCACCACCATCACAGCCGGTCCAACGGCGATGCGGTCGCCGCCGGCGTCATCGGGCTGGCCGCCGGCGCCCTGATCGGCGGAGCGCTTGCCTCCCAGCCGCGCTATTACGAGCCGGAACCCACCTACATCATCCGCGAGCCGCGCCCCGCGCCGGTTCGCCGCTATTATCGTGACGATTATTATCGCGCGTCCTACGAGCCGTGGAGCCCCGAATGGTACAGGTATTGCTCGGACCGCTACCGCAGCTTCGACGCGCGCAGCGGCACCTTCATGGGCTATGACGGGCTGCGCCATTTCTGCCAGGCCAACTGACGGCCGGAAGGGTTCCCTGCCCTGCGAAAAGGGCCGCTTTCGAGCGGCCCTTTTCTACATGTCGTAGCCCCACCCCTAACCCCTCCCCACAAGGGGGTGGGGGAGGATTTCACCGACGTCACAGCAACAATCTTCGACATTCGACTGGATGCTGCCGTCGCAGAATTCCCCTCCACCTTGTGGGGAGGGGTTAGGGGTGGGGGTAATTCGGATCCAATAAACCCCTGCCGCAAACGGAAGAAGCATGCCACCTGCGGGAGCGGGCAGGAGCGAGGGCCTTGCCTCTGGCGAAGCGCGCCCCCAATCCCATGGCATTCCCCGGTCAGATCAGGAACGGATTTGACCGCCGCTCCTCGCCGAGGCGTCCGCCCGGTCCGTGGCCGCAGATGAAACCGATGTCGTCGCCGAGCGGCAGCAGCTTTTCCTTGATGGAACGGATCAGCGCTTCGTGGTTGCCGCCCGGCAGGTCGGTGCGGCCCACCGAACCGCGAAACAGCACATCGCCGACATGGGCGAACTTGGCCGCGCGGTTGTAATAGACGACGTGGCCGGGCGCATGGCCCGGACAGTGCAGGACCTCGAACTCGTGCTCGCCGAAGGAAACCTTGTCGCCTTCGTTCAGGAAGCGATCCGGAACGCAATTGCGGACCGCGCCGGTGAGGCCGAAGCGCTGCGCCTGGTTTTCCAGATTGTCGAGCAGCGGCCGGTCGTCCTCGTGCGGGCCGATGATCTCGACGCCCAGCGCCTCCTTCAGATCCATCGCGCCGCCGGCATGGTCGATATGGCCATGGGTGATCCAGATGGCTGTGGCGGTGATGGCATTTTCCTTCAATGCCGCCAGGATACGGTCGACATCGCCACCGGGATCGACGACGACCCCGATTTTCTCATCCTGATCGAACAGGATGGTGCAATTCTGCTGGAACGGCGTGACGGGAACGATGCCGGCGTTGAGCTGACCCATGATGACCCTTTTCCTGTCGGCAGAAAGACGGCCGAGAAACATTGCCCCGATGTAGGGTCACGGTGCCGCCGCGTGCACCTCGATCACGCCCCGTCACGCAAAGGGCGGCCGAAGCCGCCCTTTTTCGTCGAACCACTGGTCCGGCTTATTTCTTCATGGCGTTCATGACCGCACCGACGATGCCGGTGAGAATCGCGCCGCCGCCCACGCCGCCGAGAATGTTGTTGAGGTTGAGGGCCCCGCCGAGGCCTTCTGCCGCGGCCGTCGCCGCTGCCGGATCAATGGTGCCCCCACCCAGCAGGCTGCCGAGGATGGCGGCGCCGCCGACTCCTCCGATCGCGCCACTGAGGATTTTGGGAAGCTGGCCCATCGCGGCCGTTTTTATCGCCGCACCGACGGCCTGGCCGCCGATAATGCCCGTGATGACCTGCACGATGATAGGAAGTAGCGTTTCCATCTGTGATCCCTCTCAGACAACCTCGACTCGAGTGAGCCGAATGCGGTCATGAGACGCTGATTCTGACGAAAGTCAAACGCTCAAAAACAAAGGGAACGGCCCAGAGGGCCGCTCCCTTGCAACTTCACGGGACGACGAAGTTCTATTCCGCCGCGATGGCCCGCTTGGGCTGAACCGCTGCCGAATAGTCGTTCATCAGCGTCTTGGCGATCTCGCCGACCTCGAAACGGTGCGGGCCGATCTCCGAAACCGGCGTCACCTCGGCCGCCGTGCCGGTGAGGAAGCACTGCTCGAAACCTTCCAGTTCCTCCGGCTGAATGGCGCGCTCGATCACCTCGATGCCGCGATCACGGGCCAGGCCGATCACCGTGCGGCGGGTGATGCCGTCGAGGAAGCAATCCGGCGTCGGCGTATGGATCTTGCCGTCCTTGACGAAGAATATGTTGGCGCCGGTCGCCTCGGCCACCTGACCGCGCCAGTCCAGCATCATGGCGTCGGCATAGCCCTTGGCTTCGGCCGCATGCTTGGAGATGGTGCAGATCATGTAGAGGCCGGCGGCCTTCGACTTGGACGGGGCCGTGCGCGGGTCGGGGCGGCGATATTCGGCCATGTCGAGGCGGATGCCCTTGAGCTTCTGCTCCGGGTCGAAATAGCTCGGCCACTGCCAGATGGCGATGGCGACGTTGATGCGGTTGTTCTGGGCCGAGACGCCCATCTGCTCGCTGCCGCGCCAGGCGATGGGGCGCACATAGGCATCCTTGAAGCCCTGCTTCTTCAGCAGCTCGTTGCAGGCCGCGTCGATCTCGGCCACCGAATAGGGAATCTTGAAGCCGAGAATGCGGGCCGATTCATGCAGACGCTCGGTGTGCTCGGTCAGCTTGAAGATCTCGCCGCCATAGGCGCGCTCACCTTCGAATACGGCGCTGGCATAGTGAAGCCCGTGGGTCAGCACGTGAATCTTGGCGTCCGCCCATTTGACGAATTCGCCGTTCATCCAGATATAACCGTCGAGATTGTCGAAGGAAACGGATGCCATGACAATAACCTCCCGCAGGCAGCCTGCCTGCATAAGTCTGTGCGTTGAAGTTTGATCCGGCAGCGATGAGGCAACCGCCAGTCCGAAGCCTAGGCCCATATTGTGGCCATGGCAAACTCAGGAAGTTCCGGATTTCCGGTCCAGCCTTGCGTTTTCGGTCGCAATAAGCCCTAAAGCTTGTCAAAAATTATCATTGGGCGCAGAATACGTCAATAGTGCTGACTTAATTTGGTGCGGGAGAAGCATGCTGAAGGAAAAAACCGGCGACGAGGCACCGATCCGGGCGGCGGTGGCCAACGAGGACGGCATCGATTTCACGCTGATCGAGCTGTTCTTCTTCGCCTATCGCGACTTCACCTCCGACCCCGACCAGATGCTGGCGGACTACGGATTCGGCCGCGCCCATCACCGGGTCCTGCACTTCGTCAACCGCCGGCCCGGCCTGACGGTGGCCGAACTGCTCGATGTGCTCAAGATCACCAAGCAATCGCTGGCGCGGGTGCTCAAGCAGCTCATCGACACCGGCCACATCGTGCAATTGCAGGGACCGCGTGACCGCCGCCAGCGCGAGCTTTATCCCACCGCCAAGGGGCGTGAGCTGTCGCTTGCCCTTTCGCGGCCACAGTCCCGCCGAATACAAGGCGCATTGATGGAAATGGAGGATGCGGGGCGCAAGTCGATCGAGCAGTTTCTCAAGGCGATGGTCAATCCGGAGCTGAGGGCCCAGATCGACACCGACCCCTCGCATGACGCAGCAGAAGACTAGGAGACCGTCATGGAAGGCACTGACAGGGATGGCAGCGACAGGCTGGACCAGCCGGCCTGTGCGCCGGATGACGATGCGTTCCACCTGCTGGTGGTCGATGACGATACCCGCATCCGCAACCTGCTCAGGCAGTTCCTGAGCGAGAACGGCTTCCGCGTCACCGTGGCCGGAACCGCGGCCGAGGCGAGGCGCAAGCTGGCCGGGCTCGATTTCGACCTGCTGGTGCTGGACGTGATGATGCCGGGCGAAAGCGGCGTCGAGCTGACGAAGTCGCTGCGCGCCGAGCGCAACGTGCCGATCCTGATGCTGACGGCGCTTTCGGAGACCGACAACCGCATCACCGGGCTGGAAGCCGGGGCCGACGACTACCTGCCGAAGCCGTTCGACCCGCGCGAGCTGATCCTGCGCGTCAACAACATATTGCGGCGCGGCGGCCCCGCCTCCACGCCCAAGGTGGAACAGCTCGTCTTCGGCCCCTACACCTTCCAGATCGCCAAGCGCGAGTTGAAACGCGGCAGCGAGGTGCTGAAGCTGACCGACCGCGAGCAGGAAATCCTGGCGATCTTCGCCGAACGGGCCGGCGAAACGATTCCGCGCCACGAACTGGTGGGCGAGGATTCGGAAGTCGGCGAACGCACCATCGACGTGCAGATCAACCGGCTGCGCCGCAAGATCGAGCGCGACCCCTCCAACCCGGTGTGGCTACAGACGGTGCGCGGTATTGGGTATCGCCTCAGCGTGGAATAGAGTCGGCCGGACGGCCGCATGACGCGCCGCCCCAAGCGCAGGCCGGAACGGAATGACGACGACAGAATTGCAGGGCCCGCCTCCAGACAACTTCCGCGCCCGCGTCCAGCGCGCCGCCGCCTCGGTGCAGAAATCGTGGAAGCGCTTCTGGCGCCTGGTTTCGCTCTACATGCCGAAGCGGCTCTATGCCCGCTCGCTGATCATCATCATCGCGCCGATGATCCTGCTGCAATCGGTCATCGCCTTCGATTTCATGGAGCGCCACTGGCAGACGGTGACCCAGCGCCTGTCGCAAGCCGTCACCCGCGACATCGCCGCCATCATCGACCTGCTGGAGACCTATCCGAACGAGCCGGACTACGCCAACATCATCCGCATCGCCCAGGACCGGATGCAGCTCAAGGTCGACCTGCTGCCGTCCGAGCCCCTGCCCCCGCCGGGGCCGAAGCCGTTCTTCTCGATCCTCGACCAGATCCTGTCGGAAGAGATCACCCGCCAGATCAACCGGCCGTTCTGGCTCGACACGGTCGGCAATTCCAATGTCATCGAGGTGCGCATCCAGCTCGAAGGCAGGGTGCTGCGCGTCTTCGTGCGCCGCAGCCAGGCCTATGCGTCCAACACCCACATCTTCCTGTTGTGGATGGTCGGCACCTCGCTGGTGCTGCTGATGATCGCCATCCCCTTCCTGCGCAACCAGATCAGGCCGATCCTGGCGCTGGCGGAGGCGGCCGAGAGCTTCGGCAAGGGCCGGCCGATGCCGCGCGACTTCCGCCCGCGCGGCGCGGAAGAGGTGCGGCGCGCGGGCTTCGCCTTCATGCAGATGCGCGAGCGCATCGAGCGCCAGATCGAGCAGCGCACGGCGATGCTCACCGGCGTCAGCCACGACCTGCGCACCATCCTCACCCGCTTCAAGCTGCAACTGGCGCTGACCCGCACCAAGGCCGACATCGAGGCGCTGGGCAAGGACATAGACGACATGCAGTCCATGCTGGAGGGCTATCTGGCCTTCGCGCGCGGCGAGGCGGCCGAGGACACCGGGCATTTCGACCTTGCCGCCTGCTTCCAGCGGCTGGCGGACGAGGCAAAGCTGCGCAAGTGCAAGCTCATCACCTCGATCGCCGGCTCGCCCGACATCCAGGTGCGGCCCAACGCCTTCACCCGCCTGGTGGCCAATGTGGCAGGCAACGCCTTTCGTTACGCCAAATCCGTCGAAATCCACGCCGAACATGGCGATGGCTGGCTCACCATCACCATCGACGACGACGGCCCCGGCATTCCGCCGGAAAAGCGCGAGGAAGTGTTCAAACCGTTCGTGCGGCTCGATGCGGCGCGCAATCTCGACGCCACCGGCACCGGCCTCGGCCTGCCCATCGCCCGCGACATCGCCCGCAGCCATGGCGGCGACCTGACCTTCGAGGACAGTCCGCTCGGCGGCCTGCGGGCGCGCATCAGGATACCGGCGTAGGCCGTATCGGTGTCAGGCAGTGCGGCGGTCCAGCCGGGCGACCAGCCGGTCGCCCGCCCATTGCAGGACGCTGACCATGACGATCAGCACCGCGACGACGGCGATCATCACCGTGGTCTCGAAACGCTGGTAGCCGTAGCGGATGGCAAGGTCGCCTAGGCCGCCCGCGCCGATGGCGCCGGCCATGGCCGAAGCGCCCACGAGCGTGACCAGCGTGACGGTGAAGCCCGCCACGATGCCCGGCATCGCTTCCGGCACCAGCACCTCGCGCACGATGGTCCAGCGCGAGCCGCCCATGGCGCGCACTGCCTCGATCAACCCGCGGTCGACCTCGCGCAGCGACACTTCGGCGATGCGCGCATAATAGGGCGTGGCGGCGATGGAAAGCGGCACGATCGCCGCCCAGGTGCCGATCGAGGTGCCGGCGATGAAGCGCGTCACCGGGATCAGCGCCACCAGAAGGATGATGAACGGCACCGAGCGGAACCCGTTGACGATGCCGCCCAGCAGGCGGTTCGTCCACAGGTTCTCGGCAATGCCGCCACGATCGGTCACCACGAGCGCGAGGCCGAGCGGAAGGCCGAACACGAAGGAGACCACGCCGGAGGCACCGGTCATCAGCACCGTTTCCCAGAGCGAACGCAGGAAAAGCTCAATCATTGCCGAAGACATGGCCCAGCACCTCGACGCGGGCGCCCCGGCCCGTCAGGAATTGCACGGTTTGCGAAAGGTCCGGCTCGCCGGCCGGCACGGCGAGGAACAGCGTGCCGACCGGCCGCCCCTGCACCCGCTCGATACCGCCATGGACGAAGCGGAACGAGCCCGCTTTGGCGGCGAGATCCGCCAGCAGCGGCCCCAGCGCCGCCTCGCCGGCAATGTCGACGCGCAGCACCGCTTCCGATCCGAGCGTCGGCGAGAGCCGCTGCGCGATCTCGGCCGGCAGTTGCGGGCGGATGCCCTGCAACAGGCTGGTGGTGATGTCGGATTGCGGGTCGGCGAACACCTTCCAGACCTCGCCCTGCTCGACGATGCGGCCGGCATCGATCACCGCCACGCGGTCGGCGATCGAGCGCACCACCTCCATCTCGTGGGTGATGAGGATGATGGTAAGGCCGAGCTGGCGGTTGATGTCCTTGAGCAGGGCAAGGATGGAGCGCGTCGTTTCCGGATCGAGCGCCGAAGTGGCCTCGTCGGAAAGCAAAAGCGCCGGCCGCGCGGCGAGCGCGCGGGCGATGCCGACACGCTGCTTCTGGCCGCCCGAGAGCGAGGCCGGATAGGCATTCGCCTTGCCGGCAAGGCCGACAAGCTCCAGCAACTCCGCTGCGCGGCGCAGGCGCTCGGCCTTCGGAACGCCCTCGATCTTGAGCGGCAGGGCGACATTTTCCTCGACGGTCTTGGCCGACAGCAGGTTGAAATGCTGGAAGATCATGCCGATGCGCCGGCGCAGCGGCTGCAACTGGTTTTCGTCCAGCCGGCTGATCTCCCGCCCTTCGATATGGACCTCGCCCGAATCCGGCCGCTCCAGGCCGTTGAGGCAGCGGATCAGCGTCGACTTGCCGGCCCCGCTGCGGCCGATGATGCCGATGATCTCGCCCTTGCCGACGGTCAGGGACACGCCGTCCAGCGCGGCGGTCGGGCCGAAATGGCGCTTGACGTCGACCAGCCGCACCACCGGCCCGGTGCCGGACGCAGCCGGTGCCGCCCGTCGCCCATCCGGGGCGAGCGCTTCCACGTGCTGGTGCCCCACATGCTGGTTCATCGTGCCGTCTTTCATGTGCCGGGAAGCCATCCTGCCCTGTCGCCTCATGATGCTTCATGCGCAAAGCGGCCCACCGCACATGCCGCGGGCCGCCTTTCCTTGCGCCAAATCAGATGACGGGGCAATGGCCGTTTGGTTAGCAAAGGCCACGTGGCGCCCGAACGGGCGCCACGCAACCCGGTCGGATCAGTAGGCGGAAACGCCCGCTCCCTTGTAGATTTGGTCGAATGCGGCCTTGACCGCATCGTTCTGATAGGAGCTGACGAGTTTCTTCACCCAGGGCGCATCCTTGTCTTCTTCCCTGACCGCGATGAAGTTGCGGTACGGGTTGTTCTCGATGGTTTCCTTGGCGATCTGGATGTCGGCGGTCAGCCCGCTTTTCAGCGCCCAGTCGGTGTTGACGACGGCGCCGTCGAGGTCGTCGACCGAGCGCCCGACGATGCCGGCGTCGAGTTCCTTGATCTCCAGATTCTTCGGATTTTCCGCGACATCCGTCACCGTGGCCAGGATGCCGGCGCCCTCGCGCAGCTTGATCAGCCCCGCATCCTCCAGCACCTTGAGGGCACGGCCCTCGTTGGACGGGTCGTTCGGCACGCCGATCACCGCCCCGTCGGGCAGATCGGCCAGCGACTTGTGCTTCTTGGAATAGAGGCCGACCGGCCACAGCGCCGTGTAGCCGGCGACCACGATCTTGTAGCCCTGCGTGGCGATCTGGTTTTCGAGGTAAGGCTCATGCTGGAAGGCGTTGGCGTCGATGTCGCCGCGCGCCAGCGCCTCGTTGGGCTGGGTGTAGTCGTTGAAGATGACCGTCTCGACGGTCAGGCCGTTCTTGGCCGCCTGCTCCTTCACCGCCGCCCAGGTGTCCTCTTCCTCGCCCGCCATGATGCCGACCTTGACCGAGGTCTTGTCCTCGGCATGCGCGGAAGGGATGAGCGTCAGCGCCGCGACGGTGAGCACGGAGGCGGCAAGCGCAAGCAGCGCGGTGCGCCGGCTGGTGCCGGCAAAGGCAACGGCGCGCGGGGTGTTCCTGAGGATGGTCATTTCAAATCTCACAAGCCTTGGAAGGGTGTCTGGTGGCATCGCACCTCGCGAAGCCTACCCTATCCTCGGCAAAGACTGAACCTTCCTCAAAGGATATCGTTCCTGGATTGCATCAATCCAGAGATTCTCAATTCAAAATAGGCACGGTCTTCGGAATGGAATACCTCACCCTCAAAACCGGCACCAGTCACGGATATCCGGGTCAGTGAAGCCGGCTGCCGTTGGGCACCGTGCGCTCGACGGCGCCCAGCACGATATCGCCGTTCTCGTCGGAGAAGCCGAGCGTCAGCACCTCGGACATGAACGGACCGATCTGCCGTGGCGGAAAGTTCACCACCGCGAAAATCTGCCGCCCCACCAGCGCCTCGGGCGTATAGTGGCGGGTGATCTGCGCCGACGATTTCCGGACCCCGATCTCCGGGCCGAAATCGATCTTCATCTTGAAGGCCGGCTTGCGCGCCTCAGGAAAAGGCTCGGCCTCGACGATGGTGCCGGTCCTGATATCGACCTTGTCGAAATCGGCAAAACCGATCTCCGGCTTGCGCGCCGTACCTGAACTCATTTCTGCGCTGGTCCTTATGCGTTGCCGTGCGTCTCGAACAGGACGCTGGCCAGTGCATCCCTGGCCGAGGTTCCCGACCACACGACGAACTGGAATGCCTGGAAATAGCATTCGCAGGCCTCCAGCGCCGAGGACAGGAGCACCTCGACCTGCTGGCTCGACGGCTCGACCCCGCCGGCAAGCAGCAGCGACTGCCTGAACATGATGGCCCCTTCCTGCTCCCACAGGTCGAAATGGCCGAACAGCATCTGTTCGTTGATGAGCGAGAGCAGCCGCATCACCTCCAGCGCCCGGTTTTCCGGCACCTTGATGTCGAAGGCGCAGGCCAGATGCAGCGCCTCGAAATCCTCCATCCAGGAGAAGGAGACGTGATATTCGGTCCAGCTTCCGGCAACCGAGATGGAGATTTCATCGTCACCGGCCCGCTCGAAGGACCAGTCATTGTTGTGGGCGACCTGCTCGATGACATCCACCGGATGGATTTCGCGCGAGACTTCGAGTTCGAGGAGTTCCATTCACTGCTTCCTGTCGTTCGGGAGCACCATCACACGCTCCGTGGATAGGCACGCACAACGAACATTGATTTCTAGAACTCGGACGGTCTGGACTGCTCGACGCAACAACAACCCATGACCGGACCCCACCGCCCGGCGCATGTTCGCCTTCACGAATCATGCAACAAATTCAGTCTATTGATCCGGAGTCGCGTGACCAGCCCAATTTTCGGCGAAGAGTCATTCGCATGTGGAAAGCCTCTTACGACCGGATTCCCTGCCGGTGCGTAAGGGATTCATGACAAAGAGCTTTTCCAGAATCGCCCTTTGTGGAAAACTTTTGGAATTATTTCTTGGCGCGGGAGCCGGAAGCGGGCGCGGACTTCTCCGCGCTGGCGGTCAGCTCGGCAATTCTTGCCTCGAGCGCTTCGATACGCGCGGAAAGCTTGGCATTTTCCTCGCGCGCCTTGACGGCCATGTCGCGGGTGGCCTCGAATTCCTCGCGTTGGACGATGTCCATGGAATTGAGGATACGCTCAGCCTGCCCCCGGAAGGCGGTCTCCACCTCGCGCCGCACGCCCTGGGCGGCACCGGCCGCATCGGTCATCAGCTTGGCGAATTCGTCCAGAATGCGGTTGGGTCCGGTTGACATGGCTGCACCTCGCTTGGTCGGTTTGACGTAGTGGCGATGGATTGCGAATGCAAGTGCATCCGCGCAGGCGCATGCATGATTGCCGCCCGCGCGGGTCCTTCATCGCCTTGCCATGTCGCCTTGACCATGTCCAAACCCTGCCGCATGGTCCGCGCCGATCCAACCCGCACGAGGACATCTCGTTGAGCTTTCCGTCTTTGCTGCCGATTGCGGCCCTGCCCTTCCCCGAAATCGATCCGGTCATCGTGCAGATCGGCCCGCTCGCCATTCACTGGTACGGTCTGGCCTATGTCGTCGGCATCGTGTTTGCTTGGTGGTACGCCAAGCGGCTGGTTTCCAACCCGCGCCTGTGGCCGGACGGCAAGCTGCCGATGAAGCCGCAGGACATAGACGATTTCGTCGTCTGGGCCGCGGTCGGAGTCGTGCTCGGCGGGCGCATCGGCTATGTGCTGTTCTACGATTTCGCCCGCTATCTTGCAAACCCGGGCGACATCTTCGCCGTCTGGCAGGGCGGCATGTCCTTCCACGGCGGCATTCTCGGCACCACCATCGCCATGCTCCTGTTCGCCCGTTCGCGCGGCATCCATCCCTGGTCGCTGTTCGACGTGGTGGCCGCCGGGGTGCCGGTGGGGCTAGGGCTGGGACGGCTGGCGAACTTCATCAATTCCGAATTGTGGGGCCGCGTTTCCGACATGCCCTGGGCGGTGGTGTTTCCCACCGGCGGCTCCCTGCCCCGCCATCCGAGCCAGCTCTACGAGGGCCTGCTGGAAGGCGTGGTGCTGTTCCTGGTCCTGCGCCTGCTCACCCATTCGCGCCTGAAGCTGGGGACCCCACGCTTCGTTTCCGGCGCCTTCATCTGCGGCTACGGCCTGTCGCGCATCTTCGTCGAGTTCTTCCGCGAACCGGACGCCCAGATCGGCTATCTCGCCGGCAACTGGCTGACCATGGGCATGGTTCTGTCGGTGCCGATGGTGCTGATCGGCATCTGGGCGATGACCACCGCAAGGCCGCTGGCGCGCTCGGCACAGGCATGACGGGGCTCGGCCGGCATATAGCCGGGCTGATCGCGGCCGACGGCCCGATCCCGGTCAGCGAATATATGGCATTGTGCCTGTTCCATCCCCGGCACGGCTACTACAGAACCCGCGAGCCGTTCGGCGCCAGGGGCGACTTCATCACCGCGCCGGAGGTCAGCCAGATGTTCGGCGAGCTTGTCGCCGTCTGGCTCTATCAGGCATGGATCGCCAATGGCCGGCCGCTGCCCGTCACCGTGGCCGAGATCGGGCCGGGACGCGGCACGCTGATGAAGGACATGCTGCGCACATGGGCGCGGCTCGACCCGGCCTTTTTCGCAGAAGCGCGCTTCGCTCTGATCGAGACGAGCCCTCGCCTGACGGAAATCCAGCGCGAGACGCTGGGGGCGGTGGCCGAACGCGTTACATGGCACGAAACGGTGGCCACCCTGCCCCACGCACCCCTGCTCATCGTCGGCAACGAGCTGTTCGACGCCATTCCGGTGCGCCAGTTCGTGCGCACCGCCTCCGGCTGGCGCGAGCGTATGGTGGGGCTGGACGAGGCCGGTCGGCTCGCCTTCTTCGCCGGCGCCGCCTCGCTCGACCCGTCGCTTCTGCCGGCAGATGCCGGCACAGCCCCCGAAGGCGCCATTGTCGAGCTCGCCCCGGCCCGCAGCGCCCTGATGGCGGATATCGCGGCGCGCATCGCCGCACGCGGCGGGGCCGGCCTGTTCATCGACTATGGCTATCTCGAAGCCGGTGTCGGCGACACGTTGCAGGCGCTCAAGGACCATGCCCCCGACGATGTGCTGGCCCACCCCGGCGAAGCGGACCTGACCACGCATGTCGATTTCGCCGCCCTCGGCGGGGTGGCCCGCGCCCATGGATTGAAGGTTTCGACGGCCACCCAAGGCGCATTCCTGCTCACCATGGGCCTGCTGGAGCGCGCCGGCCGGTTGGGCGCCGACGCCGACGAGGCCGCACGGCAAGCGATCACCGCGCAGGTCGAGCGGCTGGCCGCGCCCGACCAGATGGGCGATTTGTTCAAGGTGCTGGCGGTGCTGCCAAAGGACGCAGCCGACGTACCTTTTCCGGCGCGCGATTGACTTTTCCGGTCCGCCGGGACCACTCTGGCAAGCCGTCGCGCAGGCGAAATCCCTCGCATCTCCCGCTTGACGAAACGGTCCGGGGAGACAACAAAGCCCTAATGGTGAATCAGCAAAAGCCGGAACCGATCCGCTCTCCACTGCTGGAAAAGGCCGGGGCTCACGGCATCCGCCACGCCTATTTCACCCGCATCGGCGGCGTTTCCGAGGGCATTTACCAAGGCCTCAACATCGGCACCGGCTCGCAGGACGACCAGTCGCTGGTGGCCGAGAACCGCCGCCGCGTGGCGGAATGGATGGGCGTCGCGCCCGATCGCCTGCTGACTGCCTATCAGATCCACTCGCCCGACGTCATCGTCGCCCGCGAGCCCTTCGCCGGCGAACGGCCGAAGGCGGACGCCATCGTCACCGACCGGCCGGGCATCGCCGTCGGCGCCTCGACCGCCGATTGCGGCCCGGTGCTGTTCGCCGATGCCGGGGCCGGCGTGGTGGGAGCGGCCCATGCCGGCTGGAAAGGCGCCTTCACCGGCGTCCTCGAAAACACCATCGCGGCCATGGAAGGCCTCGGCGCACGCCGCGACGGCATCGTGGCCGTGCTCGGCCCCTCGATCAGCGGCCGCAACTACGAGGTCGGCCCCGAGTTCCGCGAGCGGTTCGTGGCGGCGGATGCCGCCAACGAAGGCTGGTTCGTCCCGTCCGGCAAGCCGCATCATTTCCTCTTCGACCTCAACGGCTACACGGTGGAGCGCCTGCGCAAGGCAGGCGTGACCGCCGAGGCGCTCGGCCGCTGCACCTATGAGGAAGAAGAACTGTTCTATTCCTATCGCCGCACGACCCACCGCAAGGAGCCGGACTACGGCCGGCAGGTCTCGGCCATCGTTCTGGAGAGGTAAGAGCCATGGCGCTGCATTTCGAACGTTCCGAATTCGACGCCCGCCGCGACCGCCTGATGATCGAGCTGGCGGAGCGCAAGCTGGACGCCGTGCTGCTGTTCGCGCAGGAAAGCATGTACTGGCTGACCGGCTACGACACCTTCGGTTTCTGCTTCTTCCAATGTCTGGTGGTGCAGGCGGACGGTTCCATGACACTGCTGACGCGCTCGGCCGACATGCGCCAGGCACGCCAGACCTCCATCATCGACAACATCGTGCTGTGGACCGACCGCGACGGCGCCAACCCGGCCATCGACCTGCGCAACCTGCTGAACGAGCTGGACCTGCTCGGCGCCCGCATCGGCGTCGAATACGACACGCACGGCCTGACCGCCTACAACGGCCGCCGGCTGGACGAGCAGTTGCAGACCTTCGGACAGATTTCCGACGCCTCCGGCATTGTCGGGCGGCTGCGCCTGTTCAAGAGCCCGGCCGAGATCGCCAAGGTGGAGAAGGCCGCCGCGCTGACCGACGATGCGCTCGACGCGGCCCTGCCGCTGATCAAGCAGGGAGGCGACGAAGCCGCCATCCTGGCCGCCATGCAGGGCACCATCTTTGCCGGCGGCGGCGACTACCCCGCCAACGAGTTCATCATCGGCTCCGGACCGGACGCGCTGCTGTGCCGCTACAAGGCCGGCCGCCGCAAGCTCAACAAGAACGACCAGCTCACGCTGGAATGGGCCGGCGTCTTCCACCATTACCATGCACCGGCGATGCGCACGGTGCTGACCGGCAAGGTTTCCAAGCGCCATCAGGAACTGTTCGACGCCGCGCAGGCCGCCCTGCTGGCCGTCGAGAAGGCGATGACGCCCGACAACACCTTCGGCGACGTTTTCGAAGCCCACGCCCGCACCATGGAAGCCTATGGCCTGACCAAGCACCGGCTGAACGCCTGCGGCTATTCGGTCGGCGCCCGCTTCTCGCCCTCCTGGATGGACATGCCGATGTTCTACCAGGGCAATCCCGAGCCGATCGCCCCGAACATGACGCTGTTCGCCCACATGATCATCATGGATTCCGAAACCGAGACGGCGATGACGCTCGGCCGCACCTACCTGACCACCGAATCCCAGGCCCGGCCGCTGTCGCGCCATGATCTCGACTTGATCGTGAAGTGATACATTCCGTGCGGGGCGCTTGGATGGCCCCGTGCGTATGGAGTGTTGTGGGGCATGAGCCGAGCGTCCTTGTCGACCGTGCTTTTTGTGGCGCTGGCCCTGGCCGCGTGCAACAGTTCGAGCGTGCTCGATCCGTCCGCCATCGGCACCCCCGGCCAGACCGCCACGGCCCAGCCACCCACGGGCCAGCCGCCGGCGAGCGACAATGCCGCGTCTTCGTCGGCCGCCGCCGTGCAGCCGCCGGCCCGCCCCGGCCGGATCAGGCTCCAGGTCGCGCCCATCGTCGGCACTTCGGTGGAAGCGGCCGGCCCGCTGCTGGAGGAATTGCAGCAGCGCGCCCGCCAGCGCGGCGTCACCCTTGCCGGCAGTTCCGACCAGAGCGCGACCCATGTGCTGAAGGGTTATTTCTCGGTCCTGAACGAGGACGGCGCCGCCACCGTCATCTATGTCTGGGACGTGTATGACCCGGCCGGCAGCCGCCTGCACCGCATCTCCGGCCAGCAGAAGGCGACGGCGGTGAACGGCGCCGAGGGCTGGCCGGGCGTGGGTCCCGACACGCTCAAGGCCATTGCCGATACGACCATGGACCAGTTGTCGACCTGGTTCGACAGCGCCCCCGGCCAGGGATAGCAGGCACCGGCCTGCGACATTTTCCCATGTCCAACGGGCAACAACCTGTCCTGATTCTTGGGATTTGCTTCGAGAATCCCGTTTGTGGCGCTTGCAATACCGGTCAAGGCGGCTAAAAACCCCGTAAATTTCTCTCCGGGGACAAGGCATGAAACTCTTTGCGGGCAATTCCAACAGGGTGCTGGCCGAGGCGGTCGCCCGCTATCTGAACATTCCGCTGGGCAAGGCCAGCGTGCGGCGCTTCGCCGATCAGGAAATCTTTGTCGAAATCCAGGAGAACGTGCGCGGCGAGGACGTCTTCGTCCTGCAATCGACCTCCTACCCGACCAACGACCACCTGATGGAACTGCTCATCATGATCGATGCGTTCATGCGCTCCTCGGCGCGGCGCATCACGGCGGTCATCCCCTATTTCGGCTATGCGCGCCAGGATCGCCGCGCCTCGGGCCGCACGCCGATCTCGGCCAAGCTGGTCGCCAACATGATCACCCGCGCCGGCGCCTCGCGCGTGCTGACGCTGGACCTGCATGCCGGCCAGATCCAGGGCTTCTTCGACATCCCGACCGACAACCTGTTCTCGGTTCCGGTGATGGCCCGCGACGTGAAGGCCAAGTACAAGCAGCTCAACAACGTCATGGTCGTTTCGCCCGACACCGGCGGCGTGGTGCGCGCCCGTGCGCTGGCCAAGCGCCTCGACGCCCAGCTCGCCATCGTCGACAAGCGTCGCGAGCGCCCCGGCGAGTCGGAGGTCATGAACGTCATCGGCGACGTGCGCGGCAAGGACTGCCTGCTGATCGACGATATCGTCGATTCCGGCGGCACGCTCTGCAACGCGGCCGATGCGCTTCTGGAAAAGGGCGCCACCAGCGTCACCGCCTACATCACCCACGGCGTGCTCTCGGGCGCCGCGGCGAACCGCATCGCCGGCTCGCAACTGCAGGAACTGGTCATCACCGATTCCATCCAGCCGACGCAGACCACGATCGACGCCCCCAACATCCGCACCATCACCATCGCCGACCTTCTCGGCGAGGCGATCTCGCGCACGGCGTCCGAACAGTCGGTGTCCAGCCTGTTCGACTGACGTTTCCGCCAAAATCCCGGGATTAAAATCCCGCCGCCGGTGTTGTTGCCGATAGAGCTTCAACACCGGGAGGTCGTCATGATCCGGCCCATCCTGCTGGCGGGCGCCCTGGCCCTGGCTTCGTCGCCTTCGTTCGGCGAAAGCCTGGCCAGCGCGGGCGGCCGCTATGCGATAGAACCCTCGTCACGCATCGTGTTCAGCGTCGGCCAGGTCGGCGGCGGCGGCATAGAGGGCCAGTTCCGGCAGTTCTCCGGCACTTTCATCATCGATGCCGCGCGCGTCTCGCGCTCGGCGGTGTCCTTCACCCTGCGCCCCGCCAGCGTGCAGGCCGGCCAGCCCCGCATCACCAATTTCCTGCGCTCCTCGGCCGTGTTCGACGTGGACAACCATCCGGCCATCACCTTCCGCTCGACCAGGGTCACGCAGACCGGACCACGCAGCGCCACGGTGGAAGGCGTTCTTTCGGCGCGCGGCGTTGCGCGCCGGGAGAGCTTCGAGGTGGTTCTGCTGCGGCAGCAGGGACGCGGCATCGCCTTCCATGTCACCGGCAACGTGCTGCGCTCGCCCTATGGCATGGATGTCGGCACGCCCATCTATTCCAATGTCGTGAAATTCGACATGACCGTCGAAGGACGCCGGTGATTGCCGAAAATAGCCGGCCGGGGCGGGATTAAAGCTTTCCGGCCGGTGTTGACCCTCGTGTGGGCGGGATGATCCGCGAGCAAACAACCTGGAGGAAAGCACCATGTCCGCAACCACGAAGCTTCTTGCCATCGCAGCCGTCGCCTTCGGCCTTCCGCTTGCCGCCCATGCCGAGGACTATGCCGGCGGTGCGATCAAGACCATGGAAACCAGCAAGGGCGAGGTGCTGACCGACGCCAAGGGCATGACGCTCTATACTTTCGACAAGGATGCCGAAAACACCTCGAACTGCTACGATGACTGCGCCGTGAAGTGGCCGCCGCTGATGGCCGACGCTTCCGCCACCGACGCAGCGCCGTTCACGCTGGTGAGCCGAAAGGACGGTTCCAGGCAGTGGGCGCACAACGGCAAGCCGCTCTATCTGTGGCAGGCCGACAAGCAGCCGGGCGACGTGAGCGGTGACGGAGTGGGCGGTGCCTGGCATGTGGTGAAAGAGTAGGACCGGTTCCAAGCCCATGTCGCAATTCCTGGACCAGGTCGAGGATTGCGTGCCGGCGCTGCGGCGCTACGCACGCGCCCTCACCCACAATGCCGATCTGGCGGACGATCTGGTCCAGGACTGCCTCGAACGGGCGATCCGCAAAAGCAGCCTGTGGCGGCCGACCGGGCCGCTGCGGGCGTGGTTGTTCCGCATGCTGCTGAACATCCACCGCAATGAGTTGCGGCATCGGCGCCGCGCCCCGGACACCATGCCGATGACCGACCTCGTGGCGGAACCGCAGGTGCAAAGCGCTTCGCCCGGCCGGCTGGCGTTGGCCGAGACGGCGCGGGCCATGCAGGAACTGCCGGCCGAGCAGCGCGAGGCGCTGCTTCTGATCGCCGTCGAGGGCTTCAGCTACGCCGATGCGGCAGCGGTTCTCGACATACCGGTGGGCACACTGATGTCGCGCCTCGGACGGGCGCGCGCGACGCTGCGCAGCCTTACGGAGGAAGGCGGGCCGAAACTGAGGACGATGAAATGACCGGCGACACCAGTCCGATCACCGAAAGCGACCTGCTCGCCTATGCCGACGGGCTGCTCGACGATGATCGTCGCATCGAGATCGAGCGGCATCTCGCCGACAACCCCGTGCTTGCCGAGGATGTCGGCCACTGGCGCAGGCAAAACGAGACGCTGCGCGAACTCTACGGCCACGTCGCGCGCGAGACGGTGCCGGCCCGGCTTTCCGCGCATCGCATGGCCCACCGGGTGAAGGCCGAAACGAACCGCAACTGGCGCATGGCCGCGGCCGCGGTCCTGCTGGTGACGGCCGGCGCCGTTTCGGGCTGGTTCGGGCGCGACATGATGGCGGCAGGCTCGCTCGCCGACCGCTCGATGATCAGCGAAGCCCTGGCCGCCCACAACCTCTATACGCGCGAGGTGCTGCATCCAGTGGAAGTGCGCGGCGACCAGGAAGCCCATCTGGCCGCCTGGCTGTCGAAGCGGCTCGACCGCCCTCTCGTCATCCCCGACCTTCGCGACGAGGGGCTGACGCTGGTGGGCGGGCGGTTGCTGCCGGCCAATGGCGGCGCGGCCGCGCAGTTCATGTATGAGGACGATGGCGGCCGGCGCGTCACCCTCTACGTCGTGCCCACCCAGAACGGCAAGGAAACCTCGCTGCGCTATGTCGCCGCCGGCGCCCTCGAATCCTTTGCCTGGACCGAAGCGACGCTGAGCTGCGCGCTGGTCGGAGACCTGCCCAAGGAGCGGCTGCAGGAGATCGCCGTGCGCGCCTACCGGCAATTGAGCTGAAAGCACCGAGGCATGGGAGAAGGCCATGTGGCGCAATACGCAGGCCGGCTACGGGCTCGCAGCGCAAGTTCTGCATTGGCTGATCGCGCTGCTGTTCGCCTGCCAGCTCGCGCTGGGTTACCTCACCCAGGCAAGCGCCGATGATCCCGCGCTGCAATTCCGGCTCTATCAATGGCACAAATCGCTGGGCTTCCTCATCCTGGCGCTGGCCCTGCTCAGACTCGGCTGGTGGGCGATCGGCATCCGGCCGGCGCCGGCCGGGCATATGGGCCGGCTGGAAAGGCTGGCCGCCTATGCAGCCCACTCCCTGTTGCTCTGTCTGACCATTGTGGTGCCGCTGGCGGGCTGGGCCGTGGTGTCGGCGTCGCCGCTCGCCATACCCAGCTACGCCTTCGACCTGGTCGTCATACCCAACCTTCCGCTGGCGGCCTCGGACGCGGCGGAAGCGTTCTGGTCACGCATCCATGCCTTGCTGGCCTACGGCACGGGGCTGCTGGCGCTGGGCCATGCGCTGGCCGCGCTGCACCACCATTTCCTTCGCCGCGACGACACCTTGCGGCGCATGGTCCGTCCGTTTCGCAAACACGCCGGCTGGAAATAGCCGCAACAACGCATTAAAGTGCGGCTACGGCCGGAGGCGGCCGGCAGCCCGCGCCCCCAAAAGGGCATGGCGAACGCCTCCCGCGAGCCTTCCTGAACGTTTCACCGTCAGGCGAAGGCGTCGGCAATGCGGGCACCGACGAGAGCTTCGCCGTGACGAAAGGAACGGACATGCGGGACTACCGCGATGCAAAGGCCATGGCGAAGGCCATGCGCGAGGCGCTGGCCGCACAGCATATCGACATCACCCACAGCCAGGCCCTGGAAATCGTCGCACGCCAGTTCGGGCTGGCGAACTGGAACATCCTTGCGCACAAGATCGACACCGCCGCCCCGGACACCGGCGCGATCGCCTTCGAGGGGGCCGTGCCCATCGTGCGCATCTTCGATGTCGCCAAGGCGCACGAGTTCTATCTCGGCTTCCTCGGCTTCAGCGTGGACTGGGAGCATCGCTACGGCGACAACTTCCCGCTCTACACGCAGGTTTCGCGCGCCGGCCTGCGGCTGCACCTGTCCGAGCATGCGGGCGACGCCACGCCCGGCGGCAACATGTGCGTCTACATGACCGGCATCCGCGACCTGCACAGGGAGCTGTCGGCCAGGAACTACCGCTACATGAAACCGGGGCTGGAGGATGAGGGAACGCGGCTGGAACTGGAGGTCATCGACCCGTTCAACAACCGCATCCGCTTCATGGAGCTGAAGGACGGCTGAGCATGCCGCTCTCGTCGGGCCGGGAAGTCCGGCCCGGCCTCTCCCCCTCGCGCGAGCCGCGCAGATAGCTGCGGGGCGCCGAGCCCAGCATCCGCTTGAACATGGTGGTGAAGGCCGGGACGCTGTCATAGCCGAGGTCGAGCGCGACACTGGTGATCGGCTCGCCATCGGCCAGGCGCGGCAGCGCCGCGAACAGCAGCGCCTGTTGGCGCCATGTCGAAAGCGACAGGCCGGTCTCGCGATGGAAGGTACGGGTGAAGGAACGCCGGCTCATGCCGAGCCATTCCGCCCAGTCGTCGATGGTCGTGTGGGGCGAGGGTTCGGCGACGAAACGACGGCATAGCGAGTCGATCCGCGGGTCGGAGGGAAACGGCAGGCCGAGCGGCCGTTCCGGCAGGCGCGGGATCTCGTGCAGCAGGAGGTTGAGCACCAGCACGGCCCGCTCCGACGGCACCGGCCGAACAGGCAGTTGCACCGCCTCGACGATCAGGCTGCGCATCAGGTCGCTGACCGCAACCACACGCAGGCGCGACGGCAACCCCTCTATCGCATCCGGCACGACATAGACCGAGCGCATCCTGACATCGCCCAGCATCTCCACCGAGTGCACGATGCCGGCCGGAATCCACATGGCATGGTCGGGCGGCACCATCCAGCGGCCGAAATGCGTCTTGACCAGCACCACGCCGGTCAGCGCATGCAGCAACTGGCAGCGGCTGTGCTCATGGTCGGGAACCCTGTGGCCGTCGGGATAGTCGCTGGGCATGGCCACGATCTGGTCGCTGGCCTGCTCCAGCCATTTCAATCGGCGCAGATGCGTCTCGAACAGATCGGTCCGGCCGCCGGCCGTTTCCGGATGTGCAGTCGCCATGCTTATTGGCCCACTCGCGAAAGTAATGGACCAAACCACGAAAGAAACCGCATTGCAACAGGACTATAAGCCCGAGCTTGGAATTGATGCGATGCCTGAGCGCACGGAGCCTGCCTTGACCGATACCGCCCTGCCCGCCCAACGCGCCTCCGCGACCGGCACGGCCTTTACCGTGATCCTGGCGGTGAGCCTGTGCCACGGCATCAACGACATCATGCAGTCGCTCCTGTCGGCGATCTATCCGTTGCTGAAGGACAATTACGGCCTCGACTTCTGGCAGATCGGCCTCCTGACCTTCACCTTCCAGGTCACCGCCTCGCTGCTGCAGCCGGTGGTCGGGCTGGTCACCGACCGCAGGCCGATGCCGTTCTCGCTGCCGGTCGGCATGACGTCTTCGCTGATCGGGCTGGTCGTGCTCGCCTATGCCGGCCACTACTGGGCCTTGCTGTTGGGCGCCTCGCTGATCGGCATCGGCTCGTCCATATTCCATCCGGAATCCTCGCGCATCGCCCGCCTCGCCTCGGGCGGCCGGCATGGGCTGGCGCAATCCCTGTTCCAGGTGGGCGGCAATGCCGGCCAGGCCATCGGCCCGCTGCTGGCCGCCTTCGTGGTCGTTCCCTTCGGCCAGTCGAGCATCGCCTGGTTCGCGCTCGCATCGCTGCTCGGCATCATCGTGCTCTATCAGGTCGGCAACTGGTACAAGCGGTTGCGGGCCCGGAACGCGGCAAGCGCCAAGTCGGCGGCACCCGTCCTCGTGCTGCCGCGTAAGCGCGTCGCCTGGGCGCTCACGGTGCTGACCATCCTCGTCCTGTCGAAGAACGCCTATATGGCGGGACTTTCCAGCTATTACACCTTCTATGTCATCGAGAAGTTCGGCGTTTCGGTGCAGATGTCACAGGTCCTGCTCTTCGCCTTCCTCGGCGCCAGCGCGCTCGGCATCCTGCTCGGCGGGCCGTTCGGCGACCGCTTCGGCCAGAAGGCGATGATCTGGTTCTCCATCGTCGGCGTCATCCCGTTCACGCTGGCCCTGCCCTACGCGAACTATGAATGGACGATCATCCTCACCATCCTGATCGGCCTCATCATGTCGTCGGCCTTCTCCAACATCGTCGTGTTCGCACAGGAACTGGTGCCGGGCCGCGTCGGCATGATCGCCGGCATCTTCTTCGGCTTCGCCTTCGGCATGGGCGGCATCGCGGCGGCGCTGCTGGGCGTGGTCGCCGACGCCAAGGGCATCGAATATGTCTACCATGCCTGCTCCTACCTGCCGCTGATCGGCCTGCTGACCATCTTCCTGCCGAGCATGAAGCAGGCGCGGGCCGCCCAGGCCTGAAGACGACCGGCCGCCGAGGGCTTCCGGCGCCCGCGGCCTTGCGCGGGCACGCCCCTTCCGCTATAGAGCCGCCAGCCGCGTAGACACCCTTGGAGGCAACGCGGTCGAAGCCCGCCTTCCCGCATCGTCACCACCTGCCCGGCAGGCATGGCGTTTCGGGACGTGCGGTGTTTCCACGTTTGTGCCGGGAGAGTCCCGCTACAAGCGCTCCGCACACTATGAAAGGAAATGCCATGAGCACCAGCTACGAGCTCAAGGCCGAGACGCGCGAAAGGGTCGGTAAGGGGTCCGCCCGTGCCATTCGCCGTGAAGGCAAGATTCCCGCAGTCATCTATGGCGACAAGCAGCCTCCCCTGGCCATCGTCGTGTCGTACAAGGACATCTTCTACAAGATCCACGGCGGCGGCTTCATGACCACCGTTGCCACCATCGACGTGGACGGCAAGAAGATCCGCGTCCTGCCGAAGGACTACCAACTCGACGCCGTTCGCGACTTCCCGCTGCATGTCGACTTCCTGCGCGTAAGCGCCAAGTCGGAAGTCACCGTCAACATTCCGGTCCACTTCATCAACGAAGAGAAGTCGCCCGGCCTGAAGCGCGGCGGCGTGCTCAACGTCGTGCGCCATGACGTCGAATTCGTCTGCCCGGCCGACTCCATCCCGGACTCGATCACCGTCGATCTGGAAGGCACCGAGATCGGCGACGTCATCCACATCTCCTCGATCAAGCTGCCGAAGGGCGTCAAGCCGGTGATCGCCGACCGCGACTTCACCGTGGCCACCGTGGCCGGCTCCGCCGCCGCCAAGTCCGACGCCGACGGCGAAGAGGCTGTGGCCGAGGAAGAAGAGAAGTAATTCTCCACGCCCGGAGGCTGACGATGCTGCTCTTTGTGGGCCTCGGCAATCCGGGCGCGAAATATGCGGACAACCGGCACAATGTCGGGTTCATGGCGGCGGACGCGATTGCCCGCCGCCATTCCTTTTCGCCCTGGACGCGCAAGTTCCAGGCCGAGATCGCCGAAGGCCGGCTGGACGGCGAGAAGGTGCTGCTGATCAAGCCGCAGACCTTCATGAACCTCTCCGGCCAGGCGGTCGGCGAGGCGATGCGCTTCTACAAGATCGACCCCTCCGCCGTTACCGTTTTCTACGACGAGATCGACCTGGAGCCCGGCAAGGTGCGGGTGAAGAAGGGCGGCGGCGCCGGCGGCCACAACGGCATCCGCTCGCTCGACCAGCATATCGGCAAGGACTATCGCCGGGTGCGCATCGGCGTCGGCCATCCGGGCGTGCGCGAGATGGTGCACGGCCACGTGCTGGGCGATTTCGCCAAGGCCGATCGTGAGTGGCTGGACGTGCTGCTGGATGCGATCGCCGACAATGCCGGCCTGATCGCCGGCAACGACGACAGTTCCTTCATGAACCGCATCACGCTCGCCCTGCGCGACAAGCTCCAGCCAACCGGCGAACACGACACACCTCCGGCCAAAAAAAAGACTCCTAAGGCCCAGAGCCATATCAGGCAGGCTCGCCAGCAGGCACCGGCCATCAACGTTCCCGAAAACGGTCCGATGGCCGCGATGCTCAAGAAGCTGTTCGGCAAGGAATAGCCAGCCCGGCCTTGACGACCGGCAACCCTATCGACCATAGCCGGGAATACTCCCCCAGCAGGACAGGATCAGCAAATCATGGGTTTCAAATGCGGCATCGTCGGCCTGCCCAATGTCGGCAAGTCGACGCTCTTCAACGCACTGACCAAGACGGCCGCCGCGCAGGCCGCCAACTATCCGTTCTGCACCATCGAGCCGAACACCGGCGAGGTGGCGGTTCCCGACCCGCGCCTGAAGAAGATCGCGGCGGCGGCCGGCTCCAAGGAGATCATCCCCACCCGCATTTCCTTCGTCGACATCGCCGGCCTGGTGCGCGGCGCCTCCAAGGGCGAAGGGCTGGGCAACCAGTTCCTCGCCAATATCCGCGAGGTCGACGCCATCGTGCACGTGCTGCGCTGCTTCGAGGATGACGACATCACCCATGTCGAGGGCCGCATCGACCCGGTGGCGGATGCGGAGACGGTCGAGACCGAGCTGATGCTGGCCGACCTGGAGAGCCTCGAGCGCCGCATCGTCCAGACCCGCAAGCGCGCCACCGGCAAGGACAAGGAATCCATCACCGTGCTGCCGATGATGGAAAAGGCGCTGGAACTGCTCCAGAACGGCAAGCCGACGCGCGTGCTGCTCGACGGCATCGCCGCCGAGGACCTGCGCATTCTCCAGAGCCTCAACCTGCTCACCTCGCATCCCGTCCTCTATGTCTGCAACGTCGCCGAAAGCGACGCTGCCAGCGGCAACGAACACACCAAGGCCGTGGAGACCATGGCGGAGGCGCAAGGGGCGCGCGTGGTCGTCATTTCGGCAGCCATCGAGGCCGAAGTGGCCCAGCTTCCCGACGAGGAAGCACAGGAATTCCTCGCTTCCATGGGGCTGGAGGAACCGGGTCTCGACCGACTGATCCGCGCCGGCTACGAGCTTCTGCATCTCATCACCTACTT
This sequence comes from Aquamicrobium terrae, assembly GCF_052978165.1. Taxonomy (NCBI): domain Bacteria; kingdom Pseudomonadati; phylum Pseudomonadota; class Alphaproteobacteria; order Hyphomicrobiales; family Phyllobacteriaceae; genus Aquamicrobium; species Aquamicrobium terrae. The sequence continues at coordinate 928,419 of NZ_JBRKLZ010000001.1, forward strand.
CACCGCCGGCCCCAAGGAGACGCGCGCCTGGACCGTCGAGCGCGGCACCAAGGCCCCGCAGGCCGCCGGCGTCATCCACACCGATTTCGAGCGCGGCTTCATCCGCGCTCAGACCATCGCCTATGACGATTTCGTCACGCTGGGCGGCGAGGTCGCGGCCAAGGAAGCCGGCAAGGCCCGCGACGAAGGCAAGGAATATGTGGTGCAGGATGGCGACATCATGCTGTTCAGGTTCAACACCTGAACGAGGCCGTTCGCTACGAAGCCGCGGGCGGGCATGCCCGCCCCGCGCTTGCGAAACGGGCCGGCAGCGTCCATGGTGATCGTACAAGCTTGAACGGGATTTGGCGGATGGCGGCGAAGAAGTGGGCCTATGAGGATTTCGAGGTGGGCGCCTCGCTCGATCTCGGCTCCAAACTGGTGACGGCCGAGGAGATCGTGGAATTCGCCTCGCAATTCGATCCCCAGCCGATGCATCTGGACGAGGAAGCCGGCAAGGCCAGCGTTCTGGGCGGGCTGGCGGCTTCCGGCTGGCACACCTGCTGCATCTTCATGCGCCTGATGTGCGATGCGTTCCTGCTCGATTCCACCTCGCAGGGCTCACCCGGCATCGATCAGGTCAAATGGAAGAAACCGGTGCTGGCCGGCGACAGGCTGACGGCGCGATCCACCATTCTGGGCAAGCGCCTGTCGTCGTCCCGCCCCGGCCTCGGCTTCGTCTCCATGCGCGCCGAGATGGTCAACCAGCGCGGCGAGAGCGTGTTCGAGCTGGAGAACACCGGCATGTTCCTAAGCCGCGAGGCCGCCCGATGACACTGGATGAATTCCTCGGCATCGGCGTGACGAAGACGATCGGCGCGCACACCTTCCAGGCCGGCGAGATCAAGGCCTTCGCCGCCAAATACGATCCGCAGCCCTTCCATCTCGACGAGGAAGCCGCGCGCCGCAGCGTCCTGGGCGGCCTGTGCGCCTCCGGCTGGCACACCGCCTCCATGTTCATGCGCTTCGACGCGCTCGACCGCATGGCCGCCATGAAGGGCTGGCAGGGCGCCGGTCCGGCACCGGAATTCGGCCCCTCCCCCGGCTTCCGCAATCTGAAATGGCTGAAGCCGGTCTATGCCGGCCAGACCATTACCTTCGCCCGCACCGGGCTTTCGCATCGCCCGCTCGCATCGCGGCCCGGCTGGGTCATGTTCAGCATCAGGGGCGAAGCCTTCGATCCGGGCGGCGACAAGGTGTTCGAATTCGAGAACGCCATGCTCGTGAAGGTCGGCGACCGAAAGGACTAATCGCCCTCAAAGGCGATCAGGGTCCGCACCGATACGCCGAGCGCTTCCAGCTTGCGGCGTCCGCCGAGGTCGGGCAGATCGATGACGAAACAGGCGGCGACGATATCGGCGCCGATCTGGCGCAGCAGCTTCACCGCCGCCTCCGCCGTGCCGCCGGTGGCGATGAGATCGTCGATGACGATCACCTTTTCGCCCGGCTTCACGCCGTCGCGGTGCATTTCCATCTCGTCGAGGCCGTATTCCAGGCTGTAGGCCACCCGCACGGTCTCATGCGGCAGCTTGCCCTTCTTGCGGATCGGCACGAAGCCGGCGGAAAGCCGGTGCGCCACGGCGCCGCCAAGGATGAAGCCGCGCGCCTCGATCCCCGCGATCTTGTCGATGCCGAGGTCGGCAAACGGCCCCACCAGCCCGTCCACCGCCGTGGCGAATGCATCCGCATCACCCAGAAGCGTGGTGATGTCGCGGAACTGCACGCCGGGCTTCGGATAGTCAGGAATGGTGCGGATGGAAGCGAGCAGCTTGTCGCGGACAGAAGTGTTCATAGGCAGGTTCCCTTGGCGCGCCAGTTTTACGGTACTCGACCCAAAAGAAAAGGGCGCCAGACAGCGCCCTCTCCTTTTCAAGCTATCGGCCTGTGCGGTCAGTGCGGGACGTTGGCCCACACCCTGCGCTTGGTGGCGTACATAAGGCCCGCAAACAGAACCAGGAACACGACCACCCGGAAGCCGGTCTTCTTGCGAGCCTCCAGATGCGGCTCGGCAGCCCACATCAGAAATGCGGACACGTCGCGCGAATACTGGTCGACGGTCTGCGGCGCGCCGTCGTCATAGGTCACCTGATCGTCGGACAGCGGCGGCGCCATGGCCAGCGACTTGCCGCCGATGAAATAGGGGTTGTAGTGCGTGCCTTCGGCGATTTCCATGCCTTCCGGCGGCTCTTCGTCATAGCCGGTCAGCAGCGAGTAGATGTAGTCCGGCCCGTTCTCGGCATACTGCGTGAAGATGTCGAAGATGAAGGTCGGGAAGCCGCGCTCCACGCCGCGCGCCTTGGCGATCAGCGAGAAGTCCGGCGGAGCCGCGCCGCCATTGGCCGCCGCGGCGGCCTGGTGGTTCGGGAACGGCGAGGTGAAATGATCGGACGGAAGGCCGGGACGCTCGAACATGTCGCCGTCGTCGTTGGGGCCGTCCTCGATGGTGTATTCGGCGGCGAAGGCCTTCACCTGCGCCTCGGAGTAGCCGAGGTCTTCCAGCGTGCGGAACGCCACCAGATCCATCGAATGACAGGCCGAGCAGACTTCCTTGTAGACCTTGAGGCCGCGCTGGAGCTGGGCCTTGTCATAGGTGCCGAACGGACCCGCAAAGCTCCAGTCCACATATTTCGGCTTATGGATGGGGAAATGCGTCGGCTCGGCCGCGTTGTGGCCCTCGTCCTGGGCGATGGCGGCGCCAGCAGCCATCACGAAGCCCAGGGCAGCCAGTGAAGCGAGAATCTTCTTCATACCCAAATTCCTCTCGAAAGACTCTTCGCTCAGCCTCGGGTTTCCGGTGACGCGGCCGCGCCCTCGGGATGGACGGCTCCGCCGGCCTTGTTCTTTTCCAGCACCGCCTCGGTGATCGAGTTGGGCAGCCGCCTCGGCGTCTCGATCAGGCCCAGCACCGGCATGATGACGAGGAAGAACGCGAAGTAATAGAGCGTCGCGATCTGCGCCATGATGACGTAGGTGCCCTCCGCCGGACGCGAGCCCAGCCAGCCGAGGAAGATGGAGTTGATGACGAAGATCCAGAAGAACAGCCGGTACCACGGACGGTAGACGGCGGAGCGAACCTTCGAGGTGTCGAGCCACGGCACCACGAACAGGACCGCGATGGCGCCGAACATGGCCAGCACGCCGCCCAGCTTGGAGTTGATCGGCCCGATGTTGAAGGTGATGGCGCGCAGGATGGCGTAGAACGGCAGGAAGTACCATTCGGGAACGATGTGCGCCGGGGTCTTCAGCGGGTCGGCCTGGATGTAGTTGTCCGGATGGCCGAGATAGTTCGGCATGTAGAAGATGAAGTAGGCGAAGACGAGCAGAAACACGATCATGCCCAGCGCGTCCTTGATGGTCGCATAGGGCGTGAAGGCCACGGTATCGGTCTTCGACTTCACCTCGATGCCGGTCGGGTTGTTCTGGCCGGTGACGTGCAGCGCCCATACGTGCAGCACGACGACGCCGGCGATCATGAACGGCAGCAGGTAATGCAGCGCGAAGAAGCGGTTCAGCGTCGGGTTGTCGACCGCGAAGCCACCGAGAAGCAGCTCCTGGATCCAGGTGCCGACCACCGGAATGGCGGTGAAGAAGCCAGTGATGACGGTGGCGCCCCAGAAGGACATCTGGCCCCAGGGCAGCACATAGCCCATGAAGCCGGTCGCCATCATCAGCAGGTAGATGATACAGCCGAGGATCCACAGCAGCTCGCGGGGCGCCTTGTAGGAGCCGTAGTAGAGGCCGCGCATGATGTGGAGATAGACGGCGATGAAGAAGAACGACGCGCCGTTGGAGTGCATGTAGCGCAGCAGCCAGCCGGAGTTGACGTCGCGCATGATCTTCTCGACCGAGCCGAAGGCGATGCTCGTGTCGGAAACGTAGTGCATGGCCAGGACGATGCCGGTCAGGATCTGGGAAACCAGCATGATCGACAGGATGCCGCCGAACGTCCACATGTAGTTCAGGTTGCGCGGCACCGGGTAGGCGATGAAGCTGTCGTAGACCAGCCGCGGCAGCGGCATGCGTTCATCGAACCAGCGACCGATCCCGGTCTTCGGCGTATAGGTGGAGTGTCCCTCGCTCATCGAATTGTCCCCTGCCTCAGCCGATGCGGATCTTGGTGTCGGAAATGAACTCGAAGGTCGGCACCGCCATGTTCTCGGGCGCCGGGCCTTTGCGGATGCGGCCGGCCGTATCGTAGTGCGAGCCGTGGCACGGGCAGAACCAGCCGCCGAAATCGCCCTGCTGGCCGAGCGGGATGCAGCCCAGATGGGTGCAGACGCCGACCATGACCAGCCAGTTCTCCTTGCCCTCGCCGGCCGAGCGATCGACGTCGGTGGCGGGCGCGTCGGAACCGATATTGGCGTTGCGGGCCAGCGGGTCCTTCAGTTCTTCAAGCTTGACCGCCTGCGCAGCCTCGATTTCCTGAGGCGTGCGGTTGCGCACGAACACCGGCTTGCCGCGCCACTTGACGGTCAGCGACATGCCCGGCTCCAGCGCCGCGACGTCCACCTCGACCGACGACAGCGCGCGCGTCGAAGCGTCGGGGCGCATCTGGTCGATGAACGGCCAGGCCACGGCTCCGGCACCAACGACGCCGGCCATGCCGGTGGCGATGTATAGAAAATCTCGACGGGCTGGATTTTCGATATCGGTTGCGCTCACGGGTGACTGATCCTTTCGCCTCATCCGTGCCGAAGATCGAGCCCTGTCCCCGCTCAAACGCCAGCCTTCCACGCATGGCAAAAGGCTAGCGAATTCCTCCGGCATTTGGACTTCGGTTTATGCGCGAAGCCATCACTTGTCCAGACCGCAACATGACAGGAGGGCAGATTGTCGCGCCCGGCGCGAAATGCCGGTTTTTCGGGCTTTCGGCCTGTCCGGGCGAGCATGCGCGGCGCGTTGCCCACACCCTTGTCAGGCCGGGCGCGTCTCTTCGAGCGGACTTTCCTCGTTGAACAGGAAGCCGCCGGATTGCCGCTTCCACAGCCTTGCATAGAGCCCGTCGAGCGCCACCAGCTCGTCATGCGTGCCCTCCTCGACGATGCGCCCACGGTCGAGCACCACCAGCCGGTCGAGCGCGGCGATGGTGGACAGGCGGTGGGCGATGGCGATGACCGTCTTGCCCTCCATCAGCCTGTGGAGATTTTCCTGGATCGCCGCCTCGACATCCGAATCGAGCGCCGAAGTCGCCTCGTCGAGGATGAGAATCGGTGCGTCCTTGAGAAAGACGCGCGAGATCGCCACGCGCTGGCGCTGGCCTCCGGAAAGCTTGACCCCGCGTTCGCCGACGAAGGCGTCGTAGCCGTGGCGGCCCTTGTTGTCCTGCAAGGCGAGGATGAATTCATGCGCCTCAGCCTTCTTCGCCGCCGCGATCACCTCGGCATCGGTCGCGTCCGGCGCGCCGAGCCTGATATTGTCGCGCAGCGAGCGGTGGAACAGCGCCGTCTCCTGGCTGACCACGCCGATATTGGCGCGCAGCGAGTTCTGCGTGACCGCCGCGATATCCTGGCCGTCGATGGCAATCCTGCCGCCCTCGGTGTCGTAGAGGCGCAGGATGAGGTTGACGAGCGTGGTCTTGCCCGCCCCCGAGGGGCCGACCAATCCGACCTTCTCGCCCGGCCGCACGACGAGGTCGATGGCATCCAGAACGCCTTGCCCCTTGCCGTAGTGGAAGGTGAGGTTCTTCACGTCGATCCGGCCGCCGGCCACGACAAGCTCCTTCGCATCGGGCGCATCGACCAGCCCGAGCGGCTGCGAGATCAGCGCCTTGGAATTTTCCAGCACGCCGAGATTCCGCAGGATGCCGTTGAGCTGCATCATCAGCCGCCCGAGCAGCATGTTGAGGCGCAGCACCAGCGACAGGGTGAAGGCGACCGCGCCGACGGTGATGGCGCCCTCCACCCACAGATAGATGGCAAAGCAGGCGATCAGCGTGATCATCACACCCGACAGCAGCGTCAGCGCCATGCGCACGCCGGTGAGCCGACGCGTGAACGGCCGCAACGCGCCGAGATAGATGTCGAAGCCGCTGCGCAGATAGCGGTCGTCGCCGTCGGCGGCAAACAGCTTCAGCGTCTGCACATTGGAATAGGAATCGACGATGCGGCCGTTGATCATCGAACCCGCCTCGGCCGTGGCCTCCGCGTGCTTGCGGATTTCCGGCAGGTAGGTGCGCGCCAGCCAGCCGAAGGCGACGATCCACACCATTACCAGCGCCGCCAGCCGCCAGTCGAGCCCGGCGACCAGCGCCAGCGTGGTGACGGTGTAGACGATCATGAACCACACGACCTCGATGAAGCTTTCCATGAGGTCGCCGGTCGCCTGCCCCGCCTGCCACACCTTGGTGGCGATGCGGCCGGCGAAATCGTTCTGGAAGAAGGAATAGGACTGGCGCGAGACATGCCGGTGCGCCTGCCAGCGCACCAGATTGTAGAAGCCGGGCGTGATGGTCTGCTCGTCGAGCAGCGCCGACAGGCCCACCACAAGGGTGCGGATGACCAGCACCACGACGACCATGAACACAAGTTCCCAGCCGGCCGCGTCCCACAGCACCGTCCAGCTCCGCTCCGCCGGAAGCTGGTCGAGTATGTCGACCAGCCGCCCGACGAAGTAGAACAGGGCCGCTTCCACCAGGGGTGCCACGCCGCCGATGACCAGCATGGCGAAGAAGGCGAATTTCGCCTGCCCGACATAGTGCCAGAGGAAGCCGCCGACCGTGGCCGGCGGCCGCAGGCTGCCGGGTTCGCGGAAGGGATCGACCCTCGCCTCGAACCAGTTGTAGATGGCCTTCATCATCGCGGGCACCCCGCCGGGTCAGCGCTGGGAAATTGCCGTTCGGCGGGGCAGGTGTCGATCATTCGGCCGGCTCTTCTCCAAGTTCGAGCTTCATGCGGGCGGCAGGCTCGTGCTGACCGTCGTCATCGATCAGGAAACCGCCGGACTGGCGCTGCCAGAGCTGGGCATAGAGGCCGCCCCGCCCGATCAGCTCGTCATGCGTGCCTTCCTCGATGACGCGGCCCTTGTCCATGACGACCAGCCGGTCCATCGCCGCGATGGTCGAAAGCCGGTGGGCGATGGCAATGACGGTCTTGCCCTGCATGAGCCTGTAGAGGTTCTCCTGAATGGCGGCCTCGACCTCCGAGTCGAGCGCAGAGGTCGCCTCGTCGAGGATGAGAATCGGTGCATCTTTCAGCATAACACGCGCGATGGCGATGCGTTGCCTCTGGCCGCCCGAAAGCTTCACGCCCCGTTCGCCGACATGGGCGTCCAAGCCCTTGCGGCCCTTGGCGTCGCCAAGCCCGGCGATGAAGTCGAGCGCCTCGGCCCGCCGCGCCGCCTCGATCACCATCTCCTCGGTCGCATCGGGACGGCCATAGAGGATGTTGTCGGCGACCGAGCGGTGCAGCAGCGAGGTGTCCTGCGTGACCATGCCGATGTGGGCGCGCAGCGAATCCTGGGTGACGGCAGCGATGTCCTGCCCGTCGATCAGGATACGCCCGCGCTCGAGGTCGTAGAAGCGCAGCAGCAGGTTGACCAGCGTCGACTTGCCCGCGCCCGAGCGGCCGACGATGCCCACCTTCTCGCCCGGCTTCACGGTCAGCGACAGGTGCTCGATGATGCCCTTCTTCTTGCCGTAGTGGAAACCGATGTCGTCGAAGCGGATCGCGCCCTTGTCGACCACCAGCTCCTTCGCCCCTGGCTTGTCCTCGACCAGGCGCGGCATGGAGATCGAGCCGATGCCGTCCTGCACCGTGCCGATGTTCTCGAACAGGCCCGAGACTTCCCACATGATCCACTGCGACATGCCCCACAGCCGCAGCACCAGGCCGATGACGACCGCGACGGCGCCGATCGACACCTGCTGGCCCAGCCACAGCCAGATCGACAGGCCGGCGACGGACGCCAGGAGCAGCGAGTTCAGGAGATAGAGCACGCCATAGAGGCTGGTGACCAGCCGCATGGAGCGATAGACCGTGTCGAGGAACAGGGCCATGCTTTCGCGCGCATAGCTCGCCTCGCGCCGCGCATGCGAGAACAGCTTGACCGTCTGGATGTTGGTGTAGCTGTCGACGATGCGGCCCGTCATCAAAGAGCGCGCGTCGGCCTGCTCCTGGCCGACCTTGCCGAGCCGCGGCACGAAATAGCGCAGAAGCAGCAGATAGCCGGCCAGCCACACCAGAAGCGGGGTGGCCAGCCGCCAGTCGGCCGAGCCGACGATGACCAATACGCCGATGAAATAGACGACGACATAGTTGAGCACGTCGACCAGCTTGATGACGCAGTCGCGCACGGCCAGCGCCGTCTGCATCAGCTTGGTGGCGATGCGGCCGGCGAACTCGTCCTGATAGAAGGTCATCGACTGCTTGAGCAGGTAGCGGTGCACCTGCCAGCGGATGCGCATCGGATGATTGCCCATCAGCGTCTGCGTATGGATCAGCGACTGGAACCACACGGTCGCGGGCAACACCACCAGCACGACCAGCGCCATGCCGGCCAGCTTCCAGCCTTCCGTTTGCAGGAAGGTCTCGCGGTCGTGCGCCGACAGCCAGTCGACGATCGAGCCGAGGAACTGGAACATCCACACCTCGGTGATGGCGATGGCCGCGATCAGCACCGCGTCGAGGGCGATATAGGGCCACGCACCGCGCGTGTAGTGCACGCAGAAGGCGACCAGGGATTTCGGCGGCTCCACCGGCTCCTCGGCCGGGAACGGATTGAGCCTGTTTTCAAACCAGCGAAACATCTTTGCTCTCTTGCGTTCAAATTTCGATGCCCGCAGAACGGCGCGGGAGCGCCGGGAGCGCCGGAAGCGCAGCCGCGGATGCGGCCGTATGCGGGGAATATAGGTCCGCCTGGCAGAACGCCCATGGAAGGGCGTTGAACGAGGCGGAGGCTTGAAGATCTGATTGGCGGGACAAGTCGGGATTCCTGCTCGAAACCGGGAAAGGTTCAGGCGGGAATCGAATCGAACGTGCTTGCTAGGTCAGATGACGTCGAACCGACTGCCGCCGTCAGGCGATTGGCCGGAGGCGATGGATGATTGCGTACATCAGTATCTGCATACCCGCCTCCTTCGGTTCGAGTTGACAATGGCGCTCCTATTATACCCATTCGCACCCCATGGCCAGACGACAGGCGCGCCGACCGATGATGCCAGCACCACCTGTGGCCGAATTGCAACTTGGAATAGAGCAAGCTTTTGGAAACCCGCCCGCGCATCGCCCTCTACCAGCCGGACATCGCCGGCAACACCGGCACCATATTGCGGCTCGCCGCCTGTCTTGGGCTTGGCGTCGACATCATCGAGCCGGCGGGATTCGACCTCTCCGACCGGGCGCTGAAGCGCGCCGGCATGGACTACCTGGAAATGGCGGCGCTGACCCGCCATGTCGACTGGAAGGCGTTCGAGGAAGCGCGGCAAGGCAAGGGGCATCGCCTCATTCTGCTCTCGACCAGGGCGGCGACCGCCTACACCGATTTCGCCTTTGCGCCGACCGACATCCTGCTGTTCGGACGCGAATCGGCCGGCGTTCCCGACCATGTGCATGCGGCGGCGGATGCGCGCCTGCTCATTCCCATGGTCGAAGGGGCGCGCAGCATCAACATCGCCCTGTCGGCCGCGATGGTGGCCGGCGAGGCGCTCAGGCAGTTGCGGTGAGGGTCAGTCCGCCGCCGGCAGCCGGCGGATGGTGAACTCGATGATGTCGCCCGGCCTCTCGAACCAGCTTTCGATCTCGGTCCAGTAGGCCTGCTTCGGCCAGCGCTGGAACCATTCCTGCGCCTTGGCGCGCGCCTCGGGACGGGACAGGACGAAGGTTTCCCTGAGGAAGCCGTCGCGCGACCTGCTGCCGCGCTCCGTCCGGCTGCGTTCCAGCCGTTTCCTGAGGCCATCCAGCGGCGGTCTTGCGGGCGTGCGCAAAAAAGCCTCCTTGACGCTTGCCTCACAGAGATTAGGGATCACGGCCGCAAAAGACGAGTCATTTTACGGGCCGCGGGGCCCGCAAGCGGAGACGCCAGTGCAGCAACGACCCGAGATCCCGGCAGGACTGCCTGCCGACATCGAAGAAAAGAAGCAGACGGCAAGGATCTGGTTCGAGGAATTGCGCGACCGCATCTGCACGGCCTTCGAAGGGCTGGAGGACGAACTGTCCGGCCCGCAATCCACCTGGACGCCCGGCCGCTTCGAGCGCAGCCCGTGGGAACGTGACGAAGGCCGCGGCGGCGGCGGCGTCATGTCGATCATGAAGGGCCGGCTGTTCGAGAAAGTGGGCGTGCACACCTCGACCGTGCATGGCGAATTCTCGCCGGAGTTCCGCAGCCAGATTCCGGGCGCGGACGAAGACCCGAGCTTCTGGGCGAGCGGCATCTCGCTGATCGCGCATCCGTGGAACCCCAACGTGCCGACCGTGCACATGAACACGCGCATGGTCGTCACCTCGCGGCAATGGTTCGGCGGCGGCGCCGATCTCACGCCGGTGCTCGACCGGCGCCGCACCCAGGAGGACGCCGATACGGTGGCCTTCCACCGTGCCATGCAGTTCGCCTGCGACAAGCATGCCGGCGTCGCCGACTATCCGCGCTACAAGGACTGGTGCGACGAGTATTTCTTCCTCCCTCACCGCAACGAGCCGCGCGGCATCGGCGGCATCTTCTTCGACTGGCTGCATTCGGGCGAGGACAAGGGCGGCTGGAAGTCTGATTTCGCCTTCGTGCAGGATGTCGGCCGCGCCTTCCTCGTCGCCTACCAGCACATCGTGCGCAAGAACTTCAACGACGGCTGGAGCGAGCAGGACCGCGAGGAACAACTCGTGCGCCGCGGCCGCTACGCCGAGTTCAACCTGCTCTACGACCGCGGCACCGTGTTCGGGCTCAAGACCGGCGGCAACGTCAATTCCATCCTGTCCAGCCTGCCGCCGGAAGCGAAATGGCCTTGACGGTCCTGCGTTAAAAATTTCCGTGAACGGACCGGCCGCCACAATCCATGTCCAGATTGCGGAATCGGACATGGATTGTGGCCATCCCGGCGCTCCGGATTTTCTTTTTCGTCTAATATCCTCCTGAAAAAACAGCGATATGTTGCGTGACGGACCGGGAAACGCCGGCGGTTCGTCAAGCCTCGGACCGCGACCCGACGTGTCCGGACGGTCCGCCCAAGCGGGCTCCAACGACCGGGCGCCCGCATTCTCAGGAGAGCCTGCCATGCGCAAGCTTGTTGTTACGACCGTTGCGGCCATCCTCCTCGCCAGCGGTCCCATGGCATTCGCAGCACCCCACCAGACCACCGGCAGCATCAAGCAATTCACCGCCGGCAAAAGCCTCGTCCTTCAGGACGGCTCGACCTTCCAGTTGGCGAAGACCTTCAAGGACCCCGGCCTCAAGGTCGGCGAGAAAGTCTCCGTGACCTGGGACATGAGTGGCAAGAACAAGATCGCCGAATCCGTCACGGTCGCGAAATAGGCTGACTTTCCAGACACTTGCCGGGTGGAGCTTCATGCTCCGCCCGGACACGCAGGCGCTGCGGATCAAATTTGAACACGAAAGGGATCGAACCGCGCCCTGATGTGTTATTGTTGCCCGACAGACAGGTAAAGGAGGAACCGATGAAGGAATTTCATTGCGGATCGCTCGTCCCCGGTTGCGAGTGGCACACCCGCGCCGAGGAGGAAGCGGAAGTCATGCGCCGTGCCGTCGAGCATATGCGCGAGACCCATGGCGAAACCATCATCCGCGAAACGATGATCGAGGCCATCCGCTCGCGCATCGACAAGGTCAGGAACGCGGCCTGACCTCGCCGGCCGCGCGCTCCAGAAGCGCGTCGCGCCCGAGCGCGAAACCGCTCGCGATCCAGTCCTGCTCGAGGCGCTTGAGCAGGGCACCGAGTTCCGGCCCGGGCGCAGCGCCGAGCCCCTTCAGATCCGATCCCTTGAGCGGAAATTCCGGCTTCCGCCATTTCAGCGCGAAGCCGAGCTGGCGGGCAAAATTGCCGGCCTCCACCAGCGCCTTGTCATCTTCCGCCGCCCGCGCCCGCGCGCCCGACAGGGCGAGGCGAAGCCGATCCGTGATGGCCTGCGCCTCGCCGGCATAGAGCTGGCGGGCAAGTGCCCCCTCGCCCGTATCGGGCCTGGCGACGGGCGCCAGAGCCCACTGCGCCAGACGGTCTGCCTCCGTCCGCGACATGCGCATGCGCTTCGCCAGTCCCTTCATGCGCACGGCATCCGGCGGCAGGATCGCCTCCAGCCGCAGCATGGCGTCGGCCGGCCAACCGAGATCGGCTTCGGCGCGCACCAGCGCATGGATCGCATCGATTCCCCATTTCTCGCTTTCGGGCAGGATGCGCGACAGAACGCCGGCCTGCCGCATCCACAGCAGGGCGCGCGACGGATCGGGGGCCGAGAGCAGCTTCTTCAGTTCCGCCCAGACCCGTTCGGCCGATAGCCGGTCGAGCCCTTCCTTCAGCCGCGCGCAAGCCTTCAGGCCCTCGCCGTCCGGCCGCCCATGGCCATACCAGGCGAAGAAGCGGAAGAAGCGCAATATGCGCAGATAGTCCTCACGGATGCGGGCCTCGGCATCGCCGATGAAACGCAGCCGCCGCGCCTCGATATCGGCCAGCCCGCCGACCAGATCGACGACCGTGCCGTCAGCCTCGGCATAGAGCGCGTTGATGGTGAAGTCGCGCCGCTCCGCGTCCGCCTTCCAGTCGCGCCCGAAGGCGACGCGCGCATGGCGGCCGTCGGTTTCGATGTCGGCGCGCAGCGTCGTCACCTCGAACGGCCGCCCCCCGGCGACGATGGTGACCGTGCCGTGGTCAAGACCGGTCGGCACCGCCTTGAAGCCGGCCGCCTCGGCCCGGCGCATGGTCTCGCGCGGCGGGTTGGTGGTGGCGATGTCCACATCCGCCACCGGCTGGCCGAGAAGCGCGTTGCGCACCGCGCCGCCGGCGATGCGGGCCTGTTCGTCCCCCTCGCCGAGCACCGCCAGCAGCCGCTGCAGATGCTCGTCGGCCAGCCAGTCGCCGCGCCCGGCAATGCTTACCGTCCCGCTCACGCATAGAGCCTTTCGTAAAGGGTGCGGATGATGCCGGCGGTGACGCCCCAGATGCGCTGGCCGCCATAGGGCATTTCGTAGAACACCCATTCGAGATCGTTCCACATGCGGCTGCCCTGCCGGTGATTGACCGGGTCCATGAGGAAGCGCAGCGGCACCTCGAAGGCGGCATCGACCTCATCCGGGTTGAGGGTGAGGTGGAAGCCGGGCTTCACCACCGAAAGCACCGGCGCGATGCGGTAGCCCGTGCCGGAAACATAGTCCGGCATGCGCCCCACCACATCGATGAACCTGTCCGGCAGGCCGATCTCCTCCTGCGTCTCGCGCAGCGCCGCATATTCCGGCGTCGGGTCGGTGGCATCGATGCGCCCGCCCGGAAAGGCTACCTGGCCGGTATGGTTGCGCAGGGTTTCCGAACGCTTTGTCAGCAGAACCGTGGCCTCGTCGCCATGGTCGACCACCGGGATCAGCACGGCGGCGGGACGCAGCCGCACGCCGTTGAGCTTCAGGCGCGGATGATCCGGATTGAAGCGATGGTCGCCATAGTCCGGCTCGGCCACGCCGGCCTGCGTCTGCCTGCGCGCCCGCCTGCGAAACGCCTCGGCCGAAAAGGGAGGGATCGTGGTCATGGTGGTCATCGGCTCAGCCGCGTCAATTGTTCGAGCGGCATGATCGGATAGATTTCGCCATGCGAGCGCAGCGCGAACATCGGCCCCTGCGGCGTCTCGAGCTCCTCGCCATGCTCGACGAGCTGATACATCACCGGGCGCGACACCAGCGCCTCCAGCCGCCCGCGCACCAGCACATAGGGCTTGAGCCCGCCTGTGCCGTCCTCCTCCACGAACCGCATGGGGTGATCGGGACCCGCCTCGACCACATCGCCGACATTGGTGCGGAAGGTGACAACCTGCCGGCCGGCCTGCTTCGAGACATCCGCCTCGACGGCCACGAACGGCGCGTCGACGACCCGGATGCCGACCTTCTCCACCGGCGTCACCAGATAGGTGCGGCCGTCCGCGTCCTTGCGCAGCACCGTCGAGAACAGTTGCACCAGCGCCGGCCGGCCGATCGGCGTGCCGAGATAGAACCAGGTGCCGTCGGCGCGGATCTCCATGTCGAGGTCGCCGCAGAAGTCCGGATTCCACCGTTCCACCGGCGGCAGCCCTTTGCCGGCGCGGGCGGCGCGCGCGATCAGCGCCTCCAGTCCACCGGTATCCGCGGCGGCGGCGAGGCCTTGCTGTCGATCTGGCTTGCTTTCGGTCATGGTCACGAAATAGTCACTGTTGTCGCGCTTGTCAGCCTTGGCCTGTGATTTAGACTCCTTAAGTCTTTATGCAATGCCGCGAGTCGCGGCATTGCGGCAGGAAACCGCCGCTACATAAGGCCCGGACAAGAAGGATCGAGGCACCATGAGCGTCATCGTCACCGAAAGCCCGATCACCGAAAAGGACATGATCGCCCAGGCCGAAAAGGCGCTGGCCGATATTTCGCGGGTGCGCGAGGGCGTCGGCAAGGTGATCTTCGGCCAGGAAAGCGTGGTCGAGCGCACCCTGGTGGCGCTTCTGGCCGGTGGCCATGCGTTGCTGGTCGGCGTGCCGGGTCTGGCCAAGACCAAGCTGGTCGAGACGCTGGGCACCGTGCTCGGCCTCGACGCGCGCCGCATCCAGTTCACGCCGGACCTGATGCCTTCCGACATACTGGGCTCCGAGGTGATGGAGCAGGACGAGAACGGCCGCCGCTCCTTCCGCTTCATTCCCGGCCCCATCTTCGCGCAATTGCTGATGGCCGACGAGATCAACCGCGCCTCGCCGCGCACGCAGTCGGCTCTCCTGCAATCCATGCAGGAATACCACGTCACCGTGGCCGGCCAGCGCTTCGACCTGCCGGCGCCTTTCCATGTGCTGGCGACGCAGAACCCGCTGGAGCAGGAAGGCACCTATCCCCTGCCCGAAGCCCAGCTCGACCGCTTCCTGATGCAGATCGACATCCTCTACCCCGATCTGGACGCGGAACGGCGCATCCTGCTGGAGACGACCGGCACCGCCGAGGCCCGGGCCACGAACGCCATCGGGCCGGAACGCCTGAAGGAGATCCAGACCCTCATCCGCCGCATGCCGGTGCCCGAAAGCGTGGTCGAGGCGATCCTCAAGCTGGTGCGCTCGGCCCGCCCCGGCCAGGGCGTGACCGAAACCGACCGCGACGTCGCCTGGGGCCCCGGCCCGCGCGCCAGCCAGGCGCTGACGCTGTGCGCCCGCGCCCGCGCCCTCTATGACGGCCGCCTCGCCCCTTCCGTCGACGACGTGAAGGCACTGGCCGAGCCTGTCCTGCAACACCGCATGGCGCTGACCTTCTCTGCCCGCGCCGAGGGCATGAGCGTGCGCGATGTCGTGGCGAGGCTTGCAAAGGCGATCTGATGCCCAGGATCGGCGAGCTCCAGGCACCTGCCGAAGCGCGCGAGGCGCTGGCAAGGGCACGCCAGCGCGTGGCCCTGGTGCCGGACCTGCTCATCGAGGCCCGGCGCATCGTCAACACGGTGACCGCCGGCTGGCACGGCCGCCGCAAGCGCGGCATCGGCGAGAATTTCTGGCAGTTCCGCCCCTATGTGGATGGCGAATCCGTCAGCCGCATCGACTGGCGCCGCTCCGCCCGCGACGATCACACCTATATCCGCGACCGGGAGTGGGAAGCCGCGCATACGGTGTGGTTGTGGGCGGACATGTCCGGCTCCATGCTCTACAAGTCGACGCTCGCCAGCGTCTCCAAGCAGGCGCGCGCGCTGGTGCTGGCACTGGCGGCGGCGGAACTTCTGTCGCGCAGCGGCGAGCGCATCGGCTGGCTGTGCCTGACCGACCCGTTCAGCGCCCGCAACGGCGCCGAGCGCATCGCCTCCCAGCTCGCACACGCGTCCGCCCTGCCGGACAGGCCCGACCTTTCCGGCATCCGCCGCTTCTGCGACGTGGTGCTGATCGGCGATTTCCTCGATCCGGTGGAAGAAACGCTCGCCTGGCTGGACGTTCTGTCCCGCAACGGCGTGCGCGCCCATCTGATCGAGGTGGCCGACCCGGCCGAGGAAACCTTCCCCTATGCGGGCCGCACCGAATTCACCGATCCCGAAAGCGGCGACAGGCTGACCGCCGGCCGCGCCGAGATGCTGGCCGCCGACTACCGCCACCTTTACGTGGCCCGGCGCGAAGAGCTTGCCGCCCACGCCAAGCGCCACGACTGGAGCTTCACCGTCAACCATACCGACCGCCCCGCCTCCGAGGCGCTGGTGCGCCTGCATGCGGCCCTCAGCACGGCGGGCGGCTATCCAATGGGGGCGCGAATCTGAGATGCAGCGCGTGAAGAACTCCCGGGAGCGCCAGACATCAAGGAGGACGGCATGAGCTGGCTGCCGCTCTCCTTCGGCGCACCGATGGTGCTGTTCGGGTTGCTGGCCCTGCCGGTGATCTGGTGGCTGCTGCGTTTCACGCCGCCCAAGCCGCAGACGGAACTGTTCCCGCCGCTGAAAATCCTCGCCCGCGTCCTCAAGCGCGAGGAAACGCCGCAGCAAAGCCCGTGGTGGCTGACGCTGCTGCGCCTGCTGATGGCCGCGCTCGTCATCATGGCGCTGGCCGAACCGGTGCTGAACCCGCGCGAGAAGATGGCGACGGGCGGGGCCGGCCTCGCGCTGGTCATCGACAATGGCTGGGCCTCCGCGCCGGACTGGGACAAGCGCGTCGCCACCGCGCAGCGCCTGATCGCCGATGCCGGCGCCTCCGACCTGCCCGTGGTCATCGCCTTCACCGCCGAGAAGCCCAATGCCGATATCGGCCCGTTCGACGCCAACGGCGCGCTGGACCGGCTGCGCGCGACCACGCCGCGGCCGATCCCGACCGACCGGCAGGCGGTCTATGCCCGTGTCGCCGAGACTTTGGCCTCGATGCCCGACGCCAGCATCGCCGTGTTGAGCGACGGGCTGGAAGCGCCGGGCGACGAGCAGGCCTTCCGGACGCTGCTCGAACGCGGTGCGGCGAACCTCGTCTGGGCGGCGCCCGACCGCATCGTGCCGGTGGCGCTGACCGCTTCGGAAAACGAAGTGGACGGCTTTTCGCTGACGGCGATCCGCGCACCCGGCAATCCGGCCCCGGCCCGGCTCACGGCCGGCGCGTTCGACGACAAGGGGCGCCGCATCGCCGACGCCGCGCTGATCTTCAACGCCGGCGAGAATGCGGCGACGGCGACGATGACGGTGCCGTTCGAACTGCGCAACGATTTCGCCTCCATCGCGCTCGACGGCGAGCATCACGCCGGTGCGGTGCGGGTGCTGGACGAAAGCTCCAAGCGCCGCCGCGTCGGGCTGATCTCGCAGGCCGAGGCCGACCAGGCGCAGCCGCTGCTGTCGCCGCTCTACTATATCCGCCGCGCGCTCTCGCCCTTCGCCGACCTGATCGAGCCCTCCAACCCCGATCTTGCCGAGGCCATTCCGCAAATCCTCGACCAGAAGCCGGCCATGATCGTCATGTCCGACGTCGGCACCATGCCCGAGCAGGCGCAGCAGAGGCTCACCGATTGGGTCGAGGGCGGCGGCACGCTGGTGCGCTTCGCCGGCCCGCGCCTTGCCAATGCCGGCAGCGACGACCTGCTGCCGGTACGGTTGCGCAGCGGCGAGCGCAGCTTCGGCGGCGCGCTGTCCTGGACCACGCCGCAGGCGGTGGCGGACTTCCCCGCCTCCGGCCCCTTCGCCGACCTCGCCCCGCCGCGCGAGGTGACGGTGAGCCGGCAGGTGCTGGCCGAGCCCTCGCCCGACATCGTGGACCGCACCTGGGCCGGCCTCGCCGACGGCACGCCGCTGGTGACGGGCGCCAAGCGGGGCAAGGGCTCAATCGTGCTGTTCCACATCGCCCCGACGGCGACATGGTCCAACCTGCCGATTTCCGGCAGCTTCGTGGAAATGCTGCAACGCGTGGTGCAGTTGTCGCGCAACCAGGGCAATGTCGAGGCTTCCGCCGACACCACGGCCGCAGCGCTCGCCCCCTATCGCATGATCGCCGCCGACGGCGCGCTGGTGCCGCCCTCGCCCGAGGCGCGGCCGCTGACGCCGGGCGCCCGCAATGCAGTGACGATGGAGAATCCGCCCGGTCTCTACGGTTCGGAAGCCGGTGTGCTGGCCCACAACCTGCTTTCCTCCGAAAGCCGGCTTGCGCCGATCCAGCCCCCGCAGGCGCAGGTGCCGGTGACGCAGATCAGCTATGCCTTCGATGAATCGAGCCCGCTCAAGGGCCCGCTCATCGCCGCCGCGTTGGCGCTGATGGCGCTCGACACGCTGGCCGTGTTCTGGATGGGTGGCGTCATGGCCCGCCGGTCGCGCGGCGGCAGCAACGCCGCCACCGCCGCCTCCATGTTCGTCCTGTTCGCCCTGCCCGTGCTGCTTGCCGGCAATGCCTTGGCGCAGGATGCCAACCCGGACGATGCCAGGCCCGACGACGCCATTTCCATCGAGGCCGTGTCCACGACCCGGCTCGCCTATGTGATCACAGGCGTTTCCAGCGTCGATGCGGTCAGCCGCGCCGGCCTTCAGGGCCTGACCCGCTTCCTCGTCGACAAGACCGCGCTGGAGCCCGGGGAGCCGGCCGGCGTCGACATCGCCAAGGACGAACTGGCCTTCTACCCGCTGATCTACTGGCCGATCGACCCCGCCGGCCCGATGCCGGACGAGGCCGCCATCGCCCGCATCGACGCCTATATGCGCCAGGGCGGCACGGTCCTGTTCGACACGCGCGACCAGTATTCCAGCGGCTTCGGGGAAGGTTCGGCCAGCCCCGCCACCCAGCGCCTGCGCGACATTCTCGGCAATCTCAACGTGCCGCCGCTCGAGCCCGTGCCGGCCGACCATGTGCTGACCAAGTCCTTCTACATGCTTCCCGAGTTTCCCGGCCGCTTCAACGGCAGCCCGATGTGGGTGGAAGCCTCGCTCGACGCCTCCAACACCGACAACCGGCCGGTGCGCACCGGCGACGGCGTGTCGCCGATCCTCATCACCGCCAACGACCTCGCCGGCGCATGGGCCATCGACGCCGATGGCGGCCCGCTGCTGCCGACCGTGCCGCCGGACCCGATGCAGCGCATCTACGCGCTGCGGGGCGGCGTCAACATCATGATGTACATGCTGACCGGCAACTACAAATCCGATCAGGTGCATGTGCCGATCCTGCTCGAACGGCTGGGCCAGTAGGATTGGAGCGGTGATGTCATGAACAACTGGTCGCTGTCCTTCGAACCGCTGCTCTCCCTGCCCATGCTCGTGGCGGTGCTGATCCCGCTGGCGCTGCTAGCGCTGGCCGGCCTGTGGATGCGCCGTCGCGGCGCCGTCCTGCGGCTCGCGGCGCTGGCGGCGCTTGCCGCCGCCCTCCTCAACCCCGTCCTGCTCGACGAGGAGCGCGATCCCCTGCAAAGCGTCGTCGCCCTCGTGGTGGACCGCAGCCAGAGCCAGTCGATCGGCGAGCGCGAGCAGCAGACCGACGCCGCGCTGGCCGGCATGAAGGAGCGCCTCGCCCGCTTCGGCCAGTTCGACGTGCGCGTGGTCGAGACCGGCCGCAACGATGCCGCTGCCGGCGACCGCACCGAAACGCGCCTGTTCTCGGCGCTGCAAGGTGCCTTCCGCGACGTTCCGAACTCCCGCATCGCCGGCGCGGTGATGATCACCGACGGGCAGGTGCATGACGTGCCCGCCACCGCGCCCGAGTTCGGGGCGCCGCTTCATGCGCTCGTCACCGGCCATGAGGGCGAGAAGGACCGCCGCGTCCGCTTCGAGAAGGCGCCCCGCTTCGGCCTCGTCGACAAGCCGCTCGACATGACCTACCGCGTCATCGCGACCGACGGGCAAACGGGGTCGGTCGATGTGCGCATCGCCGTCAATGGCGAGACCGTGGGCACGCAGCAGGCGCTGATCGGCCAGGAAATGCCGCTCGAGATCATCGTGCCCAATGCCGGGCGCAACATCGTCGAACTGTCCATTCCCACCGAGGAAGGCGAGCTCACCGACACCAACAACCGCGCCATCGCGCTGGTCGACGGCATCCGCGAGAATTTGCGTGTGCTGCTGGTCTCGGGCGAGCCCCATGCCGGCGAGCGCACCTGGCGCAACCTGCTGAAGTCCGACGCCTCGGTCGACCTCGTCCACTTCACCATCCTGCGCCCGCCGGAAAAGCAGGATTCGACGCCGATCCACGAGCTTTCGCTGATCGCCTTCCCCACCCGCGAACTGTTCGTGGAGAAGATCAACGAGTTCGACCTGATCATCTTCGACCGCTACCAGCACCGCGACGTGCTGCCGATCCTGTATTACGACTACATCGCCGAATATGTGGAAAAGGGCGGCGCGCTGCTGATCGCCGCCGGTCCCGAATATGCCGGCTACAGCACCATCGCCAACACGCCGCTGATGTCCGCCCTGCCGGCCATGCCCACCGGCGAGGTGATCGACAAGGCCTTCTATCCGCGCCTGACCGAGCTTGGCCAGCGCCACCCGGTGACCCGCGGCCTCGACGGTTCGGCCAGCGAGCCGCCGCGCTGGGGCCGGTGGTTCCGCACGGTACGCATCGAGGACCCGCAAGGCGAGGTGGTGATGAAGGGTGCCGACGAGCAGCCCCTGCTTCTGCTCGACCGCAAGGGCGAAGGCCGGGTCGGCATGCTGCTGTCCGACCAGGGCTGGTTGTGGGCGCGCGGCTACGAGGGCGGCGGCCCGCATGTGCAGCTCTATCGCAGGCTGGCCCACTGGCTGATGAAGGAACCGGAGCTGGAGGAGGAGCGGCTGACCGCCGACGGACGCGGCATGGCGCTCGACATCCGCCGCCAGACGATGAGCGAGGACCCCGGCCCCGCGGAAGTCACCACGCCATCGGGCAAGAAGGTGCAGGTGCGGCTTGCGCAATCCGAGCCCGGCATCTTCACCGGCAGCATCGAGACCGACGAGATCGGCCTCTACCAAATCACCAATGGCGAGTTGTCCACGCTTGCCCATGTCGGCCCGGTGAACGCCCCGGAATTCGCCGACGTGGTTTCGACCACCGACAAGCTGAAACCGGCGGCCGAGGCGGTTGGCGGCAGCGTGCGCCGGCTGGCCGGCTCCGACCCGGGCGGCGTCAACCTGCCCTCGGTCGTGCCGGTGCGCGCATCGGGAGAAGCCTCCGGCGGCGACTGGATCGGCCTGCGCAACACCGAGGACAGCGTGCTGAAATCGGTCAGCAGCGTGCCCCTGTTCGGCGGCTTCCTCGGCCTCGGCCTGCTGCTGCTGGCGCTGGGCGGCATGTGGTACCGCGAAGGGCGGTAGGCTTTCATCTTTGCCCTGAATCGCCCTTACCCTTACCCTCTCCCCGCAAGCGGAGAGAAGGTCCCGGCAGGGGGATGAGGGGCCGTTTCCGACGAGGCGTGAAAAGTTCTGGGCATCGTCACCATAGGCGCGCCACGGTATCCCGGAATCCGGGGCGGATGGCCCTGCCCCCCGTTTCGTCATACCGGCCAAGGGAGCGTAGCGACCGCGAGCCGGTATCCATGCCGTGACCTTGCAGGGTTCCGGAATGGATCCCGGATAGCCTCCGCTTCGCTGCGGCCTCCGGGATGACGCGAACGGGATTTGGCGCGAAGCGGCTGCTACCGCCGCAGAACCGCGTTCAGCACGTCGCGTATGCCGATCGAGCCGACGAAGCGCGACTGCTCGTCGAACAGCGCCACCGGTGCGGTCTGCGAGCGGTGCATGGCCAGCATCACGGTCTTCAACGAGGTGCCGGGCGTGGCCCAGAACACCTGCGAGCCGCCTTCCGGCAGTCGCTCCACATCGGTGCACGACACCCAGTCGGCCGGCTGGCCGTTGCGCTCGGCGGCGACCACAAGGTCCTGGTCGTCCAGCTTGAAGCGGGTGGTGGCGCGCCGGTCGAGCCAGACCCAGCCGTCGGCATCGTGTTCCAGCTCGTTCTTCATGCGCATCACGTTCCACGCCGTCAGCACCGACAGCGGGTTCACGTTGGCGATGAAGTCGCGCACATATTCGTTGGCCGGCTGGAGCACGATGTCCTCCGGCGCGCCGGTCTGCACGATGCGCCCGCCTTCCATGATGGTGATGCTGGTGCCGATCTTCAGCGCCTCCTCCAGATCGTGGGAGACGAAGATGATCGTCTTCTTCAGCTTCTCCTGGAGCTGGAGCAGCTCGTCCTGAAGCTTGGTGCGGATCAGCGGATCGAGCGCCGAGAACGGCTCGTCCATCAGAAGGATCGGCGCCTCGGTGGCGAAGGCGCGCGCCAACCCCACGCGCTGTTGCATGCCACCGGACAGTTCATGCGCATATTTCTTCGCCCACTGGTCGAGCCCGACCAGCTTGAGCTGGCGCGCGACGCGCTCGCGCCGCTCCGCGTCGGGCACGCCGGCGAGTTCCAGCCCGAAGCCGACATTCTCCTCCACCGTGCGCCAGGGCAGCAGGCCGAACTGCTGGAACACCATGGCCACCTGTTTCTGGCGCAGGCGGCGCAAGGTGGCGTCGTCGCAGGTGACGACATTGACCATGCGGTCCCCGTCATGCACCATGACCCCGCCCCGGCTGACGACGTTCAGCCGGTTGACGGCGCGCAGCAGCGTGGACTTTCCCGAGCCCGAAAGCCCCATCAGAACCGATATGTCGCCTTCCTTGACGGTGAGATTGGCGCCCGCGCAGCCGAGCACGGCGCCGGTCTCCGCCAGGATCTGGTCGCGCGAGGCGCCCTTGTCGATCATTTCGAGGGCGCGCCTGGTATCCTTGCCGAAGACGATATCGACGTTGCGGAAATCGACGGCGATGGTCATCGGGCGGCTCCTGTCCTGACGCGGCTCATGCGGTCGAGAATGATGGCCACGATGACGATGGCGAGGCCGGCTTCGAGGCCAAGCGGAATGTTGACCGAGTTCAGGGCCCGCACCACCGGCTTGCCGAGGCCGTTGGCGCCGATCAGGGCGGCGATCACCACCATCGACAGGGACAGCATGATGCACTGCGTCAGCCCGGCCATGATGGTGGGCAAGGCCGCCGGAAGCTCCACCTTCCACAGGAGCTGGCGCCTGGTGGCGCCGAACGCCTCGCCTGCCTCGATCATCGGCTTCGGCACCGAGGTGATGCCGAGATAGGTAAGGCGGATGGGCGCCGGCGAGGCGAAGATGACGGTGACGATGAGGCCCGGCGCGATGCCGAGGCCGAACAGGATGAGCACCGGGATCAGATAGACGAAGGTCGGCATGGTCTGCATCAGGTCGAGGATGGGTTGCAGGATGCGGTAGCCGCGTTCGTTGTGCGCCGCCCAGATGCCGACCGGCACGCCTATGGCCATGGAGGCGGCGGTGGCGCCGACCACGAGGACCAGCGTCTCCACCGTGTCCTTCCACAGGCCCTGGTTGATGATGAAGCCGAGGCCGAGCGCCACGGCCAGCGCCAGCTTCCACGAGCGTTGCAGCCACCAGGCGAGCGCGGCGATCAAAAGCACCACGATCACCGGCGGCACCCACAGAAGCAGGTCGATGAGCCCTTGCAGGACCCAGGTCACGCCGTCGGCGATCGCATCGAAGAACCACTCGAAATTGGTGGTGAGGAAGGTGAAGAACGACCTGCCCCACTGCCCGATTGGAATCTTGAAACTGGCGATCAATGCCGAGACCGGATCCATTGCGTCCCTCTCGTTTCTGTCTGCGAAGGCGCCGCGATCTTCCGGATTGGCGCGTCGCGCTTCGGGTCTTCATTGCCATGCACCGGAAGATACCGAAAACCGGAGTCCACTTTCGGCCCGATGCCCCGGAACGTTTCCGCCCTACGTCGAAATGCGGAAACGCCCCTGCCTCCCGCAATTGCGGACAGGGCGACGGCGGCCGACCGCCCGGGATCGTCCGCCGTCGCCGTCCGATATGCGGCCTGCCGCGTTCAAAGGCCCAGGGCCGACTTCACCGCAGCGGAGGCATCGCCTCCGTCGAACGTGGTCACGCCCTCCAACCAGGGGGTGATGGTGTCGGGATTGGCCTTGAGCCATGCGGTGGCAGCCGCCTTGGGCTCGGCCCCGTCATTGAGGATCGCGCCCATGATCTCGTTTTCCATCTCCAGCGAGAAGACGAGGTTCTTCAGGAAGGCGCCCATGTTCGGACATTCGGTGGTGTAGCCCGCCCGCACATTGGTGAGCACCGTGGCGCCGCCATAGTTCGGCCCGAACACATCGTCCCCACCTTCCAGATATTTCATGTCGATATTGGCGTTCATCGGGTGCGGCTCCCAGCCGAGGAACACCATGTCCTGCTTGGAAGGCACAGCCTTCTGCACGGCGGCGAGCATGCCCGCCTCGGAGCTTTCCACCAGTTCGAAGCCGCCGAGATCGAACTTGTTGTCGGCGATCATGTCGAGGATCAGCCGGTTGCCGTCATTGCCGGCTTCGATGCCGTAGATCTTGTTGCCGAGCTTGTCCTTGAACTTGGCGATGTCCTGGAAGCTCTTCAGTCCCGCCTCATAGGTGTAGGTGGGCACGGCCAGCGTGTATTTCGCGCCTTCGAGGTTGGTCACCACGTTCTCGACCGAGCTGTCCTCCAGATAGGGCTTGATGTCGGCCTCCATGGTCGGCATCCAGTTGCCGAGGAAGACGTCGATGTCCTTGCTCTTGAGCGAGGTATAGGTGACGGGCACCGACAGGACCTGCACGTCGGTCTGGTAGCCGAGCGCCTCCAGCACCACCGAGGCGGTGGCGGTGGTTGCGGTGATGTCGGTCCAGCCGACATCGGCGAAGCGGACGGTCTTGCAGCTTTCCGGTTCCGCGGCGAGCGCACCCGTGCTGACGGCCGCCGTCAGGGCGAGCGAAACCGCGATTGATTTCAAGCTGGGCATTGCCTTCTCCCATTTCTGGCTTGCATGCGGCGCCGGAAGGCCCGCGGTTATGATTTATTCAAGCCAAACATTATTCTCGTTTGCATTCAAGCACTAACACATTGCCGCTAACGCCGCTCTTTGGCCGATCCACGACATGCATCGCCACCGGCACGGGAGCGCGGCGGGGCGGCGCGGCACATGCGCTTTCCACACAACCGGCAATAAATCGGCAGAAATGTTCACAATTGCCGATTTCATCCTATATAGAAGCAATTCGCCGGGATGTTGCGCGGCATCGTGCCCGCCGGATTTTATCCGATCCCATCCGTTTCAACATCTACAGAAAGAAGGAAGTTCATTGCAGGTTCTTGTTCGTGACAACAATGTCGACCAGGCCCTCCGGGTCCTCAAAAAGAAATTGCAGCGCGAAGGCATTTTCCGCGAGATGAAGGCGCGCCGCGCCTATGAGAAACCTTCCGAGCGTCGCGGCCGTGAAAAGGCCGAAGCCGTGCGCCGTTCGCGCAAGGCGGCCCGCAAGCTCGCCATTCGCGAAGGCCTGATTGCCGGCCCGGCCAAGAAGCCGCGCCCGCAGGCCCGCCCGGCCCGACCCGCCGCCGCCTCCTAGAGCGCCGTGCGCCCGTTCGGACGCACAATGGGCGCTCTACCACTTTGATTGAGCATCGGAATAACCCGAAAACCGCGTACGCTTTTCGGTCCGATGCTCCAGGCGCAAAGCGGTCATAACCGTCCGCTCTCGCCCGCCTCGCGCCAGCCGCAGGCGGGCGTTTTCATGCGCGTGCCCTTCGGCTTCACGGCGCAAGGCCCTGTTTTTTCGTGGAATCGGCCGCCTTGCGCCTTTCCATGGGAAAGGCCCCTGCCTATATTCGCCGCTCGCAAAACGCGAATGCACCTTTCAACGCCGGAGGGCCGAATGGCGACACTGCAGAATTTCGACGCCGAGATTGCGAAGACGAAGCAGGCCGTCGAGGACATGCGTTCCCGCATCGAGCAGTCCGGCTCCGTGCTCGAGACCCTGGCCCAGGCCGACAAGACCATCGGCGACGCCAATTTCGACATCGAGAACGCCCGTATCCAGGACGTGCTCAACCAGCAGAAGGTGATGGAAGCCAATATCGCCGACCTCATCATCGGGCTGGAGGACGCCACCAACGTCTTCGGCACCGAGTTCGAGAGCATGAAGAACTACTCGGGCTGGGAAAAATTCGTCGGCATCTTCTCGCGCCAGCGCCAGCAGCGCATGCGCTCGGAGCGCGTGCGCAACATGTCGCTGGCCGGCAATCTGCAGGAACTGCTGACCAAGTCGGACACTATCGTCGGCATCCTGAAGGCGCAGAGGGAAGTGCTCGACCAGCGCTACAAGACCTCGGAGGCCAGCCTGTCCACGGTGATCGAGCGCCGCAAGGCGACCATCGAGAACCTCACCGCCACGCAAAAGCGCATCGAGGAACTGAACCCGCTGCTGCTCGACATCGAGAACCGCATCGCCGCCTCCACCAACCAGACCGAGCGCACCGAACTGGAGGGTGAACGCTCGAAGCTGGCGACCGAGTACAACGAGAAGCAGGCCAAGGAACAGGAACTGCTGGCCGAGAGCCAGACGCTGGAGCGCTACACCTCCATGTTCCAGACCTTCGTCGATTCGCTCAACAACCAGATCGCGGCGCAGGCGACGCTGATCAACAAGCTGACCATCGATACCGAGCAGCGCATCGTGCTCTACAAGGCGCTGGAGGATTCGCTGAAGACGGCCGCCCAGCAGGACGTCGCCCACAAGATCAACACGCTGGGCTCCCGCGTCGACACCACGGCCGAGGAGACCATGGCCGGCATCGGGGCTGCGGCGCAGAAGCACATCGGCGACCTGCTCGAACTGCACGAGAAGAACATGGTGGCGACGGCCGACATCCAGCGCCGCAAGAAGCTGGCCGACGACGCCTTCGCCCGCCGCTTCGATGACGTGCTGCGCAAGCACAATGCCGCGGACTATGTGAAGGCATAGGGCGGAACAAAGGCATAGGACAGGGCCTTACATGAACGCCGAGACCGACGCCGCCGCACGCTATTTCTCCTCCATCGCGGCGGCGCTGAACGGGCTGGAGGTGTTCCTGCGCGATGATCGCTCGCCGCTCTACCGGCACGACATCATCGCTTCCGTGGTGGCCGAATATATCGCCCGGCTGGAAAAATCCTTTTCCTGCTGGCGCAACCGGCTGGGCTTCCAGGAGAGCTTCCGCATCTCCCGCGCCGAAAGCGGCTTTCCGGTGTTCCAGAACGTGCTGGAGCTAGAGAACGACCGCCGCCAGGCCGAGTCGCGCCTCGCCACCATCCCGCAGGCCAACGAGCTGCGGCAGGAGATGGCCGATTTCATCCTGCGCAACAAGGAATTCCCGGAAGCGTTGCAGCGCTCCATGGCCGAGCGCCTCTATCTGGAGGATGTGGAAAGCAAGGAGACCTTCGGGCCGTTCACGCTCGCCCAGACCGTCAAGGTCTCGGTCAACCCGAAATCCGGCCTGCCCTACTATCTCGTCCATTGGGCAAGCTTCGACGGCGCCGCCAACCTGCCGCTGGTCTACATGGCGACGGTGGAGGATTCCTCCGATCCGATGGTGCGGCAACTGGTCGACAAGAACCGCAAGCTGAACGGCAAGGTGGAAATCCCCCTGCCCGTCGACGGGTTGCTCAATCCCGAGCTGGCGCACCGGTTCGACGATTTCACCGAGCGCAACTCGGCCTATTCGCTGTCGCCGATCACCATCGCCAGCAATCTCGACAAGGATTTCGAGACGCTGCACCCCAAGCAGTTGCGCCGCGTCGTGCTGGGGCCGTTCTATTCGGCCGGCATCACCGAGAACAATTCGGTCGTCAACGAGGTGCTGGAGCGCGTGCGCAAGCCGGACAACGCCTGGCTGCTGACCTGGACGGTGCAGGAGGTGTTTTCCAAGGGCGAGAAGCCGGGCCGTCGCGGGCTGTTCTCCAGTTCCAAGACGACGCAGGAATTCCACATCGACACCGACGATCTCGAAGCCACGCGCCAGGGCGTGTCGGCCTACGAGAACCATGCGCTGGTGCCGCACGAGGCCTATCAGGCGCTCTACGCCGCCGGCGAGACGCAGAAAATCTTCGCGGGCTACAAGGTTCATATACTGTCCAACGGACAGGTGATCAGCGATGTCTAAAGCAATCTTGTCCAGCGTCGGCGCTGCCCCTCATCCGCCTGCCGGCACCTTCTCCCCGCAAGCGGGAAGAAGGAGGTTGTCCGCAACGCTGAAATCCCCCTCTCCCCGTTCACGGGGAGAGGGTAAGGGTGAGGGGCCATGCCTGCGCATCAAACGACGGGGAACGCTATGGACACCGGCCTGACCGCCATTCCCGAAGCAACCATCGAGAAGCACCGCGCCACGGCGCAGAGCTTCATCACCCGCATCGTGGTGCTGGAGGACCCGGCCCATGCCGGCGGCACGGCGCTGGCCGGCACCAACCGCCGCTTCGTCTCAACGGTCTCCACCGGCTCCGTGCGCCGCACGCGCGAGGTGGAGCTGGTCAAGACCGTCGGCGCGGTCCACCCCGACGACCAGTTGCTGTCCATTCCCCAGCACACGCTGCTCTATCGCGCGCGGCGCGGCATTGCCGTGGCGCTGGCCATCGCCGAGGTGTTCGCGCAGGGCTCCGACCTTGAGGGCCTGCAAGCCCAGAACGCCCGCTCGCCCTTGCAGGGCGACGATGCCGCGCGCTTCAAGAAGCTCTTGTCGTCCTCCGCCTACATCGCGGCGTTCAGCTTCGCCGCCTATCTCTACCAGTTGATCGACAGCGACGGCGAGGCCCCGAACGACATCGCCGAGCCCGATTTCCTGTTCGATTCGCCGCAGGATGCGGTGAAGTCGATCGTGGCCGGGCTCGACCGGGCGCTCACCGGCGCGAAGGACGACGCCGACCTGATGACGCGCGCCCGCTCTTTCGCCCGTGTCGCCATCGACGGGCTCCTGCAACGCAAGGGTCGGCTGGACGGCACGCTCGGGCCGTTCGAGAGCAGTCACATCCGCATCGATGCCGACGATTTCACCCTCGACGGTTTCGACGTGGCGCCCGGCAAGCGCGCCAAGCCGCTGGTCATGACCTTCAAGAAGCCGGAGGAAGTGGTCGGCAACCACATCGCCAAATACCAGTCGGTCAAGCTCGCCAAGATGCTGATGGCCTATGATTTCGACCGGGAACTGAACCCGTTCGTCGAACTGGGCGGCTTCCTGTTCACCTTCATCGGCGACGGCGCGCCCGGCACCGGCAAGACGACCCTGATCCAGATGATCGCCGGCCTCGTCAACGATTATTGCCAGATCGCCGGCTACCCATTCATCTACGAGAATTTCGGCGTCGACCAGATCTCCTCCTATCAGGGCAAGTCCGGCCAGAACTGCCGCCAGTTCATCAACAACGTGCTCAACCCGCGCGCCATCGGCTTCGGCACCATCGACGACATCGATCAGGTGGCGGCCAGGCGCTCCGACGACCGCGCCTCGGCCGGCCAGCAGGAAATCACCGGCGTGCTGATGGACGCCTTCGCGGGCGCGGCCACCGTCGTGCGCGGCAACTGCTCCTTCGGCATGTTCTCCAACTATCCCGAGAATGTCGACGACGCGCTGCGCCAGCGGGCCGGCGCGCGCTGGCTGGTGGACGGGCCGCAGACGCGCGCGGATTACATTGACATCTTCGTGCTACTCGCTGGAAAGAATCACAAAATCCCGCTGGGCGAGCATGAGCTTTACGCCGCGCAGGAAATCCAGCGCGCGGTGGCGGAAGCCTATGAGGGCCATGCCCGGCCGCAGGAAGACGGGCTAGCGCGGGTCTATGAGCGCTACCTGAAGGAGAACGGCGAGCCCAAGACGCTGGCCGACATCGGCGACTACCTGCATCGCATCAAGGAGGCGGAGCCCCGCTTCACCGGCCGCGCCATCAAGAACGTCACCGACGCGATCAAGATGCGCGCCATGGACATCGAACTGCCGGACGAGTGGTTCGAGAAGCCCGAGACCTTCATGCACAAGCCCTACGATGACAAGAAGGTCATGATCGAGGAGCTGCGCGGGCCGTTCTCGCTCGACATGGTAATGCAGGAGATCAACCGCTACGCCGATTCCGAATTCCGCTACGCCGACAAGTCCGATGACTCGGCGGTGGACAAGCTCCTGCGCGACGCCCGCCTGCGCGAACGCGCCGCCCGCGAGATGGAGGAACTGAAGAAGAAGGGGCTGTGGAATGCCTAGAGGAATTCCGCCAGCCGAAGAGTTTGCCAACGTCGAAGCCCCCCTCTCCCCGTTCTTCACGGGGAGAGGGTAAGGGTGAGGGGCATCGTCATGCGCGGCCCCAATGGCTTGCGAACCGAGCGCGCCCGCTCGCTGCGCAAGACCGATAATGACGCTGAACGCGCTTTGTGGTCCGATCTGAAGGGCCGCCGGCTTGCAGGCGCAAAATTCACCCGCCAGCTTCCCATCGGCCCGTATTTCGCCGACTTTGCCTGCCGGGAGAGCCATCTGGTGGTCGAAGTGGACGGCAGCCAGCACATCGGCAGCGAATACGACCGGCTGCGGGACAATTTCCTGGTCCATGAAGGATGGTCAGTGCTGCGGTTCTGGAACACCGATGCGCTTTTGCAACGAGACGCCGTGCTCGATACCATCCTCGCGGCGCTGGAGCGAAGGCTTGATCCGGTTGTTACCGCGAACCTGCGCTTCATCGCCGCTCCGAATTACCGGGAGACCGCATCGTGACAAGTAGCGTCGCCCCTCACCTGCATCTTCAACATGCCCCTCACCCTTACCCTCTCCCCGCATGCGGGGAGAGGGGTTCGTCCGCGTTGACACTCCTCTTTCTACGCGGGTGGGGAAAGACGAAGAGGCAAAGCTGATGCCCTCCCGCTTCCCCCTGCTGCGCGACAGCGCGCTGATCTACGGCCGCCTGCTGACGGTGGACGAGCCGCATCTGATCGAGCGCTACAACAAGGCGCTGAAGGCGTTCGGCCTGCCGCCCACCGACCTGCAATCCTTCGAGATCGACCGCACCGGCTTCTCGCCGCAGATCGCCGAGGAGCTGGGCGACCTGTCCTATCTCGACCCCAACGGCGTCAATCGGCGCTTCATCATCCTCACGCCGGCGCAGATCGACCTGCCCGTGGTTCACACCGCGTTTTCAAACACTTCGCAACTGATGTTCGAGTTCATGAGCCGCAACCAGCGGGCCATCAACGCGCTCACCATCAAGGACGTGATCTACGGCGAGATCGACGATTCGGTCTCCATGGTCGAGGACATCGAGGACCTGCTGTCGATCAACCAGGTGGAGTTCCGCGTGCTGTCGGCAGAGGACGTGCTCGGCAAGGCGGCGGAACTCGGCAAGCTGGTCGACCGGCTGAAGCAGGAGCCCGACGCCTGGCGCGACGACGACATGCTCAACCGCATGGTCGAGCTTGCCAAGGTGTGCGGCGACATCCGAGAGAACGCGCTGGTGCCCGACCAGGTGATCTTCCGCCACAACGCCTACTGGACCAGCCATTTCGGCGGCCTCTACGTGTTCATCGACCGGGATACGACCACGGTGATCTGCGATCCGTCCGCGCCGGGCTTCCGCCGTTCGCGGCCATGGCAGGTCAGCTATCTTTCGATCTTCGATGCCGACCGCGTGTTCCGCTTCCTTGCCGAGACCGGCCGCCTGGAACTGCCGCGTGCCTCCTGGATCGAATCTTCCGGCTATCTGGAACACCGGGCCGAAATGGTTGTGCGCGACCTGATCCGCAAGGCCGAGCCCGACCGCAACCTGTCGAACGTGGACAAGGTCTGGCTCCAGACCTGGATCCACAACAATGCCGAGCGCATCAACAAGGATGGCAATTTTCCTTTCCTCAACGCCGCCAAGCGCGAGATCAACCAACTCGGCCAGTTGCGCATTGACGAGGTGCCGCCGAACCAGCGCTTCCTCGTGGTGCGGGCAAGGCCCGGCCATCCCGACGCATGGCTCACCAACCGCCTGATCTCGGATTTCGTGCCCTCGGACTTCGTGTCGCGCTACGTCTTCAACAAGCAGGGCTTCTATGCCGATTATGAGGACTTCACCCAGAACTGGCGCGCCCACGTCGTTGACGTGCTGAAAACCGCATATCTCAAGGACAAGGCCGCCTTCCGCGCCCGCCTCTACGGCCTGACCGACTGATCCTTGAAGCGCGCCGAGGCGCTCAATCGCTCCATCTCCCCAATCCTTCCAGCCGGTTCTTGACCTGGATCAAGGCCCTGTGCCCGCAGCGGGCGACACTACCCGAAACACCAACCAGATGGAGAGAATCCATGTTGAGGGTATTGCTCACGGCCAGCCTCGCGGCCATGTCATCGGCGGCCTTCGCCGCCGATGACACCGCCTTGCGCGAGGAGGCGCTCGGCATTTTCGAGCCGTTGCCGAAAACCGCTCCGGAACTTCCGGGCAACAAGATCACGCCCGAGAAGATCGAGCTCGGCAAGATGCTGTTCTTCGATCCGCGCCTGTCGGCCTCGGGGGTCTTCTCCTGCTATTCCTGCCACAATCTGGCGACCGGCGGCGACGACAATCTCGAAACCTCGATCGGCCATGGCTGGCAGAAGGGGCCGCGCAACTCCCCCACCGTCTTCAACTCGGTGTTCAACATCGCCCAGTTCTGGGACGGCCGCGCCGAAGACCTGAAGGAGCAGGCCAAGGGCCCGATCCAGGCCAGCGTCGAAATGGCCAACACGCCCGACCAGGTGATCGCCACGCTGAATTCGATGCCGGGCTATGTCGACGGCTTCGGCAAGGCATTTCCCGACGACAGCGACAAGGTCAGCTTCGACAACCTGGCCAAGGCGATCGAAGCCTTTGAGACGACGCTGAACACGCCCGCCCCCTTCGATGCCTTCCTCGAGGGCGATGACGATGCCCTGACCTCCGACCAGAAGCTCGGCCTGGCCCTGTTCATGGACAAGGGCTGCGCCGCCTGCCACAGCGGCGTCAATGTCGGCGGCAACGGCTACTATCCGTTCGGCCTGATCGAAAAGCCGGGCGCCGAGATCCTGCCGGAAGGCGACAAGGGTCGCTTCGAAGTGACCCAGACCGTCGACGATTCCTATGTCTTCCGGGCTTCGCCGCTGCGCAACGTGGCGCTGACCGCACCCTATTTCCACACCGGCAAGGTGTGGAACCTGAAGACCGCGGTGCAGATCATGGCGGATTCGCAGCTCGGCGAGGAACTGACCGACACCGAGGCCGATCAGATCGTCGCCTTCCTGGAATCGCTGACCGGAACGCCGCCGGCGGTCACCGTGCCGGTGCTGCCTTCCGAGACCGGCACGACCCCGCGTCCGGACGGCAACATACGCTGAGCGTGCGCCGCCCGGTCACGGCCGGTCGATCACAGCGCTGGAGCGTCCTTCGCATATGCGGAACGACGCGCGGCGCTCCCGTGCCCACCGCTGTCCGCAACCGGTGCCGCGCGTCCGCGAGGGCGCGCGGCATCTGCATTCCGCTACCATGTTGTCGAGACTGCCAAAAACGCATATCTGTCCATATGCGGTACGCGTGATCGAGTGCGCCACAGGGGCTCCAGATGCTGGTTTTCTTACCGACGGTTGCGTCAAATCAGGAAGATGGGGCGCTTCCGCGGTTGTGGGACAAGCCGAACACTCCAGGGCAGAAAGTGACGCAGCATGCTTGATCCGATCGTGAACTTCATCACCCGGATTTTCCAGTGGATCGGCCGGGGCATCGGCTTTCTCGTCGGCATCGTCCTGTGGCCGTTCATGTGGGTCGGGCGCTGGTATGGCCAGCGTGGCCTGATCCTGAAGGCGGTTGTGGGCGCGATCCTGGCCATCATCGTGGTCATGTACGGCTACTTCTTCTACGTCACCCAGTTCTGGACCGGCTTCAACCCGGACTACCCGGCCTCCCTCGCCCAGGCGCGCGAGAGCACCGGGGCCGGCGACCCCGTCACGCCGGACGCCATTTCCGCCACCGTCGCCGGCGAACCCGAGCCGACCTGCAAGCCTTCCGCCATTGCCGGCACCTCCGCCGACCTGATCGACTTCAACGTCAACCAGAACGCCTGGATTTCCTCCATGGTGCTGTCCAAGCTCGGCCTGTTCGGCATCGAGTGGCGCAACACCCCTTTCTTCGACAACAAGGCGGCCTTCCAGCTCGGCATCAACCAGGTCATGCGCCGCACCACCACCGAGCTGGTCGACACGCTCGGCCGCGTGCGCGGCACCTCGCAGATCGACCAGAACCTGCAGAATGCCCGCACCAACCTGGCCTGGAGCGAGACCGCCTGGTACATCGGCTGGCGTGGCCCTACCCGCCCGACCCCCAGCGTCTACCGCGAGGCCATCACCAATCTGCGCAATTTCAACACCAGCCTCGAGAGGTGCCAGGCCACCTTCGACGCCCGCGCCGACAACCTGATGCAGTTCCTCGACCGCATCGCCGGCGACATCGGCTCGACTTCGGACATCCTGCGCCAGCGCATCGAGGTTTCCGACGCCGGCTGGTTCGACCTGCGCGCCGACGACCGCTTCTGGTTCGCCTACGGCCAGCTCTATGCCTATTACGGCATTCTCGTCGCCACCCGCTCGGACTTCGCCGCCATCATCGCGGAGCGCAACCTGACGGCGCTGTGGACGCGCATGGAAGGTCAGTTGCGCGCCTCGCTCAACGTGCAACCCTGGATCATCTCCAACGGCAACGAATCCAGCGCCTTCTTCCCCTCGCACCTGGCAACGATGGGCTTCAACCTGTTGCAGGTGCGCTCCAACATCGTCGAGCTGCGGTCCGTCCTCGACCGGTAACGCCGGCGGGGCGTCCGCGCCCTGTCGTTTTTTGTTTATTGCACGCCTGTTTTGGAACGGCGAAGCATGTTCCTGACGGGTTCTATCCATGCTCCGGGCAGCCGCCTGCGGTGACCAGTCGAAAACAGGAACGCACAATGGCCGAGATCAAGAGCGACATTCAGATTGCCCGCGCGGCACGCAAGCAGCCGATCCAGGAGGTTGGGGGCAAGATCGGGATTCCGTCGGAGCATTTGTTGCCCTACGGCCACGACAAGGCGAAGGTTTCGGCCGAGTTCATCAAGTCGGTGCAGGGCAAGGCGGACGGCAAGCTGGTCCTGGTCACCGCCATCAACCCGACGCCGGCCGGCGAGGGCAAGACGACGACGACGGTGGGGCTGGGCGACGGGCTCAACCGCATCGGCAAGAAGGCGATCATCTGCATCCGCGAGGCCTCGCTGGGCCCGAACTTCGGCATGAAGGGCGGGGCGGCCGGCGGCGGCTATGCGCAGGTGGTGCCGATGGACGACATGAACCTGCACTTCACCGGCGACTTCCACGCCATCACCTCGGCCCACAACCTTCTGTCGGCGCTGATCGACAACCACATCTACTGGGGCAACGAGCTGGGCATCGACACCCGCCGGGTGGCGTGGCGGCGGGTCATGGACATGAACGACCGGGCGCTGCGCCAGATCGTGGTGTCGCTGGGCGGCGTCGCCAACGGCTATCCGCGCGAGGCCGGCTTCGACATCACCGTGGCCTCCGAGGTCATGGCCATCCTGTGCCTGGCGCGCGACCTGCAGGACCTGGAGAAGCGGCTGGGCGACATCATCATCGCCTACCGCCGCGACAAGAGCCCGGTCTTCGCCCGCGACCTCAAGGCGCACCGGCCGATGGCGGTGCTGCTCAAGGACGCCATCCAGCCCAACCTGGTGCAGACGCTGGAGAACAACCCCGCCTTCGTGCATGGCGGCCCCTTCGCCAACATCGCCCATGGCTGCAACTCGGTGATGGCGACCTCGACGGCGCTGAAGCTCGCCGACTATGTGGTGACGGAGGCCGGCTTCGGCGCCGACCTCGGCGCGGAGAAGTTCTTCGACATCAAGTGCCGCAAGGCGGGGCTGAAGCCGGCCGCGGCGGTCATCGTGGCCACGGTGCGGGCGCTGAAGATGAACGGCGGGGTCAAGAAGGAGGACCTCGGCGCCGAGAACATCGAGGCGGTGAGGAAGGGCTGCGCCAACCTTGGCCGCCACATCGAGAACGTCAAGCAGTTCGGGGTGCCGGCCATCGTGGCGATCAACCACTTCCACACCGACACCGAGGCCGAGATCCAGGCGGTGAAGGACTATGTCGCCACCATGGGCGAGGAAGCGGTGCTGTGCCAGCACTGGGCCCGGGGCTCGGCCGGCATCGAGGAGCTGGCCCACAAGGTGGTGGCGCTGGCCGAATCCGGGCGCTCGCAGTTCGCCCCGCTCTATGGCGACGAGCTTGGCCTGTTCGACAAGATCGACACCATCGTCAAGCGCATCTATCGCGGCTCGGAGGCGATCGCCGACAAGTCCGTGCGCGACCAGCTCCACCAGTGGGAGAAGCAAGGCTACGGCAACCTGCCGGTGTGCATGGCCAAGACGCAGTATTCGTTCTCGACCGACCCGAACCTGCGCGGCGCGCCGAGCGGCCACACCGTGCCGGTGCGCGAGGTGCGGCTGTCGGCCGGCGCCGGCTTCGTCGTGGCCATCTGCGGCGAGATCATGACCATGCCCGGCCTGCCCTCCAAACCCTCCTCCGAAAACATCTACCTCAACGAAAACGGCGATATCGAAGGCCTCAGCTGAGGCTTTCTCCCCGCGTCGGCATCTTGCGAGTCAGGGCAACCGGCTTCGGATGAAGGCGGCACATCAGACTGGCCGCCGGCGTCGCCGGCGCGCCCAACACGGCAAAGCCCCGGCGCCTTTCCCGGCGCCGGGGCTTTTGTCATGCACCCGCAGGGGAAAGCCGGAACTGCTTTTCTTGCCGATGCGGCCATGCCGGTCCAGCCCGGCTGGTGTGTTAATTTTCCCACACATTCGGTTTTGCTAAATAGTTGATTCAAAGACTCACCTTTTAATTCTTGACTCAGGCAATCATGTTTTCTAAACGCCTGAAATAAGGTGGGAACGGTCGGGCCTACCCCATTCTGACGAAAATCGCGGTGCGCCAACGGTCGGCATGGCTTGCCTGTCGGCACCCTTTTTTGCGCCCTGAAACGGAGAAGGAACTGGCATGAAGGTCTGGCGCTCACCCTCGGCTTTGATGGCATGCACGGCCATGCTCTATGCCGCCGCCCCTGTCACCGCCCAGGAGAGCAGCGCCCAGGAGCCGACGGTCCTGCAAACCATCACCGTGAAGGGCAAGAAGCAGAAGGCCGGGGCTGCAACCGACAGCCCGCTGACCACGACGGTCAATGCAGCGGCCATAGAGGATAAGCAGGTCACCAGCATAGAAGACCTGGGGCGCAGCCTTGAACCCGGTGTCAATTTCAACCGCAACACCGGCGCGATCAATATCCGCGGCCTCGAAGGCAGCCGCGTGTTGACCACCATCGATGGAATTCCGGTTCCCTATCTCTACGATGTGACGCGCGGCGCCAGTGGCGGCGTCGACGCTTTCGATTTCTCCTCGCTGTCCGCCGTCGACATCATGCGCGGCGCGGATTCGAGCCGCGCAGGTGCAGGCGCCCTCGGTGGCGTCCTCGGCCTGTCCACGCTCGAGCCGGAAGACCTCATCAGCAACGGCCGCGATTGGGGCGGAGTGCTGAAAAGCACCTATGACAGCTCCGACGACAGCATTGCCGGCTCGGTAGCCGTGGCCAAGCGGTTTGGCGGCACATCCGTCCTGTTCCAGGGGGGATACAAGCAGGGTAACGAACGCGAAAACAATGGCACCGTCGAGGCTTATGGCCCGCTGAGGACGCTGCCCAACCCGTCCGACTACGACCAGCACAACCTCCTTTTCAAGCTTCGCCAGACGCTTGAGGGCGGCCACGTACTTGGCCTGACCGCAGAACGTTTCCGCAAGGATCGCGATACGGATGCCAGGACGAACCAGTCCCTGACCGGGAACTACCGGCCGGGCAACTACGATACTCACGAAGATTCCGCGCGCGACCGTATCTCGCTCGATTACTCCTATGACGGCAGTGCAGGCGTCTTGGATGGTGCCGTCGGCTCGCTCTACTGGATGAAGCAGGTCAGGAACAACGGCTATGCCGGCATAAGAACCACGACCGATCCGCTCGGCTTCATTTCCCGCGACAACGAGATGGATGAGGAGACCTTCGGGTTTATAGGTTCGGGGAGCAGGAGCTTCGACACGGGAGGCTTCAATCATCTGGTTTCGGCCGGCATTGACATCGCCTCCAGCACATCCGTGCAGTATTCATCCGGCGTGGACAACTGTCCGCCCTTCTATGGTCCCTTCCACCAGTGCAATTTCCTGCACACCAACCAGGCGGACACGCCGAAGGTGGACAGCAAGCGCTTCGGCTTCTTTATCGACGATGAAATCAGCATGGGCGACAGCCCCTTCTACGTGATGCCGGGCATCCGGTTCGACTGGCTCGAGCACTCGCCGAAGATGACGCCGGAGTTCGCGGACAATGCCACCGGCCCTGCACTGCCCCCGGGGTTCAGCGACGCCGGCGTGTCCCCCAAGCTCAGGCTGGGTTACAGGCCGCACGACAAGCTCGAATTCTTCGGCCAATGGGCGATGGCATTCCGCGCGCCGACAGCCGGCGAACTCTACAGCAGCTACGGCGGACCCGGCACCTATGTGCGCATCGGCAATCCCGACCTGGAAACCGAGACCAGCAACGGCTTTGAAATCGGCGCAAAACTCGGCGACCAGAATTTCGGCGGACGCGTCAATCTGTTCTACAACAAATACAAGAACTTCATCGAAGCCCGGAGCCTGACCGCCGATGAAGCCCTGGCGCTTGGATACGATCCGGCCAATTATCCATTCGGCATTACGGGCTCCATGAACATACCGAACGCCCGCATCTATGGCGCCGAGGCCTCGGTTCACAAGCGCTTCGACAACGGCTTCAGTGTCAGGGCCGGCCTTGCCTATGCCAGAGGCGACAACACCGATACCGGTGAATTCCTTCCTTCCGTGGCTCCGTTCAAGGGTGTCATAGGTCTCGCTTACGACACCGAAACCTGGGGGGTGGGTGTCGATTTCGTTGGCGCTGCGAAGGCGCGGGGCACCACCATCACCTCTGGCACCTCGACCACCTACTTTGCCACCCCCGGCTATGGAATCGTGGACTTGAGCGCGTGGTGGGAACCCGAGCAGCTCAATGGCCTGAAGATCAATGCCGGGATTTTCAACGTTTTCGACAAGACCTACTATGACTATTCGAGCGTCCGGACAGGCGGCACCCAGCCGTCCGAGTTCTACTCCGAGCCCGGCCGGTCCTTCAAAATCTCGCTGACGCAGAGGTTCTGAGCGGGCATCGACAAGCAAAGGCGGCCCCGGTGCCGCCTTTGCTTTTTTCCTCCCGCCGCTTTTCCCTCTCACCAAAATCGAAACCGCTTGCCGGCCCATGCGAAGGCCGCTATGGAAGTGCCATGAACATGCGTTCCTCGAACTCTGCGTGGTGGTGGGCCTGCTGACAGCGGCCTTCTGAGCGCGTGCGCGTGAAAATGATGGGTGGCCGCAGCGGATCTCCGGGCGGCCATTTTACGTTTCAGCCCCAGGTCCGTTGCCTGAAGACGAACGGAGACGGCAATGACGGTGGAAATTCTCGACAACGGGGCGGAGCGCTTCATCACGGCGGGGGGCGTCGCGATCACCCGCCAGCGCCACGACCAGCCCTATGCCGGGGCGATCGAGGCCTATATCGACCGTCTCAATTCGCGGCGCGGCGCGGTGTTCTCCTCCAACTACGAATATCCCGGCCGCTACACGCGCTGGGACACGGCCATCGTCGATCCGCCGCTGGTCATTTCCGCCCGTGGCCGCTCCATGCGCGTCGAGGCGCTCAATGCGCGCGGCAAGGCGCTTTTGCCGACGCTGCTTGCCACCGTATCGGAACTGGAGGACATCCGCGTCACCCAGGCGGACGACCGGCTGATCCTGCTCGAGGTGAACAAGCCGGACCGCATCTTCACCGAGGAGGAGCGCAGCCGCGCGCCCTCCGTGTTCAGCGTCCTGCGCGCCCTCACCGCCCTGTTCCGCACCGACGACGACAGCAATCTCGGCCTCTACGGGGCGTTCGGCTACGACCTCGCCTTCCAGTTCGACCCGGTCGAATACAGGCTGGAGCGTGCCGAAAGCCAGCGCGACCTGGTGCTGTTCCTGCCGGACGAGATCCTGGTCGTCGACCACTACCTGGCCAAGGCCTGGACCGACCGCTACGACTATGCCGGCAACGGCTTCTCGACCGAAGGCCTGCCCCGCGAAACCCCCGACGCGCCCTTCACGCCCTCCGACCGCATTCCGCCGCGGGGCGACCACCAGCCCGGCGAATATGCGGCGCTGGTGCGCAACGCCATGGCCAGCTTCAAGCGTGGCGACCTGTTCGAGGTGGTGCCCGGCCAGACCTTCTACGAGCGCTGCGAGACCGTGCCTTCCGACATCGCCCGCCGTCTCAAGACCACCAATCCCTCGCCCTATTCCTTCTTCATCAATCTGGGCGACGGCGAATATCTGATCGGCGCCTCGCCGGAAATGTTCGTCAGGGTCAGCGGCCGCCGCGTCGAGACCTGCCCGATCTCCGGCACCATCAAGCGCGGCGAGGATGCGATCTCCGATTCGGAACAGATCCTGAAGCTGCTCAACTCCAAGAAGGACGAGAGCGAGCTGACCATGTGCTCCGACGTCGACCGCAACGACAAGAGCCGGGTGTGCGAGCCGGGC
Organism: Aquamicrobium terrae; assembly: GCF_052978165.1. NCBI lineage: Bacteria > Pseudomonadati > Pseudomonadota > Alphaproteobacteria > Hyphomicrobiales > Phyllobacteriaceae > Aquamicrobium > Aquamicrobium terrae. The sequence goes on from NZ_JBRKLZ010000001.1 coordinate 969,078, forward strand.
TCGGTGCGGGTCATCGGCCGGCGCCAGATCGAGATGTATTCGCGCCTCATCCACACGGTCGACCATATCGAGGGCCGGTTGCGCGAGGGCATGGACGCCTTCGACGCCTTCCTCAGCCACGCCTGGGCCGTCACCGTCACCGGCGCGCCGAAATTGTGGGCCATGCGCTTTCTCGAGCAGAACGAGAAGAGCCCCCGCGCCTGGTATGGCGGGGCCATCGGCATGGTGCATTTCAACGGCGACCTCAATACCGGCTTGACCCTGCGCACCATCCGCATAAAGGACGGCATTGCCGAAGTGCGCGCCGGCGCCACGCTGCTGTTCGATTCCGTCCCCGAGGACGAGGAAGCCGAAACCGAATTGAAGGCATCCGCCATGCTCTCCGCCATCCGTGAAGCCAAGGCCGGCAACAGCGCCGCCGTCGAACGGGCGGCCGCCCGCGTCGGCGAAGGGCTGAACATCCTGCTGGTCGATCATGAAGACAGCTTCGTCCACACGCTGGCCAATTATTTCCGCCAGACCGGCGCCAGGGTGTCGACCGTGCGCACGCCGGTGGCCGACGCCGTGTTCGACGAACTGAAGCCGGACCTGGTCGTGCTCTCGCCCGGCCCCGGCACACCGAAGGACTTCGACTGCGCCGCCACCATCAGGAAGGCGCGCCAGCGCAAGCTGCCGATCTTCGGCGTCTGCCTCGGCCTGCAGGCGCTGGCCGAGGCCTATGGCGGGGAACTGCGCCAGCTTGCCGTTCCCATGCACGGCAAGCCCTCGCGCATCCGCGTGTCGAAGCCGGGCATCATCTTTTCCGGCCTGCCCAAAGAGGTGACCGTGGGGCGCTATCACTCGATCTTTGCCGATCCGGCCCGCCTGCCGCGGGAGTTCGAGGTCACCGCCACCAGCGAGGACGGCACCATCATGGCCTTCGAACATGCGAAGGAACCGGTCGCGGCCGTGCAATTCCACCCCGAATCGATCATGAGCCTGGGCGGCGACGCCGGCATGCGCATGATCGAGAACGTGGTGGTCCACCTGCCCCGAAAGGCAAGGGAAAAGGCGGCCTGAGGCCTCCACGCCGGTTCCCCGACATGGAGATGGAAAGAGTGCATCACGACAGGGACGCTTCAAAGCGCAGGGTGCGAACCCTCGCCTTCTGGTCGATCGCCGTCGCGCTCGGCGTCATGGGGCTGAAGTTTGTCGCATGGCGCATGACCGGTTCGGTCGCGCTCTATTCCGACGCGCTGGAATCCATCGTCAACGTCATCACCTCCGGCGCGGCACTTTGGGCCATCCACGTCAGCCACAAGCCGGCGGACAGCGACCATCCGTTCGGGCATCACAAGGCCGAGTATTTCTCGGCCGTGCTCGAAGGCGTGCTGATCGTGGTGGCCGCGCTGCTCATCATCGCGCAGGTGTGGGACACCATCCGCGCGCCGCAACCTATGGAACAGCCTTGGGAAGGCCTCGCCGTCAACGGCGTGGCGGCCGTCATCAACGGGGCCTGGGCGACAATCCTGATCCGCTCCGGCCGTTCCGCCAGGTCCCCGGCGCTGGTCGCCGACGGCCAGCATATCATGACCGACGTCGTGACCTCGGCCGGCGTCATCATCGGCCTGGTCGCCGCCGTGTTCACCGGCTGGCATGTGCTGGACCCGCTGCTGGCGCTGATCGTGGCGCTCAACATCCTCTACCAGGGCTGGAAGGTGATGGGCGAATCGCTGAACGGCCTGATGGACCGCAGCGTCGACATGGAAGAGCAGATGCGCATCCGCGACATCATCTCCGTCAACTCCAGGGGCGCGCTCGAGGTCCACGATCTCAAGACCCGCATCGCCGGGCGGGCGACCTTCATCGAATTCCACATGGTCGTGGATTCCGACATGCCGGTCGGTGAGGCGCATGTCATCTGCGACCGCATAGAGGACGCCCTGAAGGCGGACGACCCGTCCGTGCGCGTCACCATCCATGTCGAGCCCGACGACGAGGCGAAACTGCCCAAGGGCAGCGTTGCGGTCCCCTTCGCTTGAATCGCGATCTCAACCGGAACCCGTAGCGCCTTGTAAGGGTTATGCTTGCGCATTCGGTCAAGCTGCACGATCCTGCAAGCCGCAGGGCTTGGAACGAGACCGGACAGGCTGAGGAGGGTTCCATGTATGGGCTGATCGGTAAACTGCGCGCACTGCCCGGCAAGCGCGACCAGCTTCTTGAGTTGATCCTTCAGGCCACGGGCTCGATGCCCGGTTGCCTCAGCTACATCGTCGCGCGCGACCCCGCCGACACTTCGGCGCTGTGGGTGACGGAGGTGTGGACCGACGCCGAGAGCCACAAGGCCTCGCTGCAACTGCCGCATGTGCAGGAAACCATCGCCAAGGCCAGGCCGCTGGTTTCCGGCTTCGAGTTCCAGATCGAGACGGAGCCGGCGGGCGGCGTCGGGCTGCCTTGAGCCAAAAGAATCCTGCCCTGGAGGGGTTCGCTTCCCGGCTGATCGGCTTTATCAACGGCTGGCCGCCCCGAGTCCGGCGGCGCCACGTTTGGGCGCGGCCCGTCGCTGCGCCTGACAATCCCAGCGCGAAGCCTTGCCCGTGAACCAGACCATCGAACCGCCGCAAGCCGAAGCCGACAGTCCATGGATGAGCCGAGCGGCCCCGGCCCTGCAATGGTTCATCCTGCTTGCCGTTTCGGCTGCCCTGATCGGCACGCTCGAGCTTGCCGGCGTGCCCGCCGCACTGCTGATCGGGCCGATGCTGGGCGGCATCGCCATGGGCGTGAGCGGGGCGACAGCCCGCGTGCCCCTGCCCGCCTTCAGCGTTGGGCAGGGCATCATCGGCTGCCTGATCGCCAGTTCCGTGTCGGCCGACATCTTCCCCCTGCTCTATGTGCACTGGCCGCCGATCATGGGCGCGGTCCTGGCCACGCTCGCCGCATCCAGCTTCCTGGGCTGGCTGATCAGCCGCTGGCGCATCCTGCCCGGCACCACGGCACTGTGGGGCTCCACGCCCGGAGCCGCGGCCGCCATGGTGCTCATGGCCGGTGCCTTCGGCGCCGACCAGCGGCTGGTGGCCGTCATGCAATATCTGCGCGTCATCATCATCTCGGTCTCGGCCTCGCTGGTGGCGAGCCTGTGGGTGGACACCACCCAGATGAGCCGGCCCGACATCGTCTGGTTCCCGGTGCCCGACGCCCTCGGGCTCACCGCGACGCTCGGAGTGGCCATACTGGGCTCACAGCTCGGCAGGCTGCTGCGCCTGCCTTCACCCTTCTTCCTCGGGTCGATGATCCTCGGCATGCTGCTGCATCTCGGCATCGGGCTGGACTTCGACCTGCCGCAATGGCTGCTCGGCATGAGCTATGCCCTGATCGGCTGGCATATCGGCCTCGGCTTCACCCGGCCGGTGCTGCACCATGCCATGCGCGCCCTGCCCCAGATGATCGGCTCGATCGCCGCCTTGCTGATCTTCTGCGGCGCCCTCGGCTGGCTGATGAGCCGGACATTGGGCATCGATCCGATGACCGCTTATCTGGCCACCAGCCCCGGGGCCATGGAGACCATCGCCATCATCGCGGCGGCCACCCACAATGTCGACATGTCCTTCGTCATGGCCCTGCAAACGGCGCGTTTCCTGCTCGTCCTCCTCGTCGGGCCGCCGCTGGCGCGCTTCTTCGCCCGCACCGTGGCCGCGTAAATGGCTTGCCTCGGGCAGGCGGCTCCTGTAAGAGAGCGCACATGAACAGGCGCTCCGCATCCGCTTCCAACCGTCCGACCGGCATTTCCGGCGAGACGTTGCGCGCGCTTGCCTCTACCCTCCTTCTTCTCGGCCTTATCGGCGATCGCCGGGCTCGCTGAAGGAGCACCCGGCGGTCGATACAGCCGTCCGGCAAGATGCTCCTTGGCAAACCTACATTCGACGACTCAATTTTTTTGGTAAGGCACCCCTGACCCGATGGCAGCCGCGAGGCAGGCAGTGGGAGCCGGGAGAAGACGACGATGAACGCACGACAAGACATTCGCGCAACCTCGGCCCGCAAAGGCATGCCCGAGGCGGCACGCAAATATCAGCCCTTTGCAATCCCCAGCCTCGCCGACCGCACATGGCCGTCCAGGCGCATAGAAAAGGCGCCGGTATGGTGCTCGGTCGACCTGCGCGACGGCAACCAGGCGCTGATCGACCCGATGGGACACGACCGCAAGGCGCGCATGTTCCAGTTGCTGCTGGACATGGGCTTCCCGGAGATCGAGATCGGCTTTCCCTCCGCCTCGCAGACGGATTTCGACTTCTGCCGCTGGGCCATCGAGGAAGGCAACGTGCCCGATGACGTCGATCTGCAGGTGCTGGTGCAGTGCCGGCCCGAGCTGATCGCCCGCACCTTCGAGGCGCTGGAAGGCGCCAGGACGCCGATCATCCATTTCTACAACTCGACCAGCGAATTGCAGCGCCGCGTCGTGTTCGCCAAGGATGTCGCCGGCATCAAGCAGATCGCCACCGACGCGGCGAAGATGATCATGGACATGGCCGCCAAGGCGGGCGGCGGCTACCGCTTCCAGTATTCGCCGGAGAGCTTCACCGGCACCGAACTCGAAGTGGCGCTGGAAATCTGCAACGCCGTGATCGAGATCGTCGATCCGACCCCGGACAACAGGCTGATCATCAACCTGCCGTCGACGGTGGAGATGAACACGCCCAACATCTATGCCGACCAGATCGAATGGATGTGCCGCAATCTCGACCGCCGCGACAGCCTGATCGTCTCGCTGCATCCCCACAACGACCGCGGCACCGGAATCGCGGCCACAGAACTCGGCCTGATGGCCGGCGCCGACCGCGTCGAGGGCACCCTGTTCGGCAATGGCGAGCGCACCGGCAATGTCGACATCGTGACACTGGCGCTCAACATGTACACGCAGGGCGTCGACCCCGAGCTGGACTGCACCGACATCAACCGGATGAAGGACGTCTACGAATATTCGAACCAGCTGAAGATTCCCGAGCGCCACCCCTATGTCGGCGAACTGGTCTACACCGCCTTTTCCGGCTCGCACCAGGATGCCATCAACAAGGGCATGAAGGCGCTCAAGACGGCCAATTCGCCGGTCTGGGAAGTGCCCTATCTGCTCATCGATCCGCAGGATGTCGGCCGCTCCTACGAGGCCATCATCCGCATCAACTCGCAGTCGGGCAAGGGCGGCATCGCCTACATCATGCAGACCGACTACGGCATCAACATGCCGCGCAACCTCCAGGTGGAATTCCGCAACGTGATCCAGGAGATCACCGACAACGAAGGCAAGGAACTGCCCTCGAAGCGCATCCATGAGGAGTTCCGCAAGCTCTATGTCGAGCAGCCCGAAGGCCGCTTCAAGTTCGTCGACCACCACACCTACCCCGACACGGAGGTGAAGGGCCGGCGCATCCTCGAGGCCACCATCGTGGACAACGGCAAGGAGACCAAGATCGAGGGCATCGGCACGGGCCCGATCGACGGCTTCGTCGATGCGCTCTCGCGCCATATCGGCGTGCCGATGACGGTGCTCGACTATTCCGAGCATTCGCTGCAACGCGGCTCCAACGCCTCGGCCATCTCCTACGTCGAGATGGAGCATCCGGGCGGGCGCCTGTTCGGCGTCGGCATCAACACCAACATCGTCGGTGCCTCGCTCGAAGCGGTGGTTTCCGCCGCAAACCGCATCATAGCCGGTAAGTAATCGTTAACCCTGGGCCGGTTGCCCTGAAGGTAACCGGCCCGGACCGCCGCCGCTCCCTTAGCCAACGCTTGTCCGAGGCAGCCAGAACTCTATATGATCGACCTCCCGCCGGCCGAATGGAGAGGTTCGTCATTTGCAATCCACGACGCCTGCTGCCCCCGCAGTGCGCAAGACGCTGGAGCGAGTGCTTGCCAGCAGCACATTCAGCCGCTCGGAGCGCGCCCGCGACCTCCTTCAATATCTGGTGGAACGTGAGCAGGCCGGCGAAGCCGACCGCCTGAAGGGCTTTGCCATCGCTGTCGACGTGTTCGGCAAGGATGCGGATTTCGACCCCTCCACGGATGCGGTCGTGCGCGTCCAGGCCGGGCGGCTGCGCGATCTCCTGCAACAGTATTTCGCGACCGAGGGCGCAGCGGAGCCTGTCCGCATCGTCATTCCACGCGGCAGCTATATCCCGGCCTATGTCTCCAACGGGCCGCAGCCCGCCCCGGCCGAGGCGGCTGAAGACGCTCCCTTTCCCGCGCCTGCACAGGATGCGCCGGCGATCCCGTCCTCCCTCTCGCGCCAGATGCGCTTCATGTGGGCGGCCATGGGGCTTGTCTCGGTCATGCTTGCCGTGCTGTTCCTGCGCCAGACGATACTGGTCGGGCAGCATGCGGAAGCGCCCGCCGAGACCACCCGCACCGGCAGCATCGGCACGCTGGCGCCGGACACCTTGCCGGTGATCTACATCAGCACCGCCGCGGACACGCCGGGGCAGGCCACCATGCTCGCCACTCTGCGCAGCGGGCTGTCGGGCTTCGACACGATCGATTTCATCGGCCGCGATTTCGAGGGCAGCCCGAATCCCGTCTCCCAGGCGATGAGCTTCGTCTTCAAGCTGGCGCCGGGGGCGGAAGCCGACAGCATCACCGTCGAAATTCAGAACATCGGCACCGATCGCGTGCTCATTTCCAGAACCTTCAACCCCGAGGACATGAGCCCGGCCCGCATCGAGGACAGCGTGGCCGGCATGCTCAGCGCCACCACCACCGCCTCCGGCACCATCTACGCCTATATCGAGCAGGCCGGCATCCAGACCGGCCTCGCGCGCTGCCTGCTGCTCAATGACGACTACTATCAGGACCCTATCCCCTCGGTGCACAAGGCCGCCTATAGCTGCTTCGAGCAACTGATCGCGGAAGGCGGAAAATCGCCGCTCATCTATTCCGAGATGGCGGTGCTGCATTTGCAGGCGGTCACCAGCCGCTACGACTACCCGAAGGATGCGACGCCCGAAAAGGCGCTGTCCATGGCCCATCGCGCGGTGCAGATGGGCGCCACCAGCCCCTATGCGCACCGCGCCTACGGCTATCTCAACTCACGCCTCGGCAACACCGAGGAAGCCATCCGCTGGATGCGCAAGGCCTATGAGCTGAACACCTATGACCTGTCCATGGCGGCCGCCTACGGCTACGGCCTCGTCTTCGCCGGCGACTATGTCCAGGGCACGGCGATCATGGCGCGCGCCGTCGAGGCCTCCAGCTCCCGCCCTTCCTGGTGGGATTTCGGGCTGTTTCTCGGGCAATTCATGCTCGGCAACATGAAAAAGGCGGCCAGCGCGGCCGAAGCGCTCAAGCCCGCCTCGACGCGCTCCCACTATCTCGCCGCACGGCTGATCGCCGCCGACTACGCCAACGACGCGGCCGCGCGCGACCGGCTGATCGCGGAACTGGCCAGGCGATATCCGCGCTTCGTCGCCAATCCGCGCCGGGTTTTCGAGCAACGGGAATATCCGCCCGACATGGTGGACAGGCTGGTGGAGGCGCTGCGCGCCGCCGGCCTCGGCAAGGCGAGCTGAAGGGGCGAATCGCCGCCCTCCATCACCCCGAAACCGGCTCCCAATTTCGGGAGACGTTGCTATGTTAAGGCTGCCTTAACCAAGCGTGGGCGGGAAGCCGATGAACGATGCCAGCGAGAACGTCGCGCCAGCCGAAGAGGTGCCGCACAAGCTCGCCACCGCGATCCGCGAGGTCAAGAACAGCCTTGCCGACCGTGACGACGTGGTGGTCGACATGCGCGAGGCGCATCGTATGCGCCTCGAACTGATGGCCACGGAGCTGGCTCCGGTCTTCGCCGAAGTTCCCGACGAAATCGACATGTTCGACTTCGCCATTTCCGCCGGCCTGCAACCGCGGTTGTGGATCGATGCCGTCGCCCATATCGCCATGGGACGCGACCGCCGCACCTACCGCTTCGTGCGCGACACAAGGCTGGGACGCGTCGTGTTGGCCGAATCCGCCGAGATCAAGCCGGTCGCCGACCAGGTGACGCGCTATATCGCCGAGCGTCTCGTCGAGCGCCAGCGCATGCTGGACGCCGGCGGCGAAATCCATGTCGCAATCGGCCAATCCGGCGAAGCGCCGGAGCGGCAGACGCGGGCGTCCCGGCGCAGCAGGCGCTGGGCCGGCCTGCTCTCCGGCCTTGCATTCGTGGCGGCCGGCGCCCTGGCCGGCCTCGTCCTGTCGCTGGTCCTGTTCTGGGACCGCATCAAGGCGATGGGCTTCACCTTCTGACCGACAGCACCTTTTCCAGCACGGATGCCGTAAGCTCCCGCACCTCGATATCCGCCGGCGGCAGGGCAGGCCCTTCCAGCCCGAGCCGCGTCAGCTTCAGGTGCCAGCGCTCTCCGTCCGGCTCGATATCGATCAGGTTGTACTGCGCGGCCGGTTTCTTGCCGCCCGGCGCCTGTCCGGCTGCCGCGACGCCCACCACCGGCACCGGGCCGTTGGCGCCGGCGAGGAAATACAGCGACGGGTCATGCGAATGGCCGTGCAGAACCAGTTCCGCGCCATGGCGGGCCATGATCCTGCCGAAGCGCCTGATGCCGAACAGGCGCTTGTGCTGCGGCACGGCATGGCGCACCGGCGGATGGTGGATCATCACCACCCGGCACAGCCCCCGGGCGCCCGTCTCTTCCAGCAGCGTGGCCAGCCGTCGCCCCTGGCCCTCGCGCAGATAGCCGTTGGCCATGAACGGGGCCGTCGCCCGGGCCGTCGAGACGCCGATCAGGGCAATGCGCCCGCGCACCCGCAGATAGGGAAAGGCGTCGCGATCCACCGGCTGCGTCGCCCCGTCGCCCGTCATCCACGGCGCCCACAGGCGGCACACCTTGTCGAACGCGCCCGGCACATAGGCATCGTGATTGCCCGGCACCACCGAAACATCCTCGGCCTTGCCCAGCGTTTCCAGCCACTGGCGCGCCAGCTCGATCTCGGCATCGAGCGCCAGATTGACCAGATCGCCGGTGACCGCGACATGATCAGGCCCGCTGGCCCTCATGTCGTCGACGATGGTGTCGATGACGGCATCGTGCAAATGGCGGCGGCGGTTGCGCTGCCAGTTGATGTAGCCCACCGCCCGCTTGGAGGCGAGCTGGCGATAGGTTACATCGGGAAGCGGGCCCAGATGGGCGTCGGACAGATGCGCAAGCCTGAACATGGTCGCCTTCTTATGCGAGGCCTGCGCCTCTTTCCACTCACTGACCGCGAAAAAACGGGCCTGCGGGAAACGGAAAGCTCAATGCACGGTTCCGATCCGGACATCATGACGTTTGAAAACGACCGCCCCAGCCTGCGGGTGCGGCTGTTCCATCTCTATTTCAGGCTGCGCCGGCCGATGACGCTGGGCGTGCGCGGCCTCGTCCATGACAGGCAGGCGGGCACCGTGCTTCTGGTGCGCCACACCTATCTGCCGGGCTGGCAGTTGCCGGGCGGCGGCGTGGAGGTCGGCGAAACCATGGAAAAGGCGCTGGAACGCGAACTGGCCGAGGAAGGCAATATCGTCCTGACCGGCGTCCCGCTGCTGAAGTCGATGCATTTCAACCGCCAGTCCAGCCCGCGCGACCATGTCGGCCTCTACCTGATCGAACGGTTCAGCCAGCCCGCTCCCAAGCAGCCGGACAGGGAAATCGCCGAAGTCGGCTTCTTCGCGCTCGACGCGCTGCCGCAGGCAACGACGCCGGCTACGCGCCGCCGCCTCGCCGAGGTGTTCGACGGCGCGCCGCCCTCGCCCTACTGGTAATCCATCTAGCCGAAACGGGCGCGATCGTGCGGCGCCGCGTAATCGACCTTGGGGCCGAGCGGGACGACGCCGGTCGGATTGATCGTCTTGTGGCTGCCGTAATAGTGCGCCTTGATGTGGTGCAGGTTCACCGTGCCCGCCACGCCCGGCACCTGGTAGAGGTCGCGCACATAATTTGACAGGTTCGGATAATCGGCTATGCGCTGCCGGTTGCACTTGAAATGGCCGACATAGACCGGATCGAAGCGCACCAGCGTGGTGAACAGGCGCCAGTCGGCCTCGGTGATGCGCTGGCCGGTCAGGTAGCGCTCGCTTGAGAGCCGGTCTTCCAGCCGGTCCAGCATGGCGAACACCTCGCCATAGGCCTCTTCATAGGCCTCCTGCGTGGTGGCGAAGCCGGCCCGGTAGACGCCGTTGTTCACCGCCGGATAGATCTCCTCGTTGAGCGCGTCGATCTCTGCCCGCAACGGTTCGGGATAGAAATCGACGCTCGCGTCGCCCCATTCGTCGAATGCCGAATTGAGCATGCGGATGATCTCGGAAGATTCGTTGTTGACGATGGTCTGCTGCTGCTTGTCCCACAGCACCGGCACTGTTACCCGCCCCGAATAGGCTGGGTCGGCGCGGGTGTATATCTGATGCAGGAAATCGAGGCCGTAGAGCGCGTCGCCGGTCGCGCCGTCCTCGGCCTTGAACGTCCAGCCGTTCTCACCCATGAAATGATGCACGACCGAGACCGAGATGACGTCCTCGAGCTTCTTCAAGGCGCGGAAGATCAGCGTGCGATGCGCCCACGGGCAGGCCAGCGAAACATAGAGGTGATAGCGTCCCGGCTCGGCCTTGAAGCCGCGCTCGCGGCCTGGGGCCGGCACGCCGTCGAGCGTGATCCAGTCACGCCACTGCGACTGGGAGCGGACGAACCGCCCCCCGCTCTGGGTCGTATCGTACCAGCGATCCTGCCATTTTCCTTCGACCAGCAATCCCATGACATATCCTTTCGTTGCCTCCGATATAGGACGGAACGGCGCCGCCGGCACCGTCAAAGCCGGAAACAGTGCGTCAACCGCCGTATCCGCGCAAAAGGCCGATTGCAGCGGCCGGCTTTTGATGCTAGCCGGAGCCACCATGTTGGATTTCTTTGCAGCCATCCGGTTCGACCGACGACGAAAGGACGCCCGCGCCTGAGCGCACTGGCGAACGCCGCCTTGGGCGGCCCCTTTCCCCGCATACCGGACTGCAAAGACATGAGCCTTGCCGACGTCGCATACCTGCCGGAAACCCCGGCGCATGACCCCGAGATCGACATCCTGAACGAAGAGGCCTTCGGCCCCGGCCGTTTCGCGCGCGCCGCCTACAAGATCCGCGAAGGCGGACCGCATGAACGCGCCCTGTCCTTCGTCGCGGTCAGGAACGATGCGGTCATCGCCTCGGTGCGCATGACGCCGATTGCCGCCGGCAAGGGCCGCTCGCTCATGCTGGGGCCGCTGGCGGTGCGCCCCACCCACAAGAACCTCGGCATCGGCCGGCGCCTGGTGGCGATCGCCCTGGAGGCGGCGGCAAAGGCCGGCTGGTCCTCGGTGATCCTGGTCGGCGACGAGCCCTATTACGGCCCGCTGGGATTTGCCAGGATTCCTTACGGCCAACTCTCCATGCCCCGGCCGGTCGACCCCGACCGGCTGCTGGTCCACGAGATCGTGCCGGGTGCGGTGGCCGGCCTGACCGGCGAGGTCACCCACGCGGCGCTCGCCAGATAGGCCGGGGCCACGCATGGCAGTGTCCCGAAACCGGACCCCGCTTTCGGGCGACATGCTTTAGTCGAATGCCGCCACGGTTGCGGACGCGCGGCCGACCTCGTAAAGCAGGCGCAGTCCTGCAAAGAGGAGCCCGTCCATGAACGCCGAAGGCCAGATCGCAATCGTAACCGGCGCAGGCTCCGGCCTTGGCGAGGCCACCGCCCGCGCATTGGCGGCCCGGGGCGCGCGCATCGCCATCCTCGATGTCGGCATGGAGCGGGCGCAGGCGGTCGCGGCCGACATCGGCGGCATCGCGGTCAAATGCGACGTCAGCAGCGCCGAGAGCGGCGTGGCGGCCATGACCGAGGTGGAGCAGAAGCTGGGCACGGCCCGCATACTGGTCAACTGCGCCGGCATCGCCATCGGCGTGAAGACCATCGGCAAGGAAGGTCCGCATCCGCTCGACCAGTACCGCCGGGTGATCGAGATCAACCTGATCGGCACCTTCAACATGATCCGCCTGTTCGCCGATGCCGCGGCGAAGCTCGAGCCCCTGTCCGGCGGCGAGCGCGGCGTGATCGTCAACACCGCTTCCGTCGCCGCCTATGACGGCCAGATCGGACAGGCCGCCTACTCCGCCTCCAAGGGCGGCGTGGTCGGCATGACGCTGCCGGTCGCCCGCGATCTCGCCCGCTCTGGCATTCGCGTGTGCACCATCGCGCCCGGCATCTTCAAGACGCCGATGATGGCGGCCATGCCGCAGGAGGTGCAGGATTCGCTGGGTGCAGCCGTGCCGTTCCCGCCGCGCCTCGGCGAGCCTTCCGAATATGCGGCCCTCGCCCTCCACATCGTGGAAAACCAGATGCTGAACGGCGAAACGATCCGCCTTGACGGCGCCATCCGCATGGCCCCCAAATAGGCCGGGCGCGCAAAACTTCGCGCCCGCATTCGAGACTGCGCTTCTTCAAGAGGAAAAACCCTGAAGGCATTTCCTGACGCAGCGCCCTGTTGCAGGAGACTGGCTTTGGAAGAGAAGAAGAAAGACATCATCCGCGAAACCGATGCCGACGCGATCCGGCTGGCGAAAACGCTGATGCGCAGCGCCCGTTTCGGCGCGCTTGCCTTCAACGAGAAAGGCACCGGCGTGCCGATGATCAGCCGCATCGGCATCGCCACCGACATCGACGGCACGCCGGTGACGCTCATCTCGGGCCTTTCGGCCCACACGCAGGCGCTGGAGGCCGATGCGCGCTGCGCCCTCCTGGTGGGCGAACCCGGCAAGGGCGACGCCATGGCCCATCCGCGCATTAGCCTCGTTTGCCGGGCGCGGCGCATCGCGCGGGACACGCCCGAGCATGAGCGCATCGCGCGCCGCTACCTCAACCGCAATCCCAAGGCGAAGCTTTATGTCGGCCTCGGCGACTTCGCCTTCTTCCGCCTCGAAGCGGAGCGGGCCAGCATGAACGGCGGCTTCGGCAAGGCCTATCTGCTCGACCGCGCCGAACTCGTCACCGAAAATGCGCAAAACGAGGAGTTCGCCGCCCGCGAGCAATCGGCGATCGACCACATGAACGAGGACCACCGCGACGCCATCGCCATCTATGCGCGCCATTTCGGCAAGGCCAAGGGCGATGACTGGGTGGTGACGGGTTTCGATGCCGAGGGCATGGACCTCGCTTCGGGCGACCAGTGCCTGCGGGTGTTCTTTCCCCAGCCGCTGGCCTCGGCGCAGGACCTGCGCCTGGTCCTGGTGGAGATGGCGAAAGCCGGCCGCGCCGCAGAAGCCGGCCAGACCTCGCCCGAGCGATCTTGAGATTTGACGCAAATGCCCTAGTTTTCCAGTGGGATCAGCAACGTGCCGCCGCGGCGGCATGGCTGTTGCAAGCGATACCTTTGCCCCATCGCCCCCATGAGGCAAGGTCACGCAAGAGCATCGGACCGAAAGCGGAATCCGATCTGCGGGGAAATCCGATGTTCGAACGAGGCGAGAGATCGTTGGCGTTCACGGGAACGGAAGGCGATCTGGGGAGGGCGCATGCGAGCGACAAAGGGAATTGTGACGGAACAGGCCGCCGCTTTCCTGGCGCTGATGGCAAATGGAAAGCGGATCGAGATCCTCACGCTGATCATGCACAAGGAGCTTTCGGTCAACACGCTTGCCGATCTGGTCGGCCTCAGCCAATCCGCGCTTTCCCAGCATCTGGCACGGTTGCGCAACAGCGGGTTGGTCGAGACCCGGCGCGATCGCCAGACGATCTATTATTCCTGCCGCTCGCAGGCGGTCAAACGCCTGCTGTACCTGCTCGAAGACCTGTTCATCGAGGAAAAGGACAGCTCCGGCCTGCGCACCGGCACCTGATCCTCCCCGCCCCGCCTTGCCACGTGCCGGCGGCCGGTCCCTGCCGTTTGAACATCCGCCTGAACCGGATTCCCCTTCCCGGCCCGATGCTCTATGCCACGGTGGAATGAAACGGAGGCGCCATGCAAACGATCCGCATCGATGATCCGCAGGACGAGCGCGTCTCGGCCTTCCTCGACATCCGCGAGCGCGATCTCGTCGGTAGGCAGGGCCGGTTCGTCGCGGAAGGAAAGGTGGTCCTGGATGTGCTGACGGCCACGCGGCGCTTCGAGGTGGAATCGGTGCTGGTGCTGGAAAACCGCCTGGCCGGCGTTCGCCCCATCGTGGAGCGCCTGCCGCAGTCCGTTCCCGTCTATGTCGTTTCCGCCGAGGTGATGGACCGTATCGCCGGCTTCCACATGCACCGGGGCATTCTGGCCATCGGCCGGCGGGGCGAACTGCCGGGGGCCGCCGAACTCGTCGCCACCCTGCCCCGCGCGGCGCTGGTGGCCGTTCTGGTCGGCATCTCCAACCACGATAATGTCGGCTCCATCTTCCGCAATGCCGCCGCCTTCGGCGCCGATGCGGTTCTGCTCGACCGCACGAGCTGCGATCCGCTCTACCGCAAGGCTATCCGGGTTTCGGTGGGTGCTGCGCTCAAGGTGCCGTTTGCCCTGTTCGACGATGCGGCCGGGCTTGCCGACATGCTGGATACGAGAGGCTTCACCCAGTTCGCGCTTTCGCCGCGCGGCAAGACGGACATTCGCGACGCCAGGTGCGACGGCCCGCTGGCACTCTATCTGGGGACCGAGGGCGAAGGCTTGCCACAAGCGCTGCTGGAACGCCTGCAGACCGCCCGCATCGCCATGGCGCCCGGCTTCGACAGCCTCAATGTCGCCGCAGCCTCGGCCATCGCCTTGCACGCCTTTGCAAGGAAAGCGCAACAGGCTGGCGAGGGTTAAGAGGCGTCGAGACTTTCAGATTCGTTGCGGTTCAACTGCCCGCCTGGGTATCCTGTAGCGAGCGGACCCGCTGGGCAAGGCTGATCACGCCGGCCTGCCCGCCGTCCTTGGCCGCCGCGCTTTCCTCGATGGCCTCGCCTTCCTTGACGGCGAGCAGCTTGGCGATGGGTGAGCCGGTCCCTTCGCGCAGCGCGGTCATATGCACCACTTCCGCCGCAAGCGCCGCCATCTGTTCGCGCAGCTCGATGGCGCTTCCGGCCTCGGTGCCCTTGTTCTGTATCAGCCGCCGCTCCAGCCGGTCGCGGTCGGCCTTGAGGCGCGCCAGTGTCACCTCCTCGCCATCCACCACGGCCTGGCGCTTTGCGGAAGCCTTGCCTGCCGCCCGCTTGCCCTGCGAGGCTCCCTTGGCCTTTTCCCGCGTCCGGGCAAGCTCGCGCTCGCGCCGTTCCAGCTTTTCGTCACGATCGGCCACGGTGCCGAGCAGGCGCTGAACCCGGTCGTCAAGGTCGGTGGCCCGCTTCTGTTCGACCTTGAGCGCCTCGCGCGCATTGTCGGATTCGGCCTTGCTGTCGCGATTGGCCTGCTCCAGCTGCCTGATCTGGGTGCGCAACTGCCCGATATCGGTCGACTGCCGCTCCAGCTCGGATTCGCGCGCCACCAGTTCGATCTGGCGGCTGCTGGCCAGGAAGGAAGCCTCCTCATACATACGCGACACCTTGGCGTGCTCCTCGTCGCGCCGGACGAGTTCCTGCCTGACTTGCGCCAGATCGGCCTCCTGCTTGGCGGCCTTGGCCCCGGCTTCCTCGAGCTGCGCCGCAAGCGCTGCGTTGCGGGCCTCCATGTCGGAAATGGTGCGCGACAGTTCGGCCTTGTCGGCATCCACGATCCGGGCCTGTTCCTGCATCCGGCCGATCTCGACCTTGTGGCCGGCCTCCTTGTCCCGCAGCGCCTCGATGGTCATTTCCAGGCGCCGGGCCTGCATGGCGAATTCGGCG
Organism: Aquamicrobium terrae; assembly: GCF_052978165.1. Taxonomy (NCBI): domain Bacteria; kingdom Pseudomonadati; phylum Pseudomonadota; class Alphaproteobacteria; order Hyphomicrobiales; family Phyllobacteriaceae; genus Aquamicrobium; species Aquamicrobium terrae. The sequence goes on from NZ_JBRKLZ010000001.1 coordinate 984,863, forward strand.
CGCACCCTGTCCTTGTCGGCGCGAAGCTCGGCCTGGGTGAGCGGCAGCGCCGCCTCCAGCCGCCGGTGCGTGAGCGTGACCGCGCGCCGCCAGATCGGCGGCGCCAGCAGAAGCGCGATGAAGCCGGCGCACAGAAAACCGAGCAGGAAGAAAAGGATCGACTGGACCAAGATACGCTATCCGTTCCCCACGCCTTCACCGAAGGCCATAGCAGGCGAGAGCGCGTGGCCGCGCTTCAGCTTCCTGCCTTTAAGCATGTCCTTGCCCCGAAACCGGTTCCCGCTTTCGGGCGACAGGGCCTAGGCATGAACCAAATCCGCTGCCCCGGCAAGACGGATTCGGCTCCTGCCGGAACGCTGTTTCCTCAGAAGGGATTCCAGGTCGGCGCCTGGGTGAGCTTCAGATAGCCCATATTGATGCCGAGCCTTGCGCCGACCCCGGTGCGGATCGGCACCAGCAGCATCTGGTTGGCTTTCAGCACGTTGAAGCCGACGCCCGCCACCACATAGGCCGAGCCGGCGACGCCGCCGAAACGGGTGTAGAGATTGCTGACATCGTCGAGATTGTAGACCAGCACCATGACGCGCGAGCCCTGCCCGCCGAAATCCCAGCCCAGGGAAGGCCCCTGCCAGAACACCTTATGGTCGCCGGCATTCTTGGTATAGAGCGTGCCCTCGCCATAGGTCAGGCCGCCGATCAGCGCCCCGGAGCCCTCCTCGCCGAGGACATAGCCGTTCGGCAGGCCGTAGGAGGCGAACACCTTCTCCACCACGCTGGCGAGCCCGCCCGACGTGGAGCCGAAGAAGCGATGGCCGGATTCGACGATCTCCTGCGCCGTGTATTCCTGAGCCCGCGACGCCGACACCGAAACGGCGAGCGCGCTCGCGAGGATGATGGTCGCAGCAAGAGCACGGATGAAACCCAGCTCGAGGATTCGGGAAAACATGCAGTCAATCTCCGTAACGGAGCACCTTGCCTGCGCCTCGGGCATCCGTGATTCTGTGCCGACCACTTATGATGCCAATTACGGCAAATTATGCCGTAATCCTTTTTCAACCATTAAGCTTTCACATGAACGTGGCAGTTCGAAGGCCGAAACTGCCCTTTGGGGACATCCGCCTGCGCCACCACGCCACGTTTTGCAGCCATGCCGGCACCCGCCGCCGGCATCGACACCGCAAGGTATAGGGTGGCGGCGCAAGGTGGCGTATGCACGTCGACAGACTGATTCGCAGGGATTACCGCTTATGACAGACCTTTTCACGCTTTCCGCGCCTGATCTTGCCGCCCTTTTGTGCAGCCGCGTCTGTCACGACATCATTTCCCCTGTGGGCGCCATCAACAACGGCCTGGAACTGCTCGATGAAGGCGGCGCCGACGAAGACGCCATGAACCTCATCCGCCAGAGCGCCCGCAACGCGTCGGCCCGGCTGCAATTCGCGCGCATCGCCTTCGGCGCCGCAGGCTCGGCCGGCATGCAGATCGATACGGGCGACGCGGAAGCCGTGGCGACAGCCTTCCTGAAGAACGAGAAGCCGGACCTGAGCTGGACGGGCGGCCGCGTGCTCCTGCCCAAGAACAAGGTCAAGCTGCTGCTCAACCTCATCCTCGTCGCCAACGCCGCCATCCCGCGCGGCGGCCGCATCGCGGTGGTGCTCGAAAACGTCGAGACGGCGCCGCGCTTCGTCATTTCGTCCAGCGGCCCGATGCTGCGGGTGCCGCCGAAGTTCCTGGAACTGCACTCCGGAAACAAGCCGGAAGAGCCGATCGACGCCCATGCCGTGCAGCCCTACTACACGCTGTTGCTGGCGCGCGAAGCCGGAATGACCATCTCCATCCGCGCCACGCCGGATGAGATCACCCTCACCGCCGCCTGAGATATTCACCGTTCATGCGCCCTGCCCGCCTGAAGCCGGGAGGGCGCGACCCGACATGTCGACCGATCGTCGAAATAGTCCGAAACCGCTTGCCGGTTTCCGATTCAAAGGCCTGGCCTTTCCGGGCCTGCCCATTCCCGACAGCTTGAGGCAAATTTTAGCCGGCGGGTTTCCCGCTTCTTTACCGATTGCGCCTAGCATGGCCGAAGCCTCGCGACGCCATCTTCCGGCAACGCGCCGTTCGGGAAAGACAGATGAAGCAAAGCTGCATGTTCGTTGACGCGTCGAGCGTGGTTCGCCGGGTCGCCAAGCGGATTCTCGCCACCCCCGACATGACCGTTTTCGAAAGCGGCAGCGGCGCCGAGGCCGTGGAAATGTGCCGGAAGACGATGCCGCATGTCATCGTCGTGTCCACCAACCTGCCGGACATGAGCGCTGTGGACCTGATTCGCCAGATCCGCGCCATCGATGACCCTGCCGCTCCGAAGCTCCTGATTTCACTCGTGGAAATGGACGTCGGTGCGATCATGCGCGCCAGGCGTGCCGGCGCCGACGGCTATCTGCTGAAGCCCTTTGACCGTGGCCAGCTTCTGGACAGCTTTCGTACCCTGAAAATCGCCGCCTGACTTTGGCCGGGAAGCACTTCCGAACGCAAAAAACCCGGCATTGCCGGGTTTTTCATTGCGACGAAGCTGCCGTCAGGCGCTTTCGCGGATGTCTTCGGGCTCGCGCAGCACGTAGCCGCGGCCCCAGACCGTTTCGATGTAGTTCTGGCCGCCCGAACAGGCATCGAGCTTCTTGCGCAGCTTGCAGATGAAGACGTCGATGATCTTGAGTTCCGGCTCGTCCATGCCGCCATAGAGGTGGTTGAGGAACATTTCCTTGGTAAGCGTGGTGCCCTTGCGTAGCGAGAGCAGCTCCAGCATCTGGTATTCCTTGCCGGTCAGGTGCACGCGCTGTCCGCCGACTTCCACCGTCTTGGCGTCGAGATTGACCACCAGGTCGCCGGTGGTGATGACCGACTGCGCATGGCCTTTCGAGCGGCGCACGATGGCATGGATGCGGGCAACCAGCTCATCCTTGTGGAACGGCTTGGTCATGTAGTCGTCGGCGCCGAAGCCGAGGCCGCGCACCTTGTCCTCGATGCCGGCCATGCCGGAGAGGATCAGGATCGGCGTCTTCACCTTGGACAGGCGAAGTGTCCTCAAGACCTCGTACCCCGACATATCGGGAAGATTCAGGTCGAGGAGAATAATGTCGTAGTCATACAGCTTCCCGAGGTCCACACCTTCTTCGCCAAGATCGGTGGTGTAGACATTGAAGCTTTCAGACTTCAGCATAAGCTCGATGCTCTGTGCCGTTGCACTGTCATCTTCTATCAGCAGAACGCGCATCTCATTCCCCTTTTCTGCCGCCGAACCTCTTTACGACCCGTCCTGGTCCGCGGCAGCGATTGCCTGAATCAAAACTGCCACCGAATGGTTAACAAATCCTAATTTCGTGCTTCGGACGATATCAGAATTTTTAACCTCTTTCCACACCCTATTGAATCCAAAGATGATTCGGGAAAAGCCCAAATTCATCCACTACGTCAAAAAACAGACGTAAGTGATTCATCGGACTCTCTCGCCGGCACAATCCGCATCGGAATTTTTACCGGGTCTTAAGCCCTGCCCCGTATGATTAACAATGCCCGTAAACGAATGGTTACCGGGCGCGAAAAATCTTAGGACTTTGTTTTCCATTGGAGGGTCTCAATGGAGGACAAGGGGGATGACGGCCCCGGCCGTCTCGCCACAACAGTGCGAGCGTAAAGAGTATGTGCGGAGTTGAGGGTCATGAAGTCACGTGAGAGCCTCGTTCGGCTGAAGCAGTTCCAGGTGAACGAGAAACGGCGGCAACTGGCGCAGCTCGACGCGATGATCACCGAATTCGATCGCATGGCCACCGAGCTGGAACTGCAGATCACCGCCGAGGAAAAGAAGGCCGGGATCACCGATATCAACCATTTCGCCTATCCGACATTCGCCAAGGCCGCGCGCCAGCGGCGCGACAACCTGAGGGATTCGCAATCCGACCTCGCCAAGCAGCGGGCCACGGCCGAAACCCTACTCATCGAAGCTGAAGCGGAGCTTTCCAAGGCCGAGATGCTGGAAATGCGCGACGGCAAGGCCCGCGATGTCGACACCGGCCCGCGCAGCGCCATGATCGGCTGATTTTCCTGGCACTTCCGAAGACTTCAACGGCCCCGCAGATTGTCCTGCGGGGCCGTTTTGCATTGCAGGCGCATGGATCCGCCGATCCTGCCGCCCGGTTTCTCGACGTCGGAATGTAAAAAGCCCCGACCTTGTCCGGTCGAGGCCTTTTTATGATGGTTCAGCGATAAGCCAGGGCGCCGAAAGCTATTCCGGGCCGCCATTGAAAAGGGATGAATTGCCGATAGCGCCCATCAGGACGCGCGGCGAGTGGAGCATGTCGCCCGAAAGCGGGATCGCGACGCGCTTTAGTGCCTGTATTGCTGAATGCGGGTGGTGCGCAGCCCCGCCAGCCCGTATTCGTCGATCGAGGCCTGCCAGGAAAGGAACTCCTCGGTGGTCAGCGCATAACGCTGGCAGGCTTCCTCGAGGCTCAGAAGGCCGCCGCGAACGGCCGCGACCACTTCGGCCTTGCGCCGGATAACCCAGCGCCGTGTGTTGGTCGGCGGCAAATCGGCAATTGTAAGCGGGCTGCCGTCGGGCCCGATTACGTATTTGACTCGCGGTCTAACAAGATCGGTCATCATACTCTCTACTAAAAACACGCAAGAACCAATCGCTGCCACACTACCGCCACAGCTTTAAAAATTGCCTAAGCGGTCCCTAATGGATAGGTAACGAACATGAACGTCACGTTAGGAAATGCTCTGGCGTTTGCTTCAAATATGGTTCAAATGCCGTAAAGCTGCTTTCCGATCTCGTGCCGGACATGAAAACCGGTCTGGCAAGCCATCGAAGCCTGCCCTATATTTGCCTGACTGGCCCGTTTCCGGCACACCGGAATGCAATCGCGGCCGCATCCTGTTTGGAATGAAGAGATGAACAGCCTGGACCTTCCCGCACGCCCGCAGGACACGCGCGTCGTCGTCGCCATGTCTGGCGGCGTCGATTCCTCGGTGGTGGCGGGGCTGCTCAAACGCGAGGGCTATGACGTCGTCGGCGTGACATTGCAGCTTTACGACCATGGCGCCGCCACGCACCGGCCTGGCTCGTGCTGCGCCGGACAGGACATCGACGATGCTCGCCGCGTCTCCGAGACGCTGGGCATTCCCCATTACGTGCTCGACTATGAGCGGCGCTTCCGCGAGGCCGTGATCAATCCCTTCGCGGAAAGCTATGTCCATGGCGAGACGCCGATCCCCTGCGTGGCGTGCAACCAGACGGTCAAGTTCGCCGATCTGCTGGCCACCGCAAAGGAGCTGGGCGCCGACGCGCTGGCCACCGGCCACTATATCCGTTCGCGTCCCAACGGCGCCCATCGCGCGCTCTACCGCCCGCTCGATGCCGACCGCGACCAGAGCTACTTCCTGTTCGCCACCACCCAGGAGCAGCTCGACTATCTGCGCTTTCCGCTGGGCGACCTGCCCAAGCCCGCCGTACGCGCCATGGCCGAGGAGATGGGGCTTTCGGTGGCCGCCAAGCAGGACAGCCAGGACATCTGCTTCGTGCCGCAGGGCAAATATTCCGACATCATCGCCAAGCTGAAGCCCGGTGCGGCCAGTTCCGGCGACATCGTCCATATCGACGGCCGCGTGCTCGGCCGCCACGAAGGCATATTGCGCTACACGATCGGCCAGCGCCGGGGCATCGGCGTGGCGTCGGGCGAGCCGCTTTACGTCGTCCATCTCGACGCCGAGCGCTCGCGCGTCATCGTCGGCCCGCGCGAGGCGCTGGAAACGCACAGGGTCTATCTGCGCGACATGAACTGGCTGGGCGACGGCCCCCTTTCGGAAATTCCGGCCGCAGGCGTGGAATTGTTCGCCAAGGTGCGGTCCACCCGCCCTCCCCGCCCGGCGGTACTGCGCCAGCACGAAGGCACGGCCGTGGTCGAACTGGTCGACGGCGAATCCGGCGTCGCTCCCGGCCAGGCCTGCGTGCTCTATTCCGACGACGGCAACGAGGCGCGCGTGCTGGGCGGCGGCTTCATCGGCCGCTCCGAACGCGGCGCGGAGGCCGAAGCCATGCTGTCGCGCCTGGGCGCCGCGCCGGCCCAGGCCCACGGCTGATCAAACAGCAAAAACCAGGATAGGAGCGAAGCGCTTCCTATAACGCGCCCTGATGGCGCACCGTGCCGGCGGTCAACACCTGCAGCACCCGGATTGCCTCCTCTCCATCGGTGCGCGGCTCGGCGCGGGTCTCGATGCACTGGATGAAATGCTCCAGTTCGCGCGTCAGCGGCATGCCCTGCTCGACCGGGACATAATGCGGCTCGTCGGCCGTGAACGCCCACTGGCCGCTGTCCTGCCACACCGAGTGGTGGTAGACGGCAAGCTTGCGCTCCCACGGCTCGACATCGTCGAACACGGCCATGCCCTTGGTGCCGACCACCGTCAGCCGCCGCTCCCGGTAGGGATTGAGGCGTGAGGCGAACAGGTGGCCGCGCAGATTGCCGGGAAACCGCATGTGCAGATGGGCGAAATCGCTGAGATGGTCGAGCATCGCCGCGCCTTCCCCATGCACCTCGATCGGCGCGGCGCCGGTAATGGCAAGAATCATCGACAGATCGTGCGGGGCGAGATCCCACAGCGCGTCGTTTTCGGTGTGGAACTTGCCGAGGCCCAGCCGGTGCGAATGGATATAGCGGATTTCGCCGAGTTCGCCGGCATCGACCAGCGCCTTCAGCTTCTCGAAGGCCGGATGGAAGCGCAGCACATGGCCGACCATGTAGACGCGCTTGTTGTCCCGGGCCGCCTTCACCGCGCGCTCGGCATCCTCGACCGTAAGCGCCACCGGCTTCTCGACCAGCACATCCTTGCCCGCATTGACCGCCCGGATGGCAGTGTCGGCATGGAACTGGGGGGGCAAGGCCATGACGATGGCATCGACATCGTCACGCTCGAACAACTCGTCGGGCGCCAGCGCCAGGCATTCCTGCTCGCTGGCAAAGCCTTCGGCGCGGTCGCGATTCGCATCGGAGACCGCGTGGAGGGCTCCAAGCGCCTTGAGGGTGCGGACATGGTTGCTGCCCCAGTATCCGCATCCAAGGACGGCAATACGCGGTTTCATCAATCGTGGACTCGAAAATTTCGTGGCTGACACATAGCGGCGGGCCGGTCCGAACTCAACCCCGCCCGTTCAGGCAGGCAAGATCGCGGCACGCTGAAAATAGGTTGCCCGGCTTCCCAAACAAGTCGTTTGCGCGCTTGACACGGTCGCCAAGGCCACCTTATATCCGCGCGACCTTGGCGAGGGGTTCGGCGGCGACGCGCTGCAAATCGAATCCCAAGCACCGGGGCGGAGTAGCTCAGTCGGTTAGAGCAGAGGAATCATAATCCTTGTGTCGGGGGTTCGAGTCCCTCCTCCGCTACCATTTTTTAAGTTTTTGATTTTACACGAAAATTGACCGGTTAACAGGCTCGGAAAGCTCCGGGCCGTACTTCGTTTCATGCCAATATGCGTGGGAATGCCACGGTACGGACTTCCCATTCGGCCGGCCGACAACGGCCGCCGCTTCATGCAGGCCCGCCTTCCGTTGGATTTGTGCCGCCTTGTTCCGGAAGGCGGTGCCGCCTACTCCCTGCGATAGGGCATCATCAGCGCGTCGGGCTGGTTGGCCTTGCCCAGAAGACCCGACATGGCGATCACCGTAAGCAGATAAGGCAGGGCCAGCAGCAATTGCGGCGGCAGGCCGACCTGGAACAGTTGCAACGACAGTTGCAGCGCATCCGCGGCGCCGAACACCAATGCCGCCAGTGCCGCCTTGTACGGGTTCCAGCGGCCGAAAATCACGATGGCGAGCGCGATGAAGCCCTGGCCGGCAATGATCGTTTCGCGGAAAAGGCCGACCTGCGCGAGAATGAGATACGAGCCCGCCGCCCCGGCAGCCGCGCCGGATATCAGCACGCCGACATAGCGCATGGCCGATACGCTGATCCCGGCCGTGCTCGCCGCACGGGGATTTTCCCCGACCGCGCGCAGCCTCAGCCCGAGCTTGGTGCGGTAGAGCACGAAGCCGGCCACGGGCACCAGAAGCATGACGGCATAGAGGAACACCGTATGCCTGAACAGGATGGGCCCAAGCAACGGAATCTCGGACAGGAACGGTATGGCGATCGGCTCGAACATGACGATTTTCTGCGGCCCCGAAACCCCGCCCATGAAAAGCCGGTAGAAGTAGCTCGCCAGGCCGAGCGCCAAGATGTTGAAAATGATGCCGACAACCACCTGGTTCGCCTGCACCGAAACATACATCCAGGCCAGGAACAGGCTGGCGGCAAGGCCGGCCAGCATGGCCGCCAGCAGGCCCATCACCGGGCTTCCGGTCTGCAGCGCGACCAGGTAGCTGGCGACCGCGCCGATCAGCATGGTGCCTTCTATGCCGACATTGAGGATGCCCGAGCGCTCGGCGAAGATCTCGCCCAGGGCCGACAGCAAAAGCGGCCCGGCAAGGCGCACGGCGGCCGCCAGCCAGGCGACGAGAAAGGTGGAGAGGACGAGATCCGATTCCATCTACTTCCTCCCGGCTTCCGTCATGATGACACGACCCGGCCGGCACGGGGTCGAGGGCCATCTGATCGCGTAGTAGCGCAGCAGGTCGCTGGCCAGCACGAAGAGCACGATCAGGCTCTGGACGATGAAGATCACCGAAGCCGGCAACCCCGCCTGCCGCTGCATGGCGTCGGCGCCGACCGACATTCCGGCATAGAGCAGGGCGGCAATCACCGCGCCGAGCGGATGGAGCTTGCCCAGCAGCGCCGTGACGATGCCGATGAAGCCGGTGCCTTCGGACAGGCCGTCGACCAGCCTGTGGTGCACGCCGAGCACCTCGACCATGCCTGCGAGCGATGCCAGCCCGCCGGCCAGCAGGGCGGCGATGATCTGCCGGCTGCCGACATTGATGCCGCCATAGCGCGCCGCCTTCGGGTTCAGCCCGGTCACCACCAGCTCGTAGCCGACACGGCTGCGAAGCAGCAGCAGCCACACCGCAACCGCCGCAACCATGGCGATCAGGATGCCGGCATGGGCCCGCGTTCCCTCCAGTATCACGGGCAGCCAGGTCTCCTGCGGCAGGCGCGGGCTGGCCGGCAGCTCGCCCTTCGCCCGCAGCGGTCCCGACACCAGATATTGCACCAGGAAGATGGCGATATAGTTCATCATCAGCGAGGTGATGACCTCGTTGCCGCCGAAACGGCTCTTGAACAGGCCGACGATTCCCGCCCAGACGGCACCCGTCAGCATCGCGACGAGAACGGCCAGCGGCAGGAAGACGGCAAAGGGCAGCGGCCCGATCGCACCGCCCTCGGCAACCTGGAGCGAGAACCAGGTGGCGCTGGCGGCCCCGACCAGCAGGCAACCCTCGAAGCCCAGATAGGCAAAGCCGGTACGCCAGGCGCAGATCGTGCCGAGACCGATGAGGATCAGCGGCGCGGCCTTGACCAGCGTGAAGCCGAAGCCGCGCCACGTGGCGAAGCCGGCCTCGAACAGCGCCCCATAGGCCTGGAACGGATTGGCGCCGAAGGGCAGGAACAGAAGCCCGCCGATCACCAGCGCCAGCACCACCGACAGACCGGTCGCAAGCGCCACCGCGGTGAAGGACGCCGCCGGCGTGGTCCGGCGCTCGATCAGTTTCCTCATGATGCTTTCTCCAGATCGGCGTCAGCCTGGCCGGCGCCGGCCATCATCATGCCGATCGAGGCAAGCGAGGCGTCCTTTGCCTCGACGATGCCCATGATGCGGCCCTCATAGATGACGGCGATGCGGTCGGCGAGGTTGAGGATCTCCTCCAGTTCGGCGGAAATCAGCAGGATCGCCTTGCCGGCATCGCGCTGGGCGATGATCTCGCGCCAGACCGCCTCGATCGCGCCGACATCGAGCCCGCGCGTCGGCTGCTCGACGATGATGGCCGCCGGGTCGCGCATCACCTCGCGGCCGAGGATGACCTTTTGCAGATTGCCGCCAGAAAGCTTGCCGGCGATGTAGGCAGGGTTTCGCGGCCGGACATCGAAGCGCTCGATCAGCCCCGAGGCGAAGCCGGCGATCTTCTGCTCGTCCATCAGCCCCATGCCGTTGGTGAAGGCACCCTGGCGGCCGAGAATGGCGTTGCGCCCGATCGACAGGTCGGTCAGGGAGCCGACATGGCGCCGGTCGGCGGGCACATAGGCAAGGCCGTGCCGGTGGTGTTCCGCCGGCGATGCGCATGTCAGGTCGATATCGCCCAGCAGCACCCTGCCCTGCCGCACCGGCCTGAGGTTCATGATGGCCTCTGCAAGCTCGGACTGGCCGTTTCCGTCGACACCTGCGAGGCCGAGAATCTCGCCCTCGCGCACCGTCAGATCGACACCGGCGACGGCGCTGTGCCCACGATGATCGGCGACATGCAGCCCCTCGATGCGCAGCACGTCCCTGCCCGCCGGCCGCGCGGCCTTGCTGGCCCTCAGTGACACGTCGCGGCCGACCATCAGCCGCGCGAGCTCGTCCTCCGAGCTTTCGGACGTCTTGACGGAGGCCACGACCCGGCCGTCGCGCATGATCGTCACCCGATCGCTGATGGCCATGATTTCCTTGAGCTTGTGGGTGACGATGACGATGGAGCGCCCATCGGCCGCAAGCTCGCGCAGCACACAAAACAGCGCTTCGGTCTCCTGTGGGGTCAGCACCGCCGTGGGCTCGTCGAGAATGAGCAGGCGCGCGTCACGGTAAAGCAGCTTGAGGATTTCGACACGCTGCTGCACGCCCACCGGCAGGTGCTCCACAAGCTGCCAGGGATCGACCTGAAGGCCATGGCGCTGTGAAAGCTCCTTCAGCCGCACCGCCGCGGCCTTGAGGTCGACCATCGGCCCCTTGCCGGCATCGAGGCCCATCACCACGTTCTCCACCACGGAGAAACGCCGCACCAGCATGAATTCCTGGTGGATCATGCCGATGCCACGGTCGATCGCATCGCGGGTGTGGCGGATGCGCGCCGGCTGGCCCTCGATCAGGATCTCGCCAGAATCCATGGCATACTGGCCATAGACGATCTGCATGAGCGTGCTCTTGCCGGCACCGTTCTCGCCCAGCAAGGCATGAATCTCCCCGCGCCCGACATCGAAGTCGACACGGTCGTTTGCCACCACGGATGCAAATCGCTTGACGATCTGCCGGGCGGTCAGGAACGGCGCCATCTTATCCTCCCTGCAACGGTGCCAGCTTCCCCTCGGCTCTCATGGCCGAAAAGGCCCGCCCGGCCTATAGCCGAACGGGCCTTCGATATCACGGCACGAGCGCGGCCACGTCGATGCTGCCCTCGCCGAGCTCTGCCCATACAGCCTGGAATTTCTGCCAGTTGTCATCCGACACGAGACCGGGATTGTAGTCGCCCATCGATGCTGCCCTGGGCGCCCACATCTCCGTCACCTTCGGCTTCCACTCGACGCCGCCCTCGAAGCTTCCGTCGGCGACCGAGCCGGCCACTTCCTTGACCATCCAGGCCAGGTTCATCACGAAGCTGGTGGCCATCTTGTCGGGTGCCAGTTCGGTCTGGTCCGAATAGCAGCCGATGACCGTCGCGCCGCCGGACACCGCGCCCTGGATGGCGCCGAGACCGGTGACGTTGGCGCCATGCCAGATGACGTCCGCGCCATTGGCGACCATGGTCTCGGCCGCCTCCTTGCCGCGCGCCGCATTCTCATAGTCGCCGGTCACGACGCCGAGGCCCCTGATGGCGGGCACGGCTTTCTCGGCACCGGCGATGAAGCACTTCATCATCCGCTGCTGGGTCGGGTTGTCGCCGCCACCGACGAAGCCGACGGCCTTGCCGTTCTTCGAAATCAGCGCGGCGAGCGTGCCGGCGCCATAGGCGGCAGGGAAATAGGCAAGGTCGATATAGCGCACATTCTCCGGCACCTCGCCCTCGGGCTTGAAGGTGGAGGCGAAGAACTTCTGGTCGGGATAGTCCGGCGCGATCTCGATGAACGCACTGCCGAATTCGAAGCCATGGCCGATGATGAGATCGTATCCGTCATCGGCATAGCCCTGGACCACCTGCGGAATCTTGGCCTGGGTGACGTTCTCGGCGTAGGCGACCTCGAAATTCCCGGTCTCGCCCAGCGCCGTCAGGCCCTCGTAGGCCGGCTGGGCCCATCCCCCGTCGGTGATGGGCCCGGTCATGATCAGGGCGACGCGGACGGGGTCCGCGGCGGCCGAACGCTTCACGGAACCCGCCAGCCCCAAGGCTGCCGCGGATGCCGTCAATGCGGTGTGCTTGAGAAAATTCCTGCGTGTCAGCATTTCGAACCCCTCTTTTGTTGGTGTTGGCAAGACTGCAGGCTTCCAGCGGCTTCTATCCGGCGCGGCGGGCCAGCAGGTTCTCCTTGAGCGTCTTGAGGAAGGGGATGTCGTCGAGCTGGTCCTGCTGCACCACGTCCCAGGCCACGCCGGTGGGCTGCGGATAGGGCGAGCGGGTCTCGATGACCTCCTTCTCGGTGACGATCCAGTTCAGCGCCGAATCGTGCTTGAGCATGATGATGCGGTCGTCGTCCACCACCTGGGTGGAATGGACGGTGGTGACGATCGGCGTGTCCGGCGAGACCTTGCCCAGTTCGCGGAAGATGCCGAGCTCGAGGTCGGCAAAGCCGCCGCCCTTGCCGGTGCGTCCGCCCTGCCGGGTAACGCCGACGCAGCCGACGATAACCACATCGAGCTCCATCATGTCCTCGAACGCCACCGGCTCGCCATGCTCGACCGCGCCCTGGGACGTCGCGGCCAGCTCGAACTGGACGTTGTTCTTCGCCAGCTTCTCGGGATCGAGCAGCACGAAGGGGAAGCCTTTCACCAGTTCCGGCACCGGCGTGTAGAGCAGCTTGCCGTCATAGAGGGCACGCAGCCTGGCCGGAATCTGGGGCGGGTCGGGATTGCACTTGACCACCTTGGCCTTCTTCCAGAAGGACAGCTCCGACAGCCGCTTGGCGGCCTCGTCGGCGCCGACGAAATTGGGGATGCGGCTCCACACCGGGCCGACATTGTAGTTGCCGCGCTCAAGCGCCCCCCAGACCTCTTCGCGCAACACGTCCTTGTCGGTGTTGCGGCCGGCCCATCGGCCGAGCTTCTCCGTTTCGCTAACCTGCATGTGAATCTCCTGTTTCCATCGTGTCGAGGCCACGGCCGACGGCCCGAATTGGTCACTGCAGCAACAGGAGAAAGGTGGCACCCCCACCCGCATATCGAAAGTGGCATGCAGCGAAAGAAGTTTATATCGATTCGATTATAGTACTGCGGCCGGACGGGTCGCGAGGGCGCGCGCCACCCCGATGATCTGGTTGCGCAGCCAATTGTTCTCGGGCGCGGCATGGGCCCGCTCATGCCACAGCAGGTAGAACCGCATCTTGCCGAACTCGGCGGGCGCGTCGATGGTGCGGATCGGCAGGAAGGCCGAATAGTGCTGGGCGAAATGGCGGCTGCTGGTGAAGACGAGGTCGGACGACAGCAGCACATAGGGCACGAGGTTGAACTCCGGCACCATCACCCGGATATCGCGTTTCAGCCCCAGTTCCGCCAGCCGCCCGTCGATCGGTCCCGGATCGGCCGAAGACATCGGCACCGGCGCCAGATGCTCCACCTCGAGATACCGGGCCATGGAAAGCGATTGCGCCGCCGCGAGCGGGTGCTGCTCGCCCATCAGGCAGACGATGTCGTCGGCCATGAGATGCACGGTCTTCAGGTTCTGCGGCGGGCTCGGCCAATTGCCGATGACGGCATCGAGCTCGCCCCGCTCCAGCGCCGCCGCATAGTCGTAGCCCTGCTCGATGGAGCGGATGGTCAGCCGGATTCCCGGCGCGGCCGTCCGCATCTGCGCGATCAGCCGGGGCAGGAAGAACGCCTCCATGCAATCGGCGGAGGCGATGTGAAAGGTCCCGCTCGCTTCGGCCGGCACGAAGGTCCTGGCCGGGCTGACGACCTGCTCGATACCGGCAAGCACGGCGCGGATGGGCTCGACCATGCTTCTCGCCCTTTCGGTGGGCACCAGCTTCGCGCCGCTGCGCACCAGCAGCGGGTCACCGACCAGTTCGCGCAGGCGCTTGAGCACCAGGCTGACATAGGGCTGCGACTGGTTCAGGATCTCGGCCGTGCGGGTGACGCTGCACTCCTCGATCAGCGTCAGCAGAATGCGCAATTGCCGGGCGTCGATTTGCTTGTCTTCGGACTTGAGCACGCGGGTCTCCGAAAGCCTGGCGATCTAAATGACACTCCCGCCAGGTCATGGCAATGCGAAGCGCACTCGTATCACCAACCCGCATGGAACCTGCCTAAGCAGCCTGCAAGACAGGACCGCCTGCGGCATCACCGTGGAGGCAATGCCGCAGGCATGGGTCGAAGGTCTGGCGTCACCGCTGATAGGCGAGTTCCGGTACGTCCAGCGGCCGGATCAGCATCGCCGAAACCATCGAGACCAGCGCCGCGAACACGACATAGCCCGCCAGCAGCCAGGGCGTGCCGTCTCCGAAGTCGATCAGGTAGGTCGCGATGATCGGCGTGATGCCGCTCGCGAAGATTCCCGAGAACTGGTAGACGAAGGAAATGCCCGTATAGCGGACCTTCACGTCGAACAGGTCCGAAAACAGGGCCGCCTCCGGGCCGTAGCACATGGCGTAGATGATGCCGAACGGCACGACCAGCGCCAGCCCGATCCACAGCAGGTTGCCGCTGCCCATCATCATGAAGGCCGGGAAGGTCACCAGCGCCAGAAGCAGGCTGCCGATGGCATAGGTCTTCGGCCGTCCCCAGTGGTCCGACAGCTTGCCGAAGACCGGGATCGACACGACCATGACGATTGCCGACAGGCACACCAGCACCAGTGCGGTGGTGCGCTCGACATTCGCGTATTTCGACAGGTAGACGATGGAGAACACCGCGAAGACGTTGAAGAACACGCCGTCGATATAGCGCGCGCCCATGCCCAGCAGGATGTTCCTGGGGTATTTGCGGATCATCTCGGCAAAGGGGATCTTGACCTCCTCCTGCTCCTCCTTGACGGCGGCGAAGGCGGGTGTCTCGGTCACCTTGAGACGGATGTAGAGCCCCACGACGATGAGCACGATGGAGCCGACGAAGGCGACGCGCCATCCCCAGGCCATGAAGGCTTCGTTGGGCAGCAGGCTGAGAAGCGCCACGACGCCCGACGACAGGCACAGGCCGAGCGCCAGGCCGATCTGCGGGATCGAGGCATAGTAGCCGCGCTTGTTTTCCGGCGCGAACTCATAGGCCATCAGCACGGCGCCGCCCCATTCCCCGCCGATGCCGATGCCCTGCGCGATGCGCAGGATGAGCAGGGCTATGGGTGCGGCGACCCCGATCTGCGCGTAGGTCGGAAGCAGGCCGATCAGGACCGTCGCGACGCCCATGATGAGGATGGTGAGGACCAGCATCTGCTTGCGCCCTATCCTGTCCCCGAAATGGCCGAAGACCACGCCACCGAGCGGCCGGGCGACGAAGCCCACGGCAAAGGTCGCATAAGCCAGGACGGTCGAAACCAACGGGTCGGTGGTCGGAAAATAGAGCTGGTTGAATACGATGCCGGCAACGACGCCGTACAGGAAGAAGTCGTACCACTCGATGGTCGCACCGATCAGCGACGCGAATACGACTCGCCTTACTTCCTTTTCACTTTCGGTTCTTTGTTTCTTGATCATGGCTCTCCTCCCATTGGCCAGAAACCTATTCCTTGAGAAATTCGGGCAATCTCTCCCCGATCATGATTGCCGGCAGGTTGGTGTTGCCGGACACGATGCGCGGCATGACCGAGCAATCGGCGATCCACAAATTGCCGATCCCGCGCACCTTCAGGTCGGGGCCGACCACCGCGAGCGGGTCGTCCTCGCGCCCCATGCGGCAGGTGCTGGTGGGATGGAATATCGTGGCGCCGTTGCCGCGCGCGAATTCGAGGATGTCCTCATCGCTCTGGGCTGACGAGCCGGGCAGTTCCTCGCCCTCTATCAAGCCCTTCAGCGGATCGGTCGCGGCGATCCGGCGGGCGAGCCGTATCGCCGCCACGGCCGCCTTCCGGTCGTTTTCCTCGGACAGGTAATTCGGGTGGATATGAGGCTGGTCGCCCGGATCCGCCGAAGCCAGCCGTATCTGCCCCCGGCTTTCGGGGCGCAACTGGCATACGGACATGGTGAAGCCTGAAAACGGATGGACCTTGCCGCCGGCCATGTCGGCCGAAAGCGTGGCGATATGGAACTGGACATCGGGACGATCCGACCCCGGCGTCACGCTGGTGAACAGGGCGCCCTGGTTGATGCCGACCGCAAGCGGGCCGGAGCGCGACAACAGCCACTGCAAGCCGATCTTGATTTTGCCCGGAAGGCTGTTGAGATCGTCATTGGTGGTGATGGGCCGGTTGCAGCGGAAGATCAGCCGGAACTGCAGGTGATCCTGCAAATTGGCGCCCACGCCGGGCATGTCGGCCAGGACATCGATGCCGTGCTCCTTCAGATGCGCAGCGGGGCCGAGACCGGAAAGCATCATCAGGTGCGGGGTATGGACGGCCCCCGCCGACAGGATCACGCCTTTTCGCGCATCCATGCGAAGCGTCTTGCCGTCGCGGCGATACTCGATGCCCTCGGCGCGGCGACCCGCAAAGCGGATGCGGGTCACCCTTGCGTCG
This sequence comes from Aquamicrobium terrae, assembly GCF_052978165.1. Lineage (NCBI taxonomy): Bacteria > Pseudomonadati > Pseudomonadota > Alphaproteobacteria > Hyphomicrobiales > Phyllobacteriaceae > Aquamicrobium > Aquamicrobium terrae. Next base: position 1,001,578 of record NZ_JBRKLZ010000001.1, read on the forward strand.
GTCACCACGGTGAGGTTGGCGCGCCCGCGCGCCTGGCGCAGGTATCCGACCGCGGCGCTGCTGCGCAGGCCGTTTTGCGTGGTGAGATGATAATAGCCGGCTCCCTGCTGGTCCGGCCCGTTGAAATCACTGTTGCGGGGAATGCCCAGATTGCCCGCCGACGAGATGAAGGCATCGATCAACGGATGACGGCGGCGGATGGGATCGACACGGATCGGCCCGGACTTGCCGTGGTAGTCCGGATTGACGTCGTCCGTGAACGTCTCCGACTTGCGGAACCATGGCAGCACCTCGCGGTAGCTCCACTGCTCCCCGCCATATTCGGTCCACTCGTCGTAGTCCTGTGCCTGCCCGCGAATGGCGATCAGGCCGTTGATGGACGAGCAGCCGCCAAGAACCTTGCCGCGCGGCCAATAGATCGGACGGCCGTTCATGTTCGGATCGGGCTGCGTGTAGAGCTTCCAGTTGACGCGCTCGTCCCACATGGTCTTGCCATAGCCCAGCGGGAGATGGATCCAGGGGCTTGTATCCCTGGGGCCGGCCTCGATCAGGGCCACCCGGAACCTGCCGTCTTCGGAAAGCCGCGCCGCGACCGCGCAGCCTGCCGAACCGGCACCGATCACGATGTAGTCGTATTGCGCTTCGCTCAATTCAATTTCCTCCCACCGCCAAAAGCCGGCAAAGAGGCATCGTGTGTCAAAACTTTATGAGTTCGTTTGTCTCACTGGTTGAGATGATGACAAAAATATGCAGGAATTTTTCATCGAGATTGTTTGCTGTCTCACTGGATGAGACAAGGAGGCACCATGAACGCGCAGGCCGATCTCTCCAGTTCCGCCATCACCCGCAGTCTCAACATCATCGAACTGATCGGCCTGGCGGACCGTCCGGTCACCTTGCCGGAGCTGGCCGGGCACATCGACATGCCCAAGGCCACATTGCATCGCCTGTGCCAGAGGCTGGTGGACGAGGGATTCCTGTTCCGCGAGCCCGACGGACGCCACTATTCGGTCGGGCCGCGCCTGTTCCGCATGGGCCTCAGCATCGTGCGGCTGGGGGTCGGAACCCAGAGGCACGCGATCCTCCAGCAGGTCGTGGACATCACGGGAGAGACCTGCAATTTCGTGACGCGAACCGGCACCGAAGCGATCTACCTCGCCCGCGTCGAGGCCAACTGGCCGCTGCGCGTGCATCTGGAGGTGGGCTCCAGGGTTCCCCTGCACTGCACGGCAAGCGGCAAATTGTTGCTGGCCCACATGGACGAACAGCAGCGCCAGAAGCTTCTGTCGCTCGTGACTTTCGAGCGGTACACCCCGACCACCCTGACCGCGCCCGAGGCGCTGGAGTCGGAATTCGCCACCATCCTGCGCAACGGTTACAGCACCGACCGGGAGGAGTTCATGGTCGGGCTCATCGCCATCGCGGTGCCGGTCCTGGACCGCAACGGACGGGTCGTGGCCTCCCTCGCCTGCCATGCTCCCAAGGCCCGGATGAGCCTTGAGAAGGCAAAGCGCTACATACCCGTATTGCAGGCAGCCTCGCGAAAGCTGTCCCAGACCTTCTGAACCGTTTCCGGGGCTATGGCGCGATGCCGCGACAGGAGCGTCAGCGCAGCCCGGCGGTCACTAGGGCGCTGGCGCCGGAGAGATCGCCCAGCTTCTCGCCTGCTTCGATACGGCCACGGTTGCGGTTGGCCCGCGCCTGACGGGCAGCGCCTTCCTCGAGCACCTGCGACGCCTCGTCCGGCGGCAGAACCAGCACGCCGCAATTGTCGAGCATCACCACATCGCCGGGCAATACCGGCACACCGCCGCACGATACCGGCTTGTTGAGGCTGCCGCCAAGGTCGTTGAGCCTTGTCGTGATCCCCGAAATGCCGGTGCAGAACACCGGCAGGCCCACCTCGACGATCTCTTCGGCGTCGGTGCACGGGCCATCGAGAACGACGGCGACGGCACCCGCCACTTTCGCGGCGAAGGCCACGCCACCGCCCAGGCAGGCGTGGCGGGTGTCTCCCAGACGGTCGATGACCAGCACATCGCCCGGTCTCACAACTGACAGGGCATGGTGCAGAAGCGTCGAATCCGTGGCGGGAATCGCCACGGTGATGGCGGTGCCGACAAGCGTATGCTCCAGCGGCGCAAGGGGGCGCAGGCGATGGCTGACGAAGCCACGATGGCGAAAATGGCCGATGGTGGCGACCTCCACCGCCCCCAGCCCCTCGACAAGGGCCTGGTCGATACGGTTCGGCTCGGCGCCGATATGGTACTTCTGCATGGGCTGGTTCCTTTATTCGCCCGCCGGGAGCGGAGGGGTGTCCGGGGCATTCTGCCAGTCGCGTCCCGGAACGGCCGCCAGCAGCGCGCGGGTATAGGGCTCGCGCGGCTCGGCGAAAAGCGTGGCGGGCTCGGCCTCCTCGATCACCTTTCCCTGCCGCATCACGGCGATCCGGTCGCAGACCCGCGAGGCGACCCGCAGGTCGTGCGTGATGAACAGCATGCCGAACTTCAGCCGCTCCTGCATCCTCGCCAGCAGGTCGAGTATCTGCGCCTGCACGGAAACATCGAGCGCCGAGACGCTTTCATCTGCGATCAGCAATTCGGGCTCCACCGCGAGCGCACGCGCGATGCAGATCCGCTGCCGCTGGCCGCCGGAGAATTCATGCGGAAAGCGGTTGGCGGCGGACCGGTCGAGGCCCACGGCTTCCAGCAGGTCGAGCGCCCGTTCGCGCGCCTTGCCGGCGAACAGGCCGTGGATCATCGGCCCTTCGGCGATAGCGGAGCCCACTGCCTGACGGGGATCGAGCGCGGTATAGGGGTCCTGGAACACGATCTGCACGCGGCGGCGGGCCGCGCGCAGCGCCGCGCCCTTCAGTCCTGTAAACTCGCCGCCCGAGATGATCACATCGCCGCTGTCCGGTTCGATCAGGCGGATGACGCATTGCGCCAGCGTGGATTTGCCCGAGCCGCTTTCGCCGACCAGCCCCACCGTCTCGCCGCGGCGGATGGTAAGGTCGACATTGTCCACCGCCCGCACTTCGCGCGCGGCGCCGAGGATGCTGCGGGTGCTGAACAGCTTGTCGATACCGGTGGCTTTCAGCACGGCCTCGCCGAGGCCGGGGCGCGACCGCCTCGGCTCCAGCTTGGGCACGGCCGCCAGAAGCTGCCTGGTGTATTCGGCTTGCGGATTGGCCAGCACCTCCCCCGCCGGGCCGATCTCGACCAGCCTGCCATGGCGCATAACGGCCACCCGGTCGGCGATCTCGGCCACGACGCCGAAGTCGTGGGTGATGAACAGGATGCCGGTGCCGTGCTTTTCGCGCAGGTCCAGCATCAGCTTCAGGATCTGCGCCTGCGTGGTCACGTCCAGGGCGGTGGTCGGCTCGTCGGCGATCAGCAGCGCCGGGTCAAGCGCGAGGGCCGAGGCGATCATCACCCGCTGGCACTGGCCGCCCGAAAGCTGGTGCGGATAGGCGTTGAAGATCTCCTGCGGGTTCGGCAGGCGTACCTCGTGGAACAGATCGATCACCCGCTTCCTGATTTCCGCGGCGGGAAGATCCGTATGGAGACGGAACGTCTCCGACACCTGTTCGCCGACCCTGTAGATCGGGTTGAGGGCCGCGATGGGCTCCTGGAAGATCATCGCCAGCCGGCTGCCCGCCATCTTGAGACGCACCGAATTCGGCAAGGTCAGGAGGTCGTCGCCCTCGAACAGAACCTGCCCGCGCGCAGGCGGCAGATTGGGCGGAAGAAGGCCCATCGTCGCCATTGCGGTCAACGACTTGCCCGATCCGGTCTCGCCCACGATGCAGAGGATCTCGCTCTTCGCCAGCGTGAGCGACAGGTCCTCCACCGCATAGGGCCGGTCCGAGCCTTCCGGCAACGGCACGAACAGGTTGCGGATGTCCAGCAGCGGCGCGCTCATTCCACCACCTCGCCAAGCGGGAGGGCAAAGGGCTGGCGCGGATCGCACCGGCGCATGTGACCGACGAAGCGGGCGACGAAACCGGTAACATGATCGAAGATGCGCGCCCCGGCTTCGGCAGAGGCCAGCAGGGCATCGCCGGCCAGCATCCCGTCGGCATTCACCTCATGCGCGTCGAGCGGCAGGTTCACATGCGCGCCTTCGAACTTCACGCCGGCGACGGAGGCTCCGGGCAGGCCGAAAGCCGTGGCCGCGGTCGAAGGACGGATCAGGTCGGCGCGCATCTTTTCGGGATAGAGATAAAGGCCCAGCGACGTCAGCGGATCGGCGCCATGCCCCCGGGCTCGGGCCGCGTCGGGGCCATGGATATCCGACCAGAGGCTGTCGGGGATCGAGCGCCACAGGTCGATCGAGGCCACCGCCACGCCGCGCTCACGGCGGATCTTGCGCTGCACCTGGTCGATGAGGGTGGAATTCGTGGTGTGGCCGTTCAGGATCACAAGCCTTTCGATGCCGTGGTCGAGGAACGCGCCGAGCATGTCCTCGACCAGCGCGGTGAACGTCGCGGCGCGCAACTGGATGCCGCCGGGGAAGCCGCGGAAGAATTCGGCATAGCCGAACGGCACGCAAGGAGCCGCGATGGCGCCCGAAAGCTCAGCCGCCCTGCAAGCGACCGCATCGGCCAGCATATAGTCGCCCATGGGCGCATGCGGCCCCTGCTCCTCCTGGCTGCCGAACGGCAGGAGGATCACGGTTTGCGGGGTGAGACGGTCGCGGAATTCCGCGGCCGTCATGTCTTTCAGGGCGTGTTTCGACACCTGGCGCCTCAAAGCTTGGTGTAGTCGCCGAAGATGCGCATCTCGCCGTCCGGGCGCGGCACGAACTCGATGTCGGAGCGGTGAGCCCAGTTGTAGACGCTCTTCCACATGTAGTAGCCGGGCGTCACGTCCTGCCATGCCTTCGACAGCTTGAGATAGGCGGCCTTGCGGCTTTCGAAGTCGGTCGCCTCCTCGAACTCCTTGCCGGCGGCGAGATATTCCGGTGTCGGATCCCATGTCTTCCAGTGGGCGGTCGAGCGGCTGGCGGTCGGGCCCCAATCCAGCCATAGCGGCTGATAGGGATCGCCGGGGATGAAGTCGGTGGACATCGACATGTTCATCAGGTGGTAGGGGCGCGTGTAGACCAGCTCGAAATTGTCGAGGATGATCGCCTGCACGTTCACCCCGACCTGCCGCCACATCTCGATCATGATCTCGGCCGCCGCCTCGTAGTTCGGATAGAACGAGCGGGTGATGTGCCAGCGCAGCGGCTTTCCGTCATAGCCCGACTTGGCGATCAGCGCGCGCGCCGCCTCCTGATCGTAGGGCAGAGGATTGGGCATGTCCGGGTCGTAGAACTTCCCGTATTCGGGGAAATTGAACGGCACCGCCGGATGGAACGTGGTTTCGCCGAACAGCGCCTGCACGATGGAATCCATGTCGATGGCCTGCACCATGCCCTTGCGCAGGTTGACGTCGACCAAAGGATTGTCCTCCGGGTCCGCGCGACAGTTGAATGCGAAGGCCGGATAGTTTCCGGCCAGCGCCCGGGCGACCGTGATGTCGGAATAGCTGCCCATCTGCGCTTCCTGGTCGGTCGGGATGTTCGCCATGAAATCGAACTCGCGCGACACCAGACCGGCCATGCGGCCGGCGAATTCCGGCACGATCTTCCAGATGAGCTTCTGCGCTGGGGGCGGGCCTTCCCAGTAATCGTCGAAAGCTTCCATCTCGAGCACCTCCCCCGAGCGGAAGGTGGTCACCTGGTAGGGACCCGAGCCGATCGGCGCCTGCCCGAAGGCATCGACGCCCACGTCCAGATAGTGCTTCTTCGGCACCACGAAGCCGATATAGCCGGTGAGCTTGCCCGGGATATAAGGATCGACGCGCTCGGTCTCGATCTCCACCGTCAGGTTATCCTTGGCCTCGACGCGCACGAAGCCGGCGGCGAAGGTGCGCCCGCGCGGCTCGAACGGCTGGTCGCCCCACAGGCGCTCCGGACCGAGCGTAAAGGCCACGTCCTCGGCGGTCATCGTCTCGCCGTTGTGGAACTTGACCCCCTCGCGCAGCTTGATGGTCCAGACCTTGCCGTCCTGGTTCCATTCCGTCGCCACCCCGGGGCGCAGGATGAGGCCTTCCTTGTCGGCGATGTAGTCGCGCTCCACCAGGTGGGAGTAGATGTTGGGAAAGAAGCGCCGCGTGGTGGTGGCGATCCCGTTGATGGTGTTGATGTTGGCCCAGAGATTGTCCACCGCGATGGTGATGGTGGGGCGCGATTGGGCGAAAACCGTTGTGATCGGCTGGGTGAGAGCCGCCATTCCGGCCCCAAGCGAATATTTGCCGAAAGTCCGTCGGGTAATCATCAGCCTGCCTCCTTGTTCCCTTGTGTCGTGAATCGGTACATCAGCTCGTTCTCGTCTTCAGCATCGGGTCGAGCCGGTCGCGCAGCGCATCGCCCAGGATCGACATCGACAAGGTGATCACGAAGATCAGCACGCCCGGCCAGACCGAGATCCACCAGGCGGTGGAGAGATAGTCGCGGCCGTCGCCGAGGATCTGGCCCAGACTGGTGTTCGGCGGCTGTATGCCGAGCCCCAGGAACGACAGAGCGGTTTCCAGCAGGATGATCTGCGGGAAGGTCAGCGTGATCTGCACGATCAGCGCCGAGGCCACATTGGGCAGGATATGCTTCACATAGAGCTGCAACGGGTGTGCGCCCAGCGCCACGACGGCCCGCGCGTAGGGCTGCGACGTGGCCGACAGCACGACGCCGCGGGCGAGACGGGCATAGGTTTCCCAGCCGAACAGGCCCATCAGGATGATGAACAGCGTCATCGAGTTGCCGAAGAAGGCCAAAAGCGTCAAGGCGATGAGGATGAAGGGCAGCGAGGCCTGGAAGTCGACGAACATCATCAGCACCTCCTCGACCCAGCCGCGGAAATGCGCGGCGATAAAGCCGATGACGGTGCCGAAAACCGCGCCGATCAGGGTGCCGGCCAGCGCCACCGAAAGCGACATCTGCAAGCCGGCGACCAGCCGGGCCACCATGTCGCGCCCGATGCGGTCGGTGCCCAGCGGATATTGCTCGGGACCGCCGAGGAAGGCGGGCGGCTTCAGCCGGTTCAGCAGGTCCTGGCCGGTCACGGCGTGAGAGGTGAAGACATTGCCCACCAGGGCGACGATCACCACGGCCAGCAGGACCAGCGCCGAAAGGATGACGATGACGGAAGGGCGGCGTTTCATCGTGCACCTTTGCGTATGCGCGGATCCAGCAGGCCATAGGTCAGGTCGACGGCCAGATTGGCGAGCACCATGGTGGCGGCGATGACCAGCACCAGCCCCTGCACGAGCGCCAGATCGCGTTGCGAGACGGCGGTGACCAGCAGACGGCCGACGCCGGGCCAGGCAAAGACGGTCTCGACCACGATGGCGCCCGCAATGAGCTGGCCCAGATTCAGGCCGACGATGGTGACGATGGGGATGGCGGCATTCGGGAAGGCGTGGAACAGGATGCGCTTCACCGCCGGCACGCCCTTGGCGGCCGCGGCGCGCATATAGGGCCGCTCCAGAACCTCCAGCATCGCCGAGCGTGTGAAGCGCGCCAGCGTTCCGGCGGTGAACGTGCCGAGCGTCACGGCCGGCATGATGAAATGCCATATCGTTCCCGTTCCCGACGAAGGCAGCACCTGAAGCATCAGCGAGAACAGGAGGATCATCAGGATGCCGAGGAAGAAGTTCGGCAGCGCGAAGCCGAACACCGCGAAGGCCATGATTGCCCGGTCGACGAATCGCCCGCGCCGCAGGGCGGCGATGATGCCCGCCGGAATGCCGACAAGCGTCGCCAGCAGATAGGCGACCAGCCCCAGGCTCACCGTCGCCGGCACCCGTTCGAGGATGATGTCCATCACCGGCCGGTGGTCGAGCAGGGAATCGCCGAACTGGCCGGTCGCCATCTGCCCGATATAGCTGAGATATTGCACGATCAGCGGCTGGTCGAGGCCCCATTGGCGGCGGAACTGCTCGATCTCGTCCGGCATCGCATCGCCGCCCAGCAGGGCGACGACCGGATCGCCGGAAGTCCTGAGCACGACGAAGGTGAAAGTCACCACGAACCAGAGGGTGAGGATCGTGCGCAGGAGTTTGATCAGCCAGAACCGGGTCATCTTGTCAGGAGCATCTCCGCACGCCGTCGACAACCACGTGAGCGAAACACGCGAATTTATTTAGATCAATTGCCAAATAAGCAACCATTTAATATGTTTTCGATATGAATAGCGGGGTCGATCTGCGCCAGTTGCGTTACTTCGTCTGTCTGGCGGAGGAGTTGCATTTCGGACGTGCCGCCGAGCGGCTGGGCATGGCGCAAGCGCCGCTGAGCCAGCAGATCCGCCTGATGGAGGAGCGGCTGGGCGTTGCCCTGTTCCACCGCACCACGCGGCGGACCCGGCTGACGTCGGCGGGACACACGCTGCTTCGCCATGCGCGCGAGCTTCTGGACGCCGCCGACCGCGCGGTGGCGCACACAAGAGCCATGGCCGGCGAAGCGACAGGCCGCATCACGGTCGCAGGCGTCAACGTGGCCATGACCCACGTGATCCCGCCGGTGCTGGCGGCATTCCGCAAGCTGTGGCCGGCGGTGATCGTCGATGTCGTGCCGCTGGGCACCGCCGAGCAGTTGCGGACACTGGAGACGGGCGAGATCAACATCGCCTTCATCCGCCCGACCGAGCGCGCCGCCCACATGCAGGTCGAAACCATCCTGAGCGAGGGGTTCGTCGCCGCATTGCCTCGCGGCCACCGTCTGGCGGAGAAATCCGAGATCGCGCTGCATGACTTTCTCGACGAACCGCTGATCGGTTACGCACCCATTCTCGGCGCCAAATATGCCACCATCATGATGGCCGCCCTGAGAAAGGCCGGGCTGCAGGCGCGTGTGGTGCAGGAATGCACGCACACCACGGCGGTCGCGGCACAAGTGGCGTCGGGCCTCGGCGTTGCGATCATGCCCTCATGGATTGTCAATATCCGCTCGCCCTACCTCGAATTCCGGCCGATCCCCGAACTGCCGCGTTCCATCGATCTGGTCGTCGCCTGGCCGACGGGCGAAACCTCGCCCATCGTGCGGGATTTCATCGCCACGACCCGGCACGTTGCCGGCGAGCTTGCGCAACGCTATGGCCAGGAGCCCGTTTCCTGAAGCGGCCGGTCCCGGACGGCGTCACACCAGAACGTCGATCGGGTTCGGATCCTCGCCACGGGCGATGGCATGCAGGTTGCCGATCATCCTGGTGATCGAAGGCGCGAACCCGTCGGCCGAGACGGCGCCGATATGCGGTGTGGTGATGACCCGATCCAGCCCGACCAGCGGATTGTCCGCGGACACCGGCTCGAACTCGAAGACATCCACTCCCGCGCCCCGCAGCCGCCCCTCGCGGATGGCCTCGGCCACATCCGCCTCGACCATGACCCCACCCCTGGCGGCATTCACCAGCAGCGCATCGGGCTTCATCAGCGCCAGCGTGCGGCGATCGATCAGATTGCGGGTCGAGGCATTCAGTTCGCAGTTGAGCGTCACCACGTCGGCGCTCCGCAGCAGTTCCTCCAGCGAGGCGAACCGGACCCCCGCTTCGGCCTCCTCCGCGGCACTCAGCGGCGTACGCTTGGTGTAGAGGATCGTGCAGCCGAAGCCGGAGAGCAGCCGGGCCAGCGCCTTGCCGATATACCCCATGCCGACGATGCCCACTGTCTTGCCCGAGAGCCGCATCGATGTCGGCGACAACTCGCCCTTGCGCCATTCGCCGCCGAGGATACCGACATGGCCGCGCACGAGATTGCGGTTCAGGGCGAGGATCAGGCCCAGCGTCGTCTCGGCCACGGTCACCGCGTTCGAGCCGGTGGTGCGCAGCACCCGCACGCCGTGCCGGCGCGCCGCGTCGAGGTCGATGTTGTCGTAGCCGACGCCCCATTTATGGATGGCGCGCAACCCATGGGTGGCCATCATCTCGGGCGTGACCGGCACGTCGCCGGTGATCCCGAAGGTCGCGCCCGAAAGGGCGGCGATCTGGTCCCCGGCCGCGCGCGAGGCTGCGGTCGCCAGTTCCCATCCTTCCGGCAGGAACGGCCGTATCCGGTCCAGCCGGGCAGGCGTCGTGGGGTCGAGCATCACCAGTCGCACCATTCGCACTCCGATCTTCGCATTCAAATATGGAACCGCACGCCGGGCCGGGCCAGCCCTCCGCCCTGGGCCATGACGGTGCCGTCCGCACGCCAGCACGCGGCACCGGTCATCATCCCGTCTTCGCCGAAGGCGATGGCGTTCATGCCGCCGCCGATGGTCTTCATCAGCCTCACCTCGCGGCCGCCGGCGGCGAGCGCCGCTTCCATGGGCGCATAGGCAGGCTCCAGCTCCATATGGTGGCCATCGGTCCACAGCCGCGGCGCCTCGACCGCCTGTTGCAGGCTCATGCCGTGATCGATCAGGTTGACGATGGCCTGCATGGCCGAAGGGAAGATCCGCACCCCGCCCGGCAGGCCAAGGGCAAAGAGCATTTTGCCGTCCTTCAGCGCCATCATCGGCGCCATCGAGGTCGGCACCCGCTTGCCGGGCGCGATGGACATCGCCTTGCCGGGACGCGGGTCGTAGTTCAGCATGTAGTTGTTGGGGATGATCCCCGTGCCCGGCACCATGATGCGCGCCCCGAACAGGCCATTGATGGTGTGGGTGGCGGCAACCACATTGCCGTCCCGGTCGGCCACGGTGACATGGGTGGTATCGCCGCTTTCACGAAGTCGCGGCTGCATCGGGCGGGGCAAGTCCCGTATCCGGCCGAGACAGATGCGGGCGTAATCCTTGGAGGTGTAGAGGTCGACCGGCACGTCGACGAAATCGGGATCGCCCGACGCGGCGCGCCGGTCCTCGAAAGCGATGCGGATCACCTCGGCCAGCAGATGCAGGCTTTCGACAGTGCCGAAGCCCATGGCACGGACGTCGTAGTTCTCCAGCATGTTGAGCATCTGCACGACATGCACGCCGGATGAGGCCGGCGGCGGCGGGCCGGCGATGGTGTGGCCGCGATAATTCCCGAAGATCGCTTCGCGCTCGACGGCACGGTAGGAGGCGAGATCGTCCAATGTCAGCACGCTCGCATCCGGGCCGCCGGTCTGGAGCCGCTCGATCAGGGCCCGCCCCAGCGCGCCGCCGTGCAGCGCCGATGCGCCCTCGGCCTGCACCAGCCGAAGACTGTCGGCATAGGCGCCCATCACCATGCGGCTGCCGGGTTCGGCCGGTGCGCCGCCGGGCAGCATCATGCGTGCCATCTCGGGATCGGCCGCGAGGTCGGCCTGGTGTTCGCGGATCGCCCCGTTCAGATAGTGGCTTACGGCAAAGCCGCGCGCGGCGGCGCGAATTGCCGGCTCGACGACGTCGGCAAAAGGCAGCTTGCCGTATTTCTCGTGCATCAGGCACCAGCCGCGCAGGTTGCCCGGCACCGCGACGGCCGAGGGGCCGACCAGATTGCGGCGCTCCAGCGTATCCATATATTGCCCCGGCAGGTCCGAGACCGGGGTGAACATGGTTGCGCTCATCGCCGCACCTGCCGTCGACAGCGCGTCCACCACCACATGCCGCCCGTCCGCCAGCCGGATATGCGACACGCCGCCGCCGGCAATACCCACCATCATGGGCTCGACCACGGTGAGCGTCAGCAGCGCCGCCACTGCCGCATCGACGGCATTGCCGCCGACCGCCAGCATCTCGTTGCCGGCGGCGGTGCCCAGCGGCGCATTGGTCACCACCACCCCTCTCGCCCCCATCGCCGGGCGCTTCTCGCAGGTGAAGGGGAGATTTGGGTGGGTCAACACGACTTCCTCGCTACACATCGGCTGACGTCCGGCGGCGGTTCGTCGTCAGCCTTCAAGCCGAAGGCTTAAGGCGAAGATAGCGGGAAGAAAAGTCGGAAAGCACATATTCCGGATGCGATCCGGCCCACCCCGGGCCGCGATCCGGCAGGGGCCGAAGTTGACGGCTGACCATTGCCGATGGCTGGAAAGCTAGGCCGGGCCCGGAAAAATTCGGTCAGATATCGAGCGCGACTTCATGGCTGGCGGCCTGAAGAATGCCCCAGACATGATCGGCGAAGGTGCGCCAGACCTCGATGCGGAAGCGGTGCTCCGCCTCGCGCAGCAGCACGATCTGGGCCTTGTCGAAGATGGTGCGGCAGCCGCTGCCGACGGGCATCGCCTCGATGTCGAAGGCGATCGCCGAGCGCAGCGCAAGCAGCGCCGCCCTGCCCTCCACCTCGATGCCCACCTCGCGATGGCCGATATCGACGAGGCTGTGGATCGCCGTGGCGTAGAGGTCGGCGAAGGCAGCCTCGACGGCTTCCTGCTCGGCCAGCGGCGCCGTCAGATACCATTCGTCCGGCCCCAGACAGGCCGCAATCCTGCCGCCGGCGACGGCGACGGCGCCGATCTTCGCCGGAAGTCTCAGGCCGAAAGCCTTCGACGCCTTCTCGATGTGTGACGGATCGAGCCTCAGGTTGAAGCGGGCACAATCGGCAGCCACTCGGATGCTGAGCGGAGCGGCTTCCCGGACCGCGATCTCGCGGCCCACCAGCGGGTGATGTTCATGCAGCATGGTTGCCTCCTTGAGCAATTCCAGGAAAAGTGCGCAGCGGTTTTCCGTCCGGAATTGCGTGAAACTACGCGCTCAGGCGCTTGTTTTCGGGATCGTAGAACACCGTGCCGACGATCCTGGCCTGATGGGTGCGGCCGGGCATCGGCACATGGATGGTCTCCCCCTCGCGCGCCCTCCCGCCCTCGATCACCGCCAGCGCGACGGAACGGCCGAGCGCGGCACTCCAGTAGGAGGAGGTGACGTGGCCGACCATCTTCATCGGCAGGTTCTGGTTCGGGTCGAGCACGATCTGCGCGCCCTCCTCCAGCACGGTGGTCGGGTCGTCCGTCAGCAGGCCGACGAGCTGCTTGCGGTCGGCCTTCAGCATGTCCGGCCGGGTCAGCGAGCGCTTTCCGACGAAATCGGGCTTGGCCTTGCCGATCGCCCAGCCGAGGCCGGCATCGTCCGGCGTCAGCGTGCCGTCGGTGTCCTGGCCGACGATGATGTAGCCCTTCTCGGCCCGCAGCACGTGCATGGTCTCGGTGCCATAGGGCACGATGCCGTATTCCTGCCCGGCCTCGTGGAGCTTTTCCCATACCGCACGGCCGTAGCGCGCCGGCACGTTGACCTCATAGCCGCGCTCGCCGGTGAAACTCATGCGGAACAGCCGGGTCGGCACGCCGCAGATGCGCCCTTCGGCCACCGACATGTGCGGGAAGGCCTCTTCCGACAGGTCGATGCCCTCGACCAGCGGTTCCAGCAGCTTGCGCGCGTTCGGTCCCTGCAGCGCGATGACCGCCCATTGCTCGGTGGTGGATGTGAGCCAGACCTTGAGATCCGGCCATTCGGTCTGGAGATAGTCCTCCATCATGGCCAGCACCCGCGCAGCACCCCCGGTCGTGGTGGTGACGTGGAAACGGTCGCTGGTCATGCGGCCGATGACGCCGTCGTCGCGGATGAAGCCGTCCTCGCCGAGCAGCAGGCCGTAGCGGCAGCGGCCGGGCGCCAATTTCGACCACGGATTGGTGTACATGCGGTTGAGGAACTCGGCAGCATCCGGCCCGACGATCTCGATCTTGCCGAGTGTCGAGGCGTCGAACATGCCGAGCGACTCGCGCACCGCCTTGCATTCGCGCGCCACGGCGGCATGCATGTCCTCGCCCGGCTTCGGGAAATACCAGGCGCGGCGCCACAGCGACACCGGCTCGAACACGGCGCCGTTCTCCTCGGCCCAACCGTCGATAGGCGTCTTGCGTGTCACCTCGAACAGCTCGCCGCGATGGTAGCCGGCGAAAGCGCCGAAGGTCGTCGGCGTATAGGGCGGGCGGAAGGTGGTGAGGCCCACCGCCGGTGCCGGCCGCTTCACCGCATCCGAGGCGATGGCGAGGCCGTTGATGTTGGAGGTCTTGCCCTGGTCGGTCGCCATGCCGGTGGTGGTGTAGCGCTTGATGTGCTCGATGGACTTGAAGCCCTCGCGCACGGCAAGGCGGATGTCCTTGGCAGTGACGTCGTTCTGGAAATCGACGAAGGCCTTGGCCTTCGACGCATTGCGGTCGGTCGGCAATTCGCGGTTGCTGACGCCGGTCAGCGCCATCTCACCCTCTACCGCGTAGCTGCCCGCTTTCGCCTTGAAGCCGGCGTCTGCCGCCGCTGCCGCACCGGCTTCGGCACCTTCAGCAAGCGCGGCCGCAAGGCCGAAGCTGCCATTGCCGGCGCCGGCGCAGCGGCTCGCCTCGGCATGTTCACCCGGCAGGAACATCTGGCCGTCCTCGTGCCAGTCGAGCTTGCCCTTGGTGTGCGAGAACAGATGCACGCTCGGCGTCCAGCCGCCGCTCATCAGGAGCGCATCGCAGGCAATGGTGCGGGCGGGCCCGACCACGCCGCCGCGACTGATCGGGTTGACGCGCACCGAGGCGACGCGCAACCGGCCGCTGGTGCCGGTAACGGTCCAGGCGGTCAGCGCCTCGATGCCCAGGGCAGCGGCGCGCTGCTTCAGATGGCCGGCGACCTCGGGCCGGATATCGACGATGGCCGCGACCTTGGCGCCGGCCTCGGCGAGGTCGAAGGCGACGAGCCAGGCGCTGTCGTGCGAGGTCACCACCACCGGGCGGTTGCCGACCTTGACGCCGTAGCGGTTGAGATAGCTGCGCGCGGCACCGGCCAGCATGACGCCAGGACGATCGTTGCCGTCGAACACCATCGGCTTTTCGATCGCACCCTGCGCCAGCACCACCTGTCTTGCACGCACCTTCCACATGCGCTCGCGCGGCGCACCCTGCGGCGGGTTGGGAAGGTGGTCGGTCAGCCGCTGGCAAAGGCCGATGAAATTCTGGTGGTAGTAACCGATGGCCGTGGTGCGCGGCAGCACGGTGACGTTCGCCATCGCCGCCAGTTCGTCGGCGGCCGCCTTCAGCCAATCCCAGCCGGAGCGGCCGTCGATGCGCACATCCGTTTCCGACAGCAGCGAGCCGCCGGGCTCGGCCTGCTCGTCCACCAGCATGACCCTGGCGCCGCTGCGGCCGGCCTCAAGTGCGGCCGCCAGGCCCGTCGGGCCGGCGCCGACGACAAGCACGTCGCAATGGGCGAAGCGGCTGGCATAGCTGTCCGGGTCCGGTTCGGTCGGCGACTTGCCGAGGCCGGCGGCGCCACGGATGAACGGCTCGTAGACCTTGTTCCAGAAGCTCTTCGGCCACATGAAGGTCTTGTAGTAGAAGCCGGCCGAAAACAGCATGTAGAGCGCGTCATTGATCGCGCCGCTGTCGCGCTTCAGCGACGGCCAGTGGTTCTGGCTGGTGGTGGCGAGCCCGTCATACACCTCAAGCACCGTCGCCCGCGTGTTGGGCTCGAAGCGCCCCGGACCGCGACGGGTGCCGACCAGCGCGTTCGGCTCCTCCGACCCGGCCGACAATATGCCGCGCGGGCGGTGATACTTGAACGAGCGCCCGACCAGATGCACGCCGTTGGCGAGCAGCGCTGAAGCCAGCGTGTCGCCCTGGAAGCCGTTGTAGCTGTCGCCGTTGAAGGTGAAGCGCACCGGCTTCGAGCGGTCGATGCGGCCCTTGCCGGAAATGCGGTAGCTGGTCATGACCGTGCATCCTCGAGTTCGGTCTCGCTCGGGCGCGGCAGCCCGGCCTTGTAGGTCATCACAAATTTGTCGCTCACGGTGTCGCGCACCGCGTTGAAGAAGCGCGCGCAGCCATGCTGGTGGCGCCAGCGTTCATAGTGAAGGCCGCGCGGATTGGAGCGGATGAAGAGATGGTCGCGCCACTCCTCGTCGCTCAGCTTCGACGGATCGGCGGGTCGCACGATATGCGCCTCACCGGCATAGGTGAATTCGAGTTCCGGGCGCTCGGCCTCGCAATAGGGGCAGCGGATCAGAAGCATCGCGGAACCTCCTTCAGTGCGCGACGGCGGCGGCCGCCGCCTCGTCGATCAGCCGGCCGGTGGTGAAGCGCTCCAGCGTGAACGGCACGTTGATCGGGTGCGGCTCGTCGCGGGCGATGGTGTGGGCAAAGACATGCGCCGAACCCGGCGTCGCCTTGAAACCGCCCGTGCCCCAGCCGCAATTGACGTAGAGGCCCGGCACAGGCGTCTTGCCGATGATCGGCGAACGGTCGGGCGTGACATCGACGATGCCGCCCCATTTGCGCAGCATGCGCATGCGGGTGAAGATCGGGAACACCTCGCAGATCGCCGCCACGGTGTGCTCGATCAGCGGCAGGCCGCCGCGCTGGCTGTAGGATACATACTGGTCGGTGCCCGAGCCGATCACCAGCTCGCCCTTGTCCGATTGAGAGATGTAGGCGTGCACCGTGTTGGACATGACCACGCAGGGGAAGACCGGCTTCACCGGCTCGGAGACGAGCGCCTGCAGCGGATAGCTTTCCAGCGGCAGGCGCACGCCGGCCGTGTCCATCACGACAGAGGTGTTGCCGGCAGCGACGACGCCGACCTTCTTCGCCTTGATGAAGCCCTTCGCCGTCTCGACGCCCATGACGCGACCGTCCGGCCCACGTCGGATCGCCGTCACCGGGCAGTTCTGGATGATGTCGACGCCGCGCGCGGCCGCACCGCGCGCATAGCCCCAGGCCACCGCGTCGTGGCGGGCGACGCCGCCGCGTCGCTGCAAGGCGGCACCCATCACCGGATAGCGGGCATTGGCGGCGATGTTGAGCGGCGGGCAATACTCCTTCGCCTGCTCGGGCGTCAGCCACTCATTGTCGATGCCGTTCAGCCGGTTAGCATGGATGTGGCGCTTGAAGCTCTGCACGTCGTGCACATTGTGCGCCAGCATCATCACGCCGCGCTGCGAGAACATGATGTTGTAGTTGAGTTCCTGGCTCAGGCCCTCCCACAGCTTCATGGCATGCTCGTAGATGCCGGCGGACTCGTCATACAGGTAGTTGGAGCGGATGATGGTGGTGTTGCGCCCGGTGTTGCCGCCACCCAGCCATCCCTTCTCGATGATGGCGACATTGGTGATGCCGTATTCCCTGGCCAGGTAATAGGCGGCTCCCAGCCCATGGCCGCCGGCGCCGACGATGACGACGTCATATTCGGCCTTGGGCTCGGCATCGGGCCATTGCGGCTGCCAGTTCTTGTTGCCGGTCAGGGCATTGGTCAGGAGCGACGAAAACGAAAAGCGGGTCATGGCACTCCCCGGAGTTCAACATGGCCGCACTATTCATGAAACGCCGCCATGTTGGACAGAACGATTGCGTCAGCGTAATGTTATTCCTGCGACAGCCCCTTCGACAGGCAGGCTGGGGGAGGCCCTATGGAACAAAGCGTCAGGTCCAGGCAGCAGCCGGGGCGCGCCAGCCCTGCCCCGCGCCTGTCGGTGGGCTTCATCCTGGCCCGCCGTTTCACGCTGTGCGCCTTCGCCAATTTCGTCGACGTGCTGCGCCTTGCCGCCGATGAGGGCGACCGCAGCCGGCCGATCCTCTGCGAATGGACGGTGCTGTCGGACACGATGAGCCCGGTGGCATCGAGCTGCGGCGTGCTGGTGCAGCCCAATGAACGGCTCGGCGATCCGCGCAAGTTCGACTATATCGTCGTGGTCGGCGGGCTGATCGACGAAATCCCCAACATGAGCCCCGACTATACGCGTTATCTGCAACGCGCGGCGGCGGCGAAGGTGCCGCTAGCGGGGGTGTGCACCGGCGCCTTCATCCTGCACCGCGCGGGCCTGATGGACGGCTATCGCTGCTGCGTGAGCTGGTTCCACCATGCCGATTTCCTGGAGCAGTTCGACGGGCTGAAACCGGTTTCGGACCAGATCTTCATCGTCGACCGCGACCGGCTGACCTGCTCGGGCGGCGCAAGCTCGGCGCATCTGGCCGCGCATCTGGTGGAAAAGCACGTCGGGCGCGCGCAGGCCCGCAAGAGCCTGCACATCATGATCATCGACGACGCGCTGCGGGCGGAGAAGCCGCAGCCGGGCATTCCGCTCGATCTGGCCACCGACGACGCGCTGGTGAAGAAGGCGCTGCTCCTGATGCAGCAGAACATAGACACGCCGCTGTCGGCCACGGAGATCGCCAGGCGGCTCGGCGCCAGCCGACGCCAGCTGGAGCGGCATTTCCAGGCCAGCGTCGGCATGGGGCCGGCATTGGCCTACAAGATCATGCGGCTGGAATATGCCGAGTTCCTGCTGCGCCACAGCGAGCAATCGGTGACCGAGATCGCGGCGGCGTGCGGCTTCTGCGATTCCTCGCACTTCATCCGCGCCTTCCGCGAGCGGCACGGCACCACGCCGGCATCGTTCCGCAATGCGAACTGAAAACAGCCCAAAAAGGAGGCGGGCAAGCCGCCCGCCTCGCTTCAAAGGCCGCTGTGCGCCGCAGGCTCAATCCTTCAGCGGCTTGCCGGCGGTTTCGGTAGCGGCCACCATGGCCACGAGTGCCACCAGCGCCGCCGCGACCAGATACCAGGCCGGCGCCAGCTTGCTGCCGGTGGCGGCTATCAGCCATGTCGCCACGAACGGGGCCGTGCCGCCGAACAGGGCATTGGCGGCATTGAAGGAAAAGGCGAAACCGCTGTAGCGCACTCTGGTCGGGAAGATTTCCGACAGGAAGCACGGCAGCGTCCCGTCGTTGATCGTCAGCAGCGCGCCGAAGGCGATCTGGATCAGCACGATGGTCCAGAAGGTGGCACCGTCGAGCATGGTGAACAGCGGCACCGTCAGCACCATGAACAGCACCGAGGCGACGATCAGCGCGGTCTTGCGGCCGAAACGATCCGACAGCATGCCCATCAGGAATATGAAGAAGATGTAGGCGGCGAGCGCAATGCTGGTGGCGATGAAGGATTCGCTCTGGCCCATGCCCATCTCGGTGATGAGATAGGTCGGCATGTAACTCAGGATCAGGTAGAAGCCGACCGCGTTTAGGCAGGTCGCGCCGAAGGCGATGGCGATCTGGGGCCGGTAGCTGGTGAACAGCTCGCGCACCGGCGTGGCCTCGACGTGATGGGCCTTTTCCAATTGGCGGAACTTCGGCGTGTCCTCCAGCCGCAGGCGGATGTAAAGGCCGATCAGCCCCAGCGGCGCGGCCAGCAGGAACGGCAGCCGCCAGCCATAGGACTGCATGTCCTCGGCGCTGAGCATGGCGAAGAGGCCGGCCGACATCAGCGATCCCGCAAGCAGGCCGGCCGCCGTGCTCGCCGGCACCATGCTGGTGTAGAAGCCGCGCTTGGAGGTCGGCGCATATTCGGCGATGAACGAGGCGGCCCCGGCATATTCGCCCGAGGCGGAGAAGCCCTGCACCATGCGCACCAGCAACAGCAGCACCGGCGCCAGCAATCCCACCTGCGCATAGGACGGCAGCACGGCGATCAGCGTCGTCGCCACCGACATGATGATGATCGACCACGACAGCGCCGCGCGCCGGCCGATCCGGTCGCCGATCGCCCCCCAGACGATGCCGCCCACCGGGCGGATCACGAAGGAGATGGCGAACACCGCGAAGGTGGCGAGCAGGGCCGCCGCCGGCGCGATCTCGGGAAAGAACACCACCGCGATCACCGTGGCGAAATAGCCGTAGGAGGCATAGTCGAACCATTCGACGAAATTGCCGATGAAGCTGGCGGTCAGCACCTTGCGCAGAACCTCCGGCGACGCCTCGGTCTGGTCCAGCGGCCGGCCGGCCGCGGCAATGGCATCGGTTGTGGTCATCGTTCTTCTCCCTTCAATCGCCGGTATCTGGCCGACGGCCGCGATCGTCCGCCCGCAGACAGCGCGGCCGGTGGACCCTGCTCCTCTCATATGCCCGCCTGTGCGCGGTGCGGGCCGCCGCCGTGAACCCTATTCGCCGGGCAGGATGTGCGTGGCTTCGGGCCGCCACGACACCCAGATCCGTGCGCCCGGCTCCAGGTTTAGCTTCTCCAGTTCCTCATGGCTCTTCTGCGCCTTGATCTCGGTGCGATCGGCTCCCTCGAGGTGAATGACCGCCGTGGCGCCGACGAACTCCTCGCCCACCACCGAGGCCTGCATGCCGTTGTAGCCGTCGGCCGGCGGCTCGTTGCTGAGCTGCACGCGGTCGTCCGAGACCACGAAGGTCGCCTTGTCGCCCTTGGCGAGCCGGCGCGCAGCATTCGGCACGACGATGAACTCGCCGGCCGGCGTGGCGATCTTCACCGACTGGCCGTTGGCATAAGAGACATTGCCGGCGAAGATGTTGGACGAGCCGAGGAACTCGGCGACGAAGCGGGTGCGCGGCGCGCGGTAGATTTCCTGCGGATTGCCGATCTGCTCGATCCGGCCACGACTCATGATGACGACGCGGTCGGCCATCGAGAAGGCTTCCGACTGGCTGTGCGTGACATAGACGAAGGTGATGCCGAGTTCGCGCTGCAAGTTGGAAAGCACCGTCTGCATGCGCACCTTCAGATGCGCGTCGAGCGCCGAAAGCGGTTCGTCGAGCAGCAGGATTTCCGGCTCCGTCACCAGCGAACGGGCAAGCGCCACACGCTGGCGCTGGCCGCCTGAAAGATGCGCGACGTTGCGCTCGGCGAATTCGGTGATCTGCATCCGCTCCAGCCAGGTATCGGCGCGCCTGCGGCGCTCCGCCTTGCCGACGCCGCGCATGCGCAGGCTGAACTCGACATTCTCGCGCACCGTCAGGAACGGAAACAGGGCAAGGCTCTGCCACACCATCGGCGTGTCGCGCTTCCAGGTCGGCAGATCGTTGATGCGCTTGCCGGCGAGGCGGATTTCGCCCTCGCTCGGCGCCTCGAGCCCGGCCAGCATGCGCAGCGTCGTGGTCTTGCCGCAGCCGCTGGAGCCCATGATGGCCAGGAACTCGCCCTTGCGGATTTCCAAGTCCGTCTTCTCGACGGCGACGAAACTTCCGAAACGTTTGGCGACGCCGTCGAAGACGACGAGGGGCTGGTCGGTCATGACAGCTCTACTCCGGCTGGAATGGCCGCTGCCCTCGGCGCGGCGCTGCGTTTCATGAGCAGGATCTGGGCCAGCACCACCAGCGTCATCGAGGCGATGAACACGAAGGTGCCGATGACGTTGATGCGCGGGCTGACCTGCCCCTGGAGGAAGCCGAGCACCTTGACCGGCAGCGTCTCGTTGAGGCCCGAGACGAACCAGGCGACGGCGAACTCGTCGAAGGAGACGGCCATGGTGATGAACAGCGCCGCGAAAATCGCCGGCTTGCAGAAGGGAACGATGACATGGCGCATCGCGTTCCATTCCGATGCGCCGAGGTTCCACGCCGCTGCCTCCAGCGTGGGGTCCATCTGGGACAGCCTGAGGCGGATGATCGCCATGGCGAAGGGCGCGCACATCACCACATGGGCGATGATGACCGAATGGATGGCGCCCGACAGGTTGATGTTGGACAGGAACGCCAGCATGGCGAGGCCGAGGATGACCACGGGGATCGTCGGCGGCAGCAGCGCCAGCGCGAGATAGAGGTTCTTGCCGAAGAACCTGTAGCGGAAATCGGTATAGGCCGCGCCGAAACCGAGGGCCGTCGCCAGCACCGACACCACAAGCCCGGCGACCAGCGTGTTGCGCAGGCCTTCCCAGACCAGCGGATCGGCCGCAACCGCCTCGTACCAGACCGTCGAGAACCCGCCGAGCGGCAGCGAGGGGAAGCGGTCGACATTGAAGGAGAAGACGAAGCTCGCCGCGATCGGCGCGAAGATGAAGGCGAAAGCCAGCAGCACGTAGAGCTTCAGCGCCCAGTCGATCAGCCGGTTGCTGTTGAAGGTGTTCATCGTCCGCGCTCCCTGTAGGCATAGCGCACGGCGGCGAAGGCGACCGCGAGCAAGGTCGCGATCATGGTCAGCGCGATGACCGCCGCGCGCGGCCATTGCTGGCCCGACTTGGTGGTGTCGGTGATCAGGATCGACAGCGTGGGCGGATCGCCGCCGCCGAGATAGAGGGGGCTGACGAAATCGCCGAAGGTGAGGATGAAGCAGAACAGCGCCGCGATGACGAGCCCCACCCTTGCCGAGGGCACGACGACCTCGAACACGGTGCGCAACCGGCCGCAGCGCAGATTGTGCGCCGCCTCGATCAGCGTCCTGTCGACGAACACCAGGCTGAACAGTTGCAGGAGCACGACGAGCGGGAAGCTCAGGGTCAGGTAGCCGACCATGGTCCCGAAATTGGAGTTGAGCATGCCGTACGGCCCGAGCCCCGCCTGGGCGAGCAGGGCGTTGATGATGCCGTTGTCAGAAAGGAATATCTGCCAGGAATAGACCCGCACCAGATAGCTGGTGAAGAAGGGAATGACCATCAGGAACACGGCCCAGCGCCGCGCCGTCTCCGACAGCTTGAAGGCGATGGCATAGGCGCAGGGAAAGGCCAGCGCGCTGGTGATGACCGCCGCCGCCGTCGCCAGCCCGAAAGTGCGCAGATAGGCGTCCCAGAAGACGCCGCGGCCGAGCATCCGGACCCAGTTGACGGTATCGAAATCCGGCTCCATGCGGAAATTCCGCACTGTCCAGAAGCTGAGCGCGATCAGGAACAGCAGGGGCGCCAGAAAGAACATCACCTGCCACACCAGCATCGGCAGGGAAAAGGTCAGTCCGTAGAGTGTGATCGACTTCCGCATCGCCTCGATTCCAGGCTCATGATCCGCCCTGCCGGCCGGCTGCCGTGCAGGGATTGCGGGAATGGGGCAGGCGCGAACGCCCCTGCCCCGCCTTGCGGTCAACTGGCGGACCGCAGGCCCTGACTACGAGCCCTTGTATTCGGACCAGAAGTCGTTCCAGTCCTCCAGGCTCTGCTGCACGGGCAGTTGGCGATATTTGATGCGGCCGCTGCGGATGAGGTCCATCGCGTTGCCCTCGTTGAGCAGCATGCCCTGCCGCCTGGCTTCCTCGGGCGTTTCCGTGGCCAGAAGCTCCCAACCCTTCCTGTTCGGGATGAGGCAGGGATATGCCGCCATGTTGGCCGACTTCACCTGCCCCTTGGGCGAGGTGATGTACTGGATCCATTTGCGGGCCAGATCGGCCTTCTGGCTGCCCTTGCCGATGGAGAAGGACTCTGTGAACTGCAGCCCGCCCTCCTCGGGGATGACGCTTTTGACCTTGGCGCCGTTGCGCTCCAGCGTGCCGGTGATCCAGTCGCCGATCCCGGCCATGGCCAGCATCTGCCCGTTCTGCAACGAGGAGAAGGTGCCGCCATAATCGAAGAAGCCGCCGATCTGCGGCCGCAGCGTCTTCATCTTTTCCTGAACCTTCTCCCAGGCCGCCTCCTCGATGTCGTAGGGCGAGGCATTGCCTTCGAGCAGGCTGATCTGGCCGAGATTGGGCAGGTGCCAGTCGAAATGGCCGACCTTGCCTTTCAGCTTCCCGTCCCAATAGACATTGTAGGTCGAGGCTTCCTTTTCGGTGAGGGCGTCGGTGTTGTAGGCGACGCCGAGGAAACCGAAGCGGGTGAGCACCGAATAGAGCTTTCCATCCTGCCAGTGGCCGGGAAACTGCTGGAACTCGGGGAAATAGTCGTCGAAATTGTAGTCCTTCGGGTCCAGCTCCTCGATATAGCCGGCGGCGTTGAGCTGCTGGACGTATTCGGCATCCGACAGGATGACGTCGAAGGTACCGGGCGGGGACTGGGCGATCAGGCCCAGCATGTTGTCGCCGCCGGTGTAGTATTTCGGCTTGAACTTGACGTTGTTCTCGGCCTCGAACTCGGCCACCACGTCCGGCTCGGCGTGACCGTACCAGGCCAGCATGGTGAGTTCGACCGGCTGGGCGAAGGCAAGCCGGCCAAGATAGGGCATGGCGAGGACCCCGCCTCCCAGAATACTCGCACCCTTCAAGATGTCGCGCCGGCTACGACGGACGGACAGTTTCTTCCCGATGGTCATCGCATTCCCCTTTTTGCTTTTGTTGCGCCAAGGGTAGCAGCCCGGATACATTTGAAAAATTAATTCTCATAATTTTCGCATTTGCATTGCTTATTGCAAATCGAGCACTCCGGGGCTCCGGGCGGGATCGCCCACGACGCCGGCCTCGTCGAGCCGGGCAATGATGTGGTTCACCAGCCGGATGCCGGCATCCGAAAGGCGCGGATGCTTGTAGAACAGCCCGACGCGGATTTCGGCCAGCGGCGGAAAGCCGTCGCTCTCGTCCAGCAGGCGCATGCCCGGCAGCATCGTGTAGCGCGTCAGCGCGCTGACGCCGAGCCCGTTGACCACGGCGTTCTGCAAGCCGCCGATGCCGGAGCCCGTATAGGCGACGCGCCAGCGGATATGAGCGGCATCGAGCGCCTGGATCATGCGCGCGCGGTAGGCGCAGCCTTCCGGATGGGCGGCCAGCGGAATGCCGTCGGCCGGGTTGAAGCGCACCCCTTCCGCCGCCGCCCAGATCGGCCGCTCGATCCACGACCGCGACAGATATTGCGTGCGCTCGTTGTTGACCATGGCGATGGCCAGGTCGAGTTCGTCAGCGCGCAAGCGGTCCAGTATGTCGGCGCTCCAGCCGCAATAGATCTCCAGCGAGATTCCCGAATGCTGGCGCTGATACTGCGTGATTACCCCTTGCAGGAACGCCACCGCGTAGTCGTTGGGCAGGCCGACGCGCAGCACGCCCGAAATCCGCGACCGGTTGAAATAGGATGCAACCTCGTCATTGAGCCGCAAGATTTCGCGTGCATAGCTCAGCAGCATCTCGCCCTCGCTGGTCAGCAGCAGCGAGCGCCCCGATTGCCGGATGATCGGCGCGCCGACCAGTTCCTCCAGCCTGCGCATCTGCAGCGAGATCGCCGGCTGGGTCCGGCCCAGCACCTCCCCGGCCTTGGTATAGGCGCCGAGATCGATGACGGATACGAAGGTGCGCAGGAGATCGGTCTGGAAATTGACGATATTGGCCATGGATTTCCATTCCTCATGGGAGGATGACAATTATAAATTTCCCATATCATGCACGGAGCTTCAAATCATCCATGTTCGCAAAACTGGGAGATGACTATGCACGAGCAATCGGTCTTCGCCGCGGAGCTTTCGTGGCCCGACTATGAAGCCCGCGTCCGCGATGGTGCGACGCCGATCCTGTTGCCGACCGGCTCGATGGAGCAGCACGGCCACCACATGCCGATGAATGTCGACGTGCTCTTGCCGGTCGAGTTCGCGCGCCGCGTCGCCGGCCGCATCGACGCGCTGGTGGCACCGCCCTTCACCTATGGCTACAAATCGCACCAGAAATCCGGCGGCGGCAACCACCTGCCCGGCACCACCAGCCTCGACAGCGCCACGCTGGTGGCGGCGCTGCGCGACGTCATCAAGGAATTCGCCCGCCACGGCGTGCGCCGTATCTGCCTGTTCAACGGCCACTTCGAGAATTCCTGGTTCATCGTGGAGGGCATCGACCTGGCGCTGCGCGAACTGAAATGGGGCGGCATCGACGACGTGAAGATCGTGGTGCTGTCCTATTGGGACTTCGTCGACAAGCCGACCATCGCGCGGCTCTACCCCGACGGATTCACCGGCTGGGACCTCGAACATGGCGGCGTTCTGGAAACCTCGCTGATGCTGGCGCTCTATCCCGACCTGGTCAGGATCGACCGCGCCATCCACCATGAGCCGGCGTCGTTCCCGCCCTATGACGTCTATCCGGCAAGGCCCGAATGGACGCCGGCGAGCGGCACCCTGTCCTCGCCCCGGGAAGCCTCCGCCGAGAAGGGCGAAATCCTGCTCGACGTCTGCATCGAGGGGATCGTCAAGGCGCTGGAAACCGAATTCCCACGCTGAAAACCATCCCCCACACAAAAAAGCCGCGGTTGCCCGCGGCTTTTTCTTTCTTCCTTCCATTCTACAGCGGCCGCCGGATGATCGCGGTCCTGCGGGCCTTCACCACTGCCAAGGCCGAAGGCCTGCCCGTTGGCAGCATAGCGGCAACGCAGGCCCCGATGCGGGCCAGCAGCCCCGGCCCGCGCGGCGGCCGGCGAGGCGGGGACGGCGGCAAGGGCTTGCCGATCCGCCCCTGCGGCCAGTCGACCGGGATATAGAACCCCATGACGAGCCCCTGTCCGCTCAGTTCCTGATGATGTTGTGCTCGGGGCCGAAGGGGAAGCCGGTGATGTTCTCGGCGCCGTCCTCCTTGACGATCAGGATGTCGTGCTCGCGATAGCCCCCGGCGCCCGGCGTGCCTTCCGGCAGCATCACCATCGGCTCCATGGAAACCACCATGCCGGGCTCCAGCACCGTGTCGATGTCTTCGCGCAGTTCCACCCCGGCCTCGCGGCCGTAATAATGGCACAGCACGCCGAAGGAATGGCCGTAGCCGAACGAACGGTATTTCAGCAGGTCCCACTCACGATACATGTCGTTGAGCTCGAGCGCGATGTCCTTGCAGCGGGCACCCGGCTTGATCAGTTCCAGCCCCCGGCGATGGACCGCCACGTTCTTCTCCCAGATGTCGAGGCTGGCATCGTCGACATGGTCGCAGAACAGTGTGCGCTCAAGCGCGGTGTAATAGCCGAAGATCATCGGGAAGGTGTTGAGCGAAAGGATATCGCCCGACTGCACGATGCGGTTGGTGACCGGGTTGTGCGCGCCGTCGGTGTTGATGCCCGACTGGAACCAGGTCCAGGTGTCCATCAGTTCGACGAACGGGAACGACTTGGCGATCTCGCGGACCATGGCGTTGGTGGTGGCGATGGCGATTTCGTGTTCCGGCACGCCGGCCTTGATCGCCGCCGCACAGGCCGCGCCGCCCACGTCGCAGACGCGCGCACCCTCGCGGATCAGCTTCTGTTCCTCCGCCGACTTGATCGTGCGCATCCACATCGATGGCTGGCCGACATCCACGAACTCGACGCCCGGCAGCGCTTCCTCGAGCTGGCGGCGGAAGTCGAGCGAAACGTGGTCGAACTCGATGCCGACGCGCTTGGCGCCCTTCGTCAACTGGCGCACCGCCTGATAGAAATTATCCCGGCGCCAGTCGGTATAGGTGATGTTGTCGCCGAAGCTGCGCCGCCAGGGCTGGCCGCCATCGATGCCGGCGGAGACGGTGGTCGCCTTGTGGTGGTCGATGACCATGCCGTATTTGCGGCCGAAATAGCAGTACAGCCACCCGGAATAATAGTTGATGCAGTGATAGGAGGTGAACAGAGCGGCATCGACGTCGTTCTTGGCCATCCAGCCCCGCACGTCGTTCTGGCGGCGGGTCATTTCGGCCTCGGAGAACGGCGAATAGTCCTTCTCGCCATTGTGCCATTTCATGACATGCAGCATGTCGTCGGTCGTCGCATGGGAGAGATTGTCGGCCATCGGGTGCTCCTCCTTGAAGTGCCGGGTTTATGGGCCCAGACTAGAGTCGCCGATGGCATTTCAAAAATTTATTCAAGAAATGCCGCCATGAACATTGCTTATATTGACTGCGGTGCCTGCCGAACCGGGGCGGCAATCCACAGACTGCTACCGGAATCTGTCCCCTGTTTGCGAAATCGCAAGCAGCCCGATACCGATCCGGCGTAGGGTTCCTCCAACAATGGAGCAGAATTGCCGGCGGAACGGGAGGAGCATGGCTGGGGATCGCCAGCGATTCGGACAGATGAGGATCACCGGATGAGAAACGTCATGGAGCAGTGTGCGCAGACAGGTTCCGTCCTGGCGCATGAAAAATCTCCCCCGGCTCCCTCGGGCCTGTCTCCCGCACTTCGTCAGATTGCCTGCCAGTCGCGGCTGTTCTCGACCCTGCCGCCCGAACTGCGGGCACCTCTGCTCGATGCGGCCCGCGTCACCCGTCATGGCCGCGGCACCACGATTTTCCACCGCGGCGACACCGCCCGCTCCATCCACATCGTCGCCGAGGGCTGGGTGAAGCTCTACCGCATCGCCCCGAGCGGCACCGAGGCGGTCGTCGGCGTGATGACCCGCGGCCAGAGCTTTGGCGAGCCGATCGCGCTGCGCCACGCCGCCTATCCGGTTTCGGCCGAGGCCAGCACCGCCTGCCGGCTGATCGCCGTGCCGGCCACGGCCCTGCTGGCATTGCTCCAGTCGCGCCCGGAAGCGGCGATCTCGATCCTTGCCTCGACCTTCCTGCACCTTCAGGGGCTGGTTGAGCAGATCGAACAACTCAAGGCCCGCTCGGGCGCGCAAAGGGTGGCCGAATTCCTGCTGGAACTGTGCCCCGAGGGCGCGGAAAGCGCCACCGTCACCCTCCCCTACGACAAGGTGCTGATCGCCGGTCGGCTCGGCATGAAGCCAGAAAGCCTGAGCCGGGCCTTCGCGCGGCTGCGCGAGCATGGGGTGACGGTCCAGCAGAGCAGCGCCGTCATCGCATCGGTGAATGCGCTGTGCGACCTCGCCAATGCCGACCCGGCCGCCGCATGGGCGCGCTGAACCGCAGATTTCAGATCGCGTAGAGTCCGAAAAGCACGGTGAGCCAGATGCCGAGCGGCACTGTGGCCACGAATATCCAGCCCGTCGCCCGCTTCAGGTGCAGGAAGCCGGACAGGATCGCGCGCGCCTTGAGGAAGGCCAGCACCAGCAGCAGGGCCGCCGCCACCCGGCCGTCGAAGAAGGCCAGCGTGGTGGTTGCGGCCGTCAACGCCACGAGCAGAAGCCAGGTGCGGGTCAAGCCCTCCATGCGTCACGCCAGCAGGTAGATGGGCGGCAGGATCAGCACCCAGACCAGATCGACCATGTGCCAGAAGGCAGCACCCGCCTGAACGGCCTCGGCCCGCGCCCGCAGCCCGACGATGCCGAGCAGGACGATGCCGGCCAGCACATGCGCGGCATGGAAGCCGGTGATGAGGAAATAGAAGGTGTAGAAGGGGTGGGTCTCGATGCCGATGCCCGCCTCCATGTCGGCCGCATATTCCATGCCCTTGACCACGAGGAACAGCACGCCTCCCAGCGCCGCCAGGCCGAGGAACAGGCGAGCCGCGCGACGCTCCTGATGCGCCGCCGCCCGCTCGGCCCGCGCCGCGAACAGGCCGGAGGTGACCAGCACCACGGTGTTGAGCGCCGCCATCCGCCCGTCGAGCATGGCTTGGGCGGCGGCGAATCCTTCCGGATCGGTGAGCCTGACCGAAGCCATCGCCGTGATGCCGGCGGCAAAGACCAGCACCTCGGAGGCGATGAGCACCCACATCAGGAGCTCGCCGGGCAGGTCCTCGATCCGCATCAGCCCACCAGATGCCGGTAGATGTCCGGAAGCGCGGAAATCAGCCGGTCGGGATCGCGGATCACCGAAAAGCCGCCCTGCCCGAACAGGCGCGGAAACCAGGCCTGGCCGTCGCGGTCGATGGTGATGCCGTAGACGGCATGGCCGGCGCGGCGCGCCTCGCGCACCGCCATGGCGCTGTCCTCGATGCCATGGCGTCCCTCGTAGTGGTCGAGGTCGTTGGGCTTGCCGTCGGTCAGCACGATCAGCAGCCGGCGGGCCCGCGCCTCCTGTGCAAGGCCAGCCGAGGCATGACGGATCGCGGCGCCGAGGCGGGTGTAGAAGCCCGGCCGCAGCGCGGCGATGCGGAACTCGATGACGGCATTCATCGGCTCGTCGAAGCTCTTGCAGCCATGCAGCCACACCCGGTCGCGCTTGAGCGACGAGAAGCCCTGAATGGCGAAGCGGTCGCCGCAGGCATGCAGCCCCCAGGCCAGCGCCGTGAGCGCCTCGCGGGCGATGTCGATCACCGGGCGTCCGGTGACGGCGGATTCGGTGGAGCGCGAAACGTCGAGAAGGATGGAAACGGCAAGGTCGCGCTGCTCGGGCCGGGCCTGCCGCCAGATCCTGTGGCTGCCGCGCCCGGTGGCGCGCAGATCCGCGACGGAGCGCAGCGTGGCGTCGAGGTCCAGTTCCTCGCCGTCCGGCTGGGCATGGCGGATGATCTTGGCCGGCCGCAGCGCCTCGAACTGCTGGCGCACCGCCCGGATGCGCCGCCGCGCCATGGCGTCGAAACAGCCGCTTTTCCCGGGATCAGGCTCCACCGGAGCGGCCAGGACACGGGTGTGGGCGGGAAGATAGGCTCCGGTGCGGACGTCCCATTCGGGATAGGTGAAGACGCCGGCGATGCGCTCGCGGTCCACATCCTCCGGGGCGAGGTCGAGATGCAGCTTCAGCCGGGTGGCGGGCGCCTTCGACACCTGCCCGAGGGCGATGTCGTCGTGATCTTCGGCCGCCTTCTTGGCGTTGTCGAAATCGTCGTCCTCGACGCGGCGGTTGAGGTTGAGGAACTCGGTCCAGGACAGCAGCGCCTCGAATTTGTAGAGGATGATGCTGTCCTTGCGCTCGGCCTGGTCCGCCTTCCGGCGGCGGGCGCGGCGGGCGGGCCCGTCGCTGGATTCCTCCGGATCGCCGCCGGTGGGAACGGCCTCGACCTCGGACGGGGCCGACGTCGCCAGACGGCGCAGGTCAACCCACATCGGCACCGGCAGGAAGGTGCGATAGCCGCGCGGCGCGCGCCAATGGGCCGGCAGGGCATGAAGCGCCGAAAGCAGCGACGGGTCCGGTGCCTCGGGCGCGCCGAGCAGATGACGGACCAGCGCCTCCACCTTCGCCTCGGTGCCGCGCAGGTTCGGGCGGGTGCGCAAGGAAAGGTGCGCCGCCGCCAGCCTTTGCCAGAGCGGGCGCAGGCCCGGCGCTGCGGCCAGCGTGGCGCGGGTCATGGCTTGTGCCGCCACGATGGCGGCGAGATCGGCGCGGAAGAGATCGTCCTCGTCCGGCGCCGCCGCAACACAGGCCGACGAGGCCGCCAGCCACAGATAGAGCGCCTCATTGTCGGCACGCTCGGGAAAGACCGCCAGTTCGACCGGCAGGCGCAGGGCCTCGCCGTCGAAGCTGGCGCGCGCCACGCGCTCCGCAGGCGTGGCGAGACGGCGGCGGAACGAGCGCCTATGCCGGCTTTCCTCCTCCGCCACCGCCTTGACCTCGACCGCCGGATCGCCCCCCAGCCCACGGAACATCACCCCGATGCGCGGGCGCATCGCCTCCAGCGTCACCCCGGCTTCGGGAAAACTCGGCGGCGGGTCGAAACGGCTGGCAAGCCCATGCCAGAGCTTGCCGACCGTCTCCTCCGGCTCCCAGGGGATGATCTCGATATGCCCCATGCCTCAGCCTGCCACCGCCGTGACCAGATCGGCCAGGCCGCGCTTGACCTCGGCATCGTCGGTGAGCGGCTCGATCATCGCCACCTGCACCGCGCGGTCGAAGGACATGCCCTGCGCGATCAGCGTGGCGCAATAGACGACCAGGCGGGTGGAAACGCCCTCCTCCAGGTCCTGCCCCTTCAGGGCGCGCAGCTTGCCGGCGATGCGCACCAAGAGCTTCACCCGGTCTTCCGCCAGCCCGCTTTCGGCGACCACAACCGGCACCTCGTGCTCCGGCTTCGGGAAACCGAACTCGACCGAGAGGAAACGCTGCCGCGTCGAAGGCTTCAGCGTCTTGAGGATGTTCTGGTAGCCGGGGTTGTAGGAGGCGACCAGCATGAAACCGGGGCCGGCCTGCAACTCCTCCCCGGTGCGGTCGATGGGCAAGATGCGCCGGTCGTCGGTCAGCGGGTGCAGCACGACGGCGACGTCCTTGCGGGCCTCGACCACCTCGTCGAGGTAGCAGATCGCGCCCTCGCGCACGGCGCGGGTGAGCGGGCCGTCGACCCACACCGTCTCCCCGCCCTTGAGCAGATACCGGCCGATCAGGTCGGCGGCCGAAAGATCGTCATGGCAGGCGACCGTATAGAGCGGCCGCCCGAGCTTCGCCGCCATATGGGCGACGAAGCGCGTCTTTCCGCATCCCGTCGGCCCCTTCAGCAGAAGGGGCAGGCAGGAGCGATGGGCAGCGGCGAACACGTCGCATTCATCGCCCTGCGGAAGGTAGAAGGGCACGGTCCCGCTTTCGGGATTTACGAACTGGTCCATTTTTCCCTACTCCGCCGCGTGCTTGACCACGGGGCCGGGCTCGATCATCTCGCTGCGCGGGAAGAGCGAGGAGAAGATGAAGATGAGCGCACCCAAGACCACCGCTACGCCGGAGCCGAAGCGCATCCAGTAGAACAGGGCCAGTTGCTCCTGAACCTCCATGAAGTTCATGCCCATGACGCGCTGGAGATGGGTCTGCACCGTTCCGGCGAAGGTCAGCGCGAAGGTCATGAACACCATGCCGCCCGACATCAGCCAGAACGACCCCATGTTCAGCACCTGGTTGTAGGGATCGCGGTTGCGAAGCTGCGGCAGCGCATAGGTGAAGAGTGCCAGGTTGAGGCAGACATAGGCGCCGTAGAAGGCCAGGTGCCCGTGCGCCGCCGTCACCTGCGTGCCGTGGGTGTAGTAGTTGACGCCGTGCAGCGTATGCAGGAAACCCCACACGCCGGCGCCGAAGAAGGCAAGGACCGAGCAGCCGAGGCTCCACAACAGCGCCGCCTTGTTCGGATGATCGCGCCGGCCCTTCCAGACCATGACGAAGGCGAAGGCCATCATGGCGAAGAAGGGCACCACCTCGAAGGACGAGAAGATCGAACCGATCCACTGCCAGTAGGCCGGCATGCCGATCCAGTAATAGTGATGGCCTGTGCCGAGGATGCCGGAGAACAGGGCGGTCGCGACGATGACATAGAGCCATTTCTCGACCACCTCGCGGTCCACGCCGGTCAGCTTCAGCATCAGGAAGCCGAGGATGGACGCCATGATCAGTTCCCACACGCCCTCCACCCACAGATGGATGACGTTCCACCAGTACTGCTTGTCGAGCGCGAGGTTCGGCGGATTGTAGAAGGCGAAGAGGAACAGCAGCGCCAGACCCCACAGCCCGATGAGAAGAATGGAGGAGATGGCGGTCTTGCGTCCCTTCAGCACGGTCATCGAGACGTTGTAGAGGAAGATCAGGGCCGCCACGACGATGCCGACCTTGACCCAGAGCGGCTGCTCGAGGAACTCGCGGCCCTGCTTGCCGAGCAGGAAATTGCCTTCAAAAAAGTTGAAGAGATAGGTCGCCACCGCGCCCAGCGTGCCCACGGCAAGGATGGCGAGTTGCAGGTAGGCGAGCGCCGGCGAGTGGATTTCCCGCTCCGCCTCTTCGGGGATCAGGAAATAGGCCGCGCCGAAGAAGCCGAGCAGCAGCCACACCACCAGCGCATTGGAATGCACCATGCGCACGATGTTGAAGGGCAGGAGTTCCGACAGGAAGTTCGGCTGGACGTAGATGTAGCCGAGCACAAGCCCCGCCGAGACCTGTACGGCGAAGAGCGCGAGCGCCACATAGATATAGGCCAGCGCGATCCGTTGAGATTGATATTTCATGACATGCTCCTCAGCCGGCTTCGTTTGGCGGCCAGTCCTGGGTACGGATCTTGTTGGTCCACAGCAGGAAGTCGGACAGTTCGCGGATCTCCTGATCCGTCAGGTGGAATTGCGGCATCTGGCGACGCCCCTCGGCCCCCGAAGGCTGGGACTCCATCCACCCCTTCAGCACCTCGAAGGCGCCGTCCGGGTCGTCCTGGACGCCCCAGCGGGTCATGACGTTGCCGACCTCGGGAGCGAAATAGGCGCCCTCGCCGAGGATGGTGTGGCAATTGACGCAGCCGTGCTTTTCCCACAGGTGCTTGCCGGCCGCGACGCTGTCGGTCAGGCCGGCGCGATCGGTGGACGTGTTCACGATATAGATGTGGCTATGCACGAAGAGCGCAGCGAATATGAGAATGAAGAACAGTGACCCGCCATAGAAGATGTTGCGGGCCATGCTCTTCGTCAGGACTTCGCGCATGGCGAGGGGCTCCCGGAGCTGTTGACGAACACCCCACGGATGCCCCTCCCCGTCGCGACCGGCCTTAACCAAAGTCAAGGCTGCGGCGTTTTGACGGAGGCACTATCGGGCATGAACAAAAAGGATCGAACGATGCACGATGGCTGGCCGGTCTGGAAGCTGGCGCTGCTGCTCTATGTTTTCGCGGCGGCGGCCGTGGCCATCAACCTGTTCATGCTCGGGTTGATGTTTCAGAAGTTCGGCTTCGCCGCGCTTTCGCCCGTCCAGAGCCTGCTGCTTTCCGGTCCGCTCGGCGTTCCGGCAGCCTGGGCCGCCGGCCGCTGGGCCCGCCATTTGCTCGATGAGGCCGCCGAGGGCAACTGAACCCGTACCGCTTCCGCATTAATCGGGCCTGAACCCAAGAGGTAGAACCCTCTTCGGAATTCAACGCAATGCGGAGCCCGCAGCGACGATCCCGAGATGATAATCGCAACGGGAAAGGCCTATATTCGCCAATCGTCAGACCAGATGCCAATCGCCCGCAAGAGCGGAGGTGCATGGCCGGCACGCAATACGAAACGAAAGCATCTCCAGCAATCGTTGCGTACTGCATCTGGGACGGGGTGCATGAATGGACAGGCTTCCAATTCTTGCCGTGGATCTCGACAGGACATTGATCGACGGCAACATCCTGCATGAGGCCGCCTGGGAATATGCCTCCAGAAACATCTGGGGCTTCTTGCAGGCGCTCGTCCTGCTGCTGCTCGGCAGGGCGCAGTTCAAGGCGCATCTGTCGCGATGCGTGACGGTCGACCCCGCCCGGCTCGCCTATAATCCCGAGGTTCTGGACTACATCCGGGACTGGCGGGCGCAGGGCGGGAAAGCGGCCCTGGTGACCGCCACGGACCAGCACGTCGCCAAGGCCATTGCCGACCATCTGGGGCTCTTCGACGAAGCCCATGGCTCGGACGGGACGCACAACCTCAAGGGAAACCGCAAGGCCGGCTTTCTCGTGCAGCGCTACGGAGCGGGCGCCTACGACTATATCGGCGATGCCCACGCCGATCTCCCGGTCTGGAATTCGGCCCGCAAGGCCATCACGGTGGGGCTGTCGCCGATGGAACGGAACCAGGTGCATTCCCTCGGCGGGGAGGTGGTCCACCTGCCCGGCACCCGGAAGGACATCGGCCCCTACATCAAGGCCCTTCGGCCCCATCAATGGGCGAAGAACGTGCTCGTCTTCCTGCCGTTGATCGCCTCCCACGAGACCTCGCCATCGATGTGGTTCAACGGCGTCGCCGCCTTCATCTGTTTCAGCCTGGTCGCTTCGAGCGTCTATGTGCTGAACGACCTGCTGGACCTGTCCGCCGACCGCATCCACCCGCGCAAGTGCAAGCGGCCACTGGCCTCCGGCGCGCTGCCGATCGAGCACGGGACATGGATGGTGCCTGCCCTGCTGCTGGGCGGGTGCCTGTTCGGCCTGCTTGTCCAGAGCCTGGCCTTCTTCGGGGTCATGGCGCTCTACTACCTGCTCACCCTGGCCTATTCGCTCAGCCTGAAGCGCAAGCTCATCATCGATATCTGCACGCTTGCCGGGCTCTATACGCTGCGCATCTTCGCCGGCGGCACGGCAGCCGGCTTGCCGATCTCGGAATGGCTGCTGGCGTTTTCGATCTTCTTTTTCTTCTCGCTCGCGGCGGTCAAACGACAGGGGGAACTGGTCGACACCGCCCATTCCGGGCATACCAAGGTGGCCGGGCGCGGCTATGAGTGCGACGACCGCCTGATCGTGTCGATGATGGCCGTCAGCTCCGGCTATGTCGCGGACCTCGTGCTGGCGCTGTATCTCGATTCGCCGACGGTCCGGCAGCTCTACGCGCACCCGGTCTATCTGTGGGGTATCTGCCCCATCCTGCTCTACTGGATCAGCCGCATGGTCATGACCGCGCATCGCGGCTGGATGGACGACGATCCCATCGTGTTCGCCATGAAGGACCCCGTCAGCCGCTATTGCGGGGTGATCGTATGTCTGGTCATCACGGCCGGGGTCGTGTGACCCATGCTGCAACTCGTCATCCGCTACAGCCTCTTCGCGGCGATTGCGACTATCGTGAACCTCGCGACGCAGCGCCTGGTGCTGGCAGCCTCCGGGACGGCCGGCGGCATGAGCTTCGCGCTCGCCATCCTGGCCGGGACGGCGACGGGGCTGCTGACGAAGTACATCCTCGACAAGAGATGGATCTTCTTCGACACCTCCACCGGCCTCGCCACCCACGGTCGGAAGTTCGGCCTCTACACGGTCATGGGCATCGTCACGACCATGGTCTTCTGGGGCACCGAGACGGCCTTCTGGCTCGCCTGGGGAACGGATGTGGCGCGGGAAGCGGGCGCCGTCATCGGCCTGACGGTCGGCTATGTCATCAAGTACAATCTCGACCGCAGGTTCGTGTTCACCCTCCGGAAAGCGGAGGCGTGAGCAATGGAGATTTGCGGCTGGGGGCGTTTTCCGCGGGTCGAGTGCCGGATCGGCTTTCCGCATGACGAGGAAAGCCTGCGCAGGCTCGTCACCTCCGGCCGCAGCATCGCCCGCGGCAACGGCCGCGCCTATGGCGACAGCGCCCTCAACCCCGCCCGCACCATCGACATGACCGGCTTCGACCGGATGCTGGCTTTCGAGCCGCAAACCGGGTCGCTCACCGTGGAGGCCGGCGTCATTCTCGGCGATATCATCGAGGCCTTTCTGCCGCGCGGCTGGTTCCCGCCCGTGACGCCCGGCACCAAATTCGTCTCGGTGGGCGGCATGATCGCGGCCGACGTGCATGGCAAGAACCACCACAAGCACGGTTCGTTCGGCGCCTTCGTGGAGTGGATTGACCTCATGGTCGCGGACGGCAGCGTGCTGCGCTGCTCGCGCGGCGAAAACCCGGACCTCTTCGCCTTCACCGTCGGCGGCATGGGGCTCACCGGCATCATCCTGCGCGCGGCCATCCGGCTGATGCCGGTCGAAAGCGGATGGGTAAGGCAACAGACCATTCCCGCCTGCTGCCTGGCGGACGCCATCGAAATCTTCGAACGGTCCCGTAGCTGGACCTATTCGGTGGCCTGGATCGACTGCTTCGCGCAAGGCAACGCGCTTGGCCGGTCCATCGTCATGCTGGGGGAACATGCCGTCCGCGCGGAACTCGACGGCAGCACGAAATCCACTCCCTACGCCATGGCGCCCCGGCGCAGGCGCCGCCTGCCGCTGGACGCGCCCCGCCTTGCGCTCAACCGCTTCTCGATCCGCGCCTTCAACGCATATTACTACGCAAAAGGCCGGCGAAACGCCGGTTCGAGCCTCGTCGACTGGGACAGCTATTTCTATCCGCTGGACACGATCCTCGACTGGAACCGCATCTACGGACGACGGGGCTTCGCGCAGTTCCAGTGCGTGCTGCCGCTCGCCACGTCGCTGAAGGGCCTGAGCGAATTGCTGGCGGCCATTTCGAGCGCCCGCCAGGGCTCGTTCCTTGCCGTGCTGAAACGCATGGGTGCCCAGGAAAGCCGCTTCTCCTTCCCGATGGAAGGCTACACGCTGGCGCTCGACTTCCCCGTAGGCGCCGCCAGCCTGGCGCTGATGGAACGGCTGGATGCCATCACCCTCGCCCATGGCGGACGCTTCTATCTGGCCAAGGATGCCCGCATGAATGCCGCGACCCTCGAAAGGGCCGACCCGCGCGTCGGCGCCTTTCGTGAAATGCGCAGCATCTCGGGCGCCGCCCACCATTTTTCCTCATTGCAGTCGGAGCGGCTTCTTCTCTGACACCCCGGCACTGGAGGTCTGCACGCATGGAACCGATCATGGCGACACAGAAAAGGTCCCTGCTGGTCATCGGCGGCACCTCCGATATCGCGAAGGAGACCGCGCTCACCTTTGCCCGCAACGGCTGGACCGTCATCATCAGCGGCCGCGATCCGGACGATATCGCGGCCGAGGCGGCCAATCTCGAACTGCGCGTGCCGGGCAGCAGGGTCGCGGCCGCAGCACTCGACATACTCGATACCGAAAGCTTCGTGCCGTTCCTCGACCGCCTGCCTTCCCTGCCGGATGCGGTGCTGTGCGCCGTGGGCCTGCTCGGCAACCAGGGACAGGCCGAGCGCGACCCCGCCCATGCCTCGCTGATCATGCGCTCCAACTTCGAAGGCCCCGGCCTCTTGCTCGGCCTCATCGCCGATCGCTTCGAGGCGCGCGGCCGAGGCGCGATCATCGGCATATCCTCGGTGGCGGGCGATCGCGGCCGCGCGTCGAACTATGTCTACGGCGCCGCCAAGGCGGGGCTTTCCGCCTTCCTTTCCGGGCTGCGCAACCGGCTCGCCGGCAAGGGTGTGCATGTGCTGACGGTCAAGCCCGGCTTCGTCAGAACCCGGATGACGGCCGGCATGAAGCTTCCCGCGGCGCTGACCGCCGAGCCGCGCGAGCTTGGCGAGGCCATCTACCGGGCCGTCGAGAAGCGCAGGAACGTCATTTATGTGCGGCGCGTGTGGCGGCCGATCATGTTCCTTATCGGGTCCATACCGGAAACGGCATTCAAGAAGATGTCGCTATGATCTTTATCAACTCAAGACGCCCCGCAAGCAAGGACCGTGGAACCATCATGGTTTCATGGATCGACGGGCTGAAATCATATTCCGGTCTTCTGGCCACGAGCCAGCATGACTACGGCCCTCATTTCCGGCTTGCGATCGCCATGCAGGCCGTTTTGGCGGTGCTTGGCGCGGCATTTCTGGTCATGCTGTTCGCGGACGGGTCCTATTTTTCCTTCGTCATCGCCGCTGACCAGCCATGGACCTTGCACTGGCACCGTTTCCCGGCGCGCGCCACCGCCTTCCTGTTCACCGCCGCCCCGGTCTGGCTCGCCAACAAGCTCTTCCACATGCAGGGAATTCCGCTTGTCCGCCTCTATTCCTTCGTTTTCAGCCTGGTCATCCTGCTCCAACTCATAGCCGTCTATAAACTCGCCGGAAAAAATCACAGGAACCTCCTGCTCTTTCCGCTGCTTGGCTACGTTCTCGGCCCTGCGCTGGGATATGGCTTCCCCTCCGAGATGATGCTGTCTCCGGGATTCTTCTGGATCTGTCTTTTCCTGCTGATTCAGGACAAATCAAACCTGATTTATTTTTATATGTCGGAAACGCTTTTATTATTCACGCATGAGCTATCTATAATATTATTTTCTCTCATTTTCGTATCGTATTTCTATTTCATAAATAGAAAAAATATAATTCATATTATATACATAGTATCTTTGACCTGCGTCTGGGCTTACCTGAAGCTGTCCGGGTCCAGTTCGGGCGGAGATGGAAACATCATCTATGTCCTGGACCCAAGAAGGGTTCTCAACAATCCAACGCTTTGGCTTGTCATTCTCCTTATGGGGGCCGGCTATTTCAGCGCGAGGATAGGTTCGGCCAGAGTCAGGATCGCAACGTTCCTGTCTTCGGCCATCCTCATATTTTGCATTTTCATCTATGCCGGGTTCAACTTTTCCAATGGGCGCTACGATTCCGCGAGAACCGTCGCGGCATTCGCAAACCTGGCTCTCGGAATAGTCTTCCTTCTGGGGCAGATGGAAAAGCGACGAGACGCATCCGTACTGTGGAGACCTGTCGACAGGCAACGATCCGAAAGGTCTTCCCGCTTCCTCGCCGCGTCCTCATTGATCGCCGTGTTCCTGTCTTCGGCGATATTCCTTCACCAGTGGAACGGCATCAGGGACGAGGTCGTCGAATCGACGAACGCCGGCGTGGGCTCCGGCCCCCTCAATATGATTCTGTTCGAGGACCTGCCCGGCTCCGACAAATTGAGGACCGCACTGGAACGATGGGGGCCGGGAACGTCGTGGACCTGGCCCTATGCCGGCATCATGGTCGCGCCCGACTATCGCCCCGCCCAGATTGTCCTCGATAGGCGATCCGCCTTTGCATTCTGCGAACGGCAGCGCGGGGTCCGGCTGGGCGACGGCACGAGGATCGATCCCCTGATCCTGGCGCAGATCGCCCGCTTCGCCTGCAGCCAGCCGCCGCCGGAACGGCACAAGGGCCTGCTCGGGCGGATGCGGGAAGCGCTTTTCGGGTAACGCGCCGTTCAGCCGAAGACCCGGCTTACCTGTGCGTGGACATGGCCGAAGGCCTTCTCAGCGCCGGCAATGACCCGCGCTTCCTCCGCCGGCGACAGCTCGACGGCATCGAGGGCGGCGGTGAAGGTGCGCCAGTGCAGGCCGCGCCCTTCCGGGGCGCCGGCCAGATGACGGGCGCCGAACTCTTCCGACAGGCCGAGTTTCTGCGCGTCCTTGAGCAGGAAGGCGGCCCCGAGGTTCGAGCCTTCCGCCACATAAAGCCAGCCGAGCGCGGTGGCCACGTCCACCGCAGCTCCGGCGGCGAAGGCCGGCTGGCCGTCATAGGCCGGCACATTGATGCCGAGATCGGAAAGATCCTGCTCGATCTGGGAAAGCCGGCGCCGCCCCTGCAAATCCGGCAGCATCCGGTCGAGCCCGGCGTCGTCATAGAGGGCATCGATTTCCCGGTGGAAGGCATGCTGGACCGCCACGAACAGCCCGTAGCGTTCGCGGCCGGCAAACGGCTCGCCGGCCATGATCGCCTGGTCGAGGCGTTGATGCGTCTCTCGCGTCGCCGCCTTCAGCCGCTTCGCGCGGCTCGCCTCATCTGCCGTGATACCGGCGTCCAGCACTTCCACAGTCATCATGTCCTTTCCTGCCCCCGGGGCATAGTCACGAACCGCTCCCAAGGCGGCATTTCAGAAGTTGGTCGTCACACTTGCCCTGAAGGTCCGCCCCGGCGCGGGCACGGCTGCAAGGCTCATTGCG
Organism: Aquamicrobium terrae; assembly: GCF_052978165.1. Classification (NCBI taxonomy): domain Bacteria; kingdom Pseudomonadati; phylum Pseudomonadota; class Alphaproteobacteria; order Hyphomicrobiales; family Phyllobacteriaceae; genus Aquamicrobium; species Aquamicrobium terrae. The sequence continues at coordinate 1,042,161 of NZ_JBRKLZ010000001.1, forward strand.
TCCATATAGAACCGGTTTGTCAGATTCTCGCCCGAGAAGGAAACCGTCACGCTGTCGTTGACCTTGTAGCTGGCGAAGGCGTCGACCACGGTATAGGGGGCCCATAGCTTCTTGGGCATGATCAGGCCGCCGTCGAGGCTGCTGGGCGCGCTGATCGCCCGCTTGCCGACCTTCGAGACGCGCGCGCCGATCGTCAGCCGCTCGTCGAACAGCCGCACGCCCAGCGTCCCGGAGAGCGTGTATTCCGGCGGGATGTAGTTGGTGGAATAGTCCTCCGGCAGGGAATGGTTTACGCAGCCCGCGACCGGCAATCCGGCGCCATAGCCGGCCACGCCGTCGCAAAACGCGATCCTGCTGTAGCGGATGCCGTTCGCCTCGACGAACCAGGAGCCGGCGTCGTAGGAGGCCGATGCCTCCGTGCCGGCGAATTTGGCGGCGCCCATATTGTAGGGAATGAGCATTCCCAGCCACGGATAGCTGGCTTTGGTGAAGGTGCCGCGGGCGATGTAGTCCTTAATCGTGTTGTCGAAATAGGCGACCTTGAGGCGAAGCTTGTCGCCGGGCACGAACACATCGTCCTTCAGCACATTGGCCCCCAGCTCCCAGTTCTGCGAGCGCTCCGCCTTCAGGTAGGGGTTGGGGAAGAAGTCATACTTGAAATTGGCTTCCGTCAGGCTCGGCCCGCGATAGCCGGTGGTGTAGTTGGCGAAGAGCTGCACGCTATCCACCGGCGTCAGCACGACGCCGAGATGCGGCGACCAGCCCGAACCGTCGAGCGCATTGCGCGAGATGCCGTATTCGTCGAGGAAATACTGCTCGTATTGCGGGTAGTTGCGGTAGGAAACCCGGTCCTTGGTCTTGTAGGCGGTGTATCGGAGGCCGCCATTGAAGCTCAGCCAGTCCAGGGGCGCATAATCGAAGCGGGCGAATGCGCTTCCTTCGTGCCGGCGGCCGTTCTGCGGCAGATACCAGTTGCCTTCGTCCAGCGGCTTGGTGTCCTCCAGCAGGTAGGAGGCGCCGTAGTTCAGGGTCAGGTCGCCGTAATCGGAATGGAAGGAGGAGGTATTGGAGATTTCCGACCCCACCATGTAGGTGTCGATGGGAACGATCGAGCGGCTGTTGATCGGCAGGGTGTTCGGGTCCCAGATGACGGGCGTCGCCGAGCGCGTCTTCTGATCCAGCAAGGTGCCCCACACATTGAAGCGCAGGTCGATCAGGTCGCTGTCGTCGGGCTTGTAGCCATATTTGGCGATCAGCCTGTGCGCCGTCACCTGGTTCGGCTCCTGCTGGCCGACAAAGTCCCAGCCGAAGCGCGACACCTGCGAGGGCATCACCTCGCCGAAATCGCTGTCATAGTAGACGTAGCTGGCCTCGACGCTGTGGCCGCCGTCGAAGCTGGCCTTGCCCTTGACATAGGCGGACAGGACCTCGCGCTGGCTGTTGACGATCTCGCTGTCGCGCTTGACGGCGGTGATCTGGTGTTCCTGGAAGGAGCCTTCGGTGGTCTCCTCCAGGATGGTATCAGGGCCGTGCCTGCCGGTGAAATAGTTGCCCTGCTTGCGGCGGGCCAGGCCGGCGACGATTTCGGCGTCCCCGAAACGACGGGCCGCGACGATGCTGCCGTGGCCGCTGGCAATATCGAACAGGCCGGGAGCGCCGATCCTCTTGTCGAAGGTGCCGATCGGCGGTGCGCTCACGCTGTTGCTGGACACGCTGCCGCGCAGGCGGATGCCCCAGTCCTTGCCTTCCCTGATGATGTCGTCGGCATCGAGGGTCCGCATGTTGATGACGCCGCCGATGCTGCCGGCGCCGTCGGCGCCTGCGCCCGGCCCCTTGGTGATGTCGATGCCGGCCAGCAGGTCCGGATCGACATAGGTGCGGTTGGAGGCGCCGAAATAGCCGAGATAGACGGGCACGTTCTGCAAGGTGCCGTCGACCCGCACCGGCGTGCGGTTCATGCCCTGCACGCCGCGTATGTTCACCTCGATCGCCGGGCTGTTGCGCCCGTCCGCGGCGATGACGCCCGGCGTGTTGCGGAAGATGTCGCTGGTCGAGGTGCCCCCTGTGCGGTCGAGTTCCTCGCGCGAGATATGGTTCACCGAAGCCGGCGTCCTGTAGGGCGCGTCGGCGCCGCCCGTGCCGACCACATCGACGGGATCGAGCACCAGGGCACCCTGCGCGTCGACCGGAGCATGAGCGGCCGACACGCGGTCGCCGATCGTCACCGTGTCGGCGCTGGTGAAGCGGTAGGATAGGCCGGTGCCGGCCAGGAGCCGCGACAGCGCCTCCTCCTGCGTCATCGTTCCCGAAAGCGCCGGGCTGGTGCGGCCGGCAACGACGCCCGAGGGCAGCAAGAGCCTAAGCCCGGCCTGATCGGCGAATATGGTCAGCGCCGCACCGAGATCCTGGGCGCGGACATTGACCGAAACGGTGCGCGCGGCCTGCGCATGCGCGACGCCTGTGCCCCACGCCCCCGCCGCCAGCAGCAGGGCGACCGAGCCGAGAAGCCCCGCCCTGAACCGCCTGAAACCGTAATGCCAGCCTTGCCCCGAAGCCACTTTGCGCATGAATACCCGTCCTGCCGTGTTGACACCCTTCGAGGACGTGGCTGGCAGCTTTCGCTTATGCTGCCGGGCACTCGTGCTTCGGCGCGGTCTGGCTTGGTCCTCATCCCCTAGGACGAAATGACGGGCACGATCCTGCACCGGAAAATCGAATAAACTTGATATTTTCTATCAACTTATTGATATCAAAGCGTTCTATTTTCGTCCCTGGCGTGCGGCCCTACCGGATCACCGTCACGAACGGCAGCCGGGTGACATGCACCGGCAAGGTCTGTGCCATGACCTCCAGCACCGAATCGGGATCGGCAAGGTCGAACACGCCGGTCACTTCCAGCGCCCGCAGGCGCGCCCCGGCGATCACGATCGGCCCGGCTCGATAACGCTCGATCTCGGCCACCACTTCGCCCAGCGGCCGGCGGTTGAAGATCAGCTTGCCGCGGCGCCATGCGGTCGCCATTTCGGCATCGACCGTCTCTATGGCCGACACGACGCCCCGCATGTCGTAGCGCACGCGCTGGTCGGCATGCGCGACGACCGGCGCCGCAGGCCCGGTCCTGCCCGAAACGCCGACCGCGCCTTCCAGCACCGTGACCACCACCTGTCGCGGGCGGATATCGACGTCGAAGACGGTGCCGAGGGCGCGCGCCTGGCCGCCATCCGCCTCGACGACAAAGGGCCGCGCCGCATCATGGGCGACGGTGAAGGTCGCCTGCCCCCGGAACAGGCGCAGGGCCCGGATGCTTTCGCTGAAATCGACCGAAAGCGCCGATCCCGCATTGAGGAATGCCGTCGAGCCATCCGGCAGGCCGATGCTGCGCTGCTCGGCAATGCCGGTCACATGGTCGGCAAACAGATGCGGCCCCAGCACGCCGCTGCCATAGAGGGCCACGCCCGAAATCGCGGCCACGCCGCCGCCCAGCACCGCGCGGCGGGTGACGCGGGCGCGCTGCGCCTTGCGCTCGGCCTGCCGCACAGTGCTGCCGGCAAGGCCCACGCCGTCCCAAATGGCTTGCGCTTCCCGCGCGGCCTCTTCATGGGCGGGGCTGCGCTTGCGCCAGCGGTCGAAGGCGGCATGGTCGGCCTCACCGGCCCGGCCGGAATGGAGCCGGACCAGCCATTCCAGCGCTTCGTCGCTCAGGCCGGTGTCCATCTGTCGCTCCTCACGATTTTGCCACGCTCCCGCAAAGGCGCACCCCGGAACCAGAGCCCTCTATAGCAAGGACGAATCCAGGCCCGGGAACTTGCACCCTGCCCGCGAAAAAAGCTCAGGACTGGTCGCGGAAATGGTCCCGGCAATGGCGCAGCGCCTGCATCAGATAGCGTGCGACCATGCTTTCGGACACCTCGAGCCGGGAGGCGATCTCCCGGTGGGAAAGCCCGTCGCAACGGTTCATCAGCAGCGCGGCGCGCGGTTTCGGGGGAAGCTGCGCCAATGCGAGGACGAGAAAGCGCAACTGGTCACGATCGATAACCACCCGCTCCGGCGAGGGGCAGCCATCCTCAATGGCCTGGAGCACCGCCTCGTCGCTGACGCAGCGGGCCGAATGACGCCCCTCCTTGCGGGCAAGGTCGATGGCGATGTTGCCGGCCACGCGCAGGATGAAGGCGTGCTGGTCGCGAATATCGACAGGCTGGCCCTTCATCCGCGACAGCCGCAGCCAGGTTTCCTGCAAGGCATCCTCGGCCAGTTCGCGGGAGCCGGTCTGGCGCTTCAGCCGCGCGCACAACACGCTCCACTGGCGCAGATAGACGGAGATCAGTTCGTGATACGCATCCGAGGCGGCGGCACTCATGGTCATCGCTGTGTTGCTGGAACCGGAGGCTCCTCTTAGCGACATCGAAAAAGTGACGCAACATCAATGATTTGGAGAAGTTCTAAACAACGCGCCAGGGCTGCCCGCCGACAGCCCTCGATTCACCGCGCCGTCAGGCCCGAACCCGGATCAGAGATCCACATAGCGCGCATGGACCACGACGCCCCCTACCGCGTCCAGCCTGTGGATGAAATAGGCGAACGGTTCCTGCACCGGGCGCGACTTGGCCGCCTGGCCGTCGAGATCGAGGCCGATCTGGAAGGCCGGGCTGCCGGCGACCGTGCACAGCACCCCGTTCCATATTGCCTGATAGGGCCGATGGACGTGACCGGACAGGATGCGCAGGCTTCCGGAATAGGCGCGCACCAGCCTGGCCAGCCGCTCACCACCCTCGACAAGGCCGCGCCGGTCCATGGCGCCGATCCCGGAATCGAAGGGCGGGTGGTGCATGAGCACCAGCGTCGGCCCGGCATGGGCACGGTCCAGCCTGTCCTCGAACCAGTCCAGGCTTTCCTCGGCCAGACGGCCCTCGACCTTGCCTTCGATCAGCGTATCCAGCGCCAGGATGCGAAGATCGCCATGGCTCGCCTCATAGTTCAGATAGGTTCCGGCCGCGAACGGAAGACGGTCGGCGAAGGCGGCGCGCATGGTGGCGCGCCGGTCGTGATTGCCGGGAATGACGAAGACCGGTACCGACAGCGGCGACAGCACGTCCTTCAGCAGCGCATAGTCTTCCTCGGTGCCGCCATCGACCAGATCGCCGGTCAGCATCACCGCCTCGACGGCGGGCGTGAAGGCCGCGATGTTGGCGACCAGCTTGCGGGCCGCTTCTGTGGCATCGGCTCGCACCAGCGCCGATTCCGGCCTGTCGGAAAACAGATGGAAGTCCGAGATATGGGCGATCAGCATGAGCAAGTCCCGACAATGTCACGGCGCCCGCAGCCGCGGACCGGCCGCCGCGAATGGCAGCCGGAAGCGGACCGCAGGACCATTACCAGCGGAAGGAAGGTACCATGAAATCGGGCACGAGCCCGGTTTCGGCGAACAGGCGCGCGCAATCCTCCGGATCGGGCATCCCGCCGGTCCAGTGCAATTGCTTGTAGTGGATGCCGCCGGCCACGAAGATGCTGCCCAGCGCCGCCATGCGGGCACCGGCCACGTCGTGGTCGAGGGAATCGCCGATCGCCGCCACACGTTCCGCCGGCAGCCCGAGCAGCTTGAGGCAGGTGGCGTAGATGCGCTGATGCGGCTTGCCGTGATAGCGAACCGCGCCGCCCAGCGTCTCGTAGACACGGGCGACGGCGCCCGGTGCCTCCAGCAGCTTGCCCTCGGGGCTCACCCGCACGAAGTCGGGATTGGCGCAGATCATGGGCAGGCCGCGCGCGGCCGCCTTCCGGAGCAGGCCGTTCCATCCCTGCACGGACTGATAGGCAGGTTCCATGCTGAGCAGGAGGAGGAAATCGGCGTCGTCGACCTCCCTGACCAGTTCCAGGCCAAGCCCGTCGGCCAGGTGGTCCTCGCCATCGCGGGCCATCAGCAGGCACCGCTTGCCGAGCCCCGCATAGAAGGGATCGGGATCGTTCAGGATGGCGTCGCGAGCATCGTCGCCGGCCGGCATCACGGCCTTGTAGAGCGAGCGGTCGAAGCCCATCGCGGCCAGCAGGTCCTCGTTCTCGGCCGCGCGGCGCCCGGAATTCGCCCAGGCGCTGCAACGCCTCGACGGCCCCGGCATAGGCGCGCTTGCCGTCATGCAGCACGCCCCATTGGTCGATGAGGAAACCGTCATATCCGGCCACCGCCTCGGCCACACCCTTCACCGAAGTGAAGGATGTGGCGGCGGCGCGGACGGCCTCAGGAGATGCGAGAACGGACATAGGCCGAGATGCCTTCACTGATGACGACGATGGCAAGGATGGCGATCAGCACGACCAGCACCTGCGACCAGGCGAAGCCGTTGATCGAGGCGTAGAGCTGGAGGCCGATGCCGCCGGCGCCGACGAAGCCGAGCACGCTCGATTCCCGCACGTTGATGTCCCAGCGGTAGATCGACGTGCCGATCAGCACCGGCTGGATCTGCGGCATGATCGCGGTGGCGTAGACTTGCAGGGTACGCGCACCGGTCGCCTCGATGGCCTCGATCTGGCCGTGGTCCACCTCCTCGATCGCCTCGGCGATCAGCTTGGCGATGAAGCCGACCGAACGGGCAGCCACGGCGAAGATGCCGGCCAGCGGTCCCGGACCGAAGATCGCCACGAACACCAGGCCCCAGATGACCGTGTTGATCGAGCGCGACGCCACCAGGATGGCGCGGCCGAGCAGCCAGGTGGCCGAGTTGAGGGTGGTGTTGCGGGCCGCTAGGAAGGCGACCGGCAGCGCCAGCACGATGGACGCCATCGTGCCCAGCGTGGCGATGTGGATGGTCTCGATCAGCGGCTGGATGATGACCGGCAGATATTCCCATCTCGGCGGCCACATGCGGGTGACGAGATCGAGCGCCTGCTCATGGGCATCGGCGAAGAAGGCCCATTCGATATCGAGGGCCGACACCGACCAGGCGGCGGCGAACGCCGCGCCCGCGAGCCACAGCCACTGGACCAGCCGCTCGCGCGGGGTGTAGCGCTGCCAGATGTCAGGATAATTCTTGGTGTTCACCGCAGCTTCCTCCTCACCCAGTCACTGAACCATTCACCAAGCGCGACCATGGCGGCGATGGTGAGCAGGATGGCACTCGAAAAATCGAAGTCGTAACGCGAGAACGACGCCGACAGCGTCTGGCCGATGCCGCCGGCACCGACGATGCCGATGACGGTGGAATGGCGCAGATTGGCGTCGAGCCGGTAGATGATGACGCCGAGCGTCTTGACCAGCACCTGCGGGGTGACCGCGTAGAACACCACCTGCCAGAAGCTCGCGCCGGTGGCACGCACCGCCTCGACCGGACCTTCCTTCATGTTCTCGATGTCTTCCGCCAGCATCTTGCCGAGGAAGATCGCCGAGGCGAAGGCCAGCGTCAGCAGGCCGGCGATGGGACCGAAACCGAACAGCTTCACGAAGAAGATGGCGATGACGACCTCGTGGAAGGTACGGCCGACCACGATGAGGCCGCGCGCCGCCAGATAGAGCGGCTTCGGCGCCAGGTTGCGGGCGGCGCAGATGCCGAGCGGAATCGACAGCACGATGCCCACGATGCTGGCCGCGATGGCGATCTGGACGCTTTCCAGCATGCCGGTCACCAGGAGCGGCCAGCGCTCGAAGTTCGGCGGGAACATGCGCGTGATGATGTCCAGCGCACGCGGCAGGCCGGCGACGGCACGGGCGAAATCGATGTCGATGGTGGTCAGCGACCACACGAGGTAGACGATGACGCAACCCCAGAAGACGGCGCGCTTGAGGCGCGTGCCGAACAGGGTCGGCGGCCGCCATGCGGCGGCGCGGTCGGAACTGGCGAGGACGCTCATGACCCGGTCGCCTCGCCGTCGTCAGCCGGAGGATTCCAGTCCTCGTCGCCATAGATGCGTGCCAGCGCCTCGTCGGTCAGGTTGGCCGGCACGTCGTCGAAGACGATGCGGCCATCGTTGAAGCCGATGATGCGGTCGGCGTGCGCCTTGGCCAGCGCCACGTCATGGATGTTGATGATGGCCGGCGTCTTGCGCTCGTTGACCAGTTCGCCGACCAGACGCATGATCTGGCGCGACGTCTTGGGGTCGAGGCTGGCGGTCGGCTCATCGAGCAGCAGCAGCTCCGGCCGCTGCATCAGCGCGCGGGCAATGCCCACGCGCTGGCGCTGGCCGCCCGAAAGGGCGTCGGCGCGGCGGTTCTCGTAGCCTTCGAGGCCGACCCGGTCGAGCAGCTCGAAGGCCGCCCGGATATCCTCGGGCGGGAACTTGTAGCGGATCGAGTTGAAGGGAATGGCGTAGATGATGCGGCTGTGGCCGTGGAGACGCGCATGGGCGAGCGCAAAGCCCAGCGAGGCCAGCGTCTTGCCGCCGCCGGTCGGCACGTTGAGCGTGAAGAATCCCGGCTCCATCCGCGCGCCGGAACGGACATGGGCGAGGATTTCGCCCCGCAGACGGCCGAGATCGCTGTCACTGGCCAGCTTCGCCATATGCGCGTCGAACCGCGCGGTGAAATCCGGCAGCAGGTCCTGAAGCAGAGGCCATTCGCGGTCGGGCTGCAAGCCCTCCAGCTTCGCATAATAGGCCTCGGTGTTGCGGAAATCGGCATCGACCAGACACGAGAACAGAAAGCGCGTGACCACCGAAAGATCGAAACACGCATCTTCACGGCTCTTTCGTGCCGAAAGCTGGCGCAGCAGTTCCGGCGGCATCAGCCCGGTCAGATCGGCCTTGATTTCGCGTTCCCAGATCGGATCGAGCCGCCCCTGAAACTCTTCCAGCCGGCGCCTGACGCAATGGCCGAATTCGTTCTGCTTGTCCGGCAGGCCGGCATGGTGGCCGAGGATCGCATAGACGATGAGCTGGGCGACATCGGCGTCCATGCCGCTGGTGCGGTCGCGCAGCACCACGGCACCGGCCGTCGAATGATCGACGCGGATCTCCGCCCCGTTGAGCCGCTTCTGGAAGGCCTCGGCATATTTGCCGAGATCGTGGAACAGGCCGGCGGTGAAAGCCGCCTTTTCAAGACCGAAACGTATGGCGAACGAGGCCGCCAGCTCCGCGGTCTCGTAAAGATGATCCCGCAATGCCTGCCAGTCGCTCCGGTCGGCGAGCCGACCGGAATGCGCGAAATAGTCCATGCGCCCCCGCGACATGCTCGTTTCACCGGGAAGCAGCCTATCCGATTCGCCTGGCCCGGCCAGCTTGGCCCATTGGGCCAGACCGCTTATATGTTGCGGCGCTTGCCTTCCATGAGATCCAGCACGGCGCGGGCGGCGTCGAGCACATTGGTGCCGGGGCCGAACACGGCGGCCACGCCATGGTCGAGCAGGAACTTATAGTCCTGACGCGGGACGACGCCGCCCACCACGACGATGACCTCGTCGGCGCCCCGCGCTTTCAGTGCTTCCACCAGTTGCGGTGCCAGCGTCTTGTGGCCGGCCGCCAGCGACGACATGCCGACGACCTGCACCTTGGACTTCACCGCAAGGTCGGCCGCCTCGTCCGGCGTCTGGAACAGCGGGCCGGCGATCACCTCGAAGCCGAGGTCGCCGAAGGCCGAGGCGATCACCTTGGCGCCGCGGTCGTGCCCGTCCTGTCCCAGCTTCGCCACCATGATGCGCGGCGAGGAGCCCAGCGTCCTGGCGAACTGGTCCAGCCGATCCACCAGATTCTCGTATTCCGGCTCGCCCTTATAGGCGGGGCCGTAGACCTCGCGCACCACCTTCGGCACGGCGGAATGGTCGCCGAAGGCATCGCGCATGGCGTCGGAAATCTCGCCGAGCGTGGCGCGTGCCCGTGCCGCCTCCACGGCGGCTTCGAGGATGTTGCCCTTGCCCGAGCGGGCCACCTCGCGCAGGCGCGCCAGCGTCTCTTCCGTCCGCTTCGGGTCGCGCTGGCGCCTGGTGCGCTCGATGCGGGCGATCTGCGCCTCGCGCACCGCCTTGTTGTCGATGTCGAGAATGTCGATCTCGTCTTCGGTTTCGAGGCGATATTTGTTGACGCCGACGATCACCTCGTCGCCGCGGTCGATGGCCGCCTGCTTGCGGGTCGCCGCTTCCTCGATCAGCCGCTTGGGCAGCCCCTCGTTGACGGCTTTCGTCATGCCGCCCATCGCCTCGACTTCCTCGATCAGCTTCCAGGCGGCGTCGGCAAGCTCCTTGGTCAGGCTTTCGACATAGTAGGAGCCGGCCAGCGGATCGACGACCTTGGTGACGCCCGTCTCGTGCTGGAGGATGAGCTGGGTGTTGCGGGCGATGCGGGCCGAGAATTCGGTCGGCAGTGCGATCGCCTCGTCGAAGGAATTGGTGTGCAGCGACTGGGTGCCGCCGAGCGCCGCCGACATCGCCTCAAAAGCCGTGCGCACGATGTTGTTGTAGGGGTCCTGCTCCTGCAGGGACACGCCGGAGGTCTGGCAATGGGTACGCAGCATCAGGGAAGAGGATTTCTTCGGCTCGAATTCCTCCATGATCCGCGTCCATAAAAGCCGCGCAGCGCGCAGCTTGGCCGCTTCCATGAAGAAGTTCATGCCGATGGCGAAGAAGAAGGACAGCCGCCCGGCAAAGGCGTCGACATCCAGCCCCTTCTTCAGCGCGGCGCGCACATATTCGCGCCCGTCGGCCAGCGTGAAGGCCAGTTCCTGCACCAGTGTCGCGCCGGCCTCCTGCATGTGATAGCCGGAAATGGAGATGGAGTTGAACTTCGGCATCTCCTTCGCCGTGTATTCGATGATGTCGGCAACGATCCGCATCGAGGGCTCGGGCGGATAGATATAGGTGTTGCGGACCATGAACTCCTTGAGGATGTCGTTCTGGATTGTGCCCGACAGCTTGGCGCGCGGCACACCCTGCTCCTCGCCGGCGACGATGAAATTGGCGAGCACGGGAATGACCGCGCCGTTCATGGTCATCGACACGGAAATCTGGTCGAGCGGAATGCCGTCGAACAGGATCTTCATGTCCTCGACGGAATCGATGGCCACGCCGGCCTTGCCGACATCGCCGACGACGCGCGGATGGTCGCTGTCATAGCCGCGATGGGTGGCGAGGTCGAAGGCCACGGAAACGCCCTGCTGGCCGGCAGCCAGCGCCTTGCGGTAGAAGGCGTTCGATTCCTCCGCCGTCGAGAAGCCGGCATATTGGCGGATCGTCCACGGCCGCCCGGCATACATGGTGGCGCGCGGCCCGCGCACGAAGGGCGCGAAGCCCGGCAGGCTGTCCAGATGCCCGACGCCTTCGAGATCGTCAGCCGTATAGAGCGGCTTGACGGGAATGCCTTCCGGCGTGTTCCACATCAGCGCATCGGGATCGCGCTTGACCTCCTTTTCGGCCAGCGCCCGCCATTTGTCGATTTTCGGATCGGTCATCATTCGAACTCCATGATGAGTTCGTCGACGGCCAGGCTTACGCCCGGCTCGACGGCGACGCGCTTGACCTTGCCGCGCTTTTCGGCGCGCAGGACATTTTCCATCTTCATCGCCTCGACGGTGGCGAGCGCCTGTCCTTCCTGTACTTCATCGCCCTCTTGCACGGCTATGGCGGTGACCACGCCCGGCATCGGGCACAGCAGCATCTTCGACGTATCGGGCGGAAGCTTGACCGGCATCAGTTGCGCAAGCTCGGCGACGCGCGGGCTGCGCACATAGGCCTTGGCATCGATGCCGCGCCAGCGCAGCCGCGTGGGCGAGCCATTGAGCGTCACCTTCACGCCCATGGCCTCGCCATCCACCGTGAAGCCGGCATGGGTGGCGCCCGGCAGCCAGTCACCCGCCACGCTCACGCTCGGACCATCCGCGAAGGTGACGATGTCGCCGGCCTCGCCTTCGGTCACGGCAAGCGCGAACTCGTGATCGGCCACCGTCGCCACCCAGTCCTTGCCGATGGCGCGCGGATGGTTGGCAAGCACGCCCGAAATCTGGGCCGCCCGGCGGGCGAGCTTCACATGGATGAAGGTCGCGACGGCGGCGAGCAGGCGCGCCTGGCGCTCGCTTGGCGTGACGCCGGCAAAACCGTCCGGAAACTCCTCGGCGATATAGGCCGTGGTCAGCCGGCCCTCGCGAAACCGCTGCTGGTCCATCACCGCCGACAGGAACGGCAGATTGTGGCCGATGCCCTCGACCTCGAAATCGTCCAGCGCGCGCCCCATCGCCTCGATCGCCCCGATGCGATCCGGTGCCCATGCGCACAGCTTGGCGATCATGGGATCGTAATGCATGGAGATTTCGCCGCCCTCGAACACGCCGGTGTCGTTGCGGATGACGGTGCCGTCCGGCTGCTCGCCCTCCGCCGGCGGGCGGTAGCGCGTCAGCCGGCCGATGGAGGGCAGGAAGTTGCGATAGGGGTCCTCGGCGTAGAGACGGCTTTCGATGGCCCAGCCGTTCAGCTTCACATCGTCGTGCGCGATGCGCAGCTTTTCGCCGGCCGCCACCCGGATCATCTCCTCCACCAGATCGATGCCGGTGATCAGTTCGGTCACCGGATGCTCGACCTGCAGGCGGGTGTTCATTTCGAGGAAGTAGAAATTGCGGTCGCCATCGACGATGAACTCGACCGTGCCGGCCGAAAAATAGCCGACCGCGCGCGACAGGGCCACGGCCTGTTCGCCCATGGCCTTGCGCGTCGCTTCGTCGAGGAAGGGCGACGGGGCTTCCTCAATGACTTTCTGGTTGCGGCGCTGGATCGAGCATTCGCGCTCGCCGAGGTAGAGAATGTTGCCGTGCTTGTCGCCCAGCACCTGGATCTCGATGTGACGCGGCTGGGTGACGAATTTCTCGATGAAGATGCGGTCGTCGCCGAAGGAGGATTTCGCCTCGTTCTTCGACGACTGGAAGCCCTCGCGCGCCTCGGCATCGTTCCAGGCGATGCGCATGCCCTTGCCGCCGCCGCCGGCCGATGCCTTGATCATCACCGGATAGCCGATCGAGCCCGCTATGCGGACGGCCTCGTCCGCATCTTCGATAAGCCCCATATGGCCGGGCACGGTGTTGACCCCGGCTTCCACCGCCAGCTTCTTGGAGGTGATCTTGTCGCCCATGGCCTCGATGGCCTTGACCGGCGGACCGATGAAGGCGACGCCCTCCTGCTCCAGCGCTTCGGCGAAGGCGGCGTTCTCCGACAGGAAACCATAGCCCGGGTGAACGGCATCGGCGCCCGTCTTGCGGATGGCTTCGAGGATCCTGTCGATGACGATGTAGGACTGCGACGACGGCGCCGGGCCGATATGGACCGCTTCATCGGCGAGCCGCACATGCAGCGCCTCGCGGTCGGCGTCGGAATAGACCGCGACCGTCCTGATGCCGAGCTTCTTCGCGGTACGGATGACCCGGCAGGCGATTTCGCCGCGATTGGCGATGAGGATCTTCTTGAACATCAGCCGGTCTCAGCCCCTAAAGGTTCAATCTTTGAATTTCTTTTCATACGGCATGGTGAGAATGGCCGAGGCCGTCACCACGCCGCCGAACACGAAGGCGAAAGGCGCGATGATCAGCAGCGCCGGAATGATCGGATTGGCCGCCCGCCCGATCCGCGTGCCGATCCCGCCAATGTCGAGCCAGATGAGGGCCACGGCGGTGAGCGCGCCGATCAGCGCGCCAACCGCGGCATTGATCGCCATGAAGCGCAACATCTGCCGGTGGTCCTTGCGGGCCTCCTCCGGCGTCAGCTTCGGCTTGTCCATCCTTCCCATCGGCCCGTACAGCGGCCTCTCCGTCAAAGCGGCATCGTATCATGCTTGCGCCAGGGCCCCTCGACCTGCTTGGTGCGCAGCGCGGCGAAGGCGCGCGCGATGCGGCGGCGCGAGGAATGCGGCATGATCACCTCATCGATAAAGCCGCGCTCGGCCGCCACGAAGGGGTTGGCGAAGCGCTCCTCATACTCGGCCGTGCGCGCAGCGATCTTTTCCGCGTCGCCCAGTTCCGAGCGGTAAAGGATTTCGGTCGCGCCCTTGGCGCCCATCACCGCGATCTCGGCGGTCGGCCAGGCATAGTTGATGTCGGCGCCGATATGCTTGGAGGCCATGACGTCATAGGCCCCGCCATAGGCCTTGCGGGTGATCAGCGTCACCATCGGCACGGTGGCCTGCGCATAGGCGAACAGGAGCTTTGCGCCATGCTTGATGACGCCGCCATATTCCTGCGCGGTGCCGGGCAGGAAGCCGGGCACGTCCACCAGCGTCAAAAGCGGAATGTTGAAGGCATCGCAGAAGCGCACGAAACGCGCGGCCTTGCGCGAGGAATCGATGTCGAGGCAGCCGGCCAGCACCATGGGCTGGTTGGCGACCACACCCACGGTCTGGCCCTCGATGCGCATCAGGCCGGTGATGATGTTCCTGGCGAAGGCTTCCTGGATCTCGAAGAAATCGCCCTCGTCGGCGATGGCGGTGATCAGTTCCTTCATGTCGTAGGGCTTGGCCGCCGAATCCGGCACCAGCGTGTCGAGCTTCATGTCGATGCGCGCCGGATCGTCATGGAAGGGCCGCACCGGCGGCTTCTCGCGGCTGTTGAGCGGCAGGTAGTCGAACAGCCGCCGCACGCCCTCCAGCGCCTCGATGTCGTTCTCGAAGGCCCCGTCGGCCACCGAGGATTTCTGCGTGTGGGTGCGCGCCCCGCCCAGCTCCTCGGCCGTCACGATCTCGTTGGTGACGGTCTTCACCACGTCCGGCCCGGTGACGAACATGTAGGAACTGTCGCGCACCATGAAGATGAAGTCGGTCATGGCCGGCGAATAGACCGCGCCGCCCGCGCACGGCCCCATGATCACCGAAATCTGCGGCACCACGCCCGACGCGTCGACATTGCGCTTGAATACATCGGCATAGCCGGCGAGCGAGGCGACGCCTTCCTGGATGCGCGCGCCGCCGGAATCGTTGAGGCCGATCACCGGCGCGCCGTTCTTCACGGCCATGTCCATGATCTTGCAGATCTTCTGCGCATGGGTTTCCGACAGCGAGCCGCCGAGCACGGTGAAGTCCTGCGAAAACACATAGACCAGCCGGCCGTTGATGGTGCCCCAGCCCGTCACCACGCCGTCGCCCGCCACCTTCTGGCTGGCCATGCCGAAATCGGTGGCGCGGTGGGTGACATACATGTCGAACTCCTCGAAGGAGCCCTCGTCCAGCAGCACCTCGATGCGTTCGCGCGCCGTCAGCTTGCCCTTGGCGTGCTGGGCGTCGATGCGCCGCTGGCCGCCGCCGAGGCGGGCTTCGGCGCGGCGCGCCTCCAGTTGATCGAGAACGTTGCGCATCACAATGCCTCCTGCGCGGCGGGCCGCAAAACGGGCGCGAAAAGATATGCGGGCATGGCCTCTCCCTCGCCGGTGTGAGCCGGCTTCCTTCACCTTGTCCCTAGTGCGAAGGCGAGCTCAAGAAAATGCTGGAACAGGTGGAATTGCATAGTGTAGAAATTTGCAAATTGCGAATTGTAAAAATGCGAACATGACAACAGGCAAGCTCTATATCGGCCGCAAGGTGCGCGAGTCCCGCCTTGCCCATGGCCACACGCAAGCCGCCTTCGCCCAGCGGCTCGGCATTTCGACCAGCTATCTCAACCAGATCGAGAACAACCAGCGTCCGGTTTCGGCGACCGTGCTTCTGGCGCTGGCCGAAAAATTCCAGATCGAAATGTCCGAGCTTTCGGCCGGGAGCAGCGACCGCCTGCTTTCGGCGCTTTCGGAAGCGCTGACCGACCCGCTGTTCGAGACCTATTCGCCCAGCACGCAGGAACTGAAGCTTGTGGTGCAGAACGCGCCGGGGCTCGCCCATGCGCTGATCGCCTGCCACCAGGCCTATCGCCGCAACAGCGAGCAGCTGGCCGGCTTCGACGACCAGATGTCGCGCACCAATGCCTTTGCCGAACCAACGCCCTATGAGGAGGTGCGCGACTTCTTCCACTTCATGGACAACTACATCCATGAGATCGACATGGCCGGCGAGAAGCTGGCGCAGTCGATCGGCATTCGCGAGCGCGAGGCCGGCGCCGCGCTGGCCGCGCATCTGGAAAAGCGGCACGGCGTGCGCATCCTGAAAACGGCCGAGGGCGAGGACGTTCTGCGCCGCTACGATCCCGCCTCGAAGCTTCTCTATCTCAATGCCTATTCGCCGGCCGCGACGCGCAGCTTCCAGATGGCCTATCAGGTGGCGGCACTGGAACTGAAGACCGAGATCGACGCCATCGCCCGCCGGGCCGAATTCCGCTCGCCGGAATCGGTCGAGATCTGCCGCATCGGCCTGCGCAACTATTTCGCCGGGGCCGTCACCCTGCCCTACCAGGCCTTCCTCACCGCCGCGCGCGAGTTGCGCCACGATCTGGAACTGCTCGCCGCCCGCTTCGGCGCCAGCCTCGAACAGGTGGCGCACCGCCTCTCCAGCTTGCAGCGCCCCGGCACGAAGGGCGTGCCGGTGTTCTTCGCGCGCTTCGACCGGGCCGGCAACATCACCAAGCGCCACAGCGCCGCCAAGCTGCAATTCGCCCGCTTCGGCGCCGCCTGCCCCTTGTGGAACGTGCACCAGTCCTTCGAGATGCCCGGCCGCATCATCCGGCAACTGGCCGAGACGCCGGACGGGGTACGCTATCTGTGCGTGGCCACCGAAATCGCCAAGTCGGGCGGCGGCTTCAACGCCTCGCGCCGCCGCTACGCCATCGCGCTCGGCTGCGAGGTCGCCTATGCCGGCGACTTCGTCTATGCGGACGGGCTCGACCTGACCAACCGCGCCGCCTTCGATCCGATCGGCATTTCCTGCCGCATCTGCGAGCGCGCCAATTGCGACCAGCGCGCGACGCCGCCCTTCAAGCGGCGGCTGCGGGTCGATCACGATCTGCGCCCGCCGGTGCCCTACCGGCTCGAATGAAAAAGGCGGTGCCGGGCACCGCCTTTCCCGTTGTCGGCCATCAGCCGCTCAGTCGATGTCGAAGGACACGCCTTGCGCCAGCGGCAGGGCCTTGGAGTAGTTGATGGTGTTGGTGGCGCGGCGCATATAGGCCTTCCAGGCATCGGAGCCGCTTTCGCGCCCGCCGCCGGTCTCCTTCTCGCCACCGAACGCCCCGCCGATCTCGGCGCCCGACGTGCCGATATTGACATTGGCGATGCCGCAGTCCGAGCCTTCGGCCGACAGGAAGCGCTCCGCCTCCTGAAGGTCGCGCGTGAAGATCGACGACGACAGGCCGGCCCCTACCGCGTTGTGCTGGGCGAGCGCATCGTCGAAATCGGCATATTTCATCACATAGAGGATCGGCGCGAAGGTCTCTTCCAGAACCGGGCCTGTCTGGGACGGCATCTCCACGATGGCCGGGCGCACATAGTAAGCCCCGGCATGATCGGTCTCGACGCGGGCGCCGCCCGTCACGGAACCGCCGGCGGCCTTGGCCGCTTCGAGCGCCTTCTGCATGTTGTCGAAGGCGGATTTGTCGATCAGCGGCCCGACCAGCGCCTTGCCCTCCAGCGGATTGCCGACGGAAACGCTTTCATAGGCCTTCTTCAGCCGCGGCACGATCTGGTCGTAGACGCTCTCATGCACGAACAGGCGGCGCAGCGTGGTGCAGCGCTGGCCGGCCGTGCCCATGGCCCCGAAGGCGATGGCGCGCAGCGCCATGTCGAGATCGGCCGAGGGACAGACGATACCGGCATTGTTGCCGCCAAGCTCCAGAATGGCGCGGGCGAAGCGGCCGGCCAGGCGCGGGCCGACCGCGCGGCCCATGCGCGTCGAGCCGGTCGCCGACACCAGCGGCACCTTGGCATGATCGACTAGCGCCTCGCCGGCATCGGCACCGCCGATCAGCACCTTGAGCAGCCCCTCCGGCGCATCGTCGCCGAAGCGCTTGACCGCACGGGCGAAGATCGCCTCGCAGGCGAGCGCGGTCAGCGGGGTCTTTTCCGATGGCTTCCACACCACACTGTCGCCGCACACCAGCGCCAGCGCCGCATTCCACGACCACACGGCGACCGGGAAGTTGAAAGCCGAGATCACGCCGACCACGCCGAGCGGATGCCAGGTTTCCATCATGCGGTGGCCGGAACGCTCGGTGGCGATGGTCAGGCCGTAGAGCTGGCGGGAAAGACCGACGGCGAAGTCGCAGATGTCGATCATCTCCTGCACTTCACCCAGTCCCTCGGACGGGATCTTGCCGACCTCGATCGACACCAGCCGGCCGAGTTCTTCCTTGTGGGCGCGCAGTTCCTCGCCCAAGAGTCGCACCAGCTCGCCGCGACGCGGGGCCGGCACCAAGCGCCATTTCAGGAACGCCGCATGGGCGGCATCGATCGCCTTGCCCGCATCCGCGCCGGACACCTGCGCGACCCCCGCGATCTCCTCGCCCGTCACCGGGCTCTTCACCACAAGCTCGCCGCCCGACAGGGCCGAACCCGACACGCCGAGCTTCGAAAGCAGCTCGCCAGTTTCTTTCGCTATGGACATAAATCACCTTCCGGAACGAAACCATGTTCGACGGCCCCGACGGCCGCCCTGCCCCTGCCCCGCACGGTCAGGGATTTTGTCCATGACTTAACGTCTCCGGCACGATTCCGCCACCCCGCCATGGACCAAGGCGGGAACCGGGAATTGAACCAGATCAGCGGCGGCTTGCGGCCTGGGGTGCGGTGGCCTTGCTGGCCAGGCGGTCGATATGGCGGCGGATATGGGCAGCCTCGGCAGGTGTATTGGCCAGCGCGATGGCGCGGTCGAAAGCGATGCGCGCCTCCTCGCTGCGGCCGAGCTGCATGAGCAGGCCGCCGCGCAGGCCGTGGAAATGGAAATAGCCGGAGAGCCGCTCCTCCAGCGGCTCGACCATGGCGAGCGCCGCCTCCGGCCCCTCCACCTTGGACACGGCCACGGCGCGGTTCAGCGTCACCACCGGCGAAGGCTGCAGGCGCTCCAGAAGGCCATAGAGCAGGTCGATCTCGCCCCAATCGGTGTCCTCGGCCCGCCTGGCGCGGGCATGCAGCGCCGCAATCGCCGCCTGCACCTGATAGGGGCCGGGCTTCCAATGGCGCAGCGCCTTGTCGACCAGCGCCAGCCCCTCGTCGATCATCTTGGGGTGCCACAGGCTGCGGTCCTGGTCCTCCAGCAGCACGATCTCGCCATCGGCATCGAAGCGGGCCGGCGTGCGTGCATGCTGCAGCAGCATCAGCGCCGTCAGTCCCATGATCTCGGGCTCCGTCTGGAACAGGCGCAGCAGGAGCCGCGCCAGCCTTATCGCCTCGTCGCACAGCGCACCGCGCGCTTCCGCTTCGCCGCTGCCCGCCGAATAGCCCTCGTTGAAGACCAGATAGAGCATGGCCGCCACCGAGGCGAGCCGCTCGGCCCGCTCCACCGGCCCCGGCGTCTCGAAGGGAATGCCGGCAGCGGCGATGCGTGCCTTGGCCCGCGTGATGCGCTGCTCCATGGCGGCCTCGCTCACCAGGAAGGCGCGCGCGATCTGCCGCACGCTGAGGCCCGAGACGATGCGCAGCGCCAGCGCGATCTGCTGCGTGGCCGGCAGGTCGGGATGGCAGCAGACGAACAGGAGCCGCAGGATGTCGTCCCGATAATGGGCGCCGTCGAGCCGGTCGGCGATATCGGTTTCGGCGTCCTCGAGATCGGAAATCTTGTCCTCGTCCGGCATTTCGGCCTGCCGGCTGCGCTTGCGCACCGCATCGATGCCGCTGTTGCGCCCGACAAGGATCAGCCAGGCGGCAGGATCGCGCGGCGGCCCGTTCTGCGGCCAGTTCTTCAGCGCCCGGAGGCAGGCGTCCTGAAACGCCTCCTCGGCCGTGTCAAGGTCGCGGAAATAGCGCAGCAGCGCGCCCATGGCCTTGGGCCGGGCCGCTGCAAGTGCCGCGCTGATCCATTCGGCATCGTTCATATCGTGGCCTTGACCGGGTTGAGCACGCCGACGGGCCGGATCTCATAGGAGCCGCCGCTCGGGTTTACGTCCGAAATCTCGCGCGCGAACTGCACCGCCTCGTCGAGATCGGCGCAGTCCACCGTGTAGAAGCCGAGGAACTGCTCCTTGGTTTCCGCGAACGGTCCGTCGATCACCACCGGCTCGCCCTTCACCTTGCGCAACGTGGTCGCGGCGGTGGTCGGCAACAGCCGGGCGACGGGACCGAGCTTGCCGGCACGGGCATATTTCTCCTGCACGGCGGCGAGCTTGGCCATGACGGCGTCGTCCTGTTCCTTGCTCCAGCCGGAGACGACATCCTCGGAGGCGTAACAAAGTATGGCATACAGCATCGGAAGGCCTTTCACTTCTCATCAAAGGACGGGAAAGTTAGGTCGCTCCCGACATGGCGTCGATAATTTTCTGGAAAGCAGGTGTCCCGAGGGGAAGGATCGCATGAAAACCATATTCTCGCCGCTGCATGCCGGCCATTCCGACACGCTGGAACTGGTCGCGGGGGAACTGGTCCCCGGCTTCGAGAAGCCGTCGCGGGCCGAATTCATCAAGGCGCGGGTGGAAAGCGAAAGACTGGGGCCGATCCTGCCGCCCGAGGCGCATGACCTTTCGGCGGCCAAACGGGTGCATGCGGCCGACTACATCGATTTCCTGCCCACGGTCTGGTCCGCCTGGGAGGCGGCGGGCCATAGCGGCCCGGCGCTGCCTTTCGTGTGGCCGACGCGCGGCCTGCGCGGCGACGTCAGGCCCCACGCCATCGAAGCCCGGCTGGGCTTCTACTCCTTCGACGGCGGCGCGCCGTTCGTGCAGGGCACATGGGACGCGATCAAATCGTCCTACGACGTCGCGCTGACCGCCGCCGCGCTGGTGAACAACGGCGAGCGCGCCGCCTTCGCGCTCCGCCGGCCGCCGGGCCACCATACCGGCTCCGCCTTCATGGGCGGCTATTGCTACATCAACAATGCCGCCGTCGCCGCCCAATGGTTCCGGGACCAGGGCGCGGCGCGGGTCAGCATCCTCGACGTCGACTATCACCATGGCAACGGCACGCAGGAAATCTTCTATGCGCGGGGCGACGTGCAGGTGCTCAACCTGCACTGCGATCCGCTGACCGAATATCCCTTCTTCCTCGGCCATGCCGACGAGCGCGGGCAAGATGCCGGCGAGGGGTTTAACCACAACTACCCGATGCCGGCCGGAACCACCTGGGAACGCTGGAGCGCGGCCCTCGACGACGCCTGCGCAGGGATCACCGATTACGGACCGGACGCAGTCATCGTCTCGCTGGGCGTCGATACGTTCGAGAAGGACCCGATCAGCGAGTTCAAGCTGAAAAGCAGCGACTATCCGCTGATCGGCCGGCGCATCGCCGGGCTCAGCCTGCCCACCCTGTTCGTGATGGAAGGCGGCTATGCGGTGGAGGAAATCGGCATCAACACCGTCGGTGTCCTGACCGGTTTCGAGGGCGGCTGAGTACCGCCGCGAGTCGCGAACGGACTCCGAATCGAAGTTTTGTCAATTCTCATTTGATGTCGGATTCGAGTGAGGGTAGATTTAACCCGAATCAGCCGATCCTTCGGGGGCGAGGCGGGCAATCACAAGTCTGACGTTTCGGGGACAGCAGCCCGAGGCAAGACGCGATGGCTTTCGCGTTCCCTGACGGATTCGTCCGATCGGGTGTCGTCGGCACTCTTGTGTTTTCCGGCATTTGCGTTCCCAAACCATACGCGTTCCTTCGTGAATGTGATGCGTACCCACCCTGCCGCGGGCCTCCCTCCTGCGGCGGACAATGATGGATTCCGGCCAGAAAACCGCGATGGACAGTCCCGCATCCTCCTCAGGCACCGCATCCTCCTCGGGCATCCGCACTTTGGCGAACCGCCTCGCCTCGCGCGGCGACCTCACCGGCTTCCTCGCGGGCATGACCGAAAATGTCGGTGCCGACAGCTATATGCTGGTCGCCATCATGCACGGGGAAGCCCGCAACCAGGCACGCATCGTCGCCTCCAACTGGCAGTTCGACACCATTGAGCTGATCGGACGCCAACTCATCGCGACCCTGGCGCAAGGCCCCTGGGCCGCCACGCCGGGCATGCGCCCCACGGCGTTGATCGCCGGCGCGGCGCCGGGAACCGGAGCGCTGATCAACGGCGAGGAAGCGCGTCTTCTGGACGTGCTCGGCCACGGCGAAATCTATTCGCTTGGCCTCAATGTCGGGCGCCAGCGCCTGTTCATGCTGCTGTCGTCCGAACAGGCCGGGCAAATCGACCTTTCCGCGCTGGCCCGCGCCCAGTTCGAGTGCTGCTACGCGCTGTCGCGCATTCCCGACCTCGTCGCGCAGGGCGCAGCCGAGGACCCGCTTTCCGACCGCGAGCGCGAGTGCCTGTTCTGGGTTTCCGAGGGCAAGACCACGGATGAGGTGGCCGTTATCCTCGGCGTGTCCTCCAATACGGTAAACAGCTACATCACCCACGCCATCCAGAAATTCTCCGCCAGCAACCGGGCCATGGCCATCGCCACGGCGATCAGGAGCGGCATCATTTGATCCACGCAGCCGTCAACCAGCACGCCGGTACGCCGCCGAACGACCAGCCCGGTCCGTTCGGCGCCTTCGGCCCGCAAGGCGGCAGCCATGCGCTGACCTTCGCCGATGCCGTGCGCCGCTGCCGATGGATCGCCCTTGACATCAACGCGGATTCCTTCGCGCTTTTGCTCGTTCCCTCGGTGCAGGAACGGGCCCGGCTGGTGCCGTGCCTCGATTCCGACTATCCGGCCGTCGACTTCTCGAAGAAGATAGCCACCGACGACGAGCAGGTCGTGCGCCATGTCCGCGCCTCGACCGAGCCGCTGTGGTGGAGCGCCGGCGAGGACACTCCGGCTGCGACGGCGCTCGGCAGCCTGTCATGGACGAGGCGCATTTCACCCTTGGCAGAGGGAACCTGCGGCATCGCCTTCCCCGTCCATGCCGAGCGCAACCAGTGCGGGCTCGCGGTCTTCGCCGGAGAGCGGATCACGCTGGCGCAGGACATGCTCTACGACATCCACGGCCGCTGCTTCTCGCTGTTTGCCGCGCTCACCCGCCTGCGCCCCGGCCATGCCGGCCCGGCACGGGCGATGACCCGGCGCGAGCTGGAATGCCTCAAGCTGACGGCCAACGGCTATACGAGCGAGGAGATCGCACGCCTGCTCAAGCTGTCGGTGCACACCACCAACCAGTATCTCACCCAGTCGGTGCAGAAGCTGAACGCCGTCAGCCGCACCCAGGCCGTGGCCAAGGCGCTCCGGCTCGGCCTCATCGAATAGCGCGGTCGAGGTCGATCGCCTCGGTCGGCCTGATGCGGGCCTGCTCGATCACCTGGCGCAGCAGCGCGGTGTTGGACTGCGGGTCCTCGCGCGGCTTCTCGAAGGCGACATAGTTCACCACCACCGAAGCCTGTTGTTCCTCCAGCGTGAGCTGAAAATAGACGGTGACGCCCGTCGGCCGCAGCTCGAGGTCGAGCACGATGCGCGGGCTGCCGCTCCAGTCCACATAGGCCTCGCCGCCATGGCCGAGCTTGAGGGTTCCGGGCATGAAATAGAGTTCGGCCGCCGAATCCACCAGATCGGACAGGCAGGCGAAATGCTCCAGCCGGATGAAGGCGATGTAGTCGGCCACGTCAACCAGGCGCAACTCGCCCACCACCTGTTCGATGGCATGGGCCACGATGCTTTCGCGTGTCTCTGCGTGTGGCTGCCTTATCATGTCACCTGCCGGCGCTTGGCCTTGTTGGAATAGACGATCCGCACCAGTTCGGCGACGGCCTGATAGAATTGCTGCGGTATCACGCTATCCACCGAAACTTGCTTGTACATGGAGCGGGCGAGCGCGACGTCCTCGAAAACCGGAATGCCGTTCGCCTCGGCAAGCTCGCGGATCTTGAGCGCCACGAGGTCCTGCCCCTTGGCCAGCACCACGGGCGCGGAATCCTCCTCGCGCACATATTTGAGCGCGATGGCGTAGTGGGTCGGGTTGGCGATCACCAGCGTGGCGCGCGGCACCGCCGCCATCATGCGCCGGCGCGCCCTGTCACGCGCCACGGAACGGATGCGCGACTTCACGATCGGGTCGCCTTCGGACTGTTTCAGCTCGTCCTTCACTTCCTGGCGCGTCATGCGCAGGTCCTGCTTCCAGTGGAAACGCTGCCAGATGAAGTCAGCAGCCGCGATCGCGCCCATGACGAAGACGATCACCACCAGGATGTCGACCGCGAAGCCGCGGATCACGCTGCCGAACTCGACCGGGTTGGTGAGCATGCCGGCCAGCAGGCGCCCGACACTGTCGGACAGCGCGATCACCAGAACGAGGATGGCGAAGCCGACCTTGGCGACGGACTTGAGGAATTCAACGAAGCCCTGCACGCCGAACATGCGCTTCCACCCCTGCGCGAGGGAGATGCGCGACGCCTGGGGGCGAATGCGCTCGCCGACGAAGCGGGGCATGTTCTGCGCGACCGAGCCGACGATCCCGGCTATCACCAGAAGCACCAGCAGGGCGGCCACCGCCCGGCCGATCTCCATCATCACGCTGCGATACAGCGCGATGATGTCCGTCTCGTTGGCCATGGGCCAGGCATCCGGCTTTTCAAGGAACAGGGACAGGAAGACGCCCAGCTCCACGGCCGCGTCGCGCGCATAGAAGACGGTAAAGGCGAGAATGGCGACGAAGGAGGAGAAGATCGCGGTTTCCTTCGAATGGGGCAGCTTGCCCTTTTCGACGGTGTCGCGGATCTTCTTCTCGGTCGCTTCCTCGGTTTTGGAGTCCTTGTCGACGCCCTCGGACATGGCTCAGGCTATGCCGCTTCGGCAGCCGCCTGCGCGCCCGGCAACTCGAACGCGCCTTCGCGCGAGAGACGCACAGTGGCCGAGGCGACCGTCTTGCGTGCCTGCATGATGTCGGCCAGCGCGATGCCTTCCGAACCCGTGGAAAGCTCGGATTCGATCATCCGCCGCGACCGGGCGCCGATGGCCGAAAGCACGGCCTCGACCAGTTCTTCCGGCGCGCCCCGCAGCGCCAACGTGATGACGTCGGTCGACATGCCGTCGAAGACCAGCACCCGCGCCTTCTGGGACAGAAGATGCATGTCGTCGAAGGAGAACACCCGCGCCTTGACGCCGGCGAGATCGGGCGTCCCCACGGCCTCCAGGTCCTGGATCACCTCGTCGAGCTGCGTCTTGTCCATTTCGTTCAGCACGCTGGCCAGCCTTGCCTGGCCCGTCGATGTGTCCTTGGAGGAGGAGCCGTCGAGCAGGCGCGTGCGGATCTGGTTCTCCACCAGCCGCATCGCCGCCTGCGGCGCGCTGGCCATGGTCACCATGCGCTTCATGATCTCGCTGCGCAGCGGCTTTTCCAGCGTGAGCAGCACCTGGGCGGCAAGCTGCGACGACAGTTTCGACAGGATCAGCGCCCCGGTCTGCGGATGCTCGCCGGCAAGGAAGCCGCCGATGCGCATCGGCTCGAGCTGCTCCACCTGGGGCCAGACGGGCAAGGGCCCGGTGTCCGGCTTCTTCTGCCGGCCTTCCATGATGGCGCTGACTTCCTCCGGCGACAGCGTTTCGCTGAGCAGCGTGTCCATCTTGTCGGCCGAATCGAGCAGGCCGGCACCTTCGGTGAATTCGGCCTCGAACTCCGCCACGATCTTTTCGAGATCGGCCTGCGGAATGGTGCGCAGCATGCGCGCGGCTTCGATCAGCGCCTTCAGTTCCTCCTGCTTGAAGAACTTGAGCAGGCGACCGGCGGCCGGCTTGCCCATCGCCACAAGGATCGCCGCCGCCTTCTGCGGCCGGGTCAGCGTCAGCGATGTCGTCATGCGGCTCTCCCCTGCTTCCGGCCCATGCCAGCCATTTGCCCGGCCACTCGCAATGTCAGGCGCCCTTGGCGGTGATGATCTCGGTCAGGCGAATGGCGAAGCGCGAGGAATCGCCTTCCAGCACGGTGATCTCGCCCCGCGCAATGCGCCGCCCGTTGACCACCACGTCGATGGGCTCGCCGATGCGGCGGTCGAGCGCCACGGTGGAGCCCTTTTGCAGGGTCATCAGTTCCGACACCGACATTTCGGTGCTGCCGAGCACGATCTGCACGTCGACGGGAATGTCCATGATGATGCTGCTGTTGGAGGCGCCGGCAGCCTCGTCCTGCGGGCGCTTTTCCTCCTGCTGGAGCACGCCGCGCAATTCCTCGATGGCCCGGTCGAGCTGTTCGTCCGGGACTTCGCTCACGGCTTCCGCCTTGGCCTGGTTCATAGTGGTCTTCTCCTGTCGTCCCGCCGGATCAACCCGGCAGCAGCCCGTCCATGAAATCCTGGGCGTCGTCGTAGGGCTGCTTGATACGCACCGTGTAGTTCTGGCCGAGCTTGCCGAATTCGCAGACGAACAGCGTGCGGTCCCGTGCCGCAAGCTGCGCCTGGGTCTGCGCCATGTCGCCAAGCTCGAGTACGTCGCCGACGCGCAGGCCGGCCAGTTGCCCGAGCGTGAGCCGGGTCAGCGGCATCGTCGCCTGCAGCGTGATGGCCGAGCGCATCACCTCCTCGGAGAAATGCGCTTGCCAGCGCGATGTGTCCTCGGCGTCGGCCTCGACGGCGTTGCGCGCCAGAAGCACGCGCTGCGGAATGGTGATCGCCACGGTGCCGCTGTCGGTGGGCGTCGAAAGGGCGAAGACGATGCACACCGCCGGGCCGTCGCGCAGCACCCGCCGCCGCGCTTCGAGGCCGGCCATGGCGCGCGGCACCGGCAGCTTGAGATCGAGCGAGCGGCGGCCGGTGCCGTTGAGAATGTCGGCGAATTGCTGGAACACCAGGGTCGCCACGTCGATTTCGACATGGGAGAAGTCGCGTTCGATCGCCGCGACCGGCTGGTCGAGATCGCCGCCGAACAGCGCGCAGACCATGACGGAGACGGCTGGCGCATCCATCACCAGCGTCATGGCGTCGGAGGATATGCTCGAAGCGACGATGGTCATGGCGAAGCTCTCGCCGGACCGCGAGCGCGCCTCGGCGACGCGCGAAACCTCGACGGCCTGAAGGTCGACACGCACCGGCGCGCCGATCTCCTCGGCCAGCCGCTTCATGACCAGCGGCAGCGCGCGCTCGGCCATGGACCGGCCGGCGCCGATCACCTGCCCGGCGTCGCCGCTGTCGCCGAGCAGGCGCTCGATGATCAGGGAGCGGGTGCCCGAGGGGCTCGCCGGACCGGTCATGGAACTGTTCCGCACGCCGTCATGGCCGTCACGCCGCCTTCTTCTCGGCGATGACCGCGTTCATCGTGCTCTGCTCGACGGCATCGATGGACGGCCGGTCGTACGAGGAAATGGTCTTGCGGCCGAACTCGATGGCCACCTGCGGCAGCGACCCGTTCATATAGGCCAGCAGCGTCTGCTTCACGATGATGTAAAGGCGGTTCTTCTTCTCGCGCACCGACTTGATCTTGGACGCCACCGGCCCGACGATGGCATAGGACAGGAAGATGCCGAGGAAGGTGCCGACCAGCGCGGCGCCGATCAGCCCGCCGAGGATTTCCGGCGACTGGTCGAGCGCGCCCATCGCCTTCACCACGCCCAGAACCGCCGCCACGATGCCGAGCGCCGGCAAGCCGTCGCCCACGGCGACCATGGCATGATAGGCCTTGAGCTTGTCGGCGCGGATGGTCTGGATCTCCTCGTCCATCAGCGCCTCGATCTCATGGGGACGGGCATTGCCGATGATGATGATGCGGCAATAGTCGCAGATGAAATTGGTGAGGTCCTTGTTCTGCAGAACCGTCGGGAAGGCCTGGAAGATCGCCGATTCCTCGGGGTTGTCGATATGGGCCTCGACCTCGCTGCGCGACTTTGAGCGCAATTCGCGCATCAGGCTGTGCAGCACCCCCAGCGTCTCCAGATATTCGCGCTCCTTCGGCACGGACTGCTTGATGGCCTCGAGGATGGCGCGGCCGGTGTCCTTCACCGTCTTCATCGGATTGGCGACGAGGAAGGCGCCGAGCGCAGCGCCGCCGATGATGACCAGTTCCCAGGGCTGCATGAGCACATGAAGGTGACCGCCCATGGCCATGAAGCCGCCGAGAACGCAGCCGAGCGTGACCACAAATCCGATCAGAATGCCCACTATCCGTCCTTCCGCTTCTCACATCAGGCAATTTGAATAGCGCGCGTGCCTTGTGTGAGGCTTGAATCGCGTGAGGCTTGGATCGCGCGACCGGAACCCGATTCAGTTTCGCGCAAGGAAGTAGGCCTATTCTCGGCATGCAGCTTCGGCCGGAGGCATGTCGTTTTGAACACTTACATCAGTTACCAGCTGATTGCGCGGGACATACCCAAGGCGATCGATCGCATCGAGCGCCAGCCGATGGTCGACCGCGAGACGAAGTATTACCTCGACAATATCGGCAAGGTCCGCTCCATCGACGAGTTCGTGAAGGACGACCGGCTGTTCAAATACGCCATGAAGGCGTTCGGCCTCCAGGACATGAGCTACGCCAAGGCCTTCATGGTCAAGGCGCTGAAGGAAGGCGTGACCGATCCCGACAGCTTCGCCAACAAGCTGACCGACAAGCGCTACGCCGAGTTCGTCGCCGCCTTCAATTTCGCAAAATATGGCGAGGAGGCGACCGTCTACAGCCAGGCGAAGCAAGGCGTGGTGAAGAACTTCGCGCTCCAGTTCGAACTCGGCCCGGTGCAGGAAGGCTTCACCTTCGCGGAACCGGAAACCTCCTATTTCCTGGCCAACGTCACCTCGGTGAAGTCGATCGACGACCTGATGGGCAATGAGCGGCTGCTCGACTATGCCATGACCGCTTTCGGCCTCGATGCCGAGACCGAATCGCCGGATCGCATCCGCCAGATGCTGGAAGGCGGCATCTCCGATCCCGACAGCCCGGCCAACCGCCATCCCGACAAGCGCTACGCCAAACTCGTCGCGGCCTTCGATTTCGCCGCTCATGGCGACCAGGCAACCCTGCGCGACGAGGTGCTGCGGGGCGTGCCCAAGGCCTTCATGGACGAATCCGGCCTGCTGCTCATCAAGACCGATGCGGACCACATCGCCGCCGAAGCCACCTACTACGCCCAGAACATCTCCAAGGTGACCTCGATCAGCGACCTCTTGTCCGACCGCCGCCTGCTCACCGTCGCCATGGCCGCGTTCGGGCTCGATGCCGATGCGGAATCGCCGCAGCGCATCCGCGAGATGCTGGCGGGCGGCATCGCCGATCCGGCCAGCCCCGCCAACAAGGAAACCGACAAGCGCTATGCCGCCTTCGTCAAGGCCTTCAACTTCGCGGAGTACGGCGTGGCGACAACCTCGCGCCCCGAGGTGCTGCAGGACACTGGCCGCTTCTATGTGGTGAAGTCGGAGCTGGGCCTGTCCAAGCCGAGCAACGCCTGGTTCCAGGCGGAGACCGCCTATTACCAGGCCAATATCGGCAAGGTGCAGTCGGTGGACGACCTGATGGCCGACAAGCGGCTCTATAATTACGCCATCGCGTCTTTCGGGCTCGACCCCGACAAGGAAGACCGGGCCACCATACGCAAGGTTTTGGAAAGCGGCGAGGCCGACCCCGCCAGCTTCGCCAACAAGACCGGCGACAAGCGCTACATCGCGCTCGCCAAGGCCTTCGATTTCACCGCCCATGGCGAGGGCGCCACGACCTACAATGCAAGCCGGCAGGACGTGGTCGACAAGTACATGCGCCAGACGCTGGAGGAAGATGCCGGCAACAGCAATGAAGGCGTGCGGCTGGCGCTCTATTTCGAGCGCAAGGCCGCCGGCCTGACCAACTGGTACGAGGTGCTGGCCGACAAGGCGCTGGCCACCGTCGTGCGCACCGCCTTCGGCCTGCCGGAATCCTTCGCCGCCGCCGACATCGACCGGCAGGTGAAGCTGTTCGAATCGAAGATGAAGATCGAGGACTTCGCCGATCCGGCCAAGCTCGCAAAGTTCATGACCCGTTTCACCAGCCTCTACGAGATCAACAACCCCACTTCGCCAGCCTTGAATGCCGCCAGCATCCTGTTTGCGCAGCCCACCACGATGGGCGTGTCGACCAACCTGCTGATGGCCATGCAGCAGCTCAGGTCACGATAGGCCCGCCATGCAGGACAGCCTCTATGTCGCCCTTTCCTCGCAGATCGCGCTGGAGCGGCGGCTCAACACCATCGCCGACAATGTCGCCAACTCCTCCACGGTCGGCTTCCGCGCCACCG
Source organism: Aquamicrobium terrae (assembly GCF_052978165.1). NCBI lineage: Bacteria > Pseudomonadati > Pseudomonadota > Alphaproteobacteria > Hyphomicrobiales > Phyllobacteriaceae > Aquamicrobium > Aquamicrobium terrae. Next base: position 1,072,250 of record NZ_JBRKLZ010000001.1, read on the forward strand.
GCGTGAAGTTCGAGGACGTGGTGTCGGGCACCGGTCCCCGCTCGGTGTCCTTCGCCTCCTCCGGCTCCACCTTCCTGTCCACCTCCAGCGGCAGCATGGTCGAGACCGGCAACCCGCTCGATTTCGCCATCCAGGGCGATGCCTGGTTTGGGATCTCCACGCCGGCCGGCACGGTGATGACCCGGGACGGCCGCTTCACGCTGGCCAATTCGGGCGCGCTGGTGACGGTCGAGGGCCATCCCGTGCTCGATGCCGGCGGCGCGCCGATCCAGCTCGACCCCAATGACGGCCCGCCGCAGGCCGGCGCCGACGGCTCGCTCACACAGAACGGGCGGCTGGTGGCGGCCATCGGCCTCTTCGCCTTCGATCCCGGCCCGGATTTCACCCGCTACGGCAATTCCGGCATCGTGCCGAAAACACCGCCGCAACCCCTGGTCGACCGGCAGGATATCGGCGTGTCGCAGGGCTTCGTCGAACAATCCAACGTCAACCCCCTGATGGAGATGACGCGGCTGATCCAGGTGCAGCGCGCCTTCGAGAACGTGTCGGCGCTGATTCGCAACGCCGGTTCCTCGGTCGACGAGGCGATCAAGACCCTCGGCTCCAAATAGCGGCCGGGCCAGATGACGCAGGACCGCACGCTTGTCAGGACATCGGAGCGCGATTCCACGCCCACCGACCCGCTGACGCTGCTGGAACATGTCTGGCGTCGCTTCGACGAGCCTTCGGCGCTGCTGAAACGCGGCGGCCACGTCCGCGAGGTGTCCTCCACGCACTACAAGGTAGGCGGCCTCAGCGAACTTGCCCGGCTCGGCGATCTGGTCGAGCATCGCGGCCGCCGCGGCGGCACATTGGGCGAGGTCGTCCATATCGCACGCGGCGAGGTGGTGATCGCGCCCTTCGAGCGCAATGCCGATGCCGGCATCGGCGATGCCGTGTTCCGGCGCGGCCCGCTGGCCGTTGCGCCCCATCCTTCCTGGCGCGGCCGCGCCATCGACGCGCTGGCCCGTCCCATGGACGGCGGCCCGCCGCTGCTGCGCGGCGCCGAAGATGCCCCGCATGCTGAAAAAACGCCCGGGGCCATGGAGCGGCAGCGCGTCGGCACCGGTTTCCACACCGGCGTGCGCGTCATCGACATCTTCACCCCCCTTTGCTTCGGCCAGCGCCTCGGCGTCTTTGCCGGATCGGGCGTCGGCAAGTCGACGCTGCTTGCCATGCTGGCCGGCGCCGATGCCTTCGACACGGTGGTCGTCGCCCTGATCGGCGAACGCGGCCGCGAGGTGCGCGAATTCCTCGAGGACACGCTGGGCGAGAAGAACATGGCCAAGACCGTGGCCGTCGTCGCCACCAGCGACGAAAGCGCCATGATGCGCCGGCGCGCGCCCGATACCGCCATGCGCGTGGCGGAATATTTCCGCGACCGCGGCGACCGGGTGCTGCTGGTCCTCGATTCCATCACCCGCTTCGCCCATGCCTTGCGCGAGGTCGCCACCGGAACGGGCGAGCCGCCGGTGGCGCGCGGCTATCCCGCCTCCGTGTTCACCGAACTGCCCAAGCTGCTGGAGCGCGCCGGGCCGGGCGCGGAAGGCGCCGGCTCGATCACCGCCATCATTTCCGTTCTTGTCGACGGCGACGACCACAACGATCCCGTCGCCGATTCCGTGCGCGGCATTCTCGACGGCCATGTCGTGCTCGACCGCGCCATCGCCGAGCAGGGGCGCCTGCCCTCGGTCGATCCACTGGCGTCGATCTCGCGTCTCGCCGGGCGCGCCTGGACACCGGAGCAGCGCACGCTGGTCACGCAGCTGAAGGCGATGATCGCGCGCTTCGAGGACACACGCGACATCCGGCTGCTCGGCGCCTACCAGCCGGGCGCCGATCCCGAACTCGACATGGCGGTCACGCAGGTGCCGCTGATCTACGAGGCCCTGCGGCAATCGCCGGCCGATCCGGCCTCGGCCGATGCCTTCTCCGATCTCGCGCGCCACTTGAGGAGCAGGAGCGGCGACCATGGCCACTGAGCGCCAGCGCACCGAGGCACTGCTCCAGAACCTGCTCGCCAAGGCGCGCGCCGAGGAGGAAGCGGAAGCCGCCCGCGCCTCGCTGCTTTCGGGCCTGTTCAACAGGCCGAAGGCCCGGCAGCCAGCGCCCGCCCCGATTCCCGAAAGCTGGCCGGCACCACCGCCGACACCCTTTCCCCGGATCGACAAGGCATCCCGGCGGGCCGACCGCCGCAGCGACCTCATCATCGCCGGCCTCGGCGTGGCCCTCGGCCTGATCTGCGCACTGTTTCCATGGTACATCTTCTTCAATCAGGAGCAGTTCGGCGTCCGCGCCATGCGGCTGGGCGGACAGGGCACCAATTCCGGCCGCGTGATGGTGGATGCCGCCTCGGCGCCGGCCCGGGTGCGGGAAATTCCCGAACTGCCCGGCGACCTCGACCTGTTCAGCACCGGCAACATCGCCGATAGCGCCACCGGCACCCCGCCCGGCCTCGACGAGCAACCCTTCCCCGGCGCGGCGACCGAATTCCGGCTGGTCCACGTCGCCAACGGCAGGGCGATGATCGAGGACGACGCCGGCCTGTGGGTGGTGCAGAACGGCTCCCGGCTGCCCGATTCCAGCCGCGTCGCCGCCATCGAGCAGCGCGCCGGCAAATGGGTGCTGGTGACGAGCAAGGACAGGGTGGTCGAGATCTCCGAGTAGCCCCGAAGCGAGCGGCAGCCGCAAGGCCCGCGCAAGACTGGGCGCCTACCATGGGCACGTTACCGGAGAACCCCATGGAGCCCGTCAACCTCTTCGATCTCGCCACAAGGCAGTCGCAATGGCTGGCCGTGCGCCAGACGGCCATTGCCGGCAACGTCGCCAACGCCAACACGCCGGGCTATCTGGCGCGTGACGTCGAGCCGTTCGAGAAGGTTCTGGAGCGCACCGCCGTTTCGCTGAGCGCCACGCAGCAGGGTCATCTCGGCTTCGGCGCCACCGAGGCCGCCTTTGGCACCAGGGTCCAGGAATACGACGGCGCCATCCTGCCCTCCAAGAACACCGTGGTGATGGAAACCGAGCTGATGAAGGCCGGCGAGGTGCGCCGCGCCTTCGAGCTGAACACGGCCATCGTCAAGGCCTTCCACTCCATGCTGCTCACCGTTTCGAAGGGCTGACCGCAATGGACGCCCTGACCGCCACCCTCAAGATCGCGGCATCCGGCCTCGGCGCCCAGTCGGAGCGGCTGCGCATCGTCTCGGAAAACCTCGCCAACGCCCAGTCGACCGGCAATTTCCCGGGCGCGGACCCCTACCAGCGCAAGACCGTCACCTTCGTTTCGGAGCTGGATCGCGGCTCCGGCGGCTCGGTCGTCGAAGTCGGCGCCATCGACCGCGACCCCAGCGCCTTCCCGCTCGAATTCCAGCCCGGCAACGTCGCCGCCGACGAGAACGGCTATGTCAAGCTGCCCAACGTCAACGTGCTGATCGAGATGGCCGACATGACCGAGGCCAACCGCTCCTACGAGGCCAATCTCCAGGTCATCCGCCAGGCCCGCGACCTGATCTCCATGACCATCGACCTGATGAGGACGCCGTGATGATCGGTCCCGTCGGCGCCCTGCGCCTCACCCCTGCCCTCGGCACGGAAACCGCCAGGACCTCCTCCTTGCAGGACGGCGCCGTGGCCGGGTCGTCCTTCGCCGACGCGCTGGCGCAGGCCGCCTCGCGCACCGTCGGCAAGCTCGAAAACGCCGAGCAGGTGTCGCTGGAGGCGCTCAAGGGCAACGCCGACACCCGCGAAGTGGTGGATGCGGTGATGAGCGCCCAGCAGACGCTGCAGGCCGCCGTCGCCATCCGCGACAAGATCGTCACCGCCTATCTCGAAGTCAGCCGGATGAGCATCTAGGAGCCGGACCGTGAAAGCACTCGCCATCGCCGCCACCGGCATGAACGCCCAGCAGACCAATCTGGAAGTCATCGCCAACAACATCGCCAACATCAACACCACCGGCTACAAGCGGGCCCGCGCCGAATTCTCCGACCTGCTCTATCAGGTGGACCGCGCCCGCGGCGTGCCGAGCCGCGCCAACGCCTCCATCGTGCCCGAGGGCGTCTCGGTCGGCCTCGGCGTCAAGACGGCCGCCGTGCGCAACGTGCACATACAGGGGCCGCTGACCAATACCGGCAACAATTTCGACCTGGCGCTGGTCGGCAAGGGCTGGTTCCAGATCGAGGGCGCCGACGGCGGCACCCTCTACACCCGCGCCGGCTCCTTCAACACCAATGCCGAAGGCCAGCTCGTCACCATAAACGGCGCCGCCGTCATTCCGGCGATCACCGTGCCGGACGATGCCGTCGAGGTCGTCGTCAACAAGACGGGGCAGGTCTTCGCCCGCTTCGAGGGCGTCAACGAGCTGGAGGAACTGGGCCAGTTCCAGATCGCCAACTTCGCCAACGAAGCCGGCCTGGCGCCGCTGGGCGACAATCTTTTCCAGGAAACCGCCGCCTCCGGACAGGCCGTCACCGGCATTCCCGGCGACCCGGGCTTCGCCAGCGTCGAGCAGGGCTATCTGGAAAGCTCCAACGTCGACCCGGTCAAGGAGATCACCGAGCTGATCTCGGCCCAGCGCGCCTACGAGATGAACTCCAAGGTCATCCAGGCCGCCGACGAGATGGCCTCGGTGGTGTCCAAGAACCTCAGATAATCCATGCCGATCCCGCACCCCCTCACCGCCCTTCGCCGCATCGTTCTCGCCGCCGCCACGGCCGCGGCGGTCTGCGTGCCGGCATGGGCGAGCGCATGGGCGCAGGAGGTGGTGCTGATCCCCAGCCGCGTCATCTATCCGGGCGAGACGATCTCGGCCGGCGCGCTGCGGCAGGTGACGCTGGTTCCGGGCAAGGTGAAGCCGGACGCCGTCGCCACGACGCTTGCCGAACTCGACGGCAAGGTGGCGCGACGCACGCTGCTGCCCGGCCGCTACATTCCCACTGCTGCCCTGCGCAATGCCTGGCTGGTCGAGCAGGGCGCTTCCGTGCAGGTCAATTTCATCGCCGGCGGGCTGACCATCTCCGCCACCGCCGTGACCCTGCAACCCGGATCGCCGGGCGACGTGGTGAAGGTGCGCAATGTCGACAGCGGCAAGGTGCTAACCGGCACGGTGATGGAAGACGGCAGCATCAGGGTCGGCACATGAAGCGCGCGCTCGTCCTCGCCCTCGCGGTGTTGATCCCGTTGCAGCCGGTGCTGGCCGACGGCCTCACCGACAAGCAGAAGCGCGCCCTTGCGGCACAGCAGGGCGGCCTCGTCGAGACCGACTATGATCCCGCCACGGCCGCGCGCATGTTCGAGGTCGCGTCCGCGCCCAGCAATCTGCCGCCCGGCCAGATCGCGGCGCGCATCAAGGACGTGGCCCAGTTGCAGAGCGCCCGCGACAACCAGCTCGTCGGCTACGGCCTCGTCATCGGCCTTGCCGGCTCGGGCGATAGCTTGCGCAACTCGCCCTTCACAGAGCAGTCGATCCGCGCCATGCTGGAAAACCTCGGCATCGCCACCGAGGGCGGCAGCGCTCGCGCCCGCAACGTCGCCGCCGTCATCGTCACCGCCAACATGCCGCCCTTCGTCCAGTCCGGCGCCCGCATCGACGTCACCGTCTCCTCCATGGGCGACGCCACCTCGCTGGCCGGCGGCACGCTGATCATGACGCCGCTGAAGGCGGCCGACGGCGAAATCTACGCGGTCGGCCAGGGCCCGGTCATCGTCTCCGGCTTCAGTGCACAGGGACAGGCCGAGCAGGTGACGCAGGGCGTGCCGACCGCCGGCCGCGTGCCCAACGGCGCCATCATCGAGCGCTCCGTGGCCGCGGAATTCGGCGATCAGGCCGAACTGACCCTGCAACTGCGCAATCCGGACTTCTCGACCGCCGTGCGCATCGCCGACGCCATCAACGCCTACACGCGCCAGCGCTTCGGCGCGCGGGTGGCGGCCGAGCGGGATGCCCGTACCATCTCCATCCGCAAGCCGAAGAACATCTCGGCAGCCCGCTTCTATGCCGAGATCGAGAACCTCATCATCCAGTCGGACACCCCCGCCAAGGTGGTGATCGACGAGCGCACCGGCACCATCGTCATCGGCAATCAGGTCCGCATCTCGCGCGTCGCCATCAGCCATGGAACGCTGACCGTGCGCATCACCGAGGCGCCGCGTGTCGTGCAGCCCGAGCCCTTTTCCAGGGGCGTGACGGCGGTCGAGCCCGATACCGCCATCGACGTCCAGCAGCCGGACGCGCGCGTCGCCGTACTCGACGGCCCCGATCTGCAAACGCTGGTCTCCGGCCTCAACCGCCTCGGCGTGAAGCCGGACGGCATCATCGCCATCCTGCAAGGCATCAAGTCCGCCGGTGCCCTGCAAGCCGATCTCGTGGTGCAGTAGCCATGCCGATTCCGAAAAACAGCCGTCAGATCCTTCTTTGCGCAGCCTTCGTCGCGCTGGCATCCCTGCCCGCCGGTGCCGGCGAGGTGCGTCAGGTGCTGCCCGGCGCACCGGCTCCCCTCCCCCCGCAGGAACTGACGCGGGAGGCCGCGCCTGCCCTCGATGCCTCGGCCCTCGACCCCAATGCCAGCGAGGTCCAGCGCTTCTGCTCCAACATCGCCGACGCCGCCCGCGACCGCCGCTATGCCTTGCAGGCGGCCGAGCTGCAGCAATTGCAGGGGGAAGTCGACAAGCGCATCAAGGCGCTGGAGGAAAAGCGCCTCGAGTATGAAACCTGGCTCAAGCGCCGCGAGGTGTTCCTCGCCCGCGCCGAAGAGGGCGTGGTTTCGATCTATTCGGGCATGAAGCCCGATGCCGCCGCCGAGCGGCTGGCGATGGTCGAGGCGGAACTGGCCGCCGCGATCCTGATGAAGCTCGATGCCCGCAAGGCGAGCGTCATCCTCAACGAAATGGACCAGAAGGCCGCCGCCAGGCTGACCAGCGTCATGGCGAGCGCCGCACGCAGGACGGACCCCTCATGATGCGCAGGCTTGCACTCATCCTGGCTTGTTCGGCGCTGGCGGGCTGCGCCTCGGACCTGCGCGAGGTCAACAGGGAGCCGACGCTCTCCCCGGTCGGTTCCGGCATCGAAGGCGGCAGCGTCTCGGTCTACCAGTATCCTGAAACGCCGGCCAAGCCGGTCAAGCGCTTCTCGCTATGGGACGACCGGCAAAGCCGCCTGTTCACCGATCCGCGCGCGCTGCGCGCCGGCGACATCCTCACCGTCAACATCAAGATCAACGACCGCGCCCGCTTCAAGAACCAGAACGACCGCAGCCGCACCGCCAGCCGCACGCTGGGCTTCGACGCCAACATCGGCTGGGACGGCTCCTCCACCGGCGGCGCGGGCGACGGCAGCCTGAAATCCAAGACCGTGACCAATGCCGACGGCGCGACCGAGCGCTCGGAAAACATCATCCTCAACGTGGCAGCGGTGGTGACCGAGGTGCTGCCCAACGGCAACCTGATGATCAAGGGCTCGCAGGAAGTGCGCGTCAATGCCGAGTTGCGGGTGCTGCACATCGCCGGCATCGTGCGCCCCTCCGACATCGGGGCGCAGAACACGATTTCCTATGAGCGCATCGCCGAGGCCCGCATCTCCTATGGCGGACGCGGCCGTATTTCCGAGATCCAGCAGCCGGCCTATGGCCAGCAGATACTGGATCAGGTCCTGCCGTTCTAGGAAGCAGCGCGATGGCGATGGCAGATGCCGAAACCGCACCGATGGCCAAAGGACCGTCGATCTTCATCCAGATCGCCATGCTGGCGGGCCTCACCGTGGTCGCGCTCGGCATGGGCTGGGGCGCGGGTGCCTACCTGAAAAGCCAGCAGGCCGCAGCGCCGAAGCCGCCGCCGGCCGAAGCCGCCGGTTCCGAGGCGGCGCCGGCGGCTTCCAGCGTCAAGCTGGTCACGCAGGACCTTCCGCCGATCACCACCAACATGGCCGCGCCGACGGAAACCTGGGTGCGCATGGACCTGTCGCTGCTGCTCGATCTTCCACTGCCGACGGAGACGGCGGCCGCCATACACCAGGACCTCCTGGCCTTCATGCGTACCGTCAAGATGCATCAGGTCGAGGGGCCGAGCGGCTTCCAGCATCTCAAGGCGGACCTGCGCGAGCGGGCCGTGATCCGCAGCGACGGCAAGGTCCGGGACGTGCTCATCAGGACGCTCGTATACGAATGAGAGCATTGGCACTCGCAGGCGCCGTCCTGCTGGCTCTGACGGGCGCCGCCGCCGCGCAGCAGATCGACCTTGGCGGCATCGGCCAGATGAGCGGCTCGACGGTCGGCACCATCATCCAGCTTTTCGGGCTGGTCACCGTGCTGTCGGTCGCGCCCGGCCTGCTCATAATGGTGACCAGCTTCACCCGCTTCATCATCGCCTTCTCGATCCTGCGCGCCGGCATCGGCCTGCAATCCACGCCGGCCAACCTGATCCTGATTTCGCTGTCGCTGTTCATGACCTTCTACGTCATGTCGCCCACCTTCGACCGGGCCTGGAACGAGGGCGTGCAGCCGCTGATGGAAAACCGGATCGAACAGGCCGAGGCGATGGACAAGATTGCCGACCCGTTCCGCACCTTCATGCTCGACAATGTCCGCGACAAGGATTTCGACCTGTTCGCCGACCTTGCCCGCGAGCGCGGCCAGACCGTGTCGCGCGAGGAGGTCGACCTGCGCATCCTCGTGCCGGCCTTCATGATTTCCGAGATCAGGCGCGGTTTCGAGATCGGCTTCCTGATCGTGCTGCCGTTCCTCGTCATCGACCTGATCGTGGCCACCATCACCATGGCCATGGGCATGATGATGCTGCCGCCCACCGTGGTGTCGCTGCCGTTCAAGATCATGTTCTTCGTGCTGATCGACGGCTGGAACCTTCTGGTCGGCTCTCTGGTGCGCTCCTTCACCTGAAGACGGCCGGAAAACGCCTGCTTACCAATCGTTAACCATGCTGCTTATGCTTTTCGAAGCAACTTTCCGCCATAGTCCCGGAAATGGCGGTTGATCGCGCTTAGCAGATCATTGGCATGATGCCGTACCGTCATACCGGCCGGCCCGGTATGTCATTTTCCCAGTAAAATCAGGGTACGTGTATCCATGGCCAGTATCATGACCAATTCGTCGGCTTTGACGGCGCTTCAGAGCCTGAACGCCACCAACAAGTCGCTCGAAACCACCCAGAGCCGCATTTCCACCGGTTACCGCGTCGCCACCGCTTCGGACAACGCCGCCTACTGGTCGATCGCCACCACCATGCGTTCGGACAACAAGGCCAACTCGGTCGTGCAGGACGCCCTCGGCCTCGGCGCCGGCAAGGTGGACACCGCCTACACCGCGATGAACAAGGCCATCGAGGTGGTCGACAAGATCAAGGAGAAGGTCCTGCTGGCCAAGACCGCCGGCACCGAGGACCGCGCCAAGATCCAGAGCGAAATCGACACCTACGTCGCCCAGCTCAAGGACAATGTCGGCGGTGCCAACTACGCCGGCTCGAACCTGCTCAAGACCGACTCCACCGCCGACTCGCAGAAGCTGAGCGTCATCACCTCCTATAACCGCAGCGACACCGGTGCGGTGACCACCGGCACCATCGATGTCTCCTTCGGTTCCACGCGTCTCATCGATTCCGACGCCGGCGGCGCGGCTACCGGCATTCTCGACAAGACCGGCACGGCCTCCGGCGCCTCGATCCTGGAAATCGACGTCACGGACGTTACCGGCGTTACCGGTCACTCCGATGCCAATGAAGGCGCTTCCTTCGACAAGCTGCTGACCGACATCGAGTCCGCCCTGGCCGACATGGCCACGGGTGCTGCCGAACTCGGCGCCGCCAAGGCCCGCATCGACCTGCAGTCCTCCTTCGTGTCGAGCCTTTCCGACTCGATCGACAAGGGCGTGGGCCAGCTCGTCGACGCCGACATGAACAAGGAGTCGACCCGTCTGCAGGCCCTGCAGGTCCAGCAGCAGCTCGGCATCCAGGCGCTGTCGATCGCCAACGGCAACTCGCAGCAGATCCTGTCGCTGTTCCGTTAAGGACAGGCCGGCTTCAGCCGGCATCCCAACAAGATGGAAGGCCGCGCTTCACCCGAAGCGCGGCCTTTTCCTGCTCTGCGGCCGGTTCCCTCAAGCCTCTTAATCGTCTGTTAACCACGACTGCGTAGTTATGGTTAACCGGAAGTTTCGCCACATGGCAAAACGGAACGATTTGTTGACCGAGGGGTGGCACCAGTGTCGAGCATCATGACGAATGCATCCGCGATGACGGCTTTGCAAAGCCTGAGCGCGACCAACAAGGCCCTTGAGCAGACTCAAGGGCGCATTTCGACCGGCTTCCGCGTGGCCGAGGCGAGCGACAACGCCGCCTACTGGTCGATCGCCACCACCATGCGCTCGGACAACAAGGCCAACTCGGTCGTGCAGGATGCGCTCGGCCTCGGTGCCGGCAAGGTCGACACCGCCTACACCGCCATGAACTCGGCGCTCGATGTGGTCGACAAGATCAAGCAGAAGGTCCTGCTGGCCAAGGCCAGCGGCGTCGAAGAGCGCGCCAAGATCCAGAGCGAGATCGACACCTATGTCGCCCAGCTCCGCGACAGCATCGGCGGCGCCAGCTATGCCGGCTCGAACCTGCTCCAGACCACCGGTGCCACCGGCAAGGTCTCGATCATCTCGGCCTACAACCGTGATTCCGGCGGCGCGGTTTCCACCACCACCATCGACATCGCCTTCACCAACATCAGGCTGATCGACTCGGGCGTCACGCCGCCGGCGGCAGGAACCGGCATCCTGGACACGACCACCGGCGCCGTTTCGGGCGTCTCGATCCTCAACATCGACCTGACCGATCTCTCGGGCGTGACCGGCGCCGACGAAACGGCCAAGTTCGACAATCTTCTGACCGACATCGAATCTGCCCTGGCCAAGATGACGGACGCTGCCGCCGAGCTTGGCGCCGCCAAGTCGCGCATCGACATGCAGAAGGATTTCGTCTCCAAGCTGATGGACTCCATCGACAAGGGCGTCGGCCAGCTCGTCGACGCCGACATGAACAAGGAGTCCACCCGCCTCCAGGCCCTGCAGGTGCAGCAGCAGCTCGGCATCCAGTCGCTGTCGATCGCCAACACCAATTCGCAGAACATCCTCGCCCTGTTCAAGGGCTGAGGTAACCGCCCTCCTGCTTCTGCCTGATCGGGCTGCCCCACCGGCGGCCCGATTTCATTTTCGCACAAGCTTCGCCAGCTAGGCTCTGCATGGGCCAACATGCGGGAGCCGTGGGGCAGTGCCGGAGCAGATCCAGACCATCATCGACAACCTCAAGGGGTTCGGCACCAGGCGCCTGGCGCTGATGGGGGCCATGGCGGCCCTGATCATGGCCACCATCGTCGTCGGTTCGATCTACCTGAACCGGCCCGCCTACGAGACCCTTTACGTGGGACTGGAACGCTCCGACATCAGCCAGATCGGCGTGGTGCTGGGCGATGCCGGCATTCCCTTCGACGTCGGCTCTGAAGGCACCAGCGTGCTGGTGGCGACGGGCAGCACCGCCCGCGCCCGCATGCTGCTGGCCGAGAAGGGCCTGCCCAACAGCGCCAATGCCGGCTACGAACTGTTCGACAATGTCGGTTCGCTGGGGCTGACCTCCTTCATGCAGCAGATCACCCGCGTGCGGGCGCTGGAAGGCGAGATCGCGCGCACCATCCAGTCGCTCGCCGGCATCAAGGCCGCGCGCGTCCACATCGTCATGTCGGAGCGGGCGAACTTCCGCCGCGAGGAACAGCAGCCTTCGGCTTCCGTCGTCATCCGCTACGGCGGCGTCGATGGCGTGCGCACGGCCGAATCCATCCGCCATCTCGTTGCCGCCGCCGTGCCCGGCCTCGGCGCCGAGAAGGTGACGGTGCTCGATTCCGCCGGCAAGCTCCTGGCCGCCGGCGACGATCCGTCCAACACCAGCGCCGCGCGCGCCCTCGGTGTCGAACAGACCGTCGAAGCCCAGATCGAGGACAACATCCGGCGCGCCCTGACGTCCTATCTGGGCACCGACAATTTCCGCGCCAGCGTCAAGGCCGACGTGAACACGGATTCGCGGCAGATCGAGGAAACCACCTTCGATCCCGCCTCGCGCGTCGAGCGTTCGGTGCAGAGCGTGCGCAACAACGAGGCGAGCAGCCAGCGCCAGTCCGCCGTCCCCACCAGCGTCGAGCAGAATCTGCCCGAGACGCAGCCGGTCGCCTCCGACGGGCCGCAGTCCAGCTCGCAGAACGACCGCCGCGAGGAGATCACCAACTACGAGATCAACTCCAGGCGCGTCGCCACCGTTTCGAACGGCTATACGGTCGACCGCATGTCGGTCGCCGTGGTGGTCAACCAGCAGCGCCTGCTGTCCGTGCTGGGCAAGGACGCCACGCCCGAACAGCTTGCCGAGCGCGTGGCCGAGATCCGCAAGGTCGTCGCCTCCGCCACCGGATTCGACGAGAAGCGCGGCGACGTCATCGACGTGTCGGCGGTCGAGTTCATCGACGGGCTCGACGGGGAAGCCCTGCCGCAGCCCGGCATGATGGAATCGCTCGGCAAATACACCGGCACCCTCATCAACGCCGCCGCCTTCGTGACCGTCGCCTTCCTGGTCGCCTTCTTCGGGCTGCGGCCGATGGCGGCCGCGCTGACCGCCCGGCCCGCCCCGGCGCTGGCCGGCTCGAGTTTCGAGGAGATGCAGCGCTCCCTGCCGACGCCGGACATCGCCGCCGACAGCGCCGAAATGCCGGCGCTGGCCGATGCCACCTATGCCCCGGCCCCTGCCCCGCAACTCGACGACATCGGGCGCAAGCTGCGCCCTGCTCCTCAGGAGCGGCTGGTGCGCATGGTCGACCTCAACGATGAACGCGCCGCCCAGATCCTGCGCAAATGGGCCGCCGCCGAAAGCGCCGCCACGCCCATCGAGGCGGCCGCCTGATGTCCACGCTCGCGCTCTGGGATCTGCTGCCGGATTTCGGCCCCGCAAAGGGCCAAGCCGAAGCGCCGGCCCATGCGGCGCCCATGCACAGACCGGCGGAACCCGATATCGGCACGCTGATCGCCGAGGCGGTCGCCAACGCCGAGGCCGAACTCGAAGCGCGTCTGGCCGAGGCGCACGCGGCGCAATTGGCCGCAGTCCAGGAAGCTGCGGCAAACGAGTCGCGGGCGTTCATGGAAACCCTCGGCGCCGATATCGGCGAGCGCATCGCGGCACGCATGGACCAGTTGCAGGAGCAGGTTTCCCAGGCGATCGGCGCGGCGGCCGCCCGCACAATCGGCGGCCTCCTTTCGGATGCATTGCGCGAGCGGTCGCTGGCCGCACTGGCCGAAAGCATCGGCGCGGCCCTCGACGACGCCGAGGCGATCCGCATCCAGGTTCACGGCCCGGCGCATCTCTACGAAAAGCTTGCCGTCATGCTCGGTGACCGCACGAAAAACCTCGACTTCAGCGAGGCTCCCGGCTTCGACCTCACCGTCTCCATCGATGAGACGGTGATCGAGACCCGCATGAGCGAATGGTCGACAGCCTTGTCCGAGATGTTGTCATGAGCACCAGCGCCACCGACGAACCCCGGCAGGAGATCATCATCGTCCGTCGCAAGCACAACGAGGACGAGGCCCATCACGGCGGCGTGTGGAAGATCGCCTTCGCCGACTTCATGACGGCTATGATGTGCTTCTTCCTGGTCATGTGGCTGATCAACGCCGCCAATGAGCAGACCCGCGCCGCGGTGGCCAGCTATTTCAACCCGATCAAGCTGATCGACCGCAATGCCAGCCGCAAGGGGCTGGAGGATCTCGGCGATGGCCCCGCCTCTTCCGGACGGGCGGAAAACGACCCGTTGGAAGCCCTGGCCAAGATCGGCACGGACGGCGAAGGCAATGCCGGTTCCGTGAAGGAACAGAACGAGCTGGAAAGCGCCGGTGCGCCGACGCTTTCGGCGGACGAGAAGCTGTTCGCCGACCCCTATGCGGTGCTGGCCGAGATTGCCGCCAATACCGGTCGGCTGCAGAACATCAGCGAGAAGGGCGACGGCGGCGCGCAGAATTCCGGGCCTGCTTCCGGCGCCTCCGGCGGCGAATTCTACCGCGATCCGTTCGCGCCCGATTTCTGGTCGCAGCAGATGACCGACCCGATGGCCGAGGCGAGCGCCGAGGGTCCGAAATCCGAGGGACAGGACAAGGCGGAGCCTGCCGAGCCGGCCAAGCAGGCCGAGCCCGCAACCGTCGTGGAGGAAGTGAACCGCATCCTGGAGGCGGCCGAGGCCCCGAAGACGGAGATTGAACCGCGCGAAGACAAGCCCGCACCGGCCGAGCCCAGCCAGAAGACCCGGCAGGCCGCAGCGGACATTCGCGAGCAGATCGCGCAGGCCTTCGGGACCGGCGACAAGATCGGCGACGGCATATCGGTGGAAGCCACGGATCGCGGCGTCATCCTCTCGATCACCGACCAGCTCGACTTCGGCATGTTCGAGATCGGTTCGGCGCTGCCGCGGCGCGAGCTCGTCATCGCCATGGAGAAGATCGGCAAGATCCTCGAGGAGCAGAAGGGATTTTTGTCCATCCAGGGTCACACCGACGCCCGCCCCTTCCGCAGCGCCGCCTATGACAACTGGCGCCTGTCCACCGCCCGCGCCCATGCCGCCTACTATATGCTGGTGCGCGGCGGCGTCGACGAGAGCCGCATCAAGGAAGTGTCCGGCTTCGCCGACCGCGAGCCCAGGAACAAGGCCGACCCGCTGGCCGCCGTCAACCGCCGCATCGCCATCCTTCTGGAGACGCAAGGATGAGACGCCTCGCCCTGTGCTGGTCACTCGCCGGCCTCTGGCTCGCCCTGCCGGCGCAGGCCGCGGCGCCGAGCGAAGGCTTGCAGCCCTATCAGCTCGTGCGCTCGCTGCAACTGGTGCAGGACCGCATCGCGGCCGGCGACCATGCGGCCCTGCCCATGCAGGGCAAGCTGCTGGAACTCACCGACGTGCGCCTGCGCAAGGCCGCCACGGCGGACTTCGCCGAGCCGCGCAACTTCCGCGCTTTGCTCGTCTACGGTATGAGCGGCGGCAATCCCGTTACCTTGCAGACCGCCGTCTCCCGCCTCCAGCTCGACCACCGCGACAAGGCGCTGGCCACTGGCGTGATCGCATACCTGGACGGCGACCCGGCCACCGCGCTGAAGGCGTTTGAAAGCCTCGACCTGACTGCCCTTCCCGACGACATCGCAACTTTCGTGGCGCTGGTGAAGGGCTCGCTGCTGGCACGCGAGGCTCCCGCCACGGCCCTCGGCCTGCTCGACAAAGCACGGCTTCTGGCCCCCGGGACGCTGGTGGAGGAAGCGGCCCTGCGCCGCTCGATCACCATTGCCGCGACGGCCGCGGACGCCGACCGCTTTTCGCAAGCCTCCACGCAATATGTGGCCCGCTTCCTGCATTCGCCCTATGCCAGCCAGTTCGCCGACGCTTTCGTCGCCGGCGCGGTGGCGCTCGACCCTGCCATGGGGCGCGACAGGCTGGCCGGCATCGTGTCGCTGATGGATACGGAGCGCGGGCGGGTTATCTGGCTGCGTATCGCCCGCAGCGCCGCCATCGAGGGGTTGAGCGACCTGTCGGCTTTCGCCGCCGCAAAGGCCAGGCTCGGCGATGGCGGCACCGGTGGAGGCGACGACCCGCGCACCCTGCTCTATTCCGGCCTGTCCAACGTGACGGGCGAGCCGGTGAAGGACCTGGCCGAGAAGCTGCGCGGGATCGACCGCGACAAGCTCTCCCCCGGCGACCGCATGCTGCTCGATGCGGCGCGCGCCATCACCAGCGAGGTGGTGGCCCCGCCTGCCGGCGTCTTTGCCGATGATCCCGCACCGAAGGCCGAGCCGGCAGCCCGGCAGGCCACGACGCCCGAGGCGGTTTCGCCGCAGGACGAGGCGGAACTGCCTCTGGTCGAAGGCATCATGCCGGAGCCGGAAGCGAATCCGGCTGCCCCGACACCGGCAGTCGCCGCCGACAGACCCGTGGCGACGAAGCCGGACCAAACCGACGAGGCCATCGCCAACATGCGCCGCACGATCGACAAGATCGACCAGTTGCTGGGGACCGCACCGCTATGAGTGTCAGCATCGTACAGGCCCTGACCGTGGCCGAGCCTCAAACGGCAACCGGCCGACACGGCGGCAAGGAAGACATCATCGGTTTCGGCGAAGTACTCGACCGCCACCCCGACAGGCGCGCTGAAACCGGGACCGGCAGGAAAATGGCCGTCCCCGGTCCCTCCGACGACGGGGACAAAAGCACGGTCGAACGTGACGAGGCACGGCACGACAAAGAAGACAGCGCCCAAGCCGGCACCATGCCCGGCATGGCTCCGCCAGTTGCCGAGCGCCTGCCGCTGCTGATGAGCTGGCGCGAAATGGAACGCGCCGCCTCTCCCGCCGACAACACCAACGGTGAGGAGATGGCCCCGGAGGAGCCGCTGCCGCGGCGGCCGGAAACCGCCGCCATCCCGGCAATGAACGACGGCCGCTCCGGACATCCGGTCCCGAACGAGGCAAAAGCCTTCAGGGCCTTCCCCGCAGCGGAGAAGCCGGCCATGAGCGAACCGGCTTCGCCGGCTGCCACACCAGCCGGCATGCAGGCCGAAAGCCAGCCGGAACCGGATTTGCCCGTCAGCCTCCGGCCGCAGGCCGAAGCCGACGACCCGGCCACGCCCGGTCCGCGTGCGGATGCGCGCCCCCGGCAGGAGCCCGTTCCGCGTGTGACGGTGACGGCAGCGCAGAGTTTCGCAGCGCCCGCACCCCTCGCTTCCGACCCGACATTGGCGGGACTGGTGGCATCGATCGCCGGCGACGAAGGCTTGAAACAGGCCGTTTCCGCCCCCGCCTTGCCAGCTTCTTGGGCGCAAAAAAACGCCGCCCCGGCCCATACGCTCAGGATCGAGCTGCACCCGGCGGAGCTTGGCATGGTCAGCGCCCGCCTCCATCTGGCGGGAGATCAACTCTCGATTGAAATCGCGCCGGACACCCATGAGGCATGGCGCCACCTGTCCTCCGACAGCGAAACCATCGTCCGCTCCATGCGCGATCTCGGTTTCGACATCGCTAAGGTCACGGTGCTGCCGCCTTCGGGCACTGCAACGCCGGCCGCGCGCGCGGATGCGGCAGGCTTTGCCGGCCGCGACGGTTCGGCCTTCCAGCCCGGCCAGTCAGGCAGCGGGGGCGGCTCTCAAGGGGAACGACATGCATCCGGAGGCACCGCGTATGACAGCGAAACCAGCGCGCATCCGCCATCGTCTCCTCGCGGCGATAGCGGCGGCGGCCTTTACATCTAGCTTTCCGGCGCTCCCGGCCAAAGCTTCTGCCAATGCCTGCGAACGGGAGATATTGCGCGCCTCGGAACGCTACGGCATCCCCGCCGGCATTCTCTACGCCGTCGGCCTGACGGAAACCGGAAGGAAAGGCAGCCTCCAGCCCAACGCCTTGAATATAGAAGGAAAAGCCCTGTTTCCCAAAAGCCGGGCGGAAGCGGTGGCGGCTTTCAACGACGCCCAGCGGCAGGGCCGGAAGCTGATCGATCTGGGTTGCATGCAGGTCAACCACCACTATCATGCCGGCAATTTCCGCAGCGTCGAGGACATGCTCGATCCGCGCCGCAATGTCGACTACGCCGCCCGCTTCCTTGCCAGCCTCCATGCCCGCCACACGACATGGTCGATGGCTGTGGCCCGCTACCATGCCGGCCCGGACAACGACCCCGCGCAGAAGGTCTATGTGTGCCGCGTCATCGCCAACATGGTGGCGGTCGGGTTCGGCAAGTGGACGGACAATGCCCGCGCCTTCTGCCGGCCGTGAATTGTAGCCAGGCCACCCTGTCCGGCATGAAAACCTCCCGAACGACATAGAAACAAGCGGAACCGCCTACAACCAGAGCGTTTGTCCACTCCCCAAAATCATGGCCATAAAAATTGACGGTTGGTCAGGATTCCGGCCCGCCGTTAACCCTTTCCAAGGGGTTAATGAATTGATTCGGAAGGCGGGCCGATGATCGTGGTCGTAGACGAACGCGAACTCGTAACTGCGGGTTTCAACTCACTTTTCGACAGGGAAGGCGTAGCCTGCACGGGTTTCGCGCCGACCGAGTTCGACGAATGGGTGTCGAGCGCGGCGGAAGACGATCTGCGCTGCGTCAGCGCCTTCCTCATCGGCGATTGCCGCGAGGGCAGCATCTCGCCGCGCCAGATCAGGGGCCGCACCGGCGCACCGGTGATCGCGCTCAGCGAACAGAACTCGCTGGAGAACACGCTGAAACTGTTCGAAAGCGGCGTCGACGACGTGGTGCGCAAGCCCGTCCACATCCGCGAGATCCTCGCCCGCATCTCCGCCATCCGCCGCCGCGCCGAGACCGAACCGGACTATACCGAGGTCGGCCGCATGCGCATCTTCATGGACGGGCGCGATCCCGAAATCGACGGCCAGCCGCTGCCGCTGCCACGCCGCGAGCGCCGCATCCTGGAATTCCTGGCCGCCAATCGCGGCCGGCGCGTCACCAAGACCCAGGTCTTCAACGCCATCTATGGCATCTTCGACGACGAGGTCGAGGAGAACGTGGTGGAAAGCCACATCTCCAAGCTGCGCAAGAAGCTGCGCGAGAGGCTCGGCCACGATCCGATCGAGTCCAAGCGCTTCCTCGGCTACCGGCTCGTGCTGTGATGGGCACCGAGGCCCGCACCAGCCTCGCGCAAGACAGACGGCCTATCCTGTTTCCCACACAAGGTGGATCTGAGGAGACGTCTCGATGAGCCTCTATGGAATGATGCGGACCAGCGTTTCCGGCATGGCTGCCCAATCAAGCCGGCTGGCGACCACAGCCGACAACATCGCCAATTCCGACACCACCGGATACAAGCGCGCCTCGACCGAATTTTCGTCCATGATCATGCCGAACACCGGGCGCAGCTACACCTCCGGCGGCGTGACCACGACGGTCATCAATTCGATCAGCAAGCAGGGCATCCACAAATACACCACCTCGGCCTCGGATCTGGCCGTGGACGGCAACGGCTTCTTCGTCGTGCAGGACCCCAGCGGCACCAATTTCCTCACCCGCGCCGGCGCCTTCGTGCCCGACGGGGTGGGCCGGCTGGTCAATGCCGGCGGCTTCCAGCTCATGGCCTATGAATACGGCACGGCCCCGACCGGCGGCGTCGGCGACTATGGCGGCCTCGTTCCGGTGACGATCCCGCAGGCCGGTTCCGATCCCGAGGCGAGCACGCAGGGCGCCTATCACGGCAGCCTGCCATCGGGCGCAACCCCGGTCGCAGCCGGGGACCTGCCCTCCGCAAACGGCGCCAGCGCCCAGTACACGGCGAAATCGTCCCTCGTCGTCTATGACACGCAGGGCAACCAGAAGACGCTGGACGTGTATTTCACCAGCACCGGCCCCGATAGCTGGGAAGTGTCGGTGTTCGACCGTGACGATGCCGCGACCGGCGGCTCCTTCCCCTACGCGAACGGGCCGCTCGGCACCACGACCCTGAACTTCAACCCGGATGGAACGCTTGCCGGCGCCGGCACCCTGGCGCTGACCGTGCCCAACGGCGCGGCCCTCAACCTCGACCTGTCCAGCCTCAAGCAGGTGGGCAGCGAGTTCAAGGCCATCGGCGAAGTGAACGGACACCCGGCCACTTCCGTGGAGAAGGTGGAAATCGGCCGCGACGGCACCGTTTATGCCCTCTACAGCGACGGCACCACGCTGGCCCTCTACACGATCCCGCTGGCCGAGGTGCCGAGTCCGGACCGCCTCACCGTCCTGCCCGGCAACGTGTTCACCGTCAGCGGCGATTCCGGTCCCGTCACGATCGGGCGCGCCGACAGCGAGTCGCGCGGGTCCATCGTCTCGGGCGCGCTGGAGAATTCCAACGTCGATATCGCCGAGGAACTGACCGACATGATTGCCGCGCAGCGCAGCTACACGGCCAATTCCAAGGTGTTCCAGACCGGCTCGGAACTGATGGACGTCCTCGTCAACCTCAAGAGATAAGGCGGCGCCAGCCGTGAACCTTTAGCATGTCGCTGTCATCCGCACTCAGCATCGCACAATCGGCGCTTCTTTCGACGTCGCGCCAGACCAATGTTGTGACGCGCAACGTGGCGGATGCCTCCAATCCGGACTATTCGCGCCGCATCGCCCAGGTCGTTTCCAATGCGCCGGGGGCGCGCATGGTCGTCGTCCAGCGGGCCGTCGACCAGCAGCTTTTCCGCCAGAACCTGTCCGCCCTGTCGGCCTGGAGCGGCCAGAGCATCCTGTCGAGCGGGCTCGACCGGCTGCAACTCGCCGTCAACGGCGTCGACAATGCCGGCTCCGCCTCCACGGCCATCGGCAAGCTGCACAATGCGCTGCAACTCTACGCCACCACGCCGTCGAACCCGAATGTTGGCGCGACGGTCATCGACGCCTCCCGACAGGCGGTGCGCTCGCTCAACAGCGGCAGCGAAGCCATCCAGGCCTTCCGCGCCGACATCGACAGCCAGATCGCGACCTCGGTTGGCGAGTTCAACCAGTTGCTGGCCCAGTTCGAGAGCGTCAACAAGGCGATCGTTGCCGGCACCCGCACCGGCACCGACGTTTCGGACGCGCTCGACAAGCGCGACGCGCTGCTGAAGAAGATTGCCGAGCATGTGCCGGTCACCACCCACCTGCGCGCCGACAACGACATGGTCATCACCACCACGGGCGGCGTCACCATGTTCGAGACGGTGGCGCGCCCGGTAAGCTTTACGCCCTCGCCGGCCTACGCGCCGGGCATGGCGGGCGCCACGGTCTACATCGACAACGTGCCGGTCTCCGGCAGCACCGGCGAGGCTTCCGGCAAGCTGGCCGGCCTGCTGCAATTGCGCGACGGCGCCTCGGTCACTATGCAGGCGCAACTCGACGAGATCGCCCGCGGCCTCATCGGCGCCTTCGCCGAAACCGCGCCGCCGCTGCCGGACGCAGCCGGCCTGTTCACCTGGTCGGGCGCGCCGGGCGTGCCCGGAACCCTGGTCAACGGCCTGGCCGGACAGATCTCGATCAATGCCGCTTTCGATCCCGACCAGGGCGGCAACGTCAACCTGCTGCGCGACGGTGGTGCCAACGGCGCCGCCTATGTGGCGAACACGGGAGGCACGGCCTCCTTCGCGGACCGGCTGATCGCGCTGGGCGACAGGCTCGACCAGCCGATGACGTTCCATCCCGCCGCCGGCATCACCGCCGCTGCCAGCGTCACCGCCTATTCCGCCAACGCCATCGGCTGGCTGGAGAATGCCCGTCAGCAGGCGACGACGTCTGCCGACACCAAGGAAGCATTGGCCGCGCGCACCGCCGAGGCCCTGTCCAACGCCACGGGCGTGAACATCGACATGGAAATGTCGCTCATGCTCGACCTCGAACACACCTACCAGGCATCCGCCCGTCTGCTCAGCACGGTGGACGAGATGCTGAAAACGCTACTGAACGCCGTCTAGGACCTGCCATGAAAGCAGTTTCCGTCTCCTCCGCCGCCATCTCCAACGCGATGCGCTATTCGCAGACGCGCATGCAGGTCGATCTGGTCAAGGCCCAGAAGGAGATGGACTCGGGCAGGGTCGCCGATACCGGCCTCGCACTGGGGGCCAGAAGCGCGCAGGCGGTGAATTTCCACCGCGATCTCGACCGCCTGAACGCGCTGGTCGATTCCAACGCGCTGGTGTCCGCACGCCTGAAGTCGACGCAGGATTCGCTCGGCCAGATCGTCTCGGTCACGCAGGATCTCGTCAATGCGCTCACCGTGGCCGTCGCCGGCGATTCGCCCGACAGCGTCACCGCCAAGAGCGGCAGCACCATGCTGCAATCGCTGACCACGATCCTCAATTCCAGCATGAACGGCGAATATCTGTTCGCCGGCACCAACACCGATGTGCGCCCGGTCGAGGACTACCTCGACCCGGCCTCGCCGGCCAAGGCGGCCTTCGACGCCGCCTTTCATGCCCGTTTCGGCTTCACCAAGGACGACCCGGCCGCCGCCGACATCTCCGCGACGGACATCGAATCCTTCATAACCGACCTCGTCGAGCCGCAGTTCCTCGGCGCCGGCTGGGAGGCCAACTGGTCGAACGCCACCGACCAGACCATCGTCAGCCGCATCGCCCTCAACGAGACGACCCCGGCCTCGGTCAGCGCCAACAACGAAGGGCTGCGCAAGGCCGCCATGGCCGCCGTGCTGGCCTATGAGGCCTTCTCCGGCAATCTTGACGAGGAGGCCAAGTCGGCCGTGGCCAGGCGCGCGCAGGCTCTCGCCGGCGAGGCCATCGCCGATCTCGGGCAGTTGCAGTCGCAGACCGGCATCATCCAGAACCGCGTTTCGGAAGCCAGCACCCGCATCAACACGCAGATCGACCTGTTCGAGCGGCACATCATCGACCTGGAAGGCGTCGACCCCTACGAGGCCGCCAACCGCGTCAACGACCTGATGGCCCATATCCAGACTTCCTTCGCGCTGACAGCGCGCATCCAGCAGCTCAGCCTGCTGAACTACCTCACCTGACGGGGCGGATTTGCGATGTACCAATTCTCCTACGCCGACATTCAGACCGACTCGGTGGCCGACGCCAGGGACCGCGAGCACCAGTTGCTGAGCCGTTCCATCGACATGCTGACGGCGGCCGCCGCCGCCGGCCCCGAGACCCGCGAGGCCGTCGAGGCTCTCCATTTCACGGCGCGCGTGTGGGCCACGCTCCTGGAAGACCTCGGCTCCAGCGACAACGCCCTGCCGAAGGAACTGCGCGCCAACCTCATCTCGATCGGCCTGTGGGTGCTGCGCGAGGCCGAGGACATCCGCCAGGGCCGGACGACCGATTTCCAGGGCATCATCGAAATCTCTCAGATCATCCGGGACGGCATCCAATGAAGAGCACCCTCAAGCTCTCCCTGAAGGCGAACGAGAAGATCTACATCAACGGCGCCGTCATCCGCCCGGACCGCAAGGTCACGATCGAATTGATGAACGATGTCCAGTTCCTGCTGGAGAACCACGTGCTCCAGCCGGAGGACGCCAGCACGCCGCTGCGCCAGCTCTATTTCATACTGCAGGTGATGCTGATGAACCCGCAAGGCGCGCCGGATGCCCGCGACATGTTCCGCAAATCGCTGCCGCTGCTCCTGGCCAGCTTCAAGGACGAGCAGATCCTTGCCAGCCTCAAGCAGGTCGACCGCATGGTCGGCGAAGGCGATGTCTATGGCGCGCTGAAAGCCATCCGCGCCCTCTATCCGATCGAGGAGGCCGCCCTGCGGGGCGGCCGCGACCGGGAGTTGCACGAGCGCGAACCGATAGCCGTGGGAGCCTGATGACCATGAACGTCGACATGACCACCTCCATCCCCAATGGCGCCAACCAGGCTTCCTCCGCCCGGTCCAAGGCCATGGTGGACTACAATTCCTTCCTGCGGCTGCTGATCGCCCAGATGAAGAACCAGGATCCCACCCAGCCGATGGATTCCACCCAGTATGTGGCCCAGCTCGCCACTTTCTCGCAGGTGGAGCAGTCCATGCAGGCCAACACCAAGCTGGACCAGATCCTGCAGGCATCCAGCCTGTCACAGGCCACCGACCTGATCGGCCATCATATCAGCTCCCTCGACGGCGAGGTTTCCGGTATCGTCAAGGAGGTGCGCATCTTCTCCGACGGCATGGTCGGCATCCTGGAGGACGGGACCCAGGTGCTCATCGGCCCCGGCGTCAGCATCAGCGCGCCGCCGGCCGGCAATTCGGACGGGGAAACCGGAGAAACGCCGGCGTAGGAACGCCTGGGGCATGCGAGCCCCGGAGCGGAGGACCGGGCTGAAGCCATGAACGAAGCCGATGCGCTCGACATCATGCAATATGCGGTGTGGACGGTGCTCGTCGCCTCCGCGCCCGTGGTGCTGGTCGCCATGATCGTCGGCATCGGCATCGCCCTGGTGCAGGCCCTGACCCAGATCCAGGAAATCACCCTCACCTTCGTGCCCAAGATCGTCGCCATCATGCTGGTGGTGGCGCTGTCCGGTCCCTTTGTCGGCAGCCAGATTTCCGCCTTCGCCAACGTCATCTTCGAGCGCGTCGAAAACGGTTTCTAGACCAGTTCCGCCCCCTGCACCGGTCCACGTCCGCCACCACCTGCCCCGGCACTTGACAGCGCGGCGCGACGCATCCTTGTTAGGCACAGGCCTTCTCCGAACCGGGCCCCGCTCCATATTGGCGATGAACCATCCGGATTGAAGAGGTCCGCCAATGGCGGAACGAGACGCTTGATCGACGACGAAAACGGCACGCATAAGAGCTCGACCCTCGCCCCTTTCCGGCACGGTATTTTCCGCGCAGTGTGGACAGCCAGCCTCGCCTCCAATTTCGGCGGGCTGATCCAGAGCGTCGGCGCGGCATGGCTGATGACCTCCATCACCACCTCCTCCAACATGGTGGCGCTGGTCCAGGCCTCGACGGCACTGCCGATCATGCTGTTCTCGCTCGTCTCCGGGGCCATTGCCGACAGCTTCGACCGCCGCAAGGTGATGCTTGTGGCGCAGGGCCTCATGCTGCTCGTGTCGGTGCTGCTCACCATTTTCGCCTACCAGGGCCTCATCACACCTTGGCTGCTCCTGTCCTTCACCTTCATGATCGGCTGCGGTACCGCCCTCAACAATCCCTCATGGCAGGCATCAGTGGGAGACATGGTGCCGCGCGAGGACCTGCCGGCGGCCGTGGCGCTGAACTCGATGGGCTTCAACCTGACCCGCTCGGTAGGCCCGGCCATCGGCGGCATCATCGTCGCGGCGGCCGGTGCCGCCGCCGCCTTCGCCGTCAATGCCGCCAGCTATGTGGCGCTGCTCACCGTCCTGTCTCGGTGGCAGCCGAACCTCATGGCCTCCAAGCTGCCGCGCGAGACGTTGGGAGCGGCGATGGGCGCCGGCATCCGCTACGTCGCCATGTCGCCCAATATCGGCAAGGTCCTGTTGCGGTCGTCCGTATTCGGCTTCACCAGCGGCTCGATCCTGGCGCTGCTGCCGCTGGTCGCACGCGATCTGGTCAGGGGTGGCCCGCTCACCTACGGCATCATGCTGGGGGCCTTCGGCCTCGGCGCGGTGGTCGGCGCACTGCTCAGCGGCCGGCTGCGCCAGATGCTCGCCAGCGAGGTGATGGTGCGCTGTGCCTTCATCGGCTTCTCGATCTGCGCGCTGACGGCGGCCCTCAGTTCCAATGCCTGGCTTACCGCCGCGGGCCTGCTGATCGGCGGTGCCTGCTGGGTGCTGGCGCTGTCGCATTTCAACATCACGGTGCAAATGTCTACCCCGCGCTGGGTGGTGGGGCGGGCGCTTTCCATCTACCAGACATCGACCTTCGGCGGCATCGCGCTTGGAAGCTGGGTATGGGGCGTGGTGGCCGAAGCGCATGGCGTCGAAGCGGCGCTCATCGCCTCCTCCATCTCCATGCTGGTCGGCGGCGCCCTCGGTTTCGCCGTGCCGTTGCCGCAACTGACGACGATGAACCTCGATCCGCTCAACCGCTGGACCGAGCCGCTCCTGTCGCTCGACCTGAAACCGCGCAGCGGCCCCATCGCCATCCTGATCGAATATGTCATCAGGGAAAAGGACCTGCCCGAATTCATCGAGCTGATGGCCGAGCGCGGCCGCATCCGCCGCCGCGACGGCGCCCGCAACTGGACGCTGGCGCGCGATCTCGAGAACCCCGACATCTGGATCGAGAGCTACCACACGCCCACCTGGCTGGAATATGTGCGCCACAACACCCGCGCCACCTTTGCCGATGCGGAGATCTCCGAGCGCATCCGGGCGCTGCACAGCGGCTCGGAACGGCCGCGGGTGCGCCGCATGATCGAGCGCCAGACCAGCGCACAGCAGG
This sequence comes from Aquamicrobium terrae, assembly GCF_052978165.1. NCBI lineage: Bacteria > Pseudomonadati > Pseudomonadota > Alphaproteobacteria > Hyphomicrobiales > Phyllobacteriaceae > Aquamicrobium > Aquamicrobium terrae. The sequence continues at coordinate 1,098,165 of NZ_JBRKLZ010000001.1, forward strand.
CCATCGTCACACCCAAGGGTCCGATCGACCTGCACTGACCGTGCCGTCCGGGAATGCCCCTCGCGTCAGCCTGCCAGCGGCCGGGCCTTGAGCCAGAGAAACAGCGGGATGCGATTGTAGCGCCGAAGGCCCGCAGTCTCCGGCGCCGGCAACGGCTCGCGCAGCGCCGTGATGGCCAGCCCGGCATCTTCGAGCGCCGCCGCATAGGATTCGAGCGGCTGCGACCAGCCCGCGAAATCCATGCGCAACCCATCCCGCTCTTCCATGCCCTCGAAGCGCTCGATGCCGAAATAGCTGCCTTCCAGCATGAACGGGGCGTCCAGTTCGGGGCCCGCGAAGCGGCCACGATCGCGGAAGGGATGCACCAGCGAAACGATCAGCTCGCCGCCCGGCTTCAGCACGCGGCGGATTTCCTTCACCGTGGCCGGCACGTCCTGCACGTCCATCAGCACATTGTAGGCGACGGCCTTGTCGAAACGCCCGTCCTCGAACGGTATCGCATCGCCGCCGGCCACCACATAGGCGTCGGCCGAATCCGCCTGCCGGGCAGCCTCGATCATCTCGGCCACCGGATCGAGGGCGGTCACCCGATAGCCGAGCGCCTTCAATTCGCGCGACACCCTGCCCTCACCGCAGCCCACGTCGAGCACATCGCCTGTGCCGCTGCCGATGAACGCCAGCAGCGCATCGCGATAGGCCCAGAACGCGTCATGCCCCGGCGCCCGCGCCCAGCGGATCCAGTCCGCCGCCACCCGCGTCCAATGATCCTTGTCATCCTGCCCGTTCATGACGCCTCCTGTGCTTTCCATCGCAAAGGCGCGGTCTATAGCGGACCGGCGGGGCGGTTTCCACCTTCGCCCTCCCATTCTCGCACAAGCTTCGCCTTCTAAGGTTGCAGCGCCCGAACTGCGCGCCGGCGGGCATGGAATGTGGAGAAGCAGGTGGCCCTGGCAGAAACAGCGATATCCGGCAGCGCCGGCAAGAACAGCCGCGACATCTTCTTCGCGCTGGGCATCGTCGTCATTCTCGCGGTGCTGTTCCTGCCGATTCCCGCCTTCCTGATCGACATGGGGCTGGCCTTTTCCATCGCGCTGTCGGTGCTGATCCTCATGGTCGCGCTATGGATCCAGCGCCCGCTCGACTTCTCCTCGTTCCCGACCATCCTGCTGATCGCCACGATGCTGCGCCTGTCGCTCAACATCGCCACGACGCGCGTCATCCTCTCGCACGGCAACGAAGGGACGCATGCGGCGGGCCACGTCATCTCGGGCTTTTCCAGGCTCGTCATGTCGAGCGACTTCGTCATCGGCCTGATCGTGTTCCTGATCCTGATCGTGGTGAACTTCATCGTCATCACCAAGGGCGCGACGCGTATCGCCGAGGTCGGCGCGCGCTTCACCCTCGACGCCATTCCCGGCAAGCAGATGTCGATCGACGCCGACCTTTCCGCCGGCACCATCGACGACAAGACCGCGCAGCTGCGCCGGCGCGAACTGGAAGAGGAATCCTCCTTCTTCGGCTCCATGGACGGCGCGTCGAAATTCGTGCGCGGCGACGCCATCGCCGGCCTCATCATCACCGCCATCAACATCGTCGGCGGCATCGCCATCGGCTATCTGCGCCACGGCATGAGCATGGGCGAGGCCGCCGACGTGTTCATCAAGCTTTCGGTCGGCGACGGCCTCGTCACCCAGATTCCGGCGCTGATCGTCTCGCTGGCCGCCGGCCTGCTGGTCTCCAAGGGCGGCACGCGCGGCTCGGCCAACCAGGCCGTGTTCGGCCAGCTCGGCGCCTACCCGCGCGCGCTCTATGTCGCCGCCTCGCTGCTGGCCCTGCTCGGCCTGATGCCCGGCCTGCCGCTGTTCCCCTTCCTGGTGCTGGCCTGCGCCATGGCCGGGCTCGGCTACGTCATCCCGATGCGCCAGAAGCGCGAAGAGGCCGCCGAGGAGAACGCCCGCAGGACCGAGGCCGCCGCCAAGGCCGACGAGGAAAAGAACTCGGTCAAGGCCTCCCTCGCCACCGCCGAGATCGAGCTGCTGATCGGCAAGCAGCTTTCGACGCGGCTGCTCACCTCGCATCAGGAACTCGCCTTCCGCATGGGCAAGATGCGCAAGAAGTTCGCGCAGCAATACGGCTTCGTGGTGCCCGAAGTGCGGCTGACCGATGACTTCGCCATTCCGCCCAAGAGCTATCAGATCAAGATCCACGGCACGGTGGTGGCCGAATACGAGATGCGCGTCGGCGAGATCATGGTGCTGCTGGGCAACCGCACCCTGCCCGACATTCCGGGCGAGGAGGTCAAGGAACCGGCCTTCGGCATGCGCGCCTATTCAGTGCTGGAAACCTTCGCCGAGGATTTGAAGCGCGAGCGCTTCACCTTCGCCGACAACATGTCGGTGCTGCTCACCCACCTTTCCGAGGTGGTGCGCAACAACCTGCCGCAGCTTCTTTCCTACAAGGACATGAAGGCGCTTCTGGAACGCCAGGACCCGGAATATCGCAAGCTTGCCGACGAGATCTGCACCACCCACCTCTCCTATCCGGGCCTGCAGGCGGTTCTGAAGCTGCTTCTGGCCGAGCGCGTGTCGATCCGCAACCTGCACCTCATCATCGAGGCCATCGCCGAGATCGCGCCGCATATCCGCCGCACCGAGCAGATCGTCGAGCATGTGCGCATCCGCATGGCCCAGCAGATCTGCGGCGACCTGTCCGAAGGCGGCGTGCTCAAGGTGCTGCGGCTCGGCAACCGCTGGGACCTCGCCTTCCACCAGAGCCTCAAGCGCGACGCCAAGGGCGAAATCCGCGAATTCGACATCGACCCGCGCCAGCTCGAGGAATTCGGACAGGACGCCACCAAGGCGATCCGCAGCCATCTGGAGGCCGGCGAGCGTTTCGTGCTGGTCACCGCGCCCGACGCACGCCCCTATGTGCGCATGATCATCGAGCGCCTCTACCCGACCTTGCCGGTGCTCAGCCATGTCGAGATCGCGCGGGGCGTCGAAATCCGCGTGCTGGGGACGATTTCGTGACCCGCTTGAGGCACTTGTGAGCGTGACCGGGGCTGTACCCCCACCCCTGCCCGGAACGGGTCCATGACGGGTCTTGCCGATCTCAGCCAGACCGCCATACTGGCGGCCTTCCTAGCCTTCTGCCGCATCGGCGCGTGCATGATGGTGATGCCCGGCTTCTCCAGCGCGCGCGTGCCCATGCAGGTGCGCCTGTTCACCGCCGTCGCCGTCACCATCGCCCTGCTCGCCTTCCTGTGGGATCGCATCCACCCCTTCGTCGATGTGCGTCCGTCCATCCTCGCGCCGATGATCGTCTCGGAGCTGCTGGTGGGCGGCCTGATCGGCGCGCTGACCCGGCTCTACATGGAAGCGATGCGCTTCATCGGCACCGCCATCGCCATGCTGATGGGGTTCAACAGCATGGGCGGCACGGCGATCGAGGAGGCCGATCCGCAGGGGCCGCTTGCCGCCCTCATCTCAATGTCGGCGCTGCTTCTCCTGTTCGTGTTCGACTTCCATCAGGAAATCATCCGCGCCCTCATCGCCTCCTATTCGATCGCGCCGGTCAACGTGTTCTTCAACCCGCAGGCGGCGCTGATCGACGTGGCCGACACGGTGTCGGAGAGCTTCTTCCTCGTGCTGCGGCTGGGCAGCCCCTTCATCGCCTATGCCATACTGGTCAACCTGACCGTCGGCTTCGTCAACAAGCTGACGCCGCAGATCCCGATCTACTTCATCTCCCTGCCCTTCGTCGTCGCAGGTGGGCTGATCCTGTTCTATTTCGCCTTCTCGACCATGCTTTCGCTGTTCGCCGACGGCTTCCTCGGCATGACGCTGGCAAGGTGACCCCATGACGCCACGCACCCGGCGCCTGAAGAAACTCGTCAAGGTCCAGGACCAGCTCAAGGCCCTGCACGAAATGCGCCACGCCATGCACCTGGCCGCCGCCGCCGCCGCAAAGCGCGAGGCCGAGGAACTGGTCGCCGGGTTCGACGCACCCGGCTCGCTGTCTTCCCTGTTTCCGGAGGTCTACCATCGCAGGATCGCCGATGCCGTCACCCGCGCCGGGACCGAGCTTGAGATGGCTCGCGGCGAGGCGGCGCAACTGGCCACGGCAACGGCACGCACCAACATGGTGCAGCGTGATTACCGCGAGGCCCGGCGCGCCGACGAACGCCGCCTCGCCGAGCGCACTTTGCTCGACCTCATCGAGCAGAAGCAGGCCGGCAAGTAGACTCACGTCAGCCTGCGGCAAGCTTTCCGAGGCATGATCTAACTTGAGAAAAACGGCGGAAGGTTCTTTTCTTGGCGATCTCTCCCCCCAGCGACATCGTGCTCGACGTGGCCCGCGCCGCCGATCCGGCCGATGTCCGCAAGGCCCATGCCGAGTTGCTGAACCGCACCGGCGGCACGGACGCCGCATTCGAGGCCGCCGGGACCGCATCCGTTGCGGCGCGCGCGCCAAAGCCGGCGGACGGCGCCGGCAGCTTCAAGCGCTTCGAGGCGATGGTGCTGCAAACCTTCATCGAGACCATGCTGCCGAAGGACGCCGAAGGCGTCTACGGCAAGGGGTTCGCCGGCGATATGTGGAAGGCGCGCATGGCCGAGCATCTTGCCGACGTGGTTTCCGATCGCGGCGGCATCGGCATCGCCAAATCGCTGGCTGCCGCCCAGTATCTCACCGGATCATACGGGGAAACCATCGTGCCGGTCTCGGCCAATCCGCAAAAAGCCGAACTGAACGATCAGCTCAGCATGTCCTCGTCGCTCGTCCACCAGATCCAGATGCGGATCGTGCGCTCGCTCGGCGATGCCGGTCCGGCCCAGACAGAGCTCCCCAGCAAGTAAGGCAGGGTCATGAACGAATATTCCGAATTCACTCCCGCCCTGCCCGCCCGCCTCGGTTCCGCGGACCCTGCCGCCTCGTCCGTCGCGCCCGGAAGCCTTGCCGCCATCATCGGCCGCATCGAGGAGGCCGTCGAAGCCGAAACCGCCGCCATCCGCACCGATCCCGGCTTCGACATCAAGGCCTCCAACGCCCGCAAGAGCCGCTATCTCTATGAACTGAACCGCGCGATGAAGACCGGGCGACCGGAAAACCTGGCCGAACATCGCGACGGGCTCCAGCGCCTGCGCCAGAAACTGGCCCGCAACGAGGCGGCGATCCTGGCGCATCTCAACGCGGTGACCGAAGTGGCCAACCTGCTGAAGAATGCGATCCAGCACGCCGAGGCCGACGGCACCTATTCCGCCGGCGGGTTCGGCTGGGCGCAGCCATGATCCGGACAGCCCCCGCGCCATGATAAAGTTCGTCGTCGCAGCCCTCTGGATAAGCGCCGCCACGGTCGGCGCCGTGTTCTATTCGTTTCAGAATTCCGGCAAGGACGACAATGCGGCACCGGCACCGGCCCTTTTCGGCGGCCTCGATTATGTGAAGACGGACATCATCACCGTACCGGTGGTGCGCAACGCCAGGGTCGACGGCTATTTCATCGCCAGGCTGGTGTTCACCGCCGAGCCTGCCAAGCTCAACAAGCTTTCGGTGCCGCCTTCGGCGCTGATCGCCGATCAGGTCTATTCCTACCTCTATTCCAATCCCCAGTTCGATTTCTCCGACCGCGCCGCGCTGGACCTCGATGCCTTCCGCGCCGGGGTTCGCGACAACATCAATGCCCGCGTCGGCGACAAGCTGGTCCACGAAGTGCTGGTCGAACAGGTCGATTTCCTGACCAAGGACGACATCCGTGACAATGCCAAGCGTCGCCGAAAGCCCGCCACGCAGCCAGCGGAGGCACCGCAGGCCGGCACACATTGAAGAGACGGATTGAGCGTTTCCCTTGAAATCACGTTGACGTAAACGTCAATACCAACCTATAAAGCGGCGAACGGTGCGCGATGTGCCCTCTCTTGGGCGCGAGCATTGCCCCGTAAACGCAACAGCGCAAGAGCGCGAAAATCACGGGAAGAGAGCCATGGGCGTGCAGGACATTGCAGACAGGCTGAAGTCGCAGGTCGAGAGTTCCGGTTTCGACCGGTCGGTGAAGTTCGATACGGGAAGCGACGGCGTGATCCTGATCGACGGCGCCAGCATCTCCACCACCGACGGCCCGGCCGACTGCACCATCAAGCTTTCGCTCGACGATCTGGAAGCGCTGCTTGCCGGCGAGCTGAACCCGACCATGGCCTTCATGAGCGGCAAGCTGAAGATCGAGGGCGACATGTCGATCGCCATGCAGCTCAGCCAGCTCATCGGCTGATCCGCGAGACGCCGATCCGCAGAAATGAAAAAGCCGCCTGAGCAAGGCGGCTTTTTTTCGTTCAGGCAGCGTGCGTCCGTTCGTTGCGCAGCTTGCGGCCGGAGGCGGTGACGATCCCGCACGCACCGTCCAGTGTGCCGCCCGCCAGTTCCAGCGCCAGCAGGCGATGGCGCTCGTAGGGGCCCGGCATGGCAAGCGTGCCGGTGCGCTCGGCCGAAAAGCCGAAGCGGCTGTAATAGGGCTCGTCGCCCACCAGAAGGATCGCGCCATGGCCAAGGCGCTCTGCCTCGGCGATGGCCTGGCGCATGAGCGCCGAGCCGATGCCGGCGCTCTTCACCGCCGGCTCGACGGCCAGCGGCCCGAGCAGCAGCGCGGGCCGGCCGCCCGCGCCAAGCGTGACGTTCCACAGCCGCACCGTGCCGAGCAGCGCGCCCTCGGCCGAGCGGGCGACGAGCGCCAGCCCTTCCGCCGGCCTGCGGCCGCGCCGCAGCTTCTCGGAAGACTTGCGCTTGCGCCCCGGCCCCATGGCACGGTCGAGCAAGGCCTCCCGCGCTGCCACGTCGGCAGGCAGTTCGGCTTCCACAGTGAATGCCGGCAGGTGCTGGACGACACCGGCGGTCTGGAAATCGGTGGTGGCGATGGCAAGGCTGTTCATGTCCGCGATCCTTCACAGGCGGATAATTTCCACGAGCGAACCTGCGCGCCGGCAAACGCATGGCCCCGAAGCCTGTTTGCTTCGGAAAGGACCATGCGTCAGTGAGGTTTCACCGGCGCACAGATGATCTGGCGGGTTTGCGACCCGTCAGATCACGTAGGATCGGAGAGGCTCGAAGCCGTTGAAGGCGACCGCCGAATAGGTGGTCGTGTAGGCTCCGGTGCCTTCGATCAGCACCTCGTCGCCGATGGTCAGCGACAGGGGCAGCGGATAGGGCTTCTTCTCGTACATGACGTCGGCCGAATCGCAGGTCGGGCCGGCCAGCACGCAGGGCTCCACCGCATCGCCGTCACGCGGGGTGACGATCGGGTAGCGGATGGCCTCGTCCATGGTCTCGGCCAAGCCGCCGAACTTGCCGATGTCGAGATAGACCCAGCGCACATTGTCGTTGTCGGCCTTCTTCGAGATCAGCACCACCTCGGACTTGATGACGCCCGCATTGCCGACCATGCCGCGGCCCGGCTCGATGATGGTCTCCGGCAGGCGGTTGCCGAAATGCCGCGACAGCGCCTCGAAGATCGCCTGGCCATAGGCCTGCGCCGCCGGCACGTCGCTGAGATAACGCGCCGGGAAGCCGCCGCCCATGTTGACGAGCTTGAGCACGATGCCTTCGGCGGCAAGCTTTCCGAACACGTCCGCGGCATCCGCCAGCGCGCGGTCCCAAGCGGTGAGGTCCGTCTGCTGCGAGCCGACATGGAACGACACGCCATAGGCATCGAGGCCGAGCGCGGCGGCATGGCGCAGCACGTCGACGGCCATCGCCGGCACGCAGCCGAACTTGCGCGACAGCGGCCACTCGGCGCCTTCGCCGTCGGTCAGCACGCGGCAGAACACCCGGGCACCCGGGGCGGCGCGGGCGATCTTCTCGACCTCTTCCACACAGTCGACCGCGTAGAGGCGGATGCCGAGCTCATGGGCACGCGCGATGTCGCGCTCCTTCTTGATGGTGTTGCCGAAGCTGATGCGGTCGGGCGACGCGCCGGCATCCAGCGCCATCTCGATCTCGGCGACCGAGGCGGTGTCGAAGGACGAGCCCATCGAGGCGAGCAGGCGCAGAATCTCGGGCGCGGGATTGGCCTTCACCGCGTAGAAGATGCGCGAATCGGGAAGCGCCTTCTCGAAGGCGCGATAGTTCTCCTGCACCACGTCGAGATCGACGATGAGGCACGGCCCGCTCGGACGTCGGGTGGCGAGGAAATCGAGGATACGCTGAGTGGCCATCGGCTTGTCTCCATCACGCCTGAAAGGCGCGCGCAAAGGCTGCGTCATGCGGGCGCGCGGCCTCGCTTGAACGCGGTGGACAAAGCGGGAAGGGAATCTGCGGGGAGCCGGCCGGTGGAGACACCGGAACCCCGAAACGCCTTTCCGCGGCGATGAGCTGAAGCCTTGCCCGGCTTCGGCTCGCTTTGTCTGCCTTGGCTTGGATGGGAGATCCCAACCGCACTGCCGGCAATGAAGGTGTGCCTCTTCAGTAACCCCGATCTATGGACGATCGGCAGACACCAGAAAGGCCCGCACCGTCGTTGCTTCAAGACGTCCTCGATCAGGTGGTTGGCCACTTGACCGACCGGGCTCGTTACTTCCCGGGTACCGTCCCGACTGTCCTCGCCATTCGAGGGGCCGGGGGACGCCCACAGGCACGTGCGACTTTGGGCAAGCGCGATATAGGTACATCGTCCGTCACAATCAATTAAATTCTTCGCCTGCCTTGAAAAAACACCGGCATCGAACAATCCTGTCATCATCGTTTCATGTATGGAGACGATGGCTGCCCCGCTTGTCCCGCTGAAGGAAGATCCATGGATACGCTGACCCGCATGCGCGCATTCATAGATGTGGTGGAAGCGGAGGGTTTTTCGGCCGCGGCACGCAAGATTGGCCGCTCCAAGGCGCTGCTTTCCAAATATGTGCGGGAGCTGGAGGACGAATTGGGCGCGCTTCTGCTCAACCGCACCACGCGCCAGTTCTCGCTGACCGAGGCGGGGCACACCTATTACAAGCGGGCCTCCGAGATCGTGCGCGAGATCGACAGCCTCGCTGATTCGGTGCGCGAATCATCGGGCGACGTGCGTGGCCGCATCAAGCTCTCGGCCCCCCGCACCCTGGCCGACGCACCGATCGGCCAGTCGCTGATCGATTTCGCCAAGGCGCATCCCGACATCGTGCTGGAGATCAATCTCGACGACCGCTTCGTCGATCTGGTCGAGGAGGGTTTCGACCTTGCCATCCGCATTTCGCGGCTGGAAAGCTCGTCGCTCATCGCCCGCAAGCTGGCGCCGTTTTCGGTGCGCGTCTGCAGCGCGCCGGACCTGATCGCCAGGTACGGCACGCCGACCCGGCCGCAGGACCTTGCCGGCATGCCCTGCATAGTCGACACCAACGGCCGCTGGCTTGCCAACTGGCCGTTCAAGGGCGAAAGCGGCGACACCATCAGCGTGACCGTCTCCGGCCCCATCGAGGTGAACAGCCCGATCGCCGCGCGCGCCGCCGCCGTCTCCGGGCTCGGCTTTGCCGGCCTGCCCGACTTCATCGCCGCCCCGGAGATCGCCGCCGGGCGGCTGGTGCCGGTTCTGGACGACAGGGCCCTCGAGGGTGGCGGCATCTTCGCGGTCTATCCGCACCGCCGCTACCTGCCGGCCAAGGTGCGGGTCTTCGTCGACTATCTGGCCAACTGGTTCAAGGCCCGCGAAACCTCGTGACAATGGCGGTCCGGTCCCATTTTCGCCCCGTTTGTGATAATCCTCGGGCACGCGGCGCAAGCACGGGAACCATGACGATAAAGAAGCCCTTCAAACACACGGTGCTGAAGGCCGGGGTGGCATTGTCCACACTGCTGGCCTGCACCGTCCCGGCAAGCGTGCATCCGCATGTGTTCGCCGAAGCGCGCCTCGACGTGGTGCTCGGTTCCGACCATCAGACAGTGACGGCGCTGCGCCATCTGTGGCGCTTCGACGACCTGTTCTCCTCGACCGTGCTGATGGAGTTCGACGCCAATGCCGACCTCAAGCTCGACGATGCCGAGCTGCAGGAGGTGGCCAGCACCATCCACGCGTCGCTGGCGGAGTTCAACTATTTCCAGCTCGTCACCGTGGACGGCAAGGACGTCAAGATGAAAGCGCCGGCCAGCATCATGGCCAATTTCGAGAACAACCAGCTCATCATCCTGTTCGAATCGCAGCCGGAAACGCCGATCAGGCTCGCCGGCGATATTCGCCTCGGCGTCTACGACCCCACTTTCTATACGGCCATCGACTTCACCGAAGACGCCAACATGGCGGTGGAGGGCCTGCCGCCCTCCTGCACGCGCACGATCATCCGGCCCGATCCCGACACCGCTCTGGCCGAAAACCAGCAGACCCTGACCGAGGCCTTCTTCAACGACCCGGCGGGCACCGACATGAGCAAGATCTTCGCCACCAAGCTCGAACTGAAATGTCAGGCATGAGGACCGCCCCGTGAACAAGACCTTCGTGCGCACGACGCTCGCTTTCCTGACCCTTGCCTACGTGGTGGCCCATTTCGCCGGTCACGCCCATGCCCAGAGCTCGCTCGGCATCGGCACCAACGACGCCATCGTGCCCTCGAGCGGCCTGTTTTCCAGCCTGATGATCTGGATCAACCAGCACCAGCAGGCCTTCTACCGCTCCCTGTCCACCGCCATGAAGGCGCTGCGCGACGACGGCGGCCAGGTCTGGCTGCTGGTCGGCCTGTCCTTCGCCTATGGCGTGTTCCATGCCGCCGGGCCGGGCCACGGCAAGGCGGTCATCTCCTCCTACATGCTGGCCAACGAGGTGGCGCTGCGCCGTGGCGTCATGCTCTCCTTCGTCTCCGCCTTCCTGCAGGCGGCCACCGCCATCGCGGTCATGCTGCTCGCCTATTTCGTGCTGCGCGGTACGTCCGTGTCGATGACCAACGCCGCGCACTTCCTCGAAATCGCCAGCTATGTCTTCGTCACCGGCTTCGGCGCCTGGCTGTTGTGGAAGAAGGCCGGACCGCTGGTGAAGCGGCTCGCCGGCGCCGCTCCCGCGCACAGCCTGTCAGCCGCGCATGCATCCCATGCGCATCACGATCATGATCATCACGACGGACATTGCGGCCACGATCATCATCATGGCCACCATCACGACCATGCCAATCACCATGAGGACGGCGCCGTGTGCTCGACTTGCGGCCACTCGCACGCGCCCGATCCCACGCTGCTCTCGTCCGAGCGCTTCGACTGGCGCACGGCATGGTCGGCCGTCGCCGCCGTCGGCCTCAGGCCCTGCTCCGGCGCGCTGATCGTGCTGTCCTTCGCCCTGCTGAACGGCCTGTGGCTGGCCGGCATCCTGTCGGTTCTGGCCATGGCGCTCGGCACGGCGATCACCGTCTCGGCGCTGGCGGTGCTGGCCGTCACGGCCAAGAACTGGGCGGTGATGCTGGCCGGCGGCGGCAGGCTCGGCAACCGCATCCACACCGCCATCGAGATCGGCGCCGCCGCCTTCATCTTCCTCGTCGGCCTGACGCTGCTGTCGGCAAGCCTCAGCGTATAGCTAGTTTTTGTTGCGGCTGCGGGAGCGCAGCCAGAAGAACACGAACGGTGCCAGCAGCACCAGCGCGACGACCAGCGCGCCAAGCACCGGCGAGATCTTACCGACCGCCAGCATGATGGTCGGCACGAAATAGAGGAACACGCAAAAGACCCCCAGGATCAGGAAGGTGGCGAGCGCCGTCTGTCTGGTTTCGCGGTCCATCGTCGTTCCTCGGCTGGCCGGCGGCCCTCGGGCCGCCCGTCTCAATGATAGTGACGATGCTTTGCCACGTCCGGCTGCGAATGGCCATGGTGTCCGTCATGATCGCCCTCGCCGTCGGCGCAGCGGTCGAACTCGGTCTCGACCGTCGCGTGCTCCACGCCATGCTCCGCCGCAAGGCGGGCCTTGATGGCGGCGACGACCGGAGATGCCTCGACGCCCTCGTCGAGGCAGGCGTGCAGCGTCGCCATATGCCTGGAACCGTCCAGCGACCACAGATGCACGTGATGCACCTCGCGCAGGCCGGCGACATTGGCCCTGAGGTCGGCCGCGATCGCATCGCGGTCGAGCGTGTCCGGCGTGCCTTCCAGAAGCAGGTGCGCCGCCTCGCGCATCAGCCGCCACGCCGTCGACAGGATGATGACCGCGACCAGCACCGACAGGATCGGATCGATCGGGTTCCAGCCGGTGGCAAGGATGATCAGCGCCGCCGCGATCGCCGCGACCGAGCCAAGCAGATCGCCCACCACATGCAGGATCGCGCCGCGCATGTTGAGGCTTTCGCGGTCGCCGCCGTGCAGGATCAGGAAGCCGGCGATATTCACCAGCAGGCCGAGCGTGGCGATGACCAGCATCGGCGCGCCAAGCACCGGCGGCGGCTCCAGGAAGCGCTGCCATGCCTCGTAGACGATCCATATCGCGATGACGAAAATGGCGATGCCGTTGGTGTAGGCGACCAGCGTCTTGACCCGCCCGAAGCCGTAGGACATCCGGCTGGTGGCCGGCCGCTCGGCCAGATGGAAGGCATACCAGGCTAGGCTGAGCGCCAGCGTGTCGGTGAGCATGTGACCGGCATCGGCCAGCAGCGCCAGCGAGTTGGTGAACAGGCCGCCCAGCGCTTCGGCCACCATGAAACCGCCGGTGAGGCAGGCCGCGAACATGACCCGGCGCTTGTCGGTGGAGCCGTGCACATGCGCGCCGCCCCCGCCATGTCCATGGGCACCATAATCATGCGGTGCGTGGTCGGGTCCGTCATGGTCATGCGAATGGGCCATGCCAAGCAGCCTTTCAGGCGCCGAAGGCGGCGCGAAACTCTTCCAGCCTTTTCACCTGCCTGCCTTCCGCGTCGAAATTCGACGGGTCGAGCCAGGTCTCATAGGCCCTTTTCAATGCGGGCCATTCCTTGTCGATGATCGAATACCATGCCGTGTCGCGATTTGCGCCCTTCACCACCATGTGCTGGCGGAAAAGGCCCTCGAAGCGGAAGCCGAAGCGTTCCGCCGCGCGCTTGGAGGGCGCGTTGGCGTCGTTGCACTTCCATTCATAGCGGCGATAACCCAGTTCATCGAGCACATAGGCCGCGAACAGGAACTGCGCCTCGGTGGCGGCCGGCTTGCGCGATATCAGCGGCCCCCAATAGATGTTGCCGATCTCGGCGACGCCATTGGCCGGATCGATGCGCATCAGCGTCTGGCGCCCGGCCACCTTGCCGCTGGCCTTGTCGATGACCGTAAAGAACAGCGGATCGGGGCTCGCCTCGACCTTGTCCAGCCATGGCTGGAAGGCGGCGCGATCCGGCGGCGGCACATCCGGCAGCCAGGCAAAGCGCGAACCGGCATCCGGCACCGACGAGGCCTCGAACAGGCCATCGCCATGGCGTCCTGCATCCAGCGGCTCCAGCCGCACGAACCTGCCTTCGAAAACCTTGCGCTCGGGGCGCGGTCTGGCCTGCCAGTCGGTCAGGTCTTCAGCCATGGTCACTCTCCCTCCGGATTTGCCGTACAAGGCTCACAGGAAAGCGCCCGGCCGGTAAGAACCAGCGAAGCGGGAGAAATGTTCCAAGCTGGCGCTTCATCCTCTGCCGACAAAAGGCATCTTGGTCGCCATCACCGTCATGAACAGCACATTGGCATCGAGCGGCAGGCCGGCCATGTAGACGACCGCCTCCGCCACCCGCTCGACATCCATCACCGCCTCGACCGCAACGCTGCCGTCGGCCTGCTGGATGCCGGCCGCCATGGGGGCTGCCATTTCGGTCATGGCGTTGCCGATGTCGATCTGGCCGCAGGCGATGTCGAACGGCCGGCCGTCGAGCGCCAGCGTCCTGGTAAGCCCGGTGATCGCATGCTTGGTGGTGGTGTAGGGCACCGAGCCCGGACGCGGTGCATGAGCCGAGATCGACCCGTTGTTGATGATGCGCCCGCCCATCGGGCTTTGCCGGCGCATGGCGCCGAACGCGGCCCGGGCGCACAGGAAGGAACCGGTGAGGTTGACGCCCACCACCTCGTTCCAGCTCTCGACCGGAATTTCATCGATGGGGGCAGCCTTGCAGCCCATGCCGGCATTGTTGAAGAGCAGATCGACCCGCCCGAACATCTCGATGGCGACGGCGAACAGGTCCTCCACCTGCTCCGGCACGGTCACGTCGCAGGAAACCGCCAGACCCTTCGCCTCGGTGCCGGTAATCTCACGCACCGCCGCGTCCAGCGGCTCCTTGCGGCGGCCGCAGAACACCGTGTTCCAGCCGTCGCGCAACAAAGCCTGCGCCACGCTCCTGCCGATGCCGGAGCCTGCGCCGGTAACGATTGCCGTTCCCTTGATTGCCATGCCTCTTCCTCCATACCCGCCCAGCGATTGCAGAACCGGGCATCCAAGGCAAGCATACAAAAAGGGCGGTCATTCGCGACCGCCCCAATTTGCGTACAGCGCCCGGGAGGAGGAAGGCGCCGCGCCTGGATGGAATGCTGCGCCCATAAGGTTAACAAGACCTTAACGGGCTTGGCGCCTTACCAGGGCGAACCGGGAACCGGTGCCGGCTGCGGCGCGCCGGACGACGTGACCGTCGCCTCGACATGATCGACGAGCTGGTCGGGCAGACCGAGCCGGCCCGCCAGAAGGTCGAGATAGCCGCGCTCGGCGCGGGTGTCGGCGTTGATGGCAAGGCGCGAGGCGGTGTAAAGCTCCACCTTCTGCGCTTCCGTCCTGGCCGTGGCGACCAGCGCGTCGAGGTCGAGCGGCGATTCCAGTTCCGCCTTCAGGAAAGCCTCAGCCTCGGCATCCAGCCCCGAAAGGCTGAGCTTCTCGCCGATGCGGCGCTTCTCCTCGTCATCGATCTTGCCGTCCGCCTTGGCGGCGGCGATCATGGCGCGCACCAGCGTCAAGGCGAATTCGGCCTCGCCCTGCGGCGCCTGCGAGGGATGGAACTCGGTATCGGCCGGCGGCGGCAGCAGCACCTGCTCGTCCGTCGACGCGGTTTCAGCCGGTTTCTTGCCGTTCTGGTAGTTCTGATAGGCCTTGTAGGCAAGACCGCCGATGGCGGCCAGCCCGCCCAGCTTGAGCGCCGCGCCTCCGACCTTGCGGCCGGGTTCCGTGCCCAGAAGAACGGCCGCGATCGCGCCGGCCGCCAGGGGATTGTCCTTGGCCATCTGGATCGCCTGTCCGGCCTTGTCGCGCACCGTTCCGGTGGTTCCGGGCACCTGCGAACCGAGCAGGTCGTCGAGAAGCTTCTTGGGATCGAACATCGGCACCTCCGCTAGAGCAATTCCAGAAAAGTGGAAACCGGTTTTCCGTTCGGAATTGCGTAAACGCCATTATCCCTGACGGCCGTTTCCTGTCGGGGATAGGTAGGGCGGCGACCTTGTCATTACAATGACGCCGCGCGTCGAGCCCGAATAAAAGAGCGGCGGATCAGCTTCCGATATGTTCCCTGCCCCGGCGGGCGGCCAGTTCCACCTGGCGCTGGCGCTCGGCATAGCGCGCCCGGTCTGCGTCGGTGCGGCTGTCATGGCAGTAATCGCAGGAGATGCCGGGGCTGAATTTCGGCGAGGCGCGCTCGGCCGGCGTCAGCGGATGCCGGCAGGCGCGGCACAGTTCCGCCTCGCCTTCCTCCAGCCCGTGCGTGACCGACACGCGCTCGTCGAAGACGAAGCACTCGCCTTCCCACAGGCTCCGGTCGGCCGGCACCTCCTCCAGATATTTGAGAATGCCGCCCTTGAGGTGGAATACCTCGTCGAACCCGAGCGATTTCACGAAGGCGGTCGCCTTCTCGCAGCGGATGCCACCGGTGCAGAACATGGCGATCTTGCGGTTTTCCAGTTCGCCCCTGTGCCCGTCCACCCATTCGGGGAATTCACGGAACGTGGCGGTGCGCGGATCGACCGCGCCCTTGAAGGTGCCGAGCGCCACTTCGTAGTCGTTGCGCGTGTCGATGACGATGGTATCGGGGTCCGAGATCAGCTCGTTCCATTCGGACGGCATGACATAGGTGCCGACACTCTCCAGAGGATCGATGCCCTCGACACCCATGGTCACGATCTCGCGCTTCAGCCGCACCTTCATGCGGTGGAAAGGCATTTCGGCCGCCTGGCTGTATTTGACGTCGATCCCGGCCAGCTCGGGCTGAGCGTCCAGATACGCGACCAGTTCGGCAACCGCCGTCTCGCTGCCGGCGACCGTGCCGTTGATGCCTTCGTGCGCCAGAAGCAGCGTGCCCTTGATGCCATGCCCGCAGCAGAAGGCGGCTAGCGGCGCGCGCAGTTCCTCGAACCGCTCCAGCCGGCAGAAGCGGTAGAGGGCGGCGACGCGGAAGGGCTCCGGAGCGGGGTTTTCGTTCATGGCCCCGGGCCTAGCGCTTCCCGATCGTGGATTCAAGATGCCTGCACGCAAAGCGAAAGGCACGCAATTGCCATGCGTTTCCGGCGTTCGAGGCCTAGGATAACGGATTTCGGCCGGCTTTTTATGCCCGCTCTGCGAACCCGGCTGAAACTGGCCCCCGTCAACAGGAGTTTCCAAGGGGGAGCCAGAGCCGATGTTCAGCGATGCCGTCATTCGCGAAGCACATGCCGCCGCCGGGCCGGCGGGGATCGAGCCCGCCGCGCTGCTTGCCGTGATGGAAGTGGAGAGCGGCGGGCGTCTGTTCGCCACCGTCAACGAACGCAGCGAACCGCTGATCCGTTTCGAGGGCCACTATTTCGACCGCCGCCTAACCGGCAAAAAGCAGGCCCGCGCCCGCGAACTCGGCCTTGCGGCCCCGGCAGCGGGCGCGGTCGCCAATCCCTCGACCCAGGCCGGACGCTGGGCCTTGCTGGGCATGGCGACGGAGATCGACGCCAAGGCGGCCTATGAATCCACTTCCTGGGGCATCGGGCAGGTGATGGGCGCGCACTGGCTGTGGCTCGGCTATCCCAATGTGCAGGCCCTGGTGGCCGAGGCGCGTTCCGGCGCGGCCGGCCAGATCCGGCTGATGGTGCGCTACATCGACAAGGCCGGGCTGGCCAGATCGCTCCACGCCCATGACTGGCCGGCCTTTGCGCGCGGCTACAACGGCCCCGACTACGCCCGGAACGGCTATGACAAGAAACTTGCCGCCGCCTACCAGCGCCATGCAGCCGCAGCGAAGGCTTCCTCCGTGGGTCCCCTGCTTCGGCTCGGCTCCCGAGGCGATGCGGTTGCCGAATTGCAACGCCGCCTCAACCGGCTCGGCTATCCCTTGCAGGCGGACGGCCTGTTCGGCCGGGCAACACAGGCGGCTCTGCGCAACTTCCAGAGGGATCGTGGCCTCGTCCCGGATGGTATAGCCGGCCCGCAAACCCATGCCGCGCTGGCAAAGGCCGACGCCGGCCTGCTGCCGCGATGGTGGCGCAGGGTGAAGGCCGGCATTGCCGGGCTTTTTCGTCGCACCTGACCTCGTCGCTCACATGGACTTGCCAAATTGCCTGTGTTAAATCGGTTGAATTACCGGTTCAGTGAAAGATTGCCATGTTGAACAAGTCCGAAAAGCTGGTTTCCCTGCTCGGCGGCCAGCCTGTGATCCCCGTGCTCAAGATCGCCGACGCCAAACAGGCGGTGCCGCTGGCCCGGGCGCTGGCGCGAGGCGGCCTGCCGGCCATCGAGATCACGCTGCGGACTGCCGACGCGCTGGAAGCGATCCGCCGCGTCGCCGGCGAGGTCGAGGAGGCCATGGTCGGCGCCGGCACCATCCTCGATCCGGCGCAATATGACGCCGCAGCCACGGCAGGATCGCGCTTCATCGTCAGCCCCGGCATCACCAAGGAATTGCTGAAAGCATCGGCCGACAGCGACGTGCCCTTCCTGCCCGGCGCGATCACCCCGGGCGAGATCATGGCCGGCAGGCAGGCCGGGCTGACCTTCCTGAAATTCTTCCCCGCCGAACAGGCCGGCGGCGCCGCGTTCCTCAAGGCGCTGGCTTCACCCATCGCCGACGTGAAATTCTGCCCCACCGGCGGCGTCAGCGCCGTCAATGCCCGCAGCTATCTCGACCTGCCGAACGTGATTTGCGTTGGTGGCTCATGGGTCGCCCCGGACGATCTCGTCAGGGCAGGCGACTGGGGCCGCATCGAGGAACTGGTGCGCGAGGCGGCGGGGTTGCGCAAGCCAGTGTAGAAAGCCGGCCTGCATGAAAAAAAGCGCCTGCGGGCAGGCGCTTTTTGGATCGATCCCGGCA
Organism: Aquamicrobium terrae; assembly: GCF_052978165.1. NCBI lineage: Bacteria > Pseudomonadati > Pseudomonadota > Alphaproteobacteria > Hyphomicrobiales > Phyllobacteriaceae > Aquamicrobium > Aquamicrobium terrae. The sequence continues at coordinate 1,116,338 of NZ_JBRKLZ010000001.1, forward strand.
CCGGGCCGCTTTCGGTGTCAGCCCGAAACCTCAGTTCACCTTGGGCTCGAAGCGGGCCACGGAGAGGAAGTTCACCGCCGTTCCGGTGAACTGGTTGGCCTTGGCCATCTCGTTGCGGGCCTTGAAGCCGGTCGTGTAGACTTCGGTCGGCGCCGTGCGAACCAGATTGTAGGCATAGCGCGGTGCCGTGGCGGCGTTCGAGGCCTTCACCACATACTCGCCGGAATTGAGCGCCCAGCGCGCAAGCTGCGGCTCTGCGGAGACGACGACGGCCTTCGGATCGGGCTTGGCGGCGCCGGCGGTCGGGCGGGCGTCCTTGCGCGTCGTCTTCACCGATCCGCCGATGGCGCCGGCCGGATCGGCCGGCTGCTCGATGGCCGCCGCGCGCGGCGAAGCGGTGACGGCGTCGATACCGGTGGGGTCGACGAAAGCCGAGCGCGGCGACGGTACCGCCGCCACCTGATACTCGCCGGCATCGGCCTGTTCCAGCAATGCCTTGACCTCGTCGTTCGGACGGGCGGTGGGCACCACGGCAAGATTGTCCGCACCCGGGCGCATCTCGTCGGCGGCCAGCGCCAGCAACGCCGGCGCATCCTCGGTCGCGGCCTCAGGCTTCAGGGCCTGCTCCGGCCGGAAGCTCGGCACCGGGATCACGGCTGGACCCTCATTGGCAGCAACCTGCGGGGCCGGCTCGCCGCTGGCCTGGCCGAACGGCACATTGTCCGGCGTCGGGCTCAGGGCCGCCGTCTGCACGGGGCTGACATCGGCCGCGCCGAACGGAACCGTGTCAGGCGTCTCGACGCCCACCTCGGCCTTGGGCCGCGGCGCGGCACCCGGCAGCGGAATGCTTCTGGCAGGCAGGGCCGCGATGATGGTCTCCGGCGTCTCCTGCGGCTCGTCGGCCATTTGCGGCAGTTCGGCGCGGTTGGCCTGGTCGGGCGACAGGACGGCGATGCCCGGCAGCGTCTCCTGTCCGCCGGAGGCCGGCTTCTTCGCAGCCGTCGCAACCGGCTTCTTCGGCGCCGGTGCGGCCGCCACGGCCACGCCGTTATCCTCTTCCTCGTCGGCGCCGCCGCCGAAGAGAGCCGCGAGCAGGCCGCCGGACTTGCCGGTCGACTTGGGCGAACCGGCCAGCGCGATGGCGGGCGAGCCGGCGGCGCTGCGCGCCTTGTAGGCGGCCAGCGCCTGCTCATAGCCCGGCAGCGGCTTGCCGTCGCTCGGCACATGCAGCGTCTTGCCGTCGGGGAACACGCGCGCCAATTCCTTGCGGCTGATGCCCGGCCAGTGGCGGACATTGCCGACGTCCATGTGGACGAAGGGCGAGCCGGAGGTCGGATAGTAGCCGACGCCGCCGCCCTGCATCTTGAGGCCGATGTCGCGCAGCTTCTTCAGCGGCACGCCGGGAATGAAGAAGTCCATCGCCTTGCCGAGCATGTGCTGGCTCTTCTTGGCGACGCCGCGGCTGCGGCCGCGCAGCATGGAATTGGTGGCCGGCGAACGATAGGCGCTGACGACGTGGATATAGTCGCGCGAGCCGCTCGCCCGATAGGCTTCCCACACCAGGTCGAGCAGGCGCGGGTCCATCTTGGTGGGCTCGTTGCGGCGCCAGTCGCGCAGGAAGACGTTGAGCTTCTTCAGTCCGGCCTGATCGTAGCGGCCGTTGCGCTTGAACACGATCTCCGCCTTCTCCTTGGTGTGGAGATTGTGGAGCTTGAGCGCCCTCACCTCCGCCTGCGCGGCGGTGGCGGAAACCGAATAGAGACCGAAAGCGCATACCGCTGCCACCAGCCATTTGGTGAAGCTGCCGCAGGGATGCCGACCGATTTTATGCCGTTCGCTTCTGTTCAAATCAAAAGGCCTTGCAGGCTGCCGTTTGTCCCCGGATTTGAGCAAACGGATATGGATTAACCAAACCCGAATATCAATCCTAATGGTTAATCAACGCTTATTGAAGGCCAAATGCGGTGACACCGTGGCAGGATCTGGGCCAAATGCACAGAAGGTCCGTCATGGTAAACGAGAAATTTATGAAACGTTAACAGCTTCTTGCCGGGGATCGCTAAGTCTGCGACTCATCATCGGCTGCGCCGCGTACGGCGTCGGGGTCAATGCCATATTCCCTGAGCTTGCGGTAAAGCGTCGAGCGACCGATGCCGAGACGGCGCGCCACTTCGCTCATGCGGCCATTGTAATGGTCGATGGCGAATCGGATCATTTCCAGTTCGACGGCGGCCAGCGCCCGCACATCGCCGCGCTCGTCGAGCATCGGCAGCAGGCCGGGTCGCAGCTTCGGCGGCGGGCCTTCCGGGGCTGCCTGCGCTTCCGGCTCGCGGGGCCTGGCGACGGCCGGATCGGCAGCAGGCGCCCGGCCACGATCGAGATCGACGGTGCCCTCCACCAGTGCCCGGATCTGCGGGAACTCCTCCTCGGTCAACGTCTCGCCTTCGCACAGCACGGCGGCGCGGAACACGGCGTTTTCGAGCTGCCTGATATTGCCCGGCCAGTCATAGGCCTCGAGCAGCGCAAGGGCACGGTCCGATATGGCGCGCGGCGGCCTGCTCACCACCACGCTGTGCATGAAATGCCGCACCAGCAGCGGGATGTCCTCGCGGCGTTCGCGCAGCGGCGGCACGAAGATCGGGAAGACGTTGAGCCGGTAGAACAAATCCTCCCGGAACCGGCCGTCCTTCACCTGCTGGATCAGGTCGCGATGGGTGGCCGAGATCAGCCTGATGTCCACCTTCACCGTCTGGCGCCCGCCGACCGGATCGACCTCGCCTTCCTGCACGGCGCGTAGCAGCTTCACCTGCACGTCGAGCGGCAGGTCGCCGATCTCGTCGAGGAACAGGGTGCCGCCATGCGCCTCCACGAACTTGCCGGTATGGCGCTCGGTGGCGCCGGTAAACGCCCCCTTCTCATGGCCGAACAGGATCGATTCCACCAGATTCTCGGGAATCGCGCCGCAATTGACGGTGACGAAGGGCCTGGTGCGGCGGTCGCTGCTGCCCTGAATGGCGCGCGCCACCATCTCCTTGCCGACGCCGGACTCGCCCTCGATCAGGATCGGGATGCGCGAGGCCGCCGCCTTCTGGCCGAGCCGCACCACGCGCTCCATCGCCGGGCTGCGGGTCAACAGGTCCCGGAAAGTGAGCACCCCGCCCCGCCTTGCCGCGCGCCGGGTCGCGCCCTCCGCGGCGCCGACCTTCAGGGCCCCGTCGATCGCCGCCCGAAGACGCTCCGGCGATGCCGGCTTGACCACGAAATCGAAGGCACCGTGGCGCATCGCCTGCACCACCGTCTCGATGCCGCCCTGCGCCGTCTGCACGATGACCGGCACGCGGATGTCGCGCTCGCGCATCGCCTTGAGCACGCCGATCCCGTCGAGGCCCGGCATCACCAGGTCGAGGATGGCGACCGAGATATCGCCCGGCCCCTCCAGCGCTTCGAGGCCGGCCTCGCCGCCATCGGTGACGACGGCCCTGTGGCCGAATTTCGAGACGGCCGCCTCCAGCAGCCTGCGCTGGACCGGATCGTCATCGACTATGAGCACGGAACCTGACATCAATGCCCGAACACCCGCCGAATTTTTCCCCTATGGATCAACTTGGCACAGGGTTCTAAATAAGGTTTCAAAAAAGCCGGTGAATGAATTGTTTCGCATTTGACCGGCTTTGACCCGCACCGAACCACCAGTCTCGAAAGGTTTCCCATGCCCCTCTTCCCGGACAGACAGTTTGCCGCGTCATCTGCCGCGCATGGCAAGGCAGAGCTCGGCGACCTGCCGGAGTGGAACCTGTCCGACCTCTATGCCGGCATCGACGCCCCCGAACTGAAGCATGACCTTGAAAAGGCGGCAAGGGATGCGGTGGCCTTCGAGGCGCGCTGGAAGGGCAAGCTCGCCGCCGAGGCCGGGCGCGGCAGCGAGGGCGGGCTGGACGCGGCCATGCGCGACTATGAGGCGCTGGAGGAACTGGTCGGCCGCATCGTCTCCTATGCCGGGCTGCTCTACACCGGCGACACCTCCGACCCGGTCCGCGCCAAGTTCTACGGCGACGTGCAGGAGAAGATGACCGATGCCGGCTCGCATCTCCTGTTCTTCGGGCTGGAATTGAACAAGATCGACGACGCCCTGATCGAGAAGGCACTGTCGGAAGATGCCGGCTTCGGCCGCTACCGGCCTTGGATCGAGGACCTGCGCAAGGAAAAGCCCTTCCAGCTCGAAGACCGCGTCGAGCAGCTTTTCCATGAAAAGTCCGTGACCGGGCGCGGCGCCTGGAACCGCCTGTTCGACGAGACCATGACGGCGCTGCGTTTCACCATCGATGGCGAGGAACTGACGCTGGAGCCGACGCTGAACCGGTTGCAGGACGCCAGCGGCGACGTGCGCCGCAAGGCGGCCGAGGCGCTTTCCGAGACCTTCGGCAAGAACATCCGCACCTTCAGCCTCATCACCAACACGCTGGCCAAGGACAAGGAAATCTCCGACCGCTGGCGCGGTTTCGAGGACATCGCCGATTCCCGCCACCTCGCCAACCGCGTGGAGCGCGAAGTGGTGGACGCGCTGGCGGCCGCCGTGCGCGAGGCCTATCCGCGTCTGTCGCATCGCTATTATGCCATGAAGGCGCGCTGGCTCGGCATGGAAGCCATGAACCACTGGGACCGCAACGCGCCGCTGCCCGAGACGCCGCAGGCGGTCATCGGCTGGGACGAGGCGAAGCGCACCGTGCTCGACGCCTATCACGGCTTCTCGCCGCAGATGGCCGACATCGCCAGCCGGTTCTTCGAGCGCAACTGGATCGACGCCCCGACGCGCCCCGGCAAGTCGCCGGGCGCCTTCGCCCACCCGACCGTGCCTTCCGTCCATCCCTATGTGCTGCTCAATTACATGGGCAAGCCGCGCGACGTGATGACCCTTGCCCATGAACTCGGCCACGGCGTGCATCAGGTGCTGGCCGGCGGACAGGGTGCGCTGATGGCCTCCACGCCGCTGACGCTGGCCGAAACCGCCTCCGTGTTCGGCGAGATGCTGACTTTCCGCTCGCTGCTCGACCGCACCTCCGACAAGCGCGAGCGCAAGGCCATGCTCGCCCAGAAGGTCGAGGACATGATCAACACGGTGGTGCGCCAGATCGCCTTCTACGAGTTCGAGCGCAAGGTGCACACCGAGCGCAAGAACGGCGAATTGACGTCCGAGCAGCTCGGCCGGTTCTGGCTGGAGGTGCAGGCCGAGAGCCTCGGCCCGGCGATCAGGCTGCGCGAGGGCTACGATACCTTCTGGGCCTACATCCCCCACTTCATCCACTCGCCCTTCTACGTGTACGCCTATGCCTTCGGCGATTGTCTGGTGAACTCGCTCTATGCCGTCTATCAGAACGCCGAAAGCGGCTTCCAGGAGAAGTATTTCGACATGCTGCGCGCCGGTGGCACCAAGCATCACTCGGAGCTGCTGAAGCCGTTCGGCCTCGACGCCACCGACCCCGGCTTCTGGCAGATCGGCCTCGGCGTCATCTCCTCGCTGATCGACGAGCTGGAGACGCTGGACAAGGCGACGGCCTGAAACCGGGTGCGACGTGTCCAGTCCTCCCTTCATCCTGTTCCGCAACGACCCGGACGGCAGCGAGATGCTGTTCGAGCGCCCGTCCGAGATCGTTGCGCCTTTCGAGCCCGGCGCATTCGAGAGCGCATGGGACAAGCTCCAGGCCGCGCATGAAGCCGGGAAATGGCTGGCCGGATATCTCTCCTACGAGGCCGGCTATCTGCTGGAACCGAAGCTGGTGCCGCTCCTGCCCGATGGCCGGCGCGCGCCGCTGTTGTGCATCGGCATCTTCGACGCGCCGCAGGAGCGGGACGTTCCCGCCCCCGCCCATGCACCGAGCAACGGGCCGATCTACGATGCACGGGCGAGCTGGTCGTTCGCCGACTACGAAAAGCGCTTTGCCCGCCTGCACCGGCACCTGCGCGAGGGCGACTGCTATCAGGGCAACCTGACCTTCCGCGTCGACGCGCAATGGTCGGGCCAGCCGCTGGCCGCCTTCGATGCGCTGACCGAACGCCAGCCGGTGCGCTATGGCGCGCTGGCCTCGCTGGGTTCAGGCCCTGTCGTGCTGTCGCGCTCGCCCGAACTGTTCTTCGAGGTCGACGCCGAGGGCTGGATCGAGACCCATCCGATGAAAGGGACCGCGCCGCGCGGCGCGACGCCGGCGGAAGACGAGCGGCTGAGGGAATTCCTGCGCACCGACGAGAAGAACCAGGCCGAGAACCGGATGATCGTCGACCTGCTGCGCAACGACATTTCGCTGATCTCGGAGGTCGGCTCGCTCGACGTGCCGGAACTGTTCCGCATCGAAAGCTACCCGACCGTCCACCAGATGGTGAGCCGGGTACGGGCGAAGCTCCTGCCCGACCTGTCGCTGCGCGGCATCTTCGCGGCCCTGTTCCCGTGCGGGTCGATCACCGGTGCGCCGAAGATCAGGGCGATGGAGGTGCTGCGCGACCTCGAGACCGGTCCGCGCGACGTCTATTGCGGCGCCATCGGCTGGGTCGCGCCGGGTGGAGAAATGCGCTTCTCCGTCGCCATCCGCACCATCTCGCTCTTTGCCGGCGGCGAGGCCGTCTACAATGTCGGCGGCGGCGTGGTGTTCGATTCCACGGCCGAGGAGGAGTATCGCGAATGCCTGCTGAAAGCCCGTTTCGCGACGGGGATGGTCCCGGCTTCAAGCTGATCGAGACGCTGCGCTGGGAGCCGGCGAGCAGCTTCCTGCGGCTGGAGCGGCATCTGGCACGCCTTGCCGCCTCGGCACGCGAACTCGGCTTCGCCCGCGACCCGGCTGAAACCGGACAGGCGCTGCACCGGGCGGTTGCCGGGAAGGATGCGCCGCAGCGCATGCGCCTGCTTCTTGGGCCTGACGGCGAGCTGGACGTGACGGGCCAGCCCTTCCAGCCGCTGCCAGACGGCACGGTCTGGAAGCTGCGGCTGGCCACAACGCGCCTTTCCTCCACCGACACGCTGCTGCGCCACAAGACGACACGTCGCGATCTCTACGACCGCGCCCGCGCCGAACATCCGGCGACCGAAGCGGACGAGGTGCTGCTCGCCAATGAACGCGGCGAGGTCTGCGAAGGCACCATCACCAGCCTGTTCGCCGATTTCGGCGACGGCGTGCTTGCCACCCCGCCGCTCGGCTGCGGCCTGCTGGCCGGCGTGCTGCGCGGCGAGCTGATCGATCAGGGCCGCGCCCTTGAAGCCGTCGTCACGCCCGAATCCCTGCGCTCGGCGCAGGCGCTGTTTGTCGGCAATTCGTTGCGTGGCCTCATTCGTGCCCGGCTGGTGCCCTGATTGCCGACCTTCCCGCTGCTTGCTATGCAAGTGTGGTGACAGAAGCACTATCGCCCTTGCCAGCGGAGCCGGCCTACACGCCCTATGACGGCTCAACCAGGCCCTTCACCATCGGGCTGAAGCCGCTCGACCTGGCGAAATGGATCGAGATCGACCGCCATTTCGAGTTCCAGATGGCCGAGAAGCGGCGCGTCTATGCCGAGCACGGTGCGCTGGCTTTCGTGGAGGAAGAAGGCACCGAGGCGGTGCAAGTCGAGGTGCTGGAGCTTCTGACCGCCCATTTGCGGGCATATTTCCCCGAGCGCTATCAGGACCATGACGGCCAACTCGCCGCCATCGGGCAACCGCCGCCTGAGCCCGGCCTTCCGCCGTTGAAAACCGCCTCCCTGCTCATTCAGGAAGACCTCATCGTGATGCGCAGGAGCGCCGATGGCTGGCGGCTGGTGGCCGGCGCGCTGTGCTTTCCGTCTTCCTGGTCGCTGCGCGAGAAGTTCGGCCGCACCATGCAGGACATCCACATTCCCGTGCCCGCCTTCGGCCCCGGCACCCGCACGGCCGGGCTCATCGAGCGCATTTTCGACAATCTGGCCGTCGAGCAGCCGGTGGAGCGTTTCAACTGGTCGATCCAGGCCGGCGACGCCCTTTACCATCCGTTGTCCGACCGGCAGCGCATCGATCGCTCCGGGCGGCGGCTGTCGCGTCTCGACGGCGACGATCTCGCCGCCAGCACCTTCATGCGGGTCGAGCGCCAGACCCTGCGCAAGCTGCCGGCAAGCGGCGACATCCTGTTCACCATCCGCATCTTCCTCGACCCGCTGGGCGTCCTGGAACGCCATGCGGATCGGGCGGTGCTTGCCGCGTCCTTCGCCGCCCAGCTTTCGGCGCTGGATCAGTCGCAGCTCGACTACAAGGGCCTGGCCGCCGACCGCGACCGGCTGGTGGCATTGCTTCACCATATGTCGAGATAGGCGGACCGGATCGCGGAACCGGCATTCGGCTTGCCGGTTTTCACTGGTATGTGACAGAAATCTGTGATTGTAGCGCCCACCTGCGGCAACGCCGCCGACCGTCACCCAACAGGGAGCATGCGAAGAATGGCGAATGCGAAATGGCCGGTTCACGGCGAGATCACCGGCCCCATCGTCATGATCGGCTTCGGTTCCATCGGGCGCGGGACGCTGCCGCTGATCGAACGTCATTTCCGCTTCGACAAGTCGCGCCTCACCGTGATCGATCCAAGCGACGCCAACCGCAAGCTGCTGGACGAGCGCGGCATCGCCTTCGTGCAGAAGGCCGTCACCAGCCAAAACTACAAGGAATTGCTGACGCCGCTGCTCACCGCCGGCGAAGGCCGGGGCTTTTGCGTCAACCTCTCCGTCGATACCGGCTCGGTCGACCTCATGCGGCTCTGCCGCGAACTCGGCGTGCTCTACGTCGATACGGTGATCGAGCCCTGGCTCGGCTTCTATTTCGACGACAAGGCCGACAATGCCTCGCGCACCAACTATGCGCTGCGCGAAACGCTGTTGAAGGAGAAGCGCAAGCGGCCGGGCGGCACCACTGCCGTCTCCACCTGCGGCGCCAATCCGGGCATGGTCTCCTGGCTGGTCAAGCAGGCGTTGGTGAACCTTGCCGGCGATCTCGGCCTCGACCTGCCGGAACCGCCGGCCCCGGGCGACCGCGAGGGCTGGGGCAGGCTGATGCGCGATGCCGGCGTGAAGGGCATCCACATCGCCGAGCGCGACACCCAGCGGGCGAAGAAGCCGAAGCCGCTCGGCACCTTCTGGAACACCTGGTCGGTCGAGGGCTTCATCGCCGAGGGCCTCCAGCCGGCCGAGCTCGGCTGGGGCACGCATGAGAAATGGATGCCGAAGAACGCCCGCACCCACAAGAAGGGCTGCGGCGCGGCGATCTATCTCGACCAGCCCGGCGGCAACACCCGCGTGCGAAGCTGGTGCCCGACGCCCGGCCCGCAATACGGCTTCCTCGTCACCCACAACGAGGCGATCTCGATCGCCGATTTCTTCACCCTGCGCGGCAAGAAGGGGGGCGGCAAGAAGGGCAAGGTGCACTACCGCCCGACCTGCCACTATGCCTACCATCCCTGCAACGATGCCGTGCTGTCGGTGCACGAGATGTTCGGCGCGGCCGGGCGCCCGCAGGACATACAGCACGTTCTGGAAGAGAACGAGCTGGTCGACGGCGTCGACGAACTCGGCGTGCTGCTCTACGGCCATGACAAGAACGCCTACTGGTACGGCTCGCAGCTTTCGCTGGCCGAGGCGCGCAAGCTGGCACCCTATCAGAACGCCACCGGCCTTCAGGTCAGCTCCGCCGTTCTGGCCGGCATGGTATGGGCGCTGGAGAACCCGGAGGCCGGCATCGTCGAGGCCGATGAAATGGACTACCGGCGTTGCCTCGATATCCAGTCGCCCTATCTCGGACCGGTGAACGGCTACTATACCGACTGGACCCCGCTGGAGAATCGCCCTGGCCTGTTTCCGGAAAACATCGACGCCAGGGACCCGTGGCAGTTCCGCAACATATTGGTGCGATAGCCGGCAAGACCCCCTGCCCGCACAGCTTGCAATCGTGCCGAAATCGCGCGATTGAACAGAGGCGGATCGAGGAGAAGCGCAAGATGAACATTCCCCGTAAAGTCGTAACGGCCGGCATGGCCATGGTCGCGGCCGGCGCGCTTGCCGCCTGCACCACCAGCCCGCCGCCCCCGCCCGGCGCCGGCGGCGGCATGCGCAGCGGTGTCGAAGGCTCGTGGATCGATGCGCAGGGCACCGGCCTTTCGACCTTCACCGGCGGCGCCTTCCAGACCGTGGCCACGGATACCGGACAGAAGCTGTCCGACGGCAGCTACCGCATGACCGGCCCGAGTTCCGTCGAGATCACCGGCACCTCGCTGATCCGCCAGTCGCCGATCAGCTTCAATTGCCTGATGGTCTCCACCAGCCAGCTCAACTGCACCAGCGCCACCGGCCAGAACTTCGTCCTGACGCGCCGGGCGTAGACCCGCACGAGATAGGGCATGCGGCGTATCGTCCGCCGCATGCAGGTGCGGCTAGACGCAGCATTGCATAGTTGCATCACGACGCTAGGTTCTGCGGCTCGTAGAGAAAGCGAGCGTATGACCAACACCGCACAGACCGCCGTCACCACCGTTACCCCTTCGGCAATGCAGGCCGGCCAGTCCGCCGCCCGCCCCGTCAAGGTCGGCGTCATGCTGCTCAATCTCGGCACGCCGGACGGCACCGAGTTCAAGCCGATGTGGCGCTATTTGCGGGAATTCCTGTCCGATCCGCGCATCGTCGAGCTGAACCGCCTGATCTGGTACCCGATCCTTTATGGTCTGGTGCTGACGGTCCGTCCGAAGAAATCCGGCGAAAACTACGCCCGCATCTGGAATCGCGAGCGCAACGAGTCGCCGCTCCACACCTTCACCCGCGCGCAGAGCGAGAAACTCGCGGCGGCGCTGCGCGACCTGCCCGGCGTCACCGTCGACTGGGCCATGCGCTACGGCAACCCGTCCACAGGCAGCGTGGCCAAGAAGCTGGTCGAGCGCAGCTGCGACCGCATCGTGTCCTTCCCGCTCTACCCGCAATATTCGGCGACCACGACGGCGACCGCCAACGACCAGCTTTTCCGGGCCCTGATGAAGATGCGCCGCGCGCCGGCCGTGCGCAGCGTGCCGCCCTACTATGACGAGCCGGTCTATATCGAGGCGCTTGCCACATCGATCCGCAACCACCTCGCCACGCTCGATTTCGAGCCGGAGATGATCCTCGCCTCCTACCACGGCATTCCGAAAGCCTTCTCCGACAAGGGCGATCCCTATCGCCGCCACTGCCTCGAAACCACGCGCCTGCTGCGCGAAAAGCTGGGCTGGGGCGAAGACAGGCTGATAACCACCTTCCAGTCCCGCTTCGGCGCGCAGGAATGGCTCCAGCCCTACACCGACGCAACGGTCGAGAAGCTGGCCAAGGACGGCATCAGGCGCATCGCCGTCATCAATCCGGGCTTTTCGTCCGATTGCATCGAGACGCTGGACGAAATCGGCCGCGAGGTTCGCGACGAGTTCATCCACGCCGGCGGCGAGAAGTTCAGCCACATCCCCTGCCTCAACGACAGCCCCGAGGGCATGGCGGTGATCGAAACGCTGGTGCGGCGCGAACTGGCCGGCTGGGCCTGAGGCCGTGCCAACCTGTTGAGCAAGCCCTGATTGTCACGCCACCGAAACACCCTTAAGGGTTAAGGTGGCGGATACAGTCGAGGGATAGAAGCCGATGCTTGCAGGATTCGATATCGTCATACCGGTTCTGGCGGTGCTGGTGCTTTTGGTGCTGTTTACCGGCATCAAGACGGTTGCGCAGGGCTACAACTACACCGTCGAGCGATTCGGCCGCTACACCCGCACCCTGACCCCCGGCCTCAACCTGATCATTCCCTTCGTCGACCGCATCGGCGCGAAGATGAACATGATGGAACAGGTGCTGGATGTCCCCACGCAGGAAATCATCACCCGCGACAACGCCATCGTCGCCGTGGACGGCGTCGCCTTCTATCAGGTGCTGAACGCCCCGCAGGCGGCCTATCAGGTGGCCGGGCTGCAAAACGCCATCCTCAACCTGACCATGACCAACATCCGCACGGTGATGGGCTCCATGGACCTCGACGAGCTGCTCTCCAACCGCGACACCATCAACGAGCGCCTGCTGCGCGTCGTCGACGAGGCCGCCCATCCGTGGGGCATCAAGGTCACCCGCGTCGAGATCAAGGACATCAACCCGCCGGCCAATCTGGTCGAATCCATGGCCCGCCAGATGATGGCCGAGCGTGACAAGCGCGCCCAGATCCTCGCCGCGGAGGGCCTCAAGCAGTCGCAGATCCTCGAGGCCGAGGGCCGGCGCGAAGCCGCCTTCCGCGATGCCGAGGCGCGCGAGCGCGCAGCCGAGGCCGAAGCGCGCGCCACCCAGGTCGTCTCGGAAGCCATCTCCAAGGGCGACCTTCAGGCGCTGAACTATTTCGTCGCCCAGAAATACACCGAGGCGCTGGCCAGGATCGGTTCTGCCACGAACTCCAAGGTCGTTCTGATGCCGATGGAGGCGTCGTCGCTGATCGGCACGCTGGGCGGTATCGGCGAGATCACCAAGGAAGTGTTCGGCAACGGTGGTTCCGCCAGCGCCGCGCGCCAGGCTGGCGGCCGCCCCCCGGTCGTGCGCCCGACCGACACTTGAGGCAGACGGCAGGCAACGGCCATGATCGCGCATCTTGTTTCCGAACTCGGCCCATGGAACTGGATGGTGCTTGGCCTCATCCTGCTCGGGCTCGAGCTTTTCGCGCCCGGCGTCTACCTGCTGTGGATCGGCATCGCGGCGCTGATCGTCGGCACCGCATCGCTGCTGTTGTGGGACACTGGCTTCTGGGGCTGGCAGGTCCAGGTGCTGCTGTTCCTGATCCTGTCGCTCGCCTGCGCCTATTTCGGCAAGAGGTTCGTGACCTCGCGCCAGGGCGACACCGACCAGCCGCTGCTCAACCGGCGCAGCGCGCAGATGATCGGCCGCACCGCCACGCTTGCGGAGCCGATCCGCGACGGGCGCGGGCGCGTCCAGCTCGGCGACACGCTGTGGCGGATTTCAGGCCCCGACCTTCCGGCCGGAACCCGCGTGCGGGTGACCGGCGCCAGCGACACCGATCTGGAACTGACCGTCGAGCCCATCGAATAAAGCCACTCCGGGAAGCGGCCTGAACCCGCCGAGTCAGTATCGCGCAAACACCGTGCTGCGTTCGGCCCCGAACAACAGGACCTCATAGGTATCCGGGGTGCCGGCGGTTTCCATGCCGGGCGAACCCATCGGCATGCCCGGCACGGCGAGGCCTATGCCGGAAGGCTTTTCCTCAAGCAGGCGCCGAACTTCCTTTGGCGGCACATGCCCTTCGATGACATAGCCATCGACGACGGCCGTGTGGCAGGACTGGAGCGCGGCGGGAACGCCAAGCTGCATCTTCAGCGGGGTGAGGTCTTCCACCAGCCGCTCACGGACCTCGAAGCCTTCGGCGCGCATGTGGCCGATCCATGCCTCGCAGCACTGGCAGGTCGGCGAGCGTGCGACCTCGACCGCCGCCGCTGCGGCCTGTGCCGTGCCTGCCAGACCTGCCCCGAAACGAAGGCTCACGCAGGCGCCCGCCAACGCGAACAGGGTGCGGCGGTTCAGTCTTTTCATCTGGGCGGTCCTTTCGCAAATCGCACGATCCGGCGGCAAGGCCGCCGGCGCAGGGCAGGATGCGACCTTCCAGCGCTGGAAGGTCAAGCCCGCTTGCGAAGAATCAGGCGAGGGTCAGGCAGCGCCGAGGCGCAGCAGGTCGTGGAAATGCACGATGCCGACCGGGTGGCCTTCCTCGGCCACCACCAGCGCGCTGATCGAGTGCTGGTTGAGCAGCGCCACCGCCGCGCCCGCGAACATGTCGGGATCGATCGTCTTGGGCGAACGCGTCATCACGTCGTCCACCACGGTCTCAGCCAGGTTGCGGTGCAGGTTGCGGGCGAGGTCGCCATCGGTGATGATGCCGACCAGCTTGCCCGCATCGTCGACCACGCACACGCAGCCGACCCGTTTCTGGGCCAGCGTCGCCACCGCTTCCGGCATCTTGGTGCCGGGCCGCACCACCGGAATCTGGTCGCCCATGCGCATGATCTCGGAAACCCGCGTCAGGTTCGCGCCGAGCTGTCCGCCCGGATGGAAGGTGCGGAAATGCTCCGGCGTGAAGCCGCGCGCTTCCAGAAGCGCGATGGCCAGCGCATCGCCCATGACGAGCTGCAGCAGCGTCGAGGTGGTCGGCGCCAGGCCGTGCGGGCAGGCTTCCGTCACGCGCGGCAACAGCAGCACCACGTCGGATGCCCGCGCCAGCGCCGATTTCTGGCCGGAGGTGACCGCGATCATCGGGATCGAGAAGCGGCGCGAATAGGTGATGATGCCCTTCAGCTCCGCCGTCTCGCCCGACCAGGACAGCGCGATGATGGCGTCGTCAGGGGCGATCATGCCGAGATCGCCGTGATTGGCTTCCGAAGGGTGCACGAAGAAGGCCGGCGTACCGGTCGAGGCGAGCGTCGCCGCGACCTTGGAACCGATATGGCCGCTCTTGCCGACGCCGGTGACGATCACGCGGCCCTTGATGGCGGAAATGGTTTCGACCGCGTCGCAGAACTGGGCTGCCAAACCGTCCTGCAAGGCCTTGGTGAGGGTAGCGAGGCCCTCCTGCTCGGTCGCGAGGGTTCGTAGCGCCGATTCCACGGCAGCTTGCTGATAATCGGGGATCTTGGGCTTGGTCATGGGCGTGCGCTTAGCGCGTCGGGCGCTCCATGTCCAATAATTTGCTCCCGCCCGCCTGCCGCCGGCCCGCTTTCAACCCTCCATTAACCATCGCCGTTTACGGTTCGGTAAGCATGGCGCGCCAGCGCCTTTTGGGGTCGTGATGCCGCGTTTCAACTCCACATCGGGAGCCGTCCGGCGCGTGGGCAAGCTGCGCGCGCTGCTGCTTGCGACCAGCATCCTGATGCCCTTCACCGCCCCTTTGGCGCAGGAGATGGAGCTGCGCGGCAACATGGCCGAGCCGCTGGTCCCCGACATCCGCACCCGGCAGGGCACGCCGCCTTCGCCGCCTGCCGCGCGTGCCGCAGCGGATGCGCCCGATGCCGGCGGCGGCTCCGCCGACGGTGTCGATCCGCTGGTCGATCCCCCGCTGACCGCGACACCGGAACCCGAACCGCGCCGCCGACCGGCCTCCGCCATTACCGAGCAGGATGTGGATTCGCCGCCCAACCCGCGCGCCGCCGCCGTCAACCCCGAGGAGCCGACCCGTCTCAATCCGCGCGAAGAGCCCACCGGCGCCATAGAGCAGGTGCGCCGCGCCCCGGAGGACGATCCCTTCGCGGCGCCCGGCATCAGGATGGGCACCTTCCTGCTGCGCCCCTCCCTCGAACAGGGCCTGACGGCGACCTCCAACGCCGATGGCGGCGCCGGCGGTCGCTCCGCCGTGCTGTCCGAAACGACCTTGCGCCTCAACGCCGCCTCCGACTGGAACCGGCACTCGGCCGGGATCGACGGCTACACGACCTATCGAAAGTCCATTTCCGGCCAGGATGTGGAAGACGCCCGCGGCCGCATCGACGCCCGGCTGAACCTCGACCTCGACCATGAATGGCGTGCCACCGGCAGGCTCGGCTATGAAGCGTCGCCGGAATCGGCCTCCTCCCCCGTGGTCATCACCGGAACCGCGTCGCGGCCCACCCGCCACCAGATCGACGGCAGCATCGGCCTCGAGAAGGCACTGGGCAAGCTGCATCTCGGCCTCACCGGCGAGGTCGAGCGCGAAATTTATGAGGATGCCAGGCTCTCCACCGGCGGCAACCTCTCGCAGAAGCACCGCAACTCGACGCTCTACGCGGCAAGGCTGCGCACCGGCTACGAGATTTCGCCGGCATTGACCCCCTTCGTGCAGGCCGAAGGCGGACGGCGCATCTATGACGAGCGCGTCGATCCGGACGGCTACCGCCGTTCCGGCAACCTGCTGGGCGCCAGCATCGGCACGCAATTCGATTTCGGCGAGAAGCTGGGCGGCGAGATCGCCGCCGGCTGGCTGCGCGAGAGCTTCGACGACGACCGCCTCGGCGCGCTGTCGGCCGCCACCATCGACGCCAACATCAGGTGGTCGCCGCAGCGCGGCACCAATATCGGGTTGCGGGGCACGACCTCCCTTGAAGGCACGACCGCGCCGGGCGAAAGCGGCTCCGTGCTCTATGCTCTGCGCCTGACGGGCGAGCGCGAAATCCGCGCCAACCTGACCGCCAATGCGCTTCTCGGCATCGACTGGCGCAACTACAGCGGATCGAACGACCGCGACGTGATCTACACCGCCGAGGCAGGCCTCACCTGGTGGATGAACCGCTATGCCGGGCTGACCGTGCGCGCCTCCCACGAAACGGTCGACAGCAACATCACCGGCCGCAGCGCCAAGACCAACAGCATTTATCTGGGCCTCACCGCGAGACGCTAGACAGACCATGAACTCGGAGGCTTAGAGCGGCCTTGGACCGCCCCCAAGCCATCGATCAGGCAGGCTTGATCTCGTCCAGCAGCCCGCGGATCGTTCCGGCCATCGACCCGTTCAGATCGCTGCGCCACAGGGCGAACGCGACATTGGCCTCGACAAAGCCTTCCGGCGAGCCGCAGTCATAGGTCCGGCCTTCGTAGCGATAGCCGTAGAAGGGCTGTTCCTCGGCGAGCCGCAGCATGGCGTCGGTGAGCTGGATTTCGTTGCCGGCCCCTCTCTCCTGCCCCGCAAGGATCTCGAAGATTTCCGGTTGCAGGATGTAGCGGCCGTTGATGTAGAAATTCGAGGGCGCGGTACCGGGCGCCGGCTTTTCCACCATACCGGTGATGCGGAAGCCCGTATGGACGTCCTCGCCGCGCCCGACGATGCCGTATTTGTGGGCCTCGGCCGGATCGCATTCCTGCACCGCCACGATGTTGGAACCGGACTTTTCGTAGAGCTCGACCATGGAGGCGAGGCAGCTCTTGCGGGACTGCATGATCATGTCCGGCAGGAGCAGGGCGAAAGGCTCGTCGCCCACCAGCTCGCGCGCGCACCACACGGCATGCCCAAGGCCCAGCGGCACCTGCTGGCGGGTGAAGCTGGTCTGGCCGGGAGCCGGCTGGAGGCGCTGCAGGCGTTCGAGCTGGTCGGTCTTGCCGCGCTGCTCGAGCGTGTCGTAAAGCTCGAACTGGATATCGAAATGATCTTCGATGACCGCCTTGTTGCGGCCGGTGACGAAGATGAAGTGCTCGATGCCGGCCTCGCGCGCCTCGTCGACGACATATTGAATGACAGGCCGGTCGACCACCGTCAGCATCTCTTTCGGGATGGCCTTCGTGGCCGGAAGGAAGCGCGTGCCCAGCCCCGCAACCGGGAAGACTGCCTTTCTTACTTTCTTCATAATCTCAGCGTCTCACTTTCTTCTGCCGGCCGCAAACGGCCGACAATCACACGGCTAGCATTGAGGAATACTGAATGACCAAATTCGGGCGTTCCCCCTGCTTTAAACCCGTCCATGCACATTTTCGTTCCCGCAGGGACCTATGGTAAACTAAATCCTAACCGAATTCCGGCAATGGATGGCTTTCCGGCAGATCTTAGGAGAACCAGATGTCCGATCGCAAAGCACGCCCCTTCATGCGCGCCCTGACCGTGGCAGGCCTGTCATTCGCCCTGCTGATGCCGGCGGGTTCAGCCTTCGCCGATGCCGGCTTCCGCCAATGGGTGGCCAGTTTCCGCACCACCGCCGTGCAGAGCGGCGTTTCCGGCGCCGTCTACGACCGCGCTTTCCGGGGCATCACCGAGATCGATCCGGTGGTTCTGGAAAAGGCCCGCTACCAGCCCGAATTCGTGGCGCCTGCCTGGGATTATTTCGACAACCGCGTCCATGACGAGTCGGTCGCCACCGGCCGTGAAATGGCGCGCAAGTGGAAGCCGTGGCTCGACCGCATCGAGCAGCGCTTCGGCGTCGACCGCCATGTGCTGCTGGCGATCTGGTCGATGGAATCCAACTACGGCGAGATCCTCAAGCGGCAGGACGTGATGCGCTCCGTTGTGCGCTCGCTGGCCACGCTGGGCTATGCCGACAAGCGCCGGGCCAAGTTCGCCCGCACCCAGCTCATCGCCGCGCTGAAGATCCTGCAAAGCGGCGACATCGACGAGAGCCACCTCACCGGCTCGTGGGCGGGCGCGATGGGCCACACCCAGTTCATCCCCACCAGCTATCAGGCCTATGCCGTGGACATGGACGGCAACGGCAAGCGCGACATCTGGGGCTCGATTCCCGACGCGCTGGCGACCGCCGCCAACCTGCTGCGCAAGAACGGCTGGCAGAGCGGCCGCACCTGGGGCTACGAGGTGGTGTTGCCGCCCGGCCGCAAGTTCCCCAGCGGCTCGATGTCGCTCGACAAATGGGCATCCATCGGCGTCAAGCGCGCCAACGGCAAGCCTTTCGTCAGCGGTTCGGAGCAGGCCGAGCTGAAGGCTCTCGACGGCCGCCAGGGACCCGCCTTCCTCGTCATCAAGAACTTCTCGGTCATCAAGCGCTACAACAATGCCGACAAATATGCGCTGGCCGTGGGCCTCCTGGCCGACCAGATCGCCGGCTATGGCGGGCTGGCGCAGGACTGGAACCGCCCCTTCACCAAGCTGAGCTTCACCGAGCGGCAGGAGCTGCAGCAGCGCCTGTCGGCCTACGGGTACTATGACGGCAAGTTCGATGGTAAGATCGGCTCGGGTTCGCGGGCGGCGATCATGGCCTTCCAGGCGCAGGCAGGCATGGAGCAGGACGGCCATCCGAGCATGGAAGTGCTGTCGCGGCTTCGGCGCAAGTAGCCGCCACATCCGATCCCCCAGCGCCGGCCGTCTATGTCGCGACCGGCGCTTTCGCAGGGAAGGGTCGCCCAAGGAAGGGGTCACAAGGAGAGGTCGGCTTGGCTTTGCCACTGGCGCAACGGATCGGAAGGATCAGGAAGCCCGCTTTCGCGGGCGTCGTCGTCCTGATCTTCGGCATGGGCGCGGCCTTGCAGGCCCCGCCGGCCCTTGCACAGGATTTGCAGCTGCGGCCCTGGCTGCGCAACCTGTTTTCACCGCGCCGAGCCGAGCGCGTTGAACCTCCGGCCGAGGCTCCGCAACGGCAACGGCCGAGGGCAGGCGGGGGCGAGCCCCGCAAGAAGAGCACGGCGCGCAGCAAGCCCACGCAACCGGCACCGCCTCCCGTACCCGTGGTCGAGAAGGCCGAGGATGCGCGGGTCGTGCTAGTGGTGGGCGATTTCATGGCCAGCGGCCTGGCCGACGGGCTGACCACCGTCTTCGCCGAGAACCCGGCCGTGCGTGTGGTGGACCGCTCCAACGGCTCCTCCGGTTTCGTCCGTGACGACTATTACAACTGGCCGGGCGAGATCGGCGCCATTTTGCAGGCCGAGAAACCCGCCGTCGTGCTGGTAATGATGGGCTCCAACGACCGCCAGCAGATGAAGGTCGGCGACACCCGCGAGGCCCCGCGCACGGAAGGCTGGACCGCGGAATACCAGAAGCGCACAGTGGCTTTCGGCAAGCAGATCGCCCACGCGAAGCTTCCCTTCCTGTGGGTGGGCATGCCCTCCTTCAGGCCCGGCAGCATGACCTCCGACATGCTGGCCTTGAACGAGATCTACCGTGACGCCGCCGAAACGGCCGGCGGCGAGTTCGTCGACATCTGGGAAGGCTTCGTCGACGAGAACGGCGCCTTCATCTCGCGCGGGCCGGACATCAACGGCCAGCCGGTGACGCTGCGCGGCGAGGACGGCATCAACATGACCCGCGCCGGCAAGCGCAAGGTCGCCTTCTACACGGAAAAGCCGCTTCTGAAGCTGCTCGGGCTGGCCTCGCCCAATGCGACAACCGCCGCTCCCGTGCCGCTGGCGCCGGCCCCGGACGCACCCAGTGCCCCGCTGGCCCCGCTCGATCGCACGCCGCCGATGCTGCTCAGCGATCCGGCGCTGGACGGCGGCACCGAACTGCTCGGCGCCTCGCTGCCGACTCCGAACAACAACGCCGGGAAGGCGCAGGACAAGCGCGAGCCCGCCACCGCCTCTCCCGGCCGGGCCGACAATTTCACCTGGCCGCCGCAGCGCAAGGCGACCATTGCCGCGCCGGACGGCGCCACGGGTTCGGTAGCGCGCGGGAACTGACGGCTGGAGAGACCCTTTCCGGTCGCCTTCGCTTCGCTGCGGCAGACTTCCGGGATCACGATGGCGTGGTTGCCGGAGCAATTCAGGTGAGGCCCCCAACCTCTCCGCCTGCACGAAGGAAGGCTACTATTCGCGACCCTCACCCTTACCCTCTCCCCGCAGGCGGGGAGAGGGTAAGGGTGAGGGGCCGTTTCTACCGGAACTGGAAATGATCTAAGAGCGGCGGACGCCCGAATAAATTCGGGCTGCCGCTCTATCTGTTTGTTTTCGCCGCATTTATGCGACGTCAAGTGATTCCACTTGCCTACAAAATGCTTCAGCGCGGCAGCAGCGTCGCGCCCATCAGCGCCTCGTCGATGGCACGCGCGGCCTGACGGCCCTCGCGGATCGCCCACACCACCAACGACTGGCCGCGCCGCGCATCGCCGGCGGCGAACAGACGCTCGACGCTGGTGCGGTAATCGCGGTCGTTGGCGGCGATGTTGGTGGAACGACGATTGTCGATCATCGTCTTCATGCGCCCGCCAAGTTCCGACAGCACCCCTTGGCTGAACGGACCCGCGAAGCCGATGGCGATGAAGGCGAGGTCGGCGCGGATGACGAATTCCTTACCGGCAATGGGCTTGCGCTTTTCATCCACCTCGCAGCACTTCACGCCGGTGAGCTTGCCGTCCTCTCCGATGAATTCCAGCGTCGCCACCTGGAACTCGCGCTTGGCGCCCTCGGCCTGGCTGGAGGAGGTACGCATCTTGGTCGCCCAATAGGGCCACACCGAAAGCTTGTCCTCCTTCTCGGGCGGCTGCGGGCGGATATCGAGCTGGGTGACGCGCACCGCACCCTGCCGGAAGGCGGTGCCGACGCAGTCGGAGGCGGTGTCGCCGCCGCCGACCACCACGACATGCTGGCCGTTGGCGAGGATCGGGGGCGCCGGCCACGCCACCGACTGGATGTCTTCCCCGCCGACGCGGCGGTTCTGCTGCACGAGATAGGGCATGGCGTCGTGCACGCCGTCGAGATCGGCGCCGGGAATGCCGGCGGCGCGCGGCGTTTCGGAGCCGCCGCAATAAAGCACCGCGTCATACTCGGAAAGCAGGCTGTCCATGCTCTTGTCGACGCCGACATTGACGCCGCAGAAGAAGGTCACGCCCTCGCCCTGCATCTGCTCGATGCGCCGGTCGATGAAGTGCTTCTCGATCTTGAAGTCCGGGATGCCGTAGCGCATCAGCCCGCCGGGGCGGCTTTCGCGTTCGTAGACATGCACCTCATGGCCGGCGCGGCCGAGCTGCTGGGCGGCGGCCATGCCGGCCGGGCCGGAGCCGATGATGGCGACGCGCTTGCCGGTCTTCGTCTGCGGCGGATAGGGCCGGATGTAGCCGATCTCATAGGCCTTGTCGGCCAGCGCCTGTTCCACCGTCTTGATGGCGACGGGAATGTCCTCGAGGTTCAGCGTGCAGGCTTCCTCGCACGGCGCGGGGCAGATGCGGCCGGTGAATTCCGGGAAATTGTTGGTGGAGTGCAGGTTGCGGATCGCCGTCTCCCACTCGCCATTGTAGACGAGGTCGTTCCAGTCCGGGATCTGGTTGTGCACCGGGCAGCCGGTCGGCCCGTGGCAGTAGGGAACGCCGCAATCCATGCAGCGCGCCGCCTGCTTTTCCACCTCGCTGTCCGACATGGGCAGCGTGAACTCGCGAAAATGACGGATACGATCGGAGGCCGGCTGGTACTTGTGGACCTGCCGGTCGATTTCCAGAAAACCTGTTACCTTGCCCATGATGGTTCCTTGACCTTTTCGTGCGGCCCGCAGGCGCATGGCGCGCGGACCGTTCGTACGGGTGCCGACAATTCCGGGCGCCAGACGCCCGGG
This sequence comes from Aquamicrobium terrae, assembly GCF_052978165.1. Classification (NCBI taxonomy): domain Bacteria; kingdom Pseudomonadati; phylum Pseudomonadota; class Alphaproteobacteria; order Hyphomicrobiales; family Phyllobacteriaceae; genus Aquamicrobium; species Aquamicrobium terrae. The sequence goes on from NZ_JBRKLZ010000001.1 coordinate 1,138,311, forward strand.
CGGTTCGGGAGCCGCAACCATGCGGCCCGCAGCTTAGCGCGGACGCGCTCCCGGTTTGAGGTCTGGCGGAACCCCATAGAGGAAGAGCAGCGTGCCCATCCCTATTCCGCTGCCACGTTCATGCGGGCCCGCTCCATTTCCTGCAGGGCGCGCCGGTATTCGACCGGCATCACCTTGCGGAATTTCGGCCGGTAGCTCGCCCAGTCATCGAGAATGGCACGGCCCCGCTGCGACCCCGTATAATGAACATGGTTGAGGATGAGCTGGTAGAGCCGCTCCTCGTCATGGCTGGTCATGTCGTCCGACACGTCCACCCTGCCCTTGTGGTCGATGTCGCCGCCGTGGTGATGCAGCTTCTCCAGCATGTCATCCTCCTCCGGCACGGGCTCCAGCTCGACCATGGCCATGTTGCAGCGCTGGGCGAAATCGCCCTCCTCGTCGAGCACATAGGCGACGCCGCCCGACATGCCCGCCGCGAAGTTGCGCCCGGTGCGGCCGATCACCACCACCACGCCGCCGGTCATGTATTCGCAGCCATGGTCGCCCACGCCCTCCACGACGGCGATGGCGCCGGAATTGCGCACCGCGAAGCGCTCGCCCGCAACGCCGGCGAAATAAGCCTCGCCCTCGATGGCGCCGTAGAGCACGGTGTTGCCGGCGATGATGGAGTCCGCGGCGACGATCCTGGTGTCCTGCGGCGGGCGGATGACGATGCGGCCGCCCGACAGGCCCTTGCCGACATAGTCGTTGCCGTCTCCGATCAGGTCGAACGACACGCCGCGCGCCAGGAAGGCACCGAAGGACTGGCCGGCGGTTCCGGTCAGCGTGACCGAGATGGTGTCCGGCCGCAGCCCCTTGTGGCCGAAGCGGCTGGCGACCTCGCCGGACAGCATGGCGCCGGCCGAGCGGTCGACATTGCGGATCGGCACCTCGATGCGCACCGCCTGCTTCGCCTCCAGCGCCGGCATGGCCTGCGCGATCAGCTTGCGGTCGAGCACATCGTCGATCGGGTGCTTCTGGCGCTCGGTCCAGTGCGTCTGCTCGGCCGGCGCGTCCGGCTTGTGGAACAGGCGGGAGAAATCGAGCCCCCTGGCCTTCCAGTGGTCGATGAGTGCCCGCTTCTCCAGCAGTTCGGTGTTGCCGATGATCTGGTCGAGATGGGTGAAGCCCATTTCCGCCAGCAGCTCGCGCACCTCTTCCGCCACATAGAAGAAGTAGTTGATGACATGCTCGGGCGTGCCCTTGAAGCGCTTGCGCAGAACCGGGTCCTGCGTCGCCACGCCCACCGGACAGGTGTTGAGGTGGCACTTGCGCATCATGATACAGCCGGCCGCGATGAGCGGCGCGGTGGCGAAGCCGAATTCGTCGGCCCCCAGCAGCGCGCCGATGATGACGTCGCGACCGGTGCGCAGACCGCCGTCGACCTGCAGGGCCACGCGGCTGCGCAGGCCGTTCAGCACCAGCGTCTGGTGGGTTTCGGCGAGGCCCAACTCCCACGGGCTGCCGGCATGCTTCAGCGAGGTGAGCGGCGAGGCGCCCGTGCCGCCGTCATAGCCGGAGACGGTGATGTGATCGGCGCGCGCCTTGGCGACGCCGGCCGCGACCGTGCCGACGCCCACCTCCGACACCAGCTTAACCGAGACATCGGCCCGCGGGTTGACGTTCTTCAGGTCGTAGATGAGCTGCGCCAGATCCTCGATCGAATAGATGTCGTGGTGCGGCGGCGGTGAAATGAGGCCGACGCCCGGCGTCGAATGCCGGGTCTTGGCGATGGTGGCATCGACCTTGTGGCCCGGAAGCTGACCGCCCTCGCCGGGCTTGGCCCCTTGCGCGACCTTGATCTGCATCATGTCGGAGTTGACGAGATATTCGGTGGTCACCCCGAAGCGGCCGGACGCGATCTGCTTGATCGCCGAGCGCTCGGGGTTGGCCCCGCCGCCCGGCAGCGGCAGGTAGCGGTCCGGCTCCTCGCCGCCCTCGCCGGTGTTCGACTTGCCGCCGATGCGGTTCATGGCGATGGCCAGCGTGGTGTGCGCCTCGCGGCTGATCGAGCCGAAGGACATGGCGCCGGTGGAGAAACGCTTGACGATCTCCGACGCCGGCATCACGTCGTCCAGCCGCGCCTTCTTGCGGCCGACCTCCTCGGCCGTCCTGATCCGGAACAGACCGCGGATGGCGTGGGCGCTGGCAGCCGCGTCGTTGACCTGCTCGGAGAACTGCTTGAAGGTCTCGGCCGAGCCGTGCCGCACCGCATGCTGCAGGGTCGCCACCGCATCCGGCGTCCAGGCGTGGGCCTCGCCGCGCATGCGGAACATGTATTCGCCGCCCACCTCCAGCGCCCGGCGCAGCACCGGGTCGTCGCCGAATGCGGAGGCGTGGCGCGCGACCGTCTCGGCGGCGATCTGCTCGAGCCCCACGCCCTCAATCAGCGTGGCGGTGCCGGTGAAGTACTTGTCCACGAATTCGGACTGCAACCCGATGGCGTCGAAAATCTGGGCGCCGCAATAGGACTGGTAGGTCGAGATGCCCATCTTGGACATGACCTTCAGGATGCCCTTGCCGATCGACTTGATGTAGCGGGTCACCAGTTCCTGCGCGTCCACTTCCGGCGGGAACTGGCCCTTGGTGTGCATGTCGATCAGCGTATCGAAGGCGAGATAGGGGTTGATCGCCTCCGCGCCATAACCGGCGAGACAGCAGAAATGGTGGATTTCGCGCGGCTCGCCCGATTCCACCACCAGCCCGACCGAGGTGCGCAGCCCCTTGCGGATGAGATGATGGTGCACCGCCGCCGTGGCCAGCAGCGTCGGGATGTCGATGCGGTCCGGCCCGATCTGGCGGTCGGAGAGGATGATGATGTTGTAGCCGCCAGCCACAGCCGCCTCGGCGCGCTCGCACAGCCGCTCGATGGCGGCCGGCATGCCCGCCGCCCCTTCGGTCGCCGAATAGGTGATGTCGATGGTCTTGGTGTCGAAGCGCTCCTCGGTATGGCCGATGGAGCGGATCTTCTCCAGATCGGCATTGGTGAGGATGGGCTGGCGCACCTCGAGCCGCTTGCGGCGCGAGGAGCCGATAAGGTCGAAGATGTTCGGCCGCGGCCCGATGAAGGAGACGAGGCTCATCACCAGCTCCTCGCGGATCGGATCGATCGGCGGGTTGGTGACCTGCGCGAAGTTCTGCTTGAAGTAGGTGTAGAGCAGCTTCGGCTTGTCCGACATCGCCGCGATCGGCGTATCCGTGCCCATCGAGCCCACGGCTTCCTGCCCGGTGGTGGCCATCGGGGCCATCAGCAGCTTCAGGTCTTCCTGGCTGTAGCCGAAGGCCTGCTGGCGATCGAGCAGCGACACGTCCTTGCGCAGCGCGCGCGGTTCGACCGGGTTGAGGTCCTCCAGGATGAGCTGCGTGTTCGCCAGCCACTTCCTGTAGGGATGCCTGGTGGCGATCTCGGTCTTGATCTCCTCGTCGGTGACGATGCGCCCCTTTTCGAGGTCGATCAGCAGCATGCGCCCCGGCTGCAAGCGCCACTTGGTGACGACATGCTCTTCCGCCACCGGCAGCACGCCGGCCTCGGAGGCGAGGATCACGCGGTCGTCGTCGGTGACGATGTAGCGCGCGGGCCGCAAGCCGTTGCGGTCCAGCGTTGCGCCGATCTGGCGACCGTCGGTGAACACCACGGCGGCCGGTCCGTCCCACGGCTCCATGAGGGCGGCATGATACTCGTAGAACGCCTTGCGCTCCTCGCTCATCAGCTTGTTGCCGGCCCAGGCTTCCGGGATCAGCATCATCATGGCGTGGGCGAGGCTGTAGCCGCCCTGGAACAGGAATTCGAGCGCGTTGTCGAAACAGGCCGTGTCGGACTGGCCTTCATAGGAGATCGGCCACAGCTTCGAGATGTCGTTGCCGAACAGCTCGCTGTCCACCGAGGCCTGGCGCGCCGCCATCCAGTTGTTGTTGCCGCGCACCGTGTTGATCTCGCCATTGTGCGCGACCATGCGGTAGGGATGCGCCAGCTTCCACGACGGGAAGGTGTTGGTGGAAAAGCGCTGGTGGACGAGGATCAGCGCCGATTCGAAGCGCGGGTCGAGAAGGTCCCTGTAGTAGGCGCCCACCTGATTGGCCAGGAACATGCCCTTGTAGACGATGGTGCGCGCCGACAGCGACACGCAATAGGAGCCGACGTCGCGATTGTCGTTCTCGGCATAGATGCGGCCGGAGATGACCTTGCGCAGGATGAAGAGCCGGCGCTCGAACTCGTCGTCGTCGCCGGCATCGGCGGGACGGCCGAAGAACACCTGCCGGTGGAACGGCTCGGCGGCCACGATGTCCGGCGCCCGGGACAGCGAGGCGTTGTCGACCGGCACGTCGCGGAAGCCGAGCACCGCGAAGCCTTCGGACTGCGCCGACTCGACGATCACATCGTCGATATGGGCGCGCAAGGCGGTGTCCTGCGGCATGAACCAGTGGCCGACGCCATAGCCGCCGGCTGGCGGCAGTTCGACGCCCTGCCCCGCCATCTCCTCGCGAAAGAAGCGATCCGGAATCTGGACCAGCACGCCGGCGCCGTCGCCGACCAGCGGGTCGGCGCCCACCGCGCCGCGATGGGTCAGGTTCTCCAGCATCTGGAGGCCGTCGAGGACGATCTGATGCGACTTCACGTTCTTCATCTGGGCGATGAAGCCGACGCCGCAGGCATCGTGCTCGTTGCGCGGGTCGTAGAGGCCCTGCGCGGATGGCGGTATGCCTCGGGTAGCGATGCGTTTGAAGGTGGCCGCCTCGGTCTGTGCGGCCGGCCTCAGGTCCGTCGTCACAGATGGCGTCACATGCGTCATCGCTGTCATCCTCCATTTTCGCGCCGGAGAGGCGTCTGGTTGCCTAGGGAGCATCCGGCTCCCGGTTGGGTATGCGTACCGCTGGCGAGAACTCTTCGAGCCCCGCCGGTCAGCGGGGAAAAGCCGCTTGCGCCACCAGTCGGATCGATCATCGTACTATACGCTGATCCGGACTGCCTTGCGCGGATAAATAAGACAGCATTACTGTCCTAAATTTCTATGGCAGAAATCAAAAAAGCACACAAGACCGATTCATGAAAAAAATTCGCGCTTTTGGATAGAAAGTTGCGGAGGCACCCAGCCGGGAGAAACTTTCCGTCGATCCTTGCAAGACCGCTGCCCTTCCTCCCGGCATGCATGCGCCGCAGTCATCCCGCGCATCTTGTCAGCCGCCCGCGAAACGGCTCAATTGCGCGCCGGAACCCACCTCAGCAATGGAGCCGCAAATGTTCTTCGCTTCCGACAACTGGGCAGGCGCCCATCCTGCCATTGCCGCCCGCCTGTCGGGTGCGGCCGGCGGCTTCAGCGCCGCCTATGGCGATGGCGATCTCGACAAGGCGGTCTGCGACCGCTTCGGCGAAATCTTCGAACACGAGGTGGCGGTGTTCTTCGTGGCGACGGGCACGGCGGCCAACGCCCTTTCGCTGGCCTCATACGGCAAGCCCGGCGGCATCTCCTTCTGCCATACGCAGGCGCATGTCATGGAGGACGAGTGCGGCGCGGTGGAATATCTGTCCGGCGGCGGGCGCCTGCATGGCATAGGCGGCGCGCTCGGCCGCATCGACCCCGGCGAACTGGAGCGCGCGCTCGACCGTTTCGTGCCGGAATTCGTCCACGCCGGGCGCCCGACCGCCGTTTCCATCACCCAGTCGACCGAAATCGGCACCGTCTATTCGCTGGACGAGATCGCCGCGATTTCCGCCCTCGCCAAGCGCCATTCCCTGCCGCTCCACCTGGACGGCGCCCGCTTCGCCAACGCGCTGGTCGCGCTGGAGACGACGCCCGCCGAGATGACATGGAAGCGCGGCGTCGACATCGTGTCCTTCGGCGGCACCAAGAACGGCTGCTGGTGCGCGGAAGCCATCGTCGTGTTCGACCCTGGCCGGGCCCGCGAGCTTGCCTTCCTGCGCAAGCGCGCCGGCCAGCTCTTTTCCAAATCGCGTTTCGTCGCGGCCCAGTTCGACGCCTATTTCCGTGACGATCTGTGGCTGGAGAATGCCCGCCATTCCAACTCCATGGCTGCCAGCCTTGCCGCCGCCATCGAGGCTGCGCCCGGCCTGCGCCTTGGCTGGCAGCCGCAGGCGAATGAGGTCTTTGCCGTCATCACCGACGACCGTGCGGAAAAATTGCAGGCGGCAGGCGCCGCCTTCTACGACTGGCCGCTGCCGGCAGGCTCCACGGAAACGCTTGGCGAGAACGAAAAACTCTACCGTTTCGTCACCAGCTTCGCCACCACGGCGGAAGACATCGACCGCTTCGCCTCCCTCGTCGGCTGACACCGGCCAACAAAAAAGCGGCGCGGGTTTCCCCGCGCCGCCTCTCTCTCGGGAGGAATGAGAGAAGATCAGTTGACGGTCTTGGCCTCGATCTGCCTGGACGTATCGCCATTCACCGAGGCGATCGCGATCTTGCGCGGCTTCAGTTCCTCGGGAATGTTGCGCTTCAGGTCGATGTGCAGCAGGCCGTTCCGGAGGGCCGCGCCGACGACATCGACGTGATCGGCAAGCTGGAAGCGGCGCTCGAAGGCGCGCGAGGCGATGCCGCGATAAAGCAACTCGGAGCCGTCGCTTTCCGTCTCTTCCTTGCGCTCACCCTTGATGGTCAGCACATTGCGGTGGGCCTCGATGGAAATCTCGTCCTCAGCGAAGCCGGCCACCGCCATGGAAATGCGATAGGCATCCTCGCCGGTCTTCTCGATGTTGTAGGGCGGATAGGACTGGCCACCTTCGGGCTGGGCAAGCGTGTCCAGCATGCCGAAGAGGCGGTCGAAGCCTACGGTCGAGCGGTAGAGGGGGGAAAAATCAACGTGACGCATGGTGTGTTCTCCTGTCGAGCAACAAGGTTTGCGTTGTGACCCTTCGGAAGCCCTGACTGGGCACTTCCTGAGCCAGCAGCCCCGACATCGGCGACCGCCCGATACATTTGGGGGCACCCAAAAACACTTTCAAGGCCTCGGCGAAGGCGTCGATGAACGCCCGATGAACGCGGCGCTCAAAACCCGTTCAGGTGACCTTGGCTATTCCTATAGCTGCAACGGAAAGGCGCCGATGCCAGACCAGAGCCGAACCGGATGTAACGTCCCTTCCATCCGGATCGTCAGCGGCCGGAAGTCGTTTAAGGCGACTTCCGGCTCCGCTTGCTCATTTTCCGCGTGCGCTTTTGCTGGAATTGCTCTTGCACGGGATTTCCTTTGCAATATGCCTCGGCCCTTCCTATCACCATGGCCTGACCCGCAGCACAGGCCGACGGCCGGATGACAGAGCATTTCTTCAACACCCCGGACAACCCGCTTCCCGACAATGCCGTCGGCGGGTTCTTCAAGGCCCGTGACGGCAGGCAGATCCGCTATGCCCGTTTCGCGGCCACGGGTCGGCCCGAAAAGGGAACCGTGATCCTGCTCCAGGGCCGCAACGAGTGCATCGAGAAATATTTCGAGACGGTGCGCAACCTCTCCGCACGCGGCCTCGGCACCGCGACGCTCGACTGGCGCGGCCAGGGCGGCTCCGACAGGCTGATCCGTGACCCGCAGCGCGGCTATGTCCGCAGCTTCCGCGACTATGCCGACGACCTGGACATATTCTTCAAGGAAATCGTGCTGCCGGACTGTCGCGGCCCCTATTACATTCTCGCCCACTCGACCGGCGCGCTGGTCGCCCTGCTCGCTTCGCCCAGACTGGTCAACCGCGTCCAGCGCATGGTGCTGCTCACGCCCTTCCTCGGCATTCCGGGGCAGTGCTATTCGATGAAGGCGATCCGGCTGATGACGACGGTACTCACCCTGCTCGGCCTCGGCCGCCTCTATGTCAAATGGGGTCCGCCCAAGGCCGCTGCGCCCTTCGAAGTCAACGAGCTGACATCCGATCCGGCGCGCTACAGGCGCAACACCTCCATGTTCGACGCGCATCCCCGCCTGGCGCTCGGCGGGCCGACCGTGCGCTGGCTGCGCGCCGCAAGCGCCGCCGCCCTGGCTGTCAGCCGGCCGGACTTCATGGCCCGCATGCGCATCCCCACGCTCATCGTCGCAGCCGGGGCCGACACCGTCGTCTCCACCCGGGCGATCGCCCGCTACGCCAGATATCTGCGCCTGTCGTCGCTGCTGACCATCGATGGCGCCCGCCACGAAATCCTGCAGGAAGCCGATTTCTACCGCGAACAGTTGCTCGCGGCCTTCGATGCCTTCGTGCCGGGCAACGAGGAAGAAATCTTCACCGCCGCCTGAGCGGACCTAGCCTTTACGCAGGTCGAAACCGGCTCCCGCTTTCGGGCGACAGGCTCATCCACGTAAAGCAGCCATGGCGGCCTCGTGCAATTGCGGCGTGGCGGCGGCCAGGATGTCGCCGCCGTTTTCGGCCGGACCGCCGTCGAACGTGGTGACCACGCCCCCCGCCTGCTCGATGATCGGGATCAGCGCCACGATGTCATAGGGCTTCAGCCCCGGGTCCATGACGATATCGACGCATCCCGCCGCCAGCATGGCGAAGGCGTAGCAGTCGGTGCCGTAGCGGGCCAGCCGCACCTTGCCCTCGAAGCTGTTGTAGCGCTGGCGCATGTCGCCCTTGAACAGGGCCGGCGTCGTGGTGAAGGAGATGGCGTCGGCAAGGTTCACCGTCTTGCGGGCCGACAACCGCCGCGCGCCGCCCGGCCCGTCATAATGCGAACCGGAACCGTCGGCATAGAACAGCTCGCCGGTGAAGGGCTGGGACATCATGCCCGCCACCGCATCGGCATCCACGGTCAACCCCACCAGGGTGCCCCACACGGGCAAGCCGGAAATGAAGGCGCGGGTGCCGTCGATCGGATCGATCACCCACACATGGCGGCTGGTAAGGTTTTCGCTGCCATGTTCCTCGCCCAGAATGCCGTGTTCCGGGAACTCCGTGTTGATGAGCCGGCGAATAGCCAGTTCCGCCTGCTGGTCGGCTTCAGTCACCGGATCGAAGCCGCCCGCCTCCTTGTTGTCGACGGCGCCCTGGGCGCGGAAACGCGGAAGGGTCTCGGCCGCGGCGACCTTGGCGACCCGCCGGAGGAAATCGGGTGAAATATGCAATTCGGTCTCCTGAGGAATGCGACGGGCCGTTGCCTGTCCGGGCAAGGCTTCGTCATAGCAAAGAAGGCGGCAAAGTCACGTGGCAGAGAGGACTTATTCGGCGGCCAGCGGCGGGGCGAGGAAATGATGATCGGACAGCGCCATCAGGTCGGCGCAGAACTGCGTCATGTCTGCGACCAGCGCGTCGAAGCCGGCGGTCTTCTCCAGCGTGCGCTCGTTCATGTAGAGGCCGCGATTGATCTCGACCTGCACCGCATGCGCCTTGCGCGCCGGGCGTCCGTAATGCTCGGTGATGAAGCCGCCGGCATAGGGCTTGTTGTGGGCAACGGAATAGCCCATCGCCGAAAGCAGATCGATCGCCGTGGCCGTCAGCGCGCCCGAGGCCGAGGTGCCGAAGCGGTCGCCGACGATGAAATCGGGCCGCAGGCCGGTCTCGCTCACGCGCACCCCGGCCGGCATGGAATGGCAGTCGATCAGCACGGCAAAGCCGAAGGCGGCCTGGGTCCGCGCCAAAAGCCGCTTCAGCGTCTCGTGAAACGGTTTGTAGACGGTTTCGATCCGCATCACCGCCTCGGCCAGCGGCAGCCGGCCGGCGTAGATGTCGAACCCCTCCCCCACCAGCTTCGGCACGGTGCCGAGCCCGCCCGCCACCCGGGCCGAACGGATGTTGCAGTAGGGCGGCACCGGCTCCACGAACATGCGCGGATCGAGCTCCCAAGGTTCGCGGTTGGCATCGAGATAGGCGCGCGGGAAATTGGCCGCCAGAAGCGGCGCGCCGAGCATGACCGCACCACCGAACAGCTCGTCGACATAGCAATCCTCCGACCGGCGCACATCATGCGCGCCGAGCCTGCTCATGGCCAGGAAGCGCTCGGGATAGTGCCGGCCGCTGTGCGGCGAGCTAAACACGAAGGGCACACGCTGCTCTGCGGCGGCCCGCACCTCGAAGGCGGGTACAACCGAAAAATCCTCGGCCGCTGTCGTCAATTTCGCTGAACCTCTGGAGGACGCCACGTCATATTTCGAAACTGCCATCCGGCGCGGGGCCTGTCCAGCATTTCGCTTCGGCAGCGCTCGCGGCAGGGCAAGTGCCGTCTTCACTTGATCTTTACCACGACCGACTCATATACAGCGTAATTATCGGGCTTGGCATGAGCCGGCCGAGTTGGTGATTCGGACGGGACACTATGGCACGCATTCTGCTGGCGGAAGACGATGACGATATGCGACGCTTCCTGGTCAAGGCGCTGGAGCGCGCCGGCTACCAGGTGAGCGACTTCGACAATGGCGCGAGCGCCTATGAGAGGCTGCGCGAGGAGCCCTTCTCGCTGCTCCTGACCGACATCGTCATGCCCGAGATGGACGGCATCGAGCTGGCGCGCCGCGCCACCGAGATCGATCCCGACCTCAAGGTGATGTTCATCACCGGCTTTGCCGCCGTCGCCCTCAACCCCGATTCCAAGGCGCCGCGCGACGCCAAGGTGCTGTCCAAGCCGTTCCATCTGCGCGACCTCGTCAACGAGGTGGAAAAGATGCTGCAGGCGGCGTGAGGCGATAAAATTTCCGCCCCGCGCTATTGACGGCCCGGGGCAAAAATGATGTATGCGCGCCATTGGATGGGCGTATAGCTCAGCGGGAGAGCACTTCGTTGACATCGAAGGGGTCCCAAGTTCGATCCTTGGTACGCCCACCATCCGATTTCTGATAGCTTTTCAAGAACTTAGCTATCAATTCGAATCCCTCCGAAAGACCCTTGATTTAGCTGCTGGTCACAAACTGGGCACAGCAAAGGGTCCCGCATGGCAACGATTCGGAAGAAGCGCGACAAATATCACGTGCAGATTCGCAGAAAGGGCATTGCCCCTTTAAGCAAGACATTTGCCCTTCTGGCAGACGCCAAGGAATGGGCGAGACACCAAGAGAGACTGGCGGATAGAGGCGAGCTTGGCCCCGACAGAAAGGAACTTGAACGGATCACGCTTGGCGAGCTTGTGCAGCGCTACCTGGAAGAAGTCGTCCCGTCAAAAAAAGCAGCCGACATCGAGAGGATCATGCTTGAGGCGTTCCTTCGGCATAAAATCTGCAAAAAGCGCCTCTCCGAACTGACGACAGCCGATTTTGCGTCCTATCGAGACGAGCGGCTGAAAACGATCACTGCAAAATCCCTCAAGCGCCAACTTTCTCCGCTCAGCAACATGTTCGAGGTTGCAAGAGTGGATTGGTTGCTTCCTCTCCGTGGCAATCCGCTTTCGGACCTTTCCTTGAAGGTCAAAGACAACAAGCGCGACAGGCGGCTACGGGAAGGCGAACTCGACAAGCTGCTGGAAGCAGGGAAAAAGACCCGTAACCCGTTTCTGATCCCAATCGTTCGGCTGGCGCTGGAAACAGCCATGAGACGGGGCGAGATGCTGGCCCTGAAATACCGTGACGTTGATATTGAACGCTGTACGGCAATCATCAGGGAATCCAAGAACGGCTATTCGAGGGTCATTCCCCTGTCTTCTCTGGCGGTAGCCCTCCTTGAAACAACCATGGCCGTCATGAGCGACAAGGCCAAAGCCCAAAATGAACGTATCTTTCCGCTTACCCCTGTTGCGGTGCGTCTCGCATGGGACAAGCTGACCAAAAGGGCAAAGCTGGACGATCTGCATTTCCACGATCTGCGCCATGAGGCGATTTCCCGATTTTTCGAGAAAGGGCTTACCGTGCCGGAAGTGGCATCGATCAGCGGTCACAGGGACATAAGAATGCTTCTTAGATACGCTCACGCTGACCAAGGGAAGCTGGCCAGAAAGCTGAATGGGACTTGTGAGGACGCTTTGAACGGCTAGGACGGCTTTCCAGAAGGATTACCCTCATCCTCCCCATCATCGGGCATTACCAGATCGACATGGCTCACGCCGAGCGCGTGGGCGAGATGGAAAAGGGTAATGACGGTTGGATTGCGCTTACCTCGCTCAAGATCGCTGATGTATTGCTGGCTGAAACCAGATTCTTCAGCGGCCTGTTCCTGAGTGAATCCGGCTTCCCGGCGCAACCGGGCGAAGTTCCGACCAACCAATTTCCGCATATCCATACACGGACGGATTGCAGGTTCGGCGGCTTCGGTTTATCAACTATAATGTGTATCGCGGGGCAAATCAGCGCGGGCCTATGGGCTCTGCAACTGGGGGAAGCATGTTCAAACGTATCATTTTGGCGCTTGGTATTTTTATCGTTGCGATAGGCACGGCAAATGCTGCTTCACCAGAAATAGAGAAGTGGAGAGCAAGCATCAAAAGTGAGCTTCAGCATTTCATTCGGAAGAACGAATATCGCTTCCACGAGGTCACAAATGGGCGGTATCAATCAGTTCTCGTTCATATGACTATCGACAAGAACGGAAATGGAACAGCAACAAAAATACGAAATAAGAATGCTACAAAGCAAGCAACATATCTAGTTAATGATGTTTTCAAAAACCCTATAAAACTTTCGAAAACACCGCTTCAAAAAGACATGAGAATTGTTTTTCCTGTCAATATACCTGCTTATATCAGAAAATAGAGTTGTAAGGGCGGGAAACCAATGGAGCATGAGGAAGGTCGAAATACGTTCATATATGTATTTCTGGTGATATTTTTAATTCTATCTTCCGTTTCTGGATACTTTATCTATCAAGAGCATAAAAGAAAACAGGAGAGAAACGAAGTAGAAGCTAAAAAACGAGTTTAACAGATAGATGAAGAAAATAAAAATCTGAAAACCATTTCGGATAAATTCGGTTTCTCAAATCTATCTATTTCCCTTGATGGAAAAACTCTTCTTTCGCGGTATCTGACAGGTGCCTATAACGAACCTTGTGACTGGAATGCAGTCTACAATCTTGCTGAACAGCTATCAAAGGATGGCCAGCGGCGGAATGCAGCAACCCTCTATGAATATTACGATAGGTCTTGTGGAAAGGCCAACACTGCCACTTGGTACGCGGCCAATATCTATGAGCAAATTGGAGACCACCCTGCCGCGCTAAGAGCCATAGGGCGATACATAGAGGACACGGCAGAAAATCCCGGCGGTTATTACCTTCGAGCCAGATCGAATGAGGCTCTTGGGAACATGGATCAAGCCATATCCGATTATCTGACGACGATTTCCCTGATCAACGACCCGTCAAAAACAAGCTATGGCATCTTCAAGCGCTTGTCTCTCGCATATGAAGCCAAACGGGAGTTCTGTGAAGCTGCTAGCGCGCTTCAGACATGGGTGGCAGCCAACGGGGAACATGACAACAGCCAACTCAATTTCCTTGTTGGGAACCTGAAGAAAAAGGGCGACTGCACAACGGACTATGCGACGGGACGGGACACATTCCGCCATCAGCCAAACGCGTCAGGGGTTATCTATGCTGACGTCTATGTGAACGGTGTGAAGGGCAGATTCGTGGTCGATACGGGTGCTGCGCTGGTTTCGGTGTCCAGATCGTTTGCTGAGCGAGCCGGGCTGAAGTATTCGAAGGATAGTGAAATCCTTCTTGGCACCGCTAACGGAATTGCGAAGGGCAACCGAGTGACAATGGATTCTGTGCGTGTCGGAAAGGTCAAGGCCGAGAAGGTCCAAGGGATCGCGATGCAGCAATCCGATGCACTGGGAGAGGACATAGACGGGCTGCTTGGGCGATCATTCCTCGCCAGATTCGACATTACCTTTGCGAAGGGCAAATGGGTGGTTTCAGCTGCGGAGTAGCGTCGATCACGGGGCGAATTAGGTCTGTCAACTCTATCTGAGAAGGTACATTGCTCTCGACGTAACAAGCTGCGTCACCGTCAGAAATAAAGGATGAATCGATTCGAAAATGAACGGAGACAGTTCCTGCGCATATCGTGAAGGTAACGTCATCCGATACCGCCCCGATGAAAACCTCCACCTCTTCGTTCGCCCACAGTCCGGCCCTGAGAAACTGAGATGCTGGGGTATCGCCTCCCAGACCATCTAGTGTGGCAATCAGGTTTTCTGTGATCTTATCAAAATCGCCTTCCAAATAACCTGCGTCTTCAATCTGGAACCAATTCGTTTTGTACGGTGGCTCCTCTACGAACGAAATCTCCAGCTTCCGTTCAAACTGAACGATTGGTGATTATACTGGTCACTACCTGCAACGCATCAGGCGGCGTGCTTCCGCAAGCAAGGAATATCGCCAATCATTAACCAGTAAGCCGAAAGGCATAGCAAAAATGGGACAGAAAGCGGACTGTTAGCTTGCGAACTTCAAATATGCGAAAGCTAACGCTCAACTGCACCAACATGTTGACGCTTCCGGCACCAATCTACCGTTTGCCTTAATCCAGAAAAGGCAATTTTATTTCGAAGGGCGAGCTAAGTAGGCTCTTTCCGAATGGCTCATCTGTTCTGATAATAAGTTGCGCGATGATTCGGCTTCATGCACGCCGAGTGGAACCGCAATCGTATGGACGGCGGGATGCGAAGTTCTTGGAACCGACGTTTTCGAGCAAACTGATGAGGGACTTGGCAACAGAACCCCAGAAAGCTTACCATCATCTGGGAGGTGAAAGCGGTCAGGCTTTCATCGGTTTGGTGGCAGATTTCAGGGCGGCCTTGTTCGCGGCTGACGTACCAGGTGGCCCAAGATCATCAAAAAGAAACGGAGAGTGCTTTGAACTTGAGTGGTTTGTCTCTACTGGTTGCACGTTGCAAACCGTGATGGTCGCCTCCGGCAAAGACCATGATGCGTGGAAAGATGCTCATAGAATCCATCTGAAGTCCATAACGGTTGACGGGAAGGTGGTAGCTTAATGTTTGAACCAAACTGGGCCTCCCCACCGGGGGACACTATCTCTCGGATTGCAGCGATTAGTAATGTTCCGATACACGAATTGGCTGAGCGCATTGGCTTCGAAGACGACGTGTTCTCTGGAATAATGGAAGGGCGTGTTAGGATCAGCGATGAAATCGCGGACGCATTGTCCGCAGAACTGGGTGCGTCACGCCAGTTTTGGAGCGAACGATACAATCAATTTATTGCCGACAAGGCACGGGTTAGCAGTTCGGTGGATACGCCCTCGCTGTCCACTTGGGGGAAATCGTTCCCAGTTCAAGCCCTGCGCGAACTCGGCTGGTTACCAAAGGGATCGCGCGACGAACGTTTATCTGAAGATATTCTGCGATTTTTTGGATGCGATAGCATTAGCAGCTGGAATGATCGATATTCCGCGGGGATTGGCCAAGTGGCGTTTCGAACATCGTTTGCCTTTGAGGCCGACGAAATGGCAACGTTGGCTTGGTTGCGCGTGGGCGAGGTGCAATGCGAAAAACTACCACTTGAGAAATTTTCTGCGCGCGATTTTAAGAAGCACCTACCCGAGTTAAAGAAACTTTGTGTTTACAAGCGCCCTGACGCATTTTTTCCAAAATTACAGCATGCCTGTGCAAAGTATGGCGTTGGCTTGGTAAGTACGAAGGCTCCGAAAGGGTGTCGAGCAAGCGGTGCCACATGGACGAACACAAAAGGCAATCCGGTCATCTTGCTTAGTTTTCGCCATTTGAGCGAAGACCATTTTTGGTTCACTTTTTTTCATGAGGCGGCACACGTTATCCTACATGGTACCGACCACATTTCGGTGGATGGCGGTGACCCCTCCCCACTAGGTGGATCACAATTCGAGGACGAAGCTGACACTTTCGCACAAAATACGCTCATCCCAGTTGATCTTAGGGATGAGATGTTGAACGCTATACCAACACGCTCAAATGCCCGCAGAATCGCACGTAAAGCCGGCGTTACACCGGGCATCATTGTTGGACAGCTTCAGAAAGCCGGAGTTCTACAGCCTCACCAATTCAACGATTTGAAGCGTCGGTACAGATGGGATGGGAACACTACGCTCCCGATTCTTTCTCAGCCTCGAAAATAAACGTAAGCATCTGGGCTCTTTTGCCAGTTGCATAGGCTGTCTTCAATAACCTGTTTTCCCACCTGGAGAATGTCGTCCAGAGCATCAACGCGCGGCTCCAAGGCTTTACCTGTGATCTTATGTTTCCGATCACCAAATAACAACAACCGTGCGCCATCGAGAGGCCCTGATGCTTTGTCCAAGTAGACGCTGCCAGGGAAAATGGGAGCGATTTGCAGCTTGCCTAGCATTGTAAGAAAATCGAAGCGACCTAGGCGTCCTCTACCGAAGCGAGAAACGTTCCTCATTGATTTGTAGAGCGCATCAAAAGTCGCTTGCGGCTCTTGCCCGACTTGTGCATGCGTTACGATCAGCCTTTCACGAAAATCGCCAAACTCAGTCTGCCATTCATGGAAAGTACGAAATGTCTTTGCTATCTCTTGTGGTTTCTTGCTTTCGAATTTCCGATGGTTTGAAAATCGACCGGATACGTTGACGTTTTCCAGGTTGTTCTGATTTGCAGCGAGCATATTCTCGAACGCTGCTACATTGGAGGTGTATTCAGCAAAAGTCCAAGTGGGCCCTACCCCGAAAGAACCATAGACATTCTCGGCAAGCTTCCACTCGTCCACCGCGTGTTTGCCGAAGTGGGTGAGGATAAACGTAAGCCAAACCGCTTCGTCCAAATGTCCGTTGCGATGGAGATAAAGAACTCCTCTAATCGGGTCGAAAATTCCAGAATACGGAACGCATCTCAACGAATCTACCGCTCGTACAAGCAAAGTGTCAGTGTACGAAATTCGACGAAGGCTGGACACGATCTGTTGTGCCCAACAATGCCTCCGTGGAGCCGTTGCAATGCCAGGAAGAGGGCCAAAATGTTGGTTTATCTGCCCGATTTTCGTAAGGAATTCGTCTATCCTGTCTTTGTGGAGGCCTATCATTCACCGTCCCCATTTGCATACTCGAAAAGGTCCCGAATAGGAACTTGCTTTCGTTCCAGTCTGCCGAGTATGTATATTCTATAAACTGGTGACATACCGCGCATAAGATGGATGACCTTTCGTAACTCTGGCCTTTCACTCTTCAGATCCTCACCACGCTTCTTCATATCTTCAAAAATTTTGTGAATCCTGAATATCTCTATGAAGTCACACCAATAGGGGGCGAGAGTTGTTGGTGTGGGATAATCAATATTCCCAGTTCGAATTTCTCTCTCCGCAATCTTCACCTGTTCGATGCTCGTCCACGGATTTCCCAAAGGCATTTCAGGCATCGGCGAGAAGTCGTGAAGCCCTTCATTAAAATAGATTTTTGCGCCGGACATGGATTTATTTGCTGGTCGATCCTTTGTGGCGTCACTGTCATGATAGAGATGGAGGCTGGTCACTGAGTGTGTATATCGGCCTAATCCAAAGCCTAATTCGCGAGCTGCAATCTCTTGCAACATCGTAAAAGTAAAGATGTCGTGTGGAAGACCGAAGAACGCATCGTTGGAACGCATATGGGTATGCATCAAAAGCTGCTTGTTTCTCACTACGAATTGAATAGTGCAGGTGCACGGCTTATCGCCATTTTTCGGCTTTGCATCTGAGTTGTCATAAATCTGAATAAGCGCGTTTCTTGAACCCTCTCGTTCACGTAACGTACCTATTACTCTATCCCATTCGCTGGCGCCCTCACTCTTAGCCTGTGCGTTCATTCCAAAAATTCTTGGACCATAGGCGCCGTTTGCCTTAACCTCATCTTTGATCAATTTCGGGTATCTCGGGATGTAGTGCTTAATGAACTCGACGCAATCACTCCCAGAAAGGTACCAGAACAACTCTCCAAGTGGACTGAAAGCTTTTGCTTTCGAGAAAGATCGACTTAGCCGCGCCCGGGGGTTCCTCAGCTCCAAAAGAGCACTGAAGACTTCGGTGCTTTTACCTTTATCAGACTCGACCTCGAAATTTCCTCGCCCGGTGAGTAACTGTTTAAAAACAGCTCTCAATAGATCATCTAGGCTATCTTCGCTCGCGTGAAACAATCTCCCTCAACCTCATTTTTGGCTGGCCCCAACCCTCAACTTCACAGAAGCAACAATAATTTAGGCGGTAAATGATTTATACACTAGTGAATTTCAAGTTATCCCCTGCATACTCACGACCAAACTGCCCTCCGCAGTCAACCAGCCATCCTTGAGTTCTCTGCAAGGTCAGATATTGCGTATACCCTAACAATCAGATCACTTATGCACAAAAGAAGCCGATAGTTTTGGTAGATTTTTTGGTACAAAATTAATCGACAGGTTATAAAATTATAAGAATAAATCAACTAATTATGGATATATTATAGGGGTTTCGATTTCCTCCTTCAAAGTCATATCGGTTGAAGCCGGCCGAGCTTTCCCATCGAGAGAAATTCCCGGAATGAGATAAGTTGGTTCGTCTGTAATTTTCCAAGGCGAGAGCATTTTCGTCTAATAATTATTCTGTATCGTAAGCGTGGTTAGGCTATACAGCCCCCTGGGAACGGTCCCACACTCGCTCTAACGGCCTAGGAAGCCATCTCCTGCCAGAATGCCCCAACGACGCCCTGGGACCGGTCAAATTTATTCCAGCGAGTGGAACGCTAGGAGGGATTTGCTTCACATCCCCAAGGTTTGCTATTCCATTTGTGACAGCCCCGGCGGCCCATTCCTCTCGCTTCCTGTACCCTCTGTATTCAGGTGCCTGCTTCTTCGCCAGAAAGCGAGCCATTCCCAATCGGTGACGTTCGGTGGCGGTCAGGTTTATTTGATCGATCAGCAAATCATCAAATAGGCTCCGTGCCTTTTTCAAGCCTATCGTCCTATCCATTTTCCTCTGGTAGGCAGCGAGCATCACGGAACAAAGGCTGTCCAAGTTTCCTTCTGGAACGATGAAGCTGTCATGGATTGGCAGAGCAACAACCTCCTTGGCCAACATCTCCATAATGACTTCTTCGGCAATGTCGGAATCCAGACGTTGTAGCCGAATCCCCTCGCCTGAATGGAAAAATTCAGCAATAGGCTTATGCCTTTCGAGAACAAGCGCCTGAAGCTCTTTCCATGTCATATTCTCGGGCAACGCTGACTTGAGTGGAGCGCTGAGACGCCCTTTGCCATTAATCAGCTTCAGGGTGGTTGTTTTGACTAGGTTCCGGTAGCTCGGGTCTATTCCCTCAATAGCGTATGCGTCCCCCTTCAAATCCTGCCCGATCTTGGCATAGAGCATCGCCAGTTGCATGCTGGAGAAATCCACCTCCACTGTGGGAATGCCATTGATGGTTATGAACCGGCGATAGTCACTTGGGATGTTTTGCCACCAACCACCGTAGAATCTGCCACCATGATCAAAGTTGCCATTGTTAAACACACGATAAAGGCTACGACCTGAAACCAGATCAATCACAGGCTTAGAGAGCTTGATATTTCCAAACTCGTCAATCCTTTCGCCTTCTTGTCTTTGCAGGCCATAAAAATCCTGATCGGCTACAAATATATCCAGCCAGTGGCTTTTAATATAGTTATTGTACGTATTTAGATTATCCTCCATATCTTTTATGGCGTCATTATTATTAAATGAGATGAATTCCGAATTACCTCTAGATGATCCCTCTCGTAAACGAATGATAGGAACAGGAGAGAGATCAAATATGTTACCTTTTATCATGCAATAGTAGTCATAATTAAAAGTCTTCCTAGTAATGGGATAGGTTCCGGTATTACATGGTTTTTTATGATTAATTAGGCCCATTAAAAATTCAATGAAATGGTCAGTTCCTCTTATTTGAGTTGGGTATCCTATATTCCTACTCTTATCATAGTTCCCCCCAACCATACTGATAAAAGCAGGTTTAGATTTCGTCATATAACGAATAACCTTCCTAACGGAAGAGATGCTTATTCTGTAAGGGTTGAATTCCCCACTTGGATAGCCATCGTTACTAAGGTCAACCATCAAATTCAAATGGGGGAAAACAAAATATTGCTTAAGTATATTAGCTGAGATAACACTCAATGCGTTTCCAACATTTCGAACCGCATCAGACCGCCCCGAGCCTCCTTCTGATAATTCTATTTTGTGAGCAACATCAGAAATCTTACCATCAAGTACCTCACTAAACTTTAATGTAATATCCATCCAAGGTGAGTTATTTATGTAGTTCATTATTTTGTTTCCGATTAAGAAAATTGATCAATATATTTTTAACTTCTTCTGTTGATAAACCAACTCTCTCGCGAATACTTCTGATCAATCCTTCTTTTGTTCGACAATATGACCACCCTCGCCAAGCTGGCTTGCCTTTATACGAACCCTTTCGGGATTGAAGAATCCATTGAGTGTTGTCATTGCAATCAATAACTCTCCATCCATCGTTTATTCTGATAACAACCCTCGAATTATCGTCGCTTTTTTCCTCGTTATTCGGGGCATAGAGCGGTCCCAGGGGCTGGTCCGTATCTTTTTCGCTCGAATATACAGGCTGAATCTCTCTCGCCTGTGGGACCTCTTTAAGTGGGACGGCCTTCCTCTCTCTGTGATCTCGTGAGAAGTGGGATAGAATTTTAAAAATGTAGGAATTAAATATGGTATTATCCTTTATAAAATTATTTAATATAAAATTATTTAATATATTGTGCTTTGTTAAATAGTATATGAAATGTGGAAATTGCCCTTATTTATTAATTTCAACAAAATTGTGAATCAAATCCAATTATATGAAGTAAAATAACAAACAGAATTAGCTGATAAACCAAGCCGATATTAATCCAGCCTGATTTCTATCTCATTTCGGCAATTTTTGAGCAAATAAGGAAGATGGGAAAAGCCACATATCTTCCCTATATAATTATGATACTGCAAAATAGGAATAAAGTCAATAGCTTATTAGGAAGTCGACAATATTTCTAGAAAAAGATATTGCTGATACCCGCTACTCTGCGAAGAGAGCTTTTTACCGTCTTAACAGCCCATGAAGAGGCCAACGGGTTGGCTGCACCACAGCCTGTCCTAGGTCCGGAAAGGTAGTTTGTCAGACTACATTGAAGGGGTAGGGGACTTATTGGCTCCACCTATTTCTAGGGTCCAGCCGTTGCCCTTGGCCTTCACTCATTCCGCAATAGGAATTCGATCCTAATTCGCTAACGTACTTGGTACGTTCTGTCAAGAGGCAATTGTAGCTCCACCAGACACATACATGCGCTTGGGCTAGCAGGAGGGATTTACAGCTAGAATTTCTCCTGAAATTAGGCCGAGCCCATATGCAATCCCGGAGCACCCCCGCCCGTCACTTCCTCCCCTACCGGGTGGTATCACAGGGAAGATTTCTTCTGTCCTCTGCAATGGCAGGCTCCCTCCCGCTGAGTTTACAGACTGCAAGAACAAAGCGCGGGGTGGAATGCTGTCAACGATTGAAGGGAATCCGAACCGTAAACCAATCACGAGAGCTTTTCTGTCTACGGGGCACACTATGGGCACAACGGGCACAGGAATGAACGGGCTTGTATAGCTCGGAGAAAGATTGTATCAACTACGAAGTAGCTGAATTTATTCAGTCTTTCGACGGACGCCAAAGGCGAACAGCGGGAGAGCACTTCGTTGACATCGAAGGGGTCCCAAGTTCGATCCTTGGTACGCCCACCATCCAATCCAGTCATTTGACAGCGGTGCACATAGCTCCCCTCAGGTTCGGCGAACCTTTGCGCGGTCACGAGACTTTGTCCGCCGCCTGCCCGAATCCGCCTTATTCCGTCAACATTGTCTGCGCTCGCGCAGCCAGGACGGCGTCCCCTCGCACGGGATCCGTGCCGTTATTTCGGGAAGGGCAGAATGAGAGCTTTTATCGCGGCCGGTGTCGTGTTCATTTCGGCGAGCCTGTGCCTGTCGGCCGCGCCGGCGCTTGCCGACGTGCAGGAGCGGCTCAAGATCGTCCTGGACGACGTCGCGGCATTGACTCCGCTGCGTACGGTGATCATCGCCCATGACGGCGAGACGATAGCCGAGCGCGGCTATGGCGGCCATTCCGTCACCGCTCCCGCTAACATCAAGTCGGCCTCCAAGACCATCGTTTCGGCCATGGTCGGCATCGCCATCGACAAGGGCCTGCTCGAGGGCGTAGACCAGCCCGTCGCCGGCCTGCTCGCCAGCTACCTGCCCGATGCCCCGGACCCGCGCCTGCGCGACATCACCATCGGCCATCTGCTGTCGATGCAGGCCGGCCTCGAACGGACCTCGGGCCAGAACTATGGACGGTGGGTGGCGAGCCGGGACTGGGTCCGCTTCGTCCTGGCCCAGCCCTTCGCCGACGAGCCGGGCGGATCGATGCTGTACTCGACCGGCTCCACCCACCTGCTCTCCGCGATCCTGACCCGTGTCGGCGGCAAGTCGACCCTCGCCCTGGCACGGGAATGGTTCGCCGACATCGACGACTTTTCGATCGCGTCCTGGGATCGCGACCCGCAGGGAATCTATTTCGGCGGCAACCAGATGGCGATGAGCCCGCGCTCGCTGCTGGCCTTCGGTGAGATGTACCGCAAAGGCGGCGTCGCCGAAAACGGCGAGCGGGTAGTCTCGGCACGCTGGATCGAGGAATCCTGGCGCGTGCGCACCCATTCGCGCTTCACGCAGGACGGCTATGGCTACGGCTGGTTCCAGCGCAACATTGCCGGCGAAGACGTCTCCTATGCCTGGGGCTATGGCGGCCAGATGCTCTACATCGTGCCATCCGTCGGCCTGACCGTGGTCATGACCTCGGACGAAAGCGCCCCCTCGGGACGCACCGGCCACCGCGAGGACCTGCATGGGGTGCTCGGCCGCATCATCGAGGCGGTGAAGACCGGAGACACCACATCCAACTGAAGGCGGCCGGTCAGCCCAGCCGCAACGCCACCACGCCGGCGACGATGAACAGCGCCGAGGCCGCGCGCCAGGCGGTCATCTTCTCGCCCAGCGCGAACACGGAGATCGCCATGGCGAACAGGATCGAGCTTTCGCGGAGCGAGGCCACCGAGGCGATCGGCGCTTTTGTCATCGCCCACATGGCGATGGCGTAGGCACCGCCGCTGAGCAGGCCGGTGAACAAGCCGAGCCGCCATTCCACGGCAAGCGTCTGCGCCAGCCGCCTGCCGCGATAGACGAGCGCCAGCAGCGTCGCCACGATGCCGTCGCACACGAACAGCCACGCGGCATAGCTGAGCGCCGTGTGCGCCTCGCGCGCGCCCAGCCCGTCAGCCAGCGTATAGCCGGCGATGAACAGCGAGGTGGTGAGCGCATAGCCCACGGCCGCCGGATTGAGCGCCGCCAGCCGGCCGCCGCCGCGCAGCGACATCAGGAAGGTGCCCGCCGACAGGAGCAGGATGCCGGCAAGCGCGAACGGGCCCGGCACCTCGCGGATGAGCGCGACGCCGCCGATGGTGGTGATGAGCGGCGCGCTGCCCCGTGCCAGCGGGTAGGTCTGGGCCAGATCGCCCACCTCATAGGCGCGGATCAGGAACAGCCGGTAGCCGATATGCAGCACCAGCGACACGCCGATCCAGATCCATGCCATGCGGTTGGGGAAGGCGACGAAGGGCAACAGCGGCAGCGAGGCGACGGCCATGCCGAGCGCCGTCAGCGAGATCGAGGCGAAGCGGTCGAGCCGGACCTTGATCAGCGCATTCCACGACGCATGCATCAGCGCCGCGGCAAGGACGGCGCTGAAGACGGCAAGGGTCATGTCATTCACCTGCTGCTTTCGCGTTGTGTACCAAGCCGGCTTATCATTTCGAGCCGGAACTAAAGCTTCGCCGCCCCTCTTGCAATGCGCAGGAGCGGGGCGATGCTTTGGTCCACCCCGGTGCCGGAGCGGCTTGATTTGGAAGCATCGCCCGTATAGCCGAGGGTTAGTCGGGTCCGGGAAGGAAGATTTCGTGGCAGATCAGCTCCATGACGGCGATGCTCGGGCGCAGCCGATGCTGGAGATCGAGCGGCTGGTGCGCCGGTTGGGGCCGGGCTTCACGCTCGGCCCGATCGACCTGTCGATCGGAGCAAGGCAGATCGTGTGCCTGGTCGGCCATTCCGGCTGCGGCAAATCCACCCTGCTGCGCCTGATTGCCGGCATCGAGCGGCCGGACAGCGGCACGGTCAGGCTGGACGGCAAGGCGCTGGCCGGGCCGGGTGTGTTCGTCGAACCGGAGAAGCGCAATATCGGCTTCGTGTTCCAGGACTATGCGCTGTTTCCCCACCTGACGGTGAAGCAGAACATCCTGTTCGGACTGCGCAAGCGGCCGCGCGAGGAGGCGCGGGCACGCGTCGCCATGCTTCTCGAACTCACCGCGCTCACCGCGATGGCCGGCCGCTATCCGCACATGCTGTCGGGCGGCGAGCAGCAGCGCGCCGCCCTGGCCCGCGCATTGGCCCCGGAGCCGTCCATCGTGCTCATGGACGAGCCGTTCTCTAACCTCGACCGCGACCTGCGCGAGCGGGTGCGCCACGAAACCATCGCACTGCTGCGCCGCACGGCGACGACCGCGGTGATCGTCACCCACGATCCGGAGGAAGCGCTGTCAACCGGCGACCGCATCGTGCTGATGAAGTCCGGCCAGATCGTCCAGAACGGCACCGGACGGGACCTGCACGACCGGCCGACCGACCGCTACGCGGCCGAGTTCTTCAGCACCTTCAACCGGGTTCCCGGCATCTATCGCGGCGGCGCCCTCCACACCGCCCTCGGCGCCTTCCCGTGCCGGCTCGATCTTGCCGAGGGCAGCGAAGCGCTGGCCTTCATCCGTCCCCAGGCGGTCTGCCCCTGCATGGCTTTGGACGGCCTTTCGGGCGCGGTGCGCTCGCGCAGCTTCCGCGGCGAGATCGAGCAGCTCGAACTCGATGTCGAAGGCCTCACGGCGCCGCTTGTGATGCGCACCACGCAGCGCCTGAACATACAGGACGGCAAGCTGCGCTTCCGCATCGACCCCGAGACCGTGCTGGCCTTCACGGCCGCCTGAGCCAGGCCGCAATGAACTTTCCGTGATCGATCGCAAACTGGTCCAATGAAACTTGACTAACTGGATCATAAATGGTGCAGCGCATGTGCAACCCAACACAGGAGGAGAGGTTCCATGCGCAACGCACATTTCAAGACGACGCTTCTCGCCGCCGCCTCATTACTTGCCGTTGCCAATGTGGCCTCGGCAGCGGAAGTGAGCATCTACACCACCCGCGAACCCGGCCTGATCCAGCCCTTGCTGGATTCCTTCAGCAGCTCCACCGGCATCAAGGTCAACACCGTCTTCCTCAAGGACGGCCTTGCCGAACGCGTGGCTTCCGAAGGTGAAAGCTCGCCGGCCGACATCCTGATGGCGGTCGATGCCGGCAACCTCGTCGACCTCGTCGACAAGGGCGTGACCCAGCCGGTCGAATCCGCCGTGCTGAGCGAGGCGATCCCCGCCCAGCTCCGCGACGCCGACGGGAACTGGTTCGGCCTGTCCATGCGCGCCCGCGTGGTCTACGCCGCCAAGGACCTCGACCTCGACGCCATCACCTATGAGGACCTGTCCGACCCGAAATGGAAGGGCAAGGTCTGCATCCGTTCCGGCCAGCACCCGTACAACACCGCCCTGATCGCCGACTACATCGCCCATTACGGGCCGGAGGACACCGAGAAGTGGCTGACTGGCCTCAAGGACAACCTCGCGCGCAAGGCCGCCGGCGGCGACCGCGAGGGCGCCAAGGACATCCTCGGCGGCGTCTGCGACATTGCCGTCGCCAACTCCTACTATGTGGGCCTTATGCGCTCGGGCAAGGGCGGCGACGAGCAGAAGCAGTGGGCCGATGCGATCAAGGTCGTCCTGCCGACCTTCAAGGACGACGGCACCCATGTGAACATTTCCGGCGCGGCCGTCGCCAAGCATGCCCCGAACAAGGAAGAGGCGGTCAAGCTGCTGGAATATCTGGTTTCCGACGAAGCGCAGAAGATCTACGCCGAAGCGAACTATGAATATCCGGTCAAGGCCGGCGTCGCCGCCGATCCGATCATCGCCGAGCTTGGCGAACTGAAGATCGACTCCAAGCCGCTCACCGAGATCGTCGGCCACCGCAAGGCGGCCAGCGAACTGGTCGACAAGGTCGGCTTCGACAACTGACATGGATGAAGGGCGCCCGCCACGGGTGCCCTTCCTTTTTTCATGACCATGGCGGCGACAGGCTTCAGGCAAAACGGCAGGCGGCGCTCCGGCGCCGTCTGGCTCATTGCGGCCGGTGCCACGGCATTCGCCGTCGCCCTGCCCTTCCTCGCGCTTCTGGTCGAGGCGACGCAGGGGTCCGACGGGCTTTGGACGCATCTTTTCTCGACCATCCTGCCCGTCGCCCTGCGCGACACGCTGGTCCTGCTTGCCGGCGTCGGCCTCCTTGTCGCCGCCCTCGGCACCGGCACGGCATGGCTGGTCACCGCCTATGAGTTTCCGGGGCGCCGCATGCTGGAATGGGCGCTGCTGCTGCCGCTGGCCGTTCCCACCTATATCGTCGCCTATGCCTATCTCGACATATTGCACCCGATCGGCATCGTGCAGGATACGCTGCGCAACCTCCTCGGCTATTCCAGCCCGCGCGAATTCCGCCTGCCCGACATCCGCTCGATGACGGGCTGCATCCTGCTGCTCGCCTTCGTGCTCTACCCCTATGTCTACATCGCCACCCGCGCCATGTTCCTGACCCAGCCGGCCAGCCTGATCGAGGCGGCCCGCACGCTCGGCGTTTCCCGCCGCGCCGTCTTCTGGCGTGTCGCCCTGCCGCTGGCCCGCCCCGCCGTCGCCGTGGGCATCAGCCTAGCGCTGATGGAGACGCTGAACGACATCGGCGCCGCCGAATTCCTCGGCGTGCGCACCCTCACCGTCTCGATCTACACGACCTGGATCACCCGCTCCGACCTGCCGGGCGCCTCGCAGATCGCGCTGTCGCTGCTGGTCGTGGTGGTGGCGGTGGTGGCACTGGAGCAATATGCGCGCCGCAGGCAGCGCTTCGCCGCCGGCGCCCAGCGCAGCGGCAAGAGCTTCGAGCGCCAGCGCGTGTCCGCTCCCGTCGGCCTGCTGCTCCTCCTCCTCGGGCTGGTCCCGGTGTTGATCGGCTTTGGCGGGCCGGCCCTCTACCTGGCCACCGAAGCCTGGGCGCGCATCGGCTATGCCGGCCTGCCGCCGCGGTTCTTCCCTATAGCATCGAGCACGATCGTGTTCTCGGCGGCCGCCACCTTGCTGACGCTGGTTCTGGGTGCTGCGGCAGCCTACGCGGCCCGCATCCGGCCGGGCGGTGTTTCCGCCACCGCCTTCCGGCTCTCCACCATCGGCTATGCCGCGCCCGGCACGGTGGTCGCCATCGGGCTGGTGATCGTGCTCGGCGGCTTCGACCGCACGGTGAACGCGCTGGCCGGCTCCTGGTTCGGCATCTCCACCGGCCTCATCTTCCTCGGCTCGGGCGCGGCACTGGTCTATGCCTATACGGCGCGCTTCCTCGCCATCTCGGCCGGCGGCATGGCGGCCGGCCTCAGCCGCATTCCCCAGTCGCTGGACGAGGTATCCCGCACGCTGGGAGAAACCGCCTCCGGCACCATGCGGCGCGTTCACCTGCCGCTGTCGAAGACGGCGCTCGCCGCCTCCGCCCTGCTGGTGTTCGTCGATTGCGTGAAGGAACTGCCGGCGACCCTGCTGCTGCGGCCGCTCAATGTCGAGACGCTGGCCACCCATCTCTATGGCGAAGCGGCGCGCGGCACCTATGAGGAAGCGTCGATCTCGGCGCTCGCCATCGTGCTGATCGCCATGCTGCCGGTGGCGCTTCTGTCGCGGGTGGGCTCGGAACGCAATCTGCGGCAGGGGGACGCCGCGCCCCTGCCCCAGGCGCTGCCGTCAGTTCAGCAGCATCACATCGCCTGACGAGAAGCTGACCTCCACCTTGTCGCCGATCTGCGGCGGCGGCGTAGCGGGATTGTTGAACGTGTCCAGCGAAACCGTGCTGTCGCCCGTGCGCACGCGAACGCGGATCACCGAGCCGAGGAACTGCACGTCGGCGATCTCGCCCGCCAGCAACACGTCGTCACCCTTCCTGCGGTCGAGCGTGATCGCCTCGGGGCGCAGCGCCAGGGACAGGGCATCGCCCGGCCGCGCCCCGTCGAGCTTGTCCTTGAGCGCGATCTCGCCGGTGCCGACCCGCACCTTGCCGGACTCGGCCAGCCGGCCTTCGAGGATGTTGAGCGTGCCGACGAAACCGGCCACGAAGCGTGTCGCCGGCCGGTTGTAGATCTCGAAGGCGGTGCCCACCTGCTCGGCCTTGCCGCCATACATGACCACGATGCGGTCGGAGATGGACAGCGCCTCCTCCTGATCGTGAGTGACGAAGATGGTGGTGATGCCGAGCTTCTTCTGGATGGAGCGGATTTCCTCGCGCAGCGACACGCGCACCTTGGCGTCGAGCGCCGACAGCGGCTCGTCGAGCAGCAGCACCTTGGGCCGCGGCGCCAGCGCGCGGGCCAGCGCGATGCGCTGCTGCTGGCCGCCCGAGAGCTGATAGGGATAGCGCGACCCGAACTCGCCTGCCGGCAGCTTGATGATGTCGAGCATCTCGGCGACACGGCTGTCGATCTCTGCCCTGGGCACGCCCGCGACCTTGAGGCCGAAGCCGATGTTCTGCGCCACCGTGAGATTGGGAAACAGCGCATAGGCCTGGAACACCATGCCGATGTTGCGCTGGTTGGGCTTCAGCGTCGTCACATCCTTGCCGCCGATGACGATGCGCCCGCCGCTCGGCTCCTCGAAGCCGGCGACCATGCGCAGCACCGTGGTCTTGCCGCAGCCGGACGGGCCGAGGAAGGACACGAATTCCCCCGCTTCGATATCGAGATTGAAGTCCTGCACGACGGTCGCGGTCCCGAAGGATTTGCGCACATGCTGGATCGACAGGAAGGGTTCTGGCATTGGCTCAGCGCTCTCCATTCTCAATGCTGGACGCCCGGCGCCTTGGGCGCGAACTTCGAGACGAACTGGATCAGGGCCATGCAGCCCCAGGTGATGGCGAAGGCGATCACCGCCAGCGCCGCCGGCTCATACGCGCGGTTGGCGCCGAGCAATTGCATGTAGGGCCCGAAGGACGGCCGGTTGAGCAGCGCAGCCATGACGAACTCGCCGATGACGATGGCGAAGGTGATGAAAGCGCCCGACAGCACCGCCACCGCCACATTGGGCAGGATGACGCGCGCGAGGATGGTCACCCATCCGGCGCCGAGGCTCTGGGCGGCTTCGGTCAGGGTGGCGACGTCGATGGCGCGCAGGCCCGTATCCACCGCCCGGTACATATAGGGCAGCGACAGGATCACATAGCCGAACATCAGGAGCAGGTTGGTGCCCGTCGCCGAGCCGGTCAGCGGCAGCCAGGACGAGGTGTTGTAGAGGCGGATATAGCCGAAGACGATGACGATCGGCGGGATGATCAGCGGCAGCAGCGTGATGAATTCCAGGATCGGCCGCCAGCGCGGCAGCTTCAGCCGCACCCAGTAGGCGGTCGGCACCACCAGCAGCACGCCGAACGCGATGGTGGCGAGCGCCATCACCACCGAATAGGTGAAGGTCTGCTGGAAGCGCGGATCGGCCAGCACCGTCCAGTAGGCGTCGAGCGTATAGGCGCCGCGACGCATCTTGAGCGAGAATTCCGCCGTGCTGACCAGCGGCAGGACGAAGTAGAGCGCGCCGAGACCGAAGAACAGCCAGGACCAGATGCGGTTCAACCTCATTTCACCCACCTCTCGCTGCGCGACCGAAGCCAGATGTAGATGAAGTTGGCGATACCGGTGACGACGATCATGCCGAAGGCCAGCGCATAGCCGAGATGCGGGTCCTGAAGCACGTCGCCGCGGATCTGCGCGAACAGCAGGATCGGCACGATGGACAGCGAGCTGCCGGTCAGCGCATAGGCGGTGGCCACGGCGCCGAAGGCATTGGCGAACAACAGCGCGAAGGTGCCGAGCAGGCTCGGCCACAGGATCGGCAGCGCCACCATGCGCCAGTACTGGAAGGGCGAGGCGCCGAGGATGGAGGCGGCCTCGCGCCATTCGCGCCGCATCCCGTCCAGCGCCGGCGTCATGATCAGGATGGTCAGCGGGATCTGGAAGAACAGGTAGGTCAGCGTCAGCCCGCCGAAGGACAGGATGTTGAAGCCCATCGCATAGATGTTGATGCCGAACCAGTCACGCAGGATGAGCGTGACGAGGCCGAGCCGGCCGAAGGTGGCCAGGAAGGCGAAGGCCAGCGGAATGCCGGCGAAGTTGGAGGCGACGCCCGAGAAGGTGAGCATCGGCGAGCGCAGCCAGCCCGGCAGGCCGCCCAGCACCATGGCCCACGCCATCAGGAAGCCGACCAGGCAGCCGAGCAGCGCCGAGGCGAGGCTGATGCGGATCGAGATCCAGTAGGCCGCCATGATCGACGGCTGGAACAGGTTGACGATGTTGTCGAGGGTGAACTCGCCCGCCGCGTTGCGGAAGGAGCCGACCACGATCTGCATGGTGGGCAGCACGAGGAACAGAAGCGCGAACAGCAGGAACGGCACCACGCCCAGCCAGGCGTATGACAGGCGCGGGCGCGCTGTTTGCGCAGCCGGCGCGGCGATCGATTGACTCATGCGCGATTATCCCTCCTGCCGGACCGCCATGCACCCTTAGCGGTATCCCGGACGCTTCCGGCGCGGCACAGGAAGCGCCGCGCCGTGGTCGGTTCTGCCTACTGGACGTTGGCGCCGACGACGCTGTCCCAGCCGCCGGTGACGGCGTTCTTGTTGGCGTCCTGCTCCTCAAGCGAGGGGAACACGGCCTTGGTGTAGGCCTCGGCCGGCGGCAGCTTGTCGAGGACTTCCTGCGGCACCTTGCCTTCGGAGACGAGCTGGTTGAAGCGCGCCGGGTGGCAGTAGCCCTTCAGGAAGCCGAGCTGGCCCTCGTCGGAATAGATGTATTCCAGCCACAGCTTGGCCGCGTTCGGGTGCGGCGCGTAGGCGCTGATCGCCTGGGCATAGACGCCGGCGACGACGCCGCTCTTCGGCACCACGACCTCGACCGGCGGGTTGCCGTCCAGCGTGTCGCGGTCGGCGAGCGCGTTGTAGTCCCAGCGCACGATGATCGGCGTGGTGCCCTGCGCCAGCGACGAGGCCTTGCCGATGACCGGCACGAAGTTGCCCTTCTCGTTGAGCTGCTTGAAGAAGTCGAGGCCGGCTTCCGAAGCCTTGGAGGCATCGCCGCCCGCAGCCGCGAGGCCGGCGGCATAGACCGACAGGATGGCCTGGTTCGCAGCGCGCGGATCACCCGCCAGCGCGACCGAATTGGCGTATTCGGGCTTCAGCAGGTCGGCCCAGTCCTGCGGCACTTCCTTGACGATATCGGTGTTCACCTCGAAGGAGAGCACGCCGTAATAGCCACCATACCAGTGGCCCTCGGGGTCCTTCACTTCGATGCCGTCGAAGGTCGAGACCTTGTAGGGCAGGAGCAGGCCTTCCTTGGTCGAGGACGGGCCGAAGGCGAGGCCCACGTCGATCACGTCAGGTGCCTGCGGGCCGGTGTTGCCCTTGTTGGCGCGGATCGCCTCGATCTCGTCGGCCGAACCCGCGTCGGGGTTCAGTTCGTTGAGGCTGATTTCCGGATATTTGGCCTTGAAGCCGGCCAGGATGCCTTCCCAGCCACACCAGTCGTGCGGCAGGGCGATAACGCTCAGCATGCCCTCCTTCTTGGCCGCCTCGACGATTTCGTCCATCGACTGGGCGGACGAAATGGCCGACGTGACCATCAAAGTGGCTGCCGTTATGGACAGTACCTTCCCCGCAAACTTGTACATCTCGTTATCTCCGTTGAGCTGACGCCTTGTGACGCCTGCGACGCGGTACCGAGTTCATGTGACGTTCGCATGAAGCCAGATGAAACCTTCCCGCCCCAAAGTGAAAGGCTAAACCAGTTTTGCCGATCCTAGCAATCGGCCGATATTGTTTTCCGGCTAATAGCTTCTCCCTCCTGTTCCCCTCTGGTGGTTGCGTTCCGATCCGGGCGGCCTGCGCCGCTTCTCAGACGGTTCCGGCGATGGCGCTTTCGAGCAGCTTGAGCGCGCCATCCCTGGTCAGCTTGAGCGGGTTGCCGCCGGCCGTCGGATCGACGATCGCCATGTCCGCGATCAGTCCCTTGCGCGCGTCATCCATGTCGAGGTCCTTGATCAAACCGGGCAGCGTGTGCGGCACCTTCAGTTCCTCACGCAGCTTCAGGATGGCTGCGGCAAAACCGTCGAAACCTCCCTCGATGCCGCAATAGGCGGCGAGCCGCTCGATGCGCGCCTCGATCGCCTCGCGGTTGAAGGCGAGCACATAGGGCATGAACACCGCGTTGGTCATGCCGTGATGGGTGTCGTAGAGCGCTCCGATCGGATGCGACAGCGAATGGATGGCGCCGAGCCCCTTCTGGAAGGCGGTGGCGCCCATGGCCGCCGCGCTCATCATGTTGGCGCGGGCGATCAGGTCGGAGCCGTCGCGGAACGCCTTGGGCAGGTTTTCCAGCACCAGCCGCACCCCCTCCACCGCGATGCCGTCGGCCATCGGGTGGTAGCCCGGCGCGCAATAGGCCTCGAGGCAGTGGGCCAGCGCATCCATGCCGGTGCCTGCGGTGATGAAGGGCGGCATGCCGGCGGTGAGTTCCGGATCGGCGATGACGATGGCCGGCATCATCTTCGGGTGGAAGATGACCTTCTTGGTGTGCGAGGCCTCATGGGTGATGACGCCGGCGCGGCCGACTTCCGAGCCGGTGCCGGCGGTGGTCGGCACGGCCACGATCGGCACGATCTTGTCCGCATCGGCGCGGGTCCACCAGTCGCCGATGTCCTCGAAATCCCAGACGGGGCGGCTCTGGCCCGCCTGGAAGGCGATCAGCTTGCCGAGGTCCAGCGCCGAGCCGCCGCCGAAGGCGATGACGCCGTCATGGCCACCCTTGTTGAACACCTCGATGCCGGCGGTGAGGTTGGCTTCGACCGGGTTCGGCTTCACGTCCGAGAACACGCCATGGGGCACCTTGGCCGCGTCGAGGATGGCCAGCGTCGACGCGGCCAAGGGAAGCTTCGCCAGTCCCGGATCGGTGACGAACAGCGGGTTCTTGATGCCCGAAGCGGCAAGCGACTCCGGCAGTTCCTTGATGCGCCCCACGCCGAAAAGCACGGTGGTCGGGTAGTTCCATTTGGAGACGGGATTGGTCATGTGAGTGTCTTTCAGCGGGATATTGAAGTGGCGGCAGGGGCAGCGTCGTCCCCGACACCGGGAAGTGGAGCCGTTCGGGAATGGACCCCGGCTCGCGGTCGCTTTGCTCCCGTGGCAGGGATGACGAAAGTCATCAGATCTCTTCCCTCAGGTGATAGCTCTTCGGCCGGGTCAGATTGTCGTAGCCGATGGCCGACAGCGCCGCGCCCTTGCCGGTGTCCTTGACGCCGGTCCACACCAGCGCCGGGTCGAGATAGTCGCAGCGGTTCATGAAGATGGTGCCGGTTTCCACCCGGTCGCCGATCGCCACCGCATGCTCGGTGTCGGTGGTCCAGATCGAGGCGGTCAGCCCGTAGGGGCTGTCGTTCATCAGCGCGACGGCCTCCTCGTCGTTGCGCACTTTCATGATGCCGACGATGGGCCCGAAGCTCTCCTCGCGCATGACGCTCATCTGGTGGTCGACATTGGTCAGCACCTCCGGCGCCAGATAGGGCGAGCCGGCGACGTCCTTGTCGACCTTCATGTTGATGTGGGCGGTCGCGCCCTTGCGCAGGGCCTCGGCCTTCTGCTCGCGGATCAGGTCGGCGAAGCGCGCCTGCGCCATCGGCCCCATGGTGGTCGCCTGTTCGAGCGGATTGCCGACGACATAGTTCCTGGTCTCGGCAATGAAGCCCTCGACGAATTCGTCATAGACTTTCTCATGCACATAGACGCGCTCGATGCCGCAGCAGCATTGCCCGGTGTTGAAGAAGGCCCCGTCGACCAGATTGACGACCGCGTGGCCGATCTTCGCATCCGGCAGCACATAGGCCGGGTCCTTGCCGCCGAGTTCGAGGCCGAGCGTCATGAAAGTGCCGGCCGCCGCCTTCTCGATGGCGCGCCCGCCGCCCACCGAACCGGTGAAGTTGACGTGGTCGATCTTGCCGGAGCCGAGCAGCTTCTCGGTCTGGCCGTGGCTGAGCACGAGGTTCTGGAACACGCCCTTGGGCAGGCCGGCCATCTCGAAGGCCTTCGCGAAGCGCTCGCCGACCAACAGGGTCTGGGCCGCATGCTTGAGGAGCACGGTGGAGCCCGCCATCAGTGCCGGCACGATAGTGTTGACGGCGGTGAGATAGGGATAGTTCCACGGCGCGATGACCATGACGACCCCGAGCGGCTCCTTCTTCACATAGCGGCGGAAACCGTTCTTCGCGTTGGAAGCCGGCACCGCCTTCAGCGCCTGCTCGGCGATCTCGACCATGTAGGAGACACGCTCCTTCACCCCGCCGAACTCGCCGCCATAGCGCACCGGCCGGCCCATCTGCCAGGCGATCTCCGGCACGATCTCGTCGGTCATGGAGACCAGCGCCTCCAGCATGGCGAGCATGTATTTGCCGCGTTCGGCAATCGAGGTCTGGGCCCAGGCGACCTGCGCCGCGCGGGCCCGCTCGACCGCGGCGTTGACCGCCTGGTCGGTCGCGACCGGCCGCTCGGCATAGATGGAGCCATCGATGGGGGATATGAGCTTGACCGTCTCGGTCATGGTGGTTGGTCCTTCGTCAGTTGAGGCGGCCGGGAAAGCCGCCCGTTCTCATGTCTGTCCGTTCCGGACGGAGGCAGGGTCCCGCCCGGACATGCTTGCCGATCAGTAGCGCTCGAAGCCGCGATGCAGCTCCCAGTCGGTGATGCGCCGGTCGTATTCCATCTGCTCCCAGCGCGCCGTATGCACATAATGCTCGATCACGTCCTCGCCGAAGGCTTGCCTGAGCATTTTCGACTTGAGCATGGTCTCGGTCGCGTCGCGCAGGGTCTTCGGGATTTCCGGCAGGCGAGCGGCCTGGTAGGCGTCGCCGACGAACGGCTTCTGCAATTCCAGCTTCTCGTCGATACCGGCAAGGCCCGCCGCGATCAACGCCGCGAAGGCGAGGTAGGGATTGAGGTCGGCGCCGCCGATGCGGCATTCCATGCGGATGGCCTTGGTGCCCTCGCCGCACAGGCGGAAGCCGGCGGTACGGTTGTCCTCCGACCACATGATCTTGGTCGGCGCGAAGGTGCCGGCCTGGAAGCGCTTGTAGGAGTTGATGTAGGGCGCCAGGAAGTAGGTGTATTCCTTGGCATATTTGATCTGGCCCGCCGACCACTGGCGGCCGAGTTCCGACAGGGTCCACGGCGCGTCCTTGTCGAAGAACAGCGGCTTCTTGCCGTCCGCGCTCCACAGCGAGTTGTGGACATGGCTGGAATTGCCGGCCAGGTCGTAATTGTACTTGGCCATGAAGGTCACGGCCTTGCCTTCCTGGTCGGCGATCTCCTTGGCGCCGTTCTTCAGGAACACATGCCGGTCGGCCATTTCCATGGCCTCGGCATAGCGCACATTGATCTCTTCCTGGCCCGGCCCCCACTCGCCCTTGGAGTTCTCGATCGGGATGCCCGCCGCATGCATCTCGTTGCGCAGGCGGCGCATGTAGCCTTCTTCCTTGGTGGTGATGCCGATCAGATAATCGCCGATATAGGGCGAGGCCGTGTTCAGGTTCTGCCAGCGCTTCTCGCGGGCGGAATCATACGTCTCCGACAGCAGGAAGAACTCCAGTTCGGAGGCGAAATAGGCCAGGTAGCCACGTTCCTCCAGCCGTTTGATCTGCCGCTT
Organism: Aquamicrobium terrae; assembly: GCF_052978165.1. Classification (NCBI taxonomy): domain Bacteria; kingdom Pseudomonadati; phylum Pseudomonadota; class Alphaproteobacteria; order Hyphomicrobiales; family Phyllobacteriaceae; genus Aquamicrobium; species Aquamicrobium terrae. Next base: position 1,174,151 of record NZ_JBRKLZ010000001.1, read on the forward strand.
GAGGATGCCGCGCGGCGAATGCGGCAGGTCCTCGTGGGTGTGGTGGTCCTGCGAGTCGCACAGCACCAGCGCCGTCTTCTCCAGCCACGGCACCGGGCGGATGGTGGAAAGGTCCGGCTTCATGACGAAATCGCCATAGCCGCGCGACCAGCTTGCCGCCTTGTAGCCCGGCACCGGCTCCATATCGATGTCGTCGGCCATCAGATAGTTGCAGCCATGCGTTTCTTCATAGGCGGAATCGACGAAAAACTGCGCGAGGAAGCGCTTGCCGATCAGGCGGCCCTGCATGTCGATCGCCGCCGTGAGCACGGTATCGATCTCGCCCGCGGCGACTGCGCTCTTCAATTGTTCGAAAGAGAGTTTTCCGGCCATTCTTTTCTCCGCCGCGCGCGCGGCCGCATGATTGCTGGTTCGGTTTGATGTTCGTCGAGGGGAATGCCCGGCCGCCGGAGCGGCCGGGCGATGTCAGTGTCAGCTATAGCGGTATGGCGCACCGGCCTTGGTCATGGACTCGTTGTATTTCTTGATGATGTCGACGACCTTCGCCGCGCGCGGGCTCTGGCCCGCGACCTCATCCCAGAACTTGAAGGCCTCGTCCTCCACCGTCTTCCACTCGTTGGAAGGAATGGTGGTCAGCTCGAGCTTGCCTTCGTTGCGGTACTTCGCCTCGCCGGCCCAGTACCAATGCTGGCGATAGTAGTGCGATGCGTCCATCGCCAGCCGGAAGAGCTGCTGCAGATGCTCCGGCACGGCGTTCCACTTGTCGGTGTTGACGAAGTAGGAGCCGGCCCAGGCGCCCGACAGCGGGTTGGTCAGGTAATATTTCAGCACGTCGGCCCAGCCCACCGTGTGCATCTCGGTGATGCCGCACCAGCACACGCCGTCGAGTTCGCCGGTCTGGATCGCCGGCTCGACGTCCTCATAGGGCAGCGACACCGGAATGACGCCGAACTTCGAAAGGAACTGGCCGCCGGTCGGGAAGGTGTAGACGCGCAGGCCCTTGAGGTCTTCCAGCGAGTTGATCGGCTTGGTGGTGCCAAAGTTGCAGGGGTCCCAGGCGCCGGACGACAGCCAGGTCACGCCCGGGATCTCGGCATAGGCTTCCTCCCAGATTTCCTTCAGGCCATGCCAGTGCCACAGCGCCGGCACGTCGAGCGAGTAGCGCGAGGCGAGCGGGAAATACGCGCCGAACACCTTCACGTCGACCGGCGCGGCGGCGGAATCGTCGTCGCTCTGCGCGGCGTCGATCGTGCCGGCCTGCACCGCCCGGAACAGCTCGCCCTGCGGCACGAGCTGGTCGGCGGTGTAAAGCTCGATCTCCATCTCGCCATTGGCGGCCTTGTTGAACCAGTCGATGGAGTTCTTGATGACATGCTCCGCCAGCGCCGGGCCGGCATAGGTCTGCAAGCGCCATTTGATCGGAGATTGTGCCTTCACATAGGGTGTCGCCAGCACGGTCGCGCCGGCCGCACCTGCACCGGTCAACACGGTCCTGCGCAGGAAATCGCGTTTGTTGAGCGTGGTTTTCTCGGTCATTTCCGTTTCTCCTCTGTCGGTTTATCAGGCGGCAATCCAGGGTCCTTGCGGATAGTGGGCCCTTTTCTTCCTCCCTCACATCGCCTTGTAGGTTTCGGGCAGCCACAGGGCGATCTGCGGGAAGATCATCAGGATGATAATCGTCAGCACCATCAGCAAGAAGAAGGGGATGATGGATCGGTAGATGTCGGCCAGCGTGATCTCGGGCGGCGCCATCGCCCGCATCAGGAACAGGTTGTAGCCGAAGGGCGGCGTGATGTAGGCGATCTGGCAGGTGATCGTGTAGAGGATGCCGAACCAGATCGGGTTGAAGCCGAGCGACTTCACCAGCGGGATATAGAGCGGCGCGACGATGACCAGCATGGCGGTGTCGTCGAGGAACATGCCCATGATGACGAACGACAGCAGCATCAGGATCAGGATGGTCCAGGGCGAGAAGTCGTAGGTGTCGACCAGCAGCGCCTTCACGGCCTTGACCGCGCCCAGCCCGTCATAGACCGAGCTGAAGCACAGCGCCCCCAGGATGATCCACATGAACATGCACGAGATGCCCAGCGTGTTGCGGCTGGAATCCTCGAACACCTGGCGGTTGAGGTTGCCTGCCCACCACGCCGCACCCACCGAAAGCAGGGCGCCGACCGCCGCGCTTTCGACGAGGCTGGTGACGCCGGTCATGAACAGCGTCATCATGACGGCGAAAATGGCCAGCGGCAGGATACCGGAGCGCAGCAGCCGGAATTTCTCCTCCCATGTGATCTCGGCCCGTTCCTCTTCCGGCAGCGCCGGCCCCATTTCCGGCTGCAGCTTGCAGCGGATGTAGACGTAGAGCGCGAAGATGACCGCCATCAATATTCCGGGGCCGATTCCCGCCAGCCACAGGTCGATCACCGGCGTGCGCGCGATCATGGCATAGAGCACCAGCACCACGCTCGGCGGTATGAGGATGCCGAGAGACGAGCCCGCCTGGACGACGCCGGTCACCATCGCCTTGTCGTAGCCGTGACGCAGCAGTTGCGGCAGCGCGATCGTCGCGCCGATCGCCATGCCGGCGACCGACAGGCCGTTGAGCGCCGCGATCAGCACCATCAGGCCGATCGTGCCGAGCGCCAGGCCGCCTTTGACCGGCCCGAACCAGACATGGAACATGCGGTAGAGGCCGGAAGCCATGCCGGATTCCGACAGCATGTAGCCCATGAACACGAAGAACGGCACCGTGATCAGCGGATACCAGTTCAGCACCTGGAAGGTGGCGTTGAAGGGCATCTCGAAGGAGCCCTGCCCCCACAGCCACAAGGCCGCCGCCGAGCCGACGAACCCGATGACGCCGAACACGCGCTGCCCGGTGAACAGCAGCACCATCATGGTGCCGAACATGAAAAGCGTGATGAGTTCCGAGCTCATGTAATCGGCTTCCCGCGCCAGATGGCGACGTCCTTGAAAAATGCGGAGATGCACTGGAGCAGCATCAGGAAGACGCCGGCCGTCATGATCGTCTTGATCGGCCACAGCACCGGGCTCCAGGCCGTATAGTTCTTCTGGTTGTAGACGATCGCATAATGCGTGCTCGACAGCCCGCCGCCGAACAGCACGACCAGATAGAAGATGACGAAGAGGATGGTGAAGGCATCGGTGATCGCCCGCCGCCTGGCGTCGAGGCGGCCATAGAACAGGTCCATGCGCACATGCTGGTCGAGTTGCAGCGTGTAGGCGCCGCCGAGCAGGTAATAGGCGGAGATGAGGAATTGCGACATCTCCAGCGCCCAGTTGATCGGCACGCCGGTGACGACGCGCGAGAACGTCGAAGCCAGCAAAATGCCGCCCATGACGAAGAACAGGTACATGGCGATGCGCCCGACCCGGTAGTTCAGCGCGTCGACATAGCGCACGTAAAGCCTGATCGGTTCAGGCATCGGCTTCTCCCTTGTCCACCACCTTCCCGCCGCGGATATGAATCTTGCCCAGCAGCGAGGCGAGCAGTCCGGCCCATTTGCGCTGGCCGGCCGTATCGGCGATCTCGTCGTTGCGGATTTCGATCATCGCGCAGGCCAGCCCGCGCGAGCGCGCATGCCGCTCCAGCGTGAAATAGACGAGATCGGCCGGCGAATAGGGTTCGTTGGCGCCCACCTTGATGCCGGCCACGCCGTTCAGCGCCCGCAGCAGCGGCACCGAGATGCGCTCGTCCTCGTCATGGATGATGCCGATATGCCATGGCCGCTGCTTGCCGAAATAGACCGGCGTGTAGGAATGCACCGACACCAGCCGCGTCTCGCGCCCCGCGGCCAGCCGCTCCTCGACGGTTGCCGCGATCGTGTTGTGGAACGGCCGCCAGACCAGGTCGACCCGCGCCTGCCTTTGCTCGGCCGTCAGCCCGGCATTGCCGGGAATGGCGGTGGTCTCGCTGACCTCTGGGATCAGATTGTGCGCGTCGAGCGGCCGGTTGCAGTCGATCACCAGGCGCGACACGCAGGTTTCGATCAGCGTGGCGTCGAGCGCCTTGGCCAGCATGGTCGCCACCGGCAGCGCGCCGGGGTCCCAGGCGATATGGCGCTGGAACTCTTCCTCGGCCAGGCCGAGCGTGCCGAATTCGGGCGGCATATGGTTGGAGGCGTGGTCGCAGGTGAACACGTAAGGGCTTGTCCCGCCGGGGTTGGTGACCCTGACCGCCTGCTCCGCGATAGCCTGTTTGGGTTGCCCGTTCCCCATCGTGCTCCGTTCCCCAGGCGATGTATCATATATTACTTATTGTTTTTCATTTCGCCTTGACGGATGATTTCATACATATTGTCCAGCTTTGTCAAACCCGTTTTCGCAAGAACCGGCACAACGCCTTCACGATGGGGACAGCATGACCTCCAGCATTGCCGAACTGATCGCCGAACGCATCGACACGATGCCCGCCGGCGAACGCCGGGCCGCCCAGACGCTGGTCGCCAGCTATCCGCTCATCGGCCTGAAGACGGTGGCCGATTTCTCGCAGCAGGCCGGCGTCTCCTCTCCCACGATCCTGCGTTTCGTGGCCCGGCTCGGCTTCCACAACTATGCGGAGTTCCAGGCGACGCTTCAGGACGAGCTGGCCGCCCAGCTCCAGTCGCCCGCCTCGCGCACCTATGCCCCGAGCAGCCGCGGCAAGGGCGCGGTATCGCCCATGCTGGAGGCGACGCTCGACAATCTGCGCGAGACCTTCCGCCACATCACCGACCGGCAACTGGAGGAAATCGCCGCCTGCATGGCGGCGCGGCGCGGCCACATGTTCCTGATCGGCGGCCGCTTCACCGATCCTCTGGCCCGCTACATGGCCGCCCATCTGGCCATCATCCGGCCGAACGTGTTCCATCTGGCCGGCCAGGAAAGCATGTGGCGCGACCGCCTCATCGACATGGGCAAGCATGACGTGGTGCTGATCTTCGACATCAGGCGCTATCAGGACAGCCTCCTGCGCTTCGCGGAGAAGGCGCATCAGCGCGGCGTGGCCATCGTGCTCATCACCGACCAGTGGCTGTCGCCCATCGCCCGCTTCGCCAGGCACGTCATGGCCGGCCGTACCGCCATGCCCTCGGCGTGGGACTCCTCCGCCGCGCTTTTCGTCATCGCCGAATCGCTGATCGATGCCGCCACCCGCCGCCTCGAGGCCGAAGGCGCGCGGCGCATCCGCGAAATGGAAGGGCTGCGCTGACGCCGGTCCCCGGACCGCCGGGCCGCTTCGGAGACGAAACCAGGCGCACACCACAAACGCGCCGGAAAGCGGCCGCTACAACCTTACGCAGATTTAATGTGCTTTGGCGGCGGAGAATTGTCATAAAGGCTCAGTACCGGGCATTTCATGCGTTTCGTGGTACCCTGCGTCAAAGGCTCCGAGGCTGGAGCGCGACGCGCAGCTTGGCAGACGACCGGAGTGCTGATGACAGCCTGGAAGCAGATCCTGTTCGCGATAGCGATTCTCGCCGTGGCCGCGGTTGCGGGCTACATGTTCGTGCCCGGATCGGCCGCCACCCTGGCCCGCCTCGGCATCGGTCCCGGGGAAGGCCCGGCCACCGCCACCGGCTCGATCAGCGGCGGCTCCGGCCAGCAAGAGGGAGGCGGCCGCAGCGTCTCGGTGATAACCGTTCCGGCCTCCATGGCGACCATCAACGACCGCCTCAGCGCCATCGGCACCGGCCGCGCCAAGGCGACCGTGGCGGTGACGCCCTACGGCTCGGGCCGGCTGACCGAACTGCTGGTCGAGTCCGGCGCCAGGGTGGAGAACGGGCAGGTCATCGCGAAGCTTGATTCGGCCACCGAGGAGATCGCCGTCGAGCGCGCCAGGGCCACCCGCGAGGATGCGGCCGCCCGAGTCGAGCGCATCCGCCAGCTTCGCTCCTCCAATGCCGCCACCCAGGTCCAGCTCACCGATGCCGAGCTTGCCCTGCGCAACGCCGAGCTGTCCCTGCACGATGCCGAGGTCGCGCTGGAGCGCCGCTCGGTCACTTCCCCCATTTCCGGCATCGTCGGCATCCTGCCCATCGAGGCCGGCAACTACGTCACCAGCCAGACCTCGATCGCCACCATCGACGACCGCTCCTCGATCCTCGTCGATTTCCACGTGCCGGAGCGCTTCGTGGCCATGATCGAGATCGGCGCGCCGATCCGGGCGACGCCGCTGGCCAATCCCAACCGGGAATATGCCGGCACCGTCAGCGCCATCGACAACCGCATCGACGAGAAGAGCCGCACCCTGTGGGTGCAGGCCGCCATCGCCAACCCTTCCGATTCGCTGCGCGCCGGCATGTCCTTCCAGATCGTCATGCAGTTCCCTGGCGAATCCTATCCGGCAGTCAGCCCGCTTGCCGTGCAATGGGGCACGGACGGCGCCTTCATCTGGACCGTGGAGGGCGGCAAGGCCAAGCGCATCCCGGTGCGCATCGTCCAGCGCAACACCGAGAACGTGCTGATCGACGCCCCGATCAACGCCGGCACGGTCGTGGTCACCGAAGGCGTGCAGAGCGTGCGCGAAGGCGGCGGCGTCCGCATTGCCGGCGACGCGGCAAGGGCGCTGGGCGCGGACGGCTGAGCAATTCCAGCAAAACCGCGCGGCGGTTTGCACCCGGAATTGCGTCAAAACCAGGAGTTGGAGCGTCTCGCGATTCGGCGAAAAGCGGAGACGCTCCGGAATGACGAGAGCACGGCATGAACGATGAGATCAAGAATGGCGAAGCCGGCCTGACGGCGTTGTTCATCCGCCGTCCCGTGCTGGCCTTCGTGCTCAACACGCTGATCGCCGTGGCCGGCATCGCCGCCTTCTACGGGGTCGAGGTACGCGAATTGCCCGACGTCGACCGCGCGGTGATTTCGGTCAACACCGACTTCACGGGTGCGGCCGCCGAAACCGTCGACCGCGAGATGACCGACGTCATCGAAAGCGCGGTGGCGCGCGTCTCGGGCGTGAAGTCGATCTCGTCGCGCTCCTCCTTCGGCTCCAGCCGCATCACCATCGAGTTCAACGACGGCGTCGACCTCAATGTCGCGGCCTCCGACGTGCGCGACGCCGTGGCCCGCGTCACCAACCAGTTGCCGGACGAGGCGGACGCGCCGCGCATCGTCAAGGCCGACGCCAATGCCGAAGCCGTCATGCGGCTCGCCGTCACCTCGGACAACATGTCGGTCGAGGACATGACCGTCATCGTCGAGGACCAGATCGAGGACGCGCTGGCCGCCGTGCCGGGCGTGGCCGACGTGCAGATTTATGGCGACCGCGAGAAGATCTTCCGCATCGACGTCAACCAGGCACGCCTCGCCAGCCTCGGCTTCACCGTGGCGGACCTGCGCCAGGCCCTGGGCTCCGTCGCCTTCGACACGCCGGCCGGCTCCATCACCACCTCCGACCAGAATCTGATCGTGCGCACCACCGCCGAGGTCAACACGCCGGAAGCCTTCGAGCAGCTCTATATCGACGGCAGCACCCGCATCGGCGACGTGGCGACGGTCACGCTCGGCCCCGACATCGGGCAGAGCATGCTGCGCTCGGACGGCAAGGCGGGCATCGGCATCGGCATCGTGCGCGCCGCCGAATCCAACACGCTCGACATTTCCGAGGGCGTGAGGGCCGCGGTCGGCACCATCCAGCAGAACCTGCCCGGGGGCATGACCATCAAGGTCACCTCGGACGACGCGGTGTTCGTCAACGGCGCCGTGCACGAGGTCGAGATCGCGCTGGTGCTGGCGGTGTCGATCGTGCTGATCGTCATCTACGCCTTCCTGCTCGACTGGCGCGCCACGCTCATCCCCGGCCTGTCCATGCCCGTGGCCATGATCGGAACCATCGCGGCGATCTACCTGGCCGGCTTCTCCATCAACATCCTCACCCTGCTTGCGCTGGTGCTCGCCACCGGCCTTGTCGTCGACGACGCCATCGTGGTGCTGGAAAACATCGTGCGCCGCCGCAACCAGGGGCTCGGCCCCCGCGCGGCCGCCGTGCTCGGCACCCAGGAGGTGTTCTTCGCCGTCGTGGCCACCACCGCCACGCTGGTCGCCGTCTTCGTGCCGATCTCCTTCATGCCGGGCCAGACCGGTGGCCTGTTCCGCGAATTCGGCTTCGTGCTGGCGATTTCGGTGCTGCTTTCCTGCGTGGTGGCGCTGACGCTGTGCCCCATGCTCGCCTCGCGCATGCTCACCTCCGCCGCGCTCCACCATGAAGGGGGCACCGGCATCGGCGGCCGCATCGGCTCCAGGCTCGGCGCGCTCTACAAGCGCTGCCTCGCCGCCTGCCTCAACGCCCCGTGGCTGGTGGTTCTGGTGGCCGTCCTGTTCGCCGGCCTGGCTGTCATCCTGTTCGGCACGATCCGGCAGGAACTGACCCCGACCGAGGACCGCTCGGCCGTCCTGCTGCGTGTCAGCGCCCCGCAGGGGGTGAGCCTCGACTACACGGCCGCGCAGATGCGCACCATCGAGGACCTGATCGAGCCGATGCGCCGCACCGGCGAGATCGAAAGCACCTTCCAGTTCGCCGGCAACAACGGCAACTACAACAGCGGCTTCATGGTCGTCACCCTGGCGCCGTGGGAAAACCGGACCCGCAGCCAGCAGGAGATCTGGTCGGAGATCAACGGCCTTACCCGCCAGATGCCGGCCGTGCGCGTGTTTCCCGTGCAGCCGAACAGCCTCGGCATCCGCGGCGCCGGCAACGGCCTGCAATTCGCGCTGGTGGGCAACGACCGCACGGCGCTGAGCCAGGCCGCCGACCGCATCATCGCCACCATGGAACAGGACCCGCGCTTCGAGCAGCCGCGCCTGTCCATCGACCCTTCGCAGCCGCAGCTTTCCGTCGCCATCGATCGCGAGCGCGCCTCCGACCTCGGCATCGACATCACCGGCCTTGCCACCACGCTGCAAGCCATGCTCGACGGCAACGACATCGGCGACGTCTATGTCGGCGACCGCGCCTTCGGCGTGAAACTGGTGTCGACCACCAACCCGATCAACGATCCGACCGATCTGGAGAACATCTTCCTCAAGACCGGCGACGGCCGCTTCGTGCCGATGTCGACCATCGCCACCCTGACCGAGAGGTCGGTGCCGCCCACCCTGACGCGCGAGCAACGGCAGGCCTCGGTGGCCATCACCACCGACCTGCGCGCCGACTTCGCCCTCGGCGACGCGCTTGGCGAGGCGCGCCGCATCGCCGAGCCGCTGATGCCATCGGGCGCGCGCCTGCTGCCGCTGGCCGAAGCCGCCACGCTGGGCGAGACCAATACCGGCATGATCACCGTGTTCGGCTTCGCGCTGGTCATCATCCTTCTGGTGCTGGCCGCCCAGTTCGAAAGCTTCGTCTCGGCCATCATCATCATGGCGACGGTGCCGCTGGGTCTCGCCTGCGCCATCTTCGCGCTGATCCTCACCGGCACCAGCCTCAACGCCTACAGCCAGATCGGGCTGGTGCTGCTGGTGGGCGTGATGGCCAAGAACGGCATCCTCATCGTGGAATTCGCCAACCAGCTCCGCGACCGCGGTCTGGACGTACGGCAAGCCATCGAGGAGGCGGCCAATGTGCGCCTGCGCCCAGTGATGATGACCATGATCTGCACCGTGCTCGGCGGCCTGCCGCTGGTGCTGGCCAGCGGCGCCGGTGCCGAGGCGCGCATCGCGCTCGGCTGGGTCATCGTCGGCGGCCTCGGCCTCGCCACCGTCTCCACCCTGTTCCTCACGCCGGTCGCCTATCTGCTGCTCGGCCGCTTCGTAACGCCCAAGGTGCAGGAGCAGAACCGCCTGCGCAGAGAGCTGGAAGAAGCCGCCTACACCAATGTCGAGCCGGCCGAATAGGTCGTTCTCGCACCGCGCGGCACCATTGCGCGGATGACAGGGCCGGCACGGCCCTGTATTGCTCCTGCCCGGGCGACAACCGATTCCGGGATCAGGAGAAGGCACCCGCATGGAACCGATCACACTCGACCAGCTTCTGGCCAGCGTCGGCAAGGAAGTCGGCGTCTCGCCATGGCGGGCGGTCACCCAGACGATGATCGACCAGTTCGCCGACGCGACCGACGATCACCAGTTCATCCATTGCGATCCCGAACGCGCGGCGCGCGAAACCCCCTTCGGCGGCACCATCGCCCACGGCTTCCTGCTTCTGTCCCTCCTCTCGGCCATGACCTTCGAGACCCTGCCGCCGCTGGACAAGGGCAAGATGGGGGTCAATCACGGCTTCGACGAGATCCGCTTCATGGCGCCGGTCAGGACCGGCTCGCTGATCCGCGCCCGCTTCGTGCTGGCCGACGTCAAGGCCCGCCCCTCCGGCTGGGTGCAGGTCACCCATGACGTGACGGTGGAGATCGAGGGCTCGAAGAAGCCGGCGCTCACCGCGCGCTGGCTGACGCTGACCTTCGTCGAGCCCGAAGCCTGACGCCGCGGCACGGGCTTGCCCCCGCTCGCATGAGGGATATATTCAAACCCGTGGAGGATACCCGCAAAGGCAAGAGCGTGTCGTCGGCCGTGCAGCAGCGCCGCGAGCGACACAAGGAGACGCTGCGATCCGACCTGATCGCCGCCGCGCGCCAGCTCGTGCAGGAAGAGGGCTATGAGGGCCTGACCATCCGCAAGCTGGCCAAGCGGGTCGGCTATGCGCCGATGTCGGTCTATTCCTATTTCGCCGACAAGCAGGATATCCTGCTGGCGCTGGCGCAGGACCGGTTCGAAATCCTGGCGCGCCGGATCGAGGAGAACACCGCCGACGATCCGCTGGAGGCGCTGCGGGCGGTGATGGCCGAATATGCGGCCTTCGGCCTCGGCAATCCCAACGAATACCGCACCGTCTTCATGACCGAGAAGACCCGCCCGCCGGCCGGCATGACCTTCGAGGAACTGGACGCCAACAATCCTGCCATGCAGGCGCTGCTCGGCCGCGTCGAAGCCTGCATAGCCGCGGGCCACCTCAAGGGCGACCCCTTCGCCATCGCCACCATGTTGTGGAGCGTGGGCCATGGCACCATCTCGCTGCTCATCACCTTCCCCTTCCACGCCTTCGGCGACCGCGAAGCCTATGTGAAGCGCATGTGCGACCTTGCGCTCAAGGGCCTGAGCGGACAGGACGTGCCGCCACTCAGCGACAATCCCGGCAGATCCTGCCGGCCGAACGGGACGTAGGAAAGGCCGTCTTCACGCGCGGCTCTCTCACCCTGCCCGCGAGCCGGGAGGCGTCACGGCAGGTTCCCGGCTCCGATATTACCTCCCCATAGGGGGGCAGTATTCAGGTTTGACTGGTGGATTTGAAGCGCTCGTCATCCCGGCCAAGGGAACGTCAGCGACCGCCAGCCGGGATCCATGCCGGTCGGGTGACGGTTGGCCGCTGTGCAGGCAAGGTCACGGAGTGGATCCCGGAGAGCCCGCCTTCGCTTCGCTCATGCAGACTTCCGGGATTGTTTGATCGATATCGGGTAGGTTGAGCAGCGAGGCTGCGGGCCTGCAAACCCGCAGCCTCGGCGGCAGGCGACCGGTTCCGGGATCGGGCCGACACCCGACGTCATCAAGGTCTCTGCCGCCTTTGCACCCCCGCTTGGAGAGTTGATCGGGCCTCTGGCCCACCACCACGCCCGCAAACAATCCGAAGCCTGCAAAGGATAGCACCGTCATGACCTTCCTGCACCATGCGCCCGTCCGCTGCCTCGGTGTCGATGTCGCCAGGGACCGGCTGGCCGTCGATGACGGCATCACGGCTGCGACTGTCGCCAACAGCCGCGCAGCCATCCGCTCGCTGCTCAGGACCAGCCGCCCCGATCTCGTCGTGTGCGAACCGACGGGCGGCTACGAGTTGCTGCTCCTGGAAGAGTGCCTGAGGGCCGGCATCGCCTGCCACCGCGCCGACACGCTCAGGCTCAAGGCCTTCATCCGCTCCTTCGGAACGCTGGGCAAAAGCGACGCCATCGACGCCGCGCAGATGGCCGCCTATGGACGCGAGCGCTGGACGAAGCTGCCCTTGTGGCAGGCGCCCGACGCCGACGAGACGCAGATGCAGGCCCTCGTGCGCCGAAGGGCCGACCTGGTCGCATTCAAGGTTGCCGAGCAGAACCGGTCACGGGCACCCGGTGCCAGGGCGATGGCCGCCTCGTTTCGGGCCATGCTCGCAACAATCACCCGGCAGATCGCGGCGCTCGAGCGGGCGATCGCCGCGCTGGTGGCGCAAAACGCGGGCCTGCGCCACCGCGTCGCCATCTGCACCGGCATGAACGGCATCGGCACGGTCAGCGCCGTGACGATCCTCGCCCTGATGCCCGAGCTCGGCCATCTCCAGCGCCGACAGGCCGCAGCGCTGGCCGGCACCGCCCCGCACCCCAACGAGAGCGGCACAGCAAGGGGCCGGCGACGCCAGCGCGGCGGCAGACCGCAGGTCAGGACCGCACTCTTCATGCCGGCCTTGCGCGCCGCTGCCGGACAAGGCGAGTTCGCCGCCTTCTACGCGCCCCTCATCGCCAACGGAAAACCACCGATCCTCGCAATCGCAGCGACCATGCGAAAGATCATCATAACCCTCAACGCAAGGCTCAGAGACAATCAAAACCATCAGAGTTGATGACGATGGAGTATTTGCCGGAGCAATTTAGGTCCGGAAAAACGCTCCCATCTCCCGCCTTCGCGAAGGAAGGACACGTCGACCCCCTCCTTCCCCCTTTGCGGGAGAGAGAGATGGCGGCGGGGCGACACAGTTCGGTCGGTGTGAGGAAATCCGGCCCCCTTAATTCGTACATGTACGAATTTCACTTGAAGTCGCCTCCGGTATAATGTACATGTACGCCATAAAATACACGTACGATGATCGGAGAAAGATCATGAAGACCGCCATAGTTGCCTTGTCCGCCCTGCTCGCCCTGTCGGGCGTCAGCATGGCTGCTTCCCAGCCGGCATCGACCACTCCCGCGACGGTCTGCGTCGCGGTCGACCCGGCGTCCGGCAAGAAAGTGAAGATCGATTGCGCGTCGACAGGTTCGATCGACAAGACCGACTCGCAACACAAGACTGCTCGCCCGCGTCTCGGCATCGACGTCAGCCCGTGGGTTCCGGGCCTCTGATTCGCTGTTGACGACCGGATGAATCCAGACGGCGGGCGGCTTTCGGCCGCCCGTTTTGATTCACCAGCCCGTCCCGGAAGATATGCGGTCAGCGACCCGGCTTGCGGCCCGGCACCGTCTTGGACTGTCCGGGCTTCTTCGGTCCGCCGGGAATGGCCGATGACGTCACCGAAACCGGATCGCTGGCCGGGAACGTATCTTCCAGGCCCTCCTCCAGTTCTTCCATGGCGTCATGGGCCTTTCGCTCCTTTTCGAGCGACTTGACCGCCGCTGTCTTGCCGCGTGCTGCGCTTGCCGGTTTTGCGTTGCTTGCCATTCCAGTTTCTCCCCGGGGGCGCCCATTAAAGGGGCTTCAGGAGAAACCCGCTTCCCCCGCCTCGGGTTCCCTCAGGCGGCCGCGTCGCGAGCGCCTTCCGCCAGCAGGCCGAAGACGTAGTCGGAGAAGGAGCGCCAGCATTCCACCCGGAATTCCTGCTCCCCCACCCGGTGGAGCAGGATTTCAGCCTTGCCGAGCACCGTGCGCGAGCAGGCGCCCACGGCGAACGCCGCCAGTGCCAGGTCCTGCGGGCATCCCGCTTCTATCGCGGTTTCCGCCGCCGGCCCGCTCACCGCGAAGGCGACGTTGCGGTGCGAAACGTCGACCGCCGAATGCAGGCCCTTGGCCTTGCCACAATCGGCCAGCGCATCGCCGCCCTTCTCGTCGATGACGAACCATTCGTCGGGACCAAGCCACAGCACCGTGCGGCCCGCCTTGCCGGCGGACGTCTTGCCGGCGGACGTCTTGGGCTTTTGTGGCAGGGTGACGCCCAGCGCCCGCGACAGCGAACCGACGGCTTCCTCCGGGGCGCGCAGCGACACGCGGTTCGCCGGCGGCAGCACCGTCACCTTCACCCCGCTGGCCAGAACTTCCTGCCCGGCCAGAGCCGGACGCCGCTCTGCCGCCGCGCCCGCCTGCACAGTCTTTGCTGCCGCCTTAGCCATTGAGGCGCTCCCCCTTCTCGTCGAAGAACACCATGCCGGTGACCTCCACCTCGATGGTGCGGTCCGGCATGGGCACGTAAAGCGTTTCGCCCAGGCGCTTGCGCCCGCCCTCGACCAGCGCCAGCGCGATGGAATGGCCGCAATTTTCCGACCAGTAGCTGGAGGTGACGTGGCCGATCATCTTCATCGGCACCGGCTGCTTCGGGTCGGCGACGACCTGCGCGCCCTCCTCCAGCACCACATTGGGATCGCGGGTCCTGAGCCCGACGAGTTGCCTGCGCCCCTCGGCCAGCAGATCGGGCCGCTTCAGCCCGCGTATGCCGACGAAATCGGCCTTCTTCTTGCCCACCGCCCAGTCGAGGCCGGCATCGTTGGGTGTCACCGTGCCATCCGTGTCCTGTCCGACGATGATGTAGCCCTTCTCGGCGCGCAGCACATGCATGGTCTCGGTGCCGTAGGCACAGGCGTCGTGCTTCTGCCCTTCCGCCCACAGCGCCTCCCACACCGCTTCGCCATAGTCGGCGGGCACGTTGACCTCGAAGCCGCGCTCGCCGGAGAACGACATGCGGAACAGCCGCGTCGGCACGCCGCAGATCCTGCCCTCGCGCACCGACATATGCGGCATGGCCTCGTCGGAAAGGTCGATGCCCTCGACCAGCGGCGCGATGATGTCGCGGCTTTTCGGACCCTGCACGGCGATCACCGCCCATTGCTCGGAGATCGAGGTCAGCCACACCTTCAGATGCGGGAACTCGGTCTGGAGATAGTCTTCCATGTGGTTCATGACGCGCGCCGCACCGCCGGTCGTCGTCGTCACATGGAAGCGATCCTCGGCCAGGCGCCCGACCACACCGTCGTCATAGATGAAGCCGTCCTCGCGCAGCATCACGCCATAGCGGCAGCGGCCGACTTCCAGCTTCTGCCACGGATTGGTGTACATCAGTTCCATGAAGGCCGCCGCATCCGGCCCCACCACCTCGATCTTGCCGAGGGTGGAGGCATCGAACAGGCCGGCACTCTTGCGCACTGTCACGCATTCGCGGTTGACGGCGGCATGCATGTCCTCGCCGGCGCGCGGGAAGTACCAGGCACGCTTCCACTGGCCGACATCCTCGAACACCGCGCCGTGACGCTCGGCCCAGCCATGCATGGCGGTGCGCCGCGTCGGCTCGAACAGCCTGCCCCGCGCATGGCCGACGATGGTGCCGAAGGTCACCGGCGTGTACGGCGCGCGGAACGTCGTCAGACCCACTTGAGGAATGGCTTTGCTGAGTTCTTCCGCGGCAATGGCAAGGCCATGCATGTTGGAGGTCTTGCCCTGATCGGTCGCCATGCCGTTGGTGGTGAAGCGCTTGACATGCTCGATGGAATGCATGCCCTCGTGTACCGCCTGGCGGATGTCCTTGGCCGTCACGTCGTTCTGGAAGTCCACGAAGGCCTTGACCGTGGTGCCGGCTTCCGCGCCCGGCCCCGCACCCAGCATGCCGCGCGACCAGTTCTCGCTGGACTCCACCTTCGGCTTGGCAACCTTGGCCGCCTTGCCGCCGGCCTCCTTCGCCGCCTTCGCGCCGGCCGCATAGGCCTCGTCGATGGTGGCGGCCAGGCCGTCCGTGCCGTTGCAGGCGCCGGCCGAGATGCAGTCCTGCGCATAGGTGCCGGGCAGGAAGCGCTTCACCTCGTCGTTGAAGGCAACCTTGCCGCGCGACTGCGAGAACAGGTGGACCGAAGGCGTCCAGCCGGCCGACATCAAAAGCGCATCGACCGGAATGGTGCGCTCGCCGTCACCTCCGGTCCTCGGCTTCACGGTCATGGAGTTGATGCGCAGCCGCCCGCCGACCCTGACCACGCCGCGCCCGCCATGGATCTCGATGCCGAGCGTGCGGGCCTCGTCGACCATCGGGCCGGACGGATTATCGCGCAAATCGACGATCGCGGCGACATTGATGCCGGCCTTCTTCAGGTCGATCGCCGCCGCATAGGCGCTGTCATTGGCGGTGTAGACGCCGACATTTTTGCCCACCGCCACGCCGTAGTGGTTGAGGTAGGTGCGCGCCGCCGAAGCAAGCATGATGCCCGGCCGGTCGTTGTCGGGGAACACCATATGCCGCTCGATGGAGCCGGTGGCGAGCACGACGCGCTTCGCCCGCACCTGCCACAGCCGCTCGCGCGGCAGGCCGCTTTCCGGATTGGACAGATGGTCGCTCACCCGCTCGGCGAGGCCGATGAAATTCTGGAGGTAGTAGCCGAAAGCCGTGGTGCGGGTCAGCACCCGCACATTGTCCATCGCTGCAAGCCTGGCAGCCGCCGCCTGCGCCCAGTCCCAGCCGCCCTGCCCGTCGACAACCGCGCCCGATTCGAAGCGCAGGGAGCCGCCGAGTTCGGCCTGCTCGTCGCAGATGACGACGCGCACGCCGGTCTCGGCCGCCGCAAGCGCCGCGGCAAGGCCCGCGGCCCCGCCGCCCAGCACCAGCACCTCGCAATGGGCGAAGCGCGCCGCGTAATGGTCCGGGTCCGGCTGGTCCGGCGCCACGCCGAGGCCGGCGGCGGCGCGGATGCGCGGTTCGTAGAAGGATTTCCATGCCGTCTTCGGCCACATGAAGGTCTTGTAGTAGAAGCCGGCCGAAAACAGCGGCGAGGCAAGATCGTTGACCGCGCCCATGTCCAGGGCGAGCGACGGCCAGCGGTTCTGCGACACCGCCGTCAGCCCGTCATAAAGCTCCTGCACCGTGGCGCGCACATTGGGCGTCTTGCGCGAGGCATCGCGGTGGATGCCGACCAGCGCATTGGGTTCCTCCGCGCCGGCCGACAGGATGCCGCGCGGCCGGTGATACTTGAACGAGCGGCCGACCAGATGAACGCCGTTGGCCAGCAGCGCCGAAGCCAGCGTGTCGCCGACCACGCCGCTGTAGTTCTTGCCGTCGAAGGTGAAGCGCGCGGTCCTCGCCTGCGCGAGACGACCCTTGCCGGGAAGGCGGAAGAATTCGGCCATGGTCAATGCGTCCCCTCGGACAGATGGCGGCACGGTGCGAAGCTCCTCACTTGGCCGCTCCCGGCAGCTTCTTCAGCTTCGGCTCGCCCGCCTTGTAGGTCATGATGAAACGGTCGCTCACCGAATCGCGCACCGCGTTGAAGAAGCGCGCGCAGCCATGCATATGGCGCCAGCGCTCGTAGACGGTGCCGCGCGTGTTGGAGCGGATGAAGAAATAGGCCTCGAACGCCTCGTCGCTGATCGAGGCGATGTCGGCCGGGCGCGCTATATGCGCCTCGCCGGCATGCCGGAACTCGATCTCCGGGCGTTCTTCCTCGCAATAGGGGCAGCGGATAAGGAGCATGGTCTTCTTTCTTCAAATCCGGTTTTTCGCGGCGGCCGTCGCGGGATCGCCGGTATTGGGAACGCCGGCCGGTTCGATAAGGAGGATATGCGTTTCCTCCTCGGCCACCGGACAATGCTCGACGCCCTTGGGAACGACGTAGAGCTCACCCGGCCCGAGCGTGACGTCGCCATCCCTGAGGCGAATGCGCAGCCGGCCTTTCAGGACGAGAAAGAAATCGTCGGTATCGGGGTGGGAATGCCAGTTGAACTCGCCCAGAACCTTCACGACCATGACGTCGTGGCCGTTGAAGTCGGCAACGATCTTGGGCGACCACCGCTCAGAGAACAGCGAAAGCTTTTCGGCGAGATTGACTGTCTGACTGGTCATTCCACGCCCCTCAGTGCGCCACGGCGGCGGCCGCCGCCTCGTCGATCAGCCGGCCGGTGCGGAACCGCTCCAGCGTGAACGGGGCGTTGATCGGGTGCGGCTCGTCGCGGGCGATGGTGTGCGCAAAGACATGCGCCGAGCCCGGCGTCGCCTTGAAGCCGCCGGTGCCCCAGCCGCAATTGACGTAGAGCCCCTTGACCGGCGTCTTGGCGAGGATCGGCGAGCGGTCGGGCGTCACGTCAACGATGCCGCCCCAGGAGCGCAGCATCTTCATGCGGGTGAACACCGGGAACATCTCGCAGATGGCGTCCAGCGTATGTTCGAGGATATGCAGGCCTCCGGCCTGCGAATAGGAGGTGTACTGGTCGGTGCCGGCGCCGATCACCAGTTCGCCCTTGTCCGACTGCGAGATGTAGGCGTGCACCGTGTTGGACATGATCACGCAGGGCACCACCGGCTTGACCGGCTCCGACACCAGCGCCTGCAAGGGATAGCTTTCCAGCGGCATGCGCACATCGGCCATGTTCATCACCACCGACGTGTTGCCGGCCGCCACCACGCCGATCTTCTTGGCACCGATGAAGCCGCGCGCGGTCTCCACGCCGGTAACGGCGCCGTTCGGCCCGCGCCGGATGCCGGTGACCTCGCAATTCTGGATGATGTGGACGCCGCGCGCGGAAGCGCCGCGCGCATAGCCCCACGCCACCGCATCGTGGCGCGCGGTGCCGCCACGCCTTTGCAGCGATGCGCCCATCACCGGATAGCGCGCATCGCGCGAGATGTTGAGCGGCGGACAATACTCCTTCGCCTGCTCGGGCGTCAGCCACTCATTGTCGATGCCGTTCAGCCGGTTGGCATGGACATGGCGCTTCAGCACCTGCACGTCATGGACGTTGTGGGCCAGCATCATCACGCCGCGCGCCGAATACATGACGTTGTAGTTGAGGTCCTGCGACAGCCCGTCCCAAAGCTTCAGCGCGTGGTCGTAGATGCCGGCCGATTCGTCATAGAGGTAGTTGGAGCGGATGATGGTGGTGTTGCGGCCGGTGTTGCCGCCGCCGAGCCAGCCCTTCTCCAGCACCGCCACATTGGTGATGCCGTGTTCCTTGGCGAGGTAATAGGCGGTGCCGAGCCCATGGCCGCCGGCACCGACGATGACGACATCGTACTCGGCCTTCGGCTCCGGCGACGTCCACTGCGCCTCCCATCCCTTGTGACCGCGCATGGCTTCCCGCGCGATGGCGAACACCGAGTATTTCTTCACTTTTCCACGCCTCGCGATGAGCAGCGACATCCCCAATGCCGATGCCATCACTATCACTACCCAAACCGCCCTGCCACCCCATGCGCTGTTTGCGACGACAGGTGCCGCTTTGCGCGAGCCGGAAAGGCCACGACGCGAGGGGCAGGTATCGGGTGGCTCCGGCACTGGCGATTTGGCACCTCTCCCGTCGAAGCCGGATTTGGCCGGCATCCACGCAGGAAAGGGAAAACCATGTTCTCGCTCGTCAACAAGGTCGCCATCGTCACCGGAGCCAGTTCCGGCATCGGCCGCGCCGCGGCCAGGCTGTTCGCCGAACAGGGCGCGGCCGTCGTCATCGGAGCGCGACGCAAACCGGAACTCGACGCCCTCGCAAGCGATATCGGGCAACGCGGCGGCCAGGCCGTCGCCCTTGCCGGGGACGTCAATGACGAAGCCTATGCCAGGGCGCTGGTGGAGATGGCGTGCGACAGCTTCGGCGGCCTCGACATCGCCTTCAACAATGCCGGCACCACAGGCTGCATGGGCCCCATTCCGGACATGACGCAAGCCGCATGGCGCGAGACGCTCGACACCAATCTCACCAGCGCCTTCTTCGCCGCCAAACACCAGATACCGGCGATGCTCGACCGCGGCGGCGGCTCGCTCATCTTCACCGCCAGCTTCGTCGGCGTCACCGCCGGCATGCCGGGCATGGCCGCCTATGCCGCAGCCAAGGCCGGGCTCGTGGGCCTGACCAAGGCGCTGGCGGCCGAATACGGGCCCGGCGGCCTGCGGGTCAACGCCCTGCTCCCCGGCGGCACCGATACCCCCATGGCCACCGCCTCGACCGAAGAGGAATGGGCCTTCATACGCGGGCTGCATGCCTTGAAACGCGTCGCACGGCCGGATGAGATCGCCCGCTCCGCGCTCTTCCTCGCCTCGGAAGCGTCGAGCTTCACCACCGGCACGGCTTTGCTGGCCGATGGCGGCGTCTCCATCAACCGCACCTGAGACCCGGCCTCATCCCACCTGTGGGTATCGCGCCGCCCCAGCTTCGCAAGCCGGGCGGCGTAGTGCTAAAGGCTTTCATCATTCGTCTACGCAATCCCGAGCGCAAAACCGCAGCGCACTTTTGCTGGAATTGCTCTAAGGAGCTGCAATGAGAGTCGACATTGACATGGGAACGGCCTCCCCCGGGAAGCCGGCCATGATCGATCTTGAGGAACTGCTGGCCACCCGACTGCTCGTGCAGGGCAATTCGGGCTCGGGCAAGTCGCATCTTCTGCGCCGCCTGCTGGAGCAGAGCGCACCCTGGGTGCAGCAATGCATCATCGATCCGGAAGGCGATTTCGTCACCCTGGCCGACAAGTTCGGCCATGTCGTCGTCGACGCCCAGCGCACCGAGGCAGAGCTGACCCGCATCGCCGGGCGCATCCGCCAGCATCGCGTCTCCGCCGTTCTCAATCTGGAAGGGCTGGACGTCGACCAGCAGATGCGCGCCGCGGCTGCCTTCCTCGGCGGCATGTTCGATGCCGAGCGCGAGCACTGGTATCCGGTTCTGGTGGTGGTCGACGAAGCCCAGCTCTTTGCACCCGCCGCAGCCGGCGAGGTCTCCGACGAGGCGCGCCGCCTCTCGCTCGCCGCCATGACCAATCTCATGTGCCGGGGCCGCAAGCGCGGTCTGGCCGGCGTCATCGCCACCCAGCGGCTGGCCAAGCTCGCCAAGAACGTCGCGGCGGAAGCCTCCAACTTCCTCATGGGCCGCACCTTCCTCGACATCGACATGGCCCGCGCCGCCGATCTCCTTGGCATGGAGAAGCGCCAGGCCGAGATGTTCCGCGACCTTGGGCGCGGCTGCTTCGTGGCGCTGGGGCCGGCCATGTCGCGCCGCCCGCTGCCGATCACCATCGGCAATGTCGAGACCTCGGCGCGCTCGGTCAGCCCCAGGCTGATGCCCCTGCCGGAAACGCCGCAGGACGCCCGCGACCTCGTCTTCACGCCGGGCCCGGAAGAAGCCCGCATGCCGGTGCGCAAGCCGGCTCCCCAGCCCATCCCCACCGCCGACCTGATGGCCCAGCTCGCCCGCCCGCAACCGGCGCCCATGCCGCTGCCGGTCGAGCCGATGTTCCCCGAAATCGACGAGGCCGAGCGCGAAGCCGGGATCGATGCGGTGCTGAGGGAGATTCTGGAAGACCCCGACGCCGGCTTCCGCACCGACGCCGTTCTCTACCAGGATTTCCTGGTGCGATGCCGCATCCGCCGCGTGGCCGGCGAGCCGCTGCAGCTCGCCGCCTTCCGCCGCCGGCTGGCCGTCGCCCGCGCCGGCGTCGACCGCAAGACGGCAGGCGGCGAGGCATGGCCCCTCGCCCTCCAGCTTTCCGAAAACCTGCCCGACGATGTGCAGGGCGTGTTCCTGATGGTGGCGCAGGCGGCCGTCACCGGCGCCCCCTGCCCGCCCGACGCCACGCTGGCGCGCGCCTATGGCACCCATTCGGCACGCCGCGCCCGCCGCCTGCTGACCTATTTCGAGGAACGCGACCTCGTCGTGGTCCGCACCGATTTCCACAACAACCGGGTCGTGGCCTTCCCCGATCTCGGCTGCGAGACGGCACCGGGCGATCCGAACGCGCCCGACGAGGCCGCACCTTCGGCTGACGCCGCCGAATAGAGGCGCAAACACCCGCAAAGCCACGGCAGATCGCCATTTCTTGTATGGACAAGGAACCCCCGTTCTGCTACTAGCCGCCGCAAATTCGTGGCGGAGTCCGTCACGGAGGCTGGCGGCTATGGCCGTTCGCTTGATGGATTCTAACCCGAGAGACAGGAACGCCCGTGCAGGTAC
Organism: Aquamicrobium terrae; assembly: GCF_052978165.1. Taxonomy (NCBI): domain Bacteria; kingdom Pseudomonadati; phylum Pseudomonadota; class Alphaproteobacteria; order Hyphomicrobiales; family Phyllobacteriaceae; genus Aquamicrobium; species Aquamicrobium terrae. Next base: position 1,195,985 of record NZ_JBRKLZ010000001.1, read on the forward strand.
TCGTCCGCGACAACAATGTTGATCAGGCGCTTCGCGCCCTCAAGAAGAAGATGCAGCGCGAAGGTATCTTCCGTGAAATGAAGATGCGCGGTCACTACGAGAAGCCGTCCGAGAAGAAGGCCCGCGAGAAGGCGGAAGCTGTGCGCCGCGCGCGCAAGCTGGCCCGCAAGCGCGCCCAGCGCGAAGGCCTCCTCCCCGGCGCCGCGCGTCCGGCCCCGGCAGCCCGCGCCGCGCGCTGATCCGGTCTGTTTTTCGCCCTTTTCGAGGGTTATCGAGGTGGCGCGATTCCGGTCGCGGCCACCTTTTGTATTTGAGCGGGTTTTTTGGCCGGGACACGACGCAAGCGGCGGGCTAGGGTCAGCAGGACAAAGCGAGGACAAGACAGCGATGGGAGCATTGAGCGAACGGCGCGCCGCCCGTTACGGATTTTCCACGGCCGCCATTCTTTTGGGCGGGTTGGTGCTGGCGTCCTGTCAGTCCGGTCCCGCCGTGGACCTGGCCAATGTCGATGTCGCGCAGGCTTCCACCGAGAACATTTCCTCGCTGACGCAGGTGGTGAGCGCCAATCCGCAGGATCCCGAGGCCTATAATGTGCGGGGCTCCGCCTATGGCCGCGGCGGCCGCTACCAGCAGGCGCTCAAGGATTTCGACACCGCCATCTCGCTCAACCCGAATTTCTATCAGGCCTACGCCAACCGCGCCCTGATCTACCGCTTCATGGGCGATCAGAACAAGGCGATGGCCGACTACAACCGCTCGCTTCAGATCAATCCGAGCTACGATGCCGCCTATATCGGCCGCGGCAATGTCTACCGGCAGGCCGGCCGCACGCAGGAAGCCTTCAACGACTTCCAGAAGGCGATCCAACTCGACACCACGGATGCGCGCGCCTACCACAATCGCGGCCTGATCTATCAGGGCCAGGGCCAGCATGCCTATGCGATCGAGGACTTCTCGACCGCCATCTCGCTGGCGCCCGATGCCTCCGAGCCCTACAACGGCCGCGGCCTCTCCTATCTGGCCATGAAGCAGGAGGACAACGCCTTCGCCGACTTCAACATGGCCATCAAGCTCGATGCCAAGAACGCCGAGGCCTGGACCAACCAGGCGCTGATTTACGAGCAGCGCGGCGAAAAGGCGAAGGCGGCCAAGTCCTACCGCGAGGCGGTGCGCCTCAAGCCGACCTATCAGCCGGCCAAGGACGGTCTCTCCCGCACCCAGTAGGCGACTTCCTTCGCCTCACCATGCGTAAACCGGGCCGCAGCCGATCGACACGGCTGCGCCATGATCGCGCCACGGTTCGACGCAACGTATGAAGCTCCCAAGCGTTGACCGGCATGGCGATTGCGCCACTGACCGATCAGGATTCCAGGAGTTCTCCCATGATCAAGAAACTTGTCGCCGCTGCCGCCCTCGGCCTCTTGTCCCTGACGGCCGCCGCCAATGCGACCGGCCAGTTCGAGCTTGGCGTGCTCGATTGCAAGATCGATGGCGGCACCGGTTACCTCATCACCTCCAACAAGGGACTGGCCTGCACCTTCAAGCCGTCCGACGGTCGCGCGGCGGAATATTACAGCGGCATCATCTCCAAGCTGGGGGTGGACCTCGGCAAGACCCATCAGGGCAGCCTCACCTGGGCCGTCTTGGCCGCCACCCGCGACTATGACAGCGGCAAGCTGGCCGGCAATTATTTCGGCGTCAACGCCGAGGCCAGCGTCATCACCGGCGGCGGCGCCAACCTGTTGCTCGGCGGCTTCCAGCGTTCCTATGCGTTGCAGCCGCTCAGCGCCCAGGCGCAGACCGGCCTCAACCTCGCCGTCGCGGTGCAGTCGCTCGAGCTGGTGCATTCGCTGAAGTAAGTCCGGCAAACAGCCAGAGCTGGAAAAGGGTGGACCCGGCTCCGCCCTTTTTTCTTACACTTCGGCCGCCTTCAGCCGGTCGGCGACCAGCGCCGCCAGCCGGGCGGCCACCTCGTCCTTGGTCAGTTCCGGCCATTCCTCGGCGCCCGTCTTCGAGACGATTCGCACCCGGTTGCGGTCGCCGCCCATCACCCCGCCCGGACCGATGCCGCTGTCATGCGACACGTCGTTGGCGACGATCAGGTCCGCGCCCTTCCTGTCCAGCTTGGCCCGGGCATTCTTCAGCACTTCCTGCGTCTCTGCCGCGAAGCCGACGACAAGGAAAGGCCGCCGCGCATGATGGCCGATGCCGGCAAGAATATCCGGGTTTTCCACCATCTGCAGGGCCGGCGGTCCCTTGCCCGCCACCTTCTTGATCTTCTCGCCGGCGGCATAGGCGGTGCGCCAGTCGGCCACGGCGGCGACGAAGATGGCGGCATCCGCCGGCAGCAGGCTTTCCACCACATCGCGCATCTGCCGCGCGCTTTCGACATGGGTGGTGGCGACACCGGCAGGATTGGGGATCGTCACCGGGCCGGAAACAAGCTGCACGTCGGCCCCCAGTCGGGCAAGGGCCGCGGCAATGGCATGGCCCTGCTTGCCGGATGAGCGGTTGGCGATATAGCGCACCGGGTCGATCGGCTCATGGGTGGGGCCGGACGTGACGATGATGCGCCGGCCCGCGAGCGGCCTGGCGGCCGGGCTTAGCAAGCCTTCGATTGCGGCGACGATCTCCAACGGTTCGGCCATGCGCCCCTCGCCCGCCTCGCCGCTTTCGGCCATCTCGCCCCGCATCGGCCCGACGAAGGCGACGCCATCCTTCGCCAGCGTCTCACGGTTGCGGCGCGTGGCCGGATGCGCCCACATCCTGGGGTTCATGGCAGGCGCAATGAGCACGGGCTTGTCCGTTGCCAGAAGCACCGCCGAGGCCAGATCGTTGGCAAGGCCGTTGGCCAGCTTGGCCATGAGGTCGGCGGTGGCCGGCGCCACCACGACGAGGTCGGCCTCGCGCGCCAGGCGGATGTGGCCGACATCCTGCTCGTCCTGCCGGTCGAACAGGTCAGTGAACACATGGTCGGCGGCCAGCGCGCCCACCGCCAGCGGCGTGATGAACTGCTGCGCCGCCTGCGTCATCACCGGGCGCACGGCGGCACCCCGCTCACGCAGGCGCCGGATGAGGTCGAGCGTCTTGTAGGCGGCGATACCGCCGCCGATGATGAGCAGGATGCGCTTGCCGGAAAGGGTCATGCCGGGGGAACGCCCCAGGGATTGATGACGTGGATACCGCAGCCCTCGAAATCGACGACATAGCGCGTGGCAACGGCAAAGTTGTGGGACGCCGCAATAGCGGCGATCTGGCCATCCAGTTCCTTCACCGGCTTGCCTGCCTTACGCCGTCGCGCGGATAACCTGGCATAGGGAAGGGCATCCTGATCTCCAAAGGCAAGGATCGGGGTTTTCATCCGTTCCATGAGGAAAATGTGGAGTGCCTCCGCCAAGGCCTCCTTGCGTCTTCCATCCGGCAAAAGTGCAAGCCCGTACAACAACTCCGCCTTGGTTATGGACGTGATGTAAATGTTTTCTATAGGCTGGCGCCGCAACCATGCGGCCACCTTGGCATCCACAGATGGCTTCATTGCCTCGGATACGACATTGGTATCGATGACGATCATTCCCAATCCTTGAAAGGGGGATCGCGCTCTGCAAAGCCGCGGGCCGGGACTTCCAGTTCAAAGCCACCATGTGGCTCGACCAGATCACGGATCGCGTCATACAGATTATCGAACTGGGCGAGTTGTTCGGTTCGCCGAGCCTCACGACGCAGAATGGCGCGCACCTCTTCCTCAAGCGACACGCCGTGCCGGGCCGCCTTCAATCTGAGCTGCTGCTTCGTCTCTTCATCTACATTTCGAACCGTGAGCGTCGCCATGGAAGCCTCCCGTCACGCCGCAAATGTAGGCACTGCTAGCAATGCAGTCAATCCAGCCGCTCAGACGAGTTCCCACGCTATATAGAGCAGCGTCAGCGCAATCACCCAAAGCGCCAGCCGGCCGGAGCGGGTATGGCGGGCCTCGGCCTTGCCGATGGCGTGCGCGGTCGCCTCGTCGAAGCGCAGCCCGTGCTCGGCCATGTGGTCGAGTTCGCGCGACAGGCGCTCGGTGCGCTGCGCCATCTCGGGCATGTGCCGCGCCAGCGCCGACAGCGCATGCAGCCCCTCGCGCGCGTCGGCCAGCATGCCGCGCGGGCCGAGATTGTCGCGGATCCAGCCGCCGACCACCGGTTCCGACGTCTTCCACATGTTGAAGGCCGGATCGAGCGTGCGCGCCACGCCCTCCACCACCACCATGGTCTTTTGCAGCAGGATCAGTTCCGGCCGCGTCTGCATGTCGAACAGTTCGGTCACCTCGAACAAAAGGGTGAGCAGCTTGGCCATGGAGATGGTCTCGGCCGGCTGGCCGTGGATCGGCTCGCCGATGGCGCGGATCGCCTGCGCGAAGGCGGCAACATCGTGCTTCGCCGGCACGTAGCCGGCCTCGAAATGCACCTCCGCCACCCGCAGATAGTCGCGGGTGATGAAGCCGTAGAGGATTTCGGCGAGGAAGCGGCGCTCCTTCTTGCCGAGCCGCCCGGCGATGCCGAGGTCGACGGCGACGATGGTGCCGTCCGCCTCCACGAACAGATTGCCCGGATGCATGTCGGCATGGAAGAAGCCGTCGCGCAGCGTATGGCGCAGGAAGGACTGGATCAGGTTGGCGGCGATCGCCTTGAGATCGTGGCCGGAGGCGGCGAGCGCGGCGACATCGTTCATCTTGATGCCGTCGACCCACTCCATGGTCAGCACATCGCGGCCCGTGCGCTCCCAGTCCACCGCCGGAACGCGGAAACCGGGATCTTCCCCGGTGTTCTCGCCAAGTTCGGAAAGGGCGGCGCCTTCCAGCCGCAAATCCATCTCGATGCGCGTGGTCTGGGCCAGCGTCTCGGTCACCTCGACCGGCCGCAGCCGGCGGCTGGAGGGGATGTAGCGTTCCTGCAGGCGTGCGGCGAGGAAGTAGCTTTCAAGGTCCTGCAGGAAGCGGCGGCGCACGCCGGGGCGGATGACCTTGACCGCCACCTTGCGGCGGCCTTCGGGATAGTCCACTTCGGCCGGATGCACCTGGGCGATGGAAGCCGCCGCCACCGCATCGCCGAAACCGTGGTAAAGCTCCCCGACCGACCGCCCCAGCGACGCCTCGACCGCAGCCTCGGCCTCGGCCTTGGGGAAGGTCTGCATCTTGTCCTGCAACAGGGCAAGGTCGAGGGCGATGTCGTTGCCGACGACATCGGGGCGCGTGGCCAGGAACTGGCCGAGCTTGACATAGGAGGGCCCGAGCCGCGCCACCGCATGCGCCAGCCGGTCGGTGCGCCCCTGCCGCAGCGCGCGGCGGCGCGTGAACATGGTGGCCACCTGCCAGCCGAACTTCGGCAGACCCGAAAGCTGGTCGCCCGGAAAGGCTGCGACCACGCCCTCGCGCACCAGCACCCAGCCGGCCCTGACGAGCCGGAACGCCGCCCCTGCACTGCTCATGAGGCCTGTCCCGTCAAAGCTTCCAGCCCGAATGCAGCGCCGCTATGCCGCCGGAATAGTTGCGGAAGCTCACCCGCTCGAAGCCGGCGTGCCGGATCATCTCGGCGAAATTGTTCTGGTCGGGGAACTTGCGGATCGATTCCACGAGGTAGGAATAGGGCTCGCCGTCGCCGGTCACCATCTTGCCGATCCGGGGAATGGCGTTGAACGACCACGCCTCGTAGAAACGGTCGAGCCCCGGCAGATCGACATCGGAGAATTCGAGGCACAAGAGGCGCCCGCCCGGCTTCAGCACCCGGAAAGCCTCGGAAAGGGCGACATCGATGCGCGGCACGTTGCGGATGCCGAAGGCGATCGTATAGGCGTCGAACGTGGCGTCGGCGAAAGGCAGTTCCTCGGCATTGGCCTCGACGAAATCGAGATGCGGGGCCAGCCCGTTCTTGTCGGCGCGCTCGCGCCCGACCTGCAGCATCGAGCCGTTGATGTCCAGCACCGTGGCATGGGCGTTGCGCCGGCTGGCCTCGACGATGCGGAAGGCGATGTCGCCGGTGCCGCCGGCCACGTCCAGCACCTTCCAGCCGGGCCGCTTCGGCGGGTTCAGCCAGGCGACCATGGCGTCTTTCCACAGCCGGTGCATGCCCGCCGACATCAGGTCGTTCATCAGGTCGTAGCGGTTGGCAACCTTGTGGAACACCTCGTTGACCAGCGGCTGCTTCTCGCCGGTGCCCACCTGCCGGAAGCCGTAGGAGGTTTCCATGCCGCCGTGGGCGGTGGTTCTTTCAACTGACATGATCATGATCCGCCTTGAATGCGGGCGGACCATACAGGAACCGATTTCGCCGCGCCATGGCCTTGGCCCCCGATTTGACCGGTGAATGGTCGCAGGGTCCCTGTGGACTTTGGCGCCCGCAGCCTGCATAGGCCTTTTCTAATTTCCTTCCACCCTTCACTATTCAGTACGAATTGGCGCAATTCCAGAGCGGGACGACTTTCCGTCCGGAATTGTCAGGCAAGCAACGAGCCGGAGAAGACCATGCAGGGCGTCACCGTCGTCGATCATCCGCTGGTCCAGCACAAGCTGACCATCATGCGTGACAAGAACACTTCGACGGCGGGATTTCGCCGCCTGCTGCGGGAAATCTCCCTGCTGCTCGGCTACGAGGTGACCCGCAATCTGGAACTCACCACCACCACCATCGAAACCCCGATCGAGACGATGGAGGCCCCGGTTCTCGAGGGCAAGAAGCTGGTCTTCGCCTCGGTGCTGCGCGCCGGCAACGGCCTGCTGGAAGGCCTGCTCGACCTCGTGCCGGCGGCGCGCGTCGCCCATATCGGGCTCTATCGCGACCACGACACGCTCGAGGCCATCGAATATTTCTTCAAGGCGCCGGGCGATCTCGGCGACCGGCTGGTGATCGTGGTGGACCCCATGCTGGCCACCGCCAACTCGGCCATCGCCGCGGTCGACAAGCTGAAGGCGCGCGGCGCCACCAATCTGCGCTTCCTGTGCCTGCTGGCCGCGCCCGAAGGCATCGAGCGCTTCACCGCCGCCCATCCCGACGTTCCGATCTACACCGCCTCGATCGACCGGCAATTGAACGAAAAGGGCTATATACTGCCCGGCCTCGGCGATGCGGGCGACCGCATGTACGGGACGAAATAAGCGGCAACGCACAACCGGAAACGCGACCGATGACGACCGAGGCGGAAAGGCTGGTCACGCTGGAAATGCGTGCGGCCGAACAGGAAAAGACTATCGAGGAACTGTCGGGCCAGATCGCCGAACAGTGGAAGGTGATCGACCGCCTTCAAAAAAGGCTCGATGCGCTGACTACGCGGTTTCTGGAACTGGAGGAACAGGCGTCGCCCGAAATACAGGTGACCAAGCCGCCGCATTGGTGAGCGGCTGGCGATCAGGCGAAAGAGAGCTTTCGGACTGCCTGAACCACTTCGCGTCATCAACTCTGATGGTTTTGATTGTCTCTGAGCCTTGCGTTGAGGGTTATGATGATCTTTCGCATGGTCGCTGCGATTGCGAGGATCGGTGGTTTTCCGTTGGCGATGAGGGGCGCGTAGAAGGCGGCGAACTCGCCTTGTCCGGCAGCGGCGCGCAAGGCCGGCATGAAGAGTGCGGTCCTGACCTGCGGTCTGCCGCCGCGCTGGCGTCGCCGGCCCCTTGCTGTGCCGCTCTCGTTGGGGTGCGGCGCGGTGCCGGCCAGCGCTGCGGCCTGTCGGCGCTGGAGATGGCCGAGCTCGGGCATCAGGGCGAGGATCGTCACGGCGCTGACCGTGCCGATGCCGTTCATGCCGGTGCAGATGGCGACGCGGTGGCGCAGGCCCGCGTTTTGCGCCACCAGCGCGGCGATCGCCCGCTCGAGCGCCGCGATCTGCCGGGTGATTGTTGCGAGCATGGCCCGAAACGAGGCGGCCATCGCCCTGGCACCGGGTGCCCGTGACCGGTTCTGCTCGGCAACCTTGAATGCGACCAGGTCGGCCCTTCGGCGCACGAGGGCCTGCATCTGCTTCTCGTCGGCGTCGGGCGCCTGCCACAAGGGCAGCTTCGTCCAGCGCTCGCGTCCATAGGCGGCCATCTGCGCGGCGTCGATGGCGTCGCTTTTGCCCAGCGTTCCGAAGGAGCGGATGAAGGCCTTGAGCCTGAGCGTGTCGGCGCGGTGGCAGGCGATGCCGGCCCTCAGGCACTCTTCCAGGAGCAGCAACTCGTAGCCGCCCGTCGGTTCGCACACGACGAGATCGGGGCGGCTGGTCCTGAGCAGCGAGCGGATGGCTGCGCGGCTGTTGGCGACAGTCGCAGCCGTGATGCCGTCATCGACGGCCAGCCGGTCCCTGGCGACATCGACACCGAGGCAGCGGACGGGCGCATGGTGCAGGAAGGTCATGACGGTGCTATCCTTTGCAGGCTTCGGATTGTTTGCGGGCGTGGTGGTGGGCCAGAGGCCCGATCAACTCTCCAAGCGGGGGTGCAAAGGCGGCAGAGACCTTGATGACGTCGGGTGTCGGCCCGATCCCGGAACCGGTCGCCTGCCGCCGAGGCTGCGGGTTTGCAGGCCCGCAGCCTCGCTGCTCAACCTACCCGATATCGATCAAACAATCCCGGAAGTCTGCATGAGCGAAGCGAAGGCAGGCTGTCCGGGATCCATTCCGTGACTTTGCAAGGTTCCGGCATGAATCCCGGCTCGCGGTCGCTGACGTTCCCTTGGCCGGGATGACGCCCCCCCGGGCTCAGGCGGAAACGCCGGTCGGTATCGGGCAGGAAACGCCGGTGCCCTGCAAGCCGCAATAGCCGTTGGGGTTCTTGGCCAGATATTGCTGATGCTCGGCCTCGGCGAAATAGAATTCGGGCGCCGGCGCGATCTCGGTCGTCACCTTGCCGCGCCCGGAAGCCACCAGCGAAGCCTCGTAGGCATCGCGCGAGGCCAGTGCCTGCTTCCGCTGCTCGTCGCCGAAAGTGAAGATCACCGAGCGATAGGTGGTGCCGATATCGTTGCCCTGGCGCATGCCCTGCGTCGGGTCATGGTTCTCCCAGAACAGCTTGAGCAGGTCGGCATAGGAAACCACCTTCGGGTCGAACACCACCAGCACCACCTCGGCATGGCCGGTCAGGCCGGTGCAGGTTTCCTGATAGGTCGGATTGGGCGTGAAGCCGCCGGCATAGCCGACCGCCGTCGCCCAGACGCCCGCCGTCTGCCAGAACAGCCGCTCCGCTCCCCAGAAGCAGCCCATGCCGAACAGGGCCGTTTCCAGCCCTTCAGGGTATGGCCCTTTCAGCGGATTGCCGTTCACATAATGCTTCTGCGCGGTGGGAATGGGCTTGTCGCGGCCCGGCAGCGCCTCCTCCGCCTTGGGCAGGGTGGCCTTCTTGTTCAGGATATCGCTCAGGGAAAACATCGCTACCTTCCTTGTCTCATGAATGCGCCGCCGGCCGGCCGGCGGCATAACGCTCCTGCGGGCGCTCGCGCCGATAGCCTACGGCATAGAGCAGCAGGGCAAGAGCGGCGAAAACCACGAAGCCCGGCAGGGCCAGCACCCAGTTGACCGCCGTGTCCCACAAAAGCGGGTTGACCTTCTCGCGCACGAACATCTCGGCCGCGCCGAGTGTCTCGGGCGACACCGCGTTCCAGCTCGTCTTGAACGGCGTCGTCACCAGTTGCGAGGCCGCGACCGTGCGCGTTGCATCGAGCACCGCCATGATGACGGCGACGGAAAGCGAAACCATCGCGGCAAGCCGGAACAGGAAACGGAACATGGATGCACCTTTCTGGCACAACAGATATGGCGGACGGCCATCCCGCGCAATCGCGCGAAGACGAAAAACACGGGACCAGGAGGCCTTATCCTACATCGAAGCAGGGTCGTGAAAGTCAAAAAATACTGACGATTCAATGTCGACCTGTAGAAAGCAACCACGGCGATTTTGCATTTATTAAGCACAACCGCCGCGCACATTTCGTTTACCATTGCGTTTAACTCAACCGAAAGCGGCGACCGCGAATATGGGGCCACGGTTCAGCAAGAAACCGTCTGAAAAGTCACAACCTGGGCAACAAGGAATACTGGAATGACCAAGCTTTTCGCACGTTTCGTCAAGGACGAGTCCGGCGCCACCGCCATCGAATACGGCCTGATCGCAGCCCTCATCGCCATCGCCATCATCGGCGGCGCGAAGTATGTTGGTGGGGAAGTGAACGCGAAGTTCAATACGGTCGGCGATGAACTGAAGAAGGCCACCCCGAGCACGGGCGGCGGCACCGGCGACACCGACGGCTGATCTCTAGCCACCAAATAAGTCAGGAAAGGCCGCCTTCGGGCGGCCTTTTCTGTTTTCGCGAGCCCGGTGCTGGAACAATTCCGCCGCGCGCTTATATCTAGCCTATGATCCCTCGGATGAAATCGATGCTGAAGGCACACAGCGGCAAGGCGCTCGCCATGATGGCGCTTGCCGTCGCCCTCGCCGGCCCCGCCGCCGCGCAGCAGCGGCCGCCGGTCGTGCAGGATCAGGCCTCGGAAATCATCCAGTTGCAGAACCGCATCCAGCGCCAGCAGTTCGAGCAGCAGCAGCAAATCTACAAGCAGCTCGACCGGCAGCAGAACGCCCAGCCGCAACCGCCGCCACGGGTGCCGGCATTCCAGCAGAACTGTCAAATCCAGTTGTCCGGCAACAGCTATATCAGAACCTGCCGCTGACCGGCGGGGTTGCCTCGAATAATTAGCCGACTATTCTGTTCGGTACCATCGAATCGGCAGAATATGGCGAAGCAGAAGAAACGAGTCCTGCGCAAGGCGAAGAAAGGCGAGAAGATCCGCCAGGTGGCGGCGATCCCCTTCCGCATCGGCCCCGACGGCGACTTGCAGGTGATGCTGGTCACCTCGCGCGAAACGCAGCGCTTCATCCTGCCCAAGGGCTGGCCCATGAAGGGCAAGAGCGGCCGCAAGGCCGCCACCATCGAGGCGCTGGAGGAAGCCGGCGTCGCCGGCAAGACGCTGAAGGAGCCGGCCGGCTCCTATCACTACTGGAAGCGGCTGCCGACAGCTTTCGTGCGCATCGACGTCACCGTCTACATGCTGGCGGTGTCCGAGCAGTTGAAGGACTGGCGGGAAGCCGGAACGCGCCAGCGTGCCTGGCTGACGCCGGCACAGGCGGCGGTGCTGATCGACGAGCCGGAACTGGCGAGCCTGGTCAGGAACCTGACCGTGCCCGAAGAGGGGTCGAAGGCCCGCCCCGAAAAGGCGAAAGCCTAAACCGTCTTCCTCTTCCGAAAATGCCCTTAGAGCAATTCAGGTTCAGGCGGGCTTGCCCCTCATCCCCCTGCCGGGACCTTCTCCCCGCACACGGGGAGAAGGATGCCGTCCGCAACGCTGGTGCCCCCTCTCCCCGCTTGCGGGGAGAGGGTAAGGGTGAGGGGCAGCTTCAAGGGTAAGCGCGACGGCCGTTTCCGACAAAACCTGAGATGCCCTACAGCGCCTGCGGAACCTCCTGCGGGGCCAGTTCCACCAGCGGCGCAGGGATCGACGTGGTCTTCACCGGTGCCTTGCAGATATCGGCGATGACGCAGGCCGGACAGTCCGGCTTGCGCGCCTTGCACACATAGCGGCCATGCAGGATCAGCCAGTGATGGGCGTGGCGCATATATTCGTCGGGAATGATGCGCACCAGTTCCTGTTCCACCTGCTCGGGCGTGTTGCCGGGCGCCAGGCCGGTCCGGTTGCCGATGCGCAATATATGGGTGTCGACCGCCATCGTATGCTGGCCGAAGGCCATGTTGAGCACCACATTGGCGGTCTTGCGGCCGACGCCCGGCAGCTTCACCAGCTCGTCGCGATTGTCCGGAACCTTACCGCCATGGTCGCGGATCAGCGCCTCGGAAAGCGCGATCACGTTCTTCGCCTTGTTGCGCCACAGGCCGATGGTGCGGATATAATCGCCCACCTTTTCCTCGCCCAGGGCCAGCATCTTCTGCGGCGTGTCCGCCACCTTGAACAGCGGCCGCGTCGCCTTGTTGACGCCGGCATCCGTCGCCTGCGCCGACAGCACCACCGCCACCAGCAAGGTGAAGGCGTTGACATGCTCCAGCTCGCCCTTCGGCTCCGGCCGCTGCACGGAAAACCGCCGGAAGATCTCGTGTACCTCGGCCGGTGTGTAGAGCGAGCGCGGGCGGCGCGGCGCCGCAGTGCGCTTTGCGGGTTTGCCCGGCCGCGCCGCAGGTGGACGCTCGTTTCCAGGCGCGGGGCGATCTTTTGGCTTGGGCTTGCTCATAACCATCCTATAGTATCGCTGCATGAGCGAGACAAATGCCGACTTTGCCGCGGACCAGCCCTTCTTCCAGGCGCTGCTGAAGCCGCACAGATCGCTTGGCCGCACCGGCTTCATGATCCTGATCGGCGCCCTGCTCGCCGCCTGGGCCGTCACCGGCATCATCTTCCTCTCCCACGGCGCCTGGCCGGTCTTCGGCTTTTTCGGTCTCGACGTGGTCGCGCTCTATGTGGCCTTCCGCCTGAACTACCGCGCTGCCCGCACGCGCGAGGAGGTTTCGGTGTCGCGCACGGAACTGCATATCCACAAGACCTATCCCTCCGGCAAGTCCGAGCAGCATCGCTTCAATCCCTTCTGGACCCGCTTTGCGGTTGCCCGCCATGCCGAAATCGGCATCACCCGCATGGCGGTGGAATCGCGCGACAAGACCGTGGCGATCGGCTCCTTCCTCAATCCCGACGACCGCGAAAGCTTCGCCTCGGCCTTCTCCCGCGCTCTGGCAACCGCCAAGGCCCGCTAGAAAAGAGCTTTCTGCAGGAATCGGGTGGGAAAGACGCAGCGGCGGGCCGATATTGGCGTCAACGCACACAGATTTGCGAGAAGAACCATGAACGCCCGCACCCAGATGAAAGCCGTTCCCGTTCTGGAAAAGGACATCACGCCCGAGGGCAGCGACTACGAGATCGTGCGCCGGGTGATCGAGAAGATCAGCCTCGACTATCGCGACCAGCCATCGCTGGAAGACTTGGCGCAGGATGTCGGCGAAACGCCCACCGGCCTGCAGAAACTGTTCACCCGCTGGGCCGGCCTGTCGCCCAAGGCCTTCCTGCAGGCGGTGACCCTCGACCACGCCCGGCGGCTGCTCGGTTCCGGCCTGCCGCTGCTGGAGGCCTCGCTGGAGGTCGGCATGTCCGGCCCGGCCCGCCTTCACGACCTGTTCGTGACGCATGAGGCGATGTCGCCCGGTGCCTACAAGAACCGTGGCGAAGGCCTGACCATTCGTTACGGCTACCACATCTCGCCCTTCGGCATCGCGCTGATCATGGTCACCGACAGGGGGCTGGCCGGCCTTTCCTTCAACGACCCCGGCGACGAGGCGGCCGCTTTCGCCGACATGTCCGGCCGCTGGCCGAACGCGACCTATGTCGAGGACATGGCCGCCACCCAGCCCTATGCACAGCGCATCTTCGATCCCTCCCGCTGGCGGCCGGACCAGCCCTTGCGGGTGGTCATGATCGGCACCGACTTCCAGGTGCGGGTGTGGGAAGCGCTTTTGTCCATCCCCATGGGCAGGGCGCGCACCTATTCCGCCCTTGCCGAGCAGATCGGCGAGCCCAGGGCATCGCGCGCCGTGGGCGCGGCCTGCGGCGCCAACCCGATCTCCTTCGTGGTGCCGTGCCACCGGGCGCTGGCCAAGTCCGGCGCGCTCACCGGCTACCATTGGGGCCTCACTCGCAAGCGCGCCATACTGGGCTGGGAAGCGGGCCAGGTCCCGGCGCACTGAACCTGCCGCACCGCCGATTGCAATCTCCTCGCCGCGCTATAGTTTCGTGCACAAAGGCAAGGATTTGCAGGCATGATCGTCGTCGTCGGATCGATCAATCTCGACCTGATCGCAAGGCTGGAGCGGCTGCCCGCGCCCGGCGAGACCTTGCAGGGCAGCGGCTTTTCCACAGCACCGGGCGGCAAGGGCGCCAACCAGGCGCTGGCGGCGGCGCGGGCCGGTGCCGAGGTGCGCATGATCGGGGCGGTCGGCAAGGATGCCTTTGCCGGCGGGGCGCTCGCCCTCCTGAAAAGCGGCGGTGTCGACCTGTCCGGCGTGGCCGAGAGCGCCGCTTCCACCGGCACCGCGCTGATCCTGGTCGATAGCGACGGCGAGAACATGATCGCCGTGGTAGCGGGCGCCAACGGCGCGGTGCTGCCCGGCGACATCGTCAAGGCACGGCTGGCGAAGGGCGACATTGTCCTGCTTCAGCACGAGATTCCGCTGGAAACGGTCGAGGCGGCGCTCGAGGCGGCCCGCAATGCGGGTGCGACGAGCATCCTCAACACCGCCCCCTATCGCGAAGAAGCCGTGTCGTTCCTCGCCAGGGCCGACTACATCCTGGCCAACGAGACGGAATTCGACCTGTGCAGCACGGCCCTCGGGCTCGCGGGCGAGGACCGCGAGGCGCGCATGCGGGCCTTCGCGGCCGGCACCGGCAGGACGATCATCGTGACGCTGGGCGCCGGGGGCGTGCTGGCCGCCACGCCGGACAGCTTCTTCGCCGTGCCGGCATTGCCCGTCGAGCCGGTGGATACGGTCGGCGCCGGCGACACCTTCTGCGGCTATCTGGCTGCCGGGCTGGCTGCCGGCCTCGCGCTGGACGAGGCGCTGGAACGCGCCGCCGCGGCAGCTTCCCTCTCCTGCCTGAAACAGGGCGCGCAGCCCTCCATTCCCCTTGCGGCGGAGGTGGATGCTACCCTCGCCAGTCCACCGGGCGGCTGAAAGCCCGCACTCCGGCTGCCATTCGTTTCCTGTGCAGCGCCCATGCCCAAATCTTGAACTCGCCGCCCCGGCAGACCATATCTGGTGCAAGGAGGAATGCCGCATGGGTTCTTCCGAAACATGTCGCTCTCAAGAGGACAGGATTGCATGACCAGAATGACGCCTTTTTCCAGCCCGCTGCTTCTCGGCTTCGATGCAATGGAGAAGACGCTGGAACGCCTGGCAAAATCGGGTGACGGCTACCCTCCCTACAACATCGAGCGCCTTCGCGGCGCCGATGGAACAGCGCAGAGGCTGCGGATCACGCTCGCCGTCGCCGGCTTTGCCGAAAGCGACCTGGACGTGACCACCGAGGAAAACCAGCTGGTTGTCAGGGGCCGTCAAACCGACGACACCGAGCGCGAATTCCTCCACCGCGGCATCGCCGCCCGCCAGTTCCAACGCTGTTTCGTGCTGGCAGACGGCATGCGCGTGATCGGGGCCGAACTCAAGAACGGGCTCCTGTTCATCGACCTCGACCGACCTGAGGCCGAACGATTGGTACGGAAAATAAATATATCGGTGAAAGACTGATCTTTGCCGATGGTGAGGAGCCGGCCTTTGAAGGCGGCTCATAGACAGGAGGCCTGGACATGACCAGAACCGTTGACACCACTGCTGCGAAGCCGGTGATGAGCGCCGGCGAACTGGCCCATCTTGGCGAAGGTACGGTCGCCTATCTGAGGAAGATGTCGAGCGACGATCTGCGCGGCCGCTTCCCCGGTCTCGACCAGATCGCCCCCGGACTGGAGCTTTGGGCTCTGTTCGCGGCGAACGGTCAGCCGATCCTCCTCGCGGACGAGCGCGACCGCGCCCTGGCCGGAGCAATGGAGAACGACCTGACCACCGTTGCCAGGCACTGAGGCAGCGGCAGGAACCGGACCGGCAACCAATCCGGTGCCTCGAGAAGGTGTGTTTGAGGATCGTGACCGGTGGCGCTTTCCACCGGATGGACTGCCAACCAGACGAAGGGCCGCACAGGGCGGCCCTTGAGGAAAGCTTATTTTTCCAGGGAAATGAGGCGCGCCCTTAGCGGGCGTTTCAGGCCGCGTGCGAGGCGGGGGTTTCCGACAGCAACGCGTGAATGGCCTGCGCGTCGCGCGTGCCGCGGATTTTCGCCACCGTGTCGGTGTCGCGCAGCACGCGCGCGATGCGCGACAGCGCCTTGAGATGGTCGGCGCCCGCGCCCTCGGGCGCGAGCAGCAGGAACACGAGATCGACCGGCTGGTCGTCGAGGGCTTCGAAATCGACAGGCGTTTCCAGCCGCGCGAACACGCCGGTGATGCCCTTCACGCCGGCCAGCTTGCCGTGCGGAATGGCGATGCCGTTGCCGACGCCGGTCGAGCCCAGCTTCTCGCGCTGCAGGATGGTCTCGAAAATGTCGCGCTCGGGAATACCCGACACAGCCGAAGCGCGCTCGGCAAGAAGCTGGAGAACCTGCTTCTTGGAGTTGGCCTTCAACGCCGGCATGATCGCCGGAACGTCGACAAGATCGTTCAGAGCCATTCTTGAAATTCCTCTGCTTCGCCTGCCGCGGCCGGCCCGGGAAACCCCGGGGCGCGGCCGTCTCTCCTACCCTTGCGCGGTCTTGACCGTCGCGGGATCGATCCAGCCGATGTTTCCATCCGGCCGGCGATAGACGATGTTGAGTTGTTCGGTGCCGCCATTGCGGAACACGAGGACGGGGCTGCCCGTGGTGTCGAGTTCGATGACGGCGGACGCCACCGACATGGTTTTCAGCGCCAGCGTCGATTCGGCCACGATGGTGGGGGCGAAATCCGCCGGAATGTCCTCCTCGTCATCCTCCGCCAGGGCCTCGACCACCGCATAGGCGATGCTGGTGCCGTCGGCCGAAGCGTTGACGGGATAGTGCGACTTCAGGCGGCGCTTGTAGCGGCGCAAACGCTTTTCCAGCCGTTCCGCCGCCGCCTCGAAGGCCTGGACAGGATCGTGAGATTCGCCGGTCGCATGCAGGGACGCTCCCGAATCGAGCCGCACGACGCAGTCGGAGGTGAAGCGGGACCCTGACTTGATCATCGTGACCTGGCTGGAAAAGCCGCGGTCGAAATATTTGTCGATGATATCGGTGACCCGCTCGGTGATGCGCGTACGAAACGCATCGCCGACATCCATGTGTTTTCCCGCTATCCGCAGTGCCATCTGAATACTGACCTTCCTTGCACAGGCTTCAAACTAACTTGGAGTTTATACCCGTAGTCCGTTCGTACAAGCCGCGCAGCACCCCATCTGCCGAATTTGCTCGTGAACTTTGCAGTCGCCTCTGACAGCCTGCCGTTCATGCATCGATGGCTATCTCCGTGCGGGCGTCGCCCGCCTCATGCGGGCGGGCTTCTAGACACTTCGTTCGAGCTTGTCAACGAAACGCAAAAGTGTGGAAAATGCTCCGTGCTCAGCCCTTGATGCCGGCAAGGGCCCGTTTTTCGCGCCGCCGCTGCACCGATGAGGGGATGTTCATGCCCTCCCGATATTTGGCGACGGTGCGCCGGGCGATGTCGACACCCTCCTTCCTGAGCAGGTCCACGATGGTGTCGTCCGAAAGTATATGGGCAGCCTGCTCGGCGTCGATCAGTTCGCGAATGCGCTCGCGCACGGCTTCCGAGGAGTGGGATTCGCCGGCATCCGAGGCGGCGATGGCGGCGGTGAAGAAATAGCGCATCTCGAACACGCCGCGCGGCGTGAGCATGTATTTGTTGGCCGTCGCCCGACTGACGGTCGATTCGTGCATGCCGATGGCATCGGCCACCGTCCTCAGGTTCAGCGGCCGCAGGTGGCGCACGCCGTGGGCCAGGAAGGCATCCTGCTGGCGCACGATCTCCGAGGCCACCTTGAGGATGGTCCGCGCGCGCTGGTCGAGGCTGCGGGCCAGCCAGTTGGCGCTTTGCAGGCATTCGCCCAGAAAATCCTTCTCCGCCTGATCGCGGGCGCGGCCCGACACGATCGCGAAATAGGATTGGTCGACGAGCACGCGCGGCAGGGCATCGGGGTTGAGTTCCACCGCCCAGCCGCCGTCGCTGGCCGGGCGCACCTCGACATCGGCGACGATCGCCTCGCTGGGCCCGCCGGAAAAGGCCAGCCCCGGCCTGGGGTCCAGCCCCCGGATCTCGGCCAGCATGTCGAGCAGGTCCTCCTCGTCGACGCCGCAAAGGCGCTTGAGCGACTGGAAGTCGCGGCGCGCCAGAAGGTCGAGATGGGCAAGCAGCGCCTGCATGGCGGGATCGAGCCGGTCGCGGGCACGCAACTGGATCGACAGGCATTCGGCAAGGTCGCGGGCGAACAGGCCCGGCGGATCGAACCCCTGGCAACGGGACAGCACCGCCGCAACGCTGGCCGGGTCCGCGCCAAGCCGTTCGGCCGCCTCGGCCGGGTCGGTGCGCAGATAGCCCGCCTCATCGAGCCCGTCGGCCAGTTCGGCCGCGATCAGCCGCTCCTGCGGCTGGGTGAAGGCAAAGGCGATCTGTTCGCCGACGTGATCGCGCAGCGTCACCGGCGCCGCCGCCAGGTCCTCCAGGTCGAAGCTCTCGGAACCGCCCCCGGCACCGCCGGCGGCGGATTTCCATTGCGTCGACAGCGCCGGATCGAGCCGTTCGGAGCGGCCGGGATCGTCCGGAAACAGGTTTTCCAGCGAGGAATCGAGGCGATCGGAAATGGTCTGCGCCGACAGGTCCGCCTCATTGCCGAACCAGTCGTCGCCCGCCTCCCGCGCGACGGCCGCTTCCGACTCCCGCACCGGTTCCCCGACATCTTCGGAAGCCGATTCCCCCCGCTCCAGCAACGGGTTGCGCTCGACCTCCTCGTCGACGAAGCGCTCCAGTTCGGCCTGGGTGAATTGCAGGAGGCGGATCGATTGCAGCAGTTGCGGCGTCATCACCAGCGACTGTGTCTGCTTGAGCTGCAACTTGGCTGAGAGCGCCATCTGGTACCGCGTTTCCCCTTCGCGCCGGCTTCGGAAACGAATTCTCCGGGCCAGCGATTGAAACTGGCCCGGCTTTTGCTTGTCAAGCGCAACCACGTGTCCGGCCGCCGGCCGGACCCTTAATTCCTTTACCGGATCATAAAGCGGGGCAAAAAGGGACGTCCGCGACGGCGAAAACATCGGATCGGAAAGCGGGCTGGTTTCCGGTCCGATGCCCGGTCAAAGCGTCAGAGCGTAAAGCCCTCGCCCAGATAGAGCCGCCGCACATCGGGGTTGGCCACCACCTCCTCGGCCCGGCCATGGGTCAGCACCTCGCCGGCGTGGATGATGTAGGCCCGGTCGATGAGCCCCAGCGTCTCGCGCACATTGTGGTCGGTGATGAGCACGCCGATGCCGCGCTGGGTGAGATGGCGAACGAGCTGCTGGATATCGGCCACGGCGATCGGATCGATGCCGGCGAAGGGTTCGTCGAGCAGCATGTAGGCCGGCCGGCTGGCCAGCGCCCGCGCGATCTCCAGGCGGCGCCTTTCGCCGCCGGACAGCGCCATGGACGGCGCATGGCGCAGATGGCTGATGTGGAACTCCTCGAGCAGCTCGTCGAGGTTCTTCTCGCGCTGCTTGCGGCTCTTTTCCACGACCTCGAGCACGGCGCGGATGTTCTGCTCGACACTCAGGCCGCGGAAGATCGAGGTTTCCTGCGGCAGATAGCCGATGCCGAGCCGCGCCCGGCGATACATGGGCATCGAAGTGACATCATAGCCGTCGATCTCGATGGTGCCCTCGTCCACCGGCACCAGGCCGGTGACCATGTAGAAGCAGGTGGTCTTGCCGGCGCCGTTCGGGCCGAGCAGGCCAACCGCCTCGCCGGCGCGCACGCCGAGCGACACGCCGTTGACCACCTTGCGGCCCTTGTAGCTCTTGCTCAGGCCACGGGCGATGAGCGTGCCCTTCAGCCCGGCGGCAACCGAACTGCTTCTTGGCCGTTCGGCCGGCTTGCCGGCTTTGCCCAGCTTGGGGAATGAAAGCATTCGCGATCCTACGGCTTCTTCTGCGAACCCGGCGTGATCGACATCATGACCCGCTTGCCGCAGGCATCGACCTGGGCAAGCCCCGTCTTCATCTGCACGGTGAGTTTGCAGCCGGTCAGCACATTGTCGCCATCCGACAGCACCACCTTGTCACCCGACAGCACCAGCACCTCGCTCTTCATGTCGAAAGTGCCGCGATCACCGGTGGCGACCTGGGTGTCGGACTTGATGTAGACCTTGTTGTCGACTTCCAGCCGGTCGATGTTCGCCGTGCCGGTGGTGGCCGAGCCGGAGGAGGCCTGCTGCGACTGGTCGGGCTGGTCCTTGACATAGTACACCTTCATGGAACCGGCCTTGAGCAGGGTCTGTCCCTGAACCACCTGGACATTGCCGGTGAAGATGGCGAGGCTCTCGTTCTCGCGCACTTCGAGCTTTTCGCTCTCGATCTGGATCGGCTGGTCGCCGGCCAGCTTCAGGCCCGGCATCGAGCCGGTCGCGCCCGACTGGGCAAGGGCGGAGCCCGCCACGGCAAGCAACAGCGCTGGTGCGAGGACAGCCAGCCTCGCCGAATCACTGCGTCGCATTCTTGTCTCCGCTCTTCTTCTGTTCCCCACGGCTTGCGCCGGGGTCGATGTTCACGCGAACCCGCTTCTCGAATATCATGACCTTGCCATTGTTCTCCACCGACATCGTGTCGGAGGTGATTCGAGACCCTGGCCGGCTGATATCGACGGGCTGTTCCGTCTTCATATTGCCTTTGTCCATGTCGAGGAAGGCAGATTTCAGCTTGGCCACCATGCCGTCCGTCGTGGTGATGGTGACGTCGCTGTCGATGTTGAGCGTGTTGTTGCCACGGTCATAGGTGCCGTTGGCGGCATCGACCTTCGCCGTGGTCTCGGCATTGATCGGCAGGCGGGCGCTTATCCCCTCCAGTTCGATCACCCCTTCCTTGGTCACGTCCTGTATGGCGCGCACCGCCGTCATCGCATAGGGCAGCAGGCCCTTGGTGAAGCCTTCCAGCTTGGGATTGGACATCACCAGCTTGCCGTCGGAGATGGCGCTGCTTTCAGTGGAGACGGGGACCGTTTCCGGCGCCATCATATAGGAATAGAGCGGGAAGGCGACGGCCATGGCGATGGCGATGGCGGGAACCACGAATTTGAGCCTGCGCACCCGGCGCGAATGTTGCTGGGCGCGGCCGAAGGCCGCCGCGCGATCGCTGGCGCCGGCATGAGACGCACCGGGCATCGGCTGCATGTCTTCCATGCCGATCGGGTCTGTCGTTCGCGACAAATCACTACTTTCTACAAATGAAGCTCACGCGTCTCGCCCTGTAATTCGGCACGCGGGGCGTCTTAAACAAGTCCGGATGGACCAAAAACGTAAAAATATGACCAGCATAAGGATACACGATGGCGCAAATGCCCGGCAAGGCCCCCTTGCCGGGGAGGATGGTGAAAGCAGTGGCCGCCGCCACGTCCATGCTCTAAATAGGCTCTGCCAATCCCGAGGAAAGAGGCCGAGCATGGCACAAAGAGCCGATGACCTGATCGACCGGCGCAGACTGCGGCGCAAATTGACCTTCTGGCGGGCCTTGACGGTCGTTCTCGTCGCGCTCGCCATCGCCGGCATCGCCTCGTGGTTCCGCGACGACGGGCTGAGCGCCGTCTCCCACATCGCCAAGGTCAAGATCGAAGGCACCATCACCCAGGACGACAAGCTGCTGGAGCGGCTGGAGCGGATCCGCAAATCGTCGCGCGTGGCCGGCGTCATCGTCCAGATCAACTCGCCGGGCGGCACGACCACCGGCGGCGAATCGATCTACGAGGCGATCCGCAAGATCGCGGCCGAAAAGCCGGTCGTCGCGGAGGTCAGCACGCTGGCGGCTTCGGCCGGCTACATGATCGCCAGCGCCACCGACCACATCGTCGCGCGCCAGTCCTCGATCGTCGGCTCGATCGGCGTGCTGATCCAGTATCCGGACGTCACCGGGCTGATGGACAAGATGGGCATCAAGCTGGAAGAGGTGAAATCCTCGCCGCTCAAGGCCGCGCCCTCCCCCTTCAAGCCGACCACCGAGGAAGAGCGCGCCATGGTGCGCCGGCTCATCATGGACAGCTACGACTGGTTCGTCGGTCTCGTCGCCGAACGCCGTTCCCTGCCCCGCGACCAGGTGCTGACCCTGGCGGACGGCTCGATCTTCACCGGCCGGCAGGCCTTGCAGAACAAGCTGGTCGACAGCCTCGGCGGCGAGGACGAAGCGGTCGCATGGCTGGAAAGCCAGGGCGTCGGCCCGGACCTCAGGGTCATCGAATGGAAGCCCTCGGAAGGCGCCACGGGCCTGATATGGTCGCAGGCGCTGGCCCGCACGGTGGCGCGCGCGCTCGGCCTGCCCGAGCCCAGCGGCGACGTGCTGAAGGAGCTTGGCATGGAGCGCCTGTTCCTTGACGGGCTGGTCTCGCGCTGGCACCCTTGACAGCCCGCCTTTCGGGTGAAAAAAGCAAATAAAATCATTTGCATAATTTCGACCGCGTGTTTTCTGTCAGGGGATCGTCCGCATGATCAAGTCCGAACTCGTGCAAATCATCGCCTCGCGCAATCCGCATCTGTTCCTGCGCGACGTCGAAAACATCGTCAGCGCCGTGTTCGATGAGATCACCGATGCCCTCGCCGAAGGAAACCGCGTCGAGCTGCGCGGCTTCGGCGCCTTCTCGGTCAAGAACCGTCCCGCCCGCACCGGTCGCAACCCGCGCACCGGCGAGGCGGTTGAGGTCGAGGAGAAGTGGGTGCCGTTCTTCAAGACCGGCAAGGAACTGCGCGAGAGGCTGAACGACGAGAAGTAGGCCATGTTCAACCGCTTCGCCCTCGTTCTTGTTTTCGTGCCGCTGGCCATCGTGCTGATCGCGCTGGCCGTCGCCAACCGCGCGCCGGTGCCCTTCACCATCGACCCGTTCAACCCCGGCAATCCGGCGCTGACCTACACGCTGCCTTTCTTCGTGTTCCTGTTCGCGGCCTTCGCGCTGGGCCTGATCATCGGCAGCCTGGCCACCTGGTTCCGGCAGGGCCGCTACCGCAAGCTGGCCCGCCAGCGCGCCATCGAGGCCGAGAGCCTGAAGCAGGCCGCAGGCCGCCCGGCCCCGGCTGCGGGAAATGACCCGGTCCTGCCGCGGCCGACCAACTGACCCGGCCTTTCCGGCCGAAGCATCTTCAGGGGGATTTGCGATGTTGACCATTTCGGCCGCCGACGTCGATCGCGCGCTGACCTTTCCCGGTCTGGTCGAGACGCTGCGCGCCGCCTTCCGCGAAGGGGCGGTGCAGCCGCTCCGGCACCACCACACGGTGGAACGGGCGGCCGGCAGCGAAACGACCCTCTTGCTGATGCCGGCCTGGACCGACTTCAAGCGCGTCGGCGTCGAAGCCGAGGGCCATATCGGCGTCAAGATCGTCACCGTCTCGCCCGACAACAACACCATCGGCAAGCCGGCGGTGATGGGGCAATATCTGCTGCTCGACGGGCGGACCGGCGAGCCGAAGGCGATCATCGACGGCCAGCGCCTCACCCAGTGGCGCACCACCTGCGCCTCGGCGCTCGCCGCCTCCTATCTGGCCCGCGAGGACGCCTCGCGCCTGCTGGTGGTCGGTGCCGGCGCGCTGTCGCCCTTCCTCGCCAAGGCGCATTCGGCCGTTCGCCCGATCGGGACGATCCGCATCTGGAACCGCACGCCGGCCAATGCCGAGAAGGTCGCCGCCGACCTGCGTACCGAAGGACTGGCCGCCGAGGCCGCCACGGATCTCGACGCCGAACTGGCCGAGGCCGACATCGTCTCCTGCGCCACCATCTCGCAGACGCCGCTGGTCAAGGGCGCGCTGCTCAAGCCCGGCGCGCATGTCGACCTGGTCGGCGGCTTCACCCCGCAGATGCGCGAGGCCGACGACGACACCATCCGCCGCGCCAGCGTGTTCGTCGACACCCGCACCGGCGCCACCAAGGAGGCCGGCGACATCGTCCAGCCGCTGGCTTCCGGCGTCCTCGCCGAAAGCGACATCCTCGCCGATCTGCATGAACTGGCGCGCGGCGAGAAAAAGGGCCGCAGCTCGGCCGACGAGATCACCCTGTTCAAATCGGTCGGCGCGGCGCTGGAAGACCTCGCCGCCGGGGTCGCCGTCTATGAGGCGTTGAGGACCTGACCAGCCCTCAATCCCTGCGGCTTACGAAATCCACCACCGCATCGGCCAGACCCGGCGCCAGCGGCGGCTTCGGGTCGCCGTAGGAAGCGAGATTGGCCGCGATGTCGCCCGGCGGCACCGATTTCAGCACATGGTTCATGCCGGCAATGACCTTCAGCTCCGCCGCCGGTTGCCCCTGCGACAGGGCCTTGGCATCCGCCATCCGCACCTGGAGATCGTTGTCGCCCTGCACGATCAGCACCGGCACTTCGAGCTTGCCGATCAGTTCGGCCGGCCTGCGGCTGAAACCGTCGATCAGGAAATCCTGCACCTGATCCCCGAACAAGGGCTGAAGCACCTGTGGAAGCGTGGCCGTATCCACCTTCTCGCCGCGCTCCAGCGCGTCCACGGCCGCAAGCGCCTGCGGCAGGATCGGCTTGTTGAACGGGTTGCCTTGCAACTGCTCGCGCAGGACCTCGCCCAGCGGCCGCCCGGGCGTCGACACCAGCACCAGCCCGCACAGGTCCGGCCCTGCCTCCTGCGCCGCGATCAGCGCCACCAGCCCGCCCTCGCTGTGGCCGAGCAGCCAGGCGCAATCGGCGCCGGTCTTCTCCCGCGCAACCTTGAGCCAGGCGAGCGCGTCGCCGGCATAGTCGTCGAACAGCACCGCATTGGGGTCCGCGAACGCGCCCTTGCTGGAGAACATGCCGCGCTTGTCGACGCGGATCGAGCCTATGCCCTTTTCGGCCAGGGCCTCGGCCAGCATCTTCAGATAGCCGGCCTCGATGCCCATCGGGCTGTTGCCGTCACGGTCGGTGGGGCCGGACCCGGGGATGATGACCACCACCGACCGCCCCGCGGCCTGCGGCGGCAACAGCATGGCGCCTTTCAGCGGGCCGTTCGCGACCTGCCTCGACTTCGGTTTCGCTCATGTCCTCGGCCCCCGCTTGCCATGCAGGCAGACAGCACAGCAAAGCGCATGCGGCGATGAAAGCTGTTTTCCCGCTGGTTCTCATGATCGTGTATCCCGCCCAAAGCCCCGCATGTTGCGGCTCGACGGCCGCTATGGCAGAAGCGCAGGCACATTTCCACCGGAGCATTCGCTTGAAAGCCACGCGCAACAGAAGCCAGGAGGCAAGGCCGCGCCCCGAACGGGAGCACGAGGCACCGCCACAGCCGAAGCGCCAGCTCGTTCGCCGCGAAGGCGCGCTGCCGGCGGAAAAGCTGCCGCTGATCCTCGAGGTCGCGCCCAACGCCGATTATGCCCTGCTCGACAGCGGCGACGGCCGCAAGCTGGAGCAATACGGCCCCTACCGCATCGTGCGCCCGGAGGGGCAGGCCATCTGGCGTCCCGCCCTGCCCGACAAGGAATGGAGCCGCGCCGACGCCATCTTCACCGGCAACACGGATGAAGAGGGCATCGGCCGCTGGCATTTCCCGCGCAATCCGCTCGGCGAGACATGGCCGATGAAGCATGACGGCATCGACTATCTCGGCCGCTTCACCTCCTTCCGCCATGTCGGCGTGTTTCCCGAACAGGCCTCGCACTGGGACCATATGGCCGGGTTGATCGAGAACGCCCGGCGGCCGGTGAAAGTGCTGAACCTGTTCGGCTATACCGGCCTCGCCTCGCTGGTCGCGGCCCGCGCCGGGGCCGAGGTCACCCATGTCGATGCCTCGAAGAAGGCCATCGGCTGGGCACGCGAGAACCAGGAAGTGGCCCGGCTGACCAGCAAGCCGATCCGCTGGATTGTCGAGGACGCGATGAAATTCGCCGAGCGCGAGGAGCGTCGCGGCAGCCGCTACGACATCATCCTGTTCGACCCGCCGGCCTATGGGCGCGGGCCGAAGGGCGAGGTCTGGCAACTGTTCGAGCATCTTCCGGCGCTTGCCGACATCTGCCGCTCGATCCTGACGCCGAAGCCGCTGGCCGTGGTGCTCACCGCCTATTCGATCCGCGCCTCGTTCTTCGCCATCCATGCCCTGATGCGCGACACCTTCGCCGGCATGGGCGGCACCGTCGAATCCGGCGAACTGATCATCCGCGAGCAGTCGGCCGGCCGCGCCCTTTCCACCTCGCTCTTTTCCAGATGGGTCGCCAGATGAGCGAACATGAGAGACGACGCCCGGTCGGCCGGGTCAAGGAAGTCACCAGCCTTTCCAATCCGCTGGTGAAGGACATCAAGGCGCTGGCGCTGAAGAAATTCCGCGACCAGAACAACGCCTTCATGGCCGAAGGGCTGAAGCTGGTCATCGACGCGCTCGATCTCGGCTGGGAAATCCGCACGCTGATCTTCGCCAAGGCCGGGCGCGGCAATCCGGCGGTCGAGAAGGTCGCGGCGCGCACGGTTGCCGCCGGCGGCGACGTGCTGGAAGTCTCGGAAAAGGTGCTGTCCTCCATCACCCGCCGCGACAATCCGCAGATGGTGGTGGGCGTGTTCACGCAGCGCCTCGTGCCGCTGAAGGACATCCGCCCCGCCAAGGGCGATGTCTGGGTGGCGCTCGACCGGGTGCGCGATCCGGGCAATCTGGGCACCGTCATACGCACCGTTGATGCGGTCGGCGCGAAGGGCGTGATCCTCGTGGGCGACACCACCGACCCCTTTTCGCTGGAAACGGTGCGCGCCACCATGGGCTCCATCTTCGCCGTGCCTGTCGCCAAGGCCGGCGCCGAGGCGTTCCTTGCCTGGCGCAAGGGCTTTCCCGGCCTCGTCGCCGGCACGCATCTGAAAGGCGCGGTCGACTATCGCTCGGTCGATTTCTCCGGCAAACCCGTCCTGCTCCTGATGGGCAACGAGCAGCAGGGCCTGCCCGACGATCTGGCGGCAAGCTGCGACCGGCTGCTGCGCATTCCGCAGGCAGGGCGGGCGGATTCGCTCAATCTCGCCGTCGCCACCGGCGTGATGCTGTTCGAAATCCGCCGCGACGCACTCAAGCTGGAGGGGCCTTCCCCGTGACCCCCGCACCCGAAAAGACAGGCGCAGCCAGGACGCTCGTTCCCTATGCGGTGCTCACGGTCGCCGCCATGGCGCTGGACCAATGGATCAAATATCTGGTCGAAACCGGCCTTCCCTTTCAGGAGAAGATCGACCTGCTGCCGTTCCTGGCGCTGTTTCGCACCTACAACACCGGCATCGCCTTCTCGATGCTGTCCTCCTTCGGCGATACCGGGCTCATCGTCATCTCGCTCGTCGTGTCGGCCTTCATCGTCTATCTCGCCTTCCGCAGTTCTCCGGGGCAGCTCTTCGCCCGCCTCGGCTTCGCGATGATCCTCGGCGGCGCCATGGGCAATGTCATCGACCGGGCGGTCTACGGCCATGTCGTCGATTACATCCTCTTCCCCACGCCGAGCTGGTCCTTCGCCGTGTTCAACCTTGCCGACGTCTTCATCAGCATCGGCGCGATTCTGGTGGTGCTGGAGGAATTCGTCGGCTGGCGGCGCGAGGCAAGACCTTCGAACGATTGATTTCGGAGGGCCTGCGTCGCATTCTTCCCCCTGAGAATGGGGAGAAGACATGCCGGAAACCTTCAAGGCCATCCTGATATCGCGCGACGAGGACAAGAACCAGACCGTCGAGGTGACCGAACTCTCCGAAGCCGACCTCATGGAAGGCGACGTCACCGTGGCCGTGGAAGCGACCACGGTGAACTACAAGGACGGGCTGGCGATCACCGGCAAGGCGCCGGTGGTGCGGCGCTGGCCGCTGGTGCCGGGCATAGACTTCGCCGGCACGGTGCTGTCCTCCGACCATCCCGACTGGCGCAAGGGCGACAAGGTCATCCTCAACGGCTGGGGCGTGGGCGAGGTCCATTACGGGGCCTATGCCGGACGCGCCCGGGTCAGCGGCGACTGGCTGGTGCCGCTGCCGGACGGCATCAGCGCCCATGACGCCATGGCGGTCGGCACCGCCGGCTACACGGCCATGCTGTGCGTGATGGCGCTGGAGCGCCACGGCGTCCTGCCGCAGCGCGGGCCGGTCGTCGTCACCGGCGCGGCGGGCGGGGTCGGCTCGGTCGCCGTCTCCATCCTGTCCGGGCTCGGCTATCATGTCGTCGCCTCCACCGGCCGCAGCGCCGAGGCGGCTTATCTGCACGAGCTCGGCGCCGCCGAGGTGATCGAGCGCGAGGAATTGTCCGGCCCCGCGCGGCCGCTCGGCAAGGAGCGCTGGGCCGGCGGCATCGATTCCGTCGGCAGCCACACGCTCGCCAATGTGCTGTCCATGACCGCCTATGGCGGCGCCGTGGCCGCCTGCGGGCTGGCCGGCGGCATGGACCTGCCGGCGTCCGTCGCGCCCTTCATCCTGCGCGGCGTCTCCCTGCTCGGCGTCGATTCGGTGATGGCGCCGAAGGAATTGCGGCTCGAGGCCTGGCGGCGCATCGCCAGCGACCTCGACCTTGGCAAGCTTTCCGCGCTGTCGCGCACCATCGGCTTCGACGACATCACCGAGGCCGCCCGCGACATCGTGGAAGGCCGGATAAGGGGGCGCGTGGTGGTCGATATGTAGCGCGCTTTGCTCGTTTTTATGCAAACGCTAAAATGCGAGCGATCCGCCGAAATCTTCCCTAACGTGTATCTGCCATGGTTCCCGGCATGGTTGCGGAGATCGCCACGAAACGAACGAACCCGGACGACTGGGGGGCGAAAGCCGCCCGGCTGTTTCCCGCGCCTGTCGGGCCGGCACCTCTGCCGGCGGAACAGCACGCACCGGGGGCTCTTGCCCCGGCGATTCCCAGAGGGCTGGCCTTCGTCACCTATGCGGCTGTCCTGCTGCTGGCCGGGCTTGCGCATCTCACCGGCGCGCCGGTCTTCCTCAGCCTCGGCATATTGGCGGCCGGGCTCAGCGGCCTTTTCCTGCACCAGCATCTCAGGACGAGCGAACGCCGTGCCGA
Source organism: Aquamicrobium terrae (assembly GCF_052978165.1). NCBI lineage: Bacteria > Pseudomonadati > Pseudomonadota > Alphaproteobacteria > Hyphomicrobiales > Phyllobacteriaceae > Aquamicrobium > Aquamicrobium terrae. The sequence goes on from NZ_JBRKLZ010000001.1 coordinate 1,224,763, forward strand.
GCGCCAGCATGGCCATGACGTCGCCCTTGCCCGAGCCGAGCTCGAGACGCTCTCCGATCGCATGTGGGAGATGCAGGAAAGCGAGGAGCGCTTCCACGGCCTCATCGACGCTTTGGGCGACCTTGTCGTCCATCGCGACCGTCAGGGCACCATCGTCTATGCCAACAAGGTCTTCGCCAACCTGATCGGCATGGACGTCAACGACCTCACCGGCCTGATGCTTTCCGATCTTGGCGTCGAAGTGGGTGTCGTGCCGGATGCCGCCTTCGCCGACAGCGAGTGCCTCAGTTCCACCGATGTCGCCATCCGCACCGCCGGCGGCCTCCGCTGGTTCTCATGGATCGAACTGTCGGTGCGCGACAAGGACAGCGGCACCGTTTCCCATCGCGCCATCGCCCGCGACATCACCGCCCGCAAGCAGGCCGAGGCCTCGCTGATCTCCGCCCGCGAACGGGCCGAATTCGCCAATCAGGCCAAATCCCGCTTCCTTGCCACCGTGAGCCATGAAATCCGCACGCCCATGAACGGCATCATGGGCATGGCGAGGCTGTTGTCCGACACCAGGCTGTCGCCGGAGCAGCGAACCTATGTCAACGCCGTCTCCACCTCGGCCAGCGCCCTGCTGGCGCTGATCGACGACCTTCTGGATTATTCCAAGATCGAGGCCGGCCGCTTCGACCCGGAGCCGCAGCCCGTGTCGATCCGCGAGCTGGCCGACAACGTCGTGGAGCTTCTGGCCGCCCGTGCCTACGGCAAGAACATCGGCCTCGGCTGCCGCGTCGGCCCCGACGTGCCCCAGATGATCACCGCCGATCCCGGCCGGGTGCGGCAGGTGCTGCTCAACCTGCTCGGCAACGCCATCAAGTTCACCGACGACGGCGGCGTCGCGCTCACCATCACCCGCCAGCGGCATCGCGACATCGACCGCATCCGCTTCAGCGTCGTCGACACCGGCCCGGGCATGCGGCCGGCCGACCTCGAGCGCATCTTCCTCGAATTCGAGCAGGTCGACGGCACCTCGACCCGCAGGCATGGCGGCGCCGGGCTGGGGCTTGCCATTTCCAAGCGCCTCGTCGCGGCCATGGGCGGCACCATCTCGGTGGCGAGCACGCCGGGCAAGGGCACGGAATTCATCTTCGAACTGCCGGCGACCGAGGCGACCGACCCGCCACACGACAGTGACGACATGCTTGCCGGCCGCAAGGTGGTGATCCTGTCGCCGAACACGGTGGAGGCGGAAGTGATCGCGCAGTCCATCCGCGTTCTCGGCGGCGTCGCCGAGGTGGCCGACACGCCCGCCCGGGCGCTCGCGCTGTCCGCCGATTGCGACACGCTGATGGTGGACGCGGTGCTGGAAAGCGGCGAAGGTCGCCTGCTGCAAAGGCTGCGCAGAGACGGCTTCGCCACCAGCCAGGCTATCACGCTGATCGCCTCGACCGACCGGGGCAAGCTCGCCGAATACCGCGCCAGCGGCTATGTCAGCTTCCTCGCCCGCCCGGTGCGCGGCGAAACCCTGCTTCGGGTGCTGATCGCCGGCAGGTCCCTGATGCCGGCCGCACCGCAGCCGCAGCAGCCCGACGGAGGCCGCGTCGCCCGCGTCAGCGGCGGCGGGCTCTCGGTGCTGATCGCCGAGGACAACGAGATAAACGCCATGCTGGCCCGCACCAGCCTCACCAAGGCCGGCCATCGCGTCGAAGTGGTGCGCACGGGCAAGGAGGCAGTGGAAGCGCTGGCGGCGGCCGGCGGCGGCCGCCGCCACGATGTCGTGCTGATGGACCTGCACATGCCGGTGATGGACGGCATGGACGCCATCGCCCATATCCGGCGCCAGGAAGAGGCCCGCGGCCTTGCCCCCATCCCCATCCTGGTGCTGTCGGCCGACAGCCAGGAAAAGACCCGGCACGCCGTGCTTGCCCATGGCGCCACCGGCTTCCTGACCAAGCCGCTCGACCCGCACGCGCTGATCGCCGCCGTTCAGGAGCAGGCCCCAGCGTAAATGGACATGGCAAGGGTAGCTTTGTTGCCGATCACGCCATATCACGCTACTGTCACAATCCTGTTGCACCACAATCGTATCCCCGCGCCACGAGGGATGGCTCGAAGGAGAATCGCCCGTGCAGACAGCGATGCCGCAAGGGCAGACCCGGTCGCCCGTTTCATCCGTTTCGGGAACCGCCACCGGGCCGCAGGCGCCGACCCTCGCAGCGCCGCTCGGACGAATCGGCAACCTCGAAGTGCGGCTGGCCCGCAACCAAGCCGAAATCGACTACGCGCAGGAAATCCGCTACCGCATCTTCTACGATGAGCTCGGCGCCCGCGGCGGCCTGCACCGGTTCGGCGGCCGCGATGCCGACCGCTTCGATCCGCTCTGCGACCATTTGCTGGTGTTCGACAACAGCCTGATCGGCCCGGAGCATCGTCGCATCGTCGGCACCTACCGCCTGCTGCGGCAGGAGAGCGCGGCAGCCGCCGGCGGATTCTATTCGCAGGACGAATTCGAGTTGCAGGGCCTCGTCGCCCGCCACCCGGAGCGCCGCTTCCTCGAACTGGGGCGGTCCTGCGTGCTGCCCGAATACCGCTCGCGGCGCACCATCGAGGCGCTCTGGCAAGGCATCTGGGCCTATCTCAACCATTACCGGATCGACGTGATGGTCGGCTGCGCCTCCTTCCCCGGCACCGACCCCGCGACCCATGCCGAGGCGCTGACCTATCTGGCGCACCATTGCCGCACCACGGCCGACTGGGACGTGCGCGCCGTCACCGGCCGCTACCATCCCATGAAGCTGATGCCCCTCGATGCGGTGAACCCCAAGTCGGCCATCGCCGCCATGCCGCCGCTGGTGAAGGGCTATCTGCGCGTCGGCGCCCGCATCGGCGAGGGCTGCGTCATCGACCCCGACTTCGCCACCGTCGACATCTTCGTGGTCATGCCGGTCAAGGAAATCGGCGCCCGCTACATCAGCTATTATGGCGGCGAAGGCCAGACTACGCGGCCTGAGGCGATGGATAGCGATCTCGCGGCCGTGCTCGGCAGGCTGAAGGCCGCGACAAGCCACCTCCCGCAAGTCCTCGAAACCACATCCTACGGAACGCCCGCGCTCAAGGTCGGCAGGAAGCCACTCGCCCGCGTCAAGGATGCCGCCACCGTCGTGCTGTTCGTCCCCTTCGACGAGAAGGAGATGCTGCTCTCCTTGTCGCCGGACATCTATTTCGAGACCGACCATTACAAGGGCTGGCCGGCATTGCTGGTGAGGATGGACCGCATCGGCGATGAGGAACTGCGCCATCGTCTGGAGCGGATCTGGATGCGACAGGCTCCCGCCAGACTGGTCAAGGCGTGGCAGGTCGCCCGGGCTTAAGGCTTATCGTCATGCCGAAACAGGTTCCCATTTTCGGGCGACATGCTTCAGGGAATGTCCTCCGGCCGTCGTCCGGGCCGGCTCTTGTAGACAGGAATGCGCCAGCCGAAGCGAAGCGCCCCTCCCCTGACGGCCAAAGCGACCACGAAGCCGCCAAGCTGCGAGACGATCGGCGCCAGCCCGGCGAGATCGCAGATCGTATAGACGCCAGCCCCCGCCAGCGCGGCCGTGACATAGACCTCCGGCCGCAGCAGCACCGAGGGCTCCCCGGCCAGCAGGTCGCGAAGGATGCCTCCGAAAGTGGCGGTCAGCATGCCCATGATGATGGCGACGACCGGCGATCCGGTGATCGCCAGCCCCTTGACCGCGCCCATCACCGCAAAGGCGGCGAGACCGACGGCGTCGAGCCACAGAAGCAGCTTGTAGCGCGATTCCACCCGATGCGCGGTGAAGAACACGAGAATGGCGCTGGCGGCGCAGACCAGCACATAATCATGGTTGCCGATCCAGAACACCGGGGTGTTGAGAATGAGGTCGCGGAACGTGCCGCCGCCGATGCCCGTCACGCCGGCAAGGAACAGGAAGCCGATGATGTCGACCTGCTTGCGCGAGGCGGCAAGCGCGCCGGTGGCCGCGAACACCGCGACGCCGGCATAATCGAGGATGGTGACGAGGTTCATGGCAGGCTTCGATCCGATGGCAGGCGGCGGCAACAGTAGCAGCCGCCCGGCAAATCGGAAGGGGATAGGTCCCTTGCCCGCTTCCTTGCTGGACTTGCTTTAGCCCTGCGCGTCCCCGCCGGCCGGCTTGGCCGCCTGCTCCGGTGCCTGTTTCGGCCCGTCCTTGGAGACGCCGACCTTGGCCGGTCGCAGCACGCGCTCGCCGATCGAGTAGCCCGGCTGCACAACCTGCACCACCGTGCCGGCAACCACCTGCGGGTTGGGTACTTCGAACAGGGCTTCGTGGAAATTGGGATCGAACTTCTCGCCTTCCGGCACCAGCTTCTTCACGCCGTGCCGCTCCAGCGCCGCCAGCAGGCCGCGCGCGGTGATCTCGACGCCCTCGATCAGGGCCTTGAAGCCGGCATCGCCGGAAGCCTTGGCCTCGGCCGGGATGGCATCGAGCGCACGTTGCAGGTCGTCGGCAACGGTCAGCATGTCGCGGGCGAAATTGGCGATGGAATAGGCGCGCGCATCCTGCACGTCGCGGGCAGCCCGGCGGCGCATGTTCTCCACCTCGGCGGCGGCACGCAGCGCCTTGTCCTTCAGTTCCTCGTTTTCCTTCAGCAGGCGCACAAGCGCCTCGTAGTCGTTCTCGGTGCCTTCGCCGGCGGCTTGCGTGGTCCCGGTCTCGTCGGGCATACGCTCGTCTTTGGCCTGGTCACTCATGGCGGATTTCCATTCTTTCGAAGTTTCGGAGTTGGGCCCGATATCGAGGTTCGACGGCCAAAAATCAAGGGGTTCGCACTGCGGAACGCTTCCGATGGCGTCAACTGCATTTAATTCAAATTTTACCCTGTTCGACGGAGCTGTTTGCAATCGCCCGGCTTTAGGGGAACCATCACCGGATACAGGGAGTTTCGAAACCGGAAGGATTTTGGAACGATGACCCGAACAGGCAAGGAAATGCTGCAGGACCCGGTGCGCCAGAAGCTGGCGACGACGATCCGTCAACAGGTCCGCAGCCATGGGACACGGGGCATATTGCACTCCATGCCGGCGTTCAAAGTCGTCAAGGACGTTCCCGAACACCTGCAAGCCCTTCTCGACCGTCTGGAAGCGGTCGAACTGCAAGCGGAAGAAGGTTCCGCAAGCTAGACCGCGACAGCCGTGCCGCTAGGATTGCGGCACCCGGCGCCAGGAATAGCTGCCTGTCGCGGCCGCGGGCTTCGCCGCCGGCTGGTAATAGACCGGCAGGCCGCCGACCTCGCCTTTCTCCAGCCGCCGCAGCAGGACCGGATTGGAAATCGCGAATTCGGTGAAGCCGACGCGCAGCATATGGGCAAGCTGGTCGACCAGCACCTCGCCCACTGCGCGCAGCGTTCCCTCGAACCCATGCCGGCCGCGCAGAAGTTGTGCCTTGGAATAACTGCGGCCGTCGGTATAGGCCGGAAAAACCAGCGCTATCAGCGCAACCTCGTCCAGCAGTTCGACGAGGGTGTCGATCTGCTCGCCCGGCTGCACCAGAACGCCCAGCCGCCCGCGATTTCGCGTCCGCTCCTGCGGGTCGAGACCGAGGAAAGCCTGCAAAGGCAGGATGAGCCGGTCGTTGCCGGCCAGCGCCTCTGCCGTTTCGGCATGCGCCCATTCGTCCTCGCGGAACCCTTCGGGAGTCCACAGGCGGATTTCAGGCGCCGGTTTCTCTTCGCTCATCATGTCTTTCCTGGCTCAGGGACTGTTCCAGTCCCGCAAGATGAATGCCGCATTCGGTCTTGGCCTGACCGGCCCAGCGTCCGCTGCGCGCGTCCTGTCCCTGCTCCACGGGCCGGGTGCAGGGAAAGCAGCCTATGGACAGGTAGCCATAGGCGACCAGCGGGTTTTCCCGCAGCGCATGGGCCCGCATATAGTCGGCCAGATCGGCCGTGGTCCAATGCGCCAGCGGGTTGATGCGCACGCGCGGTCCCACCGCCTCGAACACCGGCAGCGCGGTCCGCGTTTGCGCCTGATGGCGCTTGCGGCCGGTGAACCACGCCCGGAACGGCTCGACGCCGCGCGCCATCGGCTCCACCTTGCGCACATGGCAGCAGGCTTCCACGTCGCTTTCATGCAGCCGCCCGCCCGGATCGACCCGCTCCAGTGCTGCCGCTTCCGGGTGGACCACCCTGATGTCGGTCAGGCCGAAATCGTCGGCAAGCGCGTCGCGATAGCTCAGCGTCTCCTCGAAATGCTTGCCGGTGTCGAGGAAGACGACCGGCAGATGCCGGTCCACCTGGGCGATGAGATGCAGCAGCACCGCCGAATCCGCCCCGAAGGACGAGACGGCCGCGATCTCTCCCGCAAACAGATCACTTGCCGCAAGCTCGATGACACGGGCGGCGGAAAGCTGCCCGTGTCGTGCTTCGAGGGATGCGGCGTCCCGTGCCCTCACCTCAGGCCGCCTTGGCCTCGGCTCCATAGAGAGCCTCCTTGAACGGCGCGGCGCCGAGCCGGCGATAGACGTCGAGGAACCGCTCCGAACGGTCGCTGCGGATCGCCAGATAGGTCTCGACCAGCGTCTCGATCGCATCGACGATCTCGTCGGGTCCGAACCCGCGCCCGATGATCTCGCCGATGGCCGCGTTCTCGTCGGCGGCGCCGCCGAGCGTGACCTGATAGAGTTCGGCGCCCTTCTTTTCGACGCCGAGAATGCCGATGTGCCCGACATGGTGATGTCCGCAGGCGTTGATGCAGCCCGAGATGTTGAGCTTCAACTCGCCGATGTCGCGCTGGCGCTCCAGCGAGGCGAAGCGCAGCGCAATCTGCTGGGCGACAGGGATGGAGCGCGCATTGGCCAGCGTGCAGTAGTCGAGGCCGGGGCAGGCGATGATGTCGCTGATGAGGTCGATATTGGCCGTGGCCAGCCCGATCTCCACCAGCGCATCATACACCGCCTTGAGGTCGGCGCGCGCGACATGCGGCAGCACCAGGTTCTGCTCGTGGGATACCCGGATCTCGTCGAAGGCATATCGCTCGGCAAGGTCGGCAACCGCGTCCATCTGGCTGTCGCTCATGTCGCCGGGGGTTTCGCCGATGTTCTTGAGCGAAATCGTCACCGCCGCGTAATCGGGGTGATGGTGGGTGGTGACGTTGCGGTTGAGCCAGTCGGAGAAGCTTCTGGAATCCAGCCTGGCAAGCCGCACCGCCTCGTCGCCTTCCGGCCTGTCCACCAGCGGCGGCGGCGCGAAATAGGCGTTGATGGCGTCGATATCGGCCTGCGGCAGCTTGAGGTCGCCGTCCTTCAGCGTTTCCCATTCGGCCTCGACCTGGCGGGCAAATTCCTGCGCGCCCATTTCATGGACGAGGATCTTGATGCGCGCCTTCCACTTGTTGTCGCGGCGGCCGTGCAGATTGTAGACGCGCATGATCGCCGTCACATAGGACAACAGGTGCTGGCGGGGCAGGAAGTCGCGGATCTTCTTGGCCAGCAGCGGCGTGCGGCCCTGGCCGCCGCCCACCCACACGGTGAAGCCGAGTTCTCCCGCCTCGTTCCGCTTGAGGTGCAGGCCGATGTCGTAGGTCTGGATGGCGGCGCGGTCGCGGTTGGACCCCGTCAGCGCGATCTTGAACTTGCGCGGCAAGTAGCTGAATTCCGGATGCACCGACGACCATTGCCGCATGATCTCGGCATAGGGGCGCGGGTCGGCAACCTCGTCGGCGGCCGCTCCGGCGAAATGGTCGGCGCTGATGTTGCGAATGCAATTGCCGCTCGTCTGCAACGCATGCATCTCCACCGAGGCGAGATCGGCAAGGGCCGCCGGAATGTCGGACAGGGCCGGCCAGTGGAACTGGATGTTCTGGCGCGTGGTGAAATGCCCGTAGCCCTTGTCGTAGGTGCGCGCGATATGGGCGAGCATCCGCATCTGGCGCGAGGAAAGCGTGCCGTAGGGAATGGCGACGCGCAGCATGTAGGCATGGAGTTGCAGATAGACGCCGTTCATCAGGCGCAACGGGCGGAACTGCTCCTCCGTCAGCTCACCGGCAAGCCGGCGCTCGACCTGATCGCTGAACTGGGCGACGCGGGCCTGCACGAAGGCATGGTCGAATTCGTCGTAACGGTACATGTTGCTTCTCCGGGCGTGCGCGGCCGCCTGCCTGTCAGGCCGCTCGGGACAATTGGGTTCGGGCCTGCTTGCCGAGGTCGTTGCGGATGGTGGGGCCGGCGGCGCGGATGCGCTCGCGCAGGCGCTTCGGGCGGATGGCGCCGTCGACCACCTCGATGTCGATGAGGGCGAGATCGAGGATCAGGTTGGCGGCCATCGCCTGCTTGCCGAGCGCCTCCAGCCGGGCCTCCTCGGCCGGGTCGACGACGATCTCGGCACCGTCGATCGTCTCGATCCACTGGCCGTTGCCGTACCAGACGACCTCGCCGTCGACCAGGCGGTTGGCGGTCATGATCTTCATGCGTGCGATCCCTCGAAAATGCGTTCCACGGCAAGGTTTCTATGCGCTGCAAGCGGCTCGGAGCGGTCGAAGCGGGCACCCGCCACGGCATCGCCGATGATGGTCATCACCGGCCCGGTCAGGTCATGGCGCTGCTCCAGCGCCGGCAGGTCGGCCAGCGTGCCGTGAAAGCGGCGGCGCTCGGCCAGGCTTGCATTCTCGACCACGGCAACCGCCGTGTCCGGCGGCAGGCCGGCCTCGATCAGGCGGCCGGCGACTTCCGCCGCGACCGAGCGGCCCATGTAGACGGCCACCGTCGCGCCCGAGATGGCGAGCTTCGCCCAGTCCGGCAGCGAACCGCCCTTCAGGTCATGGCCGGTGGTGAACACCATGGACGAGGTGACGCCGCGCAGCGTCAGCGGCAGTTCGAAATCGGCGGCGGCGGCAAAGGCGGCGGTCACGCCCGGCACCACCTCGTAGGAGATGCCGGCATCGCGAAGCGCCGCCATTTCCTCGCCGGCCCGGCCGAACACCAGCGGATCGCCGCTCTTGAGGCGCACGACCCGCCTGCCCTCGCGGCCGAGCGCGACCAGCAGCGCATTGATCTCGGCCTGCGTCTTGGAATGGCAGCCCTTGCGCTTGCCCACCGCAACGCGCTCGGCATCGCGGCGGCCCATGGCGACCACGGCCTCGGGCACCAGCGCGTCATAAAGGATGACGTCGGCCTCCATCAGGAGCCGCTGCGCCCTGAGCGTCAGAAGGTCTTCCGCCCCCGGCCCTGCCCCGACCAGCGCGACATGGCCGAAGGCGCGCTCCGGATTGGCAAGCAGCCCGGATGCGGCCTCATGGCCGGCCGCTATATCGCCACCGGCGACGGCCCGGGCCGGCGCGCCCTCGAAGAATTCGCGCCAGAACCGGCGGCGCGGCGCGCCCTTGGGCAGCAGGCGCTCGGCCGCCTCGCGAAAGCTGACGGCCAGCGCGGCCAGCGAGCCCAGCGACGGCGGCAGCATGCGATCGATGCGCGACCGGATCATCTGGGCAAGCACCGGGCCGGCGCCCTCGGTTCCGATGGCAACCGCGACCGGGGCGCGATTGACCAGCGCCGGGGTGAAGAAATCGCACAGTTCCGGCCGGTCGACGGCGTTGGCCTTGATGCCGAGCGCACGCGCGTCTTCCACGACGCGCCGATCCAGCCCCTCCTCGCCACTGGCGGCGAAGACCAGGACGGCACCCTCCAGGTGGCCGCGCGCATAGGCCTGCGCGACATGCGCCGCGCCGTTGGCCGCGATCCAGGAAAGCAGTTCGGGGGAAGCTTCGGGCGCGACGATGCGCAGCCTGGCCGACGACTGGCCGAGCAGCCGGGCCTTGGCCAGCGCCTCCTCGCCGTCGCCGACGATGACGACTGCCTCGTCTTCGACGCGCATGAAGACGGGAAAAGCGTTCAGCTTGGGAAGATCGTGCGGCATCGCGGTAAAACCCTGTACAGGCTTGCATTTCTAGCCTGACAGGAGGATGCCGCGAAGAAACGGGCTCGCGCTGCCCTCGGCGGCAGGCAATATTTTTTGCCCGACCGCCATGGGGAGAAGAAAATCATTCCAGCGGGGCAAAAAACCCCGTGGTCACACCTGCAGGGTCAGACGTGCTGGCCGCCATTGATGTGGATCTCGGAGCCGGTCACATAGGAGGACTGGCCCGAGCACAGGAAGAAGATGATGTCGGCCACTTCCGCCGTGGTGCCCAGCCGGCGCATCGGGATGGTCTCGACGATCTTCTCCGTGCCCGGCGACAGGATGGCGGTGTCGATCTCGCCGGGCGCGATGGCATTGACGCGGATGCCGTGCGGGCCGAAATCATGCGCCATCTCGCGCGTCAGCGAGCCGAGCGCGGCCTTGGACGTGGCATAGGCCGTTCCGGCGAAGGGATGCACGCGCGAGCCGGCGATCGAGGTGACGTTGACCACCGAGCCCTTGGCCGCCGCCAGTTCCTTGAACAGGCCGCGCGCCAGCATGATCGGCGCGAAGAAATTCACCTGGAAGACGTCGCGCCACACATGCATGGGCGTCTCGAGCGAATTCATGCGCTGGCTGCCCGGCAGCTTGGGCGAGATGCCGGCATTGTTGACCAGCGCATTGAGCTGGCCGCCATGGCTTTCCAGCCGGTGGCGGATTTCGGACACCGCAACGCCGACATCCTCCGGGTCGGCCAGATCGACCTTGATGTGGTCCTCGGGCCCGGCCGGCCACGGGCAATTCTCGGAAAAGGCCTGCCGCGAACAGGTGATGACGCGCCATCCCTCCATCGAGAAGCGCTTCACCGTGGCGTGGCCGATGCCCCGGCTGGCACCGGTCAGCACGATGGTCTTTCTGCTGTCTGTCTGGGTCATGGCAAAGATCGGCTCGTTGTTAGGTGTCAAGACATCTATCCGAACCGGAAGCCCGTGGCGAGTGCCCCGGCATCACGTCGGGCATCATGTCCCGGCCGCACCCCGCACCGTGCCCCGCCGTGCGGTCAGATGGAAGGCCGCCGCCGCGAAGACGACCGCCAGCGCCGCCAGCACCGCACCGGCCAGAGGCAGAGCCGCAAGCGGCATGGTTTCAAGCGCCACGCCGCCAGCCGCCGTGCCGAGCCCCACCCCGATATGCATGGCCGACAGGTTCAGGCTGACACCGGCCCCGGCCGTCCCGGCATCTGTGGTCATGAGGAAATTCTGCACTACCGGCGAAATCATCCAGCTTATGCAGGCCCACACCATCATAGCCGGGAAGAACAGCGCCGGCCGGCCGACGAACAGCGGGATCGCAACCAGCGCGAGCAGATAGGCGAGCGGGGTGCACAGAAGCGCGGCGCGCGGCGCCAGCCGGTCGGACAGCAGGCCCCCGAGATAGCCGCCGGAAACGCCCGCAACGCCGAAGGCGAGGAAGGCAAGGACCAGCCCGTCCCCCGCCACGCCGACCACAGTGGCGACATAGGGCGCCAGATAGGCGAACAGCACGAAATGCCCGCCGATCATCAGGATCGAGACCAGTTGCGCGCTGGCCAGCGGCACCGACGACAGGTGCCGCCTGTAGCCGCCGCCTCGCCGGGAAAGGACATCGGAAGCCGGAACGGCCAGGTGGCAGGCGGCCAGCACGGCCGCGGCCAGAAGGGCGAGAGCGACAAACACGGCACGCCAGCCGAACAGGCCGCACACCACCATGCCGGCCGGCACGCCGAGCACCAGCGAGCCGCTGATGCCCATGAAGATCATGCCGATGGCGCGGCCGCGCAGGCCGGGCGGCGCGCTTTCCGTCGCCAGCAGGGTGGCGACGAGGCATACCGTGGCGCTGGCGGCCGCCATGGCGATGCGCGCGGCAAACAGCACCCAGATGTTGCCGGCCAGTGCCGCCACCAGGCTGCTGGCGATGAACAGGAGGAGCGCGGCGCACAGAAGGCGCTTGCGCGGAACATGCCTGGTCAGCACCAGCGCCAGCGGCGCCGTCACCGCGAAGGTGACGGAGAAGACGGAGGTGAGCTGCCCCGCCAGCCCGATCGGCACATCCAGATGGCCGGCGATATCCGGCAGGATGCCGATGACGATGTTCTCGGCGGTTCCGGTGGCGAAGGTCGCCAATGTAAGAAGGTAGATTGCAAGGCCCATCCGGTTTCTCCCATGCACGGCGCTGCCATGCACGGGAAGCCGGGCTTGGCCTCCGGACACGACAGGGCGTCGAACGTCCGGGTTTCGAGGCTGGGCTTCGGTTATCCCGAGGACCTTTCGTGGCTGCACGAAAGGTTCCAGGACCAAGCAGTACCACGCCGGCTGCACCCGGGGAAGAGGCGCGCGGCAGCCGTGCCGGTTCAGCCGCCGGTCAGGATGTCGAGGATGGAGGTGGTGCCCTTCTTCATCGGACCGCCGACATCGCCCGGCGGCACCGGGCGCTTGATCGACGCCGTCGATCCGCCATCGGAAGGCATGGCGGGCCTGCCGCCACCGGCGACCGGAACGGACGGGCGCGGAACGGCGGCCGGCGCAGGCGCCGCCGGCTGCGGGGCGGGATTTGCAGACCGGCCGACCGCGGCCGGGGGCATGGCGATCGGCGCATCCTGCACGGGCGCCGGCTGCGACGGTTGCCAGCCCGGCTGCCACCCGCCGGGCAGGCGCGCCACCGGCACCCCTTCATGCGCGGCCACCATGAATTCGTGCCAGGCCTGCGCCGGCAGCGCGCCGCCCGTCACCTTCTTCATCGGCCGGGCGTCGTCGTTGCCGAACCACACCCCGGTGGTGAGATTGGCAGTGTAGCCGACGAACCATGCATCGCGGGAGTTCTGGCTGGTGCCGGTCTTGCCGGCCGAGGGCCAGGCGAAGGCCGCCTTGCGCGCCGTGCCGGCCTCCACCGTGCCCGCCATCATCGCATTCATCATGCCGACGATCTCCGGCTTCAGCACGCGCGGCGCCGAACCGCCATTGTATTCATAGAGCACCTTGCCCTTGACGGTCGTCACCCGGCGCACGAAATGCACCTGCGGACGGTAGCCGCCATTGGCGAAGGGCACATAGGCCGCCGTCAGCTCCAGCGGCGTCACTTCCGACGTGCCGAGCGAGATCGAGACGTTCTTTTGCAGGTCGGACTGGATGCCCATGCGGTTGGCGACCTCGATCACCGCCTCCGGCCCCACCTCCATGGTAAGCTGGGCCGCCACCGAATTCAGCGACTTGGCAAGCGCCGTCGCCAGCGTGACCTTGCCGTAGTATTTGCCGCCATAGTTCACGGGCTTCCACTTGCCGATCTGGATCGGCGCGTCGTTGCGCACGCTGTCGGGCGTGCGTCCGGCTTCCAGCGCCGCCGCATAGACGAACGGCTTGAAGGCCGAGCCCGGCTGGCGGCGCGCCTCGGAGGCGCGGTCGAACTGGCTGGTCGAATAGTCGTAGCCGCCGACCATGGCCCGCACCGCGCCGGAATTGTCGATCGACACCAGCGCACCCTGGCTGACGTCGAGCGTCTTGCCGTTCTCGTCGATCAGCCGGCGGATCGAGCGCTCGGCCAGCTTCTGGAGGTCGAGGTCGATGGTGGTGTCGACGATGATGTCGCCCTGCACCTCGCCGATGAGGGCCGGCAGTTCCTCCATCACCGTGTCGGCGACGTAGTTCTCCGATCCGGTCCAGTAGGACGGCACGCGCGCCGCCGGCGCGCTCATGGCATGCGCCACCTCGCGGGAGCTTACCAGCCCCTCGTCCTGCATGGCGGCCAGCACGAGCTGCGAACGCTCTTCCGCCGCCTTCGGATCGCGGGCCGGCGAAAGCCGTGACGGGGCCTTGAGCAGCCCGGCAAGAAGCGCAGCTTCGGACAGGCTCACATCGCGGGCGCTCTTGCCGAAATAGCGGCGCGACGCAGCCTCCACGCCATAGGCGCCCGAGCCGAAATAGACCCGGTTGAGATACATCGCCAGGATCTCGTCCTTGGTGTGCTTGTGCTCCAGCCACAGGGCGAGCAGCACCTCCTGCACCTTGCGCTCCAGCGTGCGGTCCGGTTTCAGGAACAGGTTCTTGGCGAGCTGCTGGGTGAGCGTCGAGCCGCCCTGCGTGAAGCGGCCATGCATGATATTGGTGACCATGGCGCGGGCCAGGCCGATCGGGTCGAAGCCGAAATGCGAATAGAACCTGCGGTCCTCGATGGCGATGACCGCCTTCGGGATATAGGCCGACATTTCCGACAGGCGCACCGCTTCGCCACCGCTCATGCCGCGATTGGCGATGAGGCGACCGTCCACCGATACGAGCTTGATGTTGGGCGCCCGGTCGGGGATCGACCATGTCGTGGCGGCGGGCATCTTGGCGCCGTAATAGACGACCATGCCGACGGCGGCGATGCCGCCCCAGATGGCCAGCACGAAGCCCCAGTAGACCAGCCGCGTGAGAAGGCCGAACAGCCCGCGCCGCTTGCGCCGACCGCCACGGGCGGTCCTGCCGCCGCCGGACCTGCGCGCGTTTGCGGGCTTGCGACTGCGTGACTTACGGCTTGAGGGCACGACACGATCCTCCTCGTGCACGGCAAAACCCGCCACCGACGCGTCGCGCGCCGGCTCGTCGAAACTCGGTTCGATGCGTCTGTTCTTGCGGTTCGCCATGCGCGATGCCGTATCTTCCCCAGCCAATGGCGATGGGGTGAAGGCTAGACATGGCGATTTAAGGGCGGGTTAACTTCGCCGCCTTGCCGAAAAGGGAAAAGACCGCCGCTCAGGTCATCGGCAGGATAAGGCAACGGCCATTCGGAAAGCCGTCGCCGTATTTGCGCCACGACGCCGGGCAGCAGGCGTCGTGGCATAAAGGATATCAGCGCACGACCAGCACCGGCACCTTGGAGTGGGTCAGCACTTCCACGGTCTGGCTGCCGAGCAGCAGGCGGCCGAGGCCGCGCCGGCCATGCGAGGCCATGACGATCAGGTTGCTGCCATGCTCTTCGGCGACTTCGATGATGGCGTCGGCCGGCCAGCGATCCGCGACATGGACGACCTTGGCCTCGACCCCCATCTTCTCGGCGGCCGCACGCGCCTTCTCCAGAAGGCCGCCGGCGAATTCCTTCTGGCCTTCTTCATACCGCGAAATGTCGTTGGGTCCGGCCACCCAGCCGGAAGCGGTGGCGCCCGCGGCGATGGGGAAGGGTTCGGTGACCATCACGAAGATGACCTTGGCCGACAGCGCCTTGGCCAGCGAGAGCCCATGATCGATGCCCTTCTGGGCCAGTTCGGATCCGTCGGTGGCGATGAGGATATGGGAATACATGGTGGGTCCTCTTGTTGTGTCGGGTTCAAGGAAACCAGAGCCGCACACGGCCTGCAAGTGGATGTGGCCGAACCGACAATGATCAAGCCGGCCGTCGCGCAAACCGCGCTCCGCCTGTATCCTGTTCGCATGGAGGTGCCTGCACCACCTTGACGCAGGTCAATCGGCTCACCGAAGGCCGGTTTTCCAGCATTTGCGGCAGCGAAACAGCCGCCCTTTCCGCAACGTAATATTTATTTGCAGTAAGGCTTTGTGAGCGGGGAACCGGATGTATATTTCTGCGTTTAGGGTAAATTCTCCACCAGTGTTCGATGTCGAGGGAGGTTGCCGATGGATCGCCTGCAGTTCTTCTCGTCTGTCCGCGTCTCGCGGGGTCGTGGCCAGCCCGTCCAGGACATCGAAAATGTCGCCGAGGCGCTTGCCTTCCTGCGCGAATGGCCCGTCGGGCGACGCGGTCCGGTCTATCGTTGCGCGCTGAACTGCTGTGCGGCGGCGATGGCGGCGCAGATGAGCGCGGAAGAAGCACGCAAGTCCTTTGCCGGCTTCGCACGCATCACCGGATTGCTGGTCGACAGCGGCCCCTCGCCCCTCGTGGCGGCCACGCGCTCGACCCAGCGCCGCACCGCCACCTGACCGTGCGGACGTAAAGCAGGACATTTTCTGGAAAGTCGCAAGGAAACTGCCCGGCAGTTCATCACCACCGGGCAGGAAGGTTCAGTTCTGCTCGACTGACACGCCGCCTTCATCGATTTTAAGCTCGATGCCGCTTGGCTTCGATTCCTCACGATAAACGTAGACACCCAACCCGATCACCACGACGACAAGCGCGCCGATGAGGAGATAAAGCGTATTCTTGTTCATAGGCACGCTCTCTCGGTCGGTCTCAGGCTGTCTTCACGAGGCGGATGAGCAGCAGCAGGATCACCGCGCCGATCACCGCATTGATGATGGCGCCGATAATGTCGCCGCCGATGTAAAGGCCGATCCGCGGCAACAGCCACCCGGCGATAAGCGCGCCGACAATGCCCACCACGATATTGCCGAGCAGACCGAAGCCGTACCCCTTGACGATCAGGCCGGCGAGCCAGCCCGCGATCGCACCGACAATGAGAAAGATGATAAGACCTTCCACACCCATGACATTCCCTCCATGAGAAATGGCCGAGTCGGAGCGACTCGCCCCGAATCAACCTCGGGTTTCAACAAATGCAGGGTATGGGAATATGCACACCGCCGCCACCCGTTACATTGGGCGCGGTTGCAGGCCGTCAAGCCTTGGCGAGGCTATTCTTCCTCGTCGGTCTCATCCGCCTCGTCATCGGCGGTTTCCGGGCGCCAGCTCGTCGGCTCGATCTTCTTCTGGGTCTTCGAATCCGTATAGGCCCACCATGCCTGATCCCCGGCATCCCAGCGGGCGACGGATTCGTTCATCACCCCGTCGCTGTCGGTCCAGTAGACGGTGACGCGCGAACCGTCCTTCGGTGCGGTGGAGATCGGTTCACGCTCGGCCATGGTCCATCCTTTTCTGCTGCCCTGTCCTTAAGGGCGGTGACGGAACTGCAACGCGCTCCGTCACCTGCCGGTTCCAGCCTCAGCTATGGGCGAAGATGTCGGTTTCTTCCCAGCCCATCAGGTCGAGCCTTGCGCGCGTCGGCAGGAAGCGGAAGCAGGCTTCGGCCTCGCGAACGCGGCCATCGCGCGCCAGCCGCCCCGCCAGCACGTCGCGCAGGCGGTGGAGGTAGAGCACGTCGGATGCGGCATATTCGAGCTGTTCGGGCGACAGCATCTCTGCCGCCCAGTCCGACGACTGCTGCTGCTTCGACAGGCTGACGCCCAGCAGCTCGTTGCAGATGTCCTTCAACCCATGGCGGTCGGTGTAGGTGCGGGTGAGCCGCGAGGCGATCTTGGTGCAGAACACCGGCTCGGGCATGACCCCGAAAGCGTTGTAGAGCACCGCCAGGTCGAAGCGGGCATAGTGGAACAGCTTCGTCACCTTGGCGTCGCGCAACAGGCCGACGAGGTTCGGCGCCTCCTTCTGGCCGGCCGCGATCTGGATCACGTCGGCCGTGCCGTCGCCCGGCGAGATCTGCACCACGCACAGGCGGTCGCGATGCGGATTGAGGCCCAGCGTCTCGGTGTCGATGGCGACCGCATCGACGTCGTAATGGGCGAGATCGGGCAGATCGCCCTTGTGAAAGCGGATATTGCTCATGCCCGCCTCACTTCGTCAGCGCGTCGAGGATGCGCGCCCAGGAGCGCTGGCCCTTGTGGAACGACGACAGCTCGTATTTCTCGTTGGGCGAATGGATGCGGTCGTCGGAAAGGCCGAAACCGACCAGCAGCGACTCCATGCCGAGATAGGTCTGGAAATCGCCGACGATCGGGATCGACCCGCCCATGGCGATCATCACCGCGGGCTTGGGCCATTCGTCGGACAGCGCATCCTTGGCCTTGGCGAGGAACGGCGAGTCGTAGGAAAGCTGGATGGCCGGCGAGCCGCCATGCTGGTGGAACTCGACCGAACAGTCGGCCGGAATGCGCTCCTCGACGAATTTGCGGAATGAGGCGCGGATCTTCACCGGGTCCTGCTTGTGAACGAGGCGGAACGACACCTTGGCCGAGGCCTGCGCGGCAATCACCGTCTTGAAGCCCTTGCCCGTATAGCCGCCGGTGATGCCGTTGAACTCGGCCGTCGGGCGCGCCCACACCAGTTCGAGAACCGAGCGGCCCTTTTCGCCCGAAGGGATCGAGAGGCCGACCTCTCCGAGGAAGGTCTCGGCCGTCTCGCCGAGCCTCTCCCACGATTTCAGCACCTGCGCCGGCGTTTCCTCGACGCCGTCGTAGAAGCCGGGAATGGTGACGCGCCCGTTCTCGTCATGGATATCGGCAAGCACGCGCGCAAGGATGCGGATCGGATTGGCGGCCGCACCGCCGAACTCGCCCGAATGCAGGTCGCGGTCGGCGGCATGGACGGTCACCTCCTCCCCCACCAGGCCGCGCAGCGCGGTGGAGATGGCCGGCGTGTCCCGGTCCCACATGCCCGTATCGCACACCAACGCGAAATCGGCTTTCAGTTCCTCGGCATTGGCCTCCAGGAACGGCTTGAGCGACGGCGACCCGCTTTCTTCCTCGCCCTCGAACAGAAGCGTGATGCGGCAGGGCAGCGAGCCGTGCACCGCCTTCCAGGCGCGGCAGGCTTCCACGAAGGTCATCAGCTGGCCCTTGTCGTCGGCCGAGCCGCGCCCGGTGATGACCTTGCGGCCGGGCTCCACTTCCTTCAGCGCCGGCGCGAAGGGATCGTCATTCCAAAGTTCCAGCGGATCGACCGGCTGCACGTCGTAATGGCCGTAGAACAGCACATGCGGGCTGCCTTCCGGGCCTTCGTGATGGGCGACGACCATGGGGTGACCGGGCGTGTTGCGCACCGAAGCGTCGAAGCCGATGCTTTTCAGGTCTTCGACCAGCCATTCCGCACCCTTGCGACAGTCGGCGGCAAAGTCGGGATCGGTCGAGATCGAGCGGATGCGCAGCAGCGAGAACAGCCGGTCGAGGCTGTCGTCGAGCGACTGGTCGATGCGGTCGAGAACGGGGGAAAGTTTGGACATGGATTTCAGGCCTTTCGATTCTGGGCGCAACCCTAGAGCAATTCCAGCAAAAGTGCGAAGCGGTTTTGCGTTCGGAATTGCGTCAAAACAAAAGGTTAGAGCGTTTTCGCGATTCGAGGAAAAGCTGAAAGGCTCCAGGGCATTTTGCAGCCAGACGGAAACGCCTGGCGTTGCACGAATGCGGCTGCAAAACCAGGCTGTCGCGGCGAACCGGGAAGGCGGTTAGCGAGGCCGGAAGGCCGGGGAAACCCTGTCAAACGCACAAAAAAGTGCCGCCGTGGCGGAGGGGGAACCACGGCGGCTTGCTTTAAACGGCGCGGCAGCCCGGAGAGGGGGATAGGCTGCCGCGTTGTCCGGGAAAGGCGGGGGACGGGCCTTGATTCCGGACTTCGGCGAAAACTGCCGATGCCTGCTATCTGTGGATTGGAACATGGCGATTCAAGGGCACAAAGATTACATCTTTGTAACATAGGCGTGATGCCTGTTTTCCCTTGTCAGCAGAGGCCGGTTGCAGCGGGCATAAGCCGCCTTTGCGATGGACCGCGACGCCCCGCCACGCTATCCATGCGCCATGAAAAAAGGCGATCATCTCTTCCTTGTCGACGGCTCCGGCTATATTTTCCGGGCCTATCACGCGCTGCCGCCGCTCAACCGCAAGTCGGACGGGCTGCCGACCAACGCCGTGCTCGGCTTCTGCAACATGGTGTGGAAACTGATGCGCGACGCGCGCGACACCGATGTCGGCGTCACCCCCACCCATTTCGCCGTCATCTTCGACTATTCGTCCAAGACCTTCCGCAACGACCTCTATCCCGAATACAAGGCCAACCGCTCGGCCCCGCCGGAAGACCTGATCCCGCAATTCGGGCTGATCCGTCACGCCACCCGCGCCTTCAGCCTGCCCTGCGTGGAGATGGAAGGCTATGAGGCCGACGACCTGATCGCCACCTATTGCCGGATGGCCGAGGAGGCCGGCGCCGACGCCACCATCATTTCCTCCGACAAGGACCTGATGCAGCTCGTCAGCCCGGCCGTGTCCATGTACGACCCGATGAAGGACCGCCAGATCGGCATTCCCGAAGTGGTCGAGAAATGGGGCGTGCCGCCGGAAAAGATGATCGACCTCCAGGCCCTGACCGGCGACTCGATCGACAATATCCCCGGCGTTCCCGGCATCGGCCCCAAGACGGCCGCCCAGCTTCTGGAGCAGTTCGGCAATCTGGACACGCTGCTTGCCCGCGCCGAGGAGATCAAGCAGCAGAAGCGGCGCGAATCGATCGTCGAGAACGCCGACAAGGCGCGCATCTCGCGCGAATTGGTCACGCTCAGGCGCGACGTGCCGGTGAAGGAGGTGCCGGACGATTTCCTGCTCGAGCCCTCCGACGGCCCGAGACTGGTCGCCTTCCTCAAGGCGATGGAATTCACCACGCTGACGCGGCGCGTCGCCGAGGCGACCGGCACCGATGCCGGAGCGATCGAGGCCGCCGAAGTGCCGGTGGAGCGCGCCGACACCGCGCACGGCCCGGACATGGAAGCCACGCCTGCCGAGGCGGCGGACGAGGCAGGAACCGAAGCCGCGACGACGAAGGACGAAGGCGACACCCCTTCCCTGCTCTCGGCGCTGCGGGCCGAGGCGGCGACGGCTGAAAAGATCGACGTCGACGCCTATCAAACCATAACCGACCTCCAGACGCTGAAGGACTGGATCGACGAGGCCTTCGAGACCGGCGTCGTCGCCTTCGACACCGAAACCACCTCGCTCGACCCGATGCAGGCCGAACTGGTCGGCTTTTCGCTGGCCACCCGCCCGGGCCGCGCGGCCTATGTGCCGCTCGGCCACAAGGAGGGGGCGGGTGACCTGCTCGGCGGCGGACCGGTCGAAGGGCAACTGCCGGTGCGCGAGGCGCTGGCCGAGCTGAAGCGGCTGATGGAAGCCCCTTCCGTGCTGAAGGTGGCGCAGAACCTCAAATACGACCTTGTTGTGATGAGCCGCTACGGCATCGATGTCGCCCCCTATGACGACACCATGCTGATTTCCTATGTGCTCGACGGCGGCGCCGCGCGCGGCCACGGCATGGACGCCCTGTCGGAAAAGTGGCTCGGCCACAAGACCATCCAGTTCGGAGAGGTCGCCGGCACCGGCAAGAGCTTCATCGGCTTCGAGAACGTCGCCATAGACAAGGCGACCCGCTATGCCGGCGAGGATGCCGACGTGACGCTGCGGCTGTGGCAGGTGCTGAAGCCGCGCCTTGCCGCCAAGGGGCTGGTCTCGGTCTATGAACGGCTGGAACGCCCGCTCGTTCCGGTGCTGGCGCGCATGGAGCAGCGCGGCGTCTCGGTGGATCGCCAGATCCTGTCGCGGCTGTCGGGCGAGCTGGCGCAGAGCGCCGCGGCGATCGAGGAGGAAATCTACGGCCTGATCGGCGAGCGCATCAATATCGGCTCGCCCAAGCAACTCGGCGAAATCCTGTTCGGACGCATGGGCCTGCCCGGCGGCTCGAAGACCAAGACCGGCCAGTGGTCGACCTCGGCCCAGCTTCTGGAGGATCTGGCGGCCGAAGGCCACGAGCTGCCGCGCAAGATCGTCGACTGGCGCCAGCTCACCAAGCTGAAATCGACCTATACCGATGCCCTGCCCGGCTTCATCCACCCCGACACGGGACGCGTCCACACCAGCTACGCGCTGGCCGCGACGACGACCGGGCGGCTTTCCTCCTCCGATCCGAACCTGCAGAACATTCCGGTGCGCACCGCCGAGGGGCGCAAGATCAGGACCGCCTTCATCGCGGACAAGGGCCACAGACTGGTCTCGGCCGACTACAGCCAGATCGAGCTGCGCGTGCTTGCCCATGTCGCCGACATTCCCCAGTTGAAGCAGGCCTTTGCCGAGGGTGCCGACATCCACGCCATCACCGCCTCGGAAATGTTCGGCGTGCCGGTGGAAGGCATGCCTTCCGAGGTGCGGCGGCGTGCCAAGGCGATCAATTTCGGCATCATCTACGGCATTTCGGCCTTCGGCCTCGCCAACCAGCTTTCCATCCCGCGCGAGGAGGCCGGTGCCTACATCAAGAAATATTTCGAGCGCTTCCCCGGCATCCGCGACTATATCGAGGAGACCAAGACCTATGCGCGCGAGTTCGGCTATGTCGAAACCGTGTTCGGCCGGCGCATCCACTATCCCGAAATCCGCTCGCCCAACCCTTCGGTGCGCGCCTTCAACGAGCGCGCCTCGATCAACGCCCGCCTGCAAGGCACGGCGGCCGATATCATCCGCCGCGCCATGATCCGCATGGAGCCGGCCCTCGCCCAGGCCAGGCTTTCCGCCCGCATGCTGCTGCAAGTGCATGACGAGCTGATCTTCGAGGTGGCCGATGGCGAGGTCGAGGCGACGATCCCGGTGATCTGCGAGGTGATGGAAAACGCGCCGATGCCGGCAAGGTCGCTGTCGGTGCCGCTCAAGGTCGATGCGCGCGCCGCCCACAATTGGGACGAGGCACATTGAAGGCACTGGCGATAGCGCAATCCGGTCCCGAAAGGGGACGGAGGCCTTGATGCTCAGGCGGCTGGCGGCCGGTGCGATCGATATCGCCCTGCTCGTCACGACGGCGCTGGCGCCCGTGCTTGTCGCGGCCAGCTATCTGCCTCACCTTATGGATTCCCCGGCCGGGCAGCCGCCGACACCGCTGATGGGAGCGACCCTTTTGTGGATGATCGTGGCCCTGCTCTGGTATTTTCCGGGCTTCGAGAGCAGCGCGCTCATGGCCACGCCCGGAAAGCTCGCAATGGGGCTGAAGGTCGTGCAGGCCGACGGCCGAAGGCTGGAGTTCACGCAGGCGCTCTACCACATGGTCTTCGGTCCACTGGCTCTGTGGTTCCTGCCGCTCTATCGCGACCGCATGTCGGGCGGCGCCAGGGTCATCGACCGCAGGAAACGGGCAGGCTGAGCGTCGGTGCCCGGCCCGGGTCCTGGAGCAACAGGTCGACCTTGACGGGTGGAGGCATTTTTCCGTCTCTTTCACCTGTTCTTAGTCAGTTTCCATTTCGTATACGCCTACTCCCCGGACAGGAAAGGCAGGGCATGGCCGACACCAGCAGCAGATTGCGCATCGCGGTTCTCTTCGGCGGGCGCTCCGCCGAGCACGACGTGTCGGTTCTGTCCGCCACCAATGTCATGCGGGCGCTGGACCCCGCCAGATATGACGCCGTCCCGATCTTCGTCACCCGCGAAGGCCAATGGCTGCTGGGCGGCTACCAGGACGGCACGCTGGCCAAGCCGGACAGCGGCACCGAGGTCTGCCTGGTGCCGGGCGGCAAGGGCCGCATGCTGGCGATCCCGGAAAGCGGCGCGCCGTATGAACTGGACAGGATCGACATCCTTTTCCCGGTGCTGCATGGCCTGCATGGCGAGGACGGCGCGGTGCAGGGCCTCGCGCAGGTGGCGCGCGTGCCGCTGGCCGGCTGCGGCATCATCGGTTCTGCCAATGCGCTCGACAAGGACATCGCCAAGCGCCTGTTCAACGAAGCCGGCGTGCCGGCGGCGCGCTCCGTCACCATCCTGCCCGGTGCCGCGCCCTCCTTCGCGGATTTGCAGGCGAGGCTCGGGCTGCCGCTGTTCATCAAGCCGGCAAGGCAGGGCTCGTCGGTCGGCGTGAGCAAGGTGGCGAGCGAAAAGGATTACGAAACGGCGCTGGCCGAAGGATTCAGGCACGACACCAAGCTGCTGGCCGAAGAGTTCATCGACGGCCGCGAGATCGAATGCAGCGTGATCGAGGACCCGCAGGGCGGCCTGTTCGTCTCGCGCACCGGCGAGATCGTGCCGGCTGAAAGCCACGGCTTCTACACCTATGACGCCAAATATATCGACGCCGACGGCGCCGCCATCAAGGTACCGGCACAATTGCCCGAAGGCGTGGAGGACGAAATCCGCACGCTTGCGGCGCAAGCCTTCCGCGCGCTCGGCTGCGATGGCATGGCGCGCGCCGACTTCTTCGTCACCACGGACAGGCGCATCCTCGTCAACGAGCTCAACACCATTCCCGGCTTCACCGACATTTCCATGTATTCCAAGGCGATGGCGGCGAGCGGCATCAGCTATCCGGAAATCATCGACCGGCTCGTCGCCCACGGCCTTGCCCGTGCGGGGCGCGAAATTTGAGCGTTGCCCAGTAGCACATGAAGGCGACGGGCAGGCAGGAGAACAGGAACCCGCCGAGCGTCGAGTGCCCGGCCCGGTAGAGCATGATCTGGACCACCAGCAGAGCCAGCGCCGAGACGGACATGAAGACCGTCAGCCTCAGCCGCATCTGCGGGTCCTTCACCTCGGCCTCGGCGGAAGCGCTGGCCTCATAGCGCTCGCCGAAGAACACGCTCCGGCCTTTCGAGGCTTCCGCCGGCAAGGGCTCCGCCGGTTCGTCGCTCTGCCGCAACAGGCCGGCGCGGGCGATCACCAATATCTCCACGATGACGGCGAGAAACACCCATACGAAGCCGATGAAAACGGCGACGACATCGTGCGGCCCCTTCGTGGCCAGGGCCACATAGGCGGCTATGCTGCCGAAGATGGCCGCGATGAAGGCGAAGAGAGCACAGACGAGATAGGCGACCCGCGCGCCGCCCTCCCGCGCTTGCCTGTCCTTCAAACCCGCCACGATCTTTCCCGCGCCAAGGGTCGGAATTGCCGCAAGGTGCCCTTCACCGGGCTCAGGCCGCCTTCGTGCGGCAGCTTTCGCAAATGCCGCGAAACTCGATGACCGCATGCTTGGGCGCGAAGCCGGTGGAACGCACCCAATCCTCGAGCTGGTGGCCGACATCGTGGTCGC
Organism: Aquamicrobium terrae; assembly: GCF_052978165.1. NCBI lineage: Bacteria > Pseudomonadati > Pseudomonadota > Alphaproteobacteria > Hyphomicrobiales > Phyllobacteriaceae > Aquamicrobium > Aquamicrobium terrae. Next base: position 1,249,384 of record NZ_JBRKLZ010000001.1, read on the forward strand.
TAAGTTCCGCTACCTGCCCGCAGGTGTCGCAGATGGCGAAGGCGGTCATGGAATGGCTGTGGTCGTGCGGCTCGGCGCAGGCGACGAAGGCGTTGAGGCTTTCCAGCCGGTGGACGAGGCCGTCCTTCATCAGCGTGTCCAGCGCGCGGTAGACCTGCAACGGCGCGCGAAAGCCCTTCTCGCGCAACTGGTCGAGCAGCGTGTAGGCACTGAGCGGTGCACCCGCCGCCTCCAGCTTTTCCAGCACCCAGAGCTGGTTCCGGGTCAGACTGCTTCTTGCCGACATGGTCCTGCCTTATCCTGCCGCGCATGGGAACGGTGCCGCAGCGCGCCTGTGCTACCTATGTAGTGATTATGCGGGCCACTGGCTACCGTCCGCCCCCGGCCGGCAGGAACCGGACTATTTGCGCGGCGGCCCCTCACGTTCGGCCGACGCCGCCCACAGATTGATGTTGGCATCGAGCGCATAGGCGTCGATCTCGGCAAGTTCGGCCTCGGAGAACTCCAGCCTGTCCAGCGCGCCGACGCAATCCTCGATCTGCTCGACGCGGCTGGCGCCGATCAGCGCCGAGGTGACGCGTCCGCCGCGCAGCACCCAGGCCAGCGCCATCTGCGCCAGCGTCTGGCCGCGCCGTTCGGCGATGGCGTTGAGCGCGCGGATATTGGCGAGCGTCTCCTCGTTGATGAAGGACTCGCGCAGCGGGCCGCCCTTCTGCAAGCGGCTGTCCTGCGGAATACCCGAAAGATATTTGGTGGTCAGCATGCCCTGTGCCAGCGGCGAGAACACGATCGAGCCGATGCCGAGCCCGTCCAGCGTGTCGAGCAGCCCGTCATCCTCCACCCAGCGGTTGAGCATGGAATAGCTCGGCTGGTGGATCAGGCACGGCGTGCCGAGGCGCCTGAGGATATCGGCCGCTTCGCGGGTGCGCTGCGAATTGTAGGAGGAGATGCCGGCATAGAGCGCCTTGCCCGAGCGCACCGCATGGTCGAGCGCGCCGCAGGTTTCCTCAAGCGGCGTTTCGGGATCGAAACGGTGCGAATAGAAGATATCGACATAGTCGAGGCCCATCCGCTTCAGGCTCTGGTCGAGGCTGGCGAGCAGATATTTGCGGCTGCCCCATTCGCCATAGGGGCCGGGCCACATGTCGTAGCCGGCCTTGGTGGAGATGACGAGTTCATCGCGATAACCGGCAAGGTCGGCACGCAGGATCTCGCCGAAGGCGACTTCCGCCGCGCCCTTCGGCGGGCCATAATTGTTGGCGAGGTCGAAATGGGTGATGCCGAGATCGAAGGCCTTGCGCACCAGCGCCTGGCGGGTCTCATGCGGTGTGGTGTCGCCGAAGTTCTGCCACAGGCCGAGCGAGATCGCCGGCAGCTTGAGGCCGGAGCGCCCGCAGCGGTTGTAGATCATCTTCTCGTAGCGGTCGGGAGCGGGAAGGTAAGCCATGCCCTTTCTTAGCCCATCGACCGGCTATAGGGAATGACCGGCTTTCGCGGCACGAACCGATTGAAAAATCCGCGCCGGTCTGGAACACAGGACGTTGCGGAATTGAAGGAGAAGCCGATGCCGACCACGATGAAGGGTCCCGCGATCTTCCTGGCGCAGTTTGCCGGCGATGAAGCCCCGTTCAATTCGCTCCCCGCCATCGCCGAATGGGCGGCCGGGCTCGGCTATGAGGGCATTCAGGTGCCGAGCGGCGATGCGCGCCTGTTCGACCTCGAACGCGCCGCCACCTCGAAGGATTATTGCGACGAGGTAAGCGGCGTGTGCGCCGAGGCCGGCGTCGAGATCACCGAACTGTCGACCCACATCCAGGGCCAGCTCGTCGCCGTCCATCCCGCCTATGACGCGCAGTTCGATTCCTTCGCGCCGGAACAGGTGCGTGGCAACCCGAAGGCGCGGCAGGAATGGGCGATCGAGCAGATGCGCCTTGCGGCACGGGCCTCGCGCAATCTCGGCCTCGACGTTTCGGTGAGCTTCACCGGCGCGCTGGCCTTCCCCTATCTCTACCCGTGGCCGCAGCGACCGGCCGGTCTCATCGAGGAAGCTTTTTCGGAACTCGGCCGGCGCTGGAAGCCGATCCTCGACGCCTATGAGGAACACGGCGTCGATATCGCCTATGAGATCCATCCGGGCGAGGATGTGTTCGACGGCGCCACCTTCGAGATGTTCCTCGACGCCGTCGGCGGCCACAAGCGCTGCGCCATCAATTACGACCCGTCGCACTTCCTGTTGCAGCAGCTCGACTATCTGGCCTTCATCGATATCTATCACGAGCGCATCCGGGCCTTCCACGTCAAGGATGCCGAGTTCAACCCGACCGGCAGGCAGGGCGTCTATTCGGGCTATCAGGGCTGGCTGGACCGCGCCGGCCGCTTCCGCTCGCCGGGCGACGGGCAGGTCGATTTCTCGGGCATCTTCTCCAAGCTCGCGCAATATGGCTACGACCGCTGGGCGGTGCTGGAATGGGAATGCTGCCTGAAACACCCGGAAGACGGTGCGGCCGAGGGCGCGCCCTTCATCCGCCACCACATCATCCGCGTGACCGACAAGGCCTTCGACGATTTCGCCGCCAGCACCATCGACCGCAAGCTGCTGCGCGCCATGATGGGCATCTGACAGAGGAGGACGGCATGGCGAGCGACAAGAAGCAGGGTCCGATCCGCTATGGAATGGTGGGCGGCGGTCAGGGTGCCTTCATCGGCGGCGTGCACCGCATCGCCGCGCGCATGGACGGAGAGTTCGTGCTGGTGGCCGGCGCGCTGTCCTCCAATCCGGAGCGGGCCAAAGCCTCGGCCGAGGAACTGGGGCTCGATCCGGAGCGCAGCTATGCCTCCTATGCCGAAATGGCAAAGGCCGAGGCAGGACGCCCCGACGGCATCGAGGCCGTGTCCATCGTCACGCCCAACAACCACCACTTCCCGGCGGCAAAGGCTTTCCTCGAAGCCGGCATCCACGTGATCTGCGACAAGCCGCTGGCCACCACGCTGGCCGAGGCGAAGAAGCTGGCGGCACTCGTCGAAAAGACCGGCAAGCTGTTCGTGCTCACCCACAACTACACCGCCTATCCGATGGTGCGGCAGGCCCATGAAATGGTCGCCAGGGGCATGCTCGGCGATATCCGTCTGGTCCAGGTCGAATATCCGCAGGACTGGCTGACCGAGGACGTATCGGCCAGCGGCAACAAGCAGGCGTCATGGCGATCGGACCCGAAGCAGGCGGGGGCGGGCGGCGCCACCGGCGACATCGGCACCCACGCCTACAATCTCGCCCGCTTCGTCACCGGCTTGGAACTGGACAGCCTTGCCGCCGACCTCGACGCCTTCGTGCCCGGCCGCCTGCTGGACGACAATCTCAACGTGCTGCTGCGCTTCAAGGCCAAGGGAAAGGCCCCGGCCGCCAAGGGCATGCTGTGGGCAAGCCAGGTCGCGCCGGGCCACGAGAACGGGCTGAAGCTCAGGGTCTATGGCTCGAAGGGCGGACTGGAATGGGTGCAGGCCGACCCGAACTATCTGTGGCACACGCCCTTCGGCGAACCGAAGCGGCTTTTGACGCGCGGCGGCGCGGGCGCGCTCGCCAGCGCCAACCGGCTGACCCGCATTCCGGCCGGCCACCCCGAGGGTTATCTGGAAGGCTTCGCCAATATCTACCGCGAGGCCGCGGCGGCGATCCGCGCGAGCCGTAACGGGCGCAAGCCGCCGAAGGGCGTGCTCTTCCCGACCGTAGAGGACGGGGTGGAAGGCATGGCCTTCATCGAGGCCTGCGTGAAGTCCTCGAAGAGGAACGGCGCCTGGACGAAACTCTAGGGCCCCACCCTCCCCGGCGACAAAGTGGCCGATTGCCGGACTCTACCGTTATGCTAGGTCTGTCACGACCAGCCGGAGACGGGCAAGGAATGCAACGCAGGCGCAGAGGATGGACCATGGCGGCGGCCCTTGCCGCGGCGTGGTTTCTCGTTCTGCAATCGGCACTCGGGACCTTCGCGCTGGCGGCCGGGCCGCAACCGGCGCAACTCGACATCTTCGGCAATGTCATCTGCTCCCATGCCGGGACTGCGGAACTGCCGAATGGGTCCGAACGCCAGCATCTTCCCGCCTGCTGCGTGCTCGGCTGCAATCTTGCCGCCTCGCTGCTGGCCGGCCCGCCGCCCGCCGCGACCCTTGCCGCGGAGCTGAAATTCGAGGTCCTGGTTTTCCCGGCCAACGCCCCGGACCACCTTTCCTTCGCGCGCCCGCGTTCGCCGGCCATCCCGCGCGCGCCTCCGGTTCCGGCCTGAAAAGTCTCCAAGGCCTGCCTTCCCGGCAGCCGAACCCGAAAGCTTCAATTTTCGCGCCCGTCGGCGGCGCACCTTCTGTGGAGAAATTCCATGTCCAACACGCACGTCCCCGCACGCGCCTCCCTTTCCCGCCGCAGCTTCGCGGCTCTCGCCTGCGGCCTCCTGCTGCCGCTCGGCCTGCTCGCCGGCGGCACCGGCATGGCCTCCGCCCATGAGTTCAAGCTGGGCGATCTCGAAATCGGCCATCCGTGGTCGCGCGAGACGCCCGCCGGCGCCAAGGTGGCCGGCGGCTATCTCAGCATCACCAACCATGGCAGCGAGGCGGATCGCCTGATCGCCGTTTCGTCCACCATTTCCGACAAGGGCGAAATCCATGAAATGGCCGTCAATGACGGCGTCATGACCATGCGGCAATTGCCGGACGGGCTGGAGATCCCGGCCGGCGAGAAGGTGGAGCTGAAGCCCGGCTCCTACCACCTGATGTTCATGGGCCTGAAATCGCAGCCCAAGAAGGGCGAGAAATTCGCCGGCACGCTGACCTTCGAGAAGGCCGGCACGATCGAGGTCGAATTCGCGGTCGACGCCATGGGCGGCAAGACCGAGGACCATGGCAGCAATGGCAGCCACTGACCGGCCACCGGAGGCGGGCGCATTGCGCCCGTCTCCTTCTCCTGCCGGAATTGGCTACACGTCGCGCCTGGCGATCCAGTCGAAATCGGGATGGTTGCGGAAGCGCCATTTGCGCAGCGGTCCTGCCATCACGTTGAGATAATACATCTCGTAGCCATAGGGCGCGCCGCAAGGGTGGTGCCCTTTCGGCACCAGCACCACATCGCCGTCCGCCACCGCCATGGTCTCGTCCAGCGCCCCGTCCTCGGTGAACACGCGCTGGATGCCGAAACCGCTTTTCGGATTGAGGCGGTGGTAATAGGTCTCTTCCAGATAGGTCATGTTGGGGAAGTCGTCCTCGTCGTGCCGGTGCGGCGGATAGGACGACCAGTGCCCGGCGGGCGTATAGACCTCGGTGACCAGCAGGCTGTCGGCGACGTCGCTGTTTTCCATGGCGATGGGATGGATGAAGCGCGTGTTGGTGCCCTTGCCACGCTCCTCGAAGCCGATCTCGGTAAGCACGCGCGCGGGGTGGCCGCCCTTGCCCGGCGCGGTGCACACCGCCAGCGTGCAGGCGGTTTCCGCCACCGCCTGCCAGCGCGCGCCGTTCGGCACATAGACGCAATGCGGCTTCCTGCGCTCGAACACGTCCATGCGCTCGCCGAGCAGACCGAAATCCTGCCCGTCCACGGCAATGCGCGCCTTGCCCTCGACCAGCACCAGGATCGCCTCCCGGTCGCCCGTCGCCTCCCCGGTCCGGTCACCCGGTTGCAAGACATGGAGTCCGAAGCCGACATAGGACCAGCCGGCCGATTGCGGGGTGATGTCATGCACCTTGCCGTGCGTGCCCGAGGGCTTGACCAGCAGTTCAGCCATCCTTGTCGGCCTCCTCGATGACGGGCCTGTAGGCCACCAGCAGCGCCCAGCCGCAGTAAAGGCCGATGGCGCCGAACACCGTTGCCCATATCGTCTCGCCGTTCGACAACTCGAACGCCGCCCACAGGAAGGCGACCGCCACGATGGCGATGCGCCGCCACAGCGGACGATAGAACGGATGACCGGCGTCCAGTATCTTCATGCAGCCTCGCCCCTGTCCAGCCCGGTGCGCCGGGCCATGTCCTTCAGCGCGCGCAGGCCCATCGACTGGTAGACGAGCGGGTCGCGCACGGCCGAATCCTGCTCCGCCTCCACCACCACCCAGCCTGAATAGCCGGCCCGCGCCGCCACTTCCAGCACCGGCTCGAAGGAGACCGCACCTTCCGGGTCGCCGGGTACGGTGAAAACGCCGCGCCGCACGCCTTCAAGGAAGCTCAGGCCCTCCTCGCGCACCGTGTGCATCACATCCGGCCGCACGTTCTTGGCATGGATATGGACGACGCGGCCCATGTGGCGGGCGATGATCGCCGCCGGATCGCCGCCGCCGAAATAGGCATGGCCGGTGTCGAACAGCAGCCGGGTCGAAGGCCCGGTCGCCGCCATGAAGGCGTCGATCTCGCCCTCGGCCTCGACCACCGTGCCCATATGGTGATGATAGGCAAGAAGGATACCCTGCGCCTCGCAGAACTGTGCCACCTCCTCCACCGCCGCGCCGAAGCGCTTCATGACCTCCGCATCGAGCTTCGGGCGGTCGTTGAGCGCGATATGGTCGTTGCCGTGCACGGTATTGGAACATTCGCAGGCGATGCAGATCGGCGAACCCATGGCCTTGAGGAAGTCGAGCCAGGGCTGGATCGCCTGCTTCTCCTCCTCCACCGAACGCTCCAGCAGCATCAGCGAATACCAGCCCGAGACGAAGCGCAGCCCGTGCTTCGCCAGAACGGCCTTCAGGGCCTCGGGTTCTCTCGGGAATTTGTGGCCGTTCTCGATGCCGTCAAAGCCGATCTCGCCGGCCTGCCGCAGGCAGGTCTCCAGCGAGATATGGGCGCCGATGGAATGGTCGTCGTCGTTCGACCAGGCGATGGGGTTGGTGCCGTAGAGGATCATGCGTGCGTTTCCAGAAGGGTTCAGTTCTCGTCGCGGCGGGCCAGCGCCGCCTCGTAATCCTTGCGCGCGGCCCGCACCTGCGCCCTGCTCGACACTTCCGGCACCGCCACATCCCACCAATGGCCGCCGGCCTCGGTGGTCGGCATCGGATCGGTGTCGATGACAATGACATAAGTGCTGTCCGAAGCGCGGGCGCGGGCCATGGCGGCCTCCAGTCCGGCGATGGAATCCGCCTTCTCGGCAGTCGCGCCCATCGAGGCGGCATGGGCGACGAAATCGATGCTGCTCGGCACCTCGTGGCGGGCGGTGTCGAGCAGATTGTTGAAGCTCTCGCCGCCGGTCGCCCTTTGCAGCCTGTTGATGCAGGCGAAGCCGCGATTGTCGAGCACCACGACGATGAGCTTGCGCCCCAGCATCACCGAGGTCGCCAACTCGGAATTCATCATCATGTAGGAGCCGTCGCCGACCATGACGACAACCTCGCGCTCGGGCTGCGCCATCTTCACGCCGAGCCCGCCGGCGATCTCGTAGCCCATGGTGGAGAAGCCGTATTCGAGATGATAGCCATTGGGCCTCGCCGCCTTCCACAGCTTGTGCAACTCGCCCGGCAAGCCACCGGCGGCACAGATGAGAATGGCGTCGTCGTCCACGGCGCGCTGCACGGCGCCGATCACCTGTGCATCCGAAGGCAGCGCATTGCCTTCCGGCATGGCCGTAGCCGCCGCCACCGCCTCCAGCCAGCTTTCGCGCAAGCCGGCATCGGGCGCGGGAGCGCGGTGGCCGTCCAGCAGTTGCCCGAGTTCGACAAGCGTTTCCCGCGCATCGCCCACCAGCGCCGTCGCGCCGTGCTTGGCGGCGTCGTAGGGCTCGACATTGATCGACAGGATGCGCCGCTCCGGGTTGCGGAACAGCGCCCATGAGCCGGTGGTGAAGTCCTGAAAGCGGGTGCCGATGCCGATCACCAGATCGGCCTCTTCCGCAATCGCATTCGCAGCCGACGAGCCGGTGACGCCGATGGAGCCGAAATTCAGCTTGTGATCCCACGGCAGGGCCGACTTGCCGGCCTGCGTTTCGGCGACGGGAATGGAATGCGCCTCGGCAAACGTCTCCAGCGCCTCGCTGGCCCCGGAATAGTGGACGCCGCCGCCGGCGACGATCAGCGGCTTGCGCGCCGCCCGCACCAGAACCGCCGCCCGTTCGAGTTCGTCCAGATCGGGGCGCGGCCTGCGCCTGCGCCAGATGTGTTCCTTGAAGAACGTCTCCGGCCAGTCGAAGGCCTCGGCCTGCACGTCCTGGCAGAAGGAGAGCGTCACCGGCCCGCAGCGGGCAGGGTCGGTCAGCGTGGCCATGGCGCGCGGCAGGGCGGTGAGCAGATGACGCGGGCTCATGATGCGGTCGAAATAGCGGCTGACGGGCCGGAAGCAGTCATTGGCCGAGACGGTGCCGTCGTCGAAATCCTCGACCTGTTGCAGCACCGGGTCGGGCGCGCGGCTGGCGAACACGTCGCCGGGGACCAGAAGCACCGGCAGCCGGTTGACATGGGCAAGTGCCGCCGCCGTCACCATGTTGAGCGCGCCGGGACCGATGGAGGTCGTCACCGCCATGGCCTGCCTGCGGTTCCTGGCCTTGGCGAAGGCGATGGCCGCATGGGCCATGCCCTGTTCGTTGTGGCCCCGCCATGTCGGGAACGCATCGCGCGCCTCGTAGAGCGCTTCGCCGATGCCGGCCACATTGCCGTGGCCGAAGATCGCCCAGCAGCCGGGAATGAGCGGTTCGCCTTCCTCGTTCTTCTGCGCGGCGAGGTAGCGCACCATCGCCTGCGCCGCCGTGAGCCTGACCGTCTTCATGGCTTGCCTCTTGTCTGCGCTTCGCGTCTTGCATCGTCCCATGCCGCACACAGTCCGGCATAGGTGCCCGCCATATCTTCCACCGCTTCCGCATCGCCGATTTCGCCGGACAGCCATTTGCGCGCCGGGGCGGCGAAGATGGAACGGCCGACCGCGAAGCCCTTCACCAGATTGAAGCGCGCCGCCTCGGCGAAGCTCGCGCGCAGGTCCGCGATTTCCGCCTCCAGCCCCAGCACGACGATGCCGCGCGTGTAGGGATCGTTGCGTTGAATGACCTCGCAGGCCAGTGCCCAGGCTTGCGGCGAGGTCATCGGCTCCAGCTTCCACCAGTCGGGGAACACGCCGATGTCGTAGAAGCGCTGGATGACGCGCGCCGTGGTGTCGTCACCCACCGGCGCAACCTTGGAGGGGATGATCTCCAGCAGGAACTCCAGCCCGTTGGCGCGCGCGGCATCGGCAAGACGCGTCACCGTCTCCTCCTGCGCCTGCTTCGTCGTCTCGTCGTCGTCAGGGTGATAGAAGCACAGCACCTTCACCACATGTTCCGCCGGCCATTCGGCAAGGTCGGAGCCGAAATCCGGCCCGATCTCCAGCGCCAGTGGGCGTGAGCCCGGAACCTCGACCGGGCGGCCGATCCACAGCCCCTGCCCGGCCGCGCGACAGAGTGCCTCCGGTCCCAGCCGCCCGTCGCACAATATGCCGTGGCCGCTGCGGCCGGCCGCGACCTTGAGTGCGGCATCGAGGCAGAGCTGCTTGAAGGTGCCGATGCGTTCGTGGCCCACACCCAGTTCGTCGGCCAGCGCCTCCATCTGGCGGCGGTGGTCGAAGGCGAAGACGCGCATGACCGGCCAGTCGCCCTTGCGGTTGGTGGACCAGTGGATCTGTTCCAGTTCGCGGTCGAAGCGCAGCGCCGGGTTGCGCACGCCGCGCTCGAGCAGGAAGGTCAGTTCCTGCCAGCTTGGATAGGCCGGCGCGCAGCCATGGCGCGACACGGCCAGCGCGCCGCAGGCATTGGCGTATTTCAGCGCTACCGGCCAATCTTCGCCATCCAGCCAGCCCTTGAGCAGGCCGGACATGAAGCCGTCGCCCGCCCCCAGCACGTTGAACACCTCGATCGGGAAGCCCGGGCCGGACAGGCCCTCGTCCAGCGTATCCGGAATGGCCCCGGTGAAGGCGGCGGCGCCCATCGGCCCGCGCTTGCACACCAGCACCGCATCGGTGATTTCGCGCACCCTGCGCAGGGCGGAAACCGTGTCGGTGCTGCCGCCGGCGATGTGGAACTCCTCCTCCGTGCCGACGATCAGGTCGAACAGGGGAAGGGTCGATTGCAGCCTGGCAGTCACCTTATCCGATGCGATGAAGCGGTTCTCGCCGTCGCCATGGCCGGAAAGCCCCCACAGGTTCGGCCGGTAGTCGATGTCGAGCGCCGTCCTCGCGCCGTTCGTGCGGGCAAGCCGCAGGGCCTTCAGCACCGCCGCCTCGGTGCGCGGATGGGAAAGATGCGTTCCCGTCGCCACCACGCAGCGCGCCTCGGCGATGAAGTCCGGATCGATATCGTCTTCCGACAGCGCCATGTCGGCGCAGTTCTCGCGATAGAAGATCAGCGGGAACTGCCGCTGGTCGCGAATGCCGAGCAGCACCAGCGCCGTCAGCCGCCCGGGATCGGTGACGACACCGCGCACGTCCACGCCCTCGGCGGCAAGCTGCTCGCGGATGAAGCGGCCCATATGCTCGTCCCCCACCCGTGTGATCAGGGCGGAGCGCAGGCCGAGCCTTGCCGTGCCCACCGCCATGTTGGTGGGCGAGCCGCCGACATATTTGTTGAAGGAGCGCATGTCCTCCAGCCGCCCGCCGACCTGCGCACCGTAGAGATCGACCGAGGACCGGCCGATGGTGATGACATCGAGCTTCTGTGTCATACCGTGCCGCCCAGCGAGCCCTCCAGTTCCGCGAGTTCCTGCCCGCCCGCCATCATGTCCTGCAACTCTTCCGGCTTCACCTCGCCCCGCCGCGCGGTGCCCAGCGTACGCCCGCGATTGAGCACCGTGAAGCGGTCTCCCACCGCCAGCGCGTGGCGCACATTGTGGGTGATGAAGACGACACCGATGCCCTTGGCCCGCACCTTGGCGATGGTCGACAGCACATTGGCCGTCTGGCGCACGCCGAGCGCCGATGTCGGCTCGTCGAGGATCAGCACCTTGGCCCCGAAATAGACGGCGCGCGCGATGGCCACGGTCTGACGTTCACCCCCCGACAGCGTGCCCACCGCCTGGTCCGGCTCGCGCAGGTTGATGCCCATCTTGCGCATCTCTTCCATGGTGACGGCGTTTGCCTTGCGGAAATCGAAGAAGCTGAGCGGCCCGATCTTCCGGATCGGCTCGCGGCCCATCCAGAAATTGCGCGTCACCGACATCAGCGGGATCATGGCAAGGTCCTGATAGACGGTGGCGATGCCGGCCTGCATGGCGTCGCGCGGGCTGGCGAAGGCCACTTCGCTGCCATCGACGAGGATGCGCCCGCGCGTCGGCTTGTGGACGCCCGACATGGTCTTGATGAAGGTGGACTTGCCCGCGCCATTGTCGCCCAGCAGGCAGTGGCATTCGCCGGGCATCACCGAGATCGACACCCCGTTCAGCGCGATCACCGGGCCGAAGTGCTTTTCGATGTCTATCAGTTCGATCAGCGGCTGGCTCATCTCAGCGCTCCCCCGTGATCATGCGGCGGATATAGGTGTTGAGGATGACGGCCATCAAAAGGATGGCGCCGAGGAAGACGCGGAACAGCGAGCTTTCCACCCCGGCGAAGAACAGCCCTTGCTGGACGACGCCGAAGATCAGCGCGCCGAGTGCCGCCCCGATCACCGAGCCGTAGCCGCCGGTGAGCAGCGCGCCGCCGATCACCACCGAGATGATCGCCTCGAACTCCTTGAGCAGGCCGCGATCGGCCGCCGCCGAGCCGAACTCCATCACCTGGCAGGTGGCGAAGACGGTGGCACAGAAGGCGGAGAACATGAACATCAGGATCTTCACCCGGTCGACCGGCACGCCGACATAGCGCGCCGCCTGCGCATCGCCGCCGGAGGCGAATATCCAGTTGCCGAAACGGGTGCGGGTGAGAAGGACGTGGCCGAAGGCGACCAGCACCAGCGCCCAGATGATGAGGATCGGGATGCCGTCCACCACCGGCTGCCCGGCGCGCGGCCCGGCCACGAACTTGCCGATCAGGCCGAGATCGGCCAGCCACACGAACAGCCAGCCCAGCACCTTGCCGCCGAACAGCCAGGCCAGCGGATCGCCCGCCGCCACCTCCCGCACCCCGCCGATGATGGTCTGGCGCGTGGTGGAGATGGAGATGAAGATGGTGAGCCCGCGCAATATGTACAGGAAGGCCAGCGTGACGATGAAGGACGGCAGGCCGGTCTTTATGACGAGGTAGCCGTTCAGCGCGCCGATGGCGAGCGCGATGGCGAAGGCGACCAGAATGGCCAGCCACACCGGATATTGCCAGGTCACCGACATCAGCGCGATGACGATGCCGGAAAAACCGATCATCGAGCCGACCGACAGGTCGAACTCGCCGGCGATCATCAGCAGGCAGGCGCCGACCGCGATGACGGCGAACTGCGCTGCCACCACGCCCCAGTTCAGCACCCCTTCCGGCGCGAACATGCCGCTGTTGCGGGCAATGGCGAAGAAGAAGACGAAGACCAAGATGGTGCCGCATATGGCGCCGAGTTCGGGCCGGATCAGCGCCCGGCGCAGCGGCGAGATCTGCTTGACGCGCTCATCCGCTATCAGTTCCGCCGCGCTCGCGACAGGTCTGGTCTTGGAGTCCTGTTGGGTCATGCCGGCCTCCGGTAATGCCCGCCCGCCGCGTCGCCACACGCAGCACGCCGGTCCTGTTCTGGGTGGCGATCCTGGACAGGCGGGCGCCGGCCTTTCCGGCGGCGCCCGCGTCTCGGGCTAGCGGTATTCGCCGGCCAGCTTTTCGACGAGTTCGATATTGTCCTTAGTGATGAACCCCGGACCGGAATTGATCGAATTGCCCGGCACGACGCCGTAGCGGGCGAGATTGGTGAGGATCACCACCGGCAGATAGCCTTGCAGGAACGGCTGCTGGTCGATGGCGAAGGCGATGGTGCCATCCTTGATGGCCGCCGAAATCTCGCTCGACAGGTCGAAGGTGGCGAAGTGGATGGTGCCCGCCTTGCCGCTTTCCTGAAGTGCCGCGATGGTCGGATGGGCCGAGTTCGGCCCCAGCGTCAGGATGCCGTTGGTGTCGGGGTTGCTTTGCAGATAGGCCAGAACCTTCGACTTGACCTCGGCCGGGTCGAGCCCGGAATCGATCATCTGCGAGCCGAGTTCCACGCCGAGCGCCTCGGCATAGCCCTGGCACCGCTCAACGGAAGCCGGGTTGGTGATGTAGTGGTTGACGCACAGGAACTTGGTGACGCCCGCTGCCTTGGCCTTTTCGCCCGCACCGACACCGGCCGCCTTCTCGGGCTGGCCGACATGCAGCAGCGCGCCGAGCTGCTTCGACTGCTCCTCGGTGCCGGAATTGATGGTGATGACCGGAATGCCCTTGGCCACCGCATTGGAGAGCGGGCCGGACAACACGTCGTAATCGGCGATGGTGGAAATGATGCCGTTGGGATTGGAAGCCGCCGCCTGCTCGATGATGCGAGCCATGTCGGCCAGGTCGCCGGTCGGCGGGTTGCGGTATTCGACCGTCACCTCCATCTGCTTGCCGGCAAGCGTGATGGCATTCTTGATGGTGTTCCACCAGCTATCGCTGTCCGGTGCGTGACTGACCAGAACGAAGCGCTCGCCCTCGGCATGAGCCGGCGTGGAAAGACCCGCAAAAGCGGTAGCGACCGCGGCTGCGAGTGCAAGAAACGTCCTTCTCATTGAAACCTCCCCGTTTCGTCCGCATACCGGTTTCCTCCTCCGGAAGCCGGTGCATGCGCAGCGACCCCGGACGCCCCGAGATCATAAATGACATAATTATTCTATTTTTTTCAAAAAGCAACTTTCATTTTCTATTTTCATGCCGGCGCCGATGCGCGCCGACGGCGACCGACAGCGCCATGGCCAGCGTCAGCGCCGCCGAGAGCGAGCGGAAAGCACCGACATCGATCTCCGACACGAACAGCCTGACCGCATCGAGCCTCGCCAGCGGGCTGGTGGGCAGATCGGTCAGGGCGACGATGTCCAGCCCCTGCCGTTCCGCCTCCTCGGCAAGCTCCACCGTGTCGGCCGTGTAGGGCGCGAAGCTGATGGCGATCATCGCGTCGCCTTGGGCCAGCAAATTGTCGAGCTTCAGATTGCCGACGCCGCTGTGCAGGATGGCGGGAATGCTCATCTTCTCGAAGGAATAGGCGAGATAGGAGGCGACCGGAAACGCCCGGCGGTTGCCGACCAGGTGGATGGTGCGCGCGCCCGAAAGCATCCCTACCGCCTGGTCGAGCAGGTCGGGGTCGATGGTGCGGGCGAGATTCTCGATGGAATTGCGGCCGGCCTCGGCGAATTCGGCCAGAAGAGCCGCCGGCGTGTCGTTGCCGCTGTCGCGCAGCTTGGTCAGCCGCGTCGCATAGTTCGGCCATTTCTGGGCATATTCCTCCCGGAACAGCTTCTGCATGTGCGAGAAGCCGGAAAAGCCGAGCTCCTGGCAGAAGCGCATGAAGGCCGAGGGCGGCACATCGGCCGCCTCCGCCAGTTCGGCCACGGTCGACACCGCCACCTTGTCGGGATAGGCCGCGACATAGTCGGCGCATTGCCGCAGCCGCTTGGGCAGGTCGTGGCCGTCGCGCCGCAGCCTTTCATAGAAGGCTTCGACGGTGTGCGGCGCGCCTGCTTCGTCGTGGTCCATCGCTTGCTCCTTGACACGATCCATCTTCCGTGATTTTGGAATTTTTATTCTAATTCACTCAGGCGGGCAATGCCGGAGCGTTTTGCATGGAACCGGCGGCGCCCAGTTTGTCGAGGGCAGGCATGACGATCAGTTTCGCTCTTCTTGGCGCCGGGCGCATCGGCAAGGTCCATGCGCAGGCCATTGCCTCCAACCATGACGCCCGGCTGGCGGCGGTTGCCGATCCGGTGCCGGAAGCCGCCAACGCGCTTGCCAGGCAATATGGCTGCGCGGTGCGTTCCATAGAGGATATCGCCCCCGACAAGAGCATCGACGCGGTCGTCATCTGCACGCCGACCGACACCCATGCCGACCTGATCGAGCTGTTCGCCCGCGCCCGCAAGGCGATCTTCTGCGAAAAGCCGGTCGATCTTTCCGTGGCGCGCGTGCGCGCCTGCCTGAAAACGGTGGAAGAGACCGGGGCCAAGCTGATGGTCGGCTTCAACCGCCGCTTCGACCCGCATTTCCGCGCCGTGCGGCAGGCCATCGACGAGGGCCGCATCGGCGCTGTCGAGATGGTACAGATCGTCTCGCGCGACCCCGGCCCGCCGCCGCCCGCCTATATCGCCTCGTCGGGCGGCATCTTCCGCGACATGACCATCCACGATTTCGACATGGCCCGCTTCCTGCTGGGCGAGGAGATCGAGAGCGTCTTCGCCACCGCCTCGGTGCTGGTCGATCCCGAGATCGGCCGGCTGGGCGACTTCGACAGCGCCTCGCTGGTGCTCATGACAGCCTCCGGGCGGCAATGCAGCATCTCCAATTCGCGCCGCGCCACCTATGGCTACGACCAGCGCATCGAGGTGCATGGCTCGCTGGGCGCCGTTTCGGCACAGAACCAGCGGCCGGTCTCGGTGGAACTGGCCACCGCCGACGGCTACCGCCTGCCGCCGCTGCACGATTTCTTCATGACCCGCTATACGGAAGCCTATGCGGCCGAGATCGCCGCCTTCATCGCCGCCATGGTCGGCGGCCAGACACCCTCGCCCTCCGGGGCGGACGGACTTGCGGCGCTGCTTCTGGCCGAAGCGGCGCTGAAATCCGTGCAGGAAGGCCGTGCCGTGCGGGTGACGGAAGTGGACAGCGGCGCATGAGCGACATCGGCATCGGGCTGATTGGCACCGGCTTCATGGGCAAGTGCCATGCACTGGCCTATGGCGCGGTCAAGGCCGTGTTCGGCGACGTGCCGACACCACGGCTGGAACTGCTCTGCGACACGCCGTCGGGCAAGGCGTCCGCCATGGCCGATCAATTCGGCTTTGCCCGCTCGACCGACGACTGGCGCGCGCTGGTCACCGATCCGGCCATCGATGTCGTATGCATCACCACGCCCAACAAGCTGCATGCCACCATAGCCATCGCCGCCCTTGAAGCCGGCAAGCACGTCCATTGCGAAAAGCCGATGGCACTGACGCTGGACGAGGCCCGTGCCATGACGGAAGCCGCCGAAAAAAGCGGCCGGCGCACCATTGTCGGCTACAATTACATCCGCAACCCCGCCTACCAGCATGCACGGCGGCTGATCGGCGAAGGCGCCATCGGCCGCCTCATCCATTTCCGCGGCTTCGTCGACGAGGACTATCAGGCCGACCCGGACCTGCCGTGGACATGGCGGGCGACCAAAGCGGAAGCCGGGCTCGGTGCGCTGGGCGACATGGGCTGCCACATGCTGTCCATGGCCATCGGCCTGATGGGACCCATAAGCAGCGTCATCGGCGACATCCGCACGGTGCATGAAACGCGCCCCTCCCCCGAAAGCGGCGAGCGCCGGCCGGTCGAGAATGACGACATCGCCTCGGCCATCCTCACCTTCGCAGACGGCCAGCAGGGCCTGTTCTCGACATCGCGCTCAGCCTGGGGCCGCAAGAACAGCATGATCTTCGAGGTGCATGGCACACAGGGCATGATCCGCTTCGATCAGGAACGCATGAACGAGTTGCACCTGTTCCAGAACAACGGTCCTGCAGCCGAACAGGGGTTCAGAACCATTCTCACCGGTCCCTCGCACCCGCCCTATGGCAACTTCACGCTCGCCCCCGGCCACCAGCTCGGCTTCAACGACCTCAAGACCATCGAGGCGGCCGAATTCCTGCGCGCCATCGCGGCCGGCACGGAAGCCTGGCCGTCGTTCAGGGAGGCGCTGGCCATCGAGGAGGTCATCCACGCCATCGCCGCCTCGAACGGGCGGCGCATCGACCTGTGAGGTTTCAGAACCGGTAGGTCAGGCCGAGCACGGGACCGTGCAGCGTCGTGTCGAAGACGTGCCCGTCATGGTCGTAATCGACGCTCAGCACCTTGTAGCCGACCGATGCCGACAGGTGGTCCGTGAACGTATAGTTGAACGTCGCCAGCGCCTGGTAGGTGAATTTCGAGCCGACGTCGAAGCCGCCGACATCGGCCTGCATCTGGAAGGACAGCTTGTCGGTCAGGCCGTGGAACAGGCGCGCGCCGACCACCGGATCGACCCAGCCGAAGCTTTCCTTGTGCGAGGCAGAAATGAAGCCCGCATCCACCGTCACCTTGTTCGAAACATGCCAGATACGCACGCCGCCAAGCAGGTCGAGCGTGGTGCCGGGCACGTCGAACACCCTGTAGCCGGCCGCCAGCGTGGAAGTGAACTGCTTGGTATCGACATCGACGTCCGCGCTCGCCACCGGCGGCAGACCCGGCAGCTGGGGTATGTTCCCGAAACTGTGGCTGTCCGTCGTGCTGGTGTACATGATGTCGCCCGAGAACACGAAGCGGTCGTAGCGGCCCCAGACATTGATGAAGCCGCCGAAATTGAGATCGTCGAGGATATCGCCGAAATCCTTCTCGACGGGAATCGTCGGCGCCCGCCGGAACGGCGAGATATCGCCTTTCAGACCCGCCGCCCACATATAGGGCGTGACTTGGAAGGCCCACAGCGGCCGTTCCGCCTCCACGGCCACAGGCTGCGCCACCGGCGGCAGCACATCGGCGGCGAGCACGGACCCGGTCAGGGCAAGAAGGGCGGCAAACCCCGCGGTCGTTCTCATCATCATGGCGGCGTCAGGCTCCGAGCGTGTTCTTGTGGATGCGCCCATCCTTCATGATGAGCTTCATGGTGTTGTCCGGATCGGCGACCACCGAAATATCCTGCAACGGATCGCCCTCCACGACCAGAAGGTCGGCCATGGCGCCGGCCTCGATCACGCCGAGCTTGCCCTGATAGGGATTGCGCGGACCCGACAGCGCCAGCAGTTCGGCGTTGCGGCCGGTGGCCAGGGAAAGCACTTCGTGATTGTCGAACCAGCGGGCGATCTTGGCCAGGTGCCGGCCCTGCGCGGCCGTACCCTTGGGGTTGAACAATATGTCCGTGCCCCAGGCCATGTTGACGCCATGCTTCTTGCCGAGCTCGAAGGCGCGGACCGTGCCTTGCGAAACTTCAAGGCGTTTCTGCTGCTGCTCCGGCGTGCTCCCGGGGTTGGAATCCTCGTCCGCGAGGAAAGGTTGCAGGCTCCACCACACGCCGGCATCGGCCATGCGGCGCACCGTGTCCTCATCCGCCAGTTGCCCGTGCTCGATGCTTTTCACGCCGCAGTCCAGCGCCCGCCTGATGCCGGCCGAGGTGTAGACATGGGCGCACACATAGGTGCCCCAGTCGGAAGCGGCATCGACGGCGGCCCTCATCTCGGCCTCGGTGAATTGCAGCGAATCCAGCGGGTCGAACACCGAGGTGACGCCACCGCCCGCCATGATCTTGAGCTGGCTGGCGCCCAGCATGAGCTGTTCGCGGGCGCGGCGCAGCACCTCCGGCACACCATCGGCAAGGGCCGAGATGCCTGACACCTCGGTGGCGCTCAAATTGCTTTGCGTGCTGCGCGGCAGGTCGGTGCGCATGCGGAAGTCGCCATGGCCCGAGGTCTGCGAGATCATGGCGCCGCTCGGATAGATGCGCGGGCCTGCCATCCGGCCCTCGTCGATCGCGCGCTTGAGCGCAAAGGAAGGTCCGCCCACATCGCGCACCGTGGTGAAGCCGCGCATCAGCGTTCGCTCGGCCTCCTGCGCGGCAACCAGATGGACATAGGGAACGTCCGCCGTCATCGCCGCCACCTGGTTGATTCCGGCCAGAATGGTGTGCCAATGGGCATCGATCAGCCCCGGCATCAGCGTCCGCCCGCCGCAATCGATGATTTCGGCATCGGCAACGGTTTCGCCCTGCCCGACCAGATCCTCGATCCGGTTGCCCGACACCAGCACGTCGCGCCCCTCCAGGTAGGCGGCGGACTTGCCGTCGAACACCTTGAAGTTCTTCAGCAGAACCGGCTTGCCATCGGCGGCGAAGGCCGGCAGCCCCACCGCCATGGTGCCGACCGCACCGGCGATGCCGCGCAGGACGGAACGCCGCGACATGCCGCCATCGATCCGCGCATTGATCTCGGCCACCAGCGGGCTTTGGCACAGGCAGCCGAAGCCATGCGTCAAATGGCTGTATTTCTTCCCGAAATTGATGCCCACACCCGTCTCCCCGAAACTGAACAAGCAAGGCGACGATAATCGATTTGCCGCCCATTGCAAAACCGGTTCGTCGGCGCCGGCCTTTGCTTAAGACTGCCTTAAGGCCTATCGACAAAGCGCGGACATTCACGTGGAAGGAAAAGATGCGGCTGCTGATCGTGGAAGACGACGACATCCTGCGGGACGGCCTGAAGGTCGGCCTGTCCCTGGCCGGCTTCACCACCGATGCCGTCGCCACCTGCGAAGGCGCGCTGGCCGCGCTGGAGGCGAACCGCTTCGATGCCGTGGTGCTGGACCTGATGCTGCCCGATGGCTCCGGGCTCGACGTGCTGAAATCGCTGCGGACCGCCCGCGACGAAACGCCGGTGCTGATGCTCACGGCGCGCGACGCCGTTGTCGACCGCATCGCCGGGCTCGACACCGGCGCCGACGACTATCTGGGCAAGCCCTTCGACCTCGACGAGGTAGCGGCGCGGCTCCGGGCACTCACACGGCGCTCCACCGGCCGTTCCAGCGCAGAGCTGCGCTGGCGCGACGTGACGCTGGTGCCCGCCAGCCGGCTTGTCGAGCGGGCGGGCCGGCAGGTCCGGCTTTCACGGCGCGAATTCACCATCCTCCAAGCGCTGATGAGCCATCCCGGCGCGATCCTTTCCAAGGCCCGGCTCGAGGACAAGCTCTATGGCTGGCAGGAAGAGGTGGAGAGCAACACGGTGGAGGTGCACATCCACCATCTGCGCGCCAAGCTGGGGGCGGGTCTCATCGAAACGGTGCGCGGGCTGGGTTATCGCCTCGGTCCGGAGCCCTGAGCCCTGTGCCCGCAAGAAGGCTTTAAGCCTGACTTAAGCTTCGCAACCCAAGCCCGCCAAATCCGATGCGTAAAAAAGAGCGAAGTTCCATGCAGGACAGGTTTTCCCATGCCGGCGACACAGCAAAAGCCCCTGCCCCCGTCTGCCGTCCGCTGACCCGCCGCACCTTGCTGCTCGGCTTGCCCCTGCTTGCGGGCGCGGGCCTGCTTGCCGCCCCCGCACCCGCCGCCACCTATCTGGTTGAAAGCCTGCCCCAATATCAGGCAGCCCTTGCCGATCTGTCGCAAAGCAAAACGGTGGCGCTTGTCGATGTCGGGGCCGAATGGTGCGCCTTCTGCAAGGTCATCGACACGAAGATCCTGCCCGACGAACGGGTGGCGAAACTGATGCAAAGCTACGGCCTGATCAGGATCGACGTCACCGCCATGACTGATGGCCATCGCGCCCTGTTGCGGCATTTGCGGGTCGACGGTCCGCCGACCGTCTTCATCGTCGATGCCGCCAGCGGGGGTGAGCACGAAAACACCCGCTCGGTCGGCAATTTTTCGACCGAGAACTTGATAGCCCGGCTAAAACCCTTTGCCGGTCGATAAGCCTATCCGCGAAGTGAGCACGAGAACGTCGTTTTGAGAAAAATCACACTTGCCCTCTCGGCCCTGCTTTTCCTTGTCGGCATCCTTCCCGCCGCTGCACAGCAATCGGACCTGCTACAGGCCGATGAGGCATTCAGGCTGACGGCCGCGCCGGCGCGGCAAGGTGGCGTGACCTTCGAATGGAAGATCGCCGACGGCTATTACCTCTATCGCGACCATATCGAGGCCAAGAACGCCGACGGCGAAGCGCCCGTGGCGCTCGAAACCACCGAGGGCACCCGGGAAGACGACCCGAATTTCGGCGTCTCGGAAGTCTATTACAGAACCGCCTCGGCCCACCTGCCGAAAGGCGACGCATCCGAAATCCTGCTGACCTACCAGGGCTGCAAGAAGGATTCGATCTGCTACCCGCCCGAAACGCGCGCGGTGAACCTCGAGACACTCGAGATCAGGACCGCCGGCTCCGGTCTCGGCCTGTTTGCGCCGCCCTCGGAGGAGCCCGCGCAGGCGGCAGGCGCAGCCGACACCGGCGGCTTCCGTCTGTCGCAGGATGCTGCCTCGGGCGGCATGGTCGCCTCGCTTCTGGCCAATGGCGGGGCGTTGTGGGTGGTGGCGAGCTTCCTGGCCTTCGGCCTGCTGCTCGCCTTCACGCCCTGCGTGCTGCCCATGTATCCGATCCTGAGCGCCACGCTCGCCCGCTCCGGCGAAACGCTGACGCCGCGCCGGGGTTTTGCGCTGTCGCTCGCCTATGTGCTGGCCATGGCCACGGCCTTCGGCCTGCTCGGCGTTGCCGCCGCATGGTCCGGCCAGAACCTCCAGATCGTCCTGCAATCGCCCTATGCGGTCGGCGCCGTGGCGGCGATCTTCTTCATCCTCGCGCTGTCGATGTTCGGGCTGTTCGAGATCCAGCTTCCGTCAGCCTGGGTCAGCCGCGTCGCCGGCACCGGCGGCGGGCTGCGCGGTTCGCTGGGCGGCGCGGCAGCCATCGGCTTCACCTCGGCGCTGATCGTCGGCCCCTGCGTCACCGCCCCGCTGGCGGCCGCCCTGCTCTACATCGCCCAGACCGGCGATGCCGCTCTGGGCGCGGCCGCACTGTTCGCCCTCGGGCTGGGACAAGGCCTGCCGCTGATCGCCTTCGGCACCTTCGGCAGCCGCGCCTTGCCCAAAACCGGCGGCTGGATGGACCATGTGAAATATGTCTTCGGCTTCGTGCTGCTCGGCATGGCCGTGTGGATGGCCTCGCGCCTGTTGCCCGCTCCCGCCACTCTGGCATTGTGGGCCGCTTTGGCGATGGTGGCGGCCGTGTTCGTCGGGGCCTTCGATGCGTTGGGCAGCGATGCAACTGCCGGACGTCGGCTGCGCAAGGGTACCGGCATGGTGCTTGCCCTCTATGCCCTGATCCTCGGCGTCGGCGCCGCATCCGGCGGCAGCGATCCGGCCCGGCCGCTGGCGCATATCGTCCTGTCCCGACAAACGGCGGAAACGGGGGCGCTCGGCTTCGCCAACATCTCCGCCGCGCCCGAACTGCAAAGCGTGCTCGCCACCGCTTCCTCCGAGAAGCGGCCGACGCTGGTCTATTTCACCGCCGACTGGTGCGTGACCTGCACCGGCATCGAGCGTGATGTCCTGCCGGCCGCGCAGGTCGCCGACAGCCTCGCCGGCTTCCGCCGCATCAAGGTCGACCTGTCGCGGCTCGACGAGGCCAACCAGTCCCTGATGCGGGACCTCGCGGTGGTTGGCCCGCCGACGATGATCTTCTTCGGAACCGACAAGGCAGAGATCGACGGCACCAGGCTGGTCGGCGAGATCGAGGTGAAATCACTGGTGGCTTCGGCGACCCAGGCCGGGAAATAAGGACCGCAGGATGAACGCCTTCACCATCGGGCCGCTGATGTTCTCGGCCGAGCGCCTTGCGGCAGTGCTTGCCATTTTCACCTTCCTTGCCGGGGCCGAGCTTCTGGCCCGCACGGTCGACCGGCGCTTTGCCGGCTGGTCGTGGCGCGCCGCGCTCGCCTTCTTCCTCGCCGCCCGTATCGGCCATGTGATCCGCCATTTCGACAGTTTCGCGGCCGAGCCGTGGCGCGTGCTGGCCGTCTGGCAGGGCGGCTTCATGATCCCGGCCGGCATTGCCGCCGTGGTGATCGTCACGCTCCTCCATCTGCGCCGCCACCCCGGACTGCTGCTGTGGACGCCGGTTCCGGCCGCGGCCGCCGCCTTCATGGCCACGCTGGTCATCCAGCTCACCGCCGGCGTACCGCCGACCCCCTTGCCGTCCGGCCCCTACACCGCGCTTGGGGGAACCACGGTGACGCCTTCGGCCCTCACCGGCAAGCCGATGGTCGTCAACCTGTGGGCGTCATGGTGCCCGCCCTGCCGGCGCGAAATGCCGATGATGGCCGATGTCGCCGCCAGCAATGGCGACGCCACCTTCCTGTTCGTCAACCAGGGTGAGGATGAAGGCACCGTGCGGTCTTATCTCGAAAGGGAAGGATTGGCGCTCGACCCGGTGCTTCTCGACGGGCTGAGCCGGTTTTCGCGCCACTATACGACGCCCGGCCTGCCGGCGACCTTGTTCATCGGCCCCGACGGGCAGTTGCGTGCCGTCCACATGGGCGAGATTTCCCGTGAGGCGCTTCTGGCCGGCATCGGCAAGCTGAGCGAGTAGATTCAGGCAGCGGCCGCAAGCCGCCTCGCCTTGCCGGCGGGTACAACGATGCCGGCGGCAAGCCCGCCCTGATCCCTGTTGCGCATGTCGAGCCGCGCACCGGCATGTTCCAGCGCCGTCTCCACGATGCTGAGGCCGAGCCCACTGCCCGCCGCCGAGCGGAAGCGGCCACGGAAGAAGCGTTCCGTCACCCGCGGCAATTCCTCTTCCGGAATGCCCGGTCCCGCATCCTCGATCCAGATCGTGACTTCATCGCCGCTCTCTCCAAGCCGGCAGGAGACCTGGCTCCCCGCAGGCGAATGATGCAGCGCATTTTCCATGAGGTTGCGGGCGGCCAGCCGGAACGCTTCCGGCGGCATGGTGATCCGGAGGCCGGCCAACGCCGGGTCTATGACAATGGCGGCGGACCCGGCCGTATGGGTAGCCAGCTCGTCGGCGACCGACCGCAGCAGAGGGCCGGCCTCGAAGGGCTCTTCGGCGGCAGGCCCGGCCCCGGCTTCCAGCGCGGCGATATCCAGCAGCTGCCGCACCAGGCGCCCGGTCCGGTCGACCCCGGCCACGATCTGGGAAAGCGCCTTTTCCCGGATCGCCGGGTCGGCGCTCGCCAGCGCAATCTGCGCCTGTGTCTTCAGGCCGGACATCGGCGTGCGCAATTCATGCGCGGCGAAGGCGATGAAGTCGCGCTCGCGCTCGCGCGCCTCGGAGACGCGCCGGAACAGCGCATTGATCGCCTTCACCACCGGCTGCAACTCGCTCGCCGCGCCCGGAGCCTCGATGGAGCCGAGATCGGAAGCCGGCCGCGTGGACAACTCCCTGGCGATGCGGCTGAGCGGCGTCAGCCCCCGCCCGACGCTCAGCCAGATCAGCCCCGCCAGTACCGGCAGGATAAGCAGCGCCGGCAGCAGCACGCCGGCAATGACGTTGTTCACCAGATGATCGCGGAAATAGACGCGATCGCCGACCATCACCCGCACCCCGGCTTCGGGATTGTCCACCGTATAGACGCGCCAGGTCTCGCCATCGATGACGGCGTTGGAAAAGCCGGGGGCCTTTTCCGACAGCTTCGCCTGCGGCGCTCCGTCCGACTGGCTGAGCAGCGTGCCTTCCAGCGACCATATCTGGCAGGAAAGCTGGCGGTTGTAGGCGGAGTGCGGCTCCGTCGCGATCGGCGGCACGATCGCATCCCCGGCCGTGGCAAGGGCGCGCCGCGTCACCATGGAGTTGACCATGCGCGCCGCCTCCATCAGCCGCGCGTCGAGCACCCGCTCGAGCTGCGAACCGGTGGAAAAGTAGATCCACTTCACCGCCGAAAGCCACACCAGCCCGGTGATCAGGATCAGGATCGCGAACAGTCGGGTTCGCATGGAACGCATAAGCCTCGTCTCCGCTCGCCTCGCCGCCTGTTCGGCGGCATGACGGTTTCCCTGCCTCATGCCGGCGCCTTAAGGCAATCTTAAGAAAGGGAGCGCCGGCTGCCCGAACGGAAGCTGTGCGCTGTCTGCAACACCGGATTTTTTACGTGTACGCAGGCTTTCCTTTTGCCCTTAAGCCTGCCTTAAGGTCCACCAAACCCTGTCGGCCCGACCAGCAGAAATCGAGGCCGTTTCCATGTCGATCACCCCGCACCGGATCATGCCGCAGCTCGCGAACATCGGTTCTTCCGAAACCCATGGCCCCACAGCGCTCAACCGCCGCGCGGCACTGGCGCTGACGGCGCTGGCGGCGGCCGGCATCGTCACCCCGGCGCAGGCATCCGCCGACGACGGGCTCAGCACCGAGATGATCCTCAACGATCCGGCGGACCCGAAGGCCGGCAACGCCAAGGGCGATGTCACCATCGTTTATTTCTTCGACTACAACTGCCCGTTCTGCAAGAAGACGGTCGATCCGCTCAACAAGGTCGTGCGTGCCGACGGCAAGGTGCGACTGGTCTACAAGGATTGGCCGATCCTCACCTCGGCCTCGATCTACGGCGCCAGGCTGGCGCTGGTGGCCCACCGCCAGGGCAGGTACGGCGAGGCCCATCATGCGCTGATGGCCATCAAGGGCGGCAGGGTCGAGGAAGACAGGATGCGCAAGGCGGTGGCCGGAGCCGGGCTCGACATGGCCCGGCTGGAGCATGACATGAAGGCGAAGGACGCCGAGATCACCGCCCTCCTGCAGCGTCATGGCGCGCAGGCCGACGCGCTCGGCCTTGCCGGCACCCCGGTCTTCCTCATCGGCCCCTTCCTCGTCGCCTCCGCGCTCGACGAAGCGGGCTTCCGGCAGGTTATCTCCGACGCGCGAGCGCGCGACAGCAACTGATACGAAGGACTTCAGGCATATGACCGACGCAATGGACGAGCGGCCGGCACGGCGCGTATGGACTGCGCTGGCGCTTCTGGCCTGCATGGGGCTGGGCGCCTGCGCCACATCTTCCGAGATGACCGTGACCAGCCCTGCGCCCGCGCCGCCTGTGGCCGAGCCCGCGCCCGCGCCGGTCGAACAGGCTTCGGTCACGCCGCCGCGCTATGGGCCGCGCCCCAATGAGCGTTTCCCGCTTCCGCAGGAAGACCTGTCCAAGATCCCGGAAAAATATCACCGCCAGATGGTCGACTATCGCAGCGACTATGCGCCTGGCACCATCGTCGTCGATCCCGCCAACCGCTTCCTCTACCTCGTCCAGGCCAATGGCAAGGCGCTGCGCTACGGCGTCGGCGTGGGTGCCGCCGGGCGCGGGTTCAGCGGCGTCACCGATCTCGCCTGGAAGCAGGAATGGCCGCGCTGGCGCCCGACCGACTCGATGATCGCCCGCGCGCCCGAGCAGTACAAGAAATATGAGAACGGCGTCGAAGGCGGCCCGACCAATCCGCTCGGCGCGCGCGCGCTCTACCTGTTCAAGGACGGCAAGGATACCTACTACCGCATCCATGGCACCAACCAGCCGAACAGCATCGGCAAGGCGGTTTCGGCCGGCTGCATCCGCATGTTGAACATGGACGTCGTCGACCTCTATCAGCGTGCCCGCCCCGGCTCAAAGATCGTCATCCTCTAAGCAGTCGCGAAAAAGGCGCGGCGGCTTTGCGGCAACGACATGCCTCCCGCCAGAAAACTCCCCGGCCGAAACCGCTGCCGGGGAGGTTTTTCGTGTCAGCCTCGGGCGGCATCCAGCCCCATCTGCCAGAAATCCGCCTCCAGCCGCGAGGCCTTGCCGAACAGGGCGGCAAGCTCCCCGAAACGCCGCTCCGTCATCGAGCGCGCCGCCAGATCGTCGAGCAGGTTGCGTGAACCGACGGCAAGCTGCTGGAATGCATCCCCGGCATATTCGCCGATCCATTCACGGTACGGGTGGTCTTTCAGTGCGGCGACGCCGTTTGGCGCCAATGCCTTGCCGATCTCGGCATAGCCGATGACACACGGCGCGAGCGCGACATGGAGGTCCAGCAGGTCGCCGGCCGCGCCGCAGTCGAGCACGAAACGGGTATAGGCGACGGTTGCCTGATGCTCCGGCACGGAGTGGAGTTGCTCGGGCAAGAGCCCCCAGCGCCCGCACAGCCGCACATGCAGCTCCGTCTCGTCGAGTATGCCGGAAAGCCCCGCCTGCGCCGCCCGGATTTCGGGAATGGTGCGGCTCTTGTAAGCCGCGAGCGCCCAGGCGCGCGAGAACTGGATGAGGAACAGATAGTCCTGCACCAGATAGGCCCGGAACGCCGCCTCGGGCAGCGTGCCCGCGCCGAGCTGCCACACGAATTCATGACCGACATAGCTCTGCCAGTCAGCGGCGGCAGCCTGCTTCAGCCGTTCGAACACATCCATTGCTTACTCTCCACTCTCATAGGCTGCATCGAAGAACGCCAGTTCCAGCGCCACGGCACGCGAGAAGAAATCGCGGCTCGTCTCCGATTCCGCCGGCCCGACACGGTCAAGCTCGGCGCGCAGGAAAGCCACGAAATCCCGGAAATCGGGATTGTCGTGCAGGGTGATCCACTCCGCGTGGACGAAGTTTCGCGGCAGCGGCGCCAGCGCCTTCATGGCCCAGTCGAGATAGAGCCATTCGGCGACATTGAGCACGGCAAGTGCCGCCGCATAGGAACGCGTGGCCGCCGCCTCGCGCATGATCGACTTGAAACCGGTGGTGGGCTGCGTGTCGGCAATGGCCGCCCGCTGCTTTTCGCTGACGCCGAGCGCGTCGAACGCGCGCAGGAAGTAGGTGTTCTCCTCCCCCGACACCATGCCGATAAAGCGCCCGAAGCGCAGCCGCGCCTCGAAACTGTCGCTGGTGGCGATGGCCGCGCCCAGCAAGGTCAGGAAGCTGTCGAGAAAGCGGTGGTCCTGCACGAGATAGGAGGCCATTACCTCGTCGGGCACCATGCCCTGAAACAGTTCCTGGACGAAGCGGTGCTCGACCGCCCGCGTCCAGGCCGGCTGGCTTTCTCGTTTCAAGGTTTCGGTGAAGCGTTCGGTCATCGTGCTGTCCTTTCGTGGATGACAGCGAGACCGTCTGTTTCAGGCTTTGTTTCTGGCATGGGCGGCCTCGCAAGGAGGCCGGCAAAAGGCAGCTTGAAATTCGCCATCCCTTCGCCGGCATGATCCGGATCAGGTTCGAAGGGTCACCGCGCTGCTTGCGCCAGCGGTCTCTCAGCCCCTTGCGGGACTCCCCTTGGTGAGATCGTCTTTTAGGAAATAAGGATTGGCCTGTCACCCCTCGCCTCGCTTCAACGGCAAAGGGTCCACCAAATTTTCAGAGAGGGGCAGCGGGACTCCCCCTGTCCGGTCAACTCCACGAGGCGTGGCAGCCACAGCCTCGCCGCAAACGCAAAACGCCGCCCCGAAGGGCGGCGTTCCGAAATCAGGAAAATGAGCTGTTCTGGATGACGATGAGAAGATTTTCATGCGTTTAGCAGACCTGGCAGCGACCTACTCTCCCGCGTCTTGAGACGAAGTACCATCGGCGCAGGGGCGTTTCACGGCCGTGTTCGGAATGGGAACGGGTGCAGCCGCCCCGCCATGACCACCAGGTCGGCAAAGCGCATGTTATCTGAGAAGCTGTTTTGTGCTGATGTTTTGCGTGTCTGCCTTGATCGCCTTTCAGCCGTCAGGCTGCAAGGTCGACCGACCGTCGGCGCTTGTGCGCCGCGCCCGCGCAGCGCCGCCCGAAGGGCGGAACCAGCGTGAGCGATAACAGACATCGCGCAGCGATGAACATTAGGAATGAGAACGATCAAGCCGATCGAACTATTAGTACCGGTAAGCTTCAAGCGTTGCCGCTCTTCCACACCCGGCCTATCAACGTGGTCGTCTTCCACGGTTCTTGAGGGAATACTCGTTTTCAGGTGGGTTTCCCGCTTAGATGCCTTCAGCGGTTATCCCGTCCGTATATAGCTACCCTGCTATGCGGCTGGCGCCACAACAGGTCCACCAGAGATACGTCCATCCCGGTCCTCTCGTACTAGGGACAGATCCTGTCAATATTCCTACACCCACGGCAGATAGGGACCGAACTGTCTCACGACGTTCTGAACCCAACTCACGTACCGCTTTAAATGGCGAACAGCCATACCCTTGGGACCTGCTCCAGCCCCAGGATGCGATGAGTCGACATCGAGGTGCCAAACAACCCCGTCGATATGGACTCTTGGGGGTCATCAGCCTGTTATCCCCGGCGTACCTTTTATCCGTTGAGCGATGGCCCTTCCACACGGGACCACCGGATCACTATGACCGACTTTCGTCTCTGCTCGACTTGTCAGTCTCGCAGTCAGGCAGGCTTATGCCATTGCACTCAGCGAACGATTTCCGACCGTTCTGAGCCCACCATCGCGCGCCTCCGTTACTCTTTAGGAGGCGACCGCCCCAGTCAAACTACCCACCATACATTGTCCCGGACCCGGATGACGGGCCGCGGTTAGACATCCATAGTAATAAGGGTGGTATTTCAAGGGTGGCTCCACCAAGGCTGGCGCCCTGGCTTCAAAGCCTACCACCTATCCTACACATGCCACTACGAATGCCAATGTAAAGCTATAGTAAAGGTGCACGGGGTCTTTCCGTCTAACCGCAGGAACCCCGCATCTTCACGGGGAATTCAATTTCACTGAGTCTATGCTGGAGACAGCGGGGAAGTCGTTACGCCATTCGTGCAGGTCGGAACTTACCCGACAAGGAATTTCGCTACCTTAGGACCGTTATAGTTACGGCCGCCGTTTACCGGGGCTTCGATTCAAAGCTTGCACCTCTCCTCTTAACCTTCCGGCACCGGGCAGGCGTCAGACCCTATACGTCGCCTTGCGGCTTCGCAGAGCCCTGTGTTTTTGATAAACAGTCGCTACCCCCTGGTCTGTGCCACCCTCTTACGGTTGCCCGCAAAAGGGTCACGCTTCTTCCGAAGTTACGCGTGCAATTTGCCGAGTTCCTTCAGCATAGTTCTCTCAAGCGCCTTGGTATACTCTACCAGTCCACCAGTGTCGGTTTCGGGTACGGGCTATAAGGAGGAGCTATTTCCCGGGACCGCTTCACTGCCAGGATCAATCCGATAAGACCTGACAATACACGCGATCCGTCACTACCTCCAGGCTCACGAATATTAACGTGATTCCCATCGACTACGCCTTTCGGCCTCGCCTTAGGGGCCGGCTAACCCTGCTCAGATTAACTTTAAGCAGGAACCCTTGGACTTTCGGCGGGGGAGTCTCTCACTCCCCTTACGTTACTCATGTCAGCATTCGCACTTCTGATACCTCCACCGCCCCTCACGGGTACGGCTTCATCAGCTTACAGAACGCTCCGCTACCGCTCGTGATTGCTCACGAACCCTAAGCTTCGGTGTATGGCTTGAGCCCCGTTACATTTTCGGCGCAAAGACCCTTATTTAGACCAGTGAGCTGTTACGCTTTCTTTAAATGATGGCTGCTTCTAAGCCAACATCCTGGTTGTTTTGGGATCCTCACATCCTTTCCCACTTAGCCATAACTTGGGGACCTTAGCTGTAGGTCAGGGTTGTTTCCCTTTCCACGACGGACGTTAGCACCCGCCGTGTGTCTGCCGACTAGTACTCCCCGGTATTCGGAGTTTGGTTAGGATCAGTAAGACGGTGAGTCCCCATAGCCCATCCAGTGCTCTACCCCCGGGGGTATTCGGTCGACGCTCTACCTAAATAGATTTCGCGGAGAACCAGCTATTTCCGAGTTTGATTGGCCTTTCACCCCTAGCCACAAGTCATCCCGAACTATTGCAACAGTTATGGGTTCGGTCCTCCAGTAAGTGTTACCTTACCTTCAACCTGCTCATGGCTAGATCACTCGGTTTCGGGTCTAATGCGTCGAACTGAACGCCCTGTTCAGACTCGCTTTCGCTGCGCCTACACCTACCGGCTTAAGCTTGCTCGACACACTAAGTCGCTGACCCATTATACAAAAGGTACGCGGTCACCCTTGCGGGCTCCCACTGTTTGTAGGCAATCGGTTTCAGGTACT